>JAWLBX010000015.1:0-84244 GCA_041687435.1 Alphaproteobacteria bacterium
AAAGCCAGGTTGCTGAGCCATCGCGACACTCCTTGATCCGATGACCCTAACGATTCACAAAATTCGGCCAAACGCCAGGGTTTCCGGAGGTGTCCAGGTGCATACCTCGCATAGCTTTCCACTTCGGGGATGTTAAAATAAATGATCGATGACTGGTTCATGTGGGTTTCAAAGCCCGCCAACGCGCTCACGGTTGCACAAGTCGCTGCGGCAGGCGTCACCGCATTCGCGACCATCGTTCTTTGCTGTATTACAAGAGTTTTAGCCAAAAAAACTTCTGTTCTTGCAAAGATGACCTCGCAGCCTTTCGTGGTTTGCAGCCTCGATTCTACCGAAGTGGATGCAACTACATTAAATTTGACGCTACGAAACAGCGGCAATGCAACCGCTTTTGACGTTAAGCTCGAACTTTCCCCATCGCTGCCGGAGCCTAACGGCAATCCGGCCACAGACGAAAAACTTATACGCCACGTGTCTTTGTTGCCGCCAGGAATCGCCCTTACGTTAAAGGCTGTCAGGGGAACCAGACGTTCATGACAAAATTTTCACAGCAACGATAATTTGGGCCTCGCTACCCGGCGCAAGAGCTCAAGAACCACTGTCATACACCTTTAGTCCGTACGATGGATTTCAAGGCGGTGAGAGCAGAAAAGGGACGCATCTTATCGCCGAAGAAATTGGAAAAATTCGGGAAAACCTAGAAAAAGGCGGCGAAGCCGATCCGCGTTAGGGCGGATGAGGTGGTGTGGGCGGCTGCCGCAGATGTGAACGCGGCGAGCGACCCCGGATAAGCCTTCGGCTTTCCGGGGAACGCAGGCATTCCCAAACTTCCATGATCCCCGGAAACGCGTCAGCGCTATCCGGGGTCTCTTTCCAGGCGGAACTCCCGCTTGACGCGGCCGCAATCCTGGCCTGCCATAGCTCCCAAACCATAGGAGCCCGCCCGACCATGACCAACCAGCTCGCCATCCGCATCACCGACCGCCGTCCGTTCGCCGACGGCGAGGCCTTCGGCTATGTCGGCCCCTATGAGCGCCTGACCGGGCGGGTGCACCACAAGGTCGACCCCACCGCCGCGGCCCAGGCCGGCGTCACGGATATTGCGCTGGCGGAGCAGGGAGCGGATGGGCTGGTTCATTTCGCCCAGGACGTCTGCATCCTGAAGCCGACGGACATGCGCCTCGGCAACCGGCGGGTGTTTTTCGACTGGGGCAACCGCGGCAACAAGCGGATGCTGCAGTATTTCAACGACGCCCTGCATTCGAACGACCCGATCAGCCCGGCCCATGCCGGCAACGGCTTCCTGATGCGGCGGGGCTATACGGTCGTGTTCGGCTCCTGGCAGGGCGACCTGCTGCCCGGCGACGGCCGCATGCTGCTGGACCTGCCGGTGGCGCGCCAACCGGACGGCTCGCCCGTCACCGGCATGGTGCGGACGGAGTTCATCGCGAGCACACCGGGCGTCACCGGCTTCACACTCTCCGGCCGCGGTTCGACCCGCTCGCACCCAACGGTCTCTCTGGACACGGACAAGGCGCAACTGACTCGCCGCCGCTATGCCACCGACGAGCGCCAACCGGTGCCGGCAGACCGCTGGATGTTCGCGCGCATGGAGAATGCCGGCGGCCTGGACGGGTTGGGCGAGGACCGCGGCTTGGTTTCGAGCGATACGCACATCTACCTGCCGGAGGGCTTCGAGCCCGGCTGGATTTACGAACTGGTCTACGAGGGCCGCGACCCGCTGGTCATGGGCCTCGGCCATGTGGCGGTGCGCGATATGGTGAGCTTCCTGAAACACGGCGCCCGCGATGCGGATGGCCAGGAGAATCCGCTTGGGCCGCAGGGAACCATCGAGAAGGCCTATGGCTATGGCCGCTCCCAGACCGGGCGCTGCATCCGCGACTTCATCTGCCGGGGCTTCAACGCCGACCACGAAAACCGCCGCGTCTTCGACGGGTTGATGCCGCATGTGGCGGGCGCGGGCGGCAAGTGGCTGAACCAGCGCTTCGCCAATGCCGTCGTCGCCGGCGGCCAGCAGCACGAGGACCATTACAACCCGGCCGACCGCTTCCCGTTCGCCTACGCCGAATGCACCGATCACAACACCGGCAGGACCGACGCCATCCTGAAACGGCCGGACACCGACCCGCTGGTGATCCACACCCAAACCGGAACCGAATACTGGCAGCGCCGCGGCTCGCTGGTGCACACGGATACGCAAGGTAATGATCTGCCAGAGCCGGCGGGCGTGCGCATCTATCACTGGTCCTCGACCCAGCACACCGCCGACCCGCGGCAGGAGCGACCACGCAAGGCTGTCACCGACCACTATTTGAACGTCGCCCAGACCAGCATGCTGTTCCGCGCCCACCTGGACGCGCTCGACAAATGGGCAACCAACGATGAGGCACCGCCGCCCTCCCGCCACCCGAAGCGCGCCGACGGCACGCTGGTCGCGATGGAGGAGTGGCGCACGCAGTTCCCCGCCATTCCCGGCGCGACCGTGCCACGCGAGCCGAACCAGCTGCCACACATGGATTTCGGGCCGGACGAAGCCAACGGCGTGCTCGGCCAGGAGCCGCCCATCGTGCATGACGAACGCGGCTACACGGTGCTGGTGCCGGCCGTGGATGCCGACGGCAACGACATCGCCGGCGTGCGCTGCCCGATGGTGCAGGCCCCGCTCGGCACGTACATGGGCTGGAACATCCGCGCCCGCGGCTTCGGCGAGGGCGCTATGCACGAATTCTCCGGCGGCTACATTCCCCTGCCGGAGGACGAGCAGGTGCGTGCCGCCACCGGCGACCCGCGGCTCTCGATCCTTGCCCGGCACGGCAGCCCGGCCGGCTACGCAGCAGCCATCGGTCGCGCCGCCCGCGAACTGGTCAGCCAGCGCCTAATGCTGGAGGAGGACGTGGACCGCTGCGTCGCCCGCGCCGCCGGCTGGAGCCGCCCACTGCACGACGTAAACCTGCCCTGAATGAGCGGAAAAGCCGCGGTTTCCACCAGTTTGCGGGCAGCGCCGACTGCGCGACCTCAAAAAGACGACCCAAATGCCCGCGCCCGAATATTTTCATGATTGCAAGATTTCGGAATCCCCATAAAGTCTCTCCTAATCAACAAGGGTAAAAACCCTTTTGTGTCTGGAGGACAACGCGAGTGGTGACAGGGCTCAATGGGCATGGCTCGATTCTGAGCGTGTGCGGCGTGTCAAAATTTTTTGGCGGTGTCCGCGCAAACAATGATGTCAGCATAGAAGTTCCGCGCGGAAAAATATTTGCGATCATCGGCCCAAATGGTGCCGGAAAGACATCTTTGCTGAACATGATCAGCGGCTTCTATGTTCCCGATTCCGGCGAAATTAACTTCGAAGGCCGGAAAATTTCCGGCATGAAGCCGAACGAGATCGCCCAACAGGGCATCGCCCGCACCTTCCAGAACATTGCCTTGTTCCGCGGGATGACGGTGTTGCAGAACATGATGCTGGGCCGCCATGTGCTCATGAAATCCAGCGTTCTGTCGTCCTTTGTTTATTGGGGCGCTGCACAGCGGGAAGAGGTGGCGCACCGCGAAAAGGTAGAGGAACTGATCGACTTTCTCCGCCTGAACGACCTGCGCAAGGCACCGACCGGCGAACTGGCCTATGGCCTGCAAAAGCGGGTGGAATTGGGCCGCGCTTTGGCGGCAGAGCCGGAACTGCTGCTGCTGGACGAGCCGATGGCCGGCATGAATCAGGAGGAGAAGGAGGACATGGTGCGCTATGTCCTCGACATCGCAGAGCAGCGCGGCACCACCATTGTGCTGATCGAGCACGATATGGGCGTGGTGATGGATATCTCGGACCATATCGCAGTGCTGGACCAGGGCGAAAAAATCGCCGACGGCACGCCCGACGCGGTTCGCGCAAACCCGCGGGTGATCGAAGCCTATCTTGGCGCCGGGCATTAGGAGGCGGTTGGGGCATGGCTGCGCGCGAGGACACACTGCCGGGGCTGGTACTGCGCAATGCGCAGCTGCGGCCGGAAAAGCCGGCGATCCGCGAAAAGGACCTGGGAATCTGGCGCACCTACAGCTGGGCCGATTATGCCGGGGAGGTCCGTGATTTCGCGTTGGGCATCGCCGGGCTGGGCTTCGGCAGGGACGACAAGCTGGTCGTGATCGGCGACAACCGCCCGCGCCTCTACTGGGCGCAGATCGCGGCACAGGCGATGGGCGGCGCGGCGGTACCGGTCTATCAGGACTCGATTGCCGAGGAGCTGGTTTTCGTGCTGGCGGATGCTGACACCCGGATCGTCGTGGCCGAAGATCAGGAGCAGGTCGACAAGGTTCTGTCGATCCGCGACCGCATCCCGACGCTGCGCTGGATCGTGTTCGACGACGACCGTGGCATGGCGCATTACAGCGACCCGATAATCAAATCGTTCGCCAATGTGCAGGCGGAAGGCCGCACCAATGGCGACGCCGGCGCGTTCGAGCGCGCGGTCGATGCAATCGACCCGGATCAGGTGGCGATCATGAGCTACACATCCGGCACCACCGGCCAACCCAAGGGTGTGATGCTGTCGCATCGCAACCTGGTAGAGACCGCCAGAACCTTCTGCGCGGTGGAGGATGTTCGCGAAAGCGACGATTTCCTGTCCTACCTGCCGATGGCCTGGGTCGGCGAAAGCCTCTACAACATGACGGTCTCACTGACCGCCGGCTGCTCGACCAACTGCCCGGAGGGGCCGGAGACGCTGGAGCGCGACCTGCGTGAACTGGGGCCGACCGGCTTCCTGGCCTCCCCGCGCGGCTGGGAAACGATCCTTTCGCTATTGCAGGTCAAGGCGAACGATACCGGCGGGCTGAAGCGCTGGGTCTATGAAACCTTCCGCGCGGCGGCGGTCAAAGGCGAGATGGCCAAGGCAGAGGGGCGCTCGGCCGGGCTGGGCAATGCCATCATGCGGGCGCTTGGCGAAGTCCTGGTCTATGGGCCGGTTCGGGACCAGATCGGCCTGCGCCGCGCGCGGTGGTGCGTGACCGGCGGTGCGCCGCTGGGGCCGGACACGTTTCGCTTCTACCGCGCGTTCGGTGTCAACCTGAAACAACTCTACGGCATGACCGAAGCCTCTGGCCTGGTCAGCCACCAGTTGGACGGGCATGCCAATCCCGACACTTCCGGCCCGCCCTGCCCCGGCATCGACGTGAAGATCGGCGACAACAGCGAAATTCTGGTCAAGTCCGAGGGCATCTTCAAAGGCTATTACAAGCGCGAGGATGCGACGGCAGCGGCGTTCACCGACGACGGCTATTTCAAGACCGGCGACGCCGGTGTCATCGACGAGAAGACCGGCGAATTGCTGGTGATCGACCGGGCCAAGGATGTCGGCAAGATGGCCGACGGCACGGCCTACGCGCCGCAATTCATAGAAAACAAACTGAAATTCTCGCCCTACATTTCGGAGGCGGTGTCGTTCGGCAACGGGCGGACATTCGTTGCCGCGATGATCGCCATTGACCCGTCCACGGTCGGCAACTGGGCGGAAAAGAATGGCGTCACCTACACCAACTACATGGACCTCAGCCAAAAGAAACAGGTACGCGACCTGATCGCCAGCGAGATCGACCGCATCAACACCACCCTGCCCGACGCGGTGCGTGTCAAACGCTTCCTGCTGTTGGCCAAAAATCTCGATGCGGACGATGCGGAGGTCACGCGCACCCGCAAGCTGCGCCGCGCCTATATCGCCGAACGCTACGAACCGGTGATCAACGCCTTCTACAATGACATGGCGGAGGTCGAATTGCGCACCGAAGTCACCTTCGAAGACGGCCGCCGCAGTCATGTGGAAGCGCGGCTGCTGATCCAAGACGCGGCTTGAGGGAGCGACCATCATGCATCCAGAATTGGAATTCGCGATTGCCCTGGTGGCCGAAGGTGTTTTGACCGGCCTGATGTATTCGCTGATCGCGGTCGGTTTCGTGCTGATCTACAAATCCACCGATGCAATCAACTTCGCCCAGGGCGAGTTCGTGATGATCGCCGCCATTGTAGTCGCCGGCAGTCTCGATTGGTTCGGGCTGCCCTTGTGGCTTTCGGTGCTGATCGGGTTTGCGTTCATGATCGCCTTCGGCATGGGGCTGGAGCGGTTCGTACTGCGGCCGATGATCGGCATGCCCATCGTGGCCATCATCATGGCAACGATCGGCCTGGCGTTCTTCCTGCGCGGGTTCGGCCCGCTGGTATTCGGTTCCGCGCCGACAACGATCAATCTGCCCATACCGGACAGCCCGATTTTCTGGGGGCCGCTGTACCTCAAGCCCATCGCGTTGGTAGGAGCCGGTATCAGCATAGCCTTCCTGGCCGCATTCGGCTGGTTCTTCCTCAAATCGCGCACCGGCGTGGCGATGCGGGCGGTTGCTGACAGCCATCAGGTTTCCATGGCGATGGGCATCAATGTCGAGCGCTTCTTTGCCATCGCCTGGATCACGGCCGGCATCGTCGCGCTGCTGGGCGGCCTGGTCTGGGGCAACATGATCGGCGTCGACATCCAGTTGGCATTGATCGGCCTGAAGGTGTTTCCGGTGGTGATCCTTGGCGGTCTCGACTCGATCATCGGCGTTGTTGTCGGCGGCATTATCGTCGGCGTAGTGGAGGCCCTGACCTCCGGATTCATCGACCCCATTGTTGGCGGCGGCATGAAGGATTTCGCCCCCTACGTACTCATGGTGATCATGCTGATGATCCGCCCCTACGGCATTTTCGGCCGCCGCCTGATCGAGAGGATCTGAGAGCGATGTTCCACCGTGAATGCGGCTACTACAAAACCAGCTACGAGGCGGATCAGGCGGTTCTGCCGTTGCCCATCGCGAAACTGGCCATCCTGGGCTTTGCCTTGCTGTTTCTGGTTTTCGTTCCCCTGTTCGCCAGCGACTACTACCTGTCGAACCTGAGCCTGGTCGGCATCACCGTCGTCGGCGCCCTCGGGTTAAACATCCTTCTCGGCTATACTGGTCAGATTTCCATCGGCCACGCTGCGTTCATGTCCGTCGGTGCCTATACCGCGGCCAATCTGGCGGTGAAGCTTGGGCTGCCATTTTACATCACCCTGCCGCTCGGCGGCACAATGGCCGCCCTGATCGGTATTCTGGTCGGCATTCCGTCGCTGCGGGTCAAGGGGCTCTATCTGGCGATTGCCACGCTGGCGGCACAGTTTATCATCGAGTGGATCATCAACCATACCCCGGCCATTTCCGGCGGCGTCGCGGCAGCAATCGAGGTGGAGCGGCCAATTCTGTTCGGCTGGCACCTGGATAGCGCGACCGAGCTCTACTACTTCGTGATCTTTTTCGCGGTTCTGGCGATCATCGCGACGATCAATCTGGTCCGCAGCCGCGTCGGCCGGGCGCTGATCGCCATCCGCGACCAGGATATTGCTGCCGAAATCATCGGCATCAACGTGTTCCGCTATAAACTCTATGCCTTCGCGATTTCGTCCTTTTTCGCTGGTGTGACGGGCGTGCTCTACACCTACTACCTGGGCATCGCGACCTATGAACAGTTCCAGATCGTGGTGTCTATCGACTTCCTGGCCATGTGCATCATCGGCGGGCTGGGCTCCGTCATCGGGTCGATCCTGGGCGCTTTCTTCATCACCTTGCTGCCGATGGTCATCCGCATCGTGATGGAGAATTTCGGCCCACTGTTCATGGACCCGAACGATTTGCCAACAATCATCGGCCAGTTGCGTCTGATGTTTTTCGGCGGGCTGATCATGATGTTCCTGATCCTGGAACCGGAAGGGTTGAACCGGCTTTGGCTCAACATCCGCAACTATTTCCGGGTTTGGCCATTCTCCTACTAGGGACCGTTTCAACTCCCGGCAGGAGACTAAACAGAGAGGAGAAACGTCTATGACTTTCCTGCGCACACTGGGCCTGGCGGCAGCAGTGACAGCCACCTTCGCGGCGGGCGCCACGGCTCAGGCCAAAGACATTGTCATCGGGATGATGTGCGACCGCACCGGCCCGACCGCAGTAACCGGCACGGTGCTCTGCCCCGGCTATCACGATTATATCGCCCTGGTGAACTCCAAGGGCGGCATCATGGGCAACACGGTCATCGCAGACGAGGTCGACATCGAATACAAGGTGCCGCCAGCGGTCGAAGCCTATCAGCGGTACAAGGCGAAAGGCGCCGTACTCGTCTCCCCGTTCGGCACACCGATGGTTGCCGCCCTCGTCAAAACGATGCAGGAGGACAAGATTCCGGCCACATCCGCCGGCTTCGGCACGGCGGCAGCGGCGAACGGTGAAAAATACCCGTACATGTTCCCCATCGCCGCCAGTTACTGGTCGCAGACCGCGGCAGCCGTGCAGTTCGCCAAGGATACGTTCGACGGCGATCTGAAAGGCAAGCGCATTGCATATGTGTTCTATGACAACCCGGCCGGCCGCGAGGGTATCCCGGTCATGGAAGAGCTGGCCAAGCAGGAGGGTTACGAACTCCGCACCTTCGGCATTCCGGCCCCGGGCATCGAAGCCGGCGCGCAGGTGCTGGATATCACCCGCCGTTTCCGGGCCGACTTCGTCATCGCCCACGTCTTCGGCCGCGCCCCGGCGGTGCTGTTGAAAGAGCTGAAACGGGCTGGCTATCCGATTGACAAGGTCATTGGCTTGGTCTGGGCGGTGAGCGAGGGCGATATTGCGGCCGCCGGCGGTTGGGATGTGGCCGAAGGCTACAACACCATCCAGTTTGCCGGCGTGGGCAGCGACTACCCCGTGCTGCAGGAAATCCGCGATATGTACAAGGCCCAAGGCAAGGAGCCGCCGTCGGAGATGGCCTACACCGTCTATTACAACCGTGGCGTTTTCCAGGCGGCCATGCATGTAAAAGCCATCGAGGACGCGATCAAGGCCAAGGGCTCGGCGGATATCACCGGCACGGATGTACGCGACGCCATGCGCAACATCAACGATTTCACCTTGGACGGCTTGGTGCCGCCGCTGCAAATGTCAGCCAAGGACCATGAGGGCGGAGGCTATATCCGTGTCTTCCAGGTCCAAGGTGGCAAGTTCGTGCCGGTCACAGACTGGTATCGGGCCTACCGCGATACGGTGCTGCGTCTGCTCGAGGAAGAGCACAAGGGCTGAATTACCCGGCAACCAATGGGGAGCCTGCCTGCCCAGCATGCGGGTTCCCCCCTTGCTTCGATCCTTTCCGATAACGAATGCAGGCCGCGCCATGCTCCAGCTGAACAATATCGAGGTGATGTACAACAATGTGATCCTGGTGCTGAAAGGCGTCTCGATTCACATTGCCAAGGGCAAGATCACCACCATTCTGGGGGCCAACGGCGCCGGCAAGACGACGACACTGAAAGCGATTTCGGGCGTGCTTCGCTCCGAACGGGGCGAAATCACCCACGGCACTATCGAACTGGACGGCGAACGGATCGACCGCATGGCCGGCCACGATATCGTGCGCAAGGGTGTGGTGCAGGTATTCGAGGGGCGCCGCGTGTTCGTCAATCTGACGGCAGAGGAAAACCTGATTGCCGGTGCGCATATCGAACCATCCACCGCAGAAATGCGGCGGCGGATGGAGATGGTTTACGAATATTTCCCCCGCATCCGCGAACGCCGCCACGGCCGCAGCGGCTACCTCTCCGGCGGCGAGCAGCAGATGCTGGCGATTGGACGGGCGCTCATGAGCAACCCGAAGGTCATCCTGCTGGATGAGCCGTCGCTCGGCCTCGCCCCGCTGATTATCGAGGAAATTTTCGGCATCATCGGCCGGCTTAACAAGGAACAGGGCGTCACCATCGGCCTGGTCGAGCAGAACGCCAATCTGGCGTTAAACATCGCCGATTACGGTTATGTCATGGAAAACGGCTCCATCGTCATGGAAGGCCCTGCCAAGCAGTTGCGCGACAATGCCGATATCAAGGAGTTCTATCTGGGCATGTCGGAGCACGGTGAGCGCAAGAACTACCGCGACGTGAAGCACTACCGCCGGCGCAAGCGCTGGCTTTCCTGACAGCCCAGGGCTGGCCGCTCACACCTCCACCCGCTCCACACGGGCAATCAACCCGTCGGTTATGGTCTTGAGCGGCCGCAGGTCGTCCTCGCAGGTCGCGAACACGTTGGACGGGCTGGCGAGCCGGATCTCGTCGCCGCGGCTGACGGGTGTCGGGCCGAAACCGATAGCCAATGCCTTCCCCGGCGGCCAGTAGGCGATATCGCCCGGCTGCATCACGTCGCGCGCATCGTCTTCCAGCGCCACCGCAACGGGCGCTGCGAAATACACCTCATCGCCCCAGGTGTTCACCGGCGCCTCGAACGGCGCAGCCTGCCAGACCGCGTCTGCAGTGGGCGTATCTTTCAGGCTGAGTGTCAGCCGTATCCGGCCGATCGTGACGTGCAGGCGCCTCATGATCCCTCGCTTGCCGCTTGCCTTCGGGGCCAATGCCGCGGAAGGTAAACGCCCGCTGGTTTCCGTCAAGTCCGAGCGTCTTTTCCATGCCGCGCACCCAAGAAGACAGTATCGAGCAGCCGTTCGGCTGGGTCATCGTCGCCGCCTCGCTGGCCATCATCACCATGGCGGTCGCCACAAACTATTTGATCGTGGTGGGCATCAAGCCGATGGCGGAAAACATGGACTGGCCGCGCTGGGTGACATCGTCCGCCTATTCCGCCCTCACCATCGGTTCCGGCGTTGGTGGCATCATGATTGGGCTGTGGACGGACAAACGCGGAATCGGCGGGCCGCTGGCGCTGGCGGCACTGTCCATCGGCTTCGGCGCCATGCTGATCAGCCAGCTGGACGACCCGGTATTGATGCTGGCTGCGTGCTTTGTATTCCTGGGCGTTTTTGGCAATGGTGCCGTGTTCTCGCCTCTGATCGCCAACGCAACCCGCTGGTTCGACCGGCGGCGGGGCATTGCCGTGGCCATTGTCATGGGCGGCCAGAACCTGGCCGGCGCGGTCTGGGCGCCGGTGTTCCGGCACGGGATCGAAACGGTGGGCTGGCGCGAGACTTGGTTCTGGTATGGCGTTCTGGCGATGGCGGCGATTTTCCCGCTGTCCTTCCTGTTGCGCCGCCGCCCGCCTGCCGTGCCATTCGGAACGCCCGCACCGGCAGAGCGGCACGCGATCGAAACCACGCTCAACCCGTTGCTGCGGCAGGGCTTGTTGTGTGCGGCCATCATCGGCTGTTGCGTCGCCATGGCCATGCCGCTGGTGCATGTCGTCGCCTATTGCAGCGATCTGGGGTATGGCCTGGACCAGGGTGCGCAAGTGCTCTCGCTGTTGCTGGCATGCGGATTCGTCAGCCGGCTGGGATTTGGCTGGCTGTCCGACCGGATCGGCGGGCTCAAAACCATTTTCCTTGGCGCAGCCTTGCAGGCGGTGGCTCTGTCGCTATTCACGTTCATCGATTCGCTGACGGGCATTTATCTGGCAGCCGCGCTGTTCGGGCTGGTGTTCGGCGGCATCGTGCCGAGCTATGCGCTGGCGACCCGGCAACTGTTCCCCGCCAGCCAGGCCGCGGCCCGCATCGGCATTATTTTCATGGCCGGCTATATCGGCATGGGCGGCGGCGGTGCCCTCGGCGGTGTAATTTTCGACCTGACGCTGGATTACAAGATCGCCTTCACGGTCGGCGTGATCTTCAATGTGATCAACCTGCTGTGCCTTTCGCTGATCCTGGCAAAACGCAAGCCCGAGCAGCCGCTGGCGACGCAACCGGCGGAATAGGAATAAAGCCGCGGCAACTTGCACTTCCGCCGCAGGCGCGGGATGATGGCTGCCTGTACCTGCCCTTCTGCCGGAATATGCCTTGTCATGACCAAAACCCTCGCCGACCTCGTCTCCTATCGCTATGGCATCGAGACTGACCTGGGCGCTGACCGACCGGCGGAGGGCCTGCTGGCGCAGATCCTCGACCGGCGTTCGCACCGGCGCTGGAAGGAAGACCCGGTGCCGGACGATCTGCTCAACCTGCTGTTCGCCTGCGCTTTTTCTGCCAGCGCCAAATCCGACCTGCAGCAATCTGGCGTCGTGCGGGTACGCGACAAAGCCAAGCAGCAGGCGATCACCGACATGATTCCGGCGATGCCCTGGATCGCGTCGGCTCCGGTTTTCATGATCTGGATCGGCGACAACCGCCGCATCCGCCGCATCTGCGAGATGCGGGGCAAGCCGTTCGGCAACGACCACCTGGACAGCTTCCTGAACGCCGCGACCGACTGCGCGCTGGCGATGCAGACCTTCATCCTGGCGGCGGAGAGCGAGGGGCTGGGCTGCTGCCCGATTTCGAACGTGCGCAACCATGCGGCCAGGATCGCGGACCTGCTGGAACTGCCCAAGTATACCTTCCCCTATGCCGGCCTTTGCGTCGGCTATCCGGCACGCGAGGGCTTTTCCTCCATGCGGCTGCCGATTTCTTGCTTCGTGCACGAGGACAAATACGACGACAGCGATTTGGAAGCCGACATCGACGGCTATGATCGCCGCCGTGCCGCACGGCATGCGCCGCCGAAGGAAAGCTGGCGGGACGTCGAGAAATGGGGCGAGCCAGACTTCTACGGCTGGTCGGAGGACAAGGCCCGCCAGGTCGCCGTGACCGAGCGGGATAACCTGGGGCCGTTCGTCCGCGCGCAAGGGATCAAGACCGACTAGCCGCGGCGGGCAGCGGCGCATGGCCAGCCTTTCCTCTTATGGTGCGATCCGGGTTTTCCGCAACCACGCCTACCGCATCTATACCGAAGGCAACTTCGTCTCCCTGATTGGCACGTGGGTACAGCGGGTCGCGACCGGCTGGCTCGCCTGGGATCTGACCCATTCGGGCGCGTGGCTCGGCGCCATCGCCGCGGCGGAGCTGCTGCCCTCGATCATACTGGGGCCGTTCGGCGGCGCGGCGGCGGACCGGATGGACCGCTTCCGGCTGATCGTCTGGGCACAATCGCTCATGGCGGTGCAGGCCTTCTTGCTTGGCTGGGTGACGCTTTCCGGTTGGGTCGATATCTGGATACTGTTCGGGCTGACGCTGGCGCACGGTTGCCTGCAATCCTTCAACCAAGCGTCCCGCCTGTCGCTGGTGCGGAGCTTGGTGCAGCGGGAGGATCTGCCCGCGGCGATTGCGGTCAATTCCGTGCTCTGGAACGGCGCGCGCTTCGTCGGGCCGGTCTGTGCCGGCGTGCTGATCGTCGCCGTCGATATCGGCTGGTCGTTCGTTGCCAACGGCCTCAGCTTTCTGGCGTTCGTCTGGGTGATGTATCTGCTGCGGCACGAGATACCACGCGGCGGCGTTACCCAGGGCGGCCCGATCCTGGAACAGATTGCGGAGGGCATCGCCTATGTGGTGCGCCATCAGGGCCTCGGCCCGCTGATGGCGTTGCTGTTTATCGGTGCCGTTTTCTCCCGCCCGTTCGCAGAACTGTTGCCGGGGTTCGCCGACGCCGTGTTCGCCCGGGGGCCGGAAGGGCTGGCGCTGCTGACATCTGCCACCGGCATTGGCGCGGTCATCGGCGGCATCTGGCTGAGCCAGGCGGCAAAATTCGGACGCCTGACCGGACTGGCGCTGCATTCGAATACGTTGATGGCACTGGCGCTGCTGGCGCTGGCCGCGACGGACTCGTTCTGGGTTGGCCTCGCGGCCACGGCCGCGGCCGGGCTGTTCATGACCGTCAACGGCGTCGCCAACCAGAGCATCATCCAATACGCCTGCGCTCCGGAAATGCTGGGCCGGGTGCTCAGCATTTACGGCCTAAGCTTCCGCGCCGGGCCAGCATTGGGCGCGCTGATGATGGGAACCGCGAGCGAGTGGTTCGGCCTGCAAATTCCCGTCGCGGTCGGCGCGGTCGTCTGCATTATCGCCTGGCTCTGGCTTTTGCGGCGGCAGGGGAGGATTGCAGCCGCTATGGGGGAAGGGCATGATCCCTTAAAGCCCGATGCAAAGGAAACCGCCCCGCCATGACCGACCCTTATGCCGCATTCGAAACGCTTGCCTTCGACCGTCCGCACCCGCGGGTGTTGCGCGTGACCATGAACCGGCCGGACCGGCTGAACGCAGCCAACGCCACCATGCACCGGGAATTGGCAGAGATCTGGCGGGTGATTGACGGCGATCATACGGTCAACTGCGCCATCCTGACAGGCGCCGGCAAGGCGTTCAGCGCGGGCGGCGATTTCGAAATGATCGAAAAGATCATGGACGACTACGAAACCCGCGTGACGGTTTGGAAGGAAGCGCGCGACATCGTCTATAATGTCATCAACTGCTCCAAGCCCATAGTCTCCGCCATGCGCGGGCCGGCTGTCGGTGCGGGTTTGGTAGCGGGCATTCTGTCGGACGTATCCATTGCTGCCGAAAACGCGCGCATTATCGACGGCCACACCCGCCTGGGCGTCGCCGCGGGCGATCATGCCTGCATCGTCTGGCCGCTGCTCTGTGGCATGGCGAAGGCCAAATACTACCTGCTGCTCTGCGATGCAGTGAGCGGCGCGGAGGCCGAGCGGATCGGCCTGGTATCGCTGGCCGTGCCGGATGAGGAGTTGGACGCCAAAGCGGTGGAGGTTGCCACCCGGCTGGCAGAGGGGGCGCCTAGCGCCATCCGCTTTACCAAATATGCACTGAACAACTGGTACCGCATGGCCGGCCCCAGCTTCGACGCATCGCTGGCCCTGGAGTTTCTCGGCTTTACCAGCCCCGAGGCGAAGGAAGGCCTGGACTCGCACAAGGAAAAACGACGGCCGCAGTTCAACCCTGACGTGCCGCTTTAGGGCACCTTGCAAACGCAAGCGCCGGGGGGCATCCAGACGTGGCAAAGCATGATCCAGCCGAAGAATCCGATTTCATAGCGGAACACTGGTCGTTCCTGATCGTCGATGACAACCCGTCCGCGCTGGCGACGCTCCGCACCTTGATGATGGTTTTGGGCCTGGAGCCGCCGCTGGAGGCAGCGGGCGGGGCGGAGGCGCAGGATTTGGTGCGACGGCACGACCTGGACTGCATCATCACCGACCTGCGCATGGAGCCGATAAACGGCGTGGAATTCGTCCGCTGGCTGCGCCGCAGCAACGAAGCCGGCAACCCGACCGCCCGCATTCTGGCAATCTCTGCCTATCGGGATGCGGGGGAGATCGCTGCGGTGGCGAGCGAGGGCGCGGACGCGTTTCTCGCCAAGCCGCTGTCGCTGGCCAACCTGCGCGCCGCCCTCGATGTGCTGGGCCGACAGCCGGGCGGGTTCACGGAAATCGTTCAAACGCCAAGCGGAACCGTGACCCTCGTGCCGAGGCCCATCACAAAAACCTAGCGAAGCCTCGGGCGGCGGTATAAGCCAGCGCATCGTATCCGCAAGGCTTCCCGCCAGCCCGGCGACCCATGAAGAGGCTCCATGTTCGAGGGAATCGATCTGCTGGTCGTCGCTGTTGTTGCGGTGGCCTTTTTTCTGGGCGGCGTGCTGAAGGGCGTCATCGGCCTGGGCCTGCCGCTGGTTGCGATTCCGATCATTGCGATCGTCATGCCTGTTGCCAAAGCCATCCCGCTGATGCTGGCCCCCGGGTACATCATGAACGTCATCCAGATGCGGCAGACTTGGCATGCCCGCATGCCGTTGCTGCGCTGGTGGCCGTTGTTTGTGGGCATGGGCGCCGGCGTCGCTCTCGGCGTGCAATTCGCCACCAATGCGCCGGAGCACCTGATGCGCGGCGTTCTGGGCGCAACCATCATTCTGTTTGTAGGTTTGAGTTTCGCCCGCATCCAAATTCCGAAGCGCGCGGTGGAAAATCCGGCGGCGGGGCTGACCATGGGCGGCATCACCGGCCTGTTCGGCGGCCTCACTGGCGTGTTCGGCCCAACGCTGGCCATGTACTTCCTGGCGCGGCGCCTGGAAAAGGATCGGTTCGTCTGGATCATGGCAGTGGTCATGCTGACCGGCGTCGTGTTTCTCGGCAGCGCGTTGACGGCGGCCGGTGGCCTCACCCAGGATCAGTTGCTGGGCACGGTCGCGGTTCTGGTGCCAAGCTGGTTGGGGCTTTCGGCCGGCGCCCTGGTGCGCAAGCGCGTCAGCCAAGACGTGTTCCGGAATGTGGCCCTGGCCGTTCTGGCCGTGATGGGCATCAGCCTGCTGGGCGCCTCCCTGGGCCTGTCCTGAATGGGTCAGGAACCCGCCGCCATTGCTTCGCCGCGTATAAATGTGTAGGAACCCCGCATATGGGGAACGTCAAGGTCTGGTATCAGACGTTAGCCCTTTCTCATTCCGTTTTTGGAGGTTTTACCTTTCATGCGAATTCTCGCTTCCACGGTTGCCGCTGCCATCCTGGCTTCGGGCGCGGCCATTGCCGAAGAACCGAAACTGCCCCGCACGATGGTTTGGAGCGCTTACGACCTGGGTTCCTCCGGCTATGCCGAAGCGACCGGTATCGCCAACGCGCTGAAAGACAAGTACGGCACCCGCATTCGCATTGTGCCGGCTGGCACCTCGATCGGCCGGATGCTGCCGATGGTGACGGGCAAGGTCACCTACGGCTTCCTGGCGAACGAGGCGTTTTTTGCCGCTGAAGGCACCTATGATTTTGCGACCGAGCAGTGGGGCCCGCAGAACATCCGCATCGTCATGGGCCGCTTGGCCTCTAACGGCATTGCCACGGCCGGCGATATCGGTGTCAACAGCATTGCCGACCTCAAAGGCAAGCGGCTTGGCTTCGTCAAGGGCAACCCGTCCGTTAATGTCAAAAACGACGCCTATCTGGCCTTCGGCGGCCTGACCCGCGACGACGTCGAGATGGTCTGGTTCGGCTCCTACAATGCCATGAAGACCGCCGTGCTCGCCAACCAGCTCGACGCCTTCGGCAGTGTCACCACATCGGCCAACATGCGTGAGATTGAGGCGAGCCCGCGCGGCATCACCTGGCCACCCTTCCCGCCGGAGGACAAGGAAGGCTGGGAACGGATGAGCAAGGTCGTCAGCTTCCTCTCCCCCTACCACGAGACTCGTGGTGGCGGCATTTCCGAGGAAAACCCGGTGGACCTGGTCGGCTACCGCTATCCGATGATCACGGTGTACGAGAACGCAGCATCCGCGGACGAAGTCTATAACCTGGTCAAGGCGATCGACCTGTCCTACGAAGACTTCAAGAACACCACGTCGAGCTCGTTCAACTGGAAGCTGGAAGTCGCAGCGCGCCCGCCTTACGACGCGCCCGCACATGAAGGCACCGTCCGCTACCTGAAGGAAAAAGACCTGTGGCGTGACGAAGATCAGGCTTGGCAGGAAGCCCGCCTCGACCGCCTGAACAAGGTGCTGGAAGCCTGGGACGAGGCGCAGGCCGAGTTCACCGACTGGCGGATTGCTGAACAGGAAAAAGGCAACAAGGTGGACCCCAAGGAAGCCTGGCCGGAATACTGGGAGAAAGCCCGCATGGAAAAGCTGAACTAGGCTGATTCCATCGCGAATTGCGATCCCAAGCCGCCGGCAGTACTGCCGGCGGCTTTTTTCATAACAGTGTCAGTAACCTCATTTAATTTGACAAAACCGGCGGATGATCGTCCCATCTCCCCCAGCCAAAGCAGGGATCAACCTGCCTGGAGCGGAGACAGAGGAAGGAAAACGCCTGATGTTACGAACAACCGCTACTGCAATCATCGCGGCATGCCTCAGCACGGCAGCATTCGCCGACGATCCCAAATTACCCAAGTCGATGGTGTGGAGCGCCTACGACCTGGGCTCCTCCGGCTATGCCGAGGCGACCGGCATCGCCAACGCGCTGCGGAAAAACCACGGCACTCGCATCCGCATTGTACCCGCCGGCACCTCCATCGGGCGTTTGCTGCCGATGGTGACAGGCAAGGTGACTTATGGGTTCCTTGCCAACGAAGTGTTCTTTGCGACCGAAGGCACCTTTGATTTCGCGACACAGCAATGGGGCCCGCAAAATCTCCGGATCGTTTCAGGCCGTGTGGCATCCGTTGGGTTTTCGGTTGCAGGCGACGTCGGCGTCAAAGAAGTCAAGGATCTGAAAGGCAAGCGCATTGGCTATGTCCGGGGCAACCCCTCGGTCAATGTGAAGAACGATGCCTATCTGGCCTTCGGCGGGCTGACCCGAGGCGACATCGAACCTGTCTGGTTCGGTTCCTACAGCGCCATGAAAACCGCGCTGCTCGCCAACCAGATCGATGCCTTCGGCAGCGTGCCCACCGCAGCCAACGTTCGCGAGATCGAAGCCAGTCCGCGCGGGCTGGTCTGGCCGCAATTCCCACCGGACGACAAGGAGGCATGGGAAAACGTCACCAAAGTCGTCAGCTTTGCAGCACCCTACCGCGAAACCATGGGTGCCGGCATCTCTGAGGAAAACCCGCATTGGCTGGTCGGTTACCGCTACCCCATGATCTCGGTCTATCAGGACGCCGCGTCTGCGGACGAGGTCTATAACCTGATCAAAGCGATCGACCTGTCCTATGAGGACTTCAAGAACACCACGTCGAGTTCGTCCAACTGGGCGCTGGAGAAGGCGGGGCCGCCGCCCTATGACGCGCCGACCCATGAAGGCACCATCCGCTATCTGAAGGAAAAAGGCCTGTGGACCGACGAGCATCAGGCCTGGCAGGAAAACCGCCTGGACCGCCTCAACAAGGTGCTCGCCGCCTGGGACGAGGCTCAGGCCGAGTTCACCGACTGGCGGATTGCCGAGCAGGAAAAAGGCAACAAGATCGATGCTGACGAAGCCTGGCCGGAATACTGGGAAAAAGCCCGCATGGAAAAGCTGAACTAAGCCAGACCGGCAAAACGCCCCCCAAAGCCGCCGGCGAGATCGCCGGCGGCTTTTTGTGTTATCACGAGTATCTATCGTACATTTGTGTTTGACAAAATTTTTCCAGGGGCGTTGCTTTTTCGTCCCCCAAAGCCGGATCAACCGGTGGGATGAAACAAACGGGAAGGAAAACGCTTGATGATACGCACAATCGCAACAGCAGTTATGGTCGCCGGGCTTGGCTCCGCAGCCCTGGCCGCGGAGCCTGCCATACCGAAAACGATGGTCTGGACCGCCTATGACCTGGGCTCGACCGGCTATGCCGAAGCCACCGGCATCAGCAATGCCTTCAAAAAGAATTACGGCACGCGCGTCCGAATCATCCCGGCAGGCACATCTATCGGCCGGATTTTGCCGCTGGTGACTGGCAAGGCCACTTACGGCTATCTGGCCAATGAGGCCTATTTCGCCGCCGAAGGCACCTATGACTTCGCCACCCAGCAGTGGGGGCCGCAGGATATCCGCATCATCGCCGGGCGTGTCGCCTCGGTCGGGATGGCGGTTGCGGGCGATATCGGCGTCAAAACCATTGCCGACCTCAAGGGCAAGCGTATCGGCTTCGTCAAGGGCAACCCGTCCGTCAACGTCAAGAACGAGGCTTATTTGGCCTTTGGCGGCCTGACCCTCGACGATATCCAGCCTGTCTGGTTCGGCTCCTACAGCGCCCTAAAGACAGCCGTACTCGCCACTCAGCTCGATGCCTATGGCAGCGCCACCGGCTCCGCCAATAGGCGGGAAATTGAGGCGAGCCCGCGCGGGCTGGTCTGGCCGGAATTCCGGCCGGAGAATACGGAGGGCTGGAAGGCGATGCAGGATATCCTCAGCTTCACCGCCCCTTATAAGGAAACCGTTGGCGCCGCATTGTCGGAAGAAAACCCGTCATGGCTTGTGGGCTTCCGCTACCCGATGGTGACGGTCTATCCACGATCCGTTGGTGCTGACGAGGCCTACGCCTTCGCCAAGGCCATGCACGAAAGCTATGATGACTACAAAAATACCAACGCCCTCTCCCCGAATTGGGAAATGAGCAAGGCTGGCCCGCCGCCCTACGACGCACCGGCCCATGAAGGCAGCATCCGCTACCTGAAGGAGCAAGGGTTCTGGACCGCGGAACACCAGGATTGGCAGGACAAGCGCCTCGACCGCCTGAATGCGGTGCTGGAAGCGTGGGACAACGCGCAGGCGGAATTCCATGATTGGCGCGAGGCCGAGAAGGCCAAGGGCAACACGATCGACGCCGAGGCGGCCTGGGCTGAACATTGGGCCAAATACCGCGCCAGGCACCTGTGATCCCCGGCACGGACCCAACCCGATGTGAGAAACCACCGGTCCTTTAAGGGGCCGGTGGTGCATCTAATGGTATGCAAATTTGAAATTGACAGACTGCCCGCAAACGGTTCGGATAGAGCCGCTTGCCGGTCGGTTTGATGGCAACAACAGACAGAATGGAGAAAACGTCTATGATTCGAACCCTTTTGACGCTGGCCATGGCCGGCGCAACCTCGGCGGCGCTCGCGGCAGAGCCGCAGCTGCCGAAAACTATGGTCTGGACCGCTTACGACTTAGGTTCGTCCGGTTATGCCGAAGCCACCGGCATGGCCAATGCTTTCAAAAAACGGTTCGGAACACGCGTCCGCATCATTCCTGCCGGCACCTCTATCGGCCGCATGCTGCCATTGGTGACGGGCAAGGCAAGCTATGGCTTCCTGGCCAACGAAGCGTATTTCGCAGCCGAAGGCACCTATGATTTCGCTGACGAGCAATGGGGGCCGCAGGATATCCGCATCGTTCTCGGCAAGCCGACCTCCAACGCCATTGCGGTCGCAGCCGACACCGGTGTCAAAACAGTCTATGATTTGAAGGGCTTGCGGCTTGGCTATGTGAAAGGCAACCCTTCCGTCAATGTCAAGCACGATGCCTATCTGGCATTCGCCGGGCTGACGCGCGACGATATCGAAGTGATCTGGTTTGGTTCTTACAGCGCACTGAAAACCGCAGTGCTGGCCAACCAGATCGACGGCTATTCAAGCGTGACCACGTCGGCCAACATGCGTGAGATTGAGGCGAGCCCGCGCGGCCTGTGGTATGCGCAGGTACCGCCGGAGGACAAGGAAGGCTGGAAGAAGCTGACGGACGTCGTCGACTTTGTGAAGCCGATGGTTGAAACGCAGGGTGCTGCGCTCAGCAAGGAAAAGCCGGCAAACCTGACGCAGATGCGCTATCCGATGGTCACCGTCTATCCGAAGGATGTGGGTGCCGACGAAGCGTACAATTTTGTGATGGCTGCCGATATCGCGTTCGATGACTACAAGGATGCAACGGCGACTGGCGAGTTCTGGGCTGTCGATCAAGCAGGCCCGCCACCTTACGACGCGCCGGCTCACGAAGGCACCATCCGCTACCTGAAGGAAAAAGGCATCTGGACGGACGAGCATCAAGCCTGGCAGGACAACCGCCTGGCACGGTTGAACAAATACCTCGACCAATGGGGCGAGGCGCAGGCCGAATTTCACGAATGGCGTGAGGCCGAAGGGGCGAAAGGCAACAAGATCGACCCGAAAGAGGCTTGGCCGGGATATTGGGAGAAATACCGGATGGGCCAGAAGTAAACCATCCGGTGCCACTGGCGGGCCGCAAGCATCACTGCTTGCGGCCCGTTTTCGTTTCTGCCGGCGACCTCAGTCGATCAGCAGATGCCTGACGATGGCTGCGTCCCGGCGTTGACAGGCGAGGATCGCCTGCTCCATCCGGTCGTTTGCATTCGTTTCCGGATGCAGCATCCAGTTAGCCAGCCAGTTGATGGCGCGGCGCACCATGGCTGCGTCCTTCTGCTGGGAGGTGAGGATCGCACGCTCCAGCTTGTCGTCGATCGGAGCTGGGCCGCTATGCTGCGACGCACCATTACCGAAGAAATTGGACGGGTAAGAGATAACACCCACGGTTCATACTCCGCGTAAACCTAAGCGACCTCGCCGTTCGAGATCGCCTGTCTGATATCGTCTGCGACGGGGTATTCCACCAGACGTTGTTTTGCAACGCAGCAATGCAAGGCACGCATGGCCTGTTCCCCCGCCTCGCATCCGGCGCATTCATTCTGCCATTCTGCGCGGCGTATCGCGGCCAGTTGCCAGACACCCAACAAATCTGATGCGATCCACAGCGAGGCTATGGCATTGCTGTTGCCAGGGCGACCGCAGATCGCCAAATCTGTTTGCATAGGCCGCCCTTCGCGGCCAGAGGATGCTGTTATGCCCGCTTTCTTGCTGTCCGCTCCGGCCAAGGCTCGGCTCGCCGACGCCCTGGCCGCATGTGCCAACGCTGTTGCCTTGCCCGATGCATTGACTTTGCTCGATGGCTTGAATGGCGCGCCCGCCAGCGGTCTGGCTGCCGATGCAGACCTGTGGACACGCCTCTTCGCGCCCGTCCCTTCGCCGGAATTGATCGACGCACTGGCCGCCGCGAAAGCCGCCATGGCCGAACCGCGCCCCCCTGCCCTGCCCCTTGTCAGGCGTTTGCCGGCATTGCGGGAGGAGTTGGCACGGCTTGGGCTCGATGGCTTCATCATCCCCCATGGCGACGAGCATCAGAGCGAATTCATCCCGGCAGCCAGCGCAAGGCTCGCATGGCTGACAGGGTTCACGGGTTCAGCCGGCACTGCTGTGGTCCTGCGGGATAAAGCGGCGATTTTCGTGGATGGTCGATACACCCTGCAGGTGCGCGACCAAGTCAATACGGATCTGCTCGAGACTCTGCACGTGACCGACAACCCGCCGGCCGGCTGGATCGCAGCAAACCTGCCAGCCGATGGAACGCTAGGGCTCGATCCTTGGCTGCATGGGGCCGATGCGGTGGAGCGTTACGAGGAAGCCGCGACGAAAGCCGGCGGACGGCTCGAATTGGTCGATAGCAACCCTGTCGATACGATCTGGACGGACCGGCCGGCAAAACCACTGGCGCCGGTAATCCCACACCCGGACCGTCATGCCGGCGAGACCAGCGATTCGAAACGGCAGCGTCTCGCCGAAAGGCTGGCGGAAGATGGCATAGCCGCAGCAGTATTGAGCCAACCGGATTCGATTGCCTGGCTGTTGAATGTGCGCGGCGGCGATGTCGCCCACACGCCCCTGGCACTCAGCTTTGCCCTGCTGCATAGCGATGGTCGGGTTGACTGGTTCTGCGACTGGCGCAAGATTCTGCCGGAAACGCGCTCCCATGTTGGCAACTGCGTGCACATCGAACCGCCGGAGGTGCTGGGCCGAGCCCTGGACCAGCTTGGAAAAACGAACGCCAATGTGCAGGTGGACCGACAGGCAACGCCGGCCTGGGTGCAGCGACGGCTGACAGCGGCCGGGGCTGTTCTAAAAAATGGCACCGACCCCTGCGTCGCGCCGCGCGCCGCCAAGAACGCGGTGGAATTGGATGGCGCGCGCCAGGCCCATCGGCGCGACGCGGTCGCAATGGCCCGCTTTCTTGCCTGGGTCGATGCCAACGGCCCCAATGGAACGGTTGGCGAGGTTCAGGCAGCGGATCAATTGCTGGCCTTCCGCCAGCAGGTCGAGGGTTTCCGCGACCAAAGCTTCCCCACCATTTCCGGTTATGGCCCGAACGGCGCAATCGTCCATTACCGGGCAACGGCCGCAACCGAACGCCGCCTGGAGCCGGACTCGCTCTACCTGGTCGACTCCGGTGGCCAGTATAACGATGGCACAACCGACATCACCCGCACGGTTTGCATCGGCGAGCCAACACCCGTGATGCGCCGCGCCTTCACACGCGTGCTGCAAGGCCATATCGGCCTCGCAACGGCCCGTTTCCCCGCAGGTACTATCGGCACACAACTGGATGTGCTGGCACGGGCGCCATTATGGGCAGAAGGGTGTGATTTTGACCACGGCACCGGCCATGGCGTCGGCTCGTACCTGGGCGTGCATGAAGGGCCGCAGCGGATTGCCAAAACCGGAACGACGGCGCTGGTGTCCGGCATGATCGTTTCAAACGAGCCCGGCTATTACCGGGCCGGCGCCTTCGGGATTCGCACTGAAAACCTTCTGGTGGTGCGGGAGGCCGAGGGGGCGGGCCGGGACGGCCGCAAGTTTCTGGAATTCGAGACCATTACGCTGGTGCCGATCGACCGCCGCCTAATCGACAAGACCCTGCTCACCCCGGTAGAGCGGGCCTGGCTGAACGCTTATCACGCCCGGGTTCTGACCGAAATCGGGCCGGCGCTCGACGCAGAAACCCGGGCCTGGCTGGCAGAGGCAACGGCGCCGCTATAAAACCCGCCGCGGCCCCACTGCCATGTGCCGGCGGAAGCGCTGGCTCAGACAAGGCCGGCGATGCGGTCGAGTTCTGCGCCCGGCAGGTTGAAGCGTTCGGCGCCGATTCTGATTTGGCTCCAGGTCTCCGGATCCACGTCGATGCCCTCGCGGCCGCGCTGATCGCGATAGGCCCGCTCCGGGTCGCCGGGAACCAGCACCGGCTCCGCCGGGTTCGCGGGTGGTGAGGCTTTCACGTGGGCAATGGTCGCGTCAGTCTCGCTGTTGAAAAAGGCGCGGTCGACCAAGCGGCCCGGGTCGATCACCACGGACAGCATGCAGTTGATTGTCGCCGACGGCTCCCGGTTGGTTTCCGGCCGGTTAGTCCCGCCGCCGGACAGCACGCCCGCGAACAGCTCGTTGATCAGCGCCATGCCATAACCCTTGTGCCCGCCGAAGGAGGTAAGTGCCCCTTTCGGCTCTTCATACAGCACGTTCGGGTCGCGGGTCGGCTGCCCCTTATGGTCGATCAGCGCGCCTTCCGGTGCCTCCACGCCCTTGTTGCGGGCGACACGGATCTTGCCGGCAGCAACGAAGCTGGTGGCAAAGTCCAGCAGGGTCACCGGGTTACTCTCCGTCGCCGGCATCGCTGCGGTGTAAGGATTGGTGACGTAGCGCGCATCGGAGCCACGATAGGGCGCCACCAGTGCGCCATGGCCGATGACGTTGGTGTGATGGGTGGAGACCATGCCCGCCGCCGCGCACTGCTCCGCCCAGGCGCCGATGCGGCACAGGTGGAAACTGTTGCGGACCGCCATGACACAGACGCCGTTCTGCCTGGCGCGGTCGATGGCGATATCGAAGGCCTCCTTGCCGATGACCTGGCCGAAGCCGGCATGACCGTCCACGGTGATCACGGCTCCCTCGTCCCGCACCACCTCGGCATGTTGGTTCACGCGGAGCGAGCCGGCCTGGGCGCATTCGAAATACCAAGGCAGCATGCCAACGCCATGCGAATCATGGCCGGACAGGTTGGCCATGACCAGATTGTCGGCAACCAGTTCGGCCTCGTAATCGGTGGAACCCGCCGCCTTGCACATGGCACGAACGACGGCGCGGAGGGGATCGGCGGCGATGATGGGCATTCTCTATGGCTCTGTACTGCGGAAGAGGAGGTGACAGCGCCCGCATTCGGGCGTTGAATGGACAAAAGAGCATAGCAAGCTCTGCCCGCCTTAGGAAAGCGCCGTTCAACCGTGTCCACATCCACCCGCATCGACCCGTGGTCGCTGCTGCACGAGCCCCAATTTTGCCGAATCTGGGCGGCCGGTGCCATGGTCGGCATCATGCGCTGGCTCGATGTGCTGGCAATCGGTGTCTATACCCATCAGGTCACCGGCGACCCGCTGATCGTCGCGACCATGCTGTTCCTGCGCATGCTGCCGATGCTGTTGTTCGGCGCGCTGATTGGCGCCTGGGCGGAGCGGGTGAATCGCAAATACCTGCTGATGGCCGGTGTTTTGATCATCGCTGCGCTTTATGCCCTCCTCGGCGGGCTGGCCTATACTGGCCATATCACCCTGGTTCATGTCGGCATCGGCGCTGCGATTTCTGGCGTGTTCTGGGCGATGGAGATGCCGGTGCGCCGCACGATGGCGGGCGAAGTCGCCGGAACCGAGCGGATCGGCGCCGCCATGGGGCTCGAGTCCTCCACCAATAATTTCACCCGCATGCTGGGGCCGAGCGTCGGCGGCATGTTGCTGGAGTTCATCGGGCTGCACGGCGCCTTTTTTCTGGGCGCAATCCTTTATGGCATCGGTGCAATCCTGCTGGCCGGCATTTCCGCCGGAACGGAGATCACCGGCCGCGGCACATCCATTATCAGCGTCATTCGCGACGGAATGGCGACCATCCGCACGACAAGGCTGGTGCAGGCTGCGCTGCTCGTGACGGTCATCGTCAATTTCTGGGGCTTTTCCTATGTTTCCATGGTGCCAGTGATCGGCAAGGTCGAATTGGGACTGTCCCCCTTCCCCATCGGCATTCTCATGTCGGCGGAAGGAGCCGGCGCTTTCATCGGCGCGCTGCTGATCGCCTTCAACGCATCACCGGCCATGTTCGGGCGGATTTTCTGGGTCGGCTCGCTGATCTATCTGGCCATGATCCTGGCCTTCTCGATCTCCAGCACCTTCTGGATTGCGCTGCCCGCACTGTTTATCGGCGGATTCGGCATTGCCGGGTTTGCAACCATGCAAAGCGCTCTGATTCTGGCCAACACCCCGCCGCAGCGCCGCAACCGGGTGATGGGGGTTTTGGCGATGTGCATCGGCTTCGGCCCGCTCGGCATCCTGCATGTCGGCTTTCTGGCGCATCAGTTCAGTGCCGCCGTGGCTGTCACCGTGATCGCAGCCGAAGGCATCCTGGCGCTGTGTGCCGCCGGATATTTCTGGCCGGAACTTCGACGGCTTGCCAGACCGCAGATAGAAGCGTAAATGGGTCGTCGATCAATGACGGGGTGTAGCGCAGTCTGGTAGCGCGCTAGTTTTGGGAACTAGAGGCCCCCGGTTCGAATCCGGGCTCCCCGACCATTACATGGTCCATCGCTACGGCCAGCCCTGCAAAGTCGGCTTCGCCTGCACGCTGCGCCTAATGCTCAACCAAAACCGCCGAACGCCCTTGGCCCATAGAACCAAGCGCACCGTCCGGTACAGACATCACCGACATGCAGTACAGTGCCGAGCGTGTGGACTGCCGTAACCAAGATCACGGCCAGGATCGACCATTTCGAAACCTGCCATGCCCGCTGATAGCTTTTTGTCCGATGCTGGCGCAGGTCATTAAGTTGGTCTGCCGTTTCCTCACCACTCGACCATTTCAGCGGAATGACTCGCAATATCAAGTAGCATGACAGCAACAATGCAATGAAAACCATGTCCAGAATCAAATGCATCACATTGAGAACCAAACTCTCAATCCAGATTGCGAGCGTCGCAAGGAAGATTGCGTTAAAGGTCAACAGGGCCGCAGCCTTGCCATCCAAAATACTCAGCAAAGCGTATTGATTCTTAACATCACTTGAGTTGAGTTCGGATACCATCTGCCTATCCCGATTTGCTGATATCCTCATTCCAGATATCGGCGTGTTCCTGGATAAAACGGCGCATCATGGCAACGCAGCGCTGATCTTCGCGAACGATCACCTCAACGCCATGCCGCCGAAGGAAATCCTCGTTGCCGCCGAAATTCTGCGTATCGGCGATCACAACGGTTCCGACCCCGAACTGCACGATGGTTCCAGAGCACATCATGCAAGGGGACAGGGTCGTGAACAGCACCAAGTCGCCGTAATCGTTTCGCCGCCCCGCGTTCTCGAAGCACGCCATCTCGCCGTGCAGGATTTGGCTGTCGCGCTGGACGCGCAAGTTGCGGCCTCGCGCGACGATTTCCGGACCGCGCATCAGCACCGCGCCGATGGGAATGCCACCTTCGGCCAGGCCTGCTGTGGCCTCCGCAAAGGCGGCATCGATCCCGGTGTTCAAGATCGCATCTGGCAGCAAGCGTCTCCTCCGTCACTGGCCGGTCTAAAGGCGGCTCACTCCCCCTAGGCCGTCACCTGTTCCGCGGTCAAGCCGTCGCCGGCCAGCGTGGTGCGCCGCATGTCGCGCGGTTCTTCCGACGGGAACGGACGAGCCCGGTGCATGGTGCGCCGGTTGTCCCAGATGACCAAGTCGTTCAGCCGCCATTGGTGAGCATAGACGAACTCGCGCTGGGTCGCATGCTCCGTCAGGTCGCGCAGCAGCAGCAGCGCCTCCGGCGTCGGCCAGCCCAGAATCTCACCGGCATGCGAGGACAGGAACAGCGACTTGCGACCTGTCGCCGGATGGCTGCGCACCAGTGACTGCCGCACCGGCTTCAATCTCGCCATTTCCTCTGGCGTGAAATCGGTAAAGCCAATCTGGCGGCGGGAATACATCTGCGAATGCTCACAAATCAGATCATCAATCTGCGCCTTGGTCTCATCGGCGAGCGCGTCATAGGCGGCGCGCATGTCAGCAAACTGCGTCTCCCCACCCCTGGACGGAATCGAGCGGGCGTGCAGCAGCGAGTATTTCGCCGGCACCGGCTTGAAGGAACTGTCCGAATGCCAAAGCCGGTTGCCAATGCCGAACAGCCGCCGCCGGTCTTCGCGGGCGAACGGCCTGTTGTCCTTGTCCAGGTTGGAAACATCGGCAAAGGTTTTGGCGATCCGCAACTCGTTATCGCTGCGCAGATTGGTGGTCACCGGCGCTTCGATCGGACCGAGGCTGAGGGTGAAGGCCATCTGCGTCTCGTCGTCAAGCGGTACCTCGCGGAAGACGAGGACTGCATGTTCATTCATGGCGGCGTGAATCTCGTCCGCCTGCTCCGGCGTGATCGGCTGCGTGATGTCGATGCCGCTGGCTTCAGCAGCGAAACACGGGCCGATCTGGCGAGTGGTCAAGGGCATGGGCGCATCCTTTCCGGCCATTTCAGGGCTCTTGCCGTCCATGCTAGGCGGTCTCGCCGCGCGCGGGTAGCCCATTCGCACGCGCTTTACCGAAACAGCAGCCTTCCGGCATGCACGCTGCGGGGATAGAGTTCCGCTCATCTCACCAAAGCAACAGAGGACACGCAAATGGGTCAGGTTTCGGGAAAAGTGGCGCTGGTCACGGGCGGCGCTTCGGGTATCGGCAAGGCCACGGCGCTGACGCTGGGGCGCGAGGGCGCTGCGGTGATGGTCACGGACCTGAACCAGGCCGGTGCGGAGGCGGTTGCCGCGGAAATCGTAGGCGCAGGTGGCAAGGCCCAGGCGATGCCGCAGGATACGACGGACGAGGACCGGTGGCAGGCTGTGATCGCCGCAACCGAGGCCGCATTCGGTAAGCTGGACGTGCTGGTGAACAACGCGGGCATCGCCATCGCCGGCCCGATCGAGACCTACAGCCTGGCCGACTGGCGGAAGCAGCAAGCGGTCAACGTCGATGGCGTGTTTCTGGGTGTGAAGCATGCCTTCCCGGCCATGCGGCGCGCCGGCGGCGGCTCCATCATCAACCTGTCCTCGATTGCCGGCCTGCGCGGCAATCGCTCCGGCCTCGGCGCCTACAGCGCCACCAAGGGCGCCGTGCGGCTGTTCACGAAGACGGCGGCGCTGGAGGGCGCCAAGGACAAAATCCGGGTGAACTCCGTCCATCCCGGCATCATCGAAACGCCGATCTGGGATGCGATCCTGCCGGGCGGCGAGGCCGGGCGCAATGCGGGCGACCTCAACGTACGGGCACGGGCGTCAGTGCCGACCGGCGTGCTGGGACAGCCGCAGGACATCGCGAACGGTATCCTGTTCCTGGCCAGCGACCAGTCAAGCTATATGAGCGGCTCCGAACTGGTGATCGACGCCGGCGTGACCGCCGGCTAGGGCTTGGCCTGACCCGCGTGGGTCAGAACCGAGTCAATTGCCAGGCAAGCAGGTCGGTCGCGACCATGAAATCCTCGATCTGCATCGCCTCGTCCGGATTGTGGGAGCCATGGTCGTTCCGGATGAAGATCATGGCGGTGGGCACGCCCGCCGCCGCGAACGCCGCCGAATCGTGGGCCGCGCCGCTGGCGATCTCGATGGCATTCATGCCCTTCTCCCGCACGCCCTGCCACAGGCTGTTGCGCAGGATCGTATCCATCCGCCCCGGCGCGGCGCGGGTTATCTGCCCCAGTTCGAACCGCACGCCACGGCGCGCGGCAATGCTGCGCGCGATCTCCTCCAGCCGGCCTTCCATGACCTGCAGGAAGGCCGGGTCGAGGCTGCGGAGATCCAGACTGAACCGCACCTCGCCATTGACGATGGTCATGGCGTGACGGGCCGGATCGGTAAAAAACTTGCCGACCGTATAGGCGAAATCGCCGCCGCCCGCCTCCGTCTCCGTCCAGATGGCATCAAGCGCCAGCACGAATTCGGAAACGGCAATCACCGCATCTTGCCGGTTCCAGCGCGGCTCCCCGCCGCAATGGGCATATTGGCCGAGGCAGCGCGCATGCGGCAGGCGGCGGTTGCCGCGAATGCCCGTGACAATGCCGATGGGCGTCTCGCGCTCCTCCAGCACCGGCCCCTGTTCGATATGCGGCTCCAGAAACGCACGGATCAGGCTGGTATCAAGAATCGCCGGGCCGCCTTGCAAGGATTCCGGATTGCCGCCGCATTCCGCGATATGATCCGCCAGACTGCGGCCATTGTCCGAGCGTTTCGCGTCGAGCGCGCCTTTCGGCAATAGGCCAAGCGCGGCACGGCTGCCCAGGTACGAAACGCCGAACCACGCGCTTTCCTCTGCCCGAATGCCCATGACGGTTACATCGCTGGCAGGCGTGATCCCTGCATCCTTCAGTGCGGCCAGCGCCGTCAGGCCGCTGACGACACCAGCCGCACCGTCGAAGTTGCCGCCCTGCGGGACGGAATCCAAATGGCTGCCGATCAGCACAGCCGGCGCGCGCCGGTTCTGACCGGGCAGGGTGAAATAGCTGTTGCAGGCGGGATCCTGGGCCACCCCCAGGCCGAGCGACTTGGCCGCCTCGGCCATGAGCGCATGCGCCTTCTGCTCACCCTCGCCATAGGAGGCGCGGGTAATGCCCACACCGTCGTGACTCGTTTTCTCCAACTGATCGAACAGGTCGGCGGCAAACTGCGTCCGGTTGATAACGGCACGGGCAAGGTGTTCCACGAGGCGGGCTCCGGCGAGAAAAGTGGGCAATCGTTCAAATGGTGCAGTCTAGGCCGCTGTCCAACCGCCGTCGACCAGCAGCGTATGGCCGGTCGTCCAACTGGCCTCGTCGCTCATCAGGTAGAGCATGCCGCTGGCGATTTCGTGCGGACGGCCAAAGCGTTTCATCGCATGGCGGTTGCGGGAGTTCTCGCGCGCTGCCGGGTTGGGATTGCGTGCCATGCCAGCCTCGAACAGCGGCGTTTCCGTCGCGCCGGGCGCAATCGCATTCACGCGGATATTGTCCGGGGCCAACTCCAGCGCGGCGGTCTTGGTCAGGCTGACAATGGCGCCCTTGCTGGCGATATACGCGGCATTCATCGCGCCGCCGCCAAACGCCAATTGCGAGGCGACGGTGACCACGGCCCCGCCACCATTCCGGCGGAAGGCCGGGATCGCGGTTTTGAGATAGAGCCAGGTGGCCTTGACGTTGATGCCGTAAATGGCATCCCAGTCCTCGCCCGTGATGGCGTCGATGGCGATACCGCTGCGGGAAATTCCGGCAGCCGTCGCCAATCCGTCCAATTTGCCGGTGCGCTCCTCGGCCAGGGCCACGGCTTTGGCCGCCAGGTCCGCGTCCCGCACGTCGCCGGCAAGGCAATGGAGCCGGGCCTGTTGCATCGTCTCGTCGATGATGGAAAGCCTCGCGGCACTCTGATCGACGGCCACGACGGACGCGCCTTCTTCCAGGCAGCGGCGGGCAAAAGCCAGCCCTATGCCGGAAGCCGCGCCGGTAACCAGGATGGTTTTGCCCTCAAGCCGCATCTGCCAGCACTCCCTCGGCGATCAAGCGATTGATCGTATCGGCATCATAGCCGGCCCGCTCTGCCATGACCGTGCGGGTGTCGGCGCCGATGGCCCGGCCCGGCCAGTGGATCTCTCCAGGCGAGGCGGAAAGACGCGGCGCCGGGGCGGACATCGCCAGCAGGCCCAGGGCCGGATGGGGCACACGGGCCAGCGTTTCGCGCGCTGCGTAGTGCGGGTCCGCGAACACGTCTGCCATGGTGAAAATGCGGGTGGCCGGCACGTCGTTTTCGATCAGCGCCGCTTCCAACGGCGCCAAATCTTGCGTCCCGACCCAATCCTGAATCATGCGTTCCAGCAATTCCTGGTTCTGGCCCCGGGCGCGGGCGGTGGCGAACCGCTCGTCAGTCGTCCAGTCTTCGCGCCCCATCACCTGGCAGAGACGGCGGAACACCGGGTTGGCGGAGGCCGCGATCTGAATATCCCGCCCGTCGCGCGTGCGGAACAGGCCATTGGGGGAAACCCCCGGCAGGCGCGAGCCGGCACGGTTGGCGACATGGCCCAGCTGGTCATAGGCCGGGATGTGCGGCTCCATGAAGCTGAAGGCACTCTCCATCAGGTTGGCATCCACCACCTGCCCTTCCCCCGTGCGGTCACGGTGGATCAGGGCCATAGCGATGCCGAACGCGGCATAGAGGCCGGTGATATAATCCGTCAGAGACACGGCCACGCGCGCCGGCGGACGGTCCGGGTCGCCGGTGATGTGGCGCAGGCCGCTCACCGCCTCGCCAATGATGCCGAAGCCCGGGCGGGGGGAGTACGGGCCGGACTGGCCGAAGCCGGAAATGCGCGCCATGATCAGGTCGGGCTTCACCGCTTTCAGGTCCTCATAGCCGAGGCCCCATTTCTCCAGGCCGCCGGGACGGAAATTCTCGATCACCACGTCACTGTTGCGCGCCAAATCCCGGATCGCCTGCTGGCCTGCCGGCATGCGCATGTCGATGGCGACGAGTTGCTTGTTCCGCAGGATGCTGGCGGCATAGAGCGATACATCCTCGCCATTCTCCGCCTGCTTGTGCTTGCCCATGGAGCGGACCGGATCGCCCGCCGGTGGCTCAACCTTGACCACTTCGGCGCCGAAGTCGGCCAGCAGCCGGCCGCAGAATGGCCCGGCAATGGTCGATCCAAGTTCGAGCACCCGGGCGTGGACGAGCGGTCCCATGGCATGGCGATCCTTGCGGAAAGGAAAACGGATGCCCGCACTATAGCAAGCTTCCAACCGGGGGAAACCGGTTCAACCCGCCCAGCGCTCCGCATCGTTTTTCTCACCCGCAACCGGATTGAGCGGCACGCCTCGCAGTCATCCATCTCAATAAAACACTATGAAATTTTCAGTAATTATAATCATTTTCAATATATTCGCAGAGGCTACACTGCCTATCGGCCGAACACCTCAGAATGTATGCATAAGGGAATTTTCTCACCATACATTAATCCCTCACGATCCGGCCCTTCCGTCACGTCAACTTCCCAGCATAACTGGCATCGGGATAGGCTGGCGACCCAGCGGAGCATAATTTGGATATGTGCAGGAGAGAAAATACGCAATATCGAACGCGGAAAAATATGACATCTATTATTTTCCCACCTTCCATTAAATTATCGAAACCAGTGCCTAAATATTGATTGCACGCATAAATTGCTGCACCGGTATTGAATTATTCAATCACGCTTAATAAGACTGAAAACCTGAAAAATCTGGATAATATCATGGAATGTTTTATCACAAACATATCGACATAATGAATTACTACGACATAGTATCAGGATTTTTTCAGCGCCATTTCCGCATTATCACCTCCATATACTTAACAAGTAAATCCGCCTTTCCCAAAACAATATGCAATATTCAGCGATACATTTATACATATGTATGAATTTGCACCGTAAATTCTCCATGATCTTTTGGATTATAACCCGGATTGATATCAGTCGCGACTTTACATTCTTTGTGATTTGTCCACATTTATTTCTGCATACGATGGACAATAGGACACCCTGAGGGTTACCCGAAGATGGTTCTTGGTTTGTATGGTAACAAGCTGCTTCTATTACAGACCGTTTGGAACGACGCCCGCCAGGGTTGTAATGCAGTCCATCTATGGATGTACGATAAATATTCCAAGTTCTCAACCGAGTGAAAGGACAAATCTATGCTTGAGCGCACCCCACAGGCTTTTATCAACGCCTGCTTCTCTTTGATGTGGAACTCCGGTTATTCAGCTACTATCGATACTGATTTGCGTGGCTGGGTGGATTTTCTAACCAACGCGTATCCGGATTCGCCCGTCAATGCAGCCTTCAACCCCGAATTCCATCGCCTGGAACCCGACAATTCGTTCTGGCTATCCATTCGCCGGCGCAGCGATGGCAAGGTGATCGCTTGTATTTGCGACCGGTTGATCGAGTCAGACGATTTCCTGGAAGACCAGCGGCTCATGAAAATCTGGTATGGCGATCCGGCGACAAGCGGGGCGGCCCCCATGCAGATCGCGCAGCCGCGCTCCGCCTATCCTGATGTGCGCGGTAAGATCGGCCATCACGGCGGTCTCTGGGTCGACCGTAGCGAGCGACATAATGGGTTGGCATGGCTGCTGTGCCGCATCATCCGCGCCATGTCTCTGCAGCGCTGGCCGGATGTCGACTGGCACTGCGGCACCTCACTCGAGGGCGTGGCGGTACGGGATCTGCCAACAAATACCTACGGCTATACCCGTGTCGACCTCTTGCTCGACGGTTGGTTCCAACCCAGTCAGCAGCACCATAAAGTGTTCATGACCTCGATCAGCGCCAATGAAATGAGCCTGCAAATTGCAGAGGATCTGTCACTGATCGAAATGAACACCGACAAGCAAATGCGTGACGTTGTTTTTGCCGCTAGAGAGCGGAAGAGCAACACGCCGGTACTCCCGGCTGTGCAAGCCCTTGCCGGTTAATTGGGCACTCACTCCTTGGAATAAAGGAAACTTATTCGCCTTCGCTATGACGAGATCACGCTCCAAGGCCCGCTGAAGGGCTTTGGAGCTGATGTCGGAAACGCGTATGCCGGAATAGCCACCCATGCCCCGCAGCGCGAACACGTCATAGCTAAAATTGCCGGGGTTTTCATCGTGCACATCGATGACATGGAACCAGCCCAGAACGCCCAGACGGGTCAATTCCATCAGCCCAACATCATCGATATCCGGCAAGATCCCGTGACGCCGGGGCAAGGAAAACCAGAAACGGACAAGCCGCGCCAACGGCGCGTCCTTGCCTTCATCCAGTTCGGTCAATGCGCACACACGCCGTTCTACGACATCGCCGCTTCCGGCTTCGCGTTCGATCATTTCGCACCTCGCGGCAACAGCACGAATTTATTGAAGATGGTCATTGCTGTACAACCAGTCGCCAGAGACCGATTCTCCATGCACAAGGACATATTCGAACGCCCCTGCATCGCGCAGAGGGAAAATCAGTTGGTCTATGCTATTACTCGCGTTCAGGTCCCGTCGGGAAAACCGTCTAGCAGCAGCGCGACGATAACGGACCGCATCCAGATATTCCAGGGCGAAAAGTTGCAATAACCGCGCATCATTTACGTGCCGTATGATCGCCGAGCCGAACTGCTGCCCTGCTTCCATCACAACCGCATCACCCGCCCAAATCACCGGCCAATCGTCCGGGTCGCGCCCCACCACGCCGACGATATACGCCTGCTCGTCCAGCATGTTCAGCGATTGCATCACATCAGATACCATCCCGGTGAACTGGTAATATCCTGCAATTCCACATAAATCGACCCAGCGCAGCAGGGCTCGCTGCAACTCCTCCGTCGCCGAGAGAATAGGAATGTCGCTCGCTTCCACGATCGCCGCAAGCTCCTTCTCAGGACCGATTCCGCCTTGAATGATCTTTCCCGAAGTCGACACGTTAACGTCCTTGTGTTTATAGACAAAGGATTTGATCATACTTTATTCAGACAACTCTAACGTCATGACCCGCGTGACGCAATATTTGCTTCAACGATCACAGCTTCCCTTATGGCCATATTTCATGGCCGAAACCGATAAAATCATGCCGCTTTCCAACCAGAGCCGCAACAATGCCGCAGCGTGCGATCCGGCAGTATCCGCGCCGACACAGCCAGCCAGCGCCTCGCAAATCGCAGCGAACGGCTCGCCAGCCGCCAGTTGAGCCAGCGCCGCGTCCTCCGCTTCATCCAGCACCCGATAGCGGACGGTGTACCCGTCGCGCCAGACTAAAGTATGATGCAGCGGCACCGGCTCCAGCGGGCCGGGCCCATCGCCTGCCGCCAACGCCTGATAGATTGCGGCGGCCGGTGTCGCAGCCGGCACCCGGCGCACGGCCAGATGAAGGGCGAAGCGCAGTTCCGGCCATTCCTGCGGGTGAAACGCCGCCATCGCTTCCACGCCGCACGCTGGCGCATCCGGCGCATCGAATGCGGCAGCAATGGCCCAATCCAGCGCGGCGACATCCGCCACCGCCGGTGTTCCGCTATGGTGGCTGGCCAGAAACCCCGCAAAGCCGTCGCCATACCATCGCGCATTCCGCACTGCCGATGGCGCAGACGCGATATAGGCACGCGCAGCAGCATCGAAACCGTCATCGCCCAGCAAGGCCCAGGTCTTGTCGAAATTGGCCTGCAATACCTCCACCAGGCGGGCCGCATAGGCGTGGCGGTAGATGCCGAACAGGGTGGCCGCGCTTTCCCGCGGGCCGGCGTTGATGCCATCCGGTACGGTGTCGTTCCCGGTATGCAAAATTGCTGCCTGAAATTCGGCCTGAAGCGTAGCCAGATCGGTCACGACTTCCTGGCCTCTGCTTCCACCCGCGCAGCGATGGCACGGGCATGGTCCAGTTCCGCGAGCAAATCGGCAAGCGGCGGAATGTTGTCGTCCCGTTCGATCATGGTCGAGACCCGGCCGAAGTGGTGGCAGGCAGCTTCATAAAGCGCCCAGACATCGTCGATCACCGGCGCATCGTGGGTGTCGATAATATGCGTGCCGTTGTTGCTGTGACCGGCGAGATGGAACTGGACCACCCGGTCACGCGGGACGCCTTCGATAAAGGTCTGGGCATCGAAATCGTGATTGAAGCCGCTGACATAGATATTGTTAACGTCGAACAGCAACCAACAATCGGCTGCCTCCGCCACCGCGCTCACGAACTCCCACTCGCTCATCATCGAATGGGCATAGGTGACGTAAGAGGACACGTTCTCAATGGCGATCCGCCGCCCCAGATAATCCTGCACCTGGCGGATGCGCCCGGCCACATGGGCGACGGCTTCCTCCGTGTACGGCAGCGGCAGCAGGTCGTGCAGATTCAGGCCATCGACACCGGTCCAGCAGAGATGGTCGCTAATCCACTGGGGCTGGACCCGGTCGGCCAGCGCCTTCAGGTCGCGCAGATAATCCGGGTCCAGCCGGTCTGTGCCGCCGACCGACAGCGATACGCCATGCATGACAATGGGATAGTCGGCCCGCACCCGGTCGAGAATCGCCAACGGCTGACCGCCGGGGATCATGTAATTCTCGGAGATGATCTCGAACCAATCGACCGGCGGCTTTTGCTCCAACACGTCAGCATAGTGCTGGGTACGCAGCCCCAGGCCAAACCCCAGATAGGGCGGGCGCTCCGCTATGGAATCGGTCATCGGCGGCGCTTCCTCATCCGGCAGGTCCAGAATCACCAACGGCCGAGCACACGTAGGCGCCCGGCCGAAGCGGCACAAGTGCCGGAGATGACAGGGGGCGGATCAGCCGACCTTGCCACCCATCTTCGTGCACTCTTCCGCGGTCTTGGTGTTGATCCAGCCCTGACCCTTGCAGGCATTCTGGCCCTTGCAGGAGCTGGTGGCGGTCTGACAGGCGCTGTGGCCCTTGCAGGAGTTGGCCCCCATGCACTTCACGCCATCGGCGGCGAACACGGCGGTCGGCGCCACCATCGCGCCGGTGGAAAACATTGCGGCAGCAGCAGCGGCGAGCACGACGCCAGAGGTCTTTTTCATCACGGACATGCAATATCTCCTAGAGGTTGGTCGCGCCGGACAATCCGGCGCGGTTTCGAACACTCCCGCACAAAGCCCTTGGCCGGGCCAATGTGCTGGTCGCATTCTGCGCTTTTGGCCCGGCAGCGCCACCAAACAGACGCACACAGACATTCACTGTTGTGTGAGACTGCATCGGTGTCACCGCCCTGCCAGGGCCCGGCCGAGCCAATGCTCGACCGAGATGATGCCGGGCCCCCGCGCCATGATCAACAGCAACGCGGATGCCCAGAGCAGATGCACATCCCATGCACCCGGCAACACAAATATCTGGATAACAAGCGTCATCCCGAACAGGCCGAGCGCGGCCAGGCGGGTGAACACGCCGATGAACAGAAACAGCGGCAGCCAGCTTTCCATATAGGTCGCCATCCATCCTGCAAATCCGGGCGACAGCAGCGGCACGCCATATTCCTCGAACAGATATGGCAGGCTGGGGCTGAGTTCCAGGCTGAACGTCAGGGCGCCCAACAGATTCCAATCCACGGCTTTGGTCTGGGCCGAAACCAGGAATACCATGCCTATACCGACCCGCGCCGCAAACAGGATCAGGCTCATCGGGATCATTTCCAGGACGGCAATCCCGGCATTCACGGCTTCCATGGCGCTGTTGCTGGCGGGCCGCGGGTTGTAGCCTACCCTGTCATTCATCGCGTGGTTTCCTTATTTTTCAATTCCTGTGGAGCCTCCAGCGCAGCAAAAGTGCCCCGCTGCAAGTTGGTCGACAAAGCATCTGCAAGGTCAAAAGCCGGATCGGCGGCGGTGGCTGCAGCGGCCGCCCCGGCCATGTCCTGGCCCGCAGCAAAGGCAGCGAGCCAATGCCATTCCCCGGCCGGCACATGCCACATGCGAACATCGTATCCCTGCCGCAGCAGCAGGATCGCAGCGCCGCCCGCAGCCACCAGGTCGATCCGCTCGAGCGCACCGCTCTCCGGCGCCCGCGTGGCGTGCCAGAGCGCATCCACCGGCCAGTCGCTCGCAACGAGGCCGGCATCGGCGCGGGGGCGCAGCACCAGATCGGCCAGCGCATCGGCCGGCACTGCCCCCAGTGCGCCAGCCGTCAGAGCCGACTCATCGGCAGCATGAAAACTTCGGTGCATGGCCCATTCCAGCCGCGCAAGGTCGGGCAGATAAGGCAGACTGGCGGCGGACGGAAACGCGGCGAGGAAGTCGGCAAAACCGTCGCCATAGGCATAGAGCACCGGATCGCATGGCGGCCCTTCCGCGATGAAGCCGTGCGCGGCAGCGCGGAAAAATTGGATGCCCACCATGGCCTCAACGGCGCTGTAAATCCCGGCGAGCGCGTCGGTCAAGGTGATCCGGATGTGATTGTGATGCACTTGCAGACGGCTGGCCGGGGCGATGCCATCTCCGAGGATATGGCCGACCGCCCCGCCCCCATCCGCAGGCGGCACCGGTGCGAACAGTTGCGCCCGCATGGCGTCCTGAAGCTCAAGCAGCGTCGGCATGGCGCAAAGCCTGGTCTAGATGGCACTGGGCCGCGGCAGCCTCTGCCAGCAGCACCTCCAGCGGTGGCATGGCGGTATCCCACTCGATCAGGGTTGGCATCGGCCCCAACAGGGCGAGCGCACGCTCATATAAGGACCAAACGGCCGGCGCCACGCGGCTGCCGTGGTCGTCGATGCGGACGATCCGCTCTCCCACCCGATTCTCGGCATGGCCGGCCAGATGGATTTCCGCCACCGGTGCGCTACTCATGGTTTCCAGATAGACCGCTGCATCCCAGCCATGATTCTCGCAACTGACGTAAACATTGTTGACGTCCAGCAGAATGCCGCAGCCGGTCTGCTCCGCCACAGCCCGCATGAAATCGGGTTCGGCGATGGTCGAATGTTTGAATTGCAGATAGGTGGACGCGTTTTCTACCAAAATCCGCCGCCCAAAGGCCTCCTGCGCCTGGTCGATATTGCGGCAGACAACCGCCACGCTCTCCTCTGTATAGGGCAGCGGCAGCAGGTCATTGAAATAGGTGCCGCGGTGCATGCTCCAGGAGAGATGCTCCGACACCAGCCCCGGCTCGATGCGCCGGGCGAACGTCACCAGGCGGGCGAGGTGGGCAGGGTCCAGCCCGTCGGCCGAGCCGAGCGACAGGCCAACGCCATGCATGGACACCGGGTAATGTGCCCGCGCAGCCTCCAGGTAGGCGAGCGGCGCACCACCGCCCAGATAGTTTTCCGGATGGATTTCCAGCCAGCCGACGGCAGGCAAGGTTTGCGTCACCGCCTCAAAATGGGCGGCGCGAAGGCCGATCCCCGCCGCGACCGGAATGGTGGCCGCGTCGGGGAGTGGGCCAGACGGATATTGAGGCATGGCCTGCATTGGACCGAACCTTAGACTTCCGCCCCGCGAACCATCAGCCGGCGGTCTTCGAACCGCCGACCAACCGGTCGCACAGGCCGGCCGGAACCAAAACCCAGGCGTCTTTCTGGCCATCCACCTTGGATGTACCGGCACAGGAACTGTTTGCCGTGTTGCAGTCGTTGGCGCCAGCCTTCACCACACCATAGCATTTTTCCATCTTTTGATCGGCAGCCGCGGCCGGGCTGGCGGATACCGTCGCGCCGACGGCAGCGGCTACGGCGGTGGCGAGCAGGGCAGTCTTGTTCATCTGTCAGATCCTTTCGGTTTCGCCTTCCGGCGACAGGCTTGTCCATCGCCTGCTGTCCATACAAGTTGCATTTCCGACCGATACGCCAGTCACTACCCCGTGATCTCACAGCCATGTTATGTAAGGTTTCCAAACAGTTCACGGCATATCACAGGGCAGCGCAACTGGACTCACAATTGTGTTATTCGGCAGAATGCCATCATCGCCATGGAATCTGAACGCACCCGATCCTGCCCGGTTGCCAGATCGGACCGCGCGCCGCGCGCGGCCCTGACCGAATGCTATTACATGACACCATCGAAATTAAGAGCCGGCACAATTGTGGCAACAACTTGGCATGGCGCAAATGGCGAGCACCTGCGTAGCGCGCGCCCTTATAAATTCGCAGCATCCGGCACTACGATATTCACATGACAGTACGGCGGTATCCAGCCGTCATCGCCGGCTGCAGCGACGTCAATGTCGGCAAACTCCCTGGCCAGTGCGCCTTTTTGGTAAGAGCGAAACACTTAACGGGCTTTTCATTTGCAGTAATTTGGAGTAGACAAGAGTTATTCAATTCGCGTGCCTACCGCCGAGGGGTGGGAATCAGGCGGAGATCGAATTGTTTGGTGGGCCAGACCCGCCTGACGCGGAACCCATAGTGCTAGGAGGATGGGCGACCCCATGCTGTCAAACTTGAAAACACCAATTCTTGTCGCCGTGTTAGGCTTAAGCCTCAGCGCATGCGCAAATCTTTACAACACCGCCAAGGAAGCCACGCCAACCGGCGACAGCTATTCGCAGGCCCTGTTCAAGAACTACATGATGCTGGCGGACAGCGAGCGTCGTGAGGAAGATTGGACCGACGCCAACTTCTTCAGCGGCAAAGCTCTGGCGGCCGCCGACGGCATGCCAGCCGGCCCGCAGGAATTGGGCGAGCGCATGCTGGCCGAAAATTTCCTGGCGGAACTCGCCCCGGCGCGTGATTCGCTGGTCGCTGCCCTGAATGGCGGCGGCGCTGCCCGCAACCCGGAAGCCGCGGCAATGGCCGTTGCCGGTTTCGATTGCTGGATGCAGGAAGCCGAAGAGGGCCACCAGCCCGACGATATCGCCGCCTGCAAGAAGATGTTCATGGACGGCATGGACGGCATGGAGCCAGGCATGGCGATGGGGCCATGGACCGTATACTTCGACTTCGACAAGGCCATGGTGAAATCCGACCAGCAGGCTGCGCTTGACGAAGCGGCCCAGGCTGCTGCTTCCATGTCCGGCGCGCCGGTGATCGTCAGCGGCCACACTGACACCAGCGGTCCGGCCGATTACAACCTGGGCCTGTCCGCGAGCCGTGCTCAGGCCGTTGTGGATGCGCTGAGCGCGCTCGGCATCGACAGCAGCCGCGTGAACGTGAGCGCCACCGGTGAGGAAGACCTTGCGGTCCCGACTGCCGACGGTGTCCGCGAACCGCAGAACCGCCGTGTTGAAATCCGCGTCGTGAATTAAACCGCACGCGGCAGAGCCTCACGAGGCTCGGCACAAAAAAGGGCGCGCCCTCCAGCTTTGGAGGGCGCGCTTTTTTTGCGGCCGTGGCAGAGAAGTTTCGTTCAATCGCCTTTTTCAACCGTGCGCTTTTCAACCCCGATCAGCTTGGGCAGGTCGATAGCCGTGTGCATTTCATGTTCGAGAGCGCGCCAATCGCCATGCGGGCGTGAGGTCAGTTTAAATTCGCCTGCCAGCTCCGCATAAAGATTGCGCCACGTCTCATAGGCCGCGAATAGGCCGGTGCCGGGATCGGCTAGGATTTTCCAACCCATGTCCGCCATTTCCTGCTTCGTCAGCCCGATCGCGGCCAGACCGCCCGGCGAGCAGAGGTACATCAGCGGCGCGGGCAGCCGTTCGCCCAAAAACCGCGCTTCCTCCGCGTTGCGCGGGCTGGCCAGCAGCACATCGGCCCCCGCCTTTTTGTAAAGCTCCAGCCGCTTGATCGCATCCTCTACCCCGGTGTTCCGTACCGCATTGGTGCGCGCGATGATGACGAATTCGTCGGACCGGCGGGCGGCGCATGCCTCCTCCACCTTGGCGGCCATCAGTTCCGGCTCGATCATCCGCTCGACGCCGATGTGATGGTGGGCACGCTTCGGGATCAGTTGGTCCTCGATCTCGATAGCGGCAAATCCGGCGGTCTCTACCATGGGGATGGTGCGGTGCATGTGCATCGGGTCGCCGAAGCCGGTGGCGCCGTCCAGAATCAGCGGCTTGGTCGTCACCGCCGCGATTTCCGTTCCCGCCATGCACATTTCGGTGACGTTCAGGTTGGCCTCCAACAGCGCCTTGGCATAGCCGGTGGCGCCGCCGCCCAAATAGAGGGCATCGAATCCGGCCTTTTCGGCCATCATCGCCATCATCGGGTTGAGCACCAGCGGCGCACAGATCGGCCGGCCGGTGGCCAACAACGGGCGAAGGCTGGACATGGGGCAAAACTCCTTTTTCCGGGGAAGCGCTTTTCCAGGCGCGAAGGGTAAGCTAAGAGCCTATCCCATCCGAATTTGGTCCGCCCAGACAGAAAAGAGGCTTTCCATGGCCAGCGCCCTGTTCCAACCGATCGAACTACGCAGCGTCACGCTGCCGAACCGCATCGTCATAGCGCCGATGTGCATGTATTCCGCCAAGGATGGCTCTGCCACCGACTGGCATACCATCCATCTCGGCAATCTCGCCCTGTCAGGTGCCGGCTTGCTGATCATCGAGGCGACGGGCGTCGAAGCACGCGGCCGCATCTCACCCGGTTGCGTCGGCCTCTATTCCGACGCGAACGAGGCGGCACTGAAGCGGGTTGTCGACATCGTGCGTCAGTACTCAACCATTCCGATTGGCATCCAGCTGGGCCATGCCGGGCGCAAGGCCTCTACCAATCCCCCGCAGCAGGGCGGCGCGCCGCTGAAGCCGGCGGAAGGTGCGTGGCAGACCATCGCCCCCTCCGCCGTGCCATTTGGCGAGGGCTGGCATACGCCGGTTGCCATGGACCGCACGCTGATGGACGAGGTCATCGCCGCTGCGGTCAAGGCCACCGAGCGCGCGGCCCGTATCGGCCTGGACGTGGTCGAGTTGCATGGTGCGCACGGCTATCTGGTCAGCGAATTCCTCTCGCCCATAGCCAACAAACGCAACGACGCCTACGGCGGCGCCATCGAGAACCGCATCAAATTTCCGATGGAACTGTTCCAGGCGATGCGCGCGGTCTGGCCGGACGACAAGCCGCTGGGCGTGCGCCTGAACGGCACCGACTGGGATGACGAGGGCCTGCATGTCGAGGACGCCATCGTCTTTGCCAAGGCGCTGGCGTCCGAAGGCTGCGATTTCCTGGATATTTCCGGCGGCGGTAACAGCCTGGTACGCCCGCCGCTGGCGCCCGGCTATCAGGCTGGCTATGCGGCGCAGATCAAGGCAGCTAGTGGTCTGCCGACCATGGCTGTCGGCATGATCCGCGACCCCAAACTGGCGGAAAATCTGGTGGCCAGCGGTGACGTGGACATGATCGCCATGGCGCGAGGCATCCTCTACGAGCCGCGCTGGCCCTGGCGCGCTGCGTTCGAGCTGGGCGCGGACGCTCCCTACGCACCGCAATACGGCCGCGCGAACCCGAACACCTGGATCCAGGCGTTTCCGGAAACACAGGCCAACGCCGCGGAGTAACCGCGCGGCAAACGCACTTGACGGCACCCTGCCCCCGTGCGACGCGAGAGGCCTGAAGCGTCTCTCGCGTCCATGGAGGATAGCTGCATGAGCCTTACCTTGTATGGCTTGGCCATGAGCCGGGCCGGCCGTTGCCTCTGGGCTCTGGAAGAACTCGGCGTTGCCTATGAGCACGTGCCGACCAACTTCATGGGCGAAAACAAGGCGCCGGAATTCCTGGCAATCAATCCGAACGGGCGTCTGCCGGCGCTGACGCACGACGACCTGTGCCTGTTCGAGTCCATGGCAATCAATCTCTACCTCGCCCGCACCTTTGGGCAGGACACGTTGCAGCCGGATACCGAAGCGGACGCTGCCCACGCGGTCCAGTGGTCATTCTGGGTCATGACAGAGTGCGAAGAGCCGCTGCTGCACGGCCTGCTGCACACCCTTGGCCTGATGGGGTTTGAAAAAAGCCGGAAGAGGGTCGCGGAACAGCGCGATGCGTTGGACCGGCCACTGACCGTCCTGAACGGCGTCCTTGCCGGGCGGGACTATCTGGTGGGCAACCGGTTCACCGTCGCCGACCTGAACGTGGCTTCCGTCTATCTCTGGGCGGCCATGGCAAAAATAGACCTGGCGCCGCACAACCATGTGCGGGACTGGCTGACCCGATGCCTCAGCCGGCCGGCCTGCAGGGCCGTCGGGGAGATCGCGAAGGCAGAAATGGCGAAAATGGGATGAGCACCCCTGCGGATATTCTGATTGTCGGCGGCGGCATGGCCGGCGCATCGGCCGGCTATTTCCTGGCCGAGCGCGGCCGCCGGGTGATCCTGCTGGAGCGGGAGGAGCGTTGCGGCTATCACACGACCGGCCGCTCTGCCGCGCTCTACAGCCAAGCCTATGGCAACACCGCCATCGTCGCGCTCACCATCGGAGGCGAGGATTTCTATGTAAACCCGCCTCAGGGCTTCGCCGATCATCCCTTGCTCTCCCCCCGTGGCGCGCTGTTTTTCGGCCGCGGCGACCAAGTGGCTGCCGTCAAAGCCGCGGTGGAGGAAGGCCAGGCGTTGGTCCCAAGCGTCCGCCTGCTGGATGCGGGAGAGGCCCGGCGCCTGTGCCCGGCCCTGCGCCCGGAATACGTGGCTTGCGCCGGCTTCGAGCCGAACGCCCGCGATATCGACGTCGATGCGCTGCACCAGGGCTTCCTGCGCGGGCTGCGGGCGAAGGGCGGCCAGGTCATCGTCAATGCCGCGGTGCAAGCACTGGAGCACAGTGCTGGTCAGTGGCAGGTGCGGACCGGTGCCGGTGACTTTGCGGCACCCGTGGTGGTCAATGCCGCCGGTGCGTGGGCCGATACGATTGGGCAAATGGCCGGCTGCCGCCCAGTGGGCTGCGTTCCGAAGCGCCGCACCGCCTTTCTGTTCCAACCGCCCGAAGGCATGGATACCCATGCCTGGCCGATGGTGGTGGATGTTGAGGAGCAGTTCTACATCAAGCCGGACGCCGGCCTGCTGCTGGGCTCGCCCGCCGACGAAACACCGGTGGAGCCGCATGATGCCTTTCCCGAGGAAATGGACATCGCCATCGGCGCCGACCGCATCCAGACGGCAACCACGCTGGAAATCCGCTCCATCAAACACAGTTGGGCGGGCTTGCGCAGCTTCGTTGCGGACAAGACGCCGGTGGCCGGCTACGACCGCCAGCAGAAAGGCTTTTTCTGGCTTTGCGGCCAGGGCGGTTATGGCATCCAGACCGCCCCCGGCCTGGGTGCCAGCGCTGCGGCCCTGATCGAGGGTGAGGATTTGCCGGAACAGGTGCGCAACCTGGGCCTAACCGCTGCCGCGCTCGCGCCGGAGCGGTTGCGCCCCTAAAGCTTCGGCACGATATCGCTGGCAAAACGCTCCATCTGCTCCATCTGGGCGGCGGCGCTGTCGCCGCGATAACGCACGACGATCTTTTGGAAACCGGCGTCCAGAATGGATTTCAGGTCATCGATGATCTGGTCTTGCGAGCCACTGCCCATATCGCGGCTGCCGAACGGCCCCTGTTTCGGCTCGCCCGGTGCGATGAATATCTTGTAGGCCAGTTGCAGGTCGTCGAACCGCCGCCCCTGTTCGTCGCAGATGCGCTTCAGCGCGGCGAGCCGCTCCGGCATCTGCTCCCGGCCCAGGGCAACCGCCAGCCAACCGTCGTTGCGGGCGACCCGGCGCAGCGCCGGATTGGACACGCCCCCGATCAGCACCGGCGGGTGCGGCTGTTGCACCGAGCCCGGCACTGAATGCACCGGGCGGAAGCTGTAGGTCTCGCCTTCATAGCCGACCCTGCCGCCGCCCGAGAGGGCCTTGAAAATCTCCAGATACTCGTCCGTTGCCTTGCCGCGCAGCGCGAAGTCCGCTGTATCCAGCACCTCGAACTCCTCACGCAGCCAGCCAACACCGGCGCCCAGCACGACGCGCCCGCCGGAAAACTGGTCGATGGTGATCAGCATGCGCGCCAGCAAAACCGGGTTGCGGTAGGGAATGATCAGGACCGCCGTTCCCAGTTTCACCCGACTGGTCGCGCCCGCCAGCACGCCCATGGCCGCGATCGGCTCCAGCAACGGGTCGGTGGTCGGGGCCGGAAAGCTGCCGTCGGCGCTGAATGGATACTGCGAGTCGAACGCCGCCGGAAACACTACATGGTCCGCCAGCCAAACCGAATCGAATCCCGCGCGCTCGGCAAATTGCGCCAGCGCGACGATGGTTTCCGGCTGGGCAAGCGGCCCGTAAATGCCGACGTCGAGGCCGAATTGGTCCATGCTGGCCATTCTATGTTCTATCCTCTTTAGGATATCATTTTAGTAATTTTATCAAAATGTTAACTTAAAGTCTGCGTATTTTCATAAACTCAGGCAAAGATTTAGGGTTTACCCTTAACCGCTTTCGCTCTTGTTCCATTCTTATCCCATCATCTATTAAATAAAGCAAGCTCTCTCCATCTGCCACAGTGACGATTTCAGAAAATGCAGTTTCAGACTGTAATAATTCACCCGATATTTTATTTAATACATCACAGATATTATTAATTGATTCATCGACTTATTTTCTGTTTATACCTGTCAAATTTTTTGCATATCCATTAATTGCAAAATTTAAATCAGTATGTGAAATTTTTTTATTGCGCCACTCTCTAGCAAACTCAGCATTCGTCAATGTATGACCGACCAATAATTTTACATCTTTTTCTAAATCATTCCCTTTCATTATGGCTGGCAATCTTCTAATGCTAAGATTATCATGCCCTGCTGTTTTTTCTGAATCTGTTAATTTTGCTATGTGCAAAATAATATATTCCCACATTATATCTTGTGTCATTTTAAAAAAATTACCAGTTTCCATGTTTAATAAATCCACTCTTTCTTTGCTGTGGCCGAAAAGTGTTTTGTATTCTTTCCATCTATAACAAAGAATTATCGTTTCTTGCCGAATAGCTGTATAGAGAGAACCTAGTTCCTCACCCATAACTTCAATATTACGAAGGCGAGCTTCTTCGGCGGTAATGTGTCCCATGCTTGCTCCAGAAATTCGTCAAATAGGCCCAAGGCGACTTTTGTCGAAGCACCATATCAAGCGGATGCTCTACACCGAATAGTCAATCATCCTGACCTCCCCTTCCGCCAAATCCAGCACCGCACACGACAACTGCCGGCCGTTGCGTTGGTCGCGGGCGTCGCCGGCGGAGCCGGGGTTGACCACCAGCACATCGCCGACGCGCTCCGCCACCTGCTGGTGGGTGTGGCCGTACAGCACGATATCGGCATCCGCCTCGCCAAAGCGCTGCAAATCCTTGGAGCCGGGCAGGATATAGGCGCCCTGCGGCTCCCACGGGGTGGAGTGCACCATCAGGATGCGCTGGCCATGGCGTTCCAACTCCAGGCGATAGGGTTGCGCCTCCAGCCAGGCGACCAGTTCCTGGTCCACCCAGCTTGCCGCGCGCGCCCTGGCGCCCTGGGGGCCGAGAAAGCCCCATTCGTGATTGCCGAGGATGGTCGGGATGCCATTGTCGCGCAGCCAGCCGACGACCTCGTTCGAGAAGCGGTAGTCGTAAATCGTGTCACCGAGGCAGAGCAATTCGTCCACCGCGCCCATCAGTTCGACCGCCTTCAGCAACCCGGCCATGTTGCCGTGAATGTCGGAAACAATGCCGATTCTCACCCGGCCGTCTCCCGGGCGGCGATATCGCGGCGGCAAAACCCTTCCGGCCAGTCGATCCGGTCCACGGCCTCATAGGCGCGAACTGCGGCTTCCTTGATAGTGTCGCCAAGGCCGGTAATGCCCAACACCCGGCCGCCATTTGCCAGCACCCCGTCACCATCGGCCACAGTGCCCGCGTGAAATGGGATCACATCCAGCAGGCCTGCCAGACTGTCCAGCCCCCTGATCTCCGTCCCCTTGGCATAGGAGCCGGGATAGCCGTTGGCGGCCATGACAACGCATACCGCTGCCTCGTCGTACCAACGCAAATCGAACTGATCCAGCACGCCGTCGCGGGCGGCAAACATGGCTGGAATCAGGTCCGATTGCAGGCGCGGCAGCAACACCTGCGCTTCCGGGTCGCCCAGGCGGCAATTGAATTCGATCACCTTGGGCCCGTCTGCTGTCAGCATCAGGCCGGCATACAGCACGCCTTTGTAGGGCGCGCCTTCCACGGCCATGCCCTGCACCACCGGGTCGATGATTTCGCGCATGACGCGCTCGCTCATCGCATCGTCCACCGCGGGCGCGGGCGAATAGGCGCCCATGCCGCCGGTATTGGGGCCGGTGTCGCCATCGCCGACGCGCTTGTGATCGCGGGCAGTGCCGAAGGGCAGCGCGGTCTTGCCATCCACCAGGGCGAAAAAGCTGGCTTCCTCGCCCTCCATGAACTCCTCTACAACGATTTCCTGTCCGGCCGTGCCGAATTCGCCCTTGATCATGGCAAGGTCAATGGCGGCCAGCGCCTCGGCCCGTGTTTCCGGCAGCAGAACGCCTTTGCCGCCCGCCAGCCCATCCGCTTTTACCACGACCCGGCCCGGTTGCTGCGCCACGTAAGCCTTGGCCATGACCGGATCGCGGAAACGGCGATACCTGGCCGTCGGCACGCCGTATTTTGCGCACAGGTCTTTCATGAAGCCCTTGGACCCTTCAATCTGCGCCGCGGCGGCGCTGGGCCCAAATGCCTTGATGCCGGCCGCCTCCAGCCGGTCCACCAGACCCGCGCAGAGCGGCGCTTCCGGTCCGACTACGACCAGATCGACAGCATGCTCTTTCGCAAACGCCAGAATGCCGTCCAGGTCATCCGCCGCCAGGTCGGGCACACACGTTGCCTCTCGCGCAATGCCGGCATTGCCCGGGGCGCACCAGATCGCGTCGCACAGCGGCGATGCGGCAATGGCCCAACACAGGGCGTGCTCGCGGCCGCCGCTGCCGATAACGAGAAATTTCACGCCGAAACGCTCCGCTTAACATCTGTCACAATCGACGCCGATCTTGTAGCATCCGGCGCGATGAGTACCAACCATGCACCACCGCACGCCGAACCGGGCCTTGACCTTGCGCCGCCGGACCCCGCGGCCACCAACCAGCCCGAATTCTCCGTCAGCGAACTGGCCCGCGCCATTCGCGGCTTGTTGGAGGGGGAATTCGGCCGCGTGCGCGTGCGGGGCGAGATCACCGGCTTCAAGCGCGCCGGCTCCGGACATCTGTATTTCCGGCTGAAGGATCAGGACGCAGTGCTGGATGCGGTCTGCTGGCGCGGCGCCGCCGGCCGGCTCAATGTGGCGCCACAGGATGGGCTGGAGGTCATCGCCACCGGCAAGATCACCGGCTACCCCGGCCGCTCCACCTATCAGATCGTGATAGAGCAGATGGAGATGGCCGGCGAAGGGGCCCTGCTCAAGCTGCTGGAGGACCGGCGCAAGGCGCTGGCGGCCGAAGGCCTGTTCGCGGCCGAGCGCAAACGCCCCCTGCCCTTTCTTCCGGCCGTGATCGGCGTTGTTACCTCGCCCACCGGCGCGGTGATTCGGGATATCCTGCACAGGCTGCGCGACCGTTTTCCCCGCCGCGTGCTGGTGTGGCCCGTGGCAGTCCAGGGGGACGCCGCGGCACCACAGGTCGCCGCCGCAATCCGCGGCTTCAATGCGTTAAAGCCCGGTGATCCGGCCCTGCCACGCCCGGACGTGCTGATCGTGGCGCGCGGCGGCGGCAGCCTGGAGGATCTCTGGGCCTTCAACGAGGAAATCGTCGTCCGCGCCGCTGCCGAATCGGAAATCCCCCTGATTTCGGCGGTTGGCCATGAGACCGACACCACTTTGATCGACCATGCGGCCGACCGGCGCGCCCCAACGCCGACCGCCGCCGCCGAACTGGCCGTGCCGGTGGTCAGCGAATTGCTGATGCGCATCGCCGACCTGGATCGCCGCCTGCTTGGTGGCGCGGTGCGCGGGCTGGAAGAGCGGCACTTGCGCCTGCAAGGCGCCGCCCGCGGCCTGCCGGCACCGGCCGACTTGGTGGAGCAGGCCGCCCAGCGCGTCGATGACCAGGCCGAGCGGCTGGCCCTCACCCTGCGCGGCTATCTCGTCAACGCGGCACAGAATGTGCGGGCCAGCGCCGCCCGCCTGCGCCACCCGCGGGAAATTCTGGCGCTGCACGGCCAGTCACTCACGGCGCAAAGCCGGGCGCTGGACCGGGCGGCGGACCAGGCCTGGCGGGGGGCAGACCATGCCCTCGCCCGCGTCGATGCCGCCCGCCGTCTGCCTCTGGCGGCCGCCCGCGCTATTGACGACGCCGAACGGCGGCTGGAGCATACCGGCGCGCTCCTGCAATCCTATTCCTACGAGCGGGTGCTGGACCGGGGTTTCGTGCTGGTGCGCGGCCCGGATGGGCCGGTCACCGACGCCGCCGATGCCACGCCAGGGCTGGCCGTCACCTTGCAATTCCGGGACAATCAGACCCGTGATGCCATCATTCAGGGCGAGGCCGAGCCCAAAACACCCGCCCGCAAGAAACACGCGGCCAAATCCCGCGATGGCCGGCAAGGCAGCCTGCTGTAGGCCTCAGGCGGGCACCCGTTGCATGAAGTAGCGCCTTGGCTTGATCCCGTCGGGCAATGGCAGGCTTTCCCAGCCCTCGCCATTGATCGGCTGATCGGAGACAATAACGGCGCCGGGCGCGGTCAACTGGGATAGCGTATCCGCCAGGAATTGCGCCATCGCTGCGATGCTGGCGGCGTCACCCTGGCCAAAATCCGCATGCACCAGGGCAGCCTGGGCACCGATTCGCTCCGCCGCCGTGGGCAAGGTCTCGCGGAAATCTCCGAGGAACAAATCCTCGTTCGGCGGGGTGCAACTCGGGTGCGCCTGAACCAAGCGTTCGAACACATAAATCCGCCGGTCCGGCAGCCGCTCCCGCAGGTGGTCGTAGGTGCGGCCGTTGCCAAGCCCCAACTCCAGCACGGGCCCCGGCACATCGCCGATCATCTCTGCCGCACGGTCCAGGCAGGCGCGCTGGGCCTGCATGCGGCGGATAAAGCTGTCGAGCCGGCTCATGCTGCATCCGCCCGCGCTTCGCGCAGGTCGGCCGTGGTTTTTTCCAGCCTTCGGGCCAGTTCCTTCATGATCTCTATTCCCATCTCCGGCACTTCGGTCACAAGCCGGAAAAAGTGATCCTTGGCAATCCTCAAGGTCGTCAGTTCGGTGGATGCCCGCACGGTTGCGGTGCGGGGGATGTCGATCAGAATGGCAATCTCGCCGACAATGTCATTGCATCCGAGTGTCGCCACTTTCAACTCCCCTGTCGGCGTTGCGACGATCACATCGGCATTGCCTTCCAGGATGATATAGGCGGCATCGCCCAAGTCGCCCTGGCGCACCACGTCTTCACCCGGCTGGAACACCATGCGTTCGCTGGTAAACGCCAGAAGCTTGAGACGCCTGGCCTCTATCCGCTGGAACAGAGGCAGTCGGCGCAGGGCATCCACTTCCTGTGTTAGCGACATCGGTTTCTCCCGTTTTCCGGCTATTCCGCGGCCCTTGGCGGCGCCGCGTCGCCGATCATTTCAGCTTCGACACGGCCATTCTCGATGGTGAAGGTGCGATGCATGGCCTGCGCCTGGCCCGGCTGGTCCAGGATCGCGACGATCCCTCTGGGGGCCTGCGCAGCGACAACGCTTTCGAACAGGGCCTCGCGCACCGACTCATCGAACACTGATAATGCCTGGTTGACCACCAAAAGGTCCGGCTGTTTCACCAGCGCCCGTGCGAATGCCAGCTTCTGCCGCTGCACCGCGGACAACCGCCCGCCGCCGACACCCACATGATAGTCCAACCCAACATTGAGGATGGCTTCGCGCAGGTCCAATTCGCTCAGCACCTCGCGGACAAGCGTGCGCACGCGCACCACACCCTGCGGCTGCCCGAAAGCGACCTTGCCGAACAGGATATTGTCCTGAATGGAACTGGCGGAATTGTAGTGCTCCGGGTCAAAGAAGGCGACACTGCCCTCCAATTCCGCCGGCAAATGCTCCGCAAACGACCGGCGCGCTTCCAGCAAACGGTCCCGCAAGGCATCGTCGATCAGGCCAAGACGATGGCGGGCGGGAATCAGGCGGAACGGAAGCGACAGCAGTCTGCGCCGGTCTTCGGCAGTCAACCCTTCCAGCCCCTGACCGCCGCGATCAATCCTGCCCAGAAGCGCCTGGAATTCCGGCAGGTCTTCGGCTGCGATGAAGCTGAACTGCTCCATCAGTTCTTGCCCCGGCTCGATATCGGCGAACAGTTCCACCATGGTTTCTGCCACCTGACGGCCGATGCGGACAAAATCGTCGGTCAGTCCGACGCGGTCCAGCGTCTGCTGCACATAGTCATGCTCGCCCAGGTGTTCTAGGTCGAACGTGTCGCCAACCGGGGTGCCGAACAGCAAGTTCTCGGCTACGCTGGCGTTGTTGTTGTACAGGTTCAGATCGAATGGTTCGATCAGGCTGGTCGTACCAGCCTCCTCCACCCGCTCCCGCAGTGTCGCGCGCGCGACAAGCAATTGCTCCGTAAGGTCCGGGTGGGCGTCGGCATTGATTCGGCCACGCAGTCCGAATTCGTAGATGTCGTCGGACAGCAAGGCATGGTCGATCGTCTCCAGCAGGCGATGCTGCAGGGATGCCGGGTCGGCATCCAGGCCCGCACCGTCATAATCGATCCAGTCGCCCTCCAGGTCATAGACACTGTTGCCTGCCGTTTCCGCCTCGGCAATCCAGGCGCGGCGGCTCTCATCGACATCAGCGGGCGGATGATTGCGCAGGGCCAGCATCACATTCTCGCGGATGGTGGCGGAAAACAGGTATGGCTGGGCTGCAACATAACCGATGCGCCGCCCAAGCCGTGCTTCCGGAATCGCCGCCAGATCCTCGTCACCGTATTGCACCCGGCCCGAGGTCGGCACAGCCAGACGCACCAGCAATGGGCCGATCTCCTCCTTGCCGCCGCCACCGGGGCCGATGATGCCGATTCGCTCGTTCATGGCGAATGTGGCGGAGATATTGTGCAGATAAACAGTCCCATCGTCATCGGCCAGACTGACATTCCGGAAGGCGACCCGGGTATCGGGCGGAAACGGCGCCGGCGGCGTGTCGTCGGTCGCGTGGAGCTCCGGCGCCAGCATTCCGGGCGGGTCGAATTGTTGAATTACTGTTTCGTACTTGATCCTGGCGTCCTCCAACTGCTGATAATACGCCAACAGTTCCTTCCACGGCGCATTCATATCCTTGTGGGCGCTGATCACGGCAATCAGAGCGCCGACGCTCAGATCGCCTTTGATCGCCAGATAACCACCCAGCGAATAGAACAAAAACGGCGTGAACTGTGCGAGAAAGTTATTGAAAAATTTTATGAAAAATTTGCGGCGAAAAATTTCGTACCGGATGTCGAAGATGATGCCCAGCCGGTGGGAGAACCGCGAAAGCTGATACTGGCTGCTGTCGTTGGTGTGAATTTCCGAAATACCGCTGATGCTCTCCCCCAGATGCTCAGACAGGATCCGCACATTCTGCACCCGGCGCTTTGCCAGCAGATTCACCTTTTTCTGCAAGCGCGGGATCACGACCGCCTGCAAGGGGAACAACGCGACCGCCGCAAGCCCCAGCAACGGATCCTGCATCAGGATGAACGCCAGCAGCGTGACCAGAATCCCGCCCTGATAAAGTGGCAGGGCGATCGCATCGCCGAAAAACCCGCCCAGCGGCTCCACTTCCTGCGTGACCATGGGGATCAATTCGCCCTGGCTGACGCGGCGGAAATGCGGCAGGGGAAAACGCAGAATGCGCTCATAGAGGATATAGCGCAGCCGGCGCAGCATCCGCTCGCCCAGCCGCCCCTTCATCACGTTCAGCATGTATTTGAACCCGCCATTGATCAATACCAACGCCAGGAACACACCGCAGAGCGTGAACAGATACGGGACATGCTCCAATTCAAAGCCCAGAATCATAACGGGAAAATCGGCTGGACGTCCTTGGATTGCGCCGTTGACGATCCGCTTCGGCAATTCTGCTTGCAAATAAATGAAAGGAAATGCAGCGAAAGTCAGCAAGACCAAAATAATCTGCTGGCGGGCGCTGAAAGCAAAAATGTAGCCAAACAGGGTTTGTTTCATTGTTTTCCCTTGGCGCTGAGGCCAGGCCAGAGCCGGAACAACAGGCTACCGGAAAAGCCAACGGCAAACAATCAGTTGGCGGATAACTGCCTTTGAGCGTATATGAAAGGCAGGATAACAGTGCCAGCCATTGGCGGAAACGTTTGCGATCAAACACCAATGGAACCTCCGCCCGGCGGGAGCAAGGAGCAGCGTATGCAGGACGCGCTGGCAAATGATGGAGGCAGCAAAAGGCTGCTGATATACAGTCATGACAGTTTTGGACTTGGCCATTTGCGGCGGTGCCGGGAAATCGCCAACGCACTGGTGGATGCTTACGACAATCTATCGGTTCTGATTCTGTCCGGATCGCCGATCATCGGCAGCTTTGACTTCCGCCCGCGTGTCGATTTTGTGCGTATTCCCGGCATGATCAAGCTGTCCAATGGCGAATACACCTCGCACGCGCTGGATATCGCGCCGGAAAAAACTTTGGAGCTGCGCGCCGCGGTGATCAGCGAGACTGCACGGATCTTCGATCCCGACCTGTTCCTGGTCGACAAGGAGCCGCTGGGCCTGCGGGGTGAGGTGCGGGCAACCCTGGAATTGCTACGCCTGCGCGGCACTCGAATCGTGCTGGGACTGCGCGATGTGATGGACGATCCGGACGCGCTGCAACCGGAATGGAAGCGCAAGCGCGCCCAGCCGGCCCTGCGCGATCTGTATGACGACATTTGGGTCTACGGCCTGCCGCAGATCTGCGACCCGCTGGAGGGGATCGACCTGCCGGATTCCGTGCGGCGCAAGATGGTCTACACCGGCTATTTGCGCCGGCGGGTTAGCACCTCTCCCGATGCTGCGGCAGGGCTGGTCGGTACCGAGCCCTATATTCTGGTCACCCCAGGCGGCGGCGGCGATGGCGATGCCCTGGTCGATTGGGTAATCCGCGCTTACGAGACCGACCCCGCCCAGCCTTACCGCGCGCTGATCGTGTTCGGCCCATTCATGCAGGGCGAGCAGCAACAGGCGTTCCGCCAGCGGATCGAGGGTCTGCCGAATGTCGAAGCGATCACCTTTTACAATCAGATGGAAACACTGATTGCCGGGGCTACCGGCGTCATTGCCATGGGCGGTTACAATACGTTCTGCGAAATCCTGTCCTTTGACAAACCGGCCATCATCGTCCCGCGCACCCGGCCACGGATGGAGCAATCGATCCGCGCCGCCAGGGCTCAGGAACTGGGGCTTGTGCGGATGCTCGACCCGGATGACGGCCGCCCGGCCCGTGTCATGGCCACGGCCATCCGGCAGTTGCCGCAGCAGGGGCGCCCGTCGGACGTCGTGGTGCCGGGGCTGCTCGACGGCCTCGACAATGTCAAACGCCTCGTAGGCCGGGCCTTGGAGCAGGGCCGGATCCAGCCCTTGCGCTTTGCCGAGGCGGGCGGTGACTGAACCGGCAACGGGCAGCAAACCCGGCGGCGTCGCCGTCGTCCTCAAAGGCTATCCGCGCCTTTCCGAAACCTTCATCGCGCAGGAGATCCTGGCACTGGAGCAGCGTGGACTGCGCCAGCACATCATCTCGCTGCGCCATCCGACGGATCAGAAACATCACCCGATGCACGCGGCGATCCGCGCGCCGGTGCTCTATCTGCCCGAATACCTCTACAAGGAACCGCTGCGGGTGATGCACGCTTGGTGGCAGGTGCGGCGCCGGCCCGCCTTTCGGGCCGTGCGCAGGCAGTGGCTACACGATCTCTGGCGCGACCGCACGCCGAATCGCGGCCGCCGCTTCGGCCAAGCGCTGGTGCTGGCGGCGGAACTGCCTGCGGACATTGGCCATTTGCATGCCCATTTCCTGCACACACCCGCCTCGGTCACCCGCTACGCCGCGGCGCTGTGCGGCCTGCCGTGGAGCGTCTCCGCCCACGCCAAGGACATCTGGACCTCGCCCGAATGGGAAAAACGCGAGAAGCTGGCGGATTGCGCCTGGGCCGTTACCTGCACCGCTTTCGGCGCGGCGCACCTGCAAGCCCTGGCGTCGGAGCCTGAGCGGGTAGAACTGCTGTATCATGGCCTCGACCTCGGCCGGTTTCCGCCGCCGCTGGCCGAACGGGGCGCGCGCGACGGCGGCGATGCCGGCGCGCCGGTCCGCATCCTGTCGGTCGGGCGCGCGGTGCCGAAAAAGGGGTATGATGACCTGCTGAACGCGCTGGCCCAGCTGCCGCCCGGCCTGGCCTGGCATTTCACCCATATCGGCGGCGGCAAGCTGGCCGCCCGCCTGAAACAACAGGCAGAGCGGCTTGGCATTGCGGACCGCATCACCTGGCAGGGCTCGCAGGCGCAGGAGGCTGTGGTCGCCGCCTACCGCGAGGCTGACCTGTTCGTGCTGGCCAGCAAAGTCGCCAGCGATGGCGACCGCGACGGCCTGCCAAACGTGCTGATGGAGGCGCAAAGCCAAGGCCTCGCCTGCCTCGCCACCACGGCGGCCGGCATTCCCGAACTGATTCGCGACGATGAGACCGGGCGCCTCACGCCGCCGGGCGACCCCGCTGCCTTGGCCGACGCCCTGGCAGACCTGATCCGCGCACCGCAGGAACGGGCTCGCCTTGGCACTGCAGGAGCGCAGGCGCTGAGCCGCCGTTTCTCGTTCGGGAACGGCATTGACCGGCTGGCCCGGCGCTTCGGTCTGACGGCTGGCGCACCGGCCGTCCGTGCCGCGGAATAGAGGCAGCAGTCCCGCATGCGGATCGCCTTTTATGCTCCGCTGAAAGCGCCGGATCATCCAACCCCTTCCGGCGACCGCCGCATCGCGCGCCTGTTGCTCGACGCATTGCAGCGCGGCGGACACGAGGTGCATCTGGCAGCGCGCTTGCGCTCCCGCGACCCGGCGGGCGACCGACTGCGGCAGGCGCGCCTCGCCGATCTGGGGCAGCGGCTCGCGGCCCGCCTGCTGCGGCGCTATGCGGAGGCCAACAGGCCGCCGGATGTATGGATTACCTATCACCTTTACTACAAGGCTCCCGATTGGATCGGCCCGCATGTCGCCGCCGCCTTGGCCATCCCCTACATCGCCATAGAGGCCAGCCACGCACCGAAACGTGCTGGCAGCCCCTGGCATCTGGGCCACCGGGCCGTCGAACATGCGGTGCGCCAGGCTGCCCGTGTTGTTTGCCTGAATCCGAATGACTACGCCTGCCTGGAGCCGCTCGCCGCGGGGCGGATTGCCATGCTGGCCCCGTTCCTCGACCCCACGCCCTATGCGCCACCTGCCGCCGACACCCGCACGGCTCTGGCCGCGCGCTATGGCCTGCCCATGGCAGAGCCCTGGCTGCTGGCTGTCGGCATGATGCGGACCGGCGACAAACTCGCCTCCTACCGGCAACTGGCGGAGGCGTTGCAGGGCTTGCAAGGGCGCCCCTGGCGCCTGATCGTCGTCGGCGACGGCCCGGCGGCGGCGGAGGTTCGAGCGGCCTTCGCCCCCTTCGCCGGCCGCATCGCCTGGCTTGGCACCCTGGACGAGGCCGCCCTCGCCTGCGCCTATCAAGCCGCCGACATGCTGGTCTGGCCAGCGGTGCGCGAGGCATTCGGCATGGCGCTGTTGGAGGCCCAGGCCGCTGGCCTGCCTGTCGTTGCCGGCAACACGGATGGCGTGCCCGCCGTGGTTGCGGATGGTGAGACCGGACTGCTGCCTGCGCCGGGCGACACACGCGCCTTTGCCGCTGCCGTCAACACCCTGCTGGACGATCCCGCCCGGCGTGAGGCGATGGGGCAGGCTGCGCGGGCGCGTGTTTTGCGGCATCATTCGCTCGACGCCGCAGCAAAACAGCTCGACCGTATTCTGTTGGAGGCCACATGCCGCTCCTCAGCCTGATCCGGCACGCACCGACCACCTGGAACGAGGCCGGCCTGATCCAAGGCCAGACCGATACGCCACTCAGCGAGACCGGCCGTGCCGCCCTGCTCACCTGGGAACCGCCGCCGCCCTTGCTCGCCGCGGAGTGGTGGACCAGCCCGTTGCAACGCTGCTGCGACACCGCACGGCATCTGGCAGGCCGTAACGTGCCCGTAGATGAGCGGCTACAGGAAACCCATTGGGGCGAATGGCAGGGCAAGCGCCTGGCCGACTTGCGCGAGAACCTGGGCGAGGCCATGACCGAGATGGAGGGCCGCGGCTGGGATTTTTGCCCGCCCGGCGGCGAAAGCCCCCGCGACGTCTCCATCCGGTTTCAGGCATTCATCCGCGATGTAGCGGCGCGCGACCGGCAAACGGTCGCGGTCACGCACCGCGGCGTGATCCGGGTTGCCATGGCGCTGGCCACCGGCTGGGATTTCCTTGGCAAGACACCGGTAAAACTGCAACGTCCCGCTGCCCATATTTTCTGGGTGACGCCAGAGGGCATGCTGGAACTGCGCACCGCCAATGCGCCGCTGGGCGAAGTGGCGATATGAGCGGCAGGGCCGGCCCCGCCAGAATTCTGTTCTGGGTCCAGCATCTGCTGGGCATCGGCCACCTGAAGCGGACCTCCACCCTGGCCCGCGCCCTGGCCGATGCGGGATTTAACGTGACGGTGGTTTCCGGCGGTTTTCCCGTGCCAGGGCTGCGTCTGGGCCGCGCCAGCTTCGTGCAACTGCCGCCGGTACGTGCGGTCGACCTCTACTTCAAGGATTTGCGGACCGAGGGCGGCAGACCGATAGACGATGCCTGGCGCGAAACCCGGCGCGCTGCGCTGATGGCTGCCGCCGACGCCATCCAACCCGATATCGTGCTGACCGAGTTGTTCCCCTTCGGCCGCCGGCAAATGGCCTTTGAACTGGAGCCCTTTCTGACTGAAATGCGCGCCCGCGGCGCCTATATCGCCTGTTCTGTCCGCGACATACTGGTGGCGCCGCCAAAGCCCGAGCGGCTGCTGGAGATGCTGGAGCGCACCGAACGCCTGTTCGACCGGGTGTTGGTACATGGCGACCCCAACCTGGTACCATTCGAGGAAACCTTTCCGCATAGGGAACGGCTCGGCGACCGCCTCGCCTATACCGGCTATGTGGTCGAGGAGCCGATCAAGGTCGCAGGCCGGGATGGCGCGGGCGAAGTGATTGTTTCCGCCGGCGGCGGCGCGGTCAGCGAGCCGCTGCTGCGGGCTGCGCTCGCCGCGAAACCGCTCAGCCAGGCCCGCAGCCTGCCCTGGCGGCTGCTCTGCGGCGCCGGCATCGGCGAGGCCGCGATGCTGGACCTTCAGCATCTGGCCGACCCGGCCACGGTGGTTGAACCGGCCCGGCCGGATTTCCCCGGCCTGTTGGCCCGCGGCCGCCTGTCGGTCAGCCAAGCCGGCTACAACACCATTATGGATGTACTGGCCGCCGGCATTCCTGGCGTCGTCGTGCCCTATGCAGGAGGCCTTGAGAGCGAGCAGACCCTGCGTGCCCGCCGCCTGGCGGAGCGCGGTGTGCTGCATGTGGTCGACGAGGCCAGCCTGTCGCCCGAAACCCTGGCTGCGGCTATCGACCGGGCGCTGACGGTGCCGAGGCGCGCGCTCGGCAACCTCGCCACAGAAGGCGCGTCCGAAACCATACGCCTGTTGCGGACTGCGCTGGACAACTGCCGCACATGACGGTGTTCGAACCCCTGCTCGCCGAATTGGATGCCTGGGCCGCCGAAGGCAGGATGCTGAAATTCTGGTGGCGCGACGATGACGCAACCGAAACCTCGAACGCGCTGACGGCCATGCTGGCTGTCGCCCGGGCCGCGAACATCCCGTTGGCGCTGGCCGTCATCCCGATGACCGCAACGGAAGGATTGGCAGCCGCCATCGCTCGCACTGAAGGCATCGCCATCTGGCAGCACGGCATCCGCCATGCCAACCGTGCCGAGCCACCGACCAAGAAGCAGGAACTCATCGCCGCCGATAGAGCGGTGCTGGACGGCCTGCGACAAGGTCAAGCAAGGCTGGCGCAACTGTTCGGGCAGCGGGCGCAAGCGGTGCTGGTGCCACCCTGGAACCGGATCGGTGCGGGCCTGCTGCCGCACCTGCCAAGGCTGGGCTTCCAAGGGCTATCCACCTTCAAGCCACGGGGCTCGCCAAGGCCAACGCCCGGTCTGGTGCAGATCAACACTCACGCCGACCTACTCGACTGGCGGGCGGGCGCGGCCTTTCGTGGCGCCGGCGCCTGCATCGGTGATCTCGTCTCGCACGCGCAGGCAAAACGGCGGCGGTTTGATGATCCGCTGGAGCCGACAGGAATCCTGACCCACCATCTTGTCATGCAGGCAGATGCCTGGGACTTTCTAACCGGCCTGTTCGCGGCTACAAAAGCGCATCCGGCATGCACCTGGATCTTGCCTGCTTTTTCCGTCTCAGAACCGGAGTTTGAATGACCAACGCAGAGGCGCGCTTTCATTATCCGCTAAAGAACCTGGTGCCAGACTATTTGCGCGCGGGCGCTGGCTTTGGCCTGACCATGGTGCCGATGCCGCATGCCATCGGTGGCAGCCCGGTTGTTTTGGTCATCGTTCTGGGCCTCGCCGGGTTGTTCGGATCGTTCGGGCTGACGACCCTGGTGCGCCAGAAAAGCACCATCTGCGCCTCGGATGAAGGGCTGTGGATCGAGGGCCTGCGCCCCCGTGCCATGCGATGGGAGGAGGTCCGCGAAATCGACCTGCGCTATTTTTCAACCCGAAAAGACAGGGAGCAGGGCTGGTTTCAACTGAAAGTCATCGGCCCTAACGGTACGATCAAGGTGGATTCGAACCTGAACGATTTCGATGGGCTGCTGCACCGGATCGTGACCGCGATCACTCGACACGACCTGTCGGTTACGCCTATTGGTCGGGAAAACCTGACATCGATGGGCCAAACCTTGCCCTACCGGGAGGACGATGCGTGACGCCGCTGCTTGAGGTCGAAAATCTCTGCATCGACTTCAACCTGGCCAGCGGCCCGATGCGGGCTGTGGATGGCCTCAGCTTCCGCGTGCCTGCCTGCCGCACCGTCGCGCTGGTTGGCGAAAGCGGCTCCGGCAAGTCGGTCACGGCGCAGGCGATCATGGGCATTTTGCCGAGAGTCGCATCCATCACCAGCGGCGCCATCCGGTTCCGCGATCCCGACGGCGATGGAACGATGATCGACCTGGCCCAACTGGCGCCGAACAGCGCCGCCTTCCGCAATCTGCGCGGCGGCCGCATCGCCATCATATTTCAGGAGCCGATGACCTCGCTCTCGCCGGTGCACACCATAGGCAACCAGATCGGCGAAGCCCTGGAACTGCACCGCGGCATCTCCAGCCGCGAGGCACGGGCCGAAACCGCCGAAATGCTGAGCCTTGTCGGCTTTCCCGACCCGAAACGCGCGGTTGACAGCTACCCTTTTGAACTGTCCGGTGGCCTGCGCCAGCGGGCCATGATCGCCATGGCGCTGGTCTGCCAGCCGGCCCTGCTGATCGCCGACGAACCGACCACGGCGCTGGACGTTACCATCCAGGCGCAAATCCTGAAGCTGCTGAAAGACCTGCAGGGCCGCTTCGAGATGGCTGTTCTGATCATCACCCACGATCTGGGCGTGGTCGCCAACGTCGCGGACGAGGTGGTGGTGCTCTACCATGGCAAGCTGATGGAATCCGGCCCGGTGGAGGAGATTTTCCGCAATCCCGGCCATCCCTACCTGAAAGCGCTGCTGCACGCCGTCCCTCGCTTTCACATGGAGCCCGGCGAACGGCTGGTGCCCCTGCGGGAGGTGGAGGCGTCAAGCGGCACGCTGTTGGCGCCCAGGCCGCCGCTGGCAGGGGCCGAGCCGATTCTTTCGGTCCGGAACCTTTCCAAATCGTTCGGCCAGCGCAAACGGGGCCTGTTCGGCGGCAGCGCAGCGGAGCGGGTGCAGGCAGTGCGCGACGTTTCCTTCACCATCGCGCCGGGGGAGTGCCTGGGGCTGGTGGGGGAAAGCGGCTGCGGCAAGTCTACCGCCTCCAAAATCATCATGCGGGCGGTCCAGCCGGATACGGGCAGCATCACGCTGCGCACGGAAGACGGCCCGCTCGACGTTCTGTCGGCGGAAGGCCGCGACCTGATGCGCCTGCGCAGCCGCTTGCAATATATTTTTCAGGATCCTTTCAGCGCCCTCAACCCCCGCATGACGGTGTTCGACATCGTCAGTGAGCCGTTGGTCATCCATGGCATCGGTACGCCGCAGGAACGGCGCGCTTTCGTCATTGAACTGATGCAGCGGGTCGGCCTCGATCCCCGCTACCTGAACCGGTATCCCCACAGCTTTTCCGGCGGGCAGCGCCAGCGCATCGGCATTGCCCGGGCGCTCGCCCTGCGTCCGCAGGTGCTGATCTGCGACGAGCCGGTTTCCGCCCTGGACGTATCGGTACAGGCGCAGATTCTGAACCTGCTGAAAGACCTGCAACGCGAGCTCGGTCTGACCTATCTCTTCATCTCCCACAATCTGGCGGTGGTGGACTATATGGCCGACCGCATCGCGGTAATGTGCGCCGGACGTCTGGTGGAACTGGCGCCGCGCACCGCTCTGTTCCGCGCACCTATGCATCCCTACACCCAGGCGCTGCTGACGGCGGTGCCAGAGCCAAGCCTGGACCATCCGCTAGACTTCAACCGGGTGATGGACGAACGCAGCTCCGACCCGGCGGCATGGCCGGCCCCCTATGCCGATGCCGACGGCAGCGCCGTGCTGACCGAGGTCGAACCCGGCCATTTCGTCCGCCGCTCCGCAGTTGCGGCTGCGGCATAGAAGGAGGCGTCAAGTGATGCGCATCGTCCTTCTGCTGCTGGCTTGGCTCAGCCTTGGCGCCGCCACCTTCATCGACCCCCCCTATTTTGCGGACGCAGTCAAAGCCGGCGACCTGCCGCCCGTGGCGGAACGGCTGCCGCAGGAACCGATGACCGAGCCATTCGCCGAACCGTTTGCCCGGCCCGGCCGGCACGGCGGTTCGCTCAACATCCTGATGGCCAGCGCCAAGGATGTCCGCCAGATGGTGGTCTACGGCTATGCCCGCCTCATCGGCTACAACCACGAACTGAAGCTGAAGCCCAATGTTCTGGAGCGCTACGAGGTGGAGGACGGCCGCATCTTCACCCTTTACCTGCGCAAGGGCCATAGCTGGTCGGATGGCGCGCCGTTCACCTCGGAAGATTTCCGCTATTGGTGGGAGGACATGGCCAACAATCCGGAGCTTTCCCCCTCCGGCCCGCCGATCGAAATGCTGGTGGATGGCCAGCCGCCCGTGGTGGAGTACCTGGACGACACCACCATCCGCTACACATGGCCGAGCCCGAACCCCGCATTCGTTCCGGCGCTGGCCGGCGCGCGGCCGTTGGATATCTATGCGCCCAAGCATTATCTGAAAAAATACCACCCGCGGCATGCCGATCCGCAGAAATTGCAGGAACGGGTCGAGAAATCGAAACGGCGGAACTGGGCGTCCCTGCACAACCGCAAGGACAATGCCTACAAGAACGACAACCCCGACCTGCCGACGCTTCAGCCCTGGCGCAACACAACCTACTCACCGGCAGAGCGTTTCGTGTTTCAGCGCAACCCCTATTACCATCGCGTTGATGGCGAAGGCCGGCAGCTGCCCTATCTGGACGAGGTCATCATAACCATCGCCTCCGCCGGCCTCATTCCGGCCAAGGCGGGCAGCGGCGAAAGCGACCTGCAGGCCCGCTATCTGCGCTTTGCCAACGTCTCGTTCCTGAAGCAGAACGAGGAGCGGCACGGCTTCAACACCCTGCTTTGGCGTACCGGGAAGGGCGCGGAACTGGCGCTGTATCCGAACCTCAATCATGAAGACCCAGCCTGGCGCAAACTGTTCCGCGATGCCCGTTTCCGCCGGGCTTTGTCGCTGGCCGTGAACCGGCACGAAATTAACCAAGTCATTTATTACGGCTTCGCGCTGGAAGCCGGCAACGGCCTTCTGCCATCCAGCCCGCTCTATGACAAGGAGCGCGAGGCGCGGTGGACCCAGTTCGACCTGAAGCGGGCGAACGCCCTGCTCGACGAGATCGGCCTGAAACGCGGATCGGGCGGTATCCGCCAATTGCCGGACGGCAGGCCGCTCGAAATCATCATCGAAACCGCCGGAGAGAGCACCGAACAGACCGATGCGCTGGAACTGATCCGCGATTCCTGGCTGGAAGCCGGCATCAAGATCTACACCAAGCCGCTGCAGCGCGAGGTGCTGCGCAACCGTGTGTTTGCCGGCAAGACCCAGATGGCAATCTGGTTCGGGCTCGAAAACGGCTTGGCCACGGCAGACATGTCGCCGGCGGAATTGGCGCCGACCAGCCAGCAGCAATTGCAATGGCCGCGCTGGGGACAGTACCGGGAGACCAAGGGCCAGTCCGGCGAACCCGTCGATATGGAATTGCCGCAATACCTCTTGGACCTGTACCAGCGCTGGCGCGGCGCGCGGGATCACGATACCCGCGTGGCCATCTGGGGCGAGATTCTGGATATCTGGACCGACCAGGTTTTCACCATCGGCCTGGCGGCCGGCGTGTTGCAGCCTGTGGTCGCGTCGGATCGCCTGCAGAACATCCCCGCCGAGGGCTTTTACAACTGGGACCCCGGCGCTCAATTCGGCTGTTACCGGCCGGACCGCTTTTGGCTGACGCCGCAATAAGGACAATGGCGATGCGCGCGACGACAGGCCGGCAGGCCCGCCAATGCTGACCTACATGGCCCGCCGCATCCTGGTGATGATTCCGACGCTGCTGGCGATCAGCATGCTGGTGTTCATCATCATTCAACTGCCGCCTGGCGATTATCTCACCACCTACATGGCTGAACTGGAGGCCCAGGGCGAGGCCGTCGATCCCGGCAAGATCGAATTCCTGCGCCAGCAATACGGCCTCGACAAACCCTATTGGGAGCAATACCTGCTGTGGCTCGGCGGCATGCTGACCGGCGATTTCGGCTATTCCTTCGCCTATGACCTGCCGGTGAGCGATGTGGTGGGCGACCGGTTGTATCTCAGCTTCCTGCTGTCGTTCTCCACCATCATCTTCACATGGGTGGTGGCCTTCCCCATCGGCATTTATTCCGCCACCAATCAGTACAGTTGGGGCGACCATGGCCTGACATTCATCGGTTTTCTGGGGCTGGCAACGCCGAACTTCCTGCTGGCATTGGTGATGCTCTATTTTGGCAAGGTCTGGTTCGGCACCTCCATCGGCGGACTGATGGACCCGGAATATCTCAACCAGCCGATGTCCTGGGCCAAATTCCTAAGCGTGCTGGAGCACCTGTGGGTGCCGGTGGTGGTGATCGGCACGTCCGGAACCGCAGGAATGATCCGGCGCTTACGGGCCAACCTGCTGGACGAGTTGCAGAAACAGTATGTCGTGACGGCGCGGGCCAAGGGGCTTAGTCCGTTCAAGGTATTGACCAAATACCCGCTGCGCATGGCGCTGAACCCGTTCATTGCCGACATTGGCAACCTGCTGCCGCAGGTGGTTTCCGGCGCGGCGATCGTCTCGCTGGTGCTCTCCCTGCCGACAACCGGACCGATGCTGATCGAGGCGCTGAGGGCGCAGGATATGTACCTGGCCGGGTCGTTCCTCATGTTTTTGGCGGCGCTCACCGTCGTCGGCGTACTGATTTCCGACCTGGCACTGGCTGCGCTTGACCCGCGCATCCGCCTGGGCGGAGGGACGGAGCAATGACCCCTCCCCCCCGCAATTCCGAAGAGGAAAAACTGCCGCACACGGTCTCCGAAGCGCCATTCGACCCCTATTCGGTCGAGGCCGTGACGCCGGAACAGGAACGCTATTATCTGGCCACCCAGTGGCAACTGATGTGGTGGAAGTTAAAGCGGCACAAGCTCGCGGTCTGGTCCGGCGTGTTCCTGATCGTCATGTACGCCACCATCCTGATGAGCGAACTGCTTGCCCCCTATGCGCTGCAAACCCGCAACACCGACTTCCTGTATCACCCGCCGCAAGCGGTTCACTGGTTCCATGAGGGTGAATTCATCGGCCCCTTCGTCTACAGAAGCGTCGGCGAGTTCGACCTCAAGGACTTCCAATGGAAATACACGGAGGATGCGAGCCAGCCGCAGCCAATCCGGTTTTTCTGCCTGGGCGACAGCTATCGCTATTTCGGCATGATCGAGGGTCGGTTTCATCTGTTCTGTCCAGCCGAAGGCGGCGAACTGTTCCTGTTGGGTACGGATCGGCTGGGCCGCGACGTGCTCTCGCGCATGATCTATGGTGCCCGCATCTCCCTGACGGTTGGCCTGTTCGGTATCACCATTTCGTTCCTGATCGGCATCATCGTCGGCGGTCTTGCCGGGTATTATGGCGGCTGGGTCGACAGCCTGACGCAACGGATGATCGAGGTGGTACGATCGTTTCCGGAATTACCCTTGTGGATGGCGCTGTCCGCCGCCCTCCCGGTGACCTGGAGCCCGATTGTCATCTATTTCGGCATCACCATCATTCTGGGCCTGCTCGATTGGACCGGCCTCGCCCGCGCCGTACGCTCCAAACTGCTGGCACTGCGGGAGGAAGATTTCACCACTGCCGCAGTGCTCTTAGGCGCACGGCCCACGCGGGTCATCGGCCGCCACCTGATTCCCAACTTCATGAGCCACCTGATCGCTTCCGCCACCCTGTCCATCCCCAGCATGATTCTGGGCGAAACGGCCCTCAGCTTCCTCGGGCTGGGACTGCGTCCGCCGATCACCAGTTGGGGCGTGCTTTTGGTGGAGGCGCAGAACATTAACGTGGTAGCGCTCTACCCGTGGCTGATGCTGCCGGTGGTGCCGGTGATTCTGACGATCCTTGCGTTCAACTTTCTGGGCGATGGGCTGCGGGATGCGGCAGACCCTTACAAAAACAGTTAACCCAGGCGGGTAAAGCCGCATCGGCATTGCTCGCAATTGCGTTTTGACATGTGCCGGCGTAGCTTTGTGGCTGGCGAGCAATTCGGCTGTGCCACCCAACATTCACCCTGTCGCTGCGGCGGAGGAGATCATAAATGCGGTTTTTAATGGCTCTGGCCTTGGGCCTTTTCGTTGCGGCATGCAGCACCAGCCAACAAGCCGGCACCGATGCCAGCGGCACCGGAACCACCGGCACCGGCACCACCGGTCAGGTCACCGGCCCTGCCCCCGGCACCCAGGCTGAGTTGAACCAGACCATCGGCGATCGCGTGTTCTTCGACTTCGACCGCTACAACATCCGCTCGGATATGCAGGGCACAGTCGCAGCTTGGGCGCAGTGGATGCGGAACAACCCCGGCGTTTCGATCCTGGTCGAAGGCCATGCTGACGAGCGCGGCACCCGTGACTATAACTATGCGCTAGGAGCCCGCCGTTCGCATGAGGTGAAGGTGGCGCTGGTGGCAATGGGGATCGATGGCAGCCGCATCGAAACCACCACCTTTGGCAAGGATCGCCCGGCCGTAATGGGCTCGAACGAAGCCGCCTGGGCCAAAAACCGCCGCGCCGTCGTCGTGGTCACCCAGGGACCAAGTGCCTAACCCATGCAGTTACCTAAAGCCGCGCTCGCAGGCCTTCTGGCGATACTGATACCGGCTTCAGCCGGTGCGGTATCGGCAGAGGAATTGCGGGCGCCGCTTTTGCGTGGCGAATTCGACGAGGCCACGTTTGCGCCCGCCGGCGCCGGCCAACCCGCACCGCGGGATACGGCAGCGGGCAGTTACTATCTTGGCCTCGCCGCCTTTGCCCGGCAGGACTATCCTGCCGCCATCTCTACTCTGGCGACAGTCGCCGAGCAGCACAGCGGCAAGCCCGTCGGTCTGCGGGCGGCAGTTGCCGCCACGCTAGCCCTCTCCCGCAATGGCGATAACGCCAACGCCTGCCAGTATGCCAGCGTCGTATTGCCGTTGACCGGCAGTCTCTCGCCGATCTGGCGTGTGTGGGTGGAAGAAGCGCAGCGCAGCAGCGGGTGCGCCGAATAGCGGTGAGAGTTGCTGTTGCCGTCTCGGGCGGCGCTGACAGCACCGCCCTTTTGCTCCTCGCCGCACGGACCTTCCGTCCCGAAACGATTGTCGCGCTGGCTGTCGATCACCAGACGCGCGAGGCAAGCGGCCAAGAGCGGGGCTATGCCGCCCTGCTGGCCGGTCGGCTAGGGGTGCATTTCCACGTTCTGCGCGCCTCGCCCCAAGGATACGGGCACGCCCACTGGCGCGCCGCCCGGCTCGCCGCCCTGACCGGATACTGCCGGGAGGCAGGGGTGCCCGTTCTCTGGCTTGGTCAGCATGCCGATGATGCCATTGAAACTGCAGCCATCCGCCTGCTCGCCCGCGGGCCATTGGAAAGCCTCGCCGGTATCACCGCGATACGGCAGGCCGATGGCGTCCGCATTGAACGGCCCCTGCTGGGCCGCTCGGCCCGACAACTGCGCCGCGATCTGATGGCGGCCGGCACCGGCTGGACCGAAGACCCCTCCAACCGCAATCCCGCTTACAAACGTGCCGCGGTCCGTGCCGCTTTGACAGCCATGCCGGAACGCCGGCCCGCGAACGCCAAGCGGATCCGGCGAATTGCGGAATGGCGGATCAGGCAGGAACACGCCGCGGCCGCGGCCTGGGGCCTTGTGGCCCGGCAATCGCCGCTGGGCGCGGTGACGTTGAACGCCGCTGGCATTGCCGTGCTGCCCAGCGGATTGCGCGCCTACCTGCTACGCCGCGCAGCTCTGGCCGTCACCGGGAATCCGGACCGGCTGCGCAACGTGGATTTTGCCGCCATGGCACGCTTGAGCGGGCCAGCATCCCTCGGCGGCGCGCGCTTGATCCGCGAGGCCGGGCAATGGTGGATCTGCCGCACGGCCGACGCCATCGCGGCGCCGGTGCCGCTGCAGATGGCGATGGTTTGGGACAAGCGCTGCCGCATCACCGTCTCCGCACCCTTGCCACCCGGCGACTGGTCCATCGTGCCGGTCAAAGGCCAGCGTGTCGGCGCAATGGCCCGGCTGGCACCGGCGCCGGTGCTGGCGGCCTTGCCTGCGATAGTAGAGGCCGGCCGTATCGTCGCCATCCCGCATCTGAACATCTGGCGCGGCCGTTTCGGCCCGTTCTGGGCAGAGCATTTACACTGCACCTGGACAGCGGCAGCCGAGCCGGCGATATTTCAGCTTGTGCCGTAGCGATGGCATCTTATCTGTTTCCTTGCTACACATGGGCGCTCGAATTGCGCAGTCCGTCCACCTGTAGGGGTGGACCTTTCTGGGATATCCGATGCGAAATATCGTCGTTTGGCTAATTATCTTTGTCCTTCTGGTCGCACTCTTCAATGCGTTCCAGGGGTCCGTAGGCACGTCAAAGAAAAATGAACTCGCCTATTCGGATTTGATTACCGAAGTGCAAAATGATCAAATACGTAACATTGAAATTAGCGGTCACGACGTGACTGGCCAGTTCCGGGATGGCCGCGAATTCTACACCTATGTCCCCGATTCTTCCGACCTTCTGGCCGAAGCCAAGAACAGCACCGCACGGGTGAACGCAGTCCCGCCGGAAGACAACGCACTGCTCAGCATCCTGATCTCGTGGTTCCCGATGCTACTGCTGATTGGCGTGTGGATATTTTTCATGCGGCAGATGCAATCCGGCGGCGGCCGCGCCATGGGCTTCGGCAAATCCAAGGCCAAACTGCTGACGGAAAAGCAGGGCCGGGTGACGTTTGACGACGTGGCCGGTATCGATGAGGCCAAAACCGAACTGGAGGAGGTCGTCGAATTCTTGCGCGACCCCCAGAAATTCCAGCGCCTGGGCGGCAAGATCCCCAAGGGCGTGCTGCTGATCGGCCCGCCCGGCACCGGTAAGACATTGCTGGCTCGCGCCATTGCGGGCGAAGCCAACGTACCGTTCTTCACCATTTCCGGCTCGGACTTTGTCGAAATGTTCGTCGGCGTTGGCGCCAGCCGCGTGCGCGACATGTTCGAGCAAGGCAAGAAAAACGCGCCTTGCATCATCTTCATCGACGAAATCGACGCCGTCGGCCGCCATCGCGGTGCTGGCCTTGGCGGCGGCAATGATGAGCGGGAGCAGACGCTGAATCAGCTTCTGGTCGAAATGGATGGGTTTGAGGCGAACGAAGGTGTGATCCTGGTGGCGGCCACCAACCGCCCGGACGTGCTCGACCCCGCGCTGCTGCGCCCCGGCCGGTTCGACCGTCAGGTCGTCGTGCCGAACCCGGATGTGATCGGCCGCGAAAAAATCCTGAAGGTCCACATGCGCAATGTGCCGACCGCGCCGGATGTCGACGCAAAAACAATCGCCCGCGGCACGCCTGGTTTTTCCGGTGCCGATCTGGCAAACATCGTGAACGAGGCGGCACTGCTGGCCGCACGCCGCAATCACCAGACCGTGGCCATGCGTGACTTCGAGGACGCGAAGGACAAGGTTATGATGGGCGCGGAACGCCGGTCCATGGTCATGGCTGAGCATGAGCGCGCGCTGACCGCCTATCACGAGGCCGGCCACGCCATCGTCATGCTGAAGGCCAAGGGTCACGATCCACTGCACAAGGTCACGATCATTCCGCGCGGCCGCGCCTTGGGCGTGACCATGTTCCTACCCGAGCGTGACGCCTACTCCAAATCACGAACGGAGCTGAAATCCCTGATTGCCAGCCTGTTTGGCGGCCGCCTGGCCGAGGAACTGGTGTTCGGCGACGATTTTGTAACGACCGGCGCATCCGACGACATCAAAAAAGCCACCAGCCTTGCCCGTCGCATGGTTACGGAATTCGGCTATTCTGACAAACTCGGGCCGCTGCGTTTTGCCGATAACGAGGAAGAGGTGTTCCTTGGCCATTCGGTCGCCCAGCGCAAGAATGTCTCTGATGCCACGGCTAAGCTGATCGACGAGGAAACTCGCCGGTTTGTCGAGGAAGGCGAGACCACCGCACGCGCCATTCTGATCGATCATATGGATGGCCTGCATCGCCTGGCAGTCGGCCTGATGGAGTACGAGACCCTCAGCCGAGATAATGTCGAAGCGTTGTTGCGGGGCGAGACGATCAACATTCAGCGCCCGGCTGCCGAGCCCGCCAAGCCGAAGCCCGGAGCGCCGAAGGACAGCAGCGGCCGGTCCACCTTCCCGGCGACGAAGCCGCGCCCGGCAGAGGCGTGACCAGCGGCAAAGAACCGCTGCCGACGCTCTATCTGGAGCCTCTTGACCTGCTCTACGGCCCCAGCCGCCGGGCGTGCGGCGATGCCGTTCCGGCACTGGGCGGGGCAGCGAACGCCCTTAACATCGCGGTGTGGCGTCCCGGCACCCCGGAACCCCGCACGGTCTTAGCCGCCGCCGATCTGCCCGACTGGTTGGTAGGCCTCTCCCCCCACGAGCGCCAGCGGGCCGAAACCGTCCTGGCCCGCTGGCGCCAGCTCCCCGGCTTTTGCGGGGTTCCGGCCAGTGTCGATGCGCGGCCGGCTCTCATGGGTGTGGTCAACCTGACCCCGGACAGTTTCTATGCCCGCTCGCGCAAGCCGGATATTGCTGCCGCCATCGCGCACGCCCAGCAGCTGGTGGCGGAAGGGGCGGCCATCCTCGACATCGGCAGTCAGTCCACCCGCCCAGGCAGCGATGTCATCGCCACGCAACGCGAGTGTGCCGCGGCATTGCCTGTCATCCGCGCCTTTGCCGGCACCGGCGCCCTTGTCTCGACCGACACGCTGCGGCCGGACATCGCCCGCGCTGCCGTCGCGGCCGGTGCGCGCATCGTCAACGACGTTTCCGGCCTGATGCCGGCAGATGCGTTGGGCCAGGATGCCGGGCTGGTGATCGGGCACATGCGGGGAAACCCGTCGACAATGCAGCGCCGCCCCCGCTCGGCCCGCGGAATCTTCAGCCTTTACGACTGGTTCGAAACCCGGATCGCCGAACTGGTTACTGCTGGTGTGACACGCGACCGGATCGCCATCGACCCGGGCTTCGGCTTCGGCAAGACCGTTCACCACAATCAGGCGATTCTGCACCATCTGCCGCTGTTGAGCGGGCTGGGCGTTGCCATCGTCATCGGCGTGTCCCGCAAGGCGTCGCTCGGCTATGTCGCCGGTGCCGGCAGGGCAGAGGACCGCTTGCCCGCGTCTCTGGCCGCGGCGCTGGTGGCTGCACGCGGCGGCGCTACCATTCTTCGGGTTCACGATGTCGCCGCAACACGTCAGGCTCTGCAAATTACCCGGTTTTTCGGTTAGCATGGTCTGCAACCGTAAATCGGATCGCATTAAAGGCAGGGTTGACGACTGATGGCAGATCGACTTTTCGGGACCGACGGCATCCGCGGCACCGCCAACCAATACCCAATGACCGCCCACGTAGCCGTCGATGTCGCCATGGCGACAGCGGCGGAATTCATGGCCCGCCGGCGCGATACGCACCCGACGGCCGTGATTGGCAAGGATACCCGCCTGTCCGGATATCTGCTTGAATCGGCGATGGAATCCGGCTTCCTGTCCATGGGAATGGATGTGGTGCTGACCGGCCCCCTGCCGACACCCGCAGTTGCCAACATGACACGCTCCCTGCGGGCCGGGCTTGGCGTGGTCATCTCCGCCTCGCACAATTCTTATCAGGATAACGGCATCAAGATATTTGGAGCGGATGGCTACAAGCTGCCGGACGAATGGGAGCACGCCATAGAAGCCCGGATTGCCAACCGCGACTGGCAATTGCCCAATGTGGACAGGATCGGCAAGGCCACCCGGATGGAGGACGCCACCGGCCGCTATATCGAAATCGTCAAGCACACCCTGCCCCGCGGTCTGCGGTTCGACGGGTTGAAGGTGGTGATTGATGCCGCCAATGGCGCAGGCTACCGGGCAGCACCGCAGGCGCTATTCGAACTGGGGGCGACGGTGACGCAAATCGCCTGCTCCCCGAACGGCACCAACATCAACGCTGACTGTGGCGCGACCAAACCGCAGGCGCTGGCCGCCAAGGTGCTGGAGATCGGCGCCGATATCGGCATCGCCCTCGACGGCGACGCGGACCGGGTGCAACTGGTCGATGCCAAGGGCCGCATCATCGACGGCGATCAGGTCATGGCGCTGATCGCCAGCCGCTGGTGCGCCCAACAGAAGCTCAGCGGCAACGGCATTGTTGCAACCGTCATGTCGAACATGGGGCTGGAACGGTATTTGGAGGCGCTCGGCCTGATCCTGGTGCGCACGCCCGTCGGCGACCGCCATGTGGTCGAACGGATGCGCGCCGAGCGGTACAATCTCGGTGGTGAGCAATCCGGCCACATCATTCTCAGCGACTACAGCACCACCGGCGATGGCCTGATTGCTGCCTTGCAGGTTCTGGCGGTGCTGACGGAAAGCGGCCGGCCATCCGACGAATTGCTGTCGGTGTTCACCCCTCTGCCCCAATTGTTGAAGAACGTGCGGTTCGCCAATGGCGCCAACCCGATGGAGCATGACCGGGTCAAGGGCGTGATCCGGGATGCAGAGAACCGGTTGAACGGTTCCGGCCGGGTGCTGGTGCGCAAGTCCGGAACCGAGCCGCTGATCCGCGTCATGGCCGAAGGCGAGCGCGAGGATGAAATCACCGCGGTGGTCGACGAAATCTGCACCGTGATCGAGCAGGTGACGGCATGAGCCAGCCCCCCCGCGTCCTGGTCGTCGCAGGCTCGGATTCCGGCGGCGGTGCCGGCATTCAGGCGGACATCAAAACATTGTCGGCCCTTGGTGCCTATGCCATGACCGCGGTGACGGCGATCACGGTGCAAAACACGCTGGGCGTTTCCGATGTGCATGCCATCCCCCCGGATGTGGTGGCAGCGCAAATGCGCGCCTGCCTCGATGATATCGGCGCCGATGCGATCAAACTCGGCATGCTGCACTCGGCACCCCTAATCGAGGCTGTGGCCGCCATCCTCGCGGACTTCCCGACGATCCCAGTGATTGCGGACCCGGTGATGGTCGCCAAGGGCGGCGCAGCCCTGCTCCAGTCGGAGGCGGTCGGTGCCCTGGCCGCGCATATTCTGCCGCGGTCTACCGTCATCACCCCCAACACGGAAGAGGCTGCCGTGCTGACCGGCACGCCCATTGCCGACGAGGCCGAGCAGGAAGCCGCCGCCATCGCCCTGGCGGAACGGTTCGGCGCAGCCGTATTGCTGAAAGGCGGGCATCTGAGCGGCGCGGCCGTCCTGAACCTGCTACTGCAACCGGGCCTGCCGATGGACCGGTACCTTTCGCCCAGGCTGGAGACGCGGCACACCCATGGCACCGGCTGCACGCTTGCCTCGGCCATTGCTGCCGGTGTTGCTGCCGGGCTGCCGCTCACCGCAGCGGTGGAGCGGGCCTGCCGCTTCGTTCATGCCGGTATCGCCAATGCGCCCGGCTTCGGCCAGGGGCATGGCCCGATTGACCACCTTTCGACCCGGTTCAGGCTGGAACCGGATGCCTAGCGCAATCCCCTCCGGTTCACCACCCGCGCCAGCCATTCAGTCCGCAGCCGCACGCGCCCTGGGCGAATCGGGGTAGCGGCGGATGGCAAAGGCACCCAAAACGGACTGGACGGCAACGCCGGACGGCTCGCGCCTGGCGCTAAGCGGCGCCTGGACCACGGAACAGCTGGACATGGCCGGCTGGCCGCAATCGGTGCCGAACGACATCGGCGGACAGCAGATCCTGGTGGATTTCCGCGCGGTCGAAACACTGGATGGCAACGCCGCGCTGGCCCTGCACCGCTGGATCGGCCGCATCGGCGCGCAGGCATCGGGCGTCACCCTGGAGGGCGCGCCGGCTTTTTACGAGCGCATCGCCGCCGCCTATGACCAAGGTTCCGATGTGCCGCCCGAAATCCGGCGCAAACGCTGGGATGATGGTTTGGCACGGCTTGGCCAGCGATCGATTGCAGCAATTCAGATTGCCGTCGATCTCGTGGCATTTCAGGGACTGGTTACGATCAGCTTGGTGCGCGCCCTGCTGCGTCCGCGGGAACTGCGCGGCCGTTCCATTGTCTACCATATGCAGACGGCGGGCGTTTCCGCCCTGCCCATTGTCGGCCTGCTGAGCTTTTTGCTGGGCGTCGTCACCGCCTATCAGGGTGCTGACCAGTTGGCGCGCTTTGGTGCGGAAATCTTCACGGTCAACGTCGTCGGCGTTGGTGTGCTGCGGGAGATGGGGGCGCTGATCACCGCCATCGTCGTCGCAGGCCGCTCCGCCAGCGCCTTTGCCGCCCAGATAGGCACCATGAAAATCAACGAGGAGATCGACGCCATGCGCGTCATCGGCCTCGACCCGATCATGGTACTGGTGATCCCGCGCATGTTGGCGCTAACGCTGGTATTCCCGTTCATGGTCGTCTTTGCCGACGCGATGGGCGTTTTGGGCGGAGCGATCATGGCCACGTTCTCGTTGGATATCACCTTCAGCCAGTTCGCCCGTCAGTTCCAAACAGAAGTACCGCTGTATCACTTCTGGGTCGGGCTGGCGAAAGCGCCGCTGTTCGCCACCGCCATTGCCGCCATCGGCTGTCAGCAGGGCCTTCTGGTCGGGCAAGGCGCTGCTTCCGTAGGCATCCGCACGACGGCCGCGGTGGTGCAAGCAATCTTTTTCGTTATTGTGATCGATGCAGCCATGTCGATTTTCTTTTCGATCCTGGGAGTCTGATCCCCCATGACCTTGATCGAGAAACCGCTCGACACGCTCGCCTCGGACCCTGCTCCGGCGGTACACGTGCACGGCCTGCGAACACAATTCGGCACGCAGGTCATCCATGACAATCTCGACCTAACCATCCGCCGCGGCGAGGTGTTCGGTCTTGTCGGCGGCTCCGGCTCCGGCAAATCGGTGCTGGTGCGCACCATTATCGGCCTGATTCAGCCACGGGCCGGGCGGATCGAGGTGTTCGGGCAGGATACCCAGGCCGGCGGTGCCGCCTTGCAGGCGCTGCGCCGGCGCTGGGGCGTGATGTTCCAGGATGGCGCGCTGTTCAGCTCGCTCACGGTCGCGGAAAACATCGACGTGCCGCTGAAAGAACACACCCGCCTGAAGCCGGCCGACCGGACGGCGATTATCGCCCTGAAACTGCGGCTTTCCGGCCTGGATCCCTCCGTTGGCGCCAAATACCCGGCGGAGCTTTCGGGCGGCATGCGAAAGCGCGCCGGCCTTGCCCGCGCGCTGGCGCTGGACCCGCAGATCGTCTTTCTGGACGAGCCCACCGCCGGCCTGGACCCGATCGGCGCAGCGCAATTCGATGAACTGGTGCTGGAACTGCAATCGGCCCTCGGGCTCACCGTCGTCATGATCACGCACGATCTGGATAGCCTCTACACCGCGTGCGACCGAATCGGGGTTTTGCTGAACAAGCAGGCGATCTGTGGCACCCTAGCGGAAATCCAGGCCCGGCCGGAGCCCTGGATCCACGATTATTTCAACGGCCCACGCGGCCGGGCGGCGGCCTACGCGGGAGCGGCATAATGGAAACACGGGCAGGCTATATCGCAGTCGGCAGCGCTGTGCTGCTGCTGTTTATCGGCGCGCTCGGCTTTGTTCTGTGGATGGCGAAGTATGACGGGGATGCCGATTACGAGCGTTACTGGATATATTTCACCGGCTCTGTCGCCGGCCTCAAAACCGGCAGCACCGTGTCCTATCGTGGCATTTCGGTCGGCGAGGTCGTGGACCTGCGCATCGATCCGCAGAATGTGGAGCAGGTGCGCGCTACCATCGAAGTCCTCGGCACGACGCCGGTCAAGACCAGCACGGTTGCCAGCCTGGAAATGCAGGGTTTGACGGGTGGCTCGATGATCCTGCTCTCGGGCGGTTCCGACACCGACCCGCCGCTTGCCAGGGACCAGAACGACGATTATCCGGTCATCGCCTCGACGCCGTCGCAACTGGAACGGCTGTTCGAAGGAGCACCGGCCCTGGTCGAACAGATCGATTTGCTGGTCCGTCAGGCGACATTGCTGCTGAACAGCGAAAACCGGCAGGTCGTGGCTGGGATCCTGCAGAACATGTCCACTGCATCGCGTGACCTCGCCGCCGCGACACCCGCACTGGAAGACCTGCTGACGAACACGAATGCGGCCATCGCTCGGCTGGACCGGATCGCGGCGGCAGCAGAGCCCGACATCAAGGAGACGCTGGCTGCGACAGCCGCCACCATGCGCTCTGCCGATACCGTGCTGGGTGAGGCCGAGAAGACAGTCGCGGCATTCGGCCAGACCGCCGGTACCCTCAACGCAATGTTGGAGGAAAACCGGCGGCCCCTGAAAGACTTCACCCACGTGACGCTTTACGATATGAACGCCTTCATCGCCGAGCTTCGCGAGCTCACTGTCTCCATGCGGCGGGTTGCCAACGAACTGGGCCGCGACCCCGCCGGCTTTATCTTCGGAAATCAGCAGAAGGGCTATGAAGCGCGCTAACCCCCCTCTCAGCCGCCGTGCGCTGCTTGCGGTTACCGCCAGCGCCCTGGCTCTTTCCGCCTGCGAATCCGTATTGCCCGGCCGGGGACCGCCGCCACGGCTTTACCGGCTGACACCGAAAAGCTCCTATCCAGGGGCGCCGACGGTCGATTGGCAGTTGGTGGTCGAGCCGCCCAGCGCCCAGGCCAGCATTGACACGCCGCGCATCGGCCTGATGCTGTCGCCGCTGCGCTTCGACTATTACGCTCAGGCCAACTGGGTCGACCGGGCGCCGCTGATGGTGCAATCGCTGATTATCGAGTCGTTCGACAACAGCGGTGCCATTATCGCAGTCGGTCGCGAATCCATCGGCCTGCGGCCGGACTATGTGCTGAAAACCGAACTGCGCGAATTCCAGGCAGAGGTGCAGGACAATCAGCACTTGGTGAATGTCGCCCTGCACGTGAAGCTGGTACAGATGCCGGAACGCCAGATCGTTGCATCGGCGGAGTTCTCCCACACGGTTCCCGCCCCGCCCGATACTCTTGATCCGGTCATTTCCGCCTTCGACGAGGCGCTGGGCAAGGTACTGAAACGGGTTGTGCTCTGGACCCTGGAGGAAGGGCAGACGGCCGAAGCGGCCCGGCGTCGTGCCTTGCAGCAGCCCAATGCAGCGGGCAGAACGCCGCCGCGCCTCACCCGGCCGTCGCTATCGGAGTCCCCGGCCACCCCGCGCCTGGCCCGTCCACAAACGGGATAGCTCCCGCAGCACTGGCATGGCGTCAAAAGCATCGGCTGGCAAACTATCCCAGTCGATGCCGGCCGGCGCGGGCAGCGGCTCGGCAATCTCGATCATCCGGGTTGGCGTTGCGATCAGCGAGAGCGGCTGATCGTGCGGCGCTACAGGAAAATCCTCCACAACCTGTACATCATGCACGGTGGTCGCCACCGGCACCGGGGGATGGCCGAGTTCGCGCAGAATGGCAAATTCCAGGTCACTGTACCCGGCCCCTTTGCCTGCCCGCTTGCCGGCGGGTGTAACAGCCACACAGCCGGTGACGATGGCATCGAATCGCGGCAGGTCCTGCAGGGACACGGGCGTTGCAAACCGCTCCCACGCCGCCCTGGCAGCGGCCTGCCATGCCAGTTCCGCCGCGATGGCGGACGGGTCGAGCACCATGAAGCCACCCGCGAGCCGCGGCGTTGGCACGTAAACCAGAATTCCCCGCCGCAACGCCTCCGCCCGCACATGACGCTGCGGACTATCGGGGTTGACCTTGATGCGCTTGGCATTCGCCAGCAAGGGCGCCTCAAACAGTCTGAGCGCTGCCCGCCCCGCATCGCGAAAATTGGGAATCCGGCCACGCGGCGGGAACGGATAGGCCGCAAGCCCCAAATCCTCTAGCTGCTGCCAGACATGGTTCCGGGCAGCAGCCTTGTCCTTAAAGCGCATGCGCACGCCCTCTCCATCTGCGATAAAATGGCAAATATCTCTGACGCGGCCGCAAGGCGTTGACAACCCTCAATCGGGGCTTTAACAACGCGCTCCTACCCCGCGCGCAAGCGGTTGCCGCCACCGGCACCGCAGCGTTAGCAGCCGGATTGCCCAGGTGGCGGAATTGGTAGACGCGCAGGTTTCAGGTACCTGTGGCCGCAAGGTCGTGGAAGTTCGAGTCTTCTCCTGGGCACCATCTCAACAGCACTATCGCAATGCAGGCATCGGGCCTGTCCCGGCACACCGTCGGGCAGCACTGGTCAGCCTTCGGAATGATCCTGGATCAGCCGCCAGACCCGCTCCGGCGTCGCCGGCCCGTCGAATGCGGTCACGCCATAGGGGCGCAGCGCGTCCAGCACGGCATTGGCGACGGCGGGGAAGCCGGCAATCGCCCCTGCCTCGCCCGCGCCCTTGACGCCCAGCGGATTGGTCGTGCAGCGCGTCCCGGCAAAGGTTACGTCGAAACTGGGCAGGTCACCGGCCCGCGGCAGGGCGTAATCCATGAACGAGCCGGACAGCAGCTGGCCAGTCTCCCGCTCATAGACAGCCTGTTCCATCAGCGCTTGCCCTGCCCCTTGGGCAATGGCCCCATGGACCTGGCCCGCAGCCAGCAGCGGGTTGATGACCGTGCCGTAATCGTCAACGGCAGTATACCGTTCGAGACGGACCAGGCCTGTCTCGGGATCGATTTCCACCTCCGCAACATGGCAGCCATTTGGGAAGGTGTGATGCTCGCGGGTGAAATCCTGCAAGGTATCCAACGGCTCACCCTGCTTGCGTGCCTCTGCCGCCACCTGCATCAGCCCAACGTTGCGGTCGGTGCCGGCGATGCCGAACGCCCCGTCGTCGAATGCGATATCTGTCTCTGCCGCCTCCAATAGCAAAGCCGCGATCCGGCGGCCTTTTGCCTTGATCTGTTCCACCGCCAGATAAATGGCCGTCCCGGCCATGAACGTGGCGCGGGAACTGCCATGGCCGCCGCCCTTCGCAATCAGGTCGGTGTCGCCAGCCCGGTAGCGAATATCCTCCGCCGGCACCCCCAACAGATCGGATATAATCTGCGGGAAGCTGGTCTCATGGCCCTGGCCGATGGCCTGAGTGCCGGTGGTGAAGGTGATTCCGCCGTCCTCGTCGAAGCGCAGTTCCACGTTCTCCTCAGGCGAACCAAACGTCGCCTTGATATGATAGCCGATGCCGAGCCCACGCAGCCGGCCGGCCGCTTCGGATGCAGCCTTTCGCGCGGAAAACCCATCCCTGGCCAGCGCCATCGCTGCCTCCACATTGGCGGCGAAATCACCGCTGTCGATCACGGCACCCACCGCGTTGGTAAACGGCATCGCCGAAGGCGGCACCAGGTTCCGCTGCCGCAAGGCTGCCGGATCGTCGCCGGTTTCCGCCGCGGCCCGGTCGATCAGCCGCTCGATAATATTCGCGAATTCGCCAAAGCCCGGGCCGCGGGTCACGCCAACCGGCACGGTGTTGGTATAGACCGCGCCGACGTCGACGTGCAGCGCCGGAATGCGATACGGGCCGCCCGGCAGCTTTATGAATTGCTCGGTATAGATCCGGGCCATGCTGCCGGTGAGATATGCGCCCAGATTGCCGCGGCTCCAGACCCGGAGCGCCAGAATGTTGCCATCCGCATCCAGTGCCAGTTCGGCCCGTGCGTCGTTATCACGGGCCTGATGATCGGAGACGAACCCCTCGCCCCGCCCGTTGATCCATTTGACCGGCCGCCCGGCAACCCGCCCGGCCCAGCACAGCAGCACCATTTCCGGATACATGAAATTTTTAACGCCGAAACCGCCGCCCACATCCGGCGCCACGAACCGTACCTTGGCAGGCTCGACCCCCAGTGTCTCGGCCACACGGTCCCGCACCATGTGCAGGCTCTGGGTCGATACATGCAAGGTATAGCGGCCCGTCGCCGGATTGAATTCCCCGATTGCACCGCGCGGCTCCATCGAATTGGTGACGATGCGGTGATTGTGCAGGTTCAGTTGCGTCACATGCGCAGCGGCTGCGAAAGCCGCATCGGTTGCCGTCCGGTCGCCGGCCGCCCATTCCAGGCAAACATGCGCCGGGTCGCCGCTGGCGAGCGCGCCGGCAATGGTCGTGACAACCGGCAGCGGTTCATAACCGACCGCTATCCGCTCGGCCGCGTCCAGCGCCTGCTCCCGGCTTTCGGCTATGACCAGCGCCACCGGCTCGCCCACATAGCGCACCCGCCCGCGCGCCAGCGGATATTGCGTTGGATAGCGGAATGGCTCACCGGAATAGACATTAGTCCGTTCATACGGCAGCAGCGGCCCGATGCCCGCCTCCTCTGCGTCTTGCCCGGTGAGGATGGCAATAACCCCTGGCATGGCAGACGCCTGGGCCGTATCGACTCCCGACACATCCGCATGGGCGTGTGGCGAGCGCAGGACTACCGCATGCACCAGTCCCGCCGGGTGCAAATCATCTACATAGCAGCCGGCACCGGTCAGAAACCGCCTGTCCTCGGTGCGCCTGGGCGTATCGCCAATTTTCAGCTTTGCCATCCAACGGCCTCCCTGACGGCAGAGAGTTATCGTTTCCGAAGGTCGAGGCAAATGGAATCCACGCCCCGGTTGAGAATTTGCGGCAAAATAAAATCCCCTAGGCTTTTCATAGCGCTAGGGGATCGTATTTGGTGGAGCCAAGGTCCCCCATGCTTTATTCCGATTAATTCCGCCGTCGTCCTATAGACCTCAGAATTATTGAATATTTCATCGATATCACTCCAGAATGTTCCGCTTGTTTCCATCACATTCCTCGATATAATGGGGGATAAAATGAGGGATATGGAATGTCTGGAAGTATCAGGAGGCCGGCGAAGGGCCTAACGGCTGCATTCGTGCGATCGGTTAAGGAGCCCGGCAAGTATTTCGACGGCAACGGGCTATACCTGCGCGTCGCCCCTAGTGGATCGCGGCAATGGGTTCAGAGGATCGTCATTCGCGACAAGCGGTGCGAGATCGGTCTTGGCGGTGCCGACCTGGTCACGTTGGCTGAGGCACGCGAGGCGGCGCTAGAAAACAGGCGCATGGCACGCTCTGGCGATGATCCCTTGCAGGCTCGACGCATCGCCGCTGGCATTCCGACATTCGAGGAAGCGGCCGGCAAAGTACATGAAGCGAGCAAGCCCACATGGCGAAATGGGAAACACTCCGCCGACTTCATCAACTCGCTCACCACCTACGCTTTCCCGGTGATTGGAACCCGAAAGATCAATGAAATCATGTCGGCGGATATCCTGGCGGTTCTCGAGCGCGAGAATTTCTGGACGACGAAACCCGAAACAGCGAGGCGAGTGAAGCAGCGGCTTGGAACCGTTCTCAAATGGGCAATCGCCAAAGGGTATCGCACAGACAACCCAGCAGAGGCCGCGGCGAAGGGGCTGGCGAAACACGACAGGAAAAGCCAGCGCACCCATCGGAAAGCGCTCCCATACAATGAGGTTCCCGGGTGCATCGAAGGAGTCAAGGGTTCCCGCGCATGGGCCGCAACCAAGCTGGCCCTGGAATTCCTGATCCTTACTGCCGCCCGATCGGGCGAGGTCCGGGGCGCGACATGGTCAGAGATCGACATGAAGACGGCTCGCTGGACCATCCCGGCATCCAGAATGAAAATGAAAGAACCGCATGTTGTTCCGCTCTCCCCCAGGGCTCTGGAGGTTCTGAAAGAGGCTGAGAGCCTGCGCGACCCGTCCGGGCTGGTCTTTCCATCCATGCGCGGCAAGGTGCTTTCGGACATGACCTTGTCGAAGCTGATCCGAGAACTCGGCTTCGATGTCCACGTGCACGGGATGCGCACCAGCTTCAGGACATGGGCCCAGGAGCAAACCAATTTCCCATTCGAGGTTTGCGAGGCTGCGCTGGCGCATCGGATCGGTGATAGTGTGTCGCAGGCATATGCTCGCTCGAACGTGTATGCGAAGCGCGAAAAGCTGATGGCCGCTTGGTCGTCATATCTGACGGCGCCGCGTGGCGAGGTGGTGACCCTGGCCGGCCGGCAGGCGGAGGCCGCGCAAACATGACGAATGATCGGGAAGATAAGAAGCCAGACCGAGACGCAATATTAGAATGGCTGTTATGGGCCGAGACCATGACCTCGCAGGCGGGCCGTGACACGTACCCCCCTAGACGTTTGATCAATGCGTTGAGGGCTCTCGATGAAGGGAGAGCAGACGCGATACTCGCGCCAGCAAAGCGGAGCAACAGCACTAAATCAAAACACGAGCGCGCAGTGGACGTTCTGATTATTGCCGCAGTTGATGCCTTAATAAATATCGGCACCTCACGAGAGAATGCGATAAAAAAAGTTGCTGAAATTGCCGATGTAAAGCCCGGAAAGATAGTAAATCTGCGCAAGAAACTTAGCAGCAATGGAGAAAAATACAAAGCGCATAAGCCGGATTATGAGGCTTTAGCGGAAAAATTTATAACATTTGGACTTACTGATAGAGGGCTACCACCTCCAGATGAAAAAATGATCCTTAACAATCTAAGACTGAACCTCAGCCTTAGACAGGGAAACCGCAGGTAATTGCCATTGCAGGGGGTACGGTCCTCAGTCGTTCACATCATACGCCTCAAACGCCTCAAGGTACTAATTTGCCAGAAACGCATTGGTCCGCGTCATGTGTGCCGCTCATCATGTTTTGCTGTCACCATGGACATAACTCTACCTCCAATCGTTAGGTTCATCGCGCCATTGACTGCGAACAAGCGGCTTATACCAACGGTAGAAACCGCTCCACCCGCCACCTGCTGCGAGAGCGCTCGGGCGATTATTTCGTCGG
>JAWLBX010000016.1:0-76021 GCA_041687435.1 Alphaproteobacteria bacterium
AACCCGAAACCTATCCGTCAGATCGATCCATGGCCTTCGGTTGCCTGCATCCATCGCCATCCGCGGATGAAATGATGGTTAATACGGGTGTCCAGCTTGCAAGCGTGTCGAAAACACTGGAACCGCTTCGCTACTACGCGGAACCGTAGCGGCCTCAGGCGCAGATTTCGACATTGATGCGGTAAATGACCTGCCGCGCAGTTGGTTGGTCGAGAAGCAGTTTTTCCAGGTCCGACGCCTGGATTTCGGTGAAGGGTACTTCCTCCCGAAACCCGCCCGCGAACTGGGTCAGCCGGTCGTCATTGAGAATGACGAACCCAAAGCCGTATGTGCCCGGATTGGTCTCCTCGCTGAGCTCAATCGGGCCGCCGGTTTCGTGATCGTATGGGATCAGCGCAGTGCCGGTTGGCAAACGGTCATACCAGTGGCCTTCCGTGAGCGGCACCGGGTACCAGGTGCCCCGAAAGCGCTGGAGAGCGATGATATAGCCTTCCGGCGCGTTTATGCGAAAACAGAACGGCTCGCCAAGGCGAAGCCGCCGGTCAGGGGCAGGCTCTTCGCTTTTCAGGCCGATCAGGCCGAGCGAAGGCGTATCCAGCGAGATCACCTCCAGGCTTTCGAAGCGCCCATAGCGGTTCATCAGTCTTTGCCATGGCGCATGCCCGCTCTCTGCTTCCAGCTCCGCCGCCGGTGACGCGGCGGGCTGGGTTAGACCGGTCTCGATATAAAGCGCGCGCGCCGCCTCTTCGTCCTGCTCCCAGAGCCAGGCGAGATAGGCGACGAGGATTTTGCGGGTGCCGTTGCGAATGGCTTTGAGCTCTTCATTCCCCCAGTAGGTATAGTCCCGCTCGTCAAAGGCTTTGGCGAGCTCGATTGGCTCGCGTCCGGGCGTTTCATTGTGTTGGCGCGCGAGGTCCCGCACCTCCCGGCATAGAGCGCCGTTGGTTAGCCCCCGTTTATCCCGAGCTTTCCGGATCGCCTCAACGGCGGCGGAAAATTTCATTTTCGGCATGCGCCGGGCGTCCGGCCAAAAATCTCGGATCATGCATCTCTCACTATCGAGGGGGCGCGCCTGAAGTCGCGTGGCGGCCCCAGGCCGGGGAACTTTCTCCCCGCATTTTTCCCATTTCTCACCGGATGTTCCATCCCGGCGCCGCATTACTTTACCGGCAGAACTTGGCTTTCGGGCCAAGTAACCGAAGCCACAAAGGATATGCGTCCCACCCGCCGGAATCACCTGATTCCGGAAACGCCCGAGGCTTGCCTGCGGCCAGGTAAAAAAGGAACGGCGATCATGCCATTCGATAGCGCGCCGGATCAGATCGGCACCCCAGCCTTGAACGAAGCGGAACGCTTCGCGCAGGACTATCAACTCTTCTATCAGCCGCTGCTTTTGCTGGCGTTCCTGATCGGGAGCGCCTGGACCAGCTACATGGGCGTTGTGTCCATGGCCGAGTGGATCAGCGGGGCGAGCGATGCCACCCGCAGTCTCGCTATGCTGATTGTGACCTGCGCCACCGGCTCGCAGTTTGCGCTGTGGCACTACACGATGAAGCTGATGCCGCGCTTTGTGGCGCTGCAGGCCAAAGGCATCGGCCTGTTTGTGGCATTCGTTCTGATGGCCGTGCTGGCGCTGGCCAGCACCTATACCAGCTTCATCGGCTCCACCCAGGACAGCGCCCGCGGTCTGGAGCTGCAATATCAGGCCGATCTGTATGCCGCCAAAGCCGCCATGCTCGCCCCGCGGGCCGCGGCGATGGAAGATGCGCGCCTCATTATCGGGCCGCAGGCGGCGGCGGCCTGCGCGCGCTATGAGCAGGAACTGGAAACCGGCGCGATTACCGGCTCGCGCGGCAAGGGGGTGGTGACGGGCTATCTGCTGGGCCTGTGCGAACAGAAACGCGCCATTGCCGAAGCGCTGGATGAGATCATCGCGGCCAACAAGGCGCGGATCGCGAAGATCGAAGCGCTCTCCGGCCAGCTCGACGTCATTCTGTACGACCGGCACCGGCCTATCGGGGACCGGGAGCTGGAATTCCTGGCCCTCGCCCGGCACATGGACGGCCTGCTCCAGGCGCTGCAAAACGAAGACCGCACCCGCGCCCTGCGCGCCGGGGCTTCGGGGCTGTCCTCGGCCATTGAAAAGCTGGAAAGCCAAAGTGGCGGTTTTGCAGCGAGCCAGGCGCGGGCCATCGCCCTGCTGGCCGATGAAGAGGCAGAAAACGCCAGCAAGATCGAGAGGCTCATTCAGGACATCGAGGCGCTGCCGCTGCCTGAAGCCGGGCGCGCCGTCCTGAAACCGGCCCAGCTGCTCGTATGGGATCACGCGCTGCTGCACCTGCCCCAGCTGGCCATTGCACTGATCATCGATCTCTTCGCCCCGCTTTCGACGCTGTTGTTCTGGGCGGCGGCCATGAAGCGCAAGCGGCGGATCGCTCTGAACACAAAAGGAGAGCTCTCATGAAAAAACTGTCCGGCGTACCGGGCACGGCCATCGGCTTTGCCATGGTCTGTGCCTTCACCGCCCTGGTGCTGATCCTCGTCTTCGTCATGGCGGCGCGGCAAATCCCGGAGCTGGGTGGGCTGATAAACGAGGCCCGCTGCATTGCCGGTTATCCGGCCGCTGGAAGCGCGTGCGCACAAGAACAAATCCGGCAAGCCAACGCAGCCGCCAGTGCCGCCAAACGGCAAATGGCTGTTGCAGAAGCCGCCCAGCAGGCAGCTGAGGACGCCTTGGCGAGCGGCGATCTGGAATTCGCACAGGGTCCGGAGCTCAAGCGAGGGGTGAGCCTCGTCGTGGGAACGATTTACCGGGACGCCGCCAGCCGGACCGGGGTCGTTCGATCCTTTTGCTGGGCCATCGTTGATAGCGGCGGACTTGATCCCCGCGTCGGCATTGCCATCCGCAATGCGACCGGTGAGCTCACGGTTCTGGACCTGAGCGACGCCGATCTTGCCCTGCTTGGGCTCGATGCGAGCGAGGTGAGCGCCGCCCTGGCCACCTGCCCTTGGCCGAAGGGAACGCGGTGATGAGAAACCCGTCCCCTCAATACGGTACCGGCAAGCTCGTGCCGCGCGCCCTTATCACCGGCGGTCTGTATTTGGGCCTAGCGGAAACCTGGCCGCTGATTGCGCCCGGCAGCCACCCACCCGAATGGCAAATCTATGCCTGGGGCGCGGCTGCGGCTCTGGCACTGGTCGGCACCGGCGCGGTCGCGGCTGATCTGGCCGCGATTGCCAAACAAATCCGGCGCGTGATCCGGGCTCACCGGCCCGGCGATGCGCTGGGCTCCGCAGACTGGCTGCGCCGGAAAGAAGCGCGCAAGGCCGGGCTCGGCAAAACAAAGGGGATCTTCCTCGGCATCTTGGACGGCCAGCCGCTCTTTATCGAGAGCGCCGTGCACGGCCTGGTCTGCGCCCCGGCGCGCAAAGGAAAAACCACCTCCTTTGTCATGCCCGCTTTGTGCCATGACATCGGCGCCTCGCGCCTGGTCACGGACCTGAAGGGCGAGCTCACCATACAGACGGCCCGGCTCATCCGGGAGAAGCACGCTCATACTGTCATTGCGCTCGACCCGGCGCATGGCACCGGCGAGCGCAATGCCCGGTATAATCCCATGCAGATCATTCTGGATGATCTGGCCTTCGCCAAAGAGGACGTCATTGCGGACGCCCGGTCCATGGCGATGCAGCTGCATGCCGACCCGGCGGGCGGCGCGCGCGATCCCTACTGGCCGAACGGCACCCGCAAAATCCTGACCTTTGCACTGGCCGCCCAATGCGCGCTGCGCGATCCGCACGAAGCCAATCTCCCGGCGCTCTACGACATGCTGAGCGATAACGAGGCCTTCCTGGCGCTATTGGCGGACGCCGAAGGCAGCGATGAACTCGGCGGCGAGCTGGCCGTGCTGGCCAGGGGCATCCGCTCGACCTTCGAGAGCAATCCCAAGCAGTTCGATTCTTTCCGCGAAGGAGCCCTGCAAAGTCTGGTCGCCTTCGGCCCCAGCGGGCACCTCGCGCCCTCGGTCGAAGAATGCGACTTCCGCTTCCGGGATCTGAAGCGCGCCAAGACCACGATCTTTATGGTCTGCGATCCGAGTCGCATGGATGTGTTCGAGCCCTGGATCGGCCTTATGGTCTGGTCGGCGCTGCGCGAGCTGGTGCGCGAGAAAAATGCCATCCCCGTGCACCTGCTGCTGGACGAGTTCACCAACTACAAGCTGAGCGGCCTTCCCGGCGCGCTGACCGCGCTGGGCGGCTACGGCATCCATGTCTGGATGGTCGTCCAGGAGCTCAAAGAGATCGCGCGCGTCTACGGCGCGCCCGCCCTGGAGACGATCCTCAGCCAGAGCGACGTCAAACAATTCTTCGGCGTGGCCGCCAGCGAGACCGCCACGCTGGTCAGCCGGATGCTCGGCCAAAGGGCCGTGCCGACGGCGTCCTTTAGCCTGGGCACGCTCTTCGGCGAACCGGCAGGGATGTCAATGAACGCCTCGCTGCGCGATCTCATGCGCGCCGATGAGCTCCGCCAGCTGCCCGAGGACGAACAGATCATCTTCATCAAGAACCTCAAACCCGTGCGCGCACTCAAAGCCGGGTATCACGAGGTCGAGCCCTGGCGCTCCGAGGTTGCGCCCAACCCGCTGCATGGCGGCGCGCGCTTCCTCGGCAAGCTGAAAATGACACTCCGCAAGGGGCGCGCCGTCGCCGCCAAAGCCGGGCGGCGCAAGCTGCCAGCCAGCAAAACGCCCCTCCTCCGCCCCATCCTGGAAGTGCTGCATGGCCAGATGCCGCAGTTTCCGGTGGCGCTGATCGGCGCGGCGGTCCTCGTCGTCCTGGTCTTCGGCTGGCCGCATCTGCGCATCCAATACGCCAAAAACCACGCAGGCCAGTATCTCTGGTGCGAGTACTACGGCCCGCCCTTCGTCACAAAGCCCTTCACCCGCCGCGGCACCCAAAACTGCCCGGTGATTGTCTGGACCAACGGCAACCAACACTAAGGAAAAGAGCCATGAAACACCACCAATCTAAGCGCAAACCAAACAAGAAACGCGGTCAATTTTGCAAGGTTGTAAAAAGTTATGGTAAAATAACCTTAGATAGTTGCGAGAACGCAGCGAATGCCGGTGGAGCTTCATCCGAAGACTCCCGGCACAGTTTTCCAGGACAGAACACGGCTCAATTGCATGATGATCCCGGCGGCATTAATGCCACCGGCCATAACCTGCCTATGAGGCATAATAGGGAGAATTCTGTTATGCATGGACCGACCGGCTCATCCCGGCGGATGCTGGAAATCGATGTCGAGAAATATCAAGCCTTTCTCGATGATCCCAGTCTCACCGAAGACCAGAAGCGCCAGCTGATTGAGGCGCTTTGGTCTATCATCGTCGCCTTCGTCGATCTCGGCTTTGGCGTACATCCGATGCAGCAAGTTATCGAGCAGCAGGGCTGTGGACAAAACGCGAAAAACGAAAACCACGGCGCAAATCAGGGCAAAAATAGTGTAAAATGCGCTCTTGATCCGATCACTGACGCATTCAATAAAGCCGGCAGCACTGAATAAAGTTGGCAAAACGAAAGGAGTCCGGATGACCAATATTCAAAAAGAAATCGCCAGCGTTGTGCGCGCGCTGATCTATTGCCGGGTCTCTTCCGTCAAACAGCGCATTGAAGGCTCCGGCCTGGAAAGCCAGGAGCAGCGTTGCCGGGCCTATGCGGAAGAGCACGGCTATGACGTGGAAATGGTCTTCCCCGACGATGTAAGCGGCGGGGGAGACTTCATGAAACGTCCTGGCATGCGCGCCATGCTGGCTTATCTGGAGGCCCAGGACGGCAAACCGTATGTGGTTATTTTTGATGATCTCAAGCGTTTCGCTCGCGATACGGAGTTTCATTTGAAACTTCGGCGAGAATTTGCGGCGCGCGGGGCCTTGATCGAATGCCTGAACTTTAAGTTCGAGGATACGCCCGAAGGCGTGTTTATCGAGACGATCATTGCCGCCCAGGGCCAGCTGGAGCGCGAGCAGAACCGTCGTCAAGTCATCCAAAAGATGAAATCCCGCGTTGAAAAGGGTTTCTGGGTGTTCCGCGCGCCGGTCGGCTACAAGCACGTTCCCTGCAAAAACGGCGGTGGCAAGATTCTCGTCCCCGACGAACCTCTGGCATCGGTCGTGCGCGAGGCCCTCGAAGGTTACGCCACAGGGCGGTTTGCTTCGCAGGCCGAGGTGCAGCGCTATCTGGAAGCCGATCCATATTTCCCTAAAGATCGAAAAGACGGCTCGGTTCGCTCGATGACGGTGTGGCGGCTTCTCCGGAAGGTCGTTTATGCGGGATATGTTGAGGCTCCGAAATGGGGCGTCAGCGTCCGTGAGGGCCAGCATGAAGGGCTGATCAGCTTCGAGACGCACCAGCGCATTCTGGATACTCTGGAAGGCAAGAAGCGTCCGGCGGCACGGAAGGACTTTTCAGAGGATTTCCCGCTACGGGGCTTTGTTCTGTGCAACGATTGCGGCAAGCCCATGACCGCGGCATGGTCCAAAGGCTGCCGGAAGCATTACCCTTATTATCTGTGCGATACGCGCGGTTGCACGTCCAAGCAGAAGTCGATCCCGCGCGCCAAAATCGAGGAAGGCTTCGAACGCATCCTGAAAACCATGCAGCCCTCCCGCAAGCTCTTCGAATTGGCGCGGATGATGTTCGCCGATGCGTGGGAAGCGCGGCTGGCCGATGCCCATACTGCCAAGGCGGAGTTTACACGTCGTCTCAAGGCCGTCGATGAACAGATCGAGGGGCTATTGGACCGTGTGGTCGAAGCCTCCAGTCCGTCGGTGGTGAGCGCCTATGAAGGCCGTATCGCTAAGCTGGAGCGGGAAAAGATCATTCTCAAAGAAAGGGCCAATCGCAGCGTTCCTCCGAAAGGACACCTAGAGGAATTTATTGAACTATCGCTTCGATTCCTGGCAAACCCTTGGAATATATACGAAAAAGGCGGAGTAGACATACGCCATGCGGTGCTTCGTCTGGCCTTTACCCAGCCTCTCAAATACTGCCGGAAAACCGGTTATCGAACTCCCGAAACATCCTTTCCATTCAAGGTGTTAGCGGGTTTTTCAGGCCAAAATGGTGAAATGGTGCCGCCGGAGGGCATTGAACATCTATATTTAGTAGTCCGGTACCGTCCAGCATTACCGCTATCGCTGTGTTTTTATTAAAAATGCTGTTTTGTTCTGTCTTGAATTGTCCATCCCTATACAACATGTAGGGGTGGATAGAAAGGTGGATCAGAATGGCAGGCAAGCACAAGCTTTCGGCAGCATTCGTAAAATCTGCACCGACAGGCAAACACAATGACGGCGCCGGGCTTTGGCTGGTAAAGCGAGCCGACGGTGGCGGGCAGTGGGTGTTACGCCTCACGGTTCACGGACGCCGCCGCGAAATGGGGCTTGGTTCCGTTGGCGCAGTAACTTTGAAGCAGGCGCGTATCGAGGCGGAACGCTGGCGGGCGATTGCCGCCAATGGCTTGGACCCAATCAAGGAACGAGAAAAACAAGCCAGGGAGGCCGCGCGGGCCGATAACAGCTTGGCAAAAATCGCCGCCGAAGCTTTCGAGGCTCGCAAACCCGAGCTGAAAGGCGATGGCAAGGCAGGGCGCTGGTTTTCGCCGCTTGAACTGCACGTTCTGCCTAAACTGGGAAAAGTCCCAGTGGAAGAAATCGACGCTCGCGATATCCGCGACGTGCTGGCGCCGATTTGGCATGAACGTTCAGACGCCGCAAGAAAGGCGCTTTACCGTCTCGGCATCATCCTAAAATATGCGGCTGCGCTCGGCCTGGATGCTGATTTGCAGGCGACCATGAAAGCAAAAGCGCTGTTGGGAAAATCGCGCCACAAGCCCAAAAATATCGGGGCCATGGCATGGGCGGACGTCCCGGATTTCTATGCGAGCCTAGCAGAACCATCGTTAACACACTTGGCATTACGGCTTTTAATTCTGACGGGTGTTCGATCCGGTGCGCTCCGGCATGCCCGGCTGGAAGAATTTGACGGGGGCATCTGGACCATTCCGGCAGAGCGGATGAAGGGCCGCGTTGGACAAACAGCCGATTTTCGCGTGCCGCTATCCCAGGAAGCCATGCAAGCGGTCGAACTTGCAAAGCCGTTCGCCCGTGACGGCTACCTTTTCCCATCCGCGCGCAAGGGCGTCATATCCGACGCCACAATGACCCGGCTAATGGAGCGCCGGGGTATGAAAGAACGCCCGCATGGGTTCCGAAGCAGTTTGCGCGATTGGCTGGCCGAAACCACAGACGCCCCGCACGAAGTCGCTGAAACAATGCTGGCACATGTCGGAGGAAACGCGGTCACGCTGGCATACCGGCGCACCGATTTTCTGGAACAAAGGCGGATGCTATTGGATCGCTGGGCCGATCATGTAACCGGCGGCACTGGGCAGGTGGTGAAACTGGCAGACGCGCGCTAACAAGGCGCGAAATACGCTTAGCGCTCCTAGGGCGAACCTGGTGAAGCCATCAAACGATTCGGAATTTATACGCCATAAGGCACGCAAGGCAGCTATTTGAGCCCCTATTGCTCTACTTTCCCGCATCATATTGATTAGACTTTAGCGCAATATTACTCGCACGAAAACCGTCCAAATCGGTGCAAAATCGTCCAAACTTGTGCATTTACTCATGTAATCGAAAATTTCTATTTGACAACATGGATATATTAAGCTGTATTTTGCGCAATGACATTGCTCATAATTGCGTCATCCGAAACCGCAATGGATAACGCAACCCATGAAACAGTATCTCAACTTCGTTCAACTTCGCGCAAAGCTCGGCGGGCGTTCGCGTTCGGCAATCTATCTCGACATGGCGGCGGGCAGGCTGCCCCTGCCAGTGAAACTGGGCGGCAAGCTTTATTGGTTAGAAGCCGACATTGATGCTTGGCTTAATGACCTGCGCGAAATGAGCGCGTGAACCAGTGGTCGAAATGGAAAACCCCGGTGCGCTGGCGTGCGCGACCGGGGCAAAAGTGCCTCGCTCTGTTCAGACGCTTGGCGACGCCAAACTAGCGCCGAACGCGCACCTTCGCAACAAGGGCGCAAACGGTGCAAAGGAACTTACATTGGCGCTTGGCGGGCGCTGGTATGGCCGCTATGGGGCTGCCCCTTGCCCCGTATGCCAGCCGGAGCGACGGAGGGGGCAGAATGGCCTAAGCTTGGCCGACGGACGCTCGGGCTTGCTTTTGGACTGCAAGAAAAGCGGCTGTGCCTTCACGGACATTCTTACGGCCTTGGGCCTGCGCGCTGGGAACTATTGCCCCCCTGACCCGGCAGAAATTGCGAGGCGTGAAGCGGAACGGCGGGCCGAGGCCGAAAGGCGGGCAGTGCAAGCCGAGCGGCTTTGGCGGGAAGCCGTGCCCATCGCGGGAACAGTCGCGGAAACCTACTTGCGCGGGCGCGGCATCACTTGCGACTTGCCTCCGACACTGCGCTTTCACGGTGAGGCGTGGCATGGGCCGACGGCGCGGAAATTGCCCGCAATGGTAGCCGCGGTGCATGGCGCAGGCCGACCGGCTGTGCACCGGACCTTTTTATGCCCTGACGGCTCCGCGAAAGCCAAGATTGAACCCGCAAAGGTGATGCTGGGCGCCTGCGCTGGCGGCGCTGTGCGGCTCTCTGACGGGCCTTCGCGGCTGGTGGTGGCGGAAGGCATTGAAACCGCCTTGTCGCTTCTGTGCGGGCTTTTGGATAGCCCCGCGACGGTATGGGCGGCGCTTTCAACATCCGGCATTCGTGGGCTGCGCCTTCCTGCCCAGCTGGGGCGGCTGACTATAGCCCCCGATGGCGATGAACCAGGGCACGCGGCGGCATATGCCCTGGCCGAGCGGGCGCACGCGCTAGGCTGGGAAGTCTCGCTTTTGCCTGCCCCAACCGGCTCCGACTGGAACGACGTGCTGACCGGAAAGGCGGTGGCGTTATGAATGCCCCGCACGCCACCCCGTTCACGCCCGAGGGGCCGCAACCCCTTGTGCGCGAAATCTCACCTGGCGCCCCGTACCCTGTTGAAGCCCTGGGGCCGTTGCGCCCAGCGGTGGAGGCGGTGCAAGGCATGACGCAAGCCCCGGTGGCGATCCCGGCAGCATCGGCATTGGCCGTTGCATCGCTTGCAGTGCAAGGCTTTGCGGATGTGGAAACGCTCGGTGGAGCGCGCCCGCTGTCGCTGTATTTTCTGACAATCGCTCAATCGGGCGAACGGAAGTCAAGTTGTGACAAGCCGCTTTTGCAAGGGCTGCGCAACTATGAAAATGCAGAGGCCGAAGCTTATGCGAAGGCTTTCAAGAAATGGCGCAAGGCCGCCGAACTTTATGATGCGGAGCGCAAGGGCATCCTGCGCAATGCGGGCAGTGATAAGCCGGAAAAGCGCGCCCAGGCCGAAACCGATATGGCGGCGCTTGGGGATGAACCGGAAGGGCCGGTATTACCGGACCGAACAGCCTCGGAACCGACGCTGGAAGGGCTTTTCCGGGCATTTCTTGAAGCGCAGCCCAGCCTTGGGCTTTTCTCGGATGAAGGCGCGCAATTCCTTGGCGGGCATGGCATGAATCCTGAAAACCGAATGAAAACGCTGGGCGGGCTGAACAGCCTCTGGGATGGCTCGGAAATCAAGCGCACCCGCGCCGGCGATGGCGTTTTTACACTTCGGGGGCGACGCCTGGCGCTTCATCTGATGGCGCAACCAATCGTTATGCACGACTTCCTTGCCGACCCGCTGGCCGGTGGGCTGGGGTTTTTGCCCCGCTGCCTGATATCCGAACCTGTTTCCGCAATTGGCACACGGTTTCATTCAAAGGCCCGGCGCGATGACAAGGCACTGGCAAGTTTTGAAGCCCGGCTAAAGCAAGTTTTGCAGCAAAAAATGCCAACCGAAAAGGATGGACGAACCCTGAAGCCCCGCACGCTGCCATTGACCGCGGAAGCCCGCGCGTTGCTGGTGGAATTTGCGGATGCAATCGAAGCACAGCAAGCCCCCGGTTGCGACCTGGCGCACATAACCGGCGCGGCGTCGAAGGCGGCGGAACAGGCAGCGCGTATTGCTGGCGTTTTAACCCTCTGGCACGACCTGAACGCCCAAGAGGTGCAGCCGGGCGACATGGCCAACGCAATCGCGCTGGCGCAATTCTACCTTTCCGAAGCTTCACGGCTTGCCAGTGCCGCAACCGTATCGGCCAAAATCGACCGGGCCGAGACGCTGCGCAAATGGCTTCTGGAAGGCTGGCCGGAACCGGAAGTGATGGTGCGCGATGTGGTGCAGCGGGGGCCGAACCCGTTGCGCGAGAGCCCGAAGGCGCGGGAGGCGCTGAAACTTCTGGAAGAACACGGCTGGCTCGTGCCGCTCGAAGAGGGAACCGTTGTGCGCGGCGCACCGCGCAAGCAAGCCTGGCGCATTGTGAGGGCGGCGGGCCGTGTGGTTTGATCCCTACGCCGCGCTTGCGGAAATCATGGGGCGGGCCCCTGCTACATCCGCTACACCTGCTACATATCCGGCAGAAACGCCACCGCGTGTAGCAAAAGTAGCAAGTGTAGCAAGGCCACCTGCCCCTGGCCCGAGCGCAGCGGCACGGCAATGGCGGCATCGCCTGCAAGTTATGGCGGAGGCTGAACAGGCGGAACGCGGGCGCGAATGCATCGCCGCGGCCCTGACATTTGTTGCGGATGGCTGGGCGGAGCAAGCGGCGGCGCTGGATTGGGACGAAATCGCGTTGTTCGGCGCCTGCCCCCGCGCGCCCTGGGAACGGCTCGACCGGATGGGCGCTGCCTATTCCCCATTCAAAGTCCAGACCGTAACGGCAGAGGCCATCACGTTCGCCAGCACGGGGCGCATGCCCTTGCGCCACCTGCGGACCGCGCAGAAGGAAGGGGCGCGGCTGCCGTGGGAACGGAAGCTTTCACGCAGCGGGCCGTCATCGCCTTGAACACCTGTGCCCAAACCCGCTATCGACTCATCATCGTGCAGCGGCCAAACTCTCCGGCAGTATGGTGCACTCATTGGGTGGTGTGGCGTTGGATATCGAGCAATTCATTTCTAGCTGGAAACAATCGGGCGGAAGCGAGCGCGCCAATTTCCAGACATTCGCGAACGAATTGACCGAATTGTTGGGCGTTCCCAAGCCCGAGAAAGCGACCGAAACAGGCCAGACCGATTCCTATCGTTTCGAGCGGCCCGTAACCTTCATTCACACCGGCAGCCAGACCCACGGCTTTATCGACCTGTACCGCGCGGGCCATTTCGTGATGGAGGCGAAACAGGGCGTCAGCGGCGATGCAGCGGAAAGCGACACCCAGCCCGCCCTGTTGCCGGACCTGCCAGCCGCCGCCCGCAAGGGGCATGGCCAGCGCGGCACGCGGCGGTGGGATGACACCATGCTGCGCGCCCGCAACCAGGCCGATGGCTACGCCCGCGCCGTTTCTCGGGAGGATGGCTGGCCGCCCTTTCTGCTGATTGTCGATGTTGGGCACGTGATCGAAGTCTATGCGGATTTCTCGGGCCAGGGGCAGGGCTACACGCAATACCCGGACGGCAACCGCTACCGCATCGCCATGGACGATTTGCGGGACGATAAGGTGCGCGAGCGCCTGCGCCTGATCTGGACCGACCCGCATGCGCTGGACCCGTCGAAAATCGCCGCCGCCGTCACGCGCGAAGTGGCGGACCGGCTGGCCGCGCTTGGCCGCTCTTTCGAAGGCGAAGGCCATGCGCCGGAAGCCGTGGCCCGCTTTCTGATGCGCTGCCTGTTCACGATGTTTGCGGAGGATGTGGAGCTGATCCCGCGCAACAGCTTTACGGAACTGTTGAAGCGCACCCTTGCCAACCCCGAACACGCCGCCCCCGCGTTGAAGGCGCTTTGGGAGACCATGAACACCGGCGGTTTTTCGCCGGTGCTGATGACGGACCTGAAAAAATTCAATGGCGGCCTGTTTCGGGAGGCGGACGCGTTGCCGCTGTCCAAAGTGCAATTGTCGCTGCTGATAGACGCTGCCCGGAAGGATTGGCGCGAAGTCGAGCCCGCGATTTTCGGCACCCTGCTGGAACGCGCGCTGGACAAGCGCCAGCGGCACAAGCTGGGCGCGCACTACACGCCCCGCGCCTATGTCGAGCGGCTGGTGGTGCCGACCATCATGCAGCCGTTGCGGGCGGATTGGCGCGACGTGCAGGCCGCGGCCATGACGCTCGCCAATCAGGGCAAGCTGGCCGACGCGCGGGAGACCGTGCGCGCCTTCCACCGGCAGCTTTGCGATATCCGCGTGCTGGACCCTGCCTGCGGCTCGGGCAATTTCCTTTACGTCGCGCTGGAACTGATGAAGCGGCTGGAAGGCGAAGTGACCGCGCTGCTGGCGGAACTGGGCGAGGAACAGGGCGCGCTGTCGCTGGCCGGGCACACGGTGGACCCGCACCAATTCTTGGGGCTCGAACTGAACCCCTGGGCGGCGGCGGTGGCGGAACTGGTGCTGTGGATTGGCTATCTGCAATGGCATTTCCGCACCCATGGCAAGGCAGCGCCCAGCGAGCCGGTGCTGCGCGACTTCCACAATATCGAAAACCGCGACGCGGTGCTGACCTACGATGGCACGGAACCGCGGCTGGACGATGCGGGCCAGTCCGTCACCCGCTGGGATGGCGTCACCACCATGGCGCACCCGGTGACGGGGGAGGATGTGCCGGACCCGGCGGCGCGGGTGCCGGTGCTGACCTACCGGAAGCCAAAGCCCGCGGCATGGCCGGAGGCCGATTTCATCGTTGGCAACCCGCCCTTTATCGGGGCGAGCCGGATGCGCGATGCGCTGGGCGATGGTTATGCGGAGGCGCTGTGGCAAGCGTACCCGAAAATGCCGCAAAGCGCGGATTTCGTCATGTTCTGGTGGGAGAAGGCGGCGCTGGCGGCGCGCGGTTGGAAGCCCGCCACGGCCAAGAGCCGGGCCAAGGGCGTGCGCCGTTTCGGCCTGATCACCACCAATTCGCTGCGCCAGACCTTCAACCGCAAGGTGTTGCAGCCGCATATGGCCGACCCGAAAGCGCCTCTGTCGCTGACCTTCGCAATCCCGGATCACCCATGGGTAGACGCCAGCGACGGCGCGGCGGTGCGCATCGCCATGACGGTGGCGGAGAAGGGCAACACAAACGGGCGGCTGCTGACCGTAACCGACGAACAGCGGGGCCAGAGTGAGGCGGAGGGGCGGCCCGTTCGCTTCGCCATCGAAAAGGGCAAGATATTTTCCAATCTGCGGATTGGCGCGGATGTGGCGGGGGCGGTGCCGTTGCGGGCAAATGCCGGGCTGGCGCATATGGGTGTAAAGCTTCACGGGATGGGTTTCTTAATAACGCTTGCTGAGGCCCAGCACTTAGGACTAGGCACACTCCCCGGGGTGGAAAACCTCATACAACCCTTTTTAAACGGGCGTGATTTGACACAAAACAGCCGAGGATTGATGGTAATCGATTTGTTTGGATTGTCTGAAATTGAGATTAGGAAATGCTGCCCCGCCGTCTATCAACACCTACGCGACACCGTTCTCGTCAGCAGGCAAGCACAGTTCGAAAAATCGCCAACGAAAGACGCCGAAGCCTATGTAAAGCGCTGGTGGGAATTCGGGAAGCCCCGCCAGGAATTGCGCCCAGTAATTAATGATATATCGCGGTTTATTGGCACAACAAGAACCGCAAAGCATCGCGTGTTTTCCTTTATCGATGGCAATGTTATTTGTGAAAGTGAAATAATTTGCATAGGGGTGGAGGACGCTGCTGCATTGGCAATTTTATCGTCGCGCTTTCACGTGGCCTGGGCATTGGCCGCAGGCGGCACGCTTGAAGATCGCCCTCGTTACAATCATAGCCTATGTTTCGACCCCTTCCCCTTCCCGGACCCCACCGAAGCCCAGAAAACCCGCCTGCGCAGCCTGGGCGAGCAACTGGACGCGCACCGCAAGGCGCAACAGGCCGCCCATCCCAAACTGACCCTGACGCAAATGTACAACGTGCTGGAAAAGCTGCGCGCGGGCGAGCGCATCGAAGGCAAGGACAAGGAAATCTACGACCAGGGCCTTGTCGGCATCCTGCGCGACCTGCACGACCAAATCGACGCCGCCGCGGCCGAAGCCTATGGCTGGCCCGCCAGCCTCTCCGACGATGAAATCCTGCACCGGCTGGTGGACCTGAACCGCGAACGCGCGGCGGAGGAAGCCCGCGGCCTTATCCGCTGGCTCCGCCCCGAATACCAGAACCCCGAAGGCCACACCGCCGCCGCCAAGGACGAACAAGCCGCGTTCGACGTTGGCCCAGAGGAAGCCGCCGCCAAAACCCCCTGGCCCAAATCCCTGCCCGAACAAATCGCCGCCGTGCGCGCCGCGCTCGACGATCTGGGCGAGGCAACCCCCGAACAGGTGGCCCGCCAATTCTATCGCGCCCGCACCAACAGCGTTAAACCCCTGCTGGAAAGCCTGGCCGCACTCGGCCAAGCGCGAACGGTGGGCGGCGGGCGCTTCGCGGCGTAACGGATGCGGCGAATTTTTATGAAGGCTGCAATGCTGCAAAACCCGCCCCGCCGCGGCCCCTGGCACCGGGCGGTGCGCGCCCTATCTTTTTTAGGGCGAAAGAAACCCTGCATCGCGCAAGCGGACCGGCTGCAATTGCCCGCCCATTCTAACGCCCAGCACCGCAAAACCGCCGCCATTCATGGCGCGCCGCGGGGTGGATAGAAAGGTGGATTAGCTTGGCCGACCGGCTGGTTTTTCGCAATCAAATCAATTAATTATAGCGAAACGCTGGTGCCGCCGGAGTGGATTGAACACTCGACCTCACCCTTACCAAGGGTGCGCTCTACCACTGAGCTACGGCGGCATGACCAGAAAGGCGGGCTCTTAATGCCAGCACGGACGCGCCGTTGCAAGCCTGGGACTCCGCGACCGCTTGACCTTGCGGAAGGCGCTCTTCTATCTAGCGCAACACCGAATGGCAAGCCCCAATGAAAGCCCGACCGATGGCGAGCGACTCCAAGCCTGCGCCGCAAAAGCCCGGCGCCGACAAGGCCGAGCGTCTGGCCCAGCAACTGCGTGCCAACCTTCGCCGGCGCAAGGCCCAGGCAACCGCCCGGCGCGATGGCTCTGACCCCACCGACACAACAGACACCCCGGCGGCTTCGCCCGCGGACGAAGGGAACACCGACCGATGAGCATCATGCCCGACACCTGGATCCGCGAGCAGGCCACGCAAAACGGCATGATCGAGCCGTTTGCCGACCGCCAGCACCGCGAGGGCACCATTTCCTACGGTGTTTCCAGCTATGGCTACGACGCGCGCGTCGCCAGCGAATTCCGCATTTTCACCAATGTCGATTCGGTGATCGTCGATCCCAAGGCGTTTTCGGAACAAAGCTTCGTCGAGCGCGACACGGATGTTTGCGTCATTCCGCCGAACTCGTTTGCGCTGGCCCGCACGGTGGAATATTTCCGCATCCCGCGCGACGTGCTGGTGATCTGTCTCGGCAAATCGACCTATGCCCGCTGCGGCATCATCGTCAACGTGACGCCGCTGGAGCCGGAGTGGGAAGGCCATGTGACGCTGGAATTTTCCAATACCACCCCCCTTCCCGCCCGAATCTATGCCAATGAAGGCGCCTGTCAGTTCCTGTTCCTGAAAGCCGACCAGACGTGCGAAGTGTCCTATGCCGACCGTGCCGGAAAATATATGGGCCAGCGCGGCGTGACGCTGCCGCGGCTGTGACCCCCGCCTTGCCTGGAGTGCAGCCCGCATGGACATGATCCGCATCGAGGGCGGCCGGCCGCTCCAGGGACGCATCGCCATCAGTGGCGCCAAGAATGCAGCCCTGCCGTTGATGACCGCCGCCCTGCTTTCCGACCAGCCGTTGCAGCTGACCAACGTGCCGCATTTGGCCGACATCGCGTCCATGGCCGAACTGCTCTCGCAGCACGGCGTCGATGTGCGCCTGAACGGCAGCCGCGAGACGGGCTGCCCCGCCGGCCATGTGATGCAGTTGCACACCCATGACCTGAGCAGCACGACCGCGCCTTATGAATTGGTGCGGAAGATGCGCGCTTCCGTGCTGGTGCTGGGGCCGTTGCTGGCCCGCGCCGGCGTGGCGCGCGTGTCGCTGCCGGGCGGCTGCGCCATCGGTAACCGGCCGGTCGATCTGCACCTTGGCGCGCTGGAGGATTTGGGCGCCGAGATCGAAATCACGGCGGGCTATATCGAAGCGCGGGCCCCCCGCGGCCTGGCCGGCGGGCGGATCGCGTTTTCCAAGGTTTCGGTCGGCGCGACGGAAAACGCACTGATGGCCGCGGCCCTGGCAAAGGGCGAAAGCGTAATTTTAAACGCCGCACGCGAGCCGGAAATCGTAGATCTCGCCAACTGCCTGACCGCCATGGGCGTGCCGATCGAAGGCGCCGGCACTGACACCATCCGCATTCAGGGTGTCACCAGCCTGCAACCGGCCAGCCATGCGGTGATCCCGGACCGGATCGAGACCGGCACCTATGCCATGGCGGCGGCGATCACGGGCGGCTCGGTCGAGTTGCTGGGGGCGCGGGAAGCCCATCTTTCCGCCGCGGTCTCCATCCTGCGCAAGGCCGGTGTCGTCGTTGAGGAAACGCCGGCCGGCCTGCAGGTCAGCCGCAAGAACGGCCTGACCGGCACGGACGTGATGACGGAGCCCTACCCTGGCTTCCCGACGGACCTGCAGGCGCAATTCATGGCGCTGATGTGCGTGGCAGACGGCGCCGCCATGCTGACCGAAACCATTTTTGAAAATCGGTTCATGCATGTGCCGGAACTGTCTCGCATGGGCGCCAATATCACTGTTCATGGCGCCTCCGCTCTGGTCCGGGGGGTGAAACAGCTCTATGGTGCACCAGTAATGGCGACGGACCTGCGCGCCTCGGTCTCGCTGGTTCTGGCGGGGCTGGCAGCAAAGGGGGAGACGGAAGTGCGGCGCATCTACCACCTCGACCGCGGCTACGAGCGGCTGGAAGAAAAGCTGTCGGCTTGCGGCGCCCTGATCGAGCGGGTGCCGGAATGAGCGAGCCGTTGAAACTGCGCGCGCGCGATGCGCAGGATATGGCCGTCCTCTCTGCCATGATCCAAGACGCACTCGTCCCGATTGCCGACATGGCCTATCTGACCGACGACAAACGCTTTGTCTTGGCACTGAACCGCTACCGCTGGGACCATCCGGCCGAACCGAGCCGCATCCACGCCCTGCTGACCGTGCAGAATGTGACGCGAGTGCAGACCAAAGGCCTGGACCGCCGCAAGCCCGACCGCATCCACAACCTGTTGAGCCTGACCTTCGATGGCGAGGCCCTGCTGGCCGCCTTCGCAGGTGGCGGCAGCATGTGGCTGGAGGCCGCCGATCTTGACTGCTTGCTGGAAGACGTGGGCGAGCCATGGCCGGCCCAGGCGGTGCCCGAGCACCCTGTCGGCGACGCCTGACCGCCGATAACGGCCGGGGGCATCCCCAAAACCCGACCCGATGCGGCCACGGTCTTGCTTTTACGGCACAGCAGTTGACCGTCATTGGCTTCGCCTGCAGACAGCACCTATATACAGAACATCACTGGCCGATTGTCATGAAGGAAGGGAACGTACCCATGGACTTAAAAGATCCCAAGCTGTTCCGCCAACAGGCCTACCTGAACGGCGCTTGGTCCGATGCTGACAACGGCGAGAGCGTGCCGGTCACCAATCCCTCCACCAACGAGGTTATCGGCCATGTACCCAACATGGGGCCGGATGAAACCCGCCGCGCCATAGAGGCCGCGAATGCCGCTTGGCCGGCCTGGCGGGCCAAGACCGCCAAGGAACGCGCCGACATCCTGCGCCGGTGGAACGACCTGATGCTGGAGAATGCGGACGATCTGGGCAAGATCATGACGCTGGAACAGGGCAAGCCGTTCCAGGAGGCCAAGGGCGAGGTCGCCTATGGCGCCAGCTTCATCGAATGGTTCGCGGAGGAAGGGCGCCGCATCTATGGCGACGTGATCCCCGCGCACCAGGGCGATAAGCGCATCATCGTGCTGAAGGAGCCGGTGGGCGTCTGCTGCGCCATCACCCCCTGGAACTTCCCCAACGCCATGATCACCCGCAAGGCCGGCCCGGCGCTGGCCGCAGGCTGTCCGATGGTGGTGAAACCCGCGTCGGCCACGCCATTCAGCGCACTGGCCGTCGCCGAACTGGGCGAGCGCGCCGGCATTCCGCCGGGCGTGTTCAGCGTCGTGACCGGGCGCGCCGGGCCGATCGGCACCGAAATGTGCACCAACCCCATTGTGCGCAAGGTGACCTTCACTGGCTCGACCCCGGTCGGCAAAGTGCTGATGAAGCAAACCGCCGACACGGTGAAGAAGGTCTCGATGGAACTGGGCGGCAACGCGCCCTTCCTGGTGTTCGATGACGCCGACATCGACGCCGCGGTCGAAGGCGCGATTGCCAGCAAGTACCGCAATGCCGGCCAGACCTGCGTCTGCTCCAACCGCCTGTACGTGCAGGCCGGCGTCTATGACAAATTCGTCGAGAAGCTGGTCGCCGCCGTTCAAAAACTCCCCGTCGGCGACGGCATGGAGCCGGGCGTTCTGATCGGCCCGCTGATCGACGACGCTGCGGTCGACAAGGTGGAGGAGCATATCGGCGACGCCGTCGGCAAGGGGGCACGCATCGTCCTCGGCGGCAAGCGCCACTCCCTCGGCGGCACCTTCTTCGAACCGACCGTGGTTGCCGATGTGACTCAGGACATGCTGGTCTCCAAGGACGAAACCTTCGGCCCGCTCGCCCCCGTCTTCAAGTTCGAGACCGAAGCGGACGCCATCCGGATGGCCAACGATACCGAATTCGGCCTCGCCAGCTATTTCTATTCCAAGGACATGGCCCGCATCTGGCGCGTGTCGGAGGCGCTGGAATACGGCATTGTTGGTGTGAACACCGGCCTGATTTCCACCGCCGTCGCCCCGTTCGGCGGCATGAAGGAAAGCGGCCTTGGTCGCGAGGGCTCCAAATATGGGATTGAGGACTATCTGGAAACCAAATACGTCTGCATGAGCATTTGAGGCCCCTTTCCCCATCCCTCAGTTCTGGCTCGTCATTGCAAACCCGCCAAAGCGGATTTGCAATGACGGTTGGAGGCTGAATTCCCTTGCACCGCCATATCCCCAATTTTCTGACCGCGCTGCGTGTTGCGGCCGCGTTCGTCCCGCTCGCCCTGTTGGCCACCGCCCCGGCGACTGCCGCAGGCGTGGCGCTGATCCTGCTGGCGATAGCCGCCATAACAGACTACCTTGACGGCAAGCTGGCGCGGGCCTGGAGTGTCACCTCGCGACTCGGCCAGGTGCTGGATTCTATCGGCGACAAGCTGATCCTGGCCAGCCTGATCGTGCTCGCTATCGTCCATGGCCTGTTCGGCCCCATCGGCACCGGCATCGCCCTGCTGCTTCTGCTGCGCGAGATCTGGGTCGGCGGGCTGCGGGAAGGTTTGGGACAACGCTCCTCCTTGCTTAGTGCCACACAAACCGCCAAATGGAAGACGGCCCTGCAATTCACCGGGCTGCTGTTGGTGTTCGCCAATGCCTCGGCCGGTTTTGGGTTTGGCTGGGTGGCAGAATTTGCGCTGGCGCCGGCAACGCTGCTCAGCCTTATCAGCGCTTGGGATTATTCACGCCGCGGCTTGGCCGCACTGGCAGAGGAGGATGCGCCCCAATGAATGTGCTCTATTTCGCCTGGGTTCGCACCAAAATCGGCAAGGGCCGCGAGGACGTGACCCCACCCTCAACGGTCGTCACCGTCGCCGATCTGGCCGCCTGGCTGCGGCAGCAAAGCCCCGGCCATGCGGAGGCCTTTGGCAACCTCGCCTGTATCCGCGCCGCCATCAACCAGGAATTCGTCGAGCCGGACACGCCGATTCCTGCCGGGGCAGAGATCGCCTTCTTCCCGCCGGTGACGGGAGGCTGAGGCCATGACCGTGCGCATCCAGGCGGAGCGGTTCGACACCGGTGCCGAGATTGACACCCTCGCCGCCGGAAATACCGCCATCGGCGGCGTCGCCAGCTTTACCGGCTATGTCCGCGATTTTTCAACCGAATCGGGCGTCACCGCCATGACGCTGGAACACTATCCCGGCATGACAGAACGCATGCTGGAGCAGATCGAAACAGAAGCGCGTCAGCGTTGGCAGCTGGAAGCCTCGCTCATCATCCACCGCTATGGCCGCATGACCGTGGGCGAACCTATCGTCCTGGTTGTCACGGCCGCCAGCCACCGCCAGGCTGCATTCGAAAGTGCGGAATTCCTGATGGATTGGCTCAAGACCAAGGCGCCGTTCTGGAAGTGCGAGGAAACGGCCGACGGCCGGGAACACTGGGTCGATGCCCGCGAAAGCGATGACCTTGCCGCCGCCCGCTGGGGCGGGTTACCCTGCGGGTAGCGACCAAGTGCGCAGAAGCGCACACTGGCCGCACGGCATAGACTGACCATCAACGGCACATCCTCTCTGCGGGGCAATAACTTCATGCTCGCTTCACTGCGCGCTCCCATCTTCCGGGCCTTGAATGCCCGGATGTTTTATGGGTGGACGGTTCTGTTCGTCGCCTCGCTGATCATGTTCGGCACCGGCCCGGGCCAGTCGCACCTGATCGGCCTGTTTTTCGATCCGATCCAGGCAGAACTCGGCCTCGACCGCACGGAAATCGCGCTGGCGTATGGTTCCGCCACCCTGTTCGCCGCACTGCTGCTGCCGCGCATGGGCCGGCTGGTGGATCGGTTCGGGCCGGCCAACATGATCGCCTTGATCGCCTTCGGGCTGGGTCTCGCCGCAATTGCTTTCAGCTTCGTTAACGGCTGGATTTTTCTCGCCCTCGGCTTCGGCGCTCTGCGCTTCCTCGGCCAGGGCTCGCTGATGCTGAACTGCGCGACCATGACCTCGCAATGGTTCAACAAGAAGCGCGGCCTGGCGCTCGGCCTGATGTCGCTGGGCTTCCCGATTTCCATCGCCCTGCACCCGCCCCTGACCCAATGGCTGATCGCCAGCTTCGGCTGGCGCGAGGCCTGGATCTGGCTCGGTGTGATGACCTGGGTGATGCTGATCCCGCCGGCGCTGCTGTTCCTCTACAACCGGCCGGAGGATGTGGGCCTCAGGCCGGATGGCGAGGCGGCGCTGAGGGAAGGCGAAAGCGCGCCGCCATTGGTCGGCTATACGCGCGCGCAGGCGCTCCGCATGCCGGCCTTTTATTTGATTGTCGCCGGGCTGTTCTCGCTGTCCATGCTGGTGACCAGCCTGCATGTCGAATACACCGGCATTTTGAAAATGCACGGGCTGGACCCGCTGGTTGCCGCCAGCATGTTCACCATCAGCGGCATCACGGCCGCGGTGCTGATGCCCATCACCGGCCGGCTGCTCGATATTCTGCCGACAAAATGGATGTTTTTCGGCGGCCTCTGGGTGCAGGCGCTGTCGCTGGTCTCGATCACCTTCGTCAACAGCTGGGAAACCGCCGTGGCGTTCGCCATGATTTTCGGCCTGAACAATGCCGTGACCATGACCTACGTCGGGTTTCTCTGGCCGCGCTATTTCGGGCGCAAGTTCCTGGGATCGATCCAGGGGACCGGCCAGATGATCGTCATCTTCGGCGCCAGCGTCGGGCCGCTGCCATTGGGCTGGGCGCTGGATGTCTGGGGCGAGTACGACACCATGCTGCGCCTGCTGGCGCTGATACCGATTACGATCTCGGTCCTGGTCGCGCTTCTGCTTCAGGCGCCGAAACTGCCGACGCCGGACGAGCAGGAATAGGCGCGCCTCAGCGCGCCTTTACACCCAGGACGGCGCCGGCGCAGGTATCGGCTGCCGGCAGCCCGAACGCCAGATAATACACCGAGGAGCGTTCAGGCTCGATGGTCAGCATCGATTGCAGGGCCTCGCCTTCCTTGTTGTTCAACAACGGTTTGCGCGCGCCGGACTGAAGTTCGAACGTCACGCCCTCTGCACCGCAAATCACCAGTTGATAGGACATGCGGCTCGACAGCACGTTGTCGTCGACAACGCTGGTGATCTTGCCGTCCTGGCCATCCAGCGCATAGGTATTCAGCACATTATAGCCCGCGTCCAGTTGGCCCTTGCACTGTTCGATCTGGGCTGCGGTATCGCAGGCCGCGTGCGCGGCACCGGCAAACAGCACCACGCCGGCAGCGAATGCCGCCAAAGTCCGGTTCAGCATCTTTTGGGATTTCCTCTGTATCGTCTTGTATCGCCTGAGGCTTGCCGTTACTAGACAATCTCGGGCGATGGAATGCAAGCCGGTAGCGGCGCACCGGCCGCCAGCGCCTACCCGCACGTAACGCAGTAAATGTCCTTAACATCCCCGGGGATGGACAGGTCGGACCAAGTTTCGCCGCCATCCTGCGTGCCGAACACTTCGCCATCATAGCGTGCACCGATATACACCTGATTGGGATCGTCACGGTGCAGGCCGATGGACATGATCGTGCCATGCACCTGCACCTTGTCGAACCGGCCCCAGGTCTTGCCCGCATCGGTGGAGCGGTAGAGGCCGCCGTCATGGCTCGCGGCGGCCACGCTGAGCGCGGCATAGACGGTTTCCGGTTGGCTGGGGGAGACGCGCACGTCGCGGCCGTAGGTGGTGGGCGAGAAATTCTTGGCCTCCAGGTCGCGCCACGTCTTGCCGCCGTCGCGGCTCTCGAACAGGCCCATGCGCAGCGCGATCAGCACCGCATCCGGGTCCGCCGGGCATATGGTGAGCGCGTGCCCGTCCAGCATGCCCTCCGCCGTGTTGTCCGAAACAATCTTGCTGGAAAGATGCGGCAGTTTCGACATCTCGACCAACGGCCCGCCGCAATCTGCCCAAGTCTGGCCGCTGTCATGGCTGACCATGGCGCCGCCGAATTCCAGCGCGGCGAAGATCGTATCGGGCTTGGCCGGATGTTGAGCCAGCCGCATGACACGGCTTTCGAACGGTGCGTCCAACCGTTTCGGGATTCCGGGATTGGGCAGTTCCTTCCAGGATTCCCCCATGTCCTCCGACACGAAAACACTGACCGGCGAGCCGCCAGCGTAAATCCGGTTCGGTTCGCGGCTGTCGACCATGAAAGACCACACCTGCCGCGACGGCTCCGGAAACTTCGCGCGCTTCCAGGTCGTGCCGCGATCGGTGGAGCGGTAGACGCCGTCGACCGTGCCGGCCAGCACCACGTCCGGGTTGGCCGGATGCACCATCACATAGTGCGTTTCCTTTTCCCCGAACACATTCTGCCACTCGCCGCCGGGTGCGGCCGGCCGGCGAAACACGCCAAAGGCGCCGGTGGCATCCGGGCGGCCGACATAACCGGCAAGCGCGGCGAAAATATGAGTCTGATCAAGCATGGCGATTTCCTCTGGCAGGCTGGGCCTTTGTTTCCTGCCTTACACTGTAACTGCCTTTGGCGGCGACGATAAGCCGGTTCGTGCGCCCTCTGCCGCAGTGCCCGGCCACGGGCTTGACGCCCCCCCTGCCGCCTGCATCAATCACCGCGAACTGAGCAAGCATGAACAGTGGAGCCCGAAATGGATTTCAACGAACTGGTGCGCACCCGCCGCAGCATCCGCGGCTACAAGAAAGACCCGGTGCCGCGCGCGGTGATCGAGGAGATCATCGAGGTGGCGAAGGGCGCACCGTCGTCCATGAACACCCAACCCTGGCATGTGCATGTCGTCGCTGGCGCCGTGCTCGACCAAATCCGCCAGCAAAACATGGAAGCGATGGCAAACGGCGCAGAGGTTTATCGCGATATCCCGATCCATCCCGCCTACGACGGTATTCACCGCCACCGGCAGGTGGAGATCGCCAAGCAATTGTTTGCAGCCATGGGCATTGCCCGGGAGGACAAGGAACGGCGGCAGGATTGGGTGCTGCGCGGCTTCCGCCAGTTCGATGCCCCGGTGTCGCTGGTTCTCACCTACGACCGAGAGATGGACCCCGGCGCGATCGGCCATTTCGACATGGGTGCATTGTCCTACGGCATCGTACTGGCCGCCTGGGATCGCGGTCTCGGCACGGTCATCAACGGCCAAGGCATCATGCGCTCCGATATCGTGCGCGAGGTGCTGAACCTGCCGGATAACGAGGTCATCATGACCTGCATCGCCATGGGCTACCCGGATGAGGACTTCTCTGCCAACGCCGTCAAAGCCCACCGCGAGCCAAACGATAGTATTGTTCGGTATCATGGAATGGAATGAGAAAGCGCGGCCGCATCCCTGCCTGACGCAAACGCTTGAAAGCAAACGCCCCGGCCAGCGCATTCCGCACCGGCCGGGGCGGGGCCAACTGCAACCACCGCAGCCAGGATTCAAAACCCCGGCTGCGGCTTTGGTTCAATCAGCCGGTCACTCCGCCGCCATCGCCAACGGCTCTGGCGCCGGTCGCTGGCCGCGCACCAGGCGGCCAGGCAGAGCGCCGGTGGGTTTGCCATTCTCATGCGTTACCTCACCGGAAACGACAGTATAGGCATAGCCGCTAGCACCCTGCATCAGGCGCTTGCCGCCAGCCGGCAAGTCCTGCACGACATAGGGCGCTTCGAAATCCAGCGCATCCCAATCGATCACATTCAGGTCCGCCTTCATGCCGACACGGATGCGGCCACGGTCACCCAGGCCGGCAGCATCCGCCGTATCGCTGGTGAGACGGCGCACCAGTTCCGGCATTTCGAACTTGCCGCTGGCCTTGCCCCAATGGGTCAGCAGCCAGGTCGGGAAGCCGGCGTCCAGGATGAAGCCGACGTGCGCACCGCCATCACCCAGGCCCATGATCGCCATCTTCTCGCCGAGCAGCTTTTCGGAAGCCGACAGCGAGAAGTCGGAATAGTTGGTGATCGGCATGTAGATAAAGGTCTTGCCGTCGTTCTCCAGCAGCCAATCATAGGCGACTTCTGGCGCGTCGCGGCCCTCGCGCTTCGCCACCGCTTCGGCGCTTTCGTGCTCCTGCGGTTGGTAGTCTTTCTCGCCAAAGCGGAACATGTAGCCGTAGCTCATGCGGTGGATCAGCGGAAAGGTGCTTTCCTTCACCGGGTCTTCCGAGAGGATCTTCGCGCGGATTTCCGGATCGCGCAGCTTCGCCACCTTCTCTTCGAGCGGCAGGTGGTTCAGCGTCTTGAAGGTCGGGCAGCCGCTGAACGGCGTCTGACTGGCCTGCAGCCCGAGCAGGATGCCGATGGCGCGCGGCGGAAACACCGGGCGGATGTTGACGCCCTCTTCCTCATACGCCTTGCGGTTCATGTCCAGCAGCTGGGAGAACATTTCCGGCAGGCTGTTGCGCTGCGCGAGCGTGTAGACCATCGGCCGACCGCTCTTCTGCGCGACGCGCTTCAGGATACCAAACGCTTCGACCGGGTCCGGGTCGGCCTTGATCGTCTCCGGCGTGGCGTCGGTGATCCAGTCGCTCACCGCCTCCAGAAAGCCGCTGCCGGCATCGTTCAGGCCCTCGGCAAGGCCCATCAGCTCGTCCTCATAGACCCGCAGGGTCGGGATGTATTCACCGGCCAGGGTCTTGTGGCTGGTCGTGCGGCTGGTGGAAACGCCGAAGGCGCCGGCCTTCACCGCCTCCGCCGTCAGCGCGCGCATTTGGGCGATATCGTCCTTGGTCGCCGGTTCGAAGGCAGTGGCGCGGTCGCCCATCACATGCACGCGCAGGGCCGAGTGCGGGACCAGCGCGCAAATGTCGACATCGTGCGGCTTGGCATCGATGGCGTCGAGGTATTCCGGATAGGTTTCCCACTTCCACTCCAGCCCCTCATGCATGACGGCGCCGGGGATATCCTCCACGCCTTCCATCAGCTCGATCAGCTTTTCGCGGTTGTCGGGGCGGCAGGGTGCGAAACCGACGCCGCAATTGCCCATAACCACAGTGGTCACGCCATGCAGAGAGGACGGAGCCAGATGGCTGTCCCAAACCGCCTGGGCGTCGTAATGGGTGTGGATGTCGACGAAGCCCGGCGTCACCAGTTTGCCCTTGGCGTCGATCTCCTTCGCCGCGGTGCCGCCAAGATTGGCGGCGACGGCTGCGATCTTGCCATCCTTCACGGCGACGTCAGCCGTAAACGGCGCAGCACCCGTGCCATCGACAACCGTGCCGTTGCGCACGATCAGGTCATAATCAGCCATCAAACAATCCTCCTGTAAAAGTTGCAGGCAGGATAATGCGAAAGTGGTAAGGGCGTCATCAGGAATTTGCCGGCGTATCCCGCAGAACCGGTAGCCCAGCCACTCTAACCTGCTGTTACAGTTTCAAAACCCACAGGTATAGCGCGACCTTGCCAGCGTTTGGATTAGGCTCGAACTGGCGTTTACAAGCGGCAGATCAACGCCAGCCTTGCAAGAACAACCATTACACCACCAAACACAACCGCAGGCAGTTACCAATCAATCGAGAGACAATCCGGAATCTGCCATCGCGTCATCAGGATCAGCAAAGGGACTTTGTTTTACCTGCCAATCGAGCGGACTATGTATGCTCTCTCAAACGAATCCGTCGGGACATCGCCCAGTTTTTGGAAAAAGAGCTTGTTGTATGCTTTCTCCGTAAACGGGACAGAACTGATGGTGTTGGACACCTTCGAACCGACCATGTCGTTAAGAAGCTTTGCGGCAGCCTTGGTCGCATTGTAAACAATTAACCCCTTATGTCCGGTCGTTGGCTGCACCAGGAAATATTGATAACTTTTCTTATCTTTGCTTGTTTGATACATAAGATAAGTTTTTTTACTATTATAATAAAATCCAACTTCTTTATATTCACCATTTTCTATAATTGTATAAGTTTTATCAGGATTTTTTCTGGCCGATATATTTGATTCTTTTTTGTCTTTCAGATTGGTAATTTGATAATTACCTTCATCCAGAGGCATGACCCGCTTATCTGCTGCGTGAGGGTAAGAGTTCTTGGTTCCCGAAAAACATCCCGCGAGGAAAAGTGCAATCCCCAGGACACAAATGCCCCTCGCCAACAATCTCATGATCTTGCCTCTCCTGGACTTTTGCTATGGTTTGGCAATTTTTTACCGGTCGGCACCATCCCAGTCAATCCGCTGGCACCAAGCCCTGGCAGCCGGGCTGCCCCTCGCAGCCACAACCGGCAGGGGATTCGCACCCATTCATGCACCGCTACCGGTCCAAAAACGGCAGCACGGCGGCGCAGAACGCCTTGGGCTGCTGGCGGAACATGCTGTGCCCGGCATTCGGGATCATCGCGGTTTTTGCGCCCGGCACATGCGCCGCCAGGGCCTTGAGCACCAACGGCAGCATGCCCGGCGTATCCTCGCCACCGACAAACAGGGTCGGCACGCCCAGCGCCTCGGCCTCCGTCTTCGCGAACGGCTGACGGCCCTCGTTGACCTGGGCCAGTAGTGTGTAGGCGTTGTCTTCGCGCAACTGCCGCTCCGACGCCGGCAACGCATCCCATGCGCCCGGTCCGTTGATGCCCTCGCTGAAGGCCCGCAGGCCGCCTTCCAGATCGCCGGCCGCGATCTTCTCCGAGGCCTGAGCGACATGGGCGCGCGAGCCGCCGCCGGGTGGCAGGTTTCTCGCCTCGTCCGGCATCAGCGATTCGTCGAGCGTGCCGCCCGGCTCCGCTAGCACAAGACGGCGCAGCAGGTCCGGCCGCTTCAGCGCCAGACGAAACCCCAGATGCCCGCCACGGCTATGGCCGATCAGATCGACAGCCCCCAGCGCCAGCCCCTCAAGGAAGGCAATCGTATCGTCGACATGCTGGGCCATGGTGAAGTTGCCGCCCTGGCCATCCCAATGCTCGGGAAAGAAATGGCGCAGACTTGGCACGATCAGCCGCCGGCCGGCCGACAGCGGCTTCATCACCGCAGACCAAGTGCGGAAATCGCTCAGCGAGCCATGCACGCAGACCAGCGGCGGCCGGCGGCTATCCGCCGGGCCAAGGTCGAGATAAGCCATATCGTAGCCATTCACGCGCAGGGTTTTCATCGGGGCGGATCCTCGTTCGGTTGGAAATGACTTGTACTTTCCTAGCACCCCTGCGCCGCCCCTGTCCGCCGCCTTCGCGCTCAATCCGCTCTTGATCCGGCAGCGGTTGCAAACCTAGAGTGCCTACGACGAAAGTGCATATCACCAAATTCGAAGGAAACGGACCCATGGATGTCGGCTTGCAAATGGTTTTTGCGACGTACGGCTGCCCGCCAAACGTGACCGATCAGCAATGCTGGGACGAGGAGTTGGCCATTGCGGAAATCGCGGCCGATGGAGGGTTTGATTGCCTCTGGGCGGTGGAACACCATGACGACGATTATTCGTTCTGCCCCGACAATCTGCAGCTGATGAGCTATCTGGCGGCAAAGTATCCGCTTGTCGATGTGGGCACTGCCGCCGTCATCCTGCCCTGGAACGACCCGTTGCGCGTCGCCGAAAAGGTGTCGATGCTGGACCACTTTTCCAACGGTCGCCTGCGCTTCGGCGTCGGCCGCGGCCTCGCCCGGCGCGAGTTCAACATTTTCCGCATGAGCATGGACGAGAGCCGCACCCGTTTCGACGAGGCGGCGAAAATGGTCGTGGAGGCGCTGGAAACCGGCTTTATCGAGGGCGCCGGCCCGCACTACCCGCAGCCGCGCGCAGAAATCCGCCCGCGCCCGCGCTTTCCGATCCGCGACCGGCTCTATGCTGTCGCCAGCAGCGAGGATTCGGTCGTCTCCGCCGCGAAGATCGGTGCGCGCATGGTCATGTTCTCCGACCGGCCGTGGGATAGCCGCCTGCCGGCGATCGAGCAGCACCGCAAGCTGTTCCAGGAAATGCACGGCCGCAAGGCGCCGCCGCCGCTGATGGCGGACTTCTGCGTCTGCACGCCGACCATGGACGGCGCGGAGGAAAAGGCGCGTGATTGGATGGGCAAATTCGTGATGTCGAACTTCGACCATTACGAGTTGCTGGGCGATCACTTTGCGACGGTCAAAGGCTATGACGCCTATGCCGCCAAGATCGCCACGGCCAAAGAAATCGGCATGGACGGCATCATCTCCGGCTTCATGTCAGCCAGCGTCTGGGGCACACCGGACAACATTCTGCGCATGCTGGAAGAGCGCCGCAAAATCGTCGGCGATTTCGAGCTCGCCACCAGCTTCCGCTTCGGCGGCATCCCCTTCCCCGACGCCAAGGCCGGTATCGAGCTTTACATCAAGGAAGTACTGCCGGTGATCAAACAGTGGAAGGTGGAGGACGAACTCTCCGCCACGCGCGCCGCGGCGGAATAGCCGCCCCGCGCCGCACCTTTCACCGCCGTCGCGCCGTCCCTAGGTTGAGGCGTTGGCCGGCGGCGAAAGTGTGGCAATGATGTATCAGGGTCTTGTTCAGAAACAGGTTGCAACACGACGGCTGGGATTTTTCCCGCACGTGGCCGCCCCGGTTTTCTTGGGTGCCGGTGTTCTGATCATTGGCTTCGTGCTGCTGGGCATCGCCTATCCGAGCGCAATCGGCAGCACCGCCAAGACGGTCCACATCTGGATCGCGCAAAATCTGGGCTGGTTCTATACCGCCGCGGTCGCGATCTTCCCGATTGTCTGCATTTTGCTGGCCATATCGAAATTTGGCTCAGTCCGGCTCGGCGACCCGCACGAGCAACCGCACTATAACCTGCCGACTTGGTTCGCCATGCTATTCAGCGCCGGCATGGGAATCGGGCTGCTGTTTTGGAGCGTGGCAGAACCGATCAGCCATTACCTGGCTCCGCCCTACGGCGAGCCGGAAACCGACGCCACGGCCGAGCTTGCGTTGCGATTGACCTTCTTCCACTGGGGCCTGCACGCCTGGGCCATCTATGCCGTCACCGCGTTGGGTCTGGCGTTTTTTGCCTTTCGCCACAAACTGCCGCTTTCGTTGCGCTCGATCTTCTATCCGCTGGTCGGCGACCGGATCTATGGCACGTTCGGGCATTTCGTCGATGTTTTCGCCGTGCTGGGTACGATGTTCGGCGTCGCCACCTCGCTGGGCCTGGGCGTACTGCAAGTCAATTCTGGCCTGGATTACCTGTTCGGCATCGGCCAGTCGTCCACCGCACAGTTGCTGCTGATTGCCGGCATTACCGTCGCGGCCACCGCCTCCGTCGTCTCCGGCCTCGACAAGGGCATTGCGCAGATCAGCCGGCTAACCATCGTGGCTGCGCTCGTTCTGCTCGCCACCACGCTGGCCATCGGCCCGACCACCTTCCTGCTCGATACCTTTCTGGAGGCAACAGGCGGTTATCTGCAGAACATCATCCAGTTGAGCCTCTGGACCCAGGCCTACGAGCGCGGCGAGTGGCAGGCCGACTGGACCCTTTTCTATTGGGGCTGGTGGATTTCCTGGTCGCCCTTTGTCGGCATTTTCATCGCCCGGGTCTCGCGCGGGCGTACGATCCGCGAATTCGTCGTCGGCGTTCTGCTGGTGCCGACGGCGGCCGTCCTGCTCTGGATGACGGTGTTTGGTGCGACGGCGATCCTGTTTCAAGGCAACGGCACAGCCGACCTTTCGCCCTATATCGACGGCGCGGTCAGTCAGGCGTTTTTCGTCCTGCTGGATGCCCTGCCTGCCGCACAGGTGACGGCTGCGATGGCAACGGTCATCGTCATGCTGTTCTTCGTCACCTCGTCCGACAGCGGCAGCTACGTGATCGACATGCTGACGGCCGGCGGCCACACCAACCCGCCCAAGGTACAGCGCGTGTTCTGGGCCGTGACGGAGGGGCTGGTGGCGGCGACCCTGTTGCTCGGCGGTGGCCTTCAGGCCTTGCAGACGGCCGCTATCACCACCGGCCTGCCGATCGCAGCGATCCTGCTGGTGCTTTGCTATACGCTCTACCGCGGCCTGGCGACCGAGGCCGTGCCGCAAACGGCGGAAGAACGCGCCAATCCCGATGCAGCCGGCATCATGGGGCTGGAGACGGCGGACGAGTTGCACCCGCACACCGACGGGAAACCCGCGCCGCAACAGGCCCAGTGACGACGATGGACCTTGGTGTCAAGGGCAGGTGGAACTGAAAATGCGATCAACGACCGAAGCGGTGCGATGCTGGTATCGTGCCGTCCAAGCAAGTGCTTCGCCAGACTATTCGCGGAACCGATCCATCTCCGTCCGCAATTCGCTGATTTCCTGCCGCAGGCCGCGGATTTCCTCGACAATGGCGACGCGTTCGGCATGCGCTTCCGCTTCTGCCTCCGCAGCCTCCTCCTTGTGTGCGGACTGCATGGCATCGACGACGATGGCAACGAACAGGTTGAGGACCGCAAACGTCGTCACCAGGATGAAGGGCACAAAGAACGCCCAGGCGCTCGGGTAGACCTCCATCACCGGCCGGACGATGCCCATCGACCAGCTTTCCAGCGTCATGATCTGGAACAGCGAATACATGCTGGCGCCGATGCTGCCGAACCAATCCGGAAAGGCCGCGCCGAACAGCTTGGTCGCCATCACAGCGCCGACATAGAAGATCAGCAGCAGCAACAGCGCCACCGTGCCCATGCCGGGAATGACCTGCAACAGCGCCGTCACCACCGTCCGCATCTGCGGTACAATCGAGATCAGGCGCAACACCCGCAAAATCCGGAGCGAGCGCAACACGGACAGATTGCCGGCCGATGGGATCAGCGACATGCCGACGATCAGAAAATCGAACCAATTCCAGCCGCCGCGAAAGAACGCCGGACCGAAGGCAATAATCCGGGTCGCCACCTCAATTGCGAAGATGGCAATGATAATGCCGTCCACGGTGTAGAGCACACTACCCCATTCGGCCATCACGCTGGCCGACGTTTCCAGGCCCAGCGTGAGAGCGTTCAGCACGATCAGGCCGGTGATCGCCCATTGCGTGCTGCGCGCACAAACAAAATCGGCAAGAGCACGGCGGACGCCGCCTTCGGGATAGCCTGGGGGCATCGGGAGGCCCTATGTCGCTCGGAGAAAGTGGCAGGATCGCCAGCGGCATAAATAAGAAGCCAAATCGCCAAACGAAAGCTTTTCGTAACGCTGCGCTGCTATTCTATCGCGGTCAAACGCGGCTAAGAAACGCGCGGATCGTTGGAGCGAACAGGTCCGGTTCCATCACCGCGCTCATATGGCTGGCACCGGCGCTCATGGCGGTCTCCGCCCCTGGCATCGCTTCCGCCAGGCGCGTAACGATGCGGCGGGCCGGCAAAGGTGAACCCGACCCCGCCAGCAACAGCGCCCGCCCGCCGAGCCCGGCATAGGCGCTGGCCAGTGTCTCGTCATATGACGTCTCGCAGGCTTCCCGACGCAACTGCCGCCCCATGGCGACCAGCCGGGCGCATACATGCTCCGGCAGCGCCGCCCAGGGCGCGCCGCCCCAATAATCAATGAAAGGCGGCAACGCCGGCCTCCACGTCGCCACCATCGACCAAGCGCACCAGCGCATCGATCGCCGCGCGGTCCTCCGCCAGGGCCTGGGTATCGGTCGGGTCGCCCGTGTGCAGGCTGCCGAAGCACATCGGCTCCACCGCCACCGGCCGGCGCACCCGATCCGGCCAGCAAGCTGCGGCGCGCAAAGCCATCAAACCACCCATCGAATGGCCGACCACGTCAATTGGCCCATCGCAGAGCCCGAACGCCCGCTGTACGACCGCCAGATGCTGTTCCAGCGCGGGCCGGCTGTTGTCCAGGGGTGAATTTCGGCCATAGCCTGCCAAGTTCGGGACCAGTACGCGGTGGCCAGCGCCAATGCGCTCCGCCAATTGCAGCAGCGCCTCGGCACTGGCGCCGCCGCCGTGCAGCACCAGCAAGGCCGGGCCATCACCACCCTGCCAATAGTCCATGCCGTCCGCCGTGATCCGCTGCATTGCCACCTCGCAGAAAATGGTTCGGGTATCGCGTTTGGAATGGCCTGCATGCCAAGCCTCCCGCCCGCTGCCGCTATCGTGGCGGACACGCAGACGCGGGACAGGCAACGCCGGGCTCAATCCTCGCCTGCCATCGCCTCCGGCATCGGACGAAGCAAGGCGGGCGACAGCCGGGTAATTTCGCCAATGATCGCCCGCACCGTCTCGGTCACAATCCGGCTTTCCGGTTGCAAGGCGCGGGTGACCTCATCCATGTAGAGCGGGCGTGCGAATTCCAGCTGCAAAGCGTGCAGTCCGGCCGCGGGCCGGCCGTAGTGCTGGGTGATGAAACCGCCGGCATAAGGGTAGTTCCGCGCAACGCTCAACCCGTTACCCTGGGCCGCCCGGCTCGCCGCCTGCGGCAGCGGGTTCGCGCAGGCTCGCCCGAATCCGTCGCCCAGCACCAAGTCCGGCAGCCGCTCGCCCGGCAGTTGCGGCATGGAATGCAGGTCCAACAGCACCGCATAACCGAAGCGTGCCTTCGCGGCCGCCACCAACTGCGTCAGCACGCGGTGATAGGGGCGATGCCCGCGTAGCCAGCGCAATTCGCCCTGTTTCAGGGTCAGCCGTTTGAGATTGACCGGCTGGCGCGGCGGCAAAAAGCGCGGAAACAGTCCCAGGCCGGCCCGCACCCGGCTGGAGTCGCTGGCCAGATGCCGCGGCAACGGCTCGCGGAACATGCCCGCATCCCATTCCCCCGCTGCCCGGTTTACGTCGCAATAACCCCGGCCCCATTGGCTGATCAGCACCGGCAGACCCAGCCTGTGCACGCCATTGACCAAGCTGTCCAGATGCGGATCTTCCAGCGCCCCAAGGTCGGCATCCGGGTTCATGCCGGAATGGGCATCTTCGGGAATTGCCCGGCCGCTGTGCGGCACCGACAGAACGCACGGAACCGCCCACGCGCGTGGCCACGCGAGGCGGTAAGGAGCGGGATCAGCAGGAACCGGCACGGCCAAGGCGGAAGGCCCTCGTCATGGCCGTGCCGTCATGGCAGCGGCTTTTAGCGCTTCAGGCCGAAAGCCTGGAACCGCTTGTTGAAGCGCGCGATCTGGCCGCCGGTATCGAGCAGGCGCTGATTGCCGCCGGTCCAGGCAGGATGCACCAGCGGGTCGATGTCCAGACGCAGCGTATCGCCCTCTTTCCCATAGGTGGAGCGCGTCGTGAACTCGGTCCCGTCGGTCATGACGACGGTGATTTGGTGGTACTCGGGGTGAATGTCGGCTTTCATGGCGGCCCTCTTTCGCAAAACACCCGTATAATCGCGCCCGCGCTGGCGCGCAAGCACCTAGCGCCGCAGCGCGGCCAATTGCTCCGCATAGGCGGCGCGGATCACATGTCGCCGGATTTTCATGCTGGGGGTGAGCATGGCATTGTCCCAGCTGAACGGCTCCGCCACCAACCGGAACCGGCGCACCCGCTCCGGCTGGCCGAGGCGGTGATTGACGCGCTCGATCACGTGCTCGATATGCTCGTGAAAGGCCTTGTCCCCCACCAGTTCCGCCATGTCGGCAGGCTTGCCATTCGTCTTCGCCCATTCCCTGGCTGCCTCGGCATCCGGCACGATCAGGCCGATCAGATAAGGCTGCTTGTCCCCGACAACCATGGCCTGAGCGATTTCCGGCTCCAGTTGCAGGAAGCCCTCGACCCGCTGCGGCGACAGCGTATCGCCGCCCGAAAGCACAATGATATCCTTCTTGCGGTCGGTGATCCTGATAAAGCCATCGGCGTCGATCTCCCCCACGTCGCCGGTATGGATCCAGCCATTTTGTAAGGTTTCCGCCGTTGCTTCCGGATCGTTCCAATAGCCGAGCATCGCCAGTTCGCCCCGCACCAGGATTTCCCCATCCTCGGCGATCCGCACCTCGACGCCGGGAAAGGGCGGGCCGACCGTCTCCAGCTTGATCTTGTGGGCGCGGTTGCAGGAGACGATGGGCGCGGTTTCCGTCTGGCCATAGCCTTGCAACAGCCGCAAGCCCAGCGCCGTAAAAAACAGGCCGATTTCATAGTTCAGCGGTGCACCGCCAGAAATCAACGCCTTGTTCCGACCGCCGAAGCGCGCCTTCACCTTGGCCCGCACCAGCCGGTCCAGCACCCGGTCCATCAGGCTTTCGCAAAACCCTAGCCTGCCCTCAAGATGCTTTTTCTTGCCAAGTTCGACCGTTTTCCAGAACAGCTTCTGCCGCAGCTTCGACTGGCCGCGCAGGCCGCTCAGCACCCGCCCGTGCAGCGTCTCATAAAGCCGCGGCACGGCCGTCATGATCGTCGGCTTCACCTCCGCCATGTTCCGCGCCAGCACCTCCACGCTCTCGGCATAGTAAATTTGTGCGCCGATCGAGAGCGGGAAGAACTGGCCTGCCGTGTGCTCGTAGGAATGGCTGAGCGGCAGGAAGGACAGAAACACCTCGTCGTCCGGCAGCCGGCCGTCTAACTCATAAAGCAGGTCGCAGGCACCCATCGTGTTGCAGAGGATCGCGCCATGCGACAGCATCACTCCCTTCGGCACCCCGCCGGTACCCGAGGTATAGATCAGGCAGGCGAGATCGCTGCGCCCTGCGACGTGCAGCGGCGCCGGCAGCGCATCGCCCCGCGCCGCCCGCCCAGCGGCCAGCAGCGACAGCCAAGTCTCGACCGGTTTGGCTGGGCTGGCTGGTGGTTCGCCCTCCATCAACACGATCCGCTCGACACTTTCCACGACCGCCGCCGCCTGGATCACCCGCTCCAGCAGCGCCACGGTGGACACGATGACGAACCGCGCGCCGCTGTCGATCAGAATATGAACATGATCGTCCACGGTGTTGGTGGTGTAGGCCGGCACCGTAACGCCGCCGGCGCTCATGATACCGGTGTCTGCCACCAGCCATTCCGGCCGATTTTCCGCCACCAGGGCCACCCGCTGGCCCGGCTGAAGGCCCAACCCTCGCAGCGCATGAGCACAATCGGCGACGAGGCCAGCCACCTCGCCAAAGGACTGGCTTTGGTAGGTGCCGGCCCGCTTCGCCCATAGGAACGGCTTGTCGCCCAGAGCCGCCATTTTCTCGAACGCCATCGTCGGCAGTGAGGGCCAGCGCAGATACGGTTCAAGTGCGGCCCGGCGGGCAGGGTCGGCTATGGACTGAAGCGGATCGGTCATCAGCAGCGGATCTCAAGCAAAGAGGGGAAGCGTGGCGGATTTTAGCCCCCACCCTAATGGTCAAGATGCTGGAAAGCGACACACTTGCCGATCTCCGGAAACCCGCCGCATTGCGCCCTAGGTCAGAACTTCAGTTCGAAATTGACGGAGAGCAACGCATCGGGCGATGCCTCGGTCACGCCCAACAGAACGGCCACCCTGGGTTTCAGCAGCCGCCCCTGGCCCAAGCCGAACGCGCCATAGATGGCCGGTCCGATCACATGGCTTTGTTCGTCCAGCGGCAATGCATTGCCCAGTGCACCTTCGAACGCGCCATGCGCCTCGAGCCCAAGATCGATCTGCGGTATGACGGGCGTCGAGGCGGCAAGCGCATAGGCGATGCCGGGATCCTCGCCGTCTTCAAACGGGATCTCGACCAGCAGGTTTCCGATCACCTTGACCGGCCCGAGGTGCGCTTCCGCGATCGGCCCCAGGCTGAATGCGCCATGGAACAGCCCGCCGCTGTTCGGAATCTCCAACGCCGTGTAGAGCCCTAATGCAAAATTCGAACCCGCCGCATTGCCATGGCCGTGATGATGGCCGTAGTCGTGGCCATGATGATGGCTATGATCGTCATGCTGCGCCCCCATGCCGAACGGCAGCAGGAAAACACTGGCAATCTCCACGGCCTCCACTTCGTAGGCTTCGCCCTTCGGTTTTGCCAGTTCTACCGCCAGGATTGGCTTCCAGAATGGAAACGGCGCATAATTGATGGCAAGCTCGTGCGCGGCCCGTTCGTCACCCGTCTCCACATCCGACAAGGTCACGCCGTTCAATATCTCCAACTCGAACCCGCCGGGCTGGATATCGGGATGGATCACTTCGTAGACTTGTGCGGTGGCGGGGCTGGCCGCGAATGCAGCGAGCAGTGCATAGACAGAAATTCCGGGGCGCATTGCCTTTGGTCCTTGGAACGGGTGTTGGTATCATTCTGCTGGGACAGTCCGTATCCATGCCCACAACGAATTAAAATGTTATAACATAACATTTGAAATGATAAACCCCTGACGGGAGCAACGAGATGGCGGCCGGTCGTGATCGAACCACGAAGCTTTCGAAGAACCATCAGTTGGTGTTCGATGCCCTGTCCGAAGCGGGCAGGCCGATGAGCGCCTACGAGTTGATCGATGCGGTGCGGCCCGCGGGCATTTCCGCTCCGCCAACGGTCTACCGGGCGTTGACCAAGCTAATCGACGCCGGCGCGGTGCATCGGGTCGAGAGCCGCAATGCTTTTGTCGCCTGCAATCGCAGCCATTCCGGCGGTGCCACGGTCGTGCTCATGCTCTGCAACGAATGCGGCAAGGCGGACGAGTTCGCCGACCCGGACATCGGGGCCATCGTGGAGCGGCAGGCTGCATCCCGCCAATTTGCGATCAGCACGACCGTGCTGGAGGTCCAGGGCCTTTGCGCCAACTGCCAATCGCCGCCCGGAAAGGCGGCATGTTGAGCCAGCAGACCTCTCCCACCTTGTCGGCAGGCGGGTCGGCACCTCATATCAGGCTGGAATTCTTGAGGAGATAAAGACCCATGCCCGACGCTTCCACCGCCGACGCTTTGCTGGCCGACCTGCCAACCTGGGATCTGAACGACCTTTATCCCGGTCTTGACGCGCCGGAACTGGAGGCCGACTTCGAGACAGCCGAGCGCGAGGCCAAGGCCTTCGCCGCCCAATATGAGGGCCAGCTCGCCAGCCTCTCGGCCCAGGGTCTGGCCGAAGCCATCGCGCAGTATGAAAAAATGGACGAACGCTTCTGGCGCATCATGAGCTTTGCCGGCCTGAAACACGCCGAAAACCAGCTCGACCCCAAGGTCGGCTCGTTTTATCAGAACGCACAGGAACGGGTGGTCACGATCTCCAGCCACCTGCTGTTTTTCGGCCTCGAACTGAACAAGGTGGATGACGCTACGGTCGACCGTTGGCTGGCCGCGCCGGCGCTGGCCCAATACGCACCCTGGGTGCGCAATGTCCGCATCAACCGCCCGCACCAGCTTTCCGACGAGTTGGAAAAATTCCTGCACGAGCAGCACGTGGTCGGCACCGCCGCCTGGAACCGGCTGTTCGACGAGACTATGGCCGGGCTGCGCTTCACCGTTGATGGCGAAGACCTGACCAGCGCCCAGGCGCTGCACCTGCTCTCCAACCCCTCCCGCGACAAGCGCAAGGCGGCGGCGCATGCACTGGGCGAGGTGTTCACCAAGAACCTGACGCTGTTCGCCCGCATCACCAACACGTTGGCGAAGGACAAGGAAATCGACGACCGCTGGCGCAAATACCCGCGCCCCGTTTCCGCCCGCAACATCGCCAACCAGGTAGAGGACGAGGTTGTGGACGCGCTGGTGAAGGCCGTGCGCGACAGCTACCCACGGCTCAGCCACCGCTATTATGCGCTGAAGGCAAAATGGATGGGCGGGGACACGTTGGATTACTGGGACCGTAACGCCCCCTTGCCCGACGCCGATGACCGCGTCATCGGCTGGGACGAGGCGCGGGATACGGTACTGGCCGCCTACGGCGATTTCTCGCCCAAGCTGGCGGATGTCGGCCGCAAATTCTTCGACAATGCCTGGATCGATGTACCGACCCGCCCGGGCAAGTCGCCCGGCGCCTTCGCCCACCCCTGCGTCCCCAGCGCCCACCCCTATTTGCTGCTGAACTATCAAGGCAATGTGCGGGATGTGATGACGCTGGCGCACGAGTTGGGCCATGGCTGTCATCAGGTGCTGGCCGGGCAGGCGCAAGGCCATCTGATGTGCCAGACGCCACTGACGCTAGCCGAAACCGCCTCCGTCTTCGGGGAGATGCTGACCTTCCGCCGCATACTCGACGCGGAGACCGACCCGGCCAAGCGGCGCATCCTGCTGGCCGGAAAGGTGGAGGACATGCTGAACACCGTTGTTCGGCAGATCGCCTTCTACTGCTTCGAAGAGAAAGTGCATATGGCCCGCCGCCAGGGCGAACTGACGGTGGAACAGATTTGCGATTTCTGGATGGAAATCCAGGCCGAAAGCCTGGGCCCGGCTCTGAGCTATGACGACCATTACCGGGGCTTCTGGACCTATATCGGCCACTTCATCCATTCGCCTTTCTATGTCTACGCCTATGCCTTCGGCGACTGTCTCGTGAATGCGCTTTATGCCGAATTCCAGCAAAACCCGGGCGGATTCCAGGACAAATATCTGACCCTGCTATCCTCGGGCGGCCGCTACCGGCACAAGGATTTGCTGGCCCCGTTCGGCCTGGATGCCAGCGACCCAGCCTTCTGGAACCAGGGCCTCAACGTGATCGCCGGGATGATCGACGAGTTGGAGGCGCTGAGCAGTGCCGGCTGATATTCCGCACGACGACGAAGCCTCCCGCTTCTCCCGCCGTGCACGACGCTACGTCGGCACCTCGCGCACCGTCGGCAGCCTGGCCGCGACGGTGGCGGGGCAGCACTATCTGGGCCTGAAGATGGACCGGGAGCGGCACGCGCAAACATTGCGCAAGGCGCTGGGCGGGCTGAAGGGACCGTTGATGAAGGTGGCGCAAATCCTCGCCTCCATTCCCGACGCACTGCCAAAGGAATATGCTGAGGAACTGCGCCAGTTGCAGGCGAATGCGCCGCCGATGGACTGGCTGTTCGTGCGCCGGCGTATGACCGGCCAGCTTGGCCACGGCTGGCAGGATCGCTTTGCCGAATTTGGCCAGGAAGCGGCGCATGCCGCCAGTCTCGGACAGGTTCACAAGGCCAAACTGCACGACAATCACCCAATGGGCGGGCAGACCGTCGCCTGCAAGCTGCAATATCCGGACATGGCGTCCGTGGTGGAGGCGGATCTCAGCCAGTTGCGCCTGATCTTCTCGCTCTATTCCCGCTTCGACAAGGCCATCCAGACCGACAACATCTACAAGGAAGTGGCCGCCCGGCTGCGGGAGGAACTGGATTACGAGCGGGAGGCAAAGCAGATGCGCGTCTATGCGCAAATGCTGGCGAACGAGCCCGGCGTGCATGTGCCGGAGCCGGTTCCGGACCTGAGCACCAGCCGCCTGCTGACCATGACCTGGCTGGATGGCGTGCCCCTGCTGGAGGCGGCCGAACGCCCGGCGGAGGAGCGCAACCAGATCGCCTACAACATGTTCCGCGCCTGGTATGTGCCGTTTTACGAGTACGGCATCATCCATGGCGACCCGCATCTGGGCAACTATACGGTGCGGCCTGACAACAGCATCAACCTGCTGGATTTCGGCTGCATCCGCGTATTCTCGCCATCGTTCGTTTCCGGCGTGATCGACCTGTACAAGGCGATCCGCGATCAGGACGAAGCGCTGGCGGTCCACGCCTATGAAACCTGGGGCTTCGAGAACCCATCCAAGGACCTGATCCGCATTCTCAACATGTGGGCGGAGTTCATCTATTCGCCCTTGCTCCAGGACAAAGTCCAGAAGATCCAGGCGAGTGATACCGGGCACTATGGGGCACAAGTGGCGGAAAAGGTGCACGCCGAACTGCGCCAGCTGGGCGGTGTGCGCCCGCCCCGCGAGTTCGTGCTGATGGACCGCGCCGCCATCGGTCTCGGCAGCGTGTTCATGCACCTGAAAGCGGAAATCAATTGGTACCGGCTGTTCCATGATTTGGTTGGGGAATTCGATACGGCGGCCCTGGCGCAACGGCAAGCCGATGCTCTTGCTGCCGTCGGACTGGAACAGCCTTCCGACTGAAACCATCGCGACCGCGCATGGGCGGGATTTACGGACTTGACTCGAAATTGTTATGTTATAACATTCTGCAACTGAATCTCCTCCCCGATCCAACATCATAGGTTCGCCGATGATCCGACTCTGCCTGTTTTTGGCCATGACCGTCAGCATCACATTCGGCGCGACGGCGCGAAGCGAGGAACCGCGCGTTGTCGTTTCGATCAAACCGATCCACGCGCTCGCAGCCGCCCTGCTCGACGGTGTGGCGGAGCCGGTGCTGCTGCTGGATGGCGCGTCCTCGCCGCACAGCTACGCCCTGCGGCCATCCGAACGCCGCGCGCTGCAGGAGGCGGATGCCGTAATCTGGGTTGGGCCGGAGTTGGAAGCCTTCCTGGTGAAACCGTTGTCGGTCCTGCCGCCCACGGTGCGAATCGTCGGACTGCTGGCGGATACGGGGGGGCTGGAACGCCATGCCCTGGATGAGCAGGGCCACGAAGGGCATGGGCATGATCACGACCACGGGGATGCGCACGGCCATGAGGCGAAGGCGGCGGACGATCCACATATCTGGCTGTCGCCCGCCAACGCCCGCGCCATCGCCCGACACCTTGCCACGGTGCTGGCCCCGTGGGTGCCCAAAGACCGGCTGACACAGAACACGGCGGCACTGGATCAGCGGCTGAGCGGGCTGGAAGCATCGCTGACCGAACGGCTCTTGCCGGTTCAGGACCGGCCGTTCGTGGTGTTCCATCCCGCCTATGGCTATTTCGTGAAAGCCTTCGGCCTCAATCAGGCCGGCACGATCACCGCCTCGCCAGAGCACGGTGCCGGCGCGCGGCATCTGGCAAACCTGCGGGCGAAGATCGCCGAGGCTGGCGCCGTCTGCGCCTTCCGCGAACCGCAATTTACCGACCGGGCCATCGCGGGCCTCACCCGCGACACTGGCCTGCGTGTCGCCGTGCTCGATCCGCTAGGCGTGGACGTGCCGCCCGGCCCTGGGGCCTACGAGACCATCCTGCGGAACCTGGCGGCGTCACTGACGGCATGCCTGACCGAATAGACAGACGCGCCCCAGTGCGCTTCATACCCGGGCAGGCTCAGGCCGCCGCGCCCACTGCGCCAGCACCACCACTGCCAACAGCAGCAAGGCCGGGATGTAGAATATCTCTTTCGGCCAGCGTTCGGCCGGGGTCTGAATGCTGACGATTTCCCAGTCGAAGTCGATCTGCGTCTTCTCGGCCGGCCCTTGGAAAGCCAAGTCGTCGACCAAGGCCCGCCCGCCATCCAGCCGCACAGCAAGGCCCGCATCCCGCATCAGGCGTTCCGGCCCCGATGCGGGGGCGCCCATGGTGAAGGTGACGGTTTTTTCGACCATCTTGCCCCCGAAATCCTCTCCCGAGACCACGACCCGCAGGTCGCTGCCGGGAGCGGCCTCAGCGGCGGCGGCCTCGATCTCTACCCCCGGCTGCGTGTCAAAGGGCGCCTGCCACTGGTCGAGCCAGTAACCCGGGCGAAACAGGGTGAAGGCAACCAAACCCAGCACCGCGCTCTCCCACAATCGCGAGCGCACCAGGAAATAGCCTTGAGTGGCCGCCGCCACCAATAGCATCGCCACCAGGGCGACAACGAAAACGACGATGCCTTCCAGCCATGTCACGTCGATCAGCAGCAGATCGGTGTTGAAGATGAACAGGAATGGCAGCAACACTGTGCGCAGGGAATAGAAGAACGCCGTGAAGCCGGTTTTCAACGGATCGCCACCGGATACAGCCGCCGCCGCGAAGCTCGCCAAGCCGACGGGCGGCGTCACATCCGCCATGATGCCAAAATAGAACACGAACAAATGCACCGCGATCAGCGGCACGATCAGGCCATTCTGCGCGCCCACATCGACAATGACGAAGGCCATAAGCGAGGACACGACGATATAGTTCGCCGTCGTCGGCAACCCCATGCCAAGGACGATGGACAGCACCGCCACCAGCAGCAGCATGACCATGAGCGACCCGCCCGCCAGATACTCGATGAACTCGCCCATGACATAATGAAAGCCGGTCAGCGAAATGGTGCCAACGATGATGCCGGCCACCGCCGTAGCGATCGCGATCGAGGTCATGTTGCGCGCACCGGCAATCAGCCCTTTGACCAGGTCGCCGAAGCCTTCCGCACAAGCCCTGGTCACGTTCTCGCCGCCACGAAACAGCGCCTTGATCGGCTTCTGCGTCACCAGGATGGCGATCATGGCGATCGTCGCCCAATAGGCAGAGAGACCGGGCGAAAACCGCTCGATCATCAAACACCAGACCAGCACCACCACCGGCAGCAGGAAGTAAAAGCCGGTGATGGCAGTCGGCAGCGGCTTCGGCAATGCGCCGATCGGGGCATCCGGGTCATCCACCACCAAATCCGGCCGACTGGCTGCCAACGCCAGCAGCGCCAGATAGGCCCCGGCAAAACCGGCCAGCACGACCCAGAATACCTGTTCGCCAAACAGGCTTTTGGCCCAGTCCAACCCGAAATAGATCAAGGCACACACCGCGCCGAAGCCGCCGAACCCGCCCAGAAAACCCATGGCCTTGACCGTCAGCGGCCGGTCGGCGCCGGGCTTGGGCAGGCCGGTCATGCCGGCCTTAAGCGCCTCCAGGTGGACGATATAGAGCAGCGCGATATAGCTGATGACCGCCGGAAGCAGCGCATGGCGGATCACATCGACATAGGAAATACCGACATATTCGACCATCAGAAACGCCGCCGCGCCCATCACCGGCGGCATCAACTGCCCGTTGACGCTGGACGAAACTTCGACCGCGCCGGCCTTCTCGCTAGAGAAGCCGACCCGTTTCATCAGCGGAATGGTGAAGGTGCCGGTTGTCACCGTGTTGGCGATGGACGAGCCGGAAATGACTCCGGTCATGGCGGATGACATGACCGCAGCCTTCGCCGGCCCGCCGCGCAGATGGCCCAGCAGTGCAAAGCTGACCTGCACGAAATAATTGCCGGCGCCCGCCTTCTCCAGCAGGGAGCCAAAGAGTACGAACAGGAAGATCATGGAGGCGGACAGGCCGAGGGCAATGCCGAACACGCCTTCGGTCTGCATCCAGAAATGCCACATCGCCTTGCCGTAACTGGCGCCCTTCCACTGCACCACCTCCGGCAGCCAGCGTTGGTCGCCGAAAAAGACATAGGCGAGGAAAAACAGCGCCACCAGCACCATCGGCAGGCCCAGCGCGCGGTAGGCGAACAACAGCAGCAGCACCAGGCCGATAGTGGACATGACCAGGTCCGCCGTCGTCGGCAGGCCCGCCCGGCTGGCGATCTGATCGGAGAACGCCACCATGTACATGCAAGCCGCAACACCCAGCGCGGCCAGCAGCCAATCGTAAAGTGGAATATGCTGGTTCGGCGACCGGCTGGTGAGTGGGTAGGACATGGCCGCCAGGATCATGGCGAAGCTCAAATGGATCGACCGGGCGGAATCGCTATTCAGCGCCACGTTCCATCCGGTCCAATCGCTCAAAATGAAGGGGATGTTGGACGCATAGTAGATTTGAAACAGAGACCAGGCCAGCGCGATCCCGGCCAGCACCCTGGCCTGCCAGCCCACGGGCTGCCGCCCGCCGGTATTGGTGGACGCAACCAGTTGTTCGAGATCGACTTGGGTGTCGCGCTGCCCGCTCATGGCGCTGTCCTTATAGGTTCTGACCCTTCAACCAATCATCCCCGGACGCCCGACGGGGCGATCCGGGGATTGTGTCCGAGTATCCCTCTCGGATCCGGTTCCGGACGGCGCCGGTACGCCGCCCGGGTGCCGCTGCGGCGCATGGCACCCGCGAAAGCTACATCCAGCCACGTTCCTTGTAATACTTCACCGCACCGTCATGCAGCGGGGCGGACAGGCTGTCCTTGATCATCTCCTCCGGCTTGAGATTGGCAAATGCCGGGTGCAGACGCTTGAAATCCTCGAAATTGTCGAACACCGCCTTGACAATCACATAGACCACATCGTCCGACACATCCGCGGAGGAAACAAAGGTGGCGCCGACGCCAAAGGTCTTCGTGTCCTCCGGATTGCCACTATACATGCCGCCGGGAATTGTGGCGTGACGATAAAACGGGTTTTCCTCTACCAGCTTGTCGATTTCCGGGCCGGTCACATTGACCAGTTTTGCATCGCAACTGGATACGGTCTCCTGCGTCAGCGCGGACGGGTGGCCGACCAGCCAGAAATACGCATCGATCTTGTTATCGCAGAGCGCCTGGCCGGTCTCGGCCGACTTCAGTTCCGCCGCCAACGACAGGTCGCTGCGGTCCCAGCCCAGCGCTGCCTCCAGCACCTCCCACGTGCCGCGAGTGCCGCTGCCGGCGTTGCCGATATTCACACGCTTGCCCTTGGCATCCTGAATGTTCCGGATACCGCTGTCTGCGCGCGCCAGCATCGTTACCGGTTCGGGATGCACGCTAAACACGGCGCGAAGCCCCTCAAAAGGCCCCTGTTCCTCAAAACTCGAAGTGCCGTGATAGGCATGATATTGCCAATCGGACTGGGCAACGCCGAATTCCAGCTCGCCAGAGCGCACGGTGTTGATGTTGTAGATCGAGCCGCCGGTGCTTTCCGCCGAGCAACGGATGCCGTGCTCCTTGCGATCCTTGTTGACCATCCGGCAAATCGCACCGCCAGTCGGATAGTAAACACCGGTGACGCCACCAGTGCCGATGGAAACGAACTTCTGTTGTGCGTTCGCAGAAAAGGCCAAACCGCCAGCGATAGCCAAGGTGGCAAATCCCAGGGTGAACTTCATATCGATTTCTCCTTCAGTGCTACCTGTTGGTAGGTCGATGCTAAAAGCGTACCGGCCGCTATCACGGATTTACATACATACAAAGTCTCATTCACGCCATCGCGGCATCGACTGCTTCGCCCAGCAGACTGACCGCCAGTTCCAACTCGCGCTCGCTTGCATTGTAGGGCGGGGCGAGGCTGACATGGTCGCCCTGAACGCCGTCGATGGTGCCGCCCATGGGATAGCAGATCAGCCCCCTGGCCAGCGCTTCCTGGGCCAGGCGGGCGTGGCGCTTCTCCTTCGGGGCGAACGGCGCCTTCGTCGTCCGGTCAGCGACAAATTCAAGGCTCCAGAAATAACCACGGCCGCGGATATCGCCAACATGGGCATGGTTACCAAACCGGTCGTGCAGCATGGCTTCCAGCCGCGGGCCATTGCTATGGACATGCTCGATCAGCCCTTCCGTGCGCAGCACCTGCTGCACCGCCAGGCCGGCGGCACACGCGACCGGGTGGCCCATATAAGTATGGCCGTGGGTGAAGGCGCCGGAACCCTTGGCGTAGGCCTCCACCACGCCTTCCGAGGCGAGCACGCAGCCGATCGGCTGGAAGCCCCCGCCCAGGCCCTTGGCCATGACGATCAGGTCGGCCTGCACGCCGTCGTGCTGCAGGGCATAAAGCGCGCCGCAGCGCCCCATGCCGCTCATCACCTCGTCGGCGATGAACAGCATGCCATGCGCATCGCAAATCTCGCGGATGCGTTTGAAATAACCGGCCACCGCCGGCTGGCTGCCGAGAGTGGCGCCCACCACCGGCTCCGCCACGAATGCGGCGACGGTCGCGGGGCCGAGGCGCTGGATTTCCGCCTCCAGCTCGTTGGCGACGCGCTGGCCAAAATCCGCCTCGCTCTCGCCGTCGCGGCGGTCGCGGTAGGGGTAGCAGGGCGCGATATGGCTCATCGCGCCGGAAAGCAGCGGCGCATAGGGCGCGCGCCTCGTCATGTTGCCGCCGACGGCCAGCGCGCCCAGAGTGTTGCCGTGATAGCTCTGGCGGCGCGCGATGATGTGCACGCGCTCCGGCTCACCCTTTTCCAGCCAATACTGCCGGGCCATCTTGATCGCGCTCTCGATCGCCTCCGACCCACCGGACACGAAGAAGGCGCGGGCCATGTTGGCAGGTGCATGGGCGATGATGTCGTCCGCCAGAGCTTCCTGTGCGGTGTTGGTGAAAAAGCCGGTATGGGCATAGTCGAGCCGGCCGATCTGCTCGCGGATCGCCTCCACCACTTTTGGGTGGCTGTGCCCCAGGCAGGACACGGCCGCACCGCCGGAGGCATCGAGATAGCGCTTCCCCTGATCGTCGAAAATGAACGAGCCCTCGCCGGCGACGGCCGTCAATGGTGGGGTCGCGAACGAGCGGTGAAAGACGTGGCTGGGCATGAAGCGCTTCTCCTCAAGGCCGGATGATCGCCAAGCCTAGCGCGCCGAATGCGGCTTCGCTATGGTTGCCGCGCTGTAATCCTGCATGGCTGGAGCATTTGGCGAGTGATGGACCTGAAAGATCACATCCGCGGCATCCCCGATTTTCCGAAACCGGGCATCCTGTTCTACGACATCTCCACCCTGCTGGCAGAGCCGAAGGCCTGGCGACACACGGTTTATCAACTGGCTGCCCACCTGACCCCGCACGAGCCGGACGTGCTGGCCGGTATCGAAAGCCGCGGCTTCCTGGTCGCCGCACCGCTGGCGCTTGCGCTTGGTTGCGGCTTTACCATGGTGCGCAAGCAAGGCAAGCTGCCGGGCGAGACGGTGCGCTATTCCTACGATCTGGAATACGGCAGCGACACGATCGAAATCCAGAGCGATGCAATCAAACCCGGCCAGCGAGTCGTCATCCTGGACGACCTGCTCGCCACCGGCGGCACCATGGCTGCGGCGGTGGAACTGTTCCGCAAGGTCGGCGCCGACGTCGTCGGTGCGGCGGCCATCATCGAACTGACCTTCCTCGAAGGCCGCAACAGGCTGGACGTGCCGGTGACGACGCTGGTGCAGTACGAGAGCTAGATGTGAGCGGGCAAAGCCCGGAGGCTGCCGCACAGGGAAGCGCCAATGTCCGAATACCCGCGCCAGTACAACGCCGCTGCCGATTTGGTGGACCGCCATGTCGGAGAGGGACGGGGCAGCAAGGCAGCTTTCATCGACTCCACTCGCACCCTGACCTATGGCGAACTGGCAGCGGAGACGAACCAGGCCGCCAATCTGATGGGCGCGCTGGGGCTGCGGCGGGAGGATCGCGCCGCCTGTATTCTGCTGGATACCTGCGACTATCCGGTGATCTTTTGGGGTGCGATCAAGGCCGGCGTGGTTCCCATCGCGCTGAACACGCTGCTGAGGACCGAGCAGTACAGATACATCCTCGAGGATAGCCGCGCGCGGGTGCTGTTCGTCTCCGCGGCATTGCTGCCGGTGCTGGAGCCGATCCTGGCAGACCTGCCCCACCTCGCCCACACCGTCGTGGTCGGCGAGGATGGTGACTATACGGAACGGCGGGCGGCCCAGCCGGACAGTTTTACCCTGGCCGATACGATCGCGGACGAGGTGGCGTTCTGGCTCTATTCCAGCGGCTCTACCGGCATGCCGAAGGGTACGCGGCACCTGCACACCTCAGCCATGGAAACCTGCCGGCTCTACGCCGAGCCGGTGCTGGGCATCCGCGAGGACGACGTGTTCTTCTCCGCCGCCAAGCTGTTCTTTGCCTACGGCCTCGGCAACGGCATGAGCTTTCCGCTGAGCGCCGGCGCCACCGCCGTACTCTGGCCGGAACGGCCCTCGCCCGACGCGATGTTCCAGCAACTGCGCCAACACAGGCCGACGCTGTTCTTCGGTGTGCCGACCCTCTACGCCGCCATGCTGGCCCATGATCAGACAGAGCGAGGCAAGACCGACACCGGTGGCAGGCTACGCGCCTGCATCTCCGCCGGTGAGGCGCTGCCGGAGGAAGTGGGCAAGGCCTGGGAAAAACGCTTTGGCGTGGAAATCCTGGACGGTATCGGCTCGACCGAGATGCTGCACATCTTCCTCTCCAACCGGCCGGGCGCGGTACGCTACGGCACCAGCGGCCAGCCAATCCCCGGCTATGACCTGCGGCTGGTGGATGACGACGGCACGGAGCTTGGCGAGGGCGCCATCGGCGAACTGCTGGTGCGCGGGCTGACGGCGGCTGAGGGCTACTGGAACCAGCGCGAGAAGACCCGCCGCACCTTCGCCGGCGAGTGGACCCGTACCGGCGACAAATACATGCGCTCGGCCGATGGCTACTACACCTACCAGGGCCGCACCGACGACATGTTCAAGGTCAGTGGCATCTGGGTCTCGCCGTTCGAGGTGGAAAGCGCCCTGATCGCCCACCCCGCCGTGCTGGAAGCCGCCGTGGTGCCGGCGGAGGACGGCGACGGCCTGCTGAAGCCCAAGGCCTTCGTGGTGCTGAAGGAGGGCGAAGGCTCCGGCGAACTGTTCGAGGCTCTGAAGAGACACGTGCAGGCCAGCGTCGGCGCCTGGAAATACCCGCGCTGGATTGAGGCGGTGGAGGAATTGCCCAAGACCGCGACCGGCAAGATCCAGCGGTTCAAGCTGCGCGATTGACGGGCCTGCGGGCGCTCGCTTCCCTCGATGACGCCAAAAAATATGGAGACAAGGACCAACCCCATGGAATTCCACGCCGCCGACGCCTCCACCCCTTCCCGCCCAGGCCTCGTGCCGCGCGAGTTCACGTTGTACCGTGGCGAGCGCAAGGTGACCGGCGTGCTCTGGCAGAGCCAATCACCGCAAGCCGGCGCGCCGCTGGTGCTGTGCGGCCATGGCGCCAGCGGCTCCCGCCACCAGGCACCGATCCCGCACCTGGCGGAGCATCTGGTCACCGATCACAACATGTTCGTGCTCGCCATCGACGGGCCGGTGCATGGCCGCCGCCAGGTCGGCCCCGGCGGGCGGGAGGCGTTCTGGCCGGAATGGAAGCGCGAAGGCACCGAGGCGGACATGGTGGCAGACTGGCAGGCCACGCTCGACGCGATGCAGGCCCTGCCGGAAGTTGGCGCCGGGCCGGCCGGCTATTACGGGCTTTCCATGGGCACGATCTACGGCGCGCCGTTGGTCGCCGCCGAGCCGCGGATCAAGGCGGCGGTGCTGGGCCTGATGGGCATCAGCGGGCCGGACCATTACAAGCCAAAGGTCGAGGCCGCGGCAAAGGCGATCACCTGCCCCGTGTTGTTCCTCTGGCAGCTGGAGGACGAATTGTTCCCCCGCGAGGAATGCCTCGCATTGTTCGACGCGATTGCCAGCGACGACAAGCGCCTGCACGCCAACCCCGGCCTGCACCCGGCCGTGCCGATGGAGGAAATCCGCCTGGCCCGCGAATTCCTGCACCGCTACCTAATGGGCACGCCGGAGCCGCGCGATTCGGCGCTGCGGGTGTCGGAATAGTTACAGCTTCGCGCGCACCCGCTCGGCCAAGCCACGGAACGCCTCGGCCTCCGGGCTCTTTGGCTGGGCGAGGACGATGGGGCTGCCGGCGTCGCTCTGCTCGCGAATCGGCAGCGACAGCGGGATTTCCGCCAGCAGGTCGCAGCCGAGCGCCTTCGCCTCCGCCGCGGCGCCGCCATGGCCGAAAATGTGCGCCTCGTGGCCGCAGTTGGGGCAAATGTACATGCTCATGTTCTCGACGATGCCCAACACCGGCACGTTCACCTTCTCGAACATGGTCATGCCGCGGCGCACATCCAGCAGGGCGATATCCTGCGGCGTCGAGACGATGACGGCGCCCGCCATCTTCACCTTCTGCGCGATGGTGAGCTGCGCGTCACCCGTGCCGGGCGGCAGATCGAGCACCAGCACGTCCAGATCGCCCCATTTCACCTGAAAAATCATCTGCTGCACGGCGCTCATCACCATCGGGCCGCGCCAGATCATGGCGGTCTTTTCGTCCACCATGAAACCCATGGACATCAGCTTGATGCCGTGCGCCTCCAGCGGCAGCAGCATGTTGCCGTCGCTATCCGGCTTGCGGCTGACGCCCAGCATGCGCGGCACGGAAGGGCCGAACACATCGGCATCCATCAGGCCCACCCGCAGGCCGGATTGCGCCAGCGCCACCGCCAGATTGGCGGCAACTGTCGATTTGCCGACGCCGCCCTTGCCCGAGGCGACGGCGATAACGGCAGCAACGCCCGGCACGTTTTCCGGGTTCATCGGGCTTTGCTGCTGGGGCGGCGGGGCCTGACGCTGGGCCTTCGGCGCAGGGTCGCGCGTCGCGGTCAGAACTACGGTCGCGGACAGCACGCCCGGCAGATTCCGCAGGGCCTGTTCCACGCCGCCACGCACCGGTTCCGCCTGTTTTGCGGCCGCAGGATCGACGGCCAGCGCGATCTGGACGTGCCCATCCTTCAAGGCAACGCCGTCGAGCATCTGCTCGGCGCCGGGCACCGTGGCGAGCGCGGCGCGAACTTGAGCTTCCGTTGGACCGGGCATGAGACGCTTCTTTCTGTGAACAATTGCAAACGGGATCGCCGCGCTTCGGTTGTGTGACGGCGACGCCTGTCATATATGAGGTGCAACGTTCGATGGAAGGCCGCAATGTGCGGAACTAGCTAGCGGGAAGTAAAGCATGCCGATGCACAATCAGAATAGCGGCGGTCCATGGGGCGGCGGCGGTGGCAGCGGTGGCGGCCGCGGCCCATGGGGCGGAGGTGGTGGCCCTTGGGGGCCATCCAGCGGTGGCAACCGCGGCAGCGGTCAGGGACCGCAACCGCCCAACATCGACGAAGCTATCAAGAAGAGCCAGGAAGCCTTGCGCAAGATCCTGCCGGGCGGCTTCGGCGGCAGCCGCGGGCCGTTGCTGTTGATCCTCGTGGTCATCGGCATCTGGCTCGCCAGCGGTTTTTACCGCGTGTTGCCGGACGAACAGGGTGTCGTGACCCGCTTCGGCGCCTATGTGGCGACGACGGCCCCCGGTCTGAACTACCACATGCCCTACCCGATCGAGAGTGTGACCACGCCCAAGGTTACGCGCGTGAACCGGGCGGAAGTGGGATTCCGGGCGACCGGGGATAGCCTGCGCACGGAACAGGTCCGCGGTGTGCCTGATGAATCCCTGATGCTGACTGGCGATGAAAACATCGTCGATATCAACTACGTGGTGTTCTGGATCATCAAGGACGCCGGCCATTATTTGTTCAACGTCCGCGATCCGGACGACACCGTGAAAGGCGTGGCAGAAAGCGTTATCCGCGAGATCGTCGGCCAGACGCCGATTGCCTCCGCCCTGGCGGAAGGCCGTGCCCAGATCGAAGCGCGGGCGCTGAACGATATCCAAACAATTCTGGACGATTACGGCGCCGGTGTTCAGGTGACGCAGTCGCAATTGCTCAAGGTCGATCCGCCGCAGCAGGTTGTTGACTCCTTCCGCGACGTGCAGCGCGCCCGCGCCGACCAGGAACGCCTGCGGAACGAGGCCGAAGCCTACCGCAACGACATTATCCCGCGCGCCCGCGGCGAAGCCGAGCAGATCATTCAACAGGCGGAAGCCTACAAGCAGGAGGTGGTCGCCCGGGCCGGTGGTGACGCGGACCGTTTCAACAATGTCTATCAGTCGTACTCGAGCGCCAAAGACGTCACCTTGCGTCGCATCTATCTGGAAACGATGGAGGAAGTGCTGGGCAGGGCCAACAAGGTCATCATCGACAGCGCAGCTTCCGGCTCGGGCGTCGTTCCGTACCTGCCGCTGCCGGAATTGCAGAAACGCGCCGGCAACGGCAATAACACCGGCAACAACCAGTAACAACGAGCAAGGGAACAGCAGATCATGAAGCGCAATTTGCTTGTCGTACTGGGGGTGCTGGTGATCATCTTCGGAATTGTCGTCACCAGCGCCACCTTCATCGTTCGCGAAACGGAACAGGCTCTCGTCCTGATGTTCGGCGATCCGCAGCCCGGTGTGCGTGGCCCAGGCCTGCATTTCAAGCTGCCTTTCGTTCAGAACGTGGTTTATTTCGAATCCCGCAACCTTGAATACAGCCCGCCGCAGGAAGAAATCATCGCCGCCGACCAGAAGCGGCTGGTGGTGGATAGCTTTGCCCGCTACCGCATTTCCGACCCGCTGGAATTCTACAAGGCAGTCGGCAGCGAGGCGGCAGCGCGCGCCAGGCTCTCCGGTATTTTCAGTTCGGCTCTGCGCCGTGTTGTCGGCAACGAGACCTTGGCCTCCGTCCTATCGGAGGAGCGGAGCGGCATCATGCGGCGCATCCAGGCCGACGCGAACGAGGCAGCGGTGCAATTCGGCCTTGAGGTGATCGATTTCCGGATCCGCCGTGCCGATCTGCCGGCTGCCAACGCCGAAGCCATCTATCAGCGGATGCAGTCCGAACGTGAACGGGAAGCGCGCGAGTTCCGCGCCCAGGGCGCAGAAATCGCGCAACGCATCCGCGCGCGTGCGGAACGCGAAAGAACTGTTCTGGTCGCCGAATCGCAGCGGCAATCCCAGATGCTGCGCGGTGAGGGCGATGGCGAAGCTATCCGCGTTTACGCCGATGCGTTCGGCAAAGACCCGGAATTTTTTGCCTTCTACCGGTCGATGGAAGCCTATCGCAATGCGCTTCAGGCGGACGGCACCACGATGGTGTTGAGCCCGGATTCGGATTTCTTTGCCTATTTCCGGAATTCCGCCGGCGGGAAGGACAACGTATCCGGATTGCGCGGGTTGCCTGACGGACTGGCCGCACCGGCGCCAATGGATGAGGCCCCGGCGCAAGCGGATGAAACACCAGCGGCGGCAAATGAAAATGCCGCCCCGGTCACTCCTTCGCCCGCGGCACAGGAGTGACCGCCAACACAATCAGGCATAGCAGCGACAGCGCATGACCGACCTGCTCGTCGGCCTTGGCCTGATGTTGGCGATTGAAGGTGTCGCCTATGCTCTCTTCCCGGATGCGATGCGCCGCATGGTGGCCCGCATCCTGGCAGAGCCCAGCGAACGCGTGCGTTATTTCGGCCTGTCCATGGCGGCAATTGGTGTTGCCATTGTGTGGTTTGTGCGGTCTTAACAGCCAACCTACCGTTGCCGGCCAGCGATACCGTCCACACCAACGCGGCAACCGGTTGATCTGGCGTAATCCTGTCATACATTGGAGGGGCGTTCTGGAGATGGCATCCAGAGGTGGTGCCATCGGTTTCCGAACTACTTTTTATGGGAGGCCGTAGCCAATGCACTGGCTGGCTGTTGGGCGAACAGGCACAGCGATCCTGTCGCTCGTTATTTTTGTTTTTGCGTCGGCAACGACAGGTCTGGCACGATCACTGCCGGAAAGTTTTGCCGATATGGCGGAAAAGGCTTTGCCTGCCGTCGTCAACATCTCCACCACGCAAACGCTTCAGCGGGAATCGATGCCAAACCGGCCGCATTTCCCGCCGGGCTCTCCGTTCGAGGAGTTCTTTAAGGAATTCTTCGACCGCCAGCAAAACGGGGGGAGCGCTCCCCGTCAGGTGACCTCGCTTGGGTCGGGGTTTGTCATCGATCCGTCGGGCGTGATCGTCACCAACAATCACGTGATCGCTGATGCCGATGAGATCATCGTCCGGTTTCAGGACGACACTTCTCTGCCTGCCAAATTGATCGGCCGTGACGACAAAACCGATATTGCCGTGCTGAAAGTGGAAGCCGACAAGCCATTGCTCGCCCTGGAATTGGGAGACAGCGACGGGTTGCGCGTCGGCGATTGGGTGTTGGCGATCGGCAACCCGTTCGGCCTTGGCGGCACCGTAACCGCCGGCATCGTTTCGGCCCAAAAGCGGGATATCCGCAGCGGCCCCTATGACGACTTCATCCAGACGGATGCAGCAATCAACAAGGGCAATTCCGGCGGACCGTTGGTCGATATCGACGGCAAGGTGATCGGCATCAACACGGCAATCTATTCCCCGTCCGGCGGCAGCGTCGGCATCGGTTTCTCCGTGCCCATCGGGCTGGCAAAGCCGGTGATCGAACAGTTGCAGAGGTATGGCGAAACCCGGCGCGGCTGGCTTGGCGTTCACATTCAGTCTGTGAATGAAGAAATTGCCGAAAGCCTCGGCTTGCCTGAAACGCGCGGCGCGCTGGTTGCCAACGTGACCGAAGGCGGCCCGGCGGAGACGGCGGGCATTCAAGCCGGTGACGTGATCCTGTCGTTCAACGGCCAGGACATCGACCGCATGCGCGCCCTGCCCCGCATCGTCGCCGAAACACCGGTCGGTGAGGAGTCGGACGTGGTGGTCTGGCGCAAGGGCCGGGAGATCACGGTCGCCGTCACACTCGGCCGCCTGGAAGATCAGGAAGCCGCGACTGCTGCCGCCAACGGCGATGGCCAGGGCAATGACGCCACGATCGAGGACATGGGGCTGACCGTCGCAAGCCTGACAGCCACCATGCGCGAGCGCTTCCAGATCCCGGAAAATCTTGAGGGCGTGATCGTCACGGCGGTGAGCGAAGGCGGCAACGCCGCGAAGAAAGGCTTGCAGCCTGCCGATATTCTGCTGGAACTCAACCAGGAGACCGTCAGCACTCCTGGCGATGTGGCAACCATCGTCGCATCAGTGAAAGAGTCCGGCCGCAAGTCGGTGCTGGTGCTGTTCAACCGGGGCGGCGACCGCCGCTTCATCGTGGTCCCGCTCGGCAACGGCGGCTGACCGCCCCGCGGCACCGCGCGGTCAGGCGAGATCGTCGGTGATCTCGTCCGCGCGGTAGCCTTGGAAATACAGCAAGGTCGAAAGGTCGGCGCGGTTCACCCTGAACCGCGCCGCTTTTCTGACTGCCGGTTTGGCCTGAAAGGCGACGCCCATGCCCGCGGCCTGAATCATGGCCAGGTCATTGGCGCCATCGCCCACCGCCACCGCCGCAGCCGGATCGACCCCGGCTTCAGCGCAAAGCGTTTGCAACGCCTCCAGTTTGGCGTTGCGGTCGAGGATCGGCCGCCCCACCTCGCCGGTCAGGGCGCCATCGGCTATACACAGGCGGTTGCTTCGGTCGGCATGAAACCCTACGAGCTTTGCGATATGTCCCGTAAAATACGTGAAACCGCCGCTCACCAACCAGCAGGTGGCGCCGTGCGCGCGCATGGTGCGCACCAGCCGGGTTGCGCCCGGCATCACATGGGTTTTCGCCAGCGTTCGCGCCAGCGCCGATTCCTCCAGCCCTTTCAATGCGCCGACACGCTCAATCAGCGCTTCGGCAAAATCGAGTTCGCCTGCCATGGACCGCGCGGTGATGGCCGCGATCCGATCCTTGATACCAGCCTCGCCGGCCAGTTCGTCCAGGGTTTCCGACTGCACGATGGTGGAATCCATGTCGGCGATCAGCACCCGTTTGCGCCGAACTTCGCCAGCCCGGTGCACCGCGTGATCGATGGCGAGCGCATCCAGCGCTGGGGCCAGATGGTCATCGGGCATGTGAGTGAGCGGCCAGTCGCACGCGGTATCGGCAGCCAGCCAGGATACAGGACCAGCAACGGAGGCATGCTCGGCCAGAATGGCCACACAGCGTTCCCACAGCGTTCCGCGCAAGGCGCCATCTGCTGCGACGAGTGTCAGGGTATATGGGGCATTTGTCATGGCCTGGGCTATAGCGGACCCTGCGCCCGGCCGGGATGCGGCCTTTATCCGCTATGAGCGGCGAACGCATTATTATCGTCGCCGGTCCGACCGCCTCCGGCAAGTCAGCCCTGGCCCTGGCCCTGGCGCAGCGGCTGGATGGCGTCGTCATCAACGCCGACTCCATGCAGGTCTATCAGGGCCTGCGCGTGCTGACAGCGCAACCCTCCCGGGACGATGAAGAGCGGGTGCCTCACCGCCTTTACGGCTTCATCGATCCGGCCGAGCGCTGCTCCGCCGGGCGCTGGCGGGCCGCGGCCATCGAGGCAGTCAACGCCGCGCATGCCACTGGCAAGCGGGCGATCGTGACGGGCGGCACCGGCTTCTATATCGAGGCGCTGATCCGGGGCCTGAGCCCGATTCCGGACCTACCGCCGGATGCCTTGGCCGCGGCGGAGGCGCACTGCGCACAAATCGGCCTGCCGGCGTTGGTTCAGACGCTTGAGGCGAAAGACCCAGAAGCGGCAATCCGCATCGGTCCACACGACCGGCAAAGGCTGATCCGAGCCTGGGCGGTACTTCAAGCCACGGGCAGGCCGCTGAGCGAGTGGCAGAAGCTGCCGCCTACCTCTGCGCCATTTCCGCACACTGCGCTATGGCTCAACCCGCCGCGCGCAATCCTCTATGACCGCTGCGACCGGCGGCTGGAGGCGATGCTGGCAGAAGGCGCGCTGGATGAAGTCGCGGCCCTGCTGGCCCGCAGGCTTAATCCCGGCCTGCCGGCAATGAAGGCGCTGGGTATCGCCGACCTTGCGGCCTATTTGAGCGGCACCATGTCATTGCCAGAGGCGCTGGCCGCCGCACAACAAGCGACGCGGCGGTTCGCGAAGCGTCAGCTGACTTGGTTCCGGCACCGTTTGCCAGAGGCGCTACGGATTGACGCGCAATTTTCGGAAAGTTTTATGGAAGAAATCTTATCATTTGTTTGCAAATGCGATTGACGAGCGAATGATCGTTCTCTAAGTTCCGCCCCGCAATGCTGGAGTCGGCTTTTATGGGCGATCCATGCTCAAATTTCCCAAGGAATTGGACCAATGACCGAAGAGCGCATGAACGGCGCCGCCCTGATCATCCGCGCCCTGATCGACCAAGGGGTCGATACCGTATTCGGCTATCCGGGCGGTGCGGTACTGCCGATTTATGATGAAATCTTCAAGCAGAACCAGCTGCGCCACTACCTTGTCCGCCAGGAAGGGGGTGCGGTCCATGCTGCGGAAGGCTATGCGAGGTCTACCGGCAAGGTTGGCGTTGTGCTCGTCACCTCCGGCCCGGGTGCAACCAACGCGGTCACCGGCCTGACTGATGCGCTGATGGATTCGATCCCGATCATCTGCTTCACCGGGCAGGTGCCAACCCATCTGATCGGCAATGATGCCTTTCAGGAGGCGGATACGACCGGCATCACCCGCCCCTGCACCAAGCACAACTACCTGATTAAAGACCCGAACGACGTCGCCCGCATCGTACATGAGGCCTTTCATGTCGCGCGCAGCGGCCGCCCCGGCCCGGTGGTGATCGACGTGCCGAAAGATGTTCAATTCGGCGAGGGCGTTTATGTCCCGCCGTCGACCGTGCGGCACCGCTCCTACAACCCGCGGACCGAGCCGGAAGCGGGCAAGGTCGATGAGGCGCTGGCCATGATGGCGGCGGCGAAGAAGCCGGTCTTCTATGTCGGCGGCGGCGTCATTAATGCCGGCCCGGCTGCCTCGGAAACGCTGACCAAGCTGGTCCATGCCACGGGCTTTCCCTGCACACAGACACTGATGGGTCTCGGCGCGTTTCCCGCATCCGATCCGCTGTCGCTCGGCATGCTGGGCATGCATGGCATGTACGAGGCCAACCTGGCCATGCATCAGAGCGACCTGATCGTGTGTGTCGGCGCCCGGTTCGACGACCGCGTGACCGGCCGCCTGGATGCCTTCGCGCCCACGGCCAAGAAAATCCACATCGACATCGACCCGTCGTCGATCAACAAAAACGTTCCGGTCGATCTGCCGATTATCGGCGATGCCGGCGTTGTGCTCGGCGAATTGCTGACCGGATGGCAGTCGAAGAAGCTGAAAGCCGACGAAAGCGCGCTGGCGCAGTGGTGGGAGCAGATCCGCACCTGGCGGGATCGCAAGTGTCTCGCCTACCGGCAGAACGGCGACGTGATCAAACCCCAATATGCACTGGAGCGGTTGCAGGCGCATTTGGACCAGCAGAAGCGCGATGTCTACATCACGACCGAGGTCGGCCAACATCAGATGTGGGCCGCCCAATACCTGAAGTTCGAGAAGCCGAACCGTTGGATGACCTCCGGCGGCCTCGGCACGATGGGCTATGGCCTGCCTGCCGCCATCGGCACCCAGATTGCCCATCCGGATGCCCTGGTCGTGGATGTCTCCGGCGAGGCTTCGTTCCTGATGAACATGCAGGAGATGTCGTGCGCGGCACAGTACCATGTGCCGATCAAGGTGTTCATCATGAACAACGAATGGATGGGCATGGTGCGCCAGTGGCAGGAACTGCTGCACGGCGGGCGCTATGCAGAAAGTTACACCGCATCCCTGCCCGATTTCATCAAGCTGGCGGAATCCTTCGGCTGGACCGGCCTCCGGGCCAAGGCGCCCGGCGAGCTGGATGACGTCATCGCCCAGATGATCGCGACGGAGGGGCCGGTGATCGCCGACATCTGCATCGACAAGCAAGAAAACTGCTTTCCGATGATCCCGTCAGGGGCGGCCCATTGCGACATGCTGCTGGGGCCGGAAGACGAGGCGTCCCGCCCTATCTCTGAAGACGGTATGGTGCTGGTTTAAATCATCCCCCGCCGCTATAGACAGACGCTATTCGAAAAATGACCGCGTGCGGTGGAGGCATGCTTGCAAGATCAGACAATTGAACAGCACACGATTTCGGTGCTGGTGGACAACGAACCCGGCGTTCTCGCCCGGGTCATCGGGCTGTTTTCCGGGCGAGGCTACAACATCGAAAGCCTGACGGTGGCGGAGGTGAACCCGGCGGAACACCTGTCGCGGATCACCATCGTTACCTCCGGCACGCCGATGATTATCGAGCAGATCAAGGCGCAGCTTGGCCGCCTCGTGCCCATCCACGCTGTCAGCGATTTGACCGAGGAGGGGCCGTTCGTTGCGCGAGAACTGGCGCTGGTCAAGGTGGTCGGCAAAGGGGAGCCGCGGGTCGAATCCCTGCGCATCGCCGACATTTTCCGGGCCCACCCAGTCGACTCGACCAACGAGTCTTTTGTATTCGAAATCACCGGCTCAAGCGAGAAAGTCGACGCCTTCATCAACCTGATGCGGCCTTTGGGCCTCGCCGATGTCGCGCGCACGGGCTCCGTCGCCATTGCGCGCGGCAACCCGGCGCTCTAGAAGCCTCCGCCAATACTTGTATGCACCGGCCGCGCGGCCGGGCATTAATGCTCTATCCCTGCGCCGCTGGTGGCGGCGACACCAATTCGCAAAGAAGGATGCCTGAACCATGTGTGCCATGCGTGTTTACTATGATCGCGATGCCGATCTGAACCTGATCAAAGGCAAGAAGGTCGCGATCCTTGGCTACGGCAGCCAGGGCCATGCGCACGCCAACAACCTGCGCGACAGCGGCGTGGCTGAGGTGGTGGTCGGCCTGCGTCCCGGTTCCGGCAGCGCGCCGAAGGCTGAATCCGCGGGCTTCAAGGTCATGGCCCCGGCCGAAGCGGCCAAGTGGGCCGATGTGGTCATGATGCTGACCCCGGACGAAGGCCAAGCGACACTTTACGAGCAGGACATCGTCAACAACATCCGCCCGGGCGCCGCCCTCTCGGTCGCGCACGGTCTGTCGATCCACTTCAACCTGATCAACCCGCGCCCGGACATCGACGTTTTCATGGTCGCGCCGAAGGGCCCCGGCCATCTGGTGCGCAGCGAATACGTGCGCGGCGCCGGTGTGCCGTCCCTGATCGCGATCCACCAGGATGCCAGCGGCAACTGCCATGACCTGGCCCTGTCCTATGCCTGCGCCAACGGCGGCGGCCGCGCAGCGGTGATCGAAACCACCTTCAAGGAAGAGTGCGAGACCGACCTGTTCGGCGAGCAGACCGTTCTTTGCGGCGGCCTGACTGCGTTGATCCAGGCCGGTTTCGAAACCCTGGTCGAAGCCGGTTATGCACCGGAAATGGCCTATTTCGAGTGCGTGCACGAGGTGAAGCTGATCGTCGATCTCATCTATGAGGGCGGCATGGCCGGCATGCGCTATTCCGTTTCGAACACGGCCGAATATGGCGACTACACCCGCGGCCCGCGCATCATCGACGCCTCGGTGAAGGAGCGCATGAAAGAGGTGCTGGGCGAGATCCAGCGCGGCGAATTCAGCCGTGAATGGGTCCTGGAAAACGCCGCCGGCCAGACCAGCTTCAAGGCCAAACGCCGCATCGGCGCCGCACATCAGCTGGAAGAGGTTGGCGAGCGCCTGCGCGGCATGATGCCGTGGATTGGCGAAAACGCGCTGGTGGACAAATCGAAAAACTAAACGGGCACGCGACAGCGTTCCACTTTCGGTGGATTGGCAGCGCGGCTATAGTTAGCCGCGCTGCGCCTGTTTCAGGCGCCAGGTTTTATGTGAGGCCCAATGTTCTCCACCCTACTCGGCCTAATGAGCCAGGATTTGGCCATAGACCTCGGCACCGCGAACACCCTGGTTTATGTGCCAGGACACGGCGTCGTTCTGGATGAACCGTCGGTTGTTGCCGTGCGCGAAGTGCGCGGCCGGTCGCAGGTGGTGGCGGTGGGGGAAGAGGCCAAGCTGATGCTGGGCCGCACCCACAGCAACATCGAAGCCATTCGCCCGCTGCGCGACGGCGTCATCGCCGATTTCGACGCTGCGGAGGAAATGATCAAGTATTTCATCCGCAAGGTGCACAACCGGCGCAGCTTCGTCAGCCCGCAGATCGTGGTGTGCGTCCCGTCCGGAGCGACGGCGGTGGAGCGGCGTGCGATCCAGGAAAGCGCGCTGGGCGCCGGTGCCCGCCGCGTCTATTTGATCGAGGAGCCAATGGCGGCGGCGATCGGCGCCGGCCTGCCAGTGACCGAGGCAACCGGTTCCATGGTGGTCGATATCGGCGGCGGCACGACCGAGGTTGCGGTTCTGTCCCTCGGCGGTGTCGTGTTTTCCCGCTCGGTCCGGGTGGGCGGCGACAAGATGGACGAAGCCATCATGACCTATGTCCGCCGCCACCATAACCTGCTGATCGGCGAATCGACGGCCGAACGGATCAAGGTTTCGATCGGCACGGCCTGGCCGCTGGAAGGCGAGGAGGAACGCCGCGCTGCTGTCCGCGGACGGGATCTTAAGAACGGGGTACCCCGCGAAGTCATCATCAGCGAAGGCCAGGTTGCGGAAGCACTGGCCGAACCGATCAGCCACATCGTCGAGGCGGTCAAGGTTGCGCTGGAGAATACGGCGCCGGAACTGGCGGCCGATATTGTCGACAAGGGGATCATGGTGACGGGCGGCGGCGGTCTACTGCCCAACCTTGACCTGGTCCTGCGGGAGGCAACGGGCCTGCCCGTGTCGATAGCGGAAAACGCCCTGCAATGCGTGGCCATCGGCAGCGGCCGGTGCCTGGAAGACCGGCAGACATTACAAATCGTGTTGATGGAATAGAAACCGCCCGCCTCCGGCCAGAACGGCGGAGCAACGCTTGAGAGTCACATGGAGGAAACCCCGCGCAGCATCGGCGAAACGCTGGATCACGGCCTCCGCATCGCAGGCCGCGTATTGCAGCGGCTCTCGTTCGCCGGCCTTGCCGTGCTGGCCTTCGGTCTTGTGCTGATCGGCAAGATCGACACGCGCATAGTCGATGGCGCCCGCAGCACCATCGCCGACGTGACCGCACCGGTGCTGGACGGCCTGTCCTACCCGCTGGCCAGCGCCTACGAATGGTTCCAGGACATCTCCACCATCGGCGGCCTGATGGCGGAAAACCGCCGCCTGCGCGAGGAAAACGCCCGCCTCGCCAATCTGCGTTTGATTGCGCACGATCTGAAGGCGGAAAATGCCGGGTTGCGGCGGCTGCTGCGGTTCGATCCCGGCCCGGTCGCGAAATCCGTCAGCACCCGCATAATCGCCGATACAGGCGGCGTGTTCGCCCGCAGCCTGATGGTGCATGTCGGCAGCACGCATGGCATACGCAAGCACCTGCCCGTGCTGGCAGCCGAAGGACTGGTTGGCCGTGTGCAGACCGTAGGCCGCCAGGCTGCGCGGGTGCTGCTGCTGACCGACCTGAACTCCAAAATTCCCGTCGCCATCGGTGAACAGCGGCGACGGGCCATCATGATCGGCACCAATGGCCCCACGCCGCGCCTAGAGTTTTTTGCAAGCGATACCGACCCTGTGCCCGGCGCCATTGTCCTGACGTCCGGCGACGGGGGTGTGTTCCGGCCCGGCCTGCCGATTGGCATTGTGGAACCCGATGCGGGCACGGGCTGGCGCGTCCGCCCCTTCGTCGATTGGGACAGGCTCGACTTCGTCCGGATTGTCGATTACGGCGCCCCGCCTAAGGTCGATCTGGCACAGGGGGCAGACTGAGCCGATGCTATACCGCGACCCGGCGCAGATTGCGGATGGCTGGCTGATGCGGGCGGCGCCGGCACTCTGGTTGACCTTGCTGGTCCTGATTGCTGCACTGCCAACGCCGTTCGATCAAAGCCCGGTTCCGGATCTGGTCCTGACCGGTGTCTATGCCGCCTGCATTCGCCGGCCGGAATCCGTCCCGATTGCCGTTCTGTTTGCGTTGGGGCTGCTGCAGGACCTGCTGAGCACGGTTCCGTTCGGTTTGCATGCCGTGGTCTATGTGCTGGTGCACGGTCTGGCGACGCGCCTGCCCGTGGCGCGGGATTCGTTTCTGCAAATCTGGCTGGGGTTTGTGCCCGTTGCCGCCCTTGCCGGCGCGGCGGGGTGGCTGGCGGTGTGCCTGCATCACATGGTCTGGATCGCGCCGGACCCGGTCCTGGCGCGATCCGCAGCCTCGGTAATTGCCTTTCCCGTGCTGGCATTGCCGCTGCTATGGCTGTTTGGATACACCCGCCATGTACCGTAGCACGGTGGACCGTCTGAACGAAAAGCGGCGGCAGGGTATTTCCCGGCGGGCCATGCTTCTGGGCGGGGCGCAACTGGCCGGCTTTGGCCTGCTCACCGGCCGCATGTACCAGCTGCAGGTGCTGGAGGCGGACCGGTATGCCATGCTTGCCGACGAGAACCGGATCAATGTCCGGTTTTCCATTCCCGCGCGCGGGTTGATCGTTGACCGCTTCGGCCAGCCACTTGCAACGAACCGCACCACCTACCGCATTGCCATCGTGCCGGAACAGACCGGCGACCTGAAGGCAGTGCTCAACCGGCTTCACCGGGTAGCGCCAATACCGGCAGACCACCGCGAGCGCATCCTGGATCTGGTCAAGCGGCAGCGAGCCTTCGTCCCCATCGTCACCCACAACAACCTAGCCTGGGCCGACATAGCCCATGTTGCAGCCCGCAGCGCTGACCTGCCGGGGGTTGAGATCACCGCCACGGACGAGCGTGTCTATCCGCAGGGCGAACTGAGCGCCCATGTCGTCGGCTATGTCGGCGCCGTTTCGAAGGACGATCTGACAGGCGACCCGGTGCTGACCCTGCCGGATCTCCGCATCGGCAAGTCTGGCGTCGAACGCGTCTATGACCCGCAGTTGCGGGGCGAGGCAGGGCGGCGCCAGGTGGAGGTCAACGCCATCGGCCGGGTGATCCGCGAGTTGAACCGCGAACCCGGCATGCCCGGCGCCACGGTCCGCCTTTCGATCGATACCGAACTTCAGCGCTATGGCGCATCGCTGTTCGGCGACCGTACCGGCGCAGCCGTGGTCATGCACGTGCATACGGGCGAGGTGCTGGCACTCATCAGCCGGCCCTCCTTCGACCCGGGCCTGTTTCCCGGCGGTATCAGCCATGCCGACTGGAACCGGCTGCTCAATGCCTCGGATGCGCCATTGGTCAACAAGGCGATAGCCGGCCAATACGCGCCCGGATCGACATTCAAAATGCTGGTGGCCCTTGCGGGGTTGGAATCCGGCCAGATATCAACCCAGACGAATTTTCATTGCAACGGCATACTGGAGCTAGGCAACGGGCGGTTCCATTGCTGGCATCGCAATGGCCACGGACGAATGGACATGCACGGCGCCATCGTTCAATCGTGCGATATCTATTTCTACGAAATTGCCCGCCGCATTGGCATAGAGCGCATAGCCGCTGTGGCGCGCAAATTCGGGCTCGGCAGCCGTTTGGGTATAGACCTGCCGGGCGAACAGCCTGGCCTGATCCCGGATAAGGAATGGAAGCGCGAACGCTTCGGCACCGGCTGGCAGATCGGTGAATCCCTGATCGCCGGCATCGGGCAGGGCTATGTGCTGACAACGCCCCTGCAACTCGCCGCCATGACCGCAGCTCTGGTCAACGGCGGCAAGGCTGTCCGGCCAACGGTGACGGCCTTGGCCCCGCAGCATGCGCCGGCTTCGGTCGCACTGGAACTGCCGTCGAGCGGACTCGACATTATCCGCAAGGCCATGATCGGCGTCACCACTGAACAGGCCGGAACCGCTTCAGGCGCCCAAATCACGCACGAGCGTTTCCAAATGGGCGGCAAGACTGGCACCAGCCAGGTACGCCGAATCAGCCAGCATGAGCGGCTCACCGGCGTTCTGCGCAACGAGGAGCGCCCGCGCGAGGAGCGTGATCACGCGCTGTTCGTTGGCTTTGCGCCGCTGAATGCGCCGGAATTGGCGGTGAGCGTAATCGTTGAACATGGCGGCGGTGGTTCACGTGTTGCCGCCCCCATCGCCAGCAAGTTGCTGCACCGCGCCCAGGTGCGGCTTGCAAAAGGGCAACCGGCGTGAGGGCAGACTGATGGGCATTGCGCGTCTGCGCCATTCACGCTCGGGGCCGGCCGAGCTTTCAGGCGGCGGCACCATCTGGCACCGTATAGGACGGATGGATTGGTTCCTGACCGGACTGCTCGTCATGCTGGCGGGCATTGGGTTTGCCGTGCTCTATTCGGCTGCCGATGCCGCCTGGCAACCCTGGGCATCCCGCCAAGCCGCCCGTTTCGGCCTCGGTCTGGTGCTCATGATCGCAATTGCAGCGGTTGATTTCCGCGTTTGGTGGCGGGTGGCCTATGCAATCTATGGCCTAGCACTGCTGCTTCTCGTCCTGGTGGAATTCGCCGGTGTTGGCGAGGGCTCGCAACGCTGGATCGCACTCGGCTTCATGAACCTCCAGCCGTCGGAGGTGATGAAGGTGACGTTGGTGCTGGCCCTGGCCCGCTATTTCCACGATTTGGACGAAAACCAGATCAACCGGCTGGTGGCGCTGATCCCGCCGCTCGTGCTGACCGCCATTCCGGCCGCCCTGGTGTTGCGGCAGCCGGATCTCGGCACCGCATTGATCCTGGTGGCGCTGGCGGTGCCCATGACCTTCCTTGCCGGCCTTTCGTGGTGGAAATTCGCCATCGCCGGAGCGATCACCGCCGCCAGCGCGCCCCTGGCCTGGAGCCTGCTGCATGACTATCAGCGCGACCGGGTGCTGACCTTTCTCGACCCTGCCCGCGACCCTCTTGGCGCCGGCTATCATATCCTGCAATCACAAATCGCGCTTGGCTCCGGCGGGTTGTTCGGCAAGGGGTTCGTCGGTGGCACCCAGTCTCAATTGAGCTTCCTGCCCGAGAAACATACCGACTTCATATTCACGCTGATGGCGGAAGAATTCGGCTTTTTCGGATCTCTGCTGCTGATTTCGGTGATCGTCGGAATTATCGGTTGCTGCTATGGCGTCATGACAAAATGCCAAAGCGTATTTGCCCGCCTGTTGGTCATTGGCCTTTCGCTGAACTTCTTTCTTTACGCGTTCATCAACATGGCAATGGTCATGGGGCTTTTGCCGGTGGTCGGGGTTCCGTTGCCACTGGTCTCGTACGGCGGTACGTCGATGCTGATGCTGATGATCGGCTTCGGCTTCATCCAAAGCGCCGCAGTCCATAATGGCCGGTTGGAGGCTGACAGGGCCCCGTATTTTTGACCCGCCCTGCATCAAATTGCACCTCGACAAGCGCCAGGCTGGCTGTTACCTACTCGCCTTCTTTCGGGTGCATAGCTCAGTCGGTAGAGCAGCTGACTCTTAATCAGCGGGTCGTAGGTTCGAGCCCTACTGCACCCACCAAAAATTTCAAAGGGTTAGCTAGAAATGGCTAGGCCCTTTTTCGTTCTGGGGCAACAATGCGTTGCCCATCACCGTCACGCGTATCCAATGCGCCTGTCAGCACCTCATAGGCTTGCTTGACGACGGACACAGCCCGTTCCAATTCTGCTTTGAGTTGTTGAAGGTTCCCATGCGGAATCCCACCGTGCCGAGGGCCGGTTTCGGGCGGCAGGCCAACTGACAGCGCCTTTTGTCGAAGAAAGACATTGCGATCCGCCAGGAATTTGGCTCCAATCCCCCAGCGGATCGGCGGATCCGATGGTACTATAACGGGAAACGTCAGGAAAAACGCAACCATGAAACGTAGTGGAATAATCGGCTCGGTCCGCATGGCTCTCGCCGGAGCCGCGATGTTCGGCCTCTTCGCTGCCCCTGCCAAAGCCGACGAAACGTTGGTGTTTGCAACCTATTTCTCCGAAGTCTATTCGGCCAGCAAGGCCGCCATCTGGATGATGGAGGAGATTGAGAAGCGCAGCGGCGGTGAAATCACGTTCGAACGCTACTGGAGCAGTTCGTTGCTAAAGGCACCGGATCTGTTCCCTGGACTTCGCAACAGTGCGGCCGACATCGTGATTGGCGCCCCGCATTCCTACAATGTACGCGAATATCCGCTGGCCAACGTCGTGATGCCATTCATGACCACTCACGCCGATGCGATGACATATGCCTGGCGCGACCTCTACAACAACAACGCCGCCTTTCGGAATGAGTTCGAGAGCAAGGGCGCCAAAGTGCTGCTTTCGCTTTCCTGGGCGGAAAATACCGTCTGGTCGAAAAAGCCAATAAACAGTGTCGATGATCTCAAGGGCTTGAAGGTTCGCGCCGTTCCGACCATTTCCGATGCCTTGCAAAAGCTGGGCGCAACCCCGGTCGCACTCACCTGGGCGGACGGTCTCGAAGGGCTGCAACGGGGTGTCGTCGATGCCATGTCGTCCGCCCCCTTCGACTCGGCGGTACACGGCAGCGCCCACGAGGTTGGGGTGTATGGCACCGACCTCGGTGGTACGGGCATTTTTGCGACCGCCACATTCGGAATGAGCCTTGAACGCTACAACCGTCTGAGCGAGAAGCACCGCCAAATCATCGACGAGGTTTCCGCCGAGGCGGCTGCCATCGGTCTCGCGGCGACCGAGAAAAGCGTCGACGAGGCCGTCGAAAAGCTCTGCAATGCGAGCGACAAGGTCAATATCAGCTACTTTCCCCCGTCAGAAGTCGAGAAAGTCCGGAAAATGGCTGCTGCAACCATGCAGCAGGACTGGGTGAAACGGGTCAAGGAAGAAGCAAACGCCGACGGCCAAGCCATCCTGGACGAATTCCTAGGTTACCTCCGCAAATATGAACAAACTGCAACCTATGTTCCAGGGTTCGCACGCTATAACCAGAAATGCGGCAAAGGCTGATCCGCTAACCTGTCGTCCGTCGGACCAGCGCCTTCGTCGTGCTGGTCCGGTGGTCCTTTGACGCCTGACCGCCCGTCGCACCCGTTTTTCCGGACATGACCAGTGCCATGAATAAATGCGTCACATGGATGGAACGCCTGCTCATTCGTCTTGGCATTGTCAGCGGTTTTGCAACCCTGCTGATTATGGCCATCGTCTGCATCGATGTGGCGGGCCGCTTCCTTTTTAACGCGCCGCTGCACAGCGGAACCGAACTCAGCGAGCTGCTGCTGGTTGCGCTCGTGTTTCTGGGACTTTCGGCCGCCCAACAGCAACGCCAGAACTTCGCCATCGACGTGCTGATGCGCCATTTCCCCCCCGCGGTTCAGCGGGTTTTCGACGGCTTGAGCTATGCCGTGTGCTTCGGCCTCGTGGTGCTGCTCGCATGGCCCAGCAGCAAGCAGGCCCTGACTTCGATAGAGCGGGGCGAATCCGGGTTCGGGATCGTGGCATTTCCGATCTGGCCGTCCCGGATCGTGCTGGCGGTTGGATTGTGGTTGCTGGCGCTTCAGTTTGCGATTGACCTCTATCGTCTGTTGAGCGGGCGGAGACGCCAGGGCGGGGCCGGGCAAGGCGGAGCGTTTGTAGAATGACGTTCGCGGATCTTGCTCCGGGGCTGACCATCATCGGGCTTTTGCTGGCCCTGCTTCTGGTGCGGCTGCCGATTGCGTTTGCCCTGGCCCTCGCCGGCCTGATTGGTTTGGTGGAGGCACGGCCATGGCGGGCGGTCGAATATCTGCTGTCCACCTTTGCCTACAGCACCACCGCCAATTACGCCTACATCGTGCTGCCGCTGTTCCTGTTCATGGGGCAGATGGCATTTTCCGCCGGCCTTTCCCGCAGCGCGTTTGAGGCCGGGCAGAAATGGCTCGGTCGGATTCCGGGCGGACTTGCGGCCGCAACGGTGTTCGGATGCGCCGCTTTTTCTACCATCTGCGGGTCGAGCGTCGCAACGGCATCGACCATGACGCGAGTCGCCCTGCCGGAGATGCTGCGACAGGGCTACATGCCCCGCCTGGCAGCCGGTTGTATCGCAGCCGGCGGCACGCTTGGCGTTCTGATCCCGCCAAGCGGTATTCTGGTAGTCTATTCGATCATTACGGAAGTGTCTTTGGTGAAGCTGTTTGTTGCAGCCTTCGTCCCCGGCTTCCTGACCGCGGCGATCTACGTCGTCGGGATCTATCTTTGGGTCAAAATCAATCCAAGCCTCGCCCCGCATGTTTCGAGAGCAGATGCTCCGGGTTGGAAGGATCGAATGATTTCCCTTGGCCGGACTTGGGAATTGATCCTGCTGTTTCTCGCAGTCATGGGGACGATCTACCTGGGCATTGCAACCCCGACCGAGGCGGCGGCAATGGGCGCGTTTTTCGCTTTACTGGCCGTATTGAGACGCAAGGGGCGCCGGAAGAATGTATTAGACGGCCTGCGGGAAACAGGCACGGCCACGTGTTCCGTATTCGCCCTGGTCATTGGTGCTGGGCTGTTCAGCCTCGGCCTATCTACGACTCAATTGCCAACCCATTTGGCGTCTCTTGTCACCAATTTAGAGCTTTCGCAGACCGCCACCATCCTGATCATCCTGATCCCTTACCTGATCCTCGGCTGTTTCGTGGACGGGCTGTCGCTGATCCTCATCACCATGCCGATCGTCTTCCCGATCGTCACACAGATCGGCTTCGATACGGTGCTGTTCGGGCTGTTGGTGACAAAAGCCGTGGAGATCGGCGCGATCACGCCACCGGTCGGCCTGAACGCGTTCGTGGTCAAAAGCATGGCCCCGAATATCGAATTGAAGGACGTGTTTTATGGGTGCATTCCGTTTGTGCTCATGGAGTTCATGATCGTCGGTTTGTTGATCGCGTTTCCGGAGATCGCCCTCTTCGCCATACGCGATTGAGGCCCCCCGGCGAGGACCGCCGCCCGCGACGTCGTGGCCTTTCACGTGTTTTTGCAACACAGCGAGAGCGGCAGCAGCGCGCCCCTCCCCTCCCTGCGGCGTGTTTTGGTAGGCGCGGACGAAAACGGCGGCCCCTTTCTCTGGGAGCCGCCGTCGATTCCGCCATTACCGTTAGCCGCAGGTAGGACTACCTGTTCGGCACAGGCAAGGGATCGTTGTTACGCCCGGCGACGCACGGCCGCGATGCCGAGCAAGCCAGCACCGGCCAGGGCGAGAATGCCCGGCTCAGGCGTCTGGACAATAATGCTGTCCAGCAAGTCGATCTGCAGGTCAGAGTTGGCCTGGGCCGCAATCGACAGCACGATGTTTTCGACCGATGTGAAGTCCGCTGTGCCGACGAAATCGGTGAAGAAGAACTGGTGCGTGCCGGTTGTAAGGTTCGACAACTGCAGCGACGCAATATCCATGCCAGTGTCGATGACATCGAAGGTCAGATCGACCAAGCCGACATCGATGAAAGCGATATCCAGACGGATGCCGTTGGCACCGCCGGCTTCGGTCAGGTCAGCGCCGCCGAGAGCATCCCAAGTGACCGTGGAGGTTCCGCCGCTGACCGGGCTCTGACCGTGGTTAAGAATGCCGCCAGATACCGCGAGCGATGTGGCGCCGGTGGCACCGGTTAGAACTTCCAGAGTGCGGTCGCCGCCGATTGCACCGGCATAGAGCGTTGTGGATGGGCCGGGTGCAAAGCCGGAAACCACAACGTCGTCTCCGCCATCAAAATCGTCGATCAAAAGCGCATGCGCCGGGGCCGCGGCAAAGGCCGCTACAGTGGCGGCTGCGAGAATTGTGGAACGGATCATTACTCGTCTCCATCCTTGTTTAAGGTGTAGCCAGTCTGCCGCGATTGTCGCAGCAGGCACGTTCCACACTGAACGGCGCAGATCATGCGCGATAGGATCGGAAAATACCGAGCAGCGTCCAGCACGCGAAGAAATGCCAAAAGGGGCACCGCCGGAAAGGCAACGGAATTGCTGCCAGATCAAACCCGGATGCATAGCCGGTATTCTGATACAGTAATAAGAAAATATCAGTATAATCCACCCCTTGTGGCGGATATATGCCCAGCGTAATTTGCATTTATATGTAGTAAGAACAGCCAGCAACCAGCATGGCGATTGTATTTACATAAAAAACCGGAAAAACCGGTTTTCCGAAGGTAGCGTGATAGAATACGCGGGACACCTATGATGACGGTGCAACGGCTAGGGCAGACACCTATTATGGATGGCCAGGCGAACGTTGCCAATCGCTTGGCAATGCACAGCGTGACGATCAATGGCCGTCGAACGACGATGCGCCTTGAGCCCAGCATATGGAATGCATTGAGCCGTATTGCCGAAGATCAACGGCTAACCGTCAATCAGCTCTGCTCCAGGATCGACGGTTCCCGCGGGGAAATGGCCATGACGGCCGCGGTGCGGGCGTATGTGGTTTTCTATCTGCAAAAAATGCCGCTTGGCGCGTCCGGCAGCGGTCAAATGCAATCGATCGACGCCATTCTGGAAGGCCTCGGAAGCGCCTATGCCAAGGGCGAGCTTCTGCGCATCCGGATTGCGCGCGGAGAGGATGTTCTGGTCAAGATTGCTATCCATCCGGTTGTGCTGGAGCGCAGCGGATCGGGCTCGATCGCGAATATATACCAAGAATGGGTCCGCCAGCGCGATCAGTTGCACCATCTGCCGCGCATCACTGAACTGAGTGACCATCTGCTGCGCCGGGCCGCCGGGGAAACCATGCTGAGCGTGGTGGACCTGGCCGCCGGCGGCAGTCTCGCCCAACCGCACCAGGACCCGGTTATGGCCCGGAACATGTACAATACCGACCAACGCTCGCAGCCGGTACTGCGTACTGCCTTCCAGCAGGATATGCTGGCGGTGGAATGCTGTGCAGAGCCGATCTACCAAGTGAACCAGATCCGCCTGGGCGGCAGCGAACAGGTTTACAAGCGGCTGCTGCTGCCGCTTTCCGACAGCGGTTCGGATGTGACGCGGGTTCTGGTCGCGGCCGTCGGCGTTGGGAACGAGGTCCGGGCGGCGGTCGGCTGATGCCGCGTGTTGCCAATCGTACCTGAGATACGTCGCTCCCGTTGCTAACGAACAGCATGGGAATCGGGCCGATCACGGCGCGCCTGGCCGTCGCTGCTGAATGACGCCCGGGCTTGCAGCAGCACGCACCTTCAGAGAGCCGGTGTTTACGCTGGCTGCCGTCACGGCAGGCTGTCTTTAAGCGGCCACGGCCATGGTGTTTCGGCAAAACCTTATCGACCACATCCCCCCGAACATCTCCGGTGTCAGCGGATTGAATCCTGGAGGCCCCAGATGGCCCCCTGCCCCTTCCAACCCGCTGGCATTGGCTGCACATGCCGACCTTCGAGAATGGCCCAACGATGGGTGGCGCTAGCAGGGCCTATGCCAAGGCGCTCGCCTTCCTGAACTCCCCACCCTCCCCATGCTTCGAAAGCTCTGCAATCCATCATGAAACTTCCGGACGGGCTCTGTGGTCTGTTTACCATATTATTACTGTAGGATATCGACCGGCTCGCCTTGGCATGAAATATAAAATTTATCATATGTTTATTCATGGAATGTCAAATTCATCTTACAATTGGTTTACAATAGTATTGCCATACGAATTTATTTAATAAAAAATGGTTACATAAGTATTGAAAAATATTATTCCATGGATTAAGTAATTTATTATGAGGGTCATTACCAAAGGATTGCTGCCGTGGCTCAAATTTTGACAGTTTCCTCCTATCAAGATCTCAAATTCGCAGCAGAGAATGCAGACAACGGCGATACGATCATTATAAGCGAGGGGGTTTACACACCATTTAATGGTTATTTTCCCGACCCCATTACGGGTGAACCGACCGATGTCGCCAGGCCATTGGACATCACCATCAAAGCCAGCGTCACGATTGTTGGGGACGGCGATGGAGCGATCTTCGACTCGGGCATACCTGCCGTGTTCGGTAGCAGTCCCGCAGAATTCAGTAGTGTGAACAAGGCATTATTCGTTGTGGCCGGCGGGCGCGACCAGGAGGTGACGTTCGAAAACATCACCATTCAGAATTTCCACGCCGTCACCACAAACGGCGCGGGCATCCGTTACGAAGCCGGCGACCTTACCGTCCGCAATTCCAAGTTCTTCAACAACGACGATGGGATTCTTGCCACTCCCTTGGCAGACCAGAGAGGAACCGTGCGAATTGTCGGGTCGGAATTCGCCGAAAACGGCTATCCGGATGGGAAATCGCATGCCATTTATGTCCATGCTGACGCGCTATACGTGGAAGATTCCTACATTCACGACACTATCGGCGGTCACCACATCAAAAGCACCGCCTTATATACGGAGATCACCGGCAACCAGATTTTCGACGGCACCAACAGCGCCGGCACGATACCGGCCAGCCATATGATCGACATTACGGCCGGCGGCGATGTGCTGATCGAGGGCAACACGATCATCCGCGAGCAGTTCGGCACGGGGCCGCAAATCATCAATTACTCCGCCATACGTTACGGCAACGACCCAGGCGAATCCGTCGTTGTCCGCAACAATGTCATCATCAACAACCGGATGGACCTGGACCCAACCACCAATAACGACAATCCCCCGGTCATCCTCATCAGCCGCACCAGCGAAGGCGCGGTGGTCGAAAACAACACGATCAGCGGCTTCGACAACGACCACTTGGCATTCGGTATTGTCGATTTGATCAACAACGTGGATGCAGATACCGGAGCAATCCCTGATTTCCACTTCGGCCAGAACGCCATTTTTGGCACGGATGCCGCAGAAACATACGTGGTACCTGACCTCTACCTGATGGATACCACACCATATAACGCATTGGGTGGCGACGACATCATTATCGGCGGCCGCGGTCGGGACACGCTTTTCGGCGGCGATGGCGATGACGTGATTTATGGTGGCTTTGGAAGCGACATTCTCCTCGGCGGCGCTGGTGACGACCTGATATTTACCGGCCCGGCACAAAGCGGCGGCCTCGATTACGCCTATGGCAACGAGGGCAACGACATTCTTGTCGTCGCTCAGGGTGGAACCGCGCACCTTTATGGCAACGAAGGCCATGATGTCATGATCGGCGGCCTGTTCACGGATTTCATGCTCGGTGGTGGCGGGTCCGGCAACGATGTCATGATCTCCGACGGCGGTCGCGACCGCCTTTCCGGCAATGATGGCAACGACATTCTTTTCGGCGGCGGCAAGCTGGACGAACTGCGGGGTGGCGAGGGGGCCGATATTTCCGTTTACAAATCCGCCGCCGCCAACTACCAGATTCTGAAATATCCATGGGGCGAGAGATACATTATATCGCAAGATAACGAAGCCCCTGCTGAGAAATTCCACGATATCGAATACCTGCAGTTTTCAGATTCCTACTATGTAGTTGAAAATGAAACCTACGTCGATGGCTACATCATTCCACAGCTTGAGATGTTTTACGGCCCGGATTCGGTCGATTTTAATGCCGATACGTTGGAATTGAATGACTTGTACCGCATCCAGGGCCTGGCCCTGAGCGAGGAATTGGCTAATCTGCACCTGTTCGTCACTCTGCCGCCGGTTACAGACGGCGTGGAAGTGCCGGCCGTAACGATTGAAGGTACGGCAGTCGGCGGCGAGCAAGTTGTCGGAACCGACGGCGATGACGTGCTGTCCGGCGGCGGCGGCAGGTACGACGTGCTGTCCGGCGGACTCGGCGACGACGCTTATATCGTTACCGAGAGCACCACCACAATCAGGGAGGGGTACAACGGCGGCTACGACACCATCTTCACCGCTGCCAAGACGCTGGTTGTGGCCAGCGAGGTCGAGGCTTTCGTGTTGCTGCCGGGAGCGGAATTCTTAGCGGCAAACCGCTACGACAATATCATCCATGGCAATGACAGCGACAACGTCCTGAAAGCCGGCAGCGGCGACGATCGCATCTGGGGCAATGGCGGCGATGATGAGATTTGGGGCGGCTATGGCAGCGACGAGATCTGGGGCGGCGATGGCATCGACACCGCCGCATATCGGGGCAACCGCGCCGATTTCAGCATCGCCTATGATACCGACGGCGTTTCGCTGATCGTTACCGATCTGGCCGGCAGT
>JAWLBX010000017.1:0-73109 GCA_041687435.1 Alphaproteobacteria bacterium
GAACTTGCCTTTGCCAAAATCAAGGCGCTACTCAAAAAGACCGCCGCCCGCACACTTCCCGCGCTATGGAACGCCATCCGCAACGCAATCGACGCCATCCCCCCAAACGACGCTCGGAACTTCTTCATTGCATGCGGCTAAGAGCCGGAATGAAACGAATCCGCTCTAGTTAGACGATTAGGCGACATTCGCTTGCTACCACAATCTTCCATCAACTTCCGGCACAATGTGGGGGATAAAACGGGGGATATTCTTGCGCAAGCTTCATTTAATCATCTGATTTATCTTGATAATTTTTTGTGATTTGGTGGAGCCGAGGGGGATCGAACCCCTGACCTTCGCATTGCGAACGCGACGCTCTCCCAGCTGAGCTACGGCCCCTTAAACCAGGGCGCGCCGCCCGTCTGGTCTCCGGCGGCGCGAAAAGCGTATATGCAGCGGGCCGCTTTCTTAGTCAAGAGCTATTCCCGCCGTTGAGCGCGACCGAGCGCCCAGGCAGGCAACAACGCGAATACGAACACAATGGCCAACGCCAGGAAACAATCCTGGAAGGCAAATCCCTGCGCCTGAGAATGCACGACGCGGCCAAGATAGTCGAGCGCCAGTCCTTTGCTAGCCGCCGCATCAAGGCCACTGGGGACCACCAACCCTTCCACCGCTTTAAGCAATGCTTCGCTGGTTGTATTTTGAGCAGTTTGGGTAGCCGTCAGGGCGTCGCTGTAAAAGGCCGTCTGCAATTGCAGCCAAACCACAATCAGGTTTGTGCCGCTGGCACCGCCCAACTGACGGATGAAGTTCATGTTGCCGGAACCCTTGGCAAGCTGCGACGAAGCCAGCGCCTTCAAGGCAGACGACGACAAGGACGGCAGGATGAACGCCAGGCCGCCCCGGCTGACCGCCGCATAGGCGGCAAAGGTCCAGAAACCCGTGTTTACATCGCTGGTAATCATCAACGCCGTCCCAAACGCGAACGCGCCAAGGCCAATCATCACCATGATATAGCCGGGCAGCTTGTCGGCCAGCCGGCCGGTAAACGGCAGCATCACCGCCAGCAAGATCGCGGCGGGCGCCAGCACCATACCGGCCCGGGTCGCGGTGTAGCCCTGCACCTCCTGCACGAACACCGGTATCACGTAGCTGGAGCCGAAATTACCGGCCCCAAAGACAAAGGCCACGAATACGGCCGCACTGAAGACGGGGTTCCGGAACAAGTCCACGGCCAGGATCGGCGACGAGCTGCGCATCTGCCACCACACGAATACACTGGCAATCAGAATCGCCATGACCCCGAGCGAGGTAACATGATCACTGGCCCAGCCGTAGCGCGGCCCGTGTGCCATCGCTGTCATTCCGCAATAAAGCGCGAAGCAGAGCAGGCCATAACCGGCCCAGTCGAAGCGCGGCAGGCGCTCCTGCCGCGGTGGCGAGGGCATGAACATCAGCCCACCGATGATTGCCAGAATGACCAACGGCAGCGGCAGCAGGAACATCGCGCGCCAACTGAAAGCATCAATGGCCAACCCGCCAAGAGCCGGTCCCAGTCCTGGCGCCAGCACAACACCCGTGCCGAACACGCCCATGGCCGTACCGCGCCGGTCGGGCGGAAACACCTGGAACACCGTCGTCATCACCAGCGGCTGGATCACGCCGGCAGCGAAACCCTGCAGAATGCGGCCGAAGATCAGAATCTCGATGGTCGGTGCAGTCGCCGATACGATCGACCCCGCGCCAAACAAAAGCAGCAGTGAGACAAAGGCTGTGCGCTGGCCGAGCGCCGCGATCACCCAAGCATTGAGCAACTGGCTTGCCGTCATCGTCGCCAGAAAGGCGGTGGCCATCCATTGGGCCTGATCCTGGCCAACCCCAAAAGCGCCCATCACATTCGGTACCGCCACGTTGACCAGCGTCGCGGTCATCATGGCGGAGGTCGCCCCCAGCAGCCCGGCCGCCGTAACAAACCAGCGGTAATTGGGGCCGAAGCGCTCGAACAAGGCTTCAACCGTATCGTGCTGGGCCATGGGCGGGAGCTGCACCGCTTGCGGCGCACTGCGTGACGGGATGGAACAGGCGCCTATTGTTGCCGCTTCACCGGCCAACGGCAAGCCAGGAAGGGCGGCGGCGAAATGGTCAGGCTAAAGCCCCTGGGCTGCCAGCCATTCCAGCACGTACCGCGCACCGCCATGCTCGAACAGGTTCACGTGCCCGCCATCATCCAGCCGTACAAAGTTTTTGGGTTCCGGCAACTCCCGAAAAAGGCGCTGCGCATGGACAATCGGGATCACCTTGTCCGTGCCGCCATGCAACATCAACACCGGTGCGGAAACGGCCGGCGCCATGGCCAAGGAATCCCACCGGTCCGTGATGAGCTGGGCTGCCGGCAGCATCGGATAGCGCGCCTGCGCCATATTGGCTGCGCTGTCGAAAGCGCCTTCCAGCACCACCGCCCGCGGCCGTATTCGCGACGCCAAGTGCAAGGCAACACTGCTGCCAAGTGATTCGCCAAAATAGATTACCGGTGCGTCCGGCACATGTTGCGCCAGCCAGTTGGCGGCGGCCTGGGCATCCTTGATCAGCAATGGCTCGCTAGGCTTGCCGGCATTGCCGCTATAGCCGCGGTACGCCATCATCAACAGGCCATAACCAGCCTCGGCAAAATGGGCGAATTTGATAGCGCGGCTGGCAAGCGGCCCAGCATTGCCATGGAAGTAGAGCACAACCGGCCGGCCCGGCTGCGGCGGCTGCCACCAGGCCAGCAGCAAGAGCCCGTCATGCGTTTCGATCCGCACCTCCGCCACATTGCGCAGACCAACGGCATGTGGCGGCTCTGTCGGCTCCGAGCCGGGGTACATCAGCTTGCCTTGGTAGGCATACATGAACGCGACGGCACCGCCATAGGCCAGTCCCGCCGTCAGAGCCCCTGCCCAGAGCACCGTACGGAGCCGCAGCCTCAAGCCCGCCGCGTCAGTGGTGCACGAACACGGGCATGGCGCCCGCGCGTATGATCTGCTTGGTGATCGAGCCGACGAAAATCTGGCGCATCAGCGAACGGTTCGCAAAGGCGCCCATAACCAGCATGCCGACACCCAGATTTTCGGCCGTATTCAGAACCGTGCTGGCAATTTCCGTGGACGCCTGTACTCCGTGGGCCTTCACTTCGATCTCATGGCTTTTGAAATACTCGGCCCCGCGTGCGGCCAACTCTAAGGCCTTGCCGCGGTCGGCATCGACGGAAACGACATGAACGGGGCCGCCGTTCGCCAGCCCCATCAGGTGAAACACCTGCATCGCCCGGCTGGACGGCTGGGAGCCGTCGAACGCCACCACTGCGCCATCGCGCGCGAACGAATTGTTCGGCGGCACGACAATCACCGGGCGCGGCGTGTCCTTCAGCAACTGTTCCACGACATCGCCGATATCGTGGCCTTTGACGCCGTGAAAATTGGTCTCGCGGCCGATGATGATCAGGTCGTGGCGGTCGGCCTCATAGTCGATCTGCTCCGCCGGATCGCCATCCACCTCAACCGCCCGGGCCGAAACCCCTGCATCCTCGCACAGCTTGCGGAAGGCGTTGATCTTTTCATCCAAAAGCTGGGAGCGGTTGGCCAGAATGGTTTGGTCGCGGTGTTCCTTATAATAGCCGCCGCCGATGGGCGTCGCCATAGGCGCGGTTATCCAGGGCACATCCAGCACGGCGATGCCGGTGAGTGCCGCATTGTAGCGTTTCGCGAGCGACAGGGCGTAGTCTTGCGCGCGGGCGCTGGACTCCGTGGAATCAATCGCCACCACCATGGATTTGATCATGCTTACGCGCTCCTCTGCCTACCCTGGCTCGTTACAGAATGCTTTCTTCTATCATATGCGATAGGCAAGGGGCATGGGGCAAGCCGCTGCTGGCATTTATCGGCGCCTGGGGCTAGCTTTTTCGCCACAAACCCTTCGCGCTGGAGCCGGACCCGCCCATGAACGCCATGAACATCCTCTATTTTGACTATGTGATGGACCCGATCTTCCTGGAAATTCTGGAGGGCGACGGCGGTTTCGCCATCGACCGGCGCAGCCTTGCCGCGCCCGAGCCGGAAAATATGGAGGCACTAACCCAGACTCACGTCTATCAGATCAGTTCCGCCAAGGATGAGCTGCCCAAGCCATTCTGGGGCACAGCATCCCTGTTTGAGCGCTGCCCCAACATCCTGCTGCTGTCCACTTATGGTGCCGGTTATGACGTCTGCGACCTGGAGGCAGCAACGGCCGCGGGCGTGGCGGTGGTCAACCAGGCCGGCGGCAACAAGGAAGGCGTAGCCGAGCATGCCCTCGCCATGATGCTGACGGTGGCCAAGAAAATCATCGACGCCGACCGCGCCACCCGCCGCGGCGCCATCACCGACCGCGCGGCATTCAAGGGCATAGAGCTTAACGACAAGACCGTTGGCATCATCGGGATCGGCCATGTCGGCACGCGACTGGCCGCGATGTGCAAGAGCATCTTCAACTGCCGCGTCCTGGCCTACGACCCGCTGCTGACTGCCGACAAGGTTCGGACGCGCGGAGCGGAGAAGGTGGAAAGCCTGCACGAGATGGTGGCCCAGTGCGACTTCGTCTCGCTCAACTGCCCGCTTATTCCGACCACGCGCGGCATGGTCGATGCCAGTGTGTTCCAGGCGATGAAGCCGGGCGCGATTTATGTCGCCACCGCCCGCGGTTACATCCACGACGAAAAGGCGCTGACCGAAGCGCTGGCCTCCGGCCATCTCGCCGGCGCCGGGCTGGATGTCTGGGATATCGAGCCACCGCCGACCGACCACCCAATCCTGGCCATGGACAACGTCATCGTCTCCCCCCACACCGCCGGCGTCACCTTCGAAAGCCGGCGCAACATTGCCAAGATCACGGCCGAACAGCTCATCGCCATCCGCAATGGCGAGAAGCCGCCGCGCCTGCTCAACCCGGAGGTCTGGCCGAAATTCCAGGACCGGTTCGAGGCGGTCTATGGCATCCGCCCGGCCGACTGAGGTTTGGCCCGGGTCCGCGGCGTCGCACCTGGCCGAAACCGGCAAAAAGCCTCTTGCCTATCCCTGCGCGGGGGCGCTATAAGCCCCGTCTCGCGTGGGTATATCCCCAGCGCATGGAATGGGCGGTTAGCTCAGCGGTAGAGCACTGTGTTGACATCGCAGTGGCCACTGGTTCGATCCCAGTACCGCCCACCATCTCCTCTTGTTACATTTAACACCATACAAAACGTGCAAGCGGCAAGGTGATCGCGCTCGGCGTTTGACTCTCGCCGCCGGCTTTCGGAGGATAGCGCTTCCCCGCGTCCGGCGGTTTTGCCGGCCGCCGCCTGCTGAAAGCCCTCTCCATGCCCCGCCTGCAACTCTGCACCTGGCAGGAGGTTGAGACCTATCTCGCCGCCCGCCGCGACATTATCCTGCCGATCGGCTCGACCGAGCAGCACGGGCCGAACGGCCTGATCGGCACCGATTCCATCTGTCCCGAGGTCATCGCCAACGGCGTGGCGGAGAAGTCGGGCGTCATGGTTGGGCCGACGCTCTCCATCGGCATGGCGCAGCATCACATGGCCTTTCCCGGCACCATCACCTACCGCCCCCAGGTGCTGATCGAGACGCTGAAGGACGTAGTCGCCTCGCTGACCCGGCACGGATTCGAGCGCATTTATTTCCTGAACGGCCACGGCGGCAACATTGCAACCATCACCGCCGCCTTCAACGAGATCTATGCCGAGGCCAGCCTGAAAGGCGCGGACCGCGGTTTCCGCCTGAAATTGCAAAGCTGGTTCATGGGCAAGCGCTTCCGCGAACTCTCCAAGGAACTCTATGGCGAGAGCGAAGGCAGTCATGCCACCCCGTCCGAGGTTTCGCTCAGCTATTACGCCTTTCCGGATCATGTGAAGCAGGCGCAGATGACCCCGAAAATTGCGCCTAAAGGGCCGATCCGGGATGCAGCGGACTACCGCCGCCGCTTCCCTGATGGCCGCATCGGCTCCGACCCCTCCCTCTCGACCGTCGCACATGGCGAGCGTATCTATCACGCCTCGGTCGAGGACGTGGCCGAGGATTTGAAAGCGTTTGCAGACGAGGCCTGACCCCAAATGACAATGCGAGTGCTGCGCGAACCGCGCATGGACCACGGCATCCCGCCGATGCCGGAAGCCGCTGCCAAGATCGGCGCGGTGGAAGGTGACGCCGAAATCCTGCGCACGCCCTGCGGCGATGGCCACCAAATCTGGCGGGTGTGGGAGTTGGGCAGTGGCAAGCCGAACCTCGTGCTTTTCCATGGCGGCTACGGCTCCTGGATCCACTGGATCCGCAACATCCCCTTCTTCCGCCAGCATTTTACCGTCTATGCCGCCGATTCGCCCGGCCTGGGCGACAGCGACCCGCCGCCGGATGTGCAGGATGCGGACAAGATCGGGCGTGTAATCGCGGACGGTCTGAACATTCTATTCCCGAACCCGGAAGACCGGTTCCACTTGGTCGGGTTCTCGTTCGGAGCCATCCTTGGCGGACATACGGCGCAATACCTCGACCGCAGATTGCAGAGCTTCACGCTGGTCGGCGCCGGCGGCATGGGCCTGACCCGTGCGGAAGGCATGCCGATGGCCCGGTTCCGCCGCGACATGACCCATGACGAATTCCAGGCGCTGGCCCGCAAGAACCTGGGCATCCTGATGCTGCACGACCGGAACGAGGTAAACGATGTGGCCGTGCTGATGCAAATGCTGAACACCACCCGCGCCGTCACCAAAAGCCGGAATATCAGCCGCGATGCCAGCCTGGCCCGCGTGCTGCCGCTCTGCCCCGCCCCGATTGCCGGAATCTGGGGCGCTTTCGATTCAACCACCTACCCATTTATGCACGAACGGCAGGAACTGCTGCGCCGCATTCAGCCCGGCTGCCCGTTCATCACCATTCCGGAAGCGGGCCATTGGGCGATGTACGAACGGTCCGATGCGTTCAATCAGGCGCTGCTGGGCTTGCTTCAAAGGCCGCTCTGAATTGGTACAAAGTTGAAACGAATACAATTTAAAGGCGATGATAACCAACCGTTTAGTTGCATTGGATAATCTGCCTGCCTAGAATCGCCGAAGCGGTCCGCCTTAAGACGGCCGCGAAACATATGCCTTGGGGAATGCTGTTTCGGGTGCCGGTGTCTGAGTAACCCCGTGGTATCCAGGGTTTGGAGGTATGGCAGACGTATGCGACCAAAGGGACTTGTCAATGGCCTTTGCTGAAGATGAACGATCGGCGGCACAAGGTGGCATCGAGACTATCACGCCACAACGAGTCGCAGAAACGCCCGGTTCTGCGCGCACCCCGCAGAAGCTGGAGGAACGCCTGTCCTTTATCTGCGACCTGTGGCAGGCGAAACGCGGGGCGAAGCCATTACCGACGCGGGCCGAACTCGACCCTGCGGAATTTCATCGGTTGTGGCCAGTGACCTTCCTCCTGGAAAAGGATCAGAGCGACGGCGAATGGTATGTCCGTTTTGCCGGCGCTGCCTATGGCTCGGTCTACGGACGGGAAATCACCGGTGACCGCGTGCGGGACATCGTGCCCGAGAACCTGGCGCCCCAGGTGCTGGCAGACCTGCGCCAATGCGAGGAAGCGCGTGAGCCAATCGTTATTGAGCACGAAACCAATTGGCCAGACCGCGGCAATGTCTACCGCTATCAGCGGGTACTGCTGCCCTTCGGCCGGGAGACCGGAGAAGTCACCCACCTGCTCGGCGTTGCCTCGTTCTACAACACCGCTGGCGCAACGGTATTCTGAGGCGTCCCCGCTACCCGCTCACATAGCCGCCGGCCAGATCGCGCGCCACCGCCGCCGCGTCGCGGGCTGCCGGATCGCCAAAGCCGCCGCCGCCCGCGGTCTCCAGCACCACCACATCGCCACACTGCACCTGCTGGTTGGCAACTTTCGACGGAAGCGGATGTTCCTTGCCGTCCCGTAAGACATAGAAGCGGCCCGGCCGGCCGGCCTCGCCGCCGCTCAGGCCATACGGCGGCACCTTGAACCGCTCGAAATTGCCGGAGAGCCAGCCGCCTGCCAGTGCATCGACACGGTACGACCGGCGCAAACCGGTACCGCCACGGTGTTCCCCTGCCCCGCCCGAATCCGGAATCAGGCTGTATTCAGTGAATGTCAGTGGGAAGTATGCCTCATTCAGTTCAACCGGCGTCGCAGCGGAGTTGTGGAAGCCGGCGCTGAACGCATCCGCCCCATCCTGCTGCGGGTGCGCGCCCCAGCCACCGATCTCGATCTCGAAATACACGCGCGGCGCGCCGGTTTTGGGGTCTGGCGTGGATAATGTCTGCACATAGCTCACACCATAATACGCTGCCGGCACCCGGTCCGGCGCCGCCTGGGCCAAGGCACCGAGGACTGTCGTCACGACGCGATGGCCGGTCGCCATGCGGTTGGCTACAGGCGCCGGCGGACAGGCGGACACCACGGTCCCCTCCTCCGCCTTGACGGTGATGGCGCGATAAGCGCCGGAATTTGCCATCACCTTGCCATCCGCCAGCATCGCAAAGGCGCAGTAAATGCCGGACGCGGTCATATTTAACGTGCAGTTCACAGGCCCCACCGCCTGCGGACTGGAGCCACTGAAATCCACCTCCGCCGTATCGCCTTTGATGGTCACGGCACATTCCAGTTTCAACGGCAGGTCGGTGATGCCGTCATCATCCACATAATCGGTGAAGCGGTAGATACCGTCCGGCAGGTTGCGCAGCATGGCGCGCATGGTGCGGTCGGATTGGTCCTGCAACGCGTCCATTGCCGCCTGCAATCCCTCGGCGCCATAGCGCGTTGCCAGCTTGCGCAGCGCCTGCGAACCGATTTCCATTGCCGCCAGCTGGCTGGAGAAGTCGCCGCCGATTTGCTCCGGCTCGCGGCTGTTCTGGCGGATGATGGCGACAACCGCCTTATTGAGCCTGCCCCCCTCCACCACCTTGCAGGGCGGGATGCGCAACCCCTCGTGAAACACCTCCCGCGCCTGCGCATAGTACGAGCCCGCGGCCCCGCCGCCGACGTCGATATGATGGACGATCGTTGCCGCGATGCCGACTCGCACGCCATCGACGAACACTGGCTTGAAGGCTACGAAATCCGGCAGGTGCTGCCCTCCGCAATAGGGATCGTTGGTCAGAATCACATCGCCATCATTCCAATCGTCAAGCGGAATGAAATCTCTCACAATCCGGTCGAGGCAGACGCTCATGCTGTTCAGATGCACAGGAATACGCGCCGCTTGAGCCACCGCTTTGCCGTTGCCGTCGAATACCTGGGTTGAATAATCCAACATCTCTCGGACCACGGTAGACCGTGACGTGCGCCAGATCGTGACGCTCATCTCCTCCGCCGCCGCGATCAGGGCGTTGCGGATGATTTCCAGTTGGACGGGATCGACGGTCGGTGCGGTCATAGAGCTGCCTTTGTCTGGTTAGAGCCAGTCAGAACCAATCGCCGAGTTGGCCATTGAAGTCAAACGGGCATGCCACCGCAAACCGCTTAACGAACCCACCCGCATTCGCTAGGCTGAAGCAACGATGTCAACGCAGAAAGCACCAGTCATGACGCAACGCCTCGCCGGAAAGACAGCCCTCGTCACCGCCGCTGCCCAAGGCATTGGCCGCGCCTGTGTGGAGGCATTCGCCGTTGCCGGCGCCGATGTGCTGGCAACCGACATCAACGAGAACAAGCTTCGCGATTTGGCCACCCTGCCCCGGGTCACCATTCGCACCCTCGACGTTCGCGACGTGGCGGGAATCCAGGCATTGGCGGCTGAAATTGCCGCGCCCTCCGTATTGCTGAACTGCGCTGGTTTCGTTCACCACGGCAATATTCTAGATGCGACGGAGGACGAATGGGATTTCGGCTTCGATCTGAATGTCAAATCCCAGTTCCGCATGATCCGGGCCTTCCTGCCAGGCATGATTGCCGCTGGCGGCGGCAGCATCATTAACATGGCGAGCGTTTCCGGCTCCATCTCCGGCGTGCCGATGCGCTGCGTCTATGGCGCGACCAAGGCGGCGGTGATCGGGCTGACCAAATCCGTGGCGCGCGATTTCATCGCCCAGGGCATCCGCTGCAACGCCATCGCGCCGGGCACGGTCCAATCGCCTTCGCTGGACGACCGGATCAACGCGTTCGATAATCCGGAACAGGCGCGCAAGGACTTCATTGCCCGCCAGCCGCTCGGCCGGCTTGGCCGGGCGGAGGAAATTGCGGCCCTGGCAGTTTACCTTGCCAGCGACGAAAGTGCCTACACCACCGGCTCGGTCATGGTATCGGACGGCGGACTGACCCTTTAGAGGAAAGCATCTGTTTTATGCGCAACGACCTGCAACAAGACCGTGAAGACCTCGCCGCCGCCCTGCGCTATGCCGCAAAGCTCGGGCTGAACGAGGGGATTTGCAATCATTTCTCCCTGGCAGTCTCCGAATCGGGCGACGAATTCCTGGTCAACCCGCAGGGCATGCACTGGTCGGAAATCAAGGCGAGCGACATCGTGCTGTGCCATCGCGACGGCCGCGTGCTGGATGGCGAGCATACGGTGGAGGCGACGGCCTACTACATCCACGCGCCGATCCATGCCAAGCGCCCGGACGCACGCGCCGTCCTGCACACGCACATGCCCTACGCCACCGCGCTGACCATTGTCGAGAACGGCCGGCTGGAAATGGTAGAGCAAGGCGCGCTTCGCTTCTGGAACCGCATTGCCTATGACGATTCCTATGGCGGTCTGGCGCTGGACCATCAGGAGGGCGAGCGCATCGCCGACGCCATGGCCGACAAGCCCATCGCCTTCCTCGGCCATCACGGCATTGTCGTCAGCGGCCCCAGCGTCGCCAAGACCTTCGACGACCTCTATTATCTGGAACGCGCGGCCCAGGTGCAAACCCTGGCCAAGGCGCACGGCAAACCGTTCCGCGCCATTCCGCAACAGGTGGTGGAACAGACCGCCCGCCAGATCGCCGACGAAAGCGACCTGACGCAAGTGCAAGGCCATTTCGACGCGATCAAACGCATGCTCGACCGCGACGATCCGGCCTGGCGGGAGTAACAATGCCCCCATCCCTGAAGCACGGCTCCGCCGCCTCCGGGGGACATTGATTTTGGGAAAATAGAGACGCCCCTAGTTCCGCCGCTCCAGCAGCCCGCGCGCGATGACGTGGGCCTGGATTTCTGCTGCGCCCTCAAAGATGTTCAGGATGCGGGCGTCGCAGAGCACACGGCTGATCTCGTATTCCTCCGCATAGCCGTTGCCGCCGTGCACCTGCACCGCGTTGTCCGCGTTCGCCCAGGCGACGCGGGCGGCCAGCAGCTTGGCCATGCCGGCCTCGATATCGCAGCGCCGGTCCTGATCCTTTTCCCGCGCGGAGAAATAGGTGAGCTGGCGCGCCATCATGGTTTCCACCGCCATCATGGCAATTTTGCCGTGCACGCGGGGGAAGGCGTAGATCGCCTTGCCGAACTGCTGGCGCTCGGTAGCGTAGGAAAGCGCCAGTTCCATCGCCCGTTGCGCGACGCCGACGGAGCGGGCGGCGGTCTGGATGCGGGCGCTCTCGAACGTGGCCATGAGCTGTTTGAAGCCCTGGCCCTCCTCGCCGCCCAGCAGATTCTCCTCCGCCACCTCGAAGCCGTCGAAGCCGATCTCGTATTCCTTCATGCCGCGATAGCCCAGCACCTTGATCTCGCCGCCGGACATGCCTTCGGCCGGGAACGGCTCCGCGTCCGTGCCGCGCGGCTTCGGGGCCACGAACATGGAAAGGCCGCGATAGCCAGGCTGGTCCGGATCGGTGCGGGCCAGCAAGGTCATCAGGTCGGTGCGGGCAGCGTGGGTGATCCAGGTTTTGTTGCCATAAACCTTGTAAACTTCGCCTTCCTTCACCGCGCGCGTGCGCAGCGAGCCGAGATCGGAGCCGGTGCCCGGCTCGGTGAAGACGGCGGTCGGCAGGATTTCGCCGCTGGCGATCTTCGGCAACAATGCTTCCTTCTGCGCCTCGGTGCCGCCCAGGCGGATCAGTTCGCTGGCGATTTCGCTGCGGGTGCCGAGCGAGCCGACGCCGATATAGCCGCGGCTCAGTTCCTCGGTGACAACGCACATGGCGACTTTGCCCATGCCGAAGCCGCCGTTTTCCTCCGGAATGGTCAGACCGAACACGCCCATTTCGGCCATCTGCTGAACCACCGGCATCGGAATCAACTCGTCGGCGCGGTGCCATTCGTGCGCCGGGCCGATGATCTGATCGTTGACGAAACGGCGGAACTGGTCCTGCACCATCACCAGCGCCTCGTCCTCCAGGCCGGGATTGCCGAAAGCGCTCGTTGACAACGCGTCTTCCAGCAATTCCGCGATGCGCCGGCGAACGACCGCCGTCGACCCGCCCGCCATCAGTGCCTTTGCACCTGCCGAGCCGGTCAGTGCGCCGGCGTCGAGGCCCATATCGCCCGGTCGCACAATCTCACCCTGACTCAGCATCAGCCCGCCGGCCATTTGGTTCAGGTATTCGCCGAAGCCCGCCTGCATCAGAAGCGCCTCCAACTCTCCCAACCCATTGTCAGCTTCCAGCCGTTCCGCCCAGCGCAGCGATTCGCGCAATGCCGCAGTGTAGGTGGAAAGCCAGGCAAGGCCATGGGCAGCAAGCTGTTCCTGTTCCAACAAGCCCGCCGAAACCTTGCCATTTGCGGATACCATCGCGGCCACGCTCTGCCGCGCCTGTTCCGTGTAGGCTTCGGCAGCGCTTAACGCATCGGATGCTTCCGCAAGCAGATCGGGCAGGACGGCGGTTTCGGATAAAGGGTTCATCGGGGTGGCTCCGGTTCAGACTTTGGTCGTGTTACGCCTTGCTCTACACCTTGGATTTCCCCAAGCCCAACGGACAAATCGTCGAATGCGGCAGAGTGGCGGGCGCGCTGCGCCAATTGCACCCCTCGCAAAGGTGCGGTGCAGCGTAATAGGATCAACACACTTGCCCCGCGAAAGATGATCGGTTAGAGCAATCCGCTCGTTCACGTTTTGCTTTCGTGGTCAAGCCCATGCCCGACGTAAATGATGGCATGGCTGTCCCAGACAGACCCGGATGTATCGTGGCTGGACTGCCGCACCATTTCGGGCGCGTGAGTTCCGTTCTATTGATTCGACCGGACCTGCGCACACGGTCTTCCACCCGGGAGGTGAGAGGATCGCGCAGGGGCGGAAATTCCCTCAATCCTCGCCATTGAGGTGCGAGCCCTGAGCCAGGAGGATAACAGGATGCGGCTGCCCGCTGCGCAAGGCTTATACGATCCGCGCAACGAGCACGATTCGTGCGGTGTCGGCTTTGTTGCCGACATCAAAGGGCGAAAATCGCATCAGCACGTCCGCGATGGCTTGCAGATTCTGCTGAATCTCGATCATCGCGGCGCGGTCGGTGCCGACCCGTTAACCGGCGACGGCGCCGGCATCCTGACGCAGATTCCGGATGGGTTTTTCCGCGCCGTTTGCGGCTTCGACCTGCCCGCCGCCGGCGACTACGGCGTCGGCATGCTGTTTCTGCCGAAGGACATCGCCGCCCGCAAAGCCATCGAAGACGTGCTGACGGAAAGCATGGCGGCGGAGGGCATGACCGTGCTCGGATGGCGCGATGTTCCGGTCCGCTCCAACGTTCTCGGCAAAGCCGTGTTCGAAGTTGAGCCGTTCCACCGCCAAGTATTCGTCGGAAAACCGGCAGGCTGGGATCACGAGACATTCGAGCGCAAGCTGTTCGTCGCCCGCAAGGTTGCCGTCAACAAAGTGACCGCGGGCAACATGCCCGGCACTGATGACTATTATGTGCCGAGTTTCTCTTCCCGGACTCTCGTCTACAAGGGCATGCTACTGGCGGGCCAGGTCGGCGAATACTATGAGGACTTAAGCGATCCGCGCTTTGAAAGCGCGTTTGCCCTGGTTCACCAACGCTTCTCGACCAACACCTTCCCGTCCTGGCGTCTGGCGCACCCGTACCGCATGATCTGCCACAATGGCGAGATCAACACGGTACGCGGCAACACCAACTGGATGGCAGCGCGCAAGCACTCGATGAAGAGCGAGCTGTTTGGACAGGATCTCGAAAAGGTTTGGCCGCTGATCGGGGCGGGCCAATCAGACACAGCCTGCTTTGACAATGCGCTGGAATTGCTGGTGCTTGGCGGCTACTCGCTGATGCATGCGATGATGGTGATGATTCCGGAAGCATGGGCCGGCAATAAGCTCATGGATGCGAAGCGTCGCGCCTTCTATGAATATCACGCCAGCCTGATGGAGCCGTGGGACGGCCCAGCCGCAGTCTGCTTTACCGACGGGCGCCAGATCGGCGCCACGCTGGACCGCAACGGCCTGCGCCCCGCACGCTATATTGTCACCACGGACGACCGCATCATCATGGGGTCGGAGGTTGGCGTCCTGCCGATCCCGCCGGAAATGATCAAGCAGCAATGGCGCTTGCAACCCGGCAAGATGCTGCTGGTGGATATGGAGCAGGGCCGCATCGTGGATGATGCGGAACTGAAGGCCTCGCTTGCCGATGCCCATCCCTACCAGGAATGGCTGAATGCAAGCCAGTACCAGCTGGAAGACCTGCCCCCGGCTCAGAAAGCCCCGCCGACCAGCAACGTGCCACTGCTCGACCGTCAACAGGCGTTCGGCTATACGATGGAAGACCTGAAATTCTTCCTGGAGCCGATGGCGAGCGTGGGCGATGACCCGGTTGGCTCGATGGGCAAGGACACGCCGATCAGCGTGCTGTCCGACAGGTCGAAACTGCTCTACACCTACTTCAAGCAAAACTTCGCCCAGGTCACCAACCCGCCGATCGATCCGATCCGCGAGGAAGTGGTGATGAGCCTCACCACCCTTATCGGCCCGCGTCCGAACCTACTCGGTTCCGGCCATGACGAGCAGCACAAGCGTCTGGAGGCACACCAGCCCATCCTCTCCAATGAAGACTTGGAGAAAATCCGGGAATTCGACGAACTGGTCGGCACAGCCTTCCGCACCAAGACGCTAGATATTTGCTGGAGCGCGGAGGACGGTATCGAGGGCCTGGCGCCCGCCGTGCAGGCACTGTGCGAGGCAGCGGAACAGGCTGTTGGTGAGGCCTATAACATCCTCATCCTGTCCGACCGCAGCATGAATGCGACCCGGATCCCGATGCCGGCCTTGCTGGCATGCTCGGCCGTGCACCATCACCTGATCCGCAAGGGTCTGCGCACCGAAACCGGCCTGGTGATCGAGACCGGCGAAGCGCGCGAAGTACACCATATGTGTGTGCTTGCAGGCTATGGTGCAGAGGCAATCAACCCCTACCTAGCATTTGAGACCATCGCGGAGCGGTTGGATGAACTGCCGGATGGCATGACGCTGGAAAAAGCGAACTACAATTACGTCAAGGCGCTGAACAAAGGCATCCTAAAGGTCTGCTCAAAGATGGGGATTTCCACCTATCAGAGCTATTGCGGCGCGCAGATATTCGACGCCGTTGGCCTTTCCACGCCATTCATCGACGCATACTTCACTGGCACGGCAACGACCGTGGAGGGCATCGGGCTGGAAGACGTGGCACGGGAGACCGTGCAACGCCATGCCCGGGCCTTCGGTGACGACCCGGTGCTGAAGCGCATGCTGGATGTCGGCGGCGAATATGCCTTCCGCTTCCGCGGAGAATATCACGCCTGGAACCCGACGACGGTCGCCCATCTGCAACACGCGGTCCGGGGCAATAACACCCAGGAGTACAAACTGTTCGCGCAGAAGATGAACGACCAGTCGCGCGACCTTTATACCCTGCGCGGCCTGTTCGACTTCAAACCCGGCCAACCCATCCCGATCGAGGAGGTCGAGCCAGCGACGGAGATCGTCAAGCGCTTCTCCACCGGCGCGATGAGCTTCGGCTCGATCAGCCGCGAGGCGCATACCACGCTCGCCATCGCCATGAACCGCATCGGCGGCCGCTCCAACACCGGTGAGGGCGGCGAAGAGCCCGACCGCTTCGTGCCGCTGGCCAAAGATCATCCGTTCTGGAAGCAGAACGGCGACACCATGCGCAGCCGCATCAAGCAGGTGGCGTCGGGCCGGTTCGGCGTAACCACCGAGTACTTGGTGAATGCGGACGACATCCAGATCAAAATGGCCCAGGGCGCAAAGCCTGGCGAAGGCGGGCAGTTGCCTGGTCATAAAGTGGATCGGGCGATTGCGACAGTGCGCCACTCGACCCCTGGCGTCGGCCTGATTTCACCGCCACCGCACCATGACATCTACTCGATTGAAGATCTCGCGCAGTTAATCCACGACCTGAAAAACGCCAATCCCCGTGCTCGTATTAGCGTCAAGCTAGTGTCAGAGGTTGGCGTCGGTACGGTCGCGGCGGGCGTGTCCAAGGCGAAGGCCGACCACGTGACCATCTCTGGTTTCGAGGGCGGCACCGGCGCCTCGCCGGTCACCTCGCTGACCCATGCGGGCAGCCCGTGGGAGATCGGCCTGGCGGAGACGCACCAGACACTGGTGCTGAATGGCCTGCGCGGCCGCATTGCGGTGCAGACCGACGGCGGCCTGCGCACCGGCCGCGACGTGGTCATCGCCGGCCTGCTGGGCGCCGACGAAATGGGTTTCGCCACTGCGCCGCTGATCAGCATGGGCTGCATCATGATGCGCAAGTGCCATCTGAACACCTGTCCGGTCGGGGTCGCAACCCAGAACCCGGAACTGCGCAAACGTTTCCAGGGTACGCCCGACAATGTCATCAACTACTTCTTCTTCGTTGCGGAGGAAGTGCGCGAGTTGATGGCGCAGCTTGGCTTCTGCACCTTCAATGAACTGATCGGGCATACCGAAATGCTCGATATGCGGAAGGCCGAGGATCATTGGAAGGCGGAGGGCATCAACCTGCGCAAGCTGATGCACAAGCCGGACGTACCCAAGAACATCGCGGTTTATAATTGCGAGACTCAGGATCACGGGTTGGAAAAGGCGTTGGATCAAACGCTCATCGCCCAGGCCAAGCCCGCGCTCGAAAATCGCCAGCCCGTGGTGATCGAGACCGAGGTGCGGAACATTAACCGCACCGTAGGCGCCATGCTGTCTGGTGAGGTGGCGAAGCGCTACGGCCATGCCGGCCTGCCCGAAGACACGATTGCGATCAAGGCAACCGGCGTCGGCGGCCAAAGCTTCGGCGCATTCCTGGCGCGCGGCGTCTCGATTGAGTTGGAGGGCGTGGCCAACGACTACGTCGGCAAGGGCCTCTCCGGCGGACGGATCGCGGTCTACCCGCCGCGCATCTCGCCCTATGTGGCGGAGGACAACATCGTCGTCGGCAACACCGTCCTCTATGGCGCAATCGATGGCGAAGCCTATTTCCGCGGTGTCGCCGGCGAACGCTTCTGCGTCCGCAACTCCGGTGCTTTCTGTGTGGTGGAGGGTGTGGGCGACCATGGCGGCGAGTACATGACCGGTGGCTGCATGGTCGTGCTCGGGCACACCGGCGTGAACTTTGCAGCCGGCATGAGCGGCGGCTTGGCCTATGTCTTCGATCCGGACCGCCGGTTTGAACAGCGCTGCAACATGGAGATGGTATCGCTCGAACCCATCGACCCGCACGAGCCTGCCCCGGCAGACCCGTCCGTTGTCATGATGAAAGGCCTGCCCCAACTCAAACACCACGTGCACAGGCTGCGAATACTGATTGAACGGCACGCGCACTACACCAACAGTCCGGTTGCGCGGAATATTCTCGACAACTTCGAAACGATGGTAGGCCGGTTCGTTTTGGTCATGCCGAACGACTTCCGCCGCGCCCTCAATGAAATGGCAGCAGAAGATGCCGCCGCCGCAGGTACTGCCGGCGCGGCCGAGGAGGTGACCCATGGGTAAGCCCACCGGGTTTCTGGAAGAAGAGCGCCACGACCGCAGCTATGAGCCGGTCGAAGAACGCCTGAAGCATTGGCATGAATTCATCAAGCCACTGCCGGAGAACGAGGTTCGGGCGCAGGGCTCGCGTTGCATGGATTGCGGCATCCCGTTTTGTCACAATGGCTGCCCGGTCAACAATCAGATCCCGGACTGGAACCATCTGACGTATCTGGGAGAGTGGGAAGAGGCGTGGGAAAATCTTCACTCAACCAATAACTTCCCGGAATTTACCGGCCGTGTCTGCCCCGCGCCGTGTGAGGAAAGTTGCACGCTGAACCTCAATACCTTTGTGCGGCCGGTCACGATCAAGACCATTGAATGCGCCATTGCCGACAAGGGCCGGGAAAACGGTTGGCTGGTTCCAGAACCGCCGGAAAAGAAGACGGGCAAGCGCGTCGCCGTCGTTGGCTCCGGCCCGGCCGGCATGGCGTGCGCCCAGCAGTTGGCACGCGCCGGTCACGATGTGACCCTGTTCGAAAAGAACGACCGCATCGGCGGCCTGCTGCGCTATGGCATTCCGGATTTCAAGATGGAAAAGCACCTGATTGACGCCCGCGTGAAGCAAATGCAGGCTGAGGGTGTGACAATTAAGACTGGCGTACAAGTAGGCAAGGATGTCTCCGCAAAACAACTTGCGGATGAATTTGACGCGGTCGTGCTTTCGGGCGGTGCGGAAAGCCCACGCGATCTGGATGTGCCAGGCCGCGAGCTCAAGGGCGTCCATTTCGCAATGGAATTCCTGCCACAGCAGAACAAACGTGTGGCAGGCGATACCTTGCCAGACGAGCAGGAAATTCTGGCGACAGGCAAGAACGTCATCGTGATCGGCGGCGGCGATACCGGCAGCGACTGCATTGGCACGTCAACCCGTCAGGGCGCGAAACTGGTGCGCCAGTTCGAACTGTTCGACAAGCCGCCAGCGGCCGAGAACAAGCCGCTGGTCTGGCCGGACTGGCCACGCAAGGAGCGTATCTCCACCAGCCAGATCGAGGTAAACGAGACCTACGGCATCAGCACCGAGTATGAGATGGTCACGAGCGAGTTGGTCGGCGATGCCAACGGCAATGTCGCGAAGATCAAGGGCAACCGGGTCAAATGGGTCAATAAGGATGGCCGCATGACGCCGGAAACCGTCGGCACTTTCGAATATGACGCCGAATTGGTGCTGCTGGCGATGGGCTTCGTTGGTCCGCGGCAGGATGACGTGCTCGCCGATCTGGGCATCAACACCGTCGTCCAGCGCGATGCCCTTGGCCGCATTCCGGAGGCACCGTCGGACTACAAGACCGACCTGCCGAATGTGTTCGCCGCTGGCGATATGCGCCGCGGCCAGTCACTGGTAGTCTGGGCGATCCGCGAGGGGCGCCAGTGCGCCCATGCCGTCGATGAGTTCTTGATGGGCGAAAGCGTCCTGCCGCGCTAATCCCCGTTTTGCCTCGGCACGGGAGGCGCTGCCTTGGACCCTCCCTATCCGCCCAATAAAGAGGGTCTTATGGTTTCCATCGTCTTCAAAGCCGGCGCCGGCAATCCACAAGGCTGGCAACGCGAATTGAGCAAGCGGCTGCCCGGCCTGGATTGGCGCGTCTGGCCGGATGTGGGCGACCCTGCCACGGTGGACTTCATACTGGCATTCAAAGTTGAGCCTGGCTTTTTCGCGCAATTCCCAAACTTAAAGGGTGTTCTGGCCACCGGCGCCGGCGTCGACGGCCTGTTCGCCGACCCCGCCATTCCAACCCACCTTCCGATCGCCCGGATCGTTGATCCCTACATGACGCAACAGATGGTGCAGTGGTCTACCTATGGCGTGCTGCACTTTTTCCGCCGCTTCGATGAATATCGCGCCCTGCAAACAAAGGGCGAATGGCAAGAACTCGGCAGCCCGACCCGTCATCCGAACCGTGTCGGTGTGCTGGGCTTCGGCGAGATCGGCGGGGCCATCGGCCGCGGGTTGCTTGCGCTCGGCTTCTTCGTCAACGGCTGGACGCGCACGCCCCGAGACCTGGGGCCAATCACCAATTATGCCGGCATCGCGCAACTCAACGCTTTCCTCGCCGAAAGCCCGTTTCTGATCTGCTCGCTTCCGCTCACACCGGATACCCAGGGCCTGTTGAACCGGGAGCGGCTGGCCAAGCTGCCGAAGGGCGCCGTCCTCTTGAACCTCGCTCGCGGCAATCACGTTGTGACCGATGACCTGCTGGCGTTGCTGGAAGAAGGGCATCTTGCCGGCGCCGTCCTTGATGTCACCGACCCGGAGCCCCTGCCCGCGGACCATCCTCTTTGGCGGCACCCAAACGTCATCATCACCCCGCACGAGGCAGGGCTGACCACCCCGGAAACCGCTGCCGATCAGATCGCCATCAACGTGAAGCGTATTCTCGCAGGAGAGCCTGTCGAGAACCCGGTGGACGTAAGCCGGGGCTATTAGCGCCCGCTGCCTCTCACAAAATTCCCGTTACTACCATGGCAGGCATGGGGGAACGCAAGCCATGCGGTTTTTGCGGTGCACCCTTGCGTTTGTGCCTCTCCTATTTCTCCACAAACTCCCTATTTCTGCTGCAACGCAACATTCTCCAGGAGCAGCAATCATGGGAACCGCGACCGTCTTTGCCCCGAGGCCCGCAGCTTCGACATCTGGCCATAATCTGGCCGCACGCATTAAAACGGCCCTCCGCGTCTGGGTGGTGCGCATGCAGCAGCGTCAGCAGCTGGCCGCCATGAACACCTATGAATTGCGGGACATCGGCCTCAGCCGGTCCGATGCCTTCCGCGAAGTTCAAAAGGCGCCGTGGAAGGGCTGATTCGCCCCCGGCGTGGCTTTTGCCGACAGGAATCGCTAACGCCGACCCTCACCTGTCTCTTTCAGCCAATGCCAAGCAGTTTGTGCGCAATCTCTCCGCGGGTCATTCGCATATTGCACTGCACACCGCTTCCCATTCGCCGAATACCATCCAATTCCTCCCCGGAGTAAGACCATTGGGTACCGCCTCAGTTTTTGTATCGCAACCGATCCGCACATCCCGCCATAATGGCATTCTGCAACGCTTTACCGCGCTATTTTCCGGCTGGTTCCGCTCGCCGACGCAGAACGAAGACGCCGGGCATCTGAGTGCCGCATTGCGCCGCGACATCGGCCTTGGGCCCAAGGATTACAGTCCGCAGCCGTTCGCTGGCTGGCAACCCTGAGCCGCCGCCTCTCCGCGGCAGCATTTGAGCCACGGCGGATCAGCGGCTAGGGTGCGGGCTTTCGCGTCTCCCCGAAAGTTCGCCCTTTAATGTCTGTTCATCCATTCGATCTCACCGACCTGATCGCCTTCGTGGCCGGTGCCGGGCGCGGCCTTGGCCGTGGCTGTGCAATAGCCCTTGCCGCCGCTGGGGCCGAAGTCGTTTGCGCCGCCCGCACCGAAAGCGAGCTATCGGCGCTAGCTGCCGAGATCGAAGCAGCCGGCGGCAAGGCGAGCATCTGCGTCCTCAATGTGACCGACCGCACCGCTACGCGCGCCGCCATCGCGGCCCTGCCCCGTCTGGATATTCTGGTCGCCAATGCCGGCAGCAACCGTCCCAAACCGTATCTGGACGTGTTGGACGAAGACCTGGATTTCCTCCTGGAACTCAATTTGGCTGCAATGTTCGTGCTCGGTCAGGCCGCAGCGCAGAAAATGGTGACCCAAGGCCATGGCGGCGCGATCATTCACATGACCAGCCAGATGGGCCGCGTCGGCGGCATGAACCGCAGTGTCTATTGCGCAACGAAATGGGGCCTGGAGGGGCTTGTGCGCGCCTCCGCCATCGAACTGGCGCAGCATGGCATCCGCGTCAACGCCGTCGCCCCGACCTTTGTCGATACACCGCTCACCAAACCGTTTTTTGAGGATCCGGCGTTTTCGGCCTGGGTCATGGACCGCCTCCCTATTGGGCGCCTTGCCACGGTAGAGGAAGTCGCCGCGGCGGTCGTCTACCTGTCCTCACCGGCGGCGGCAAGCGTCACCGGCACAAGCCTGGCGGTCGATGGCGGCTGGACCGCACAATAGGCCGGAAAATAATTTCCTTGCATAATTCTATAAATCCGCTATGTATGGGGTGTCTCAGTTACGAATATCTTTGTGTACGATGCTTTCGGCTAACACCTTCTGCCTCACTACCAAGCGACGTTCTGTTGAGGCAAGAAGCGGCCAGGAGTGCCTGGCTGTTAGCAAACTACCGAAAGAATGGTTATATGACCCAAGGTACCGTGAAGTGGTTCGATTCCGTCAAAGGTTTCGGCTTTATCCAGCCTGAAGATGGTTCGAAAGATGCTTTCGTGCACATTTCCGCCGTTGAGCGCGCTGGCCTGTCCGGCTTAAACGAAGGCCAGGTCGTGAATTACGACCTCCAGCCGGGCAAGAATGGCAAAGCTTCTGCTGAGAACCTCACACTCGTGAAGTAACAGCGCTGCAAAAGCGTGGGCTGTGGAGATTCTGCGGCTCAGCTAATTGCTGAACTGGCGGAAACCGGCAACGGTTTCCGCCAGTTTTTTTGTGCGCAGATTCTTAATCTCCCAAAATTGTTTCTGATTGGCATAAAATCAGCCCTACAGTGATCCACATCACAAACAAATATCCGGCTGCGTCCTAAAATAAGGTACAGAGCAACAATGCCGGGGAGACTCAGTGATGGCGCATTTCATCTGGTTCGATAACGATAATCTGGACTATGGCGGCATTGGCGTTGTGGAGTATGGCAACAGGCTCGACAGGATCATCGCCAAACGCAGGCCGCACGATACAAACGAGACGGCGGAGAACGACAACCCGCCACCCATGGGGGCTCTGGCAGAAACCAATGGCCTCTATGCCGTGATGGAGCAAACAGTCACCGCAGAGTGCGAAGCCTGATTCAGGCATAAACCATCGCCCCTTTGTGCAGGGTGAGCCGTGCTCCTATCTTCGGCTGCACGGTGATCCTTGACCAGCAAGGGCCCGAACGGATCATTCCACCGGGCCGCCAATCACGACTATTGGCTATAGTGTCAGAAGCACCGCGATAGATTTTTCTGATTGTCTTCTGGCTTAGAACCACCTAGTTAAACCCAAAGGTAGCACAATTTAAAATTGTGCCTTCCCAGCCAACATCTCCCTAGTTTCAATCGCCGATTGTCGGATGCCCAACCGGATTCAGTGTTTCTGTCGGCGCCCAATGGCGCCCTGTCCTGCCTTGCGTTTTATTCTAACGACGTCAACCTGGTGATCGGAAGCACGCCATGAACCCGTCTGACACGGCCCAACCTGTGGAATCCGAAGGCCTGGATTGGCAGGCGTTTGCCAAGAACTGGCAGCCATCAGCACGACGCCGCCTTTTCCTGATAACCGGCGGATGCGGATTTATCGGTTCGCACCTTGTCGATGCCCTGCTTGCCATGGGGCATGGCGTCCGTGTCCTGGACGATCTTTCCACAGGCAAACGGTCGAATATTCCGGAAGATCAGGTTGAGCTGATTATCGGCGATGTCGCTGATCCGGCAACCGTTGGCCGTGCCATGAAGGATGTCGACGGCTGCTTTCATTTGGCGGCCGTTGCCTCGGTCCAGCGCGCCAACGATGATTGGTCGGAGGTCCACCGCATCAACATGGCGGGCACCGTGGCCGTGTTCGAAGCGGCAAGCAAGGCCGGCAAGAACGGAGAGCCGATCCCCGTGGCCTATGCAAGCTCCGCTGCCGTTTACGGAGACTCCGATGACCCGGTGTTGACGGAGGATTCGGAAACCGTGCCACAATCTGCCTATGGCGCGGACAAACTCGCCTCGGAATTACAGGCTCATGTCGCCGGTTTGGTGCACCACGTTCCGACCATCGGCTTCCGCTTCTTTAATGTCTACGGCCCCCGCCAGGACCCGGCTTCGCCGTATTCGGGAGTGATTTCGATCTTTGCGCACCGCATTTCCGAAGGAAAGCCGATCACCATCTATGGTGATGGGCAACAAACCCGTGACTTTATCTATGTGGGCGATGTGATCCCGCACCTGATCGCCGGAATTGACAAGGCATCCACGGATGCGCCCGTTTTCAACGTGTGTACCGGCGAGACGACCAGTATTCTGGAATTGGCGGGAACAATTGCGCATCTGGTGGACACCAAGCCCAAAATTCAGTTTGAAGAACCACGCCCCGGCGATATTCGGCATTCGCAGGGCGACTCGTCCGAAGCAGAGGAATACCTCCGTGTCAGTGCGGAAACAGAACTGGAAGAGGGACTGGGCGAACTGATCGACAGCATCCGTGTGTAACCCAACAGGCGGCTTGTTATTCGGCGAGCGCCTGGTCCAGATCCGCCCACAGGTCTGATACGGCCTCGACGCCAACCGACAGGCGCAACAACCCTTGCGGTACGCTGGAGCTTGCGCCTTCCACCGTCGCCCGGTGTTCGATCAGGCTTTCGACCCCGCCCAGGCTGGTTGCTGGCAGAATCAGACGCAGCCGGCTGACCACCCGCAGCGCGGCCTCCGCCCCGCCGGCAACCTCGAACGAGAGCATGCCGCCGTACCCGCCGCCCATTTGCCGGGTTGAAATCGCATAGCCAGGGTCGTCCGGCAATCCCGGATAGCGCACCCTCTCGACCCTGGGATTTACGGCCAGCCGTTCCGCCAACATCTGCGCCGCCGCCGATGCCTGCCGCACACGCAAATGCACGGTGCGCATGCCGCGGATCAGCAGCCAGGCTTCAAACGTCCCCAGGATCGGACCGGAGCTGTGACGTTCCACCTCTGCGGCCTGCCACAATGCCGCCTCCGGGTCATTCGTCACCAGCGCACCGGCCAGAACATCCGAATGGCCATTCAGGTATTTGGTCGCCGAATGAAACACCAAGTCGGCCCCGAGCCCCAACGGCTGGCATAGCACCGGCGTCGCCACGGTCGAATCGACGGCCAGGCGGGCTCCGGCTTCGTGGGTCAGCCGCGCTGCTTCGGCAATATCGGTCACGGTCCAGAGCGGATTGGCGGGTGTCTCAATCCAGACCAGCGCCGTTTCCCCTGGCCGCAGGCAACCCGCAAGCGCCGCAAGGTCACCTGCCGGGAAGAACGAGACCGAAAGGCCGAGGCGTTCGGCATTGTCCCGCACCCACTTGATCGTGCCGAAATAGCCTTCCGCCTGCACCGCGATATGGCTGCCGGCCGGCAGCGAGCGGAACAGGCTGGCAATGGCCGAAAGTCCGCTAGGAAACAGCAGGCAGGCGCGCCCGTCTTCCAGCCGCGCAATGATCTCCTCTGCCAACCGCACATTGGCGTTGTCGGCCCGGCCATAGATGTAGCCCCGCGCCGTCAGCTCATAATTCTGCGCGCACCGGGCGAACGTCGTGGCCGGCTGCCACCCTGGGATCACGCCACCATTGCCTTCCTCGATCCGGTGCAGGGCCTGGGCGGCAAGAGTGTCGGGGTGCCAATCGTCAGACATGGGGCGGGCTCCGGGATGCGCAAAGACGGGTTGCGGGCGCGCTTGATACGCTTGACACGCTTTAGGGGCCGTGCTGCCTGCGATGCAAGTTCATTCCTTCGAGGTTTCCACTCTCATGACCCACCGCGCTGGCCGCCACTTCCTTCAGATTCCCGGCCCTAGCAATGTGCCGGACCGGATCCTGCACGCCATCGCCTTCCCCACCATCGACCACCGCGGCCCGGAATTTGCCGCACTGGGCCGCCAGGTGCTGGCCGGAATCCGCCGCATTTTCCAGACGGAAGAGCCGGTCATCATCTACCCCGGCAGTGGCACCGGCGCGTGGGAAGCTGCCCTGGTCAACACCCTGAACCCCGGCGATGCCGTGTTGATGGCGGAGACCGGCCAGTTCGCCGCTCTCTGGAATGACATGGCGCAAAAGCTGGGCCTCAAGCCCGAGTACATCCCAGGCGACTGGCGCCGCGGGGTTGTCACCGACCAGATCGAAGAGGCGCTGCGGGCCGATAGAGGCCATGCCATCAAAGCCGTGTGCGTCGTGCATAACGAAACCTCCACCGGCACCACCTCGCGGATTGCGCGGGTGCGCCGGGCAATCGATGCGGCCGCGCACCCGGCGCTGCTGATGGTGGATACGGTTTCCGGGCTGGGCTCTATCGACTACCGCCATCAGGAATGGGGGGTGGATGTCACAATCTGCGGTTCGCAGAAGGGGCTGATGCTGCCGCCAGGGCTTGGTTTCACAGCGGTCAGCGCCAAGGCGTTGGAGGCGCACAAGACCGCCACCTTCCCTCGTGCCTATTGGGATTGGAGCGCGCAACTGGCGGCGAATGAGGCCGGCTCCTTCCCCTACACACCGGCAACCAACCTGCTCTACGGCCTGAAAGAGGCCATTGCCATGCTGGAGGAAGAAGGCCTCGCCAACGTGTTCGCTCGCCATCACCGTTTGGCGGAAGCCACTCGCCGCTGCGTCGCGGCCTGGGGCCTGGAAACCCAATGCGCCGTACCGGAGGAATGCTCCGATGTTGTGACGGCCGTGCGCATGCCGGAGGGGCACAGCGCCGACGCTTTCCGCCGGCAGGTTCTGGAGCGCTTCGACCTGTCACTCGGCAGCGGCCTCGGCAAAGTGGCGGACAAGGTATTCCGCATCGGCCATCTGGGGGACTTGAATGAGAGCATGCTTATGGGCACGCTGGCCGATGTGGAAATGGGCCTGACGATAGCCGGCGTGCCGCACGAGAAAGGCGGCGTGGATGCCGCCATGTCCTATCTGACTGGAAATGCGGGGCCTCGGTAACCGCCCGCCCCGGCCTTCACCCTGAGCCTGTCGAAGGGTGATAGCGTCACGATGAAAGACACCCTTTTGACAGGCTTAGGGTGAAGGCGGGAATGGGGAGAAGCGTATGAGCGACACCTTCGACTATGTCATCGTCGGCGCCGGCTCCGCCGGTTGTGTGCTGGCGAACCGGCTCTCTGCCGATGGCAAGCACACCGTCTGTATTCTGGAGGCTGGCGGCAAGGATACGCATCCGTTCGTGCATATCCCAGCCGGGTTCATGAAAACGCTGGTCAACCCATCCGTGAACTGGCTCTATTCCGCCGAGCCGAGCGAATGGACCGGCGGCCGCCGCATTGCTGCGCCTCGCGGCAAAACGTTGGGCGGCTCGTCCTCCATCAACGGCCACATCTACAACCGCGGCCAGCGGGCAGACTATGACGGCTGGGCGCAGCGCGGCAACCGCGGCTGGGGTTATGCCGACATCCTGCCTTATTTCAAGCGCACCGAACGCAAGATCGGCGATGGCGACAACACCTTTCGCGGCCGCGAGGGCGGGCTGACTGTCACGGACACACCCTGGAAGCACCCGCTCTGCGAGGCATTCATCGAGGGCGCGGTCGGCATGGGCATTCCGCGCAACCCGGATTACAACGGCAAGACGCAGGACGGCGTCGGCTACTTCCAGCGCGCCATTCATAACGGTCGCCGCGTCTCGTCGGCCCGCGCCTTTCTGCACCCGGCAATGGGCCGCAAGAACCTTCAGGTCGTCACCCACGCCCACGCCACCCAAATCCTGTTCGAGGGCAAGCGGGCGAGCGGCATCGCATACGACCAGGGCGGCACCCGCAAGACGGTGACGGCCCGGAAGGAGGTCATCCTTTCCGGCGGCGTCGTCGCTTCGCCGCAACTGTTGCAAATCAGCGGCATCGGTGACCCCGACCACCTGAAACGCATTGGTGTGCAGGTTCGTCATGCCTTGCCGGGTGTCGGCCAGAACCTGCGCGACCATTACGCGGTGCGCATGGTGGCCAGGGTCAAGAACATCGATACCATCAACGAGAAATCCCGCGGCCTTCGGCTGATGGGCGAGGCGTTCAAGTATTTCACGGGCCAGCCCAGCATTCTCGGCCTTTGCCCATCGCTGGTGCATTGCTTCTGGAAAAGCCACCCCGCTGTGGATGGCAACGACCTGCAAATGACCTTCACGCCGGCCAGCTACAAGGAAGGCGTGCAAAGCCAGCTCGACGATTTTCCCGGCGTCACCTGCGCACCCTGGCAGCAGCGGCCGGAAAGCAGCGGCCACCTGCTCGCCCGCTCCGCCAATCCGTTTGAGGCCCCGGAAATCCAGCCAAACTACCTGGCGGACGAGATGGACCGGCAGGTGCTGCTCGGCGGCATGCGCCTTGCCCGCCAGTTGCTGCAAACCCCGCAGATGCAACCTTATTACGATCGCGAGGAATTCCCCGGCGCCGATGCGCAGAGCGACGACGAACTGCTGGCCTTTGCCAAGGAGCGTGGCACCACCACCTTCCACCTGATGGGCACGTGCCGCATGGCGCCGCAGACCGACACGACAGCGGTGGTTGACGACCAACTGCGCGTCCACGGCATCGACGGGCTCAGGGTTGCCGATGCCTCGATCATGCCGATGATGCTGTCCGCCAATCTGAACGCCGCCACCCTGATGATCGGTGAGAAGGCAGCGGACATGATCCTGAACAAGGCTGCACCGGAAGCCGTGGTTTTAAAAGATGCAGCCTAGGCGGGGCACCATGCCGCGACGGAACGCGGACGGAACGCCCCCATGTCTATCGCATGACACGAGTATCCCAACGATGACGGCCGCACCGGCAGCCACCCGTGAACGGCCCTGCCCGATCTGCGAGACGGAAAACCCCGACCCGCCACCCGGTCGCTATGGCCGGGATGGCTGGCAGGCCATTTCCTGCCGCCAATGCGGCTTTGTCCATATGCAGACCGTGCCGGAAACCACCGAACTGGTCGAAACCTTTGCCTGGGAGAAAACCTTCCCGGTCGAAGCAAAACGGCGCAAAACCAAACACCCCATCTTTGCTTGGCTCGATGGCAAGACCCGTTGGCGGCTGCACATCCTCAAACGCACCGAAGGCGTGGATATTCTCAACAAACGCGCCACCCCCGGCCCGGCGCTGGATCTTGGCTGCGGCAGCGGCGGCGCGTTTTCCGGCTTTGCACCGCATCTGATCCCACACGGCATCGAAATTTCACAGACCCTCGCAGAACGGGCCGCACAGGTTGCTGGCGAACGCGGTGGCAGCGTCATACAGGCTTCCTCCGCTGACGGGCTGACCCAGTTCCCGGACAATTTCTTCACCGCCGCATTGCTGCGTTCCTATCTGGAGCATGACTGGCAGGCCCGGGAGGTAATGCACAACCTGTATGCGAAGATGGCACCCGGCGGATTGGCTGCGGTTAAAGTGCCGAATTACGGCAGCTTCAACCGGCGGCTGATGCAGGCCCGCTGGTGCGGGTTTCGTTTTCCCGACCACGTCAACTATTTCGACAAGACCAGCCTGCGCCGGTTGGCAGAGGGTGCCCGCTTTCGTGTGGAAATGCCACTGATGCAATCCCTGCCGACTGACGACAACATGCTGGCCATCCTGATCAAACCTTCACCGGCAGAAAGCGGCCGCCCATGAGTTCCGTCCTTTATTTCATGATCCCCCTGGCGTTCCTTGCGGTCGTCGTGGTCCTCGTCACCGGCGTAGTGGGATTTGCCCGCGGCGGCAAATTCAACCGGCAATACGGTAACAAGCTGATGCAGGCCCGCGTGGCGCTGCAATTCGGCGCGGTCATGCTATTGCTCCTGCTAGCGTTGATCGGCGGGATCGGAGCCTAACGCAATGGTAAAACTCACCAAAATCTATACCCGCGGCGGCGATCAGGGCGAGACATCGCTGGGCACCGGCCAACGCGTGCCCAAATACGCCAAACGGGTGGAGGCTTACGGAACGGTCGATGAAGCGAACGCCACCATCGGCCTGGCCCGCCTGCACGCCGAAGGCGAGGCCGACGCCATGCTCTCGCGCATCCAGAACGACATGTTCGACTTGGGCGCTGATCTCTGCACCCCAGAGACCGGGGGCGAGAAGGCCCACGGAGCCTTGCGTATCGTGCCCGCTCAGGTGGGCCGGCTGGAGGCCGAAATCGACGCAATGAACGAGCGCCTCGCCCCCCTCACCTCCTTCATCCTGCCCGGCGGCTCGGCAGCGGCCGCGCACCTGCACGCCGCCCGCACCATCGTGCGCCGGGCGGAAAGGCTGATGGTTGACCTGGCCGGACATGAACCGGTGAATGAAGCGGCGATCCATTACATCAACCGCCTGTCCGACCACCTGTTCGTGCTGGCCCGCCACTGCAACGGCGATGGCAAGGCAGACGTGCTGTGGGTTCCAGGTCAGAACCGCTGACATGGCCGCGATGATCCGGCGCGGCGGGCAAGGCGTACCGTTGACACGATGGCGCTGCCTCCGTAACAACACAGTCTCAGTTTAGCCTTTCGCAGGCGCACAACCTCCATTAACGGAACGAGCCTCTCATGAAAGTCCTGGTCCCGGTCAAGCGGGTCATCGACTACAACGTGAAAATCCGCGTCAAAGCGGATGGCACGGGCGTCGAGACCCAGAACGTCAAAATGTCGATGAATCCGTTCGATGAAATCTCCATCGAAGAAGCGGTTCGCCTGAAAGAAGCCGGGATCGCGACCGACGTGGTCGCGGTGTCCATGGGCCCGCAACAGTGCACCGAGACCATCCGCACCGCACTGGCCATGGGCGCGGACCGTGGCATCCACGTCAAAACCGACGACGCGCTAGAGCCGCTGGCAGTTGCCAAAATGCTGAAGGCACTGGCCGAAAAGGAAGAGCCGCAGCTCATCATCGTCGGCAAGCAAGCGATCGACGACGACTGCAACCAGACCGGCCAGATGGCCTCCGCCCTGCTTGGCTGGTCCCAGGCTTGCTTTGCCAGCGTCCTGAAGGTCGAGGGCGACAAGGCCACGGTCACGCGGGAGATCGACGGCGGCCTTGAAACCATCGACATTACGATGCCCGCGGTGGTCACCGTTGACCTGCGCCTGAACGAGCCGCGCTATGCATCGCTGCCAAACATCATGAAGGCGAAGAAAAAGCCGATTGAGGAAGTTACCCCGGCCGACCTGGGCGTTGATACCGCACCGCGCCTCGCGGTGGTTAATGTTGCCGAGCCGCCGAAGCGCGAAGGCGGCGGCAAGGTTGCCGACGTGCAGGAACTGGTCAGCAAGCTGATGTCGGAGGCGAAAGTCATCTAATGAGCGTTCTCGTTATAGCCGAAGTAAACGGCAGCCAGATCGCCCCGGCCACCCGCAATGCGGTGACCGCGGCGACCCAACTCGACAGCGATGTGCACCTGCTGGTCGCAGGCGGTGACGGCAGCGGCGATGCCGCCGCGACCGGCGCCAAAATCGCCGGCGTCACCAAGGTGCTGCATGCCGAGGACGCAGCCTATGCCAATGGCTTGGCTGAGAACATGGCGAAACTGATCGCCGGCTTGGCCAATAACTATAGCCACGTTCTGGCCGCAGCGACCAACCAGGGCAAGAACATCATGCCCCGCGTCGCCGCCACGCTGGATGTGATGCAGATCTCCGAAATTACGGATGTGAAGGACGCCGAAACCTTTGTGCGGCCGATCTATGCTGGCAACGCGTTGGCAACGGTGAAGTCCTCCGACGGCATCAAAATCATCACCGTGCGCGCCACTGCGTTCGACGCTGCAGCCGCCTCCGGTGGCTCCGCCAGTGTCGAGACCACCGATGCGGCGGGCGATGCGGGCCTTTCCAGCTTTGTTGGCCGCGAACTGACCAAATCGGAACGCCCGGAACTGACCCAGGCCGGGATCATCGTTTCCGGCGGCCGCGGCATGGGCTCCGGCGATAACTTCAAGATCCTGGAAGAATTGGCGGACGAGTTGGGGGCCGCGGTCGGCGCCTCGCGTGCCGCCGTCGATGCGGGCTTCGTGCCGAACGACTACCAGGTCGGCCAGACCGGCAAGGTCGTCGCGCCGGAACTCTACATTGCCTGTGGCATTTCGGGTGCCATTCAGCATCTCGCGGGCATGAAGGATTCCAAAGTGATCGTCGCGATCAACAAGGATGAAGAAGCCCCAATCTTTCAGGTGGCAGATTACGGCCTGATCGGTGACCTGTTCACCGTCGTGCCGGAACTGACTGCCGAGATCAAGAAACGCCGCGCCGAGGCCTGATCCATCGCGCCTCTATCTGTCACCCTTAACAACCCACGGTCGGACGCCGCGAGCGTCGAGGAACGAAACTCCATGGTTCAGAAAATCGGCGTAATCGGCGCCGGCCAAATGGGTAATGGCATCGCGCACGTGTGTGCCGTTGCCGGTTATGATGTGGTCCTGGCGGATATTTCCAAAGAGCGGCTGGAAGAAGCGATGGCCGTTATGGACCGCAACATGGAACGTCAGGTTCGCCGCAGCCTGATAGATGAATTCGGCAAGATCGAAGCGCTCCAACGCATCACGACGACCACGGACTATGCCGATTTCGGCGATTGCGACATGGTGATCGAGGCTGCAACCGAAAACGAAGCCGTCAAGCGGGAGGTGTTCGCAAAGCTGGTGCCGAACCTGCGGGCCGATGCGCTGATTGCCTCGAACACCTCTTCCATCTCGATCACCCGGCTGGCCTCCTCGACAGACCGCCCTGGCAAGTTCATGGGCGTTCACTTCATGAACCCCGTGCCTATGATGAATTTGGTGGAGTTGATCCGCGGCATCGCGACCGAGGAAGAAACTGTCGCCACCTTCCGCGAAGTCACCCAGCGCCTTGGCAAATGCCCGGTCTCGGCAGAGGACTTTCCGGCCTTCATCGTCAACCGTATCCTGCTGCCGATGATCAACGAGGCGGTCTATACCCTTTATGAAGGTGTTGGCTCGGTCGAATCGATCGACACAGCGATGAAACTGGGTGCGAACCACCCGATGGGGCCGCTGGAACTGGCGGATTTCATCGGCCTGGATGTCTGTCTCGCCGTCATGCAGGTGCTGTATGAAGGCCTTGCCGATACCAAATACAGGCCCTGCCCGCTTCTGGTGAAGTATGTCGAGGCCGGCTGGCTTGGTCGCAAGACCAACCGCGGCTTCTATGACTACAATGGCCCGGACCCGGTGCCGACGCGGTAATCGCGCGGACCAACGCGAGCCCGCCAACGGGAACCTAAAGGCCACTGCCTTATAGCTCCCGCCTCCCTTCCCTCCTCTACCGAGCGTCCTGTAACACCAGATCGGCTGCCTTCTCGCCAATCATGATGGATGGCGCATTGGTGTTGCCGCTTGTCAATGTCGGCATGATCGAGGCGTCGGCAACGCGCAGCCCCTCAATGCCATGCACCTTCAGCCGGTGATCCACCACGGCCATCGCGTCGCTGCCCATCTTGCAGGTTCCGACCGGATGGTAGGTTGTTTCCGCGGTGCGCTTCACCCAGTCGATGATTTCGTCGTGGGTGTTCACGTCCGGGCCCGGACCATCTTCCGTCAGTTGCAGCTTTTGCATTGCCGGTGCCCGCATGATAGCGCGGGCAATGTTCACCGCCGCAACCGTCAACTCCTCATCGGTACGCGCCGACAGGAAGTTGAAGTTGATGGCCGGAGCCTGCCGCGGATCGGCGGACGTGATGTGAATATGCCCCTTGCTTTCCGGCCGCATCGGATGGGCATAGCATGTCATGCCGGACTGTTTGGAAATTACCGGGCCGGCGGGCCGCATCTCCGTCAGCATCGGCACCCAGCCCAACAGGCAGTCCGGCGCCTCCAAACCGTCGCGCGAGCGCACGAAGGCGCGCATGGGCGCTGCCACCGCCGCCATCATGCTCGGCTGGCCCAGCACATAGCGCAATGCCTGCCAAGCGAGCCCACCCCCCCTGGTCCGGTCATTCAGTGAGTAGCCCTTGGCGCCGATCAGCCAGCGCGTGCGCGGAGCGTAGTGATCGCGCAGATTCTCGCCGACGCCCGGCAGGTTATGCTGCACGCCAATGCCCAGGCCTTGCAACCGCTCCGCCTGGCCAATGCCGGAAAGTTCCAGCAATTGCGGTGAGTTGATCGATCCACCGCTGATTACGACATCCCGCCCTGAACATGCCTCGCGCCGATCGTTGCCAACCGAGTAGCGCACGCCGACACAACGTTTTCCCTCCAGGATCAAGCCTTCGGCATGCGCCCCCGTCTCGATATGCAGGTTCGCACGCTTGCGGATCGGCTCCAGATAGCAGGCGGCGGTGCTCATGCGGCGACGGCCATAGATTGTCGCCTGGCTCATGGCGATGCCGTCCTGTACCGGGCCGTTATAATCCGGATTGTAGGCGATCCCCACCTGCTCCGCCGCCGCCACAACGGTCGCCAGCAGAGGGTCCGTCGGCTTTGGATTGGTGACGCGCAGCGGGCCGCCGCGGCCGCGGTAAGAGTCATCGCCTTCGCTGGGCGTGAAGGTCTCCATGCGCTTGAACAGGGGCAGCACGTCGCGGTAACTCCAACCGGAATTGCCCATCTGCGCCCAGGTATCGAAATCCTGTGCCTGCCCGCGCACGAAGGCGAGACCGTTGATCGAACTGGATCCTCCCAGAATCTTACCGCGCGGCACCGGCATCCGGCGGCCGTTGGTGCCCGCCTCCGGTTCCCCTTCGTACAGCCAGTTGGCGACGGGGTTTTTGAGCAGCTTGGCATAGCCAATCGGAATGCGTGACCAAAAATGCCCCGCCGGCCCGGCCTCCAGCAGCAGCACTTTGTATTTCGGGTTCTCGGAAAGCCGGTGCGCCACCACCGCACCAGCGGAGCCCGCACCGACTACGATGAAGTCATAGGTTTGCATGTCGCCTGAGCCTCGGCCGCCAAGGCATGCGGCGGCCACTACCGGAAGAATTGGCAACTATTGTACCGACTTCGCCCGTTGCCGGTAGGGGCAAACGCGAAAATGGTCAGTCCGGGAAGAACCGGTTCGGTGGCCGCGGCACGCCCAGGTTCTCCCGCAGCGTCTTGCCCTCGTACTCGGTGCGGAAGATGCGGCGGCGCTGCAACTCGGGCACCACCCGGTCAACGAATTCATCCAGGCCCGCCGGCAGATAGGGGAACATGATGTTGAAGCCGTCGCTGGCGTCATTCATCAGCCAGTGCTCCATCTCGTCGGCGATTTGGCCCGGCGTGCCGACGAACGAGAGGCCGGCATAGCCGCCCCAGCGCCCGGCCAGTTGACGCACGGTCAGCCCCTCCTCCTTCGCCACCTTGATCACACGCTCGCGGCCGCTGAGGCTCGCCTGGGTCGGTGGCAGGTTTTGCGGCAGCGGGCCGTCCGGGTCGAAACGGCTGGCGTCGCAACCCAGCGCGATGGAAAGCGAAGCGATGCCGCTGTCGTAATGGACCAGACTATCCAACACCGCCCGCTTTTCCCGCGCTTCCGCCTCTGAATCCCCAACCACGACCAGCGCGCCCGGCAGGATTTTCATGTGATCCGGATTGCGGCCGGCGGCAGGCATACGGCCTTTGACATCCCGATAGAATTCCTGCCCATCCGCCAACGTCCGGTAGGAGCAGAACACCATCTCCGCCGTTTCTGCCGCCAGTTGCTTGCCGGCCTCCGACGCACCCGCCTGCACGATCAGCGGCCAGCCCTGCACCGGCCGGGCGATGTTCAACGGCCCGCGCACGCTGAGATATTTGCCCTGATGGTCAAGGATGTGAAGCTTGTCCGGATCGAAGAAAATCCCACTCTCCACATCGCGCACGAACGCATCGTCGGCCCAGCTATCCCATAACCCAGTCACCACGTCATAGAATTCGCGCGCACGGGCATAGCGTTCGGCGTGCTCCATCTGCTCCTCATGCCCAAAATTCTTGGCAGCGTCCGGATTGGAGGTGGTGACGATGTTCCAACCGGCCCGTCCGTTGGAGATATGGTCCAGGGAGGCGAAGCGCCGGGCGATCATGTAAGACGGCTCGAACGTGGTGGACGCGGTGGCGATCAGGCCCAAATGCTGGGTGTGCTGCGCCAGCGCCGGCAGCAGCGTTAGCGGATCAAAGCTGGTGACGGTGGCAGACCGCTTCAGCGCCTCCATCGGCATGTTCAGCACGGCCAGATGATCTGCCATGAAGAAAGCGTCGAACCTGCCCTCCTCCAGCTTTTGAGCATAGCGGATCAAGGCCTGCAGATTGAAATTCGCATCCGGCGTGCCACCCGGATAGCGCCAGGCGGCGGTGTGGATCGAGACCGGGCGCATAAACGCGCCGAGCTTCATCTGGCGTTTGGCTGTTGGCATGCTGGCTCATGTCTGCGGTGAAAACGGCAAAGGAGTGATGCTAACCGAACGAGGCAAAACCGTCGATGCACGGAACTGGTGTCACGGCTGCAAAGATCGACCGATGCAGGCACAGACAGGCCCAAACGGATAAGCCTAACGCGGCCCATAATTCCCGGTCCGGTCGGTCCGGACATTTGTCCGATAGATCGCACCGGCCTCCACACCCCATTGATCCACACTCGACTTTCGTGCAAGAGAATGGCCATTCGATGGGGTGCGATGAGCGTTCCCCCTATTGGCACATGCTAGCATGGTGGTGTCGTGCCGGATCGCGTGCATTGTGGCGCTGCACCATCCATCGAACCAACAAAGAGCCACGGAGATTCGTTCATGAGTAAAAAAGACCCGAAAGACCGCGTCGTCCATCGCGTCGGCGGCGTGAACATCCACCGCCGCGATCTGATCAAGGCCGGTGTGACCGGTGCATCTCTGGCCGCGGTCGCCGGGCTGCCGATGCAGGCTCAAGCGCAGTCGCCGGAATTCCGGTTCCGCATGCAGTCCTTCCTCGGGCCGGGCACCATCGAATGGGAACAGTTGGTGCCGCGCTTCATCAAGCGTGTCTCCGAGATGTCGAACGGCCGTATTCAGATTCAGGCCTTCCCCCCCGGCGCGCTTGTGCCAACCTTCGAGTTGCTGGATGCCGTCGGCAAGGGCGTCGTGGAAATCGGCTATGGTGCGCAGGTTTACTGGCGCGGCAAGATCCCCTTCACCTTGTGGACCTGGGGCGTTCCGTTCGCCTTCAATACGCTCGACCACTATGACTATCTGTGGAACGAGACCGAACTGCTCGATATCGTCCGTGCCGCTTTCGCCAAGCACAACGTGCACTTCCTGGGCGGCATCTATTCGGACGAATGGGGCGCCACCATGTCCCGCAACGAGCTGACACGCCTGTCTGACTTCGAAGGCATCAAGATTCGCAGCTTCGGCCTGGGCGCGGAAATCTGGAAAGCCCACGGTGCCAGCATCGTCACCATCCCGGGCGAAGAGCAGTACACCGCCATGTCGACCGGTGTCATCGACGCGTCGAACTGGGGTTCCCCCTATGGCTTTGTCGCGGTGAAGCTGCACGAGGTTGCCAAGTACTATCTCGGCCCGTCGCTGATCAACTTCGACATGGAAGACATGTTCATGAGCATGCGGGCGTTCAACAACCTGCCGGAAGACCTGCAGGCGGTCATGAACCTCGCCACCCGTGTCTACGCCTTTGAGCGGGCCGCAACCTCCACCTACGCCAGTGCTTTGGCGGTGAAAGAGATGAAGGACGCCGGCGTGAAGTTCAACGCGCTGCCGCAGGAAGATCTGGACTCCGCCCGCAAGATCTCCGCAGAGGCGCTGGACCGCATGGCCGGTCAGGACGAGGACACCCAGCGGGTGTTGAAGATCATCTTCGACACCCGGGATACGTTCGCGTCCCGTCCCGAAAACATCTAGTCAGTCCAGCCGCATCAGGCAGGGCTTGACGCAATCGGTCGGGCCGCATCCTATCCAGATGCGGCCCGATTGAGTGCAAACGTCCTGCTCTCATGGGAATTTATCATGTCCGTGCTTCGCACAGTCGTTCGGGCGGTCGACGCTTTGAACAGTGTTACCGGGCGAGTGGTCGCCGTCTCCCTGCTGCTCCTCATCGCCCTCGTCGTCTACGAAGTGACGCTGCGCTATGTCTTCCGCGCACCGACCACTTGGGGCAACGAGCTCATTTCTTTCATTTTCGCGGCCTACATCCTGCTTGGCGGCGGCTATACGCTGCTGCACCGCGATCATGTGGCGATGGATATCATTTATGCACGGCTGAGCCCGCGCATTCAGGCGATCGTCGATGTTGTGACCGCAGGTTTCGTCATTCTCTACTGTGCAGTCCTGCTGCAACAGACAGGCATCATGGCGATCGACGCGCTAGAGAGCGGCCAACGCGCCGCTTCGGATTGGAGCCCGCCGCTGTTTCCCGTGATGGTATCGCTGCCGATTGGCGCTGCCCTGATCCTCCTTCAGGCGATCGCGAAGCTGATCCGCGATCTGCACATGGCATTCGCCGGAACGCAGCTATTGCCTGATCCTGCCATTCCGCATGCACCCGAGATGGGCGAGTAACAACGATGGGCATTGAACTAGTCACTCTCCTCCTGTTCGGGTCGTTCCTGGTCCTCATGGTGGCCGGCGTGCCGCTGGTGTTTGCCCTGGGCAGCGCTGCGGTCATCGGCACTTATTTCCTCTGGGGGCCGCAAGCACTTTATGCGGTCGGCATTCGCACCTTTAGCTCATCGACCAGCTTCGTACTGCTGGCCATTCCCATGTTTATCTTCATGGGCAATATTCTGGAACGATCGGGCATCGCCGCCGACCTCTATGCCATGATGCAGAAATGGCTAGGCGGTTTGAATGGCGGCCTGGCGGTTGGCACAATCTTCGTCTGCACGATATTCGCAGCACTCGTCGGCGTCAGCGGCGCTGCCACGGTGACGATGGCCCTGGTCGCGCTGCCGTCCATGCTGCACTACAAGTATCAAAAGGGCATCAGCCTGGGCTCCATTGCCGGCGGCGGCGCGCTGGGCGTGCTGATCCCGCCCAGCGTGTTGATGATCGTGCTTGGTCTTTATACCAACACCTCTGTCGGCATGCTGTTTTTGGGCGGCATGACAGCGGGTCTGGTCATCGTCACGCTGTTCGTCGCCTATATCCTGATTGCCTGCGCCATCAGGCCCGAGCTTGGCCCCGCCGTGCCGGTGGAAGAGCGTGCCAGTTGGGGAGAAAAGCTGCGGGCACTCCGGTCCGTCATCCTTCCGATCCTGCTGATCGTCGGCGTGCTGGGCAGCATCATCGGGGGCGCGGCCACACCCAGTGAGGCAGCCGGCCTGGGCGCGCTGGGTTCGATGATCTGCGCACTCGTCTATGGCAAGCTGACGTGGAAGGCCATCTACGAGTCATGCACGATCACGCTGCGTCTGAGCTGCATGGTCATGTGGATTGTCTTTGCCGCGGCGATCTTTACCTCGCTCTACGCTGCAGTCGGCGCCGATGCTCTGGTCAAGGACGCGCTGGCCTGGCTGCCGGGCGGCGAGTGGGGCGTGATCATCGGCATGCAGTTAATCTGGATCATCATGGGATGCTTTCTCGATCCGATCGGCATCATGATCCTGACCGCGCCGTTGTTCTTCCCGATCGTCACCAGCATGGGCTTTGACCCGGTGTGGTTTGGCGTGCTGTTCGTGGTGAACATGGAAATGGCGTTCCTGACGCCACCGTTTGGCTTCAATCTGTTCTATCTCCGCAGCGTCGCGCCACCCGGTGTTACGATGGCGGACATTTACAAATCCATCACACCGTTCGTGCTGCTGCAGGCCGCCGCTCTGGGCCTGATGATGATTTTTCCCGAACTCATCACATGGCTGCCCAATCAATTGCTGCGGTAGGCGCAAACAATTGGCTGAATCAATGCGGGCTGCTGGATATTCCAGCAGCCCGTTTTCTTGCCGAGACTTTCCTGATTGGCAGCCGGCAGCGGGCTGCACAGGCCCATCGCCCGTAAGGATCAGAAGCGCTTCGCCGCTAGGCATAACAGGGGATGGAAAATTTGGCTGGGGCGGCTGGATTCGAACCAGCGCATGACGATACCAAAAACCGTTGCCTTACCACTTGGCTACGCCCCAGCAGGCGGTGCCTGAGAGGACGGTATATGCCAGCAGTGCCGGCCCAACGCAAGCCCCTGGCCGCTTGCCATGCGTGCGGCACAAATCCGCCGTTCCGGAACGCTCTGCGCAAGCGCCCTCCCAAAGTGCAAAGCCGATTTGGGGTTGCAATCCGGATAGAACTACTCCAAATAAACCGTACCAACGAGTTACGGATTGGATCGTTTTAAGGCATGTTCCGCCTGAGCAAAATGACGGACTACGGCGTGGTTGTCCTGGGCCAATTGGCGGGGAACCGCAACCGCCTGCTGTCTGCCCCAGAGATCGCCGATGCCACCGGGCTGCCCGGCGCAACGGTCAGCCAGGTTTTGAAAACCCTGGCGGCGGCCGGTGTCGTCACCTCGCACCGCGGGGCCCGCGGCGGATATGCACTGGCACACTCGCCGGAGGCTGTGACAGTGCGCGAACTGGTGGTCGCTTTCGAGGGGCCACTGGCCGTCACCGCCTGTGTCGACGGTGCAGAGGATAATTGCGCTGTCGAATCCAACTGCTTGCTCGCAGGCGGCTGGGAACAGGTCAATACGGCCATCCGCACGGCTCTGGACAGCGTTACTTTGGCGGACTTGCTCCGCCCCATCACCCATTTCGGCCGCGGCGACGCGCCGAGCGAATCGTTGAAGCGAGAGGTCCTCTTATGAGCGCGACCACCGAAACCATTGAGCAAGTCGAGTCGCTGGCTGGCGAAGGCTACAAGTATGGCTTCTTCACCGATATCGAGATGGACACGGCGCCCAAAGGGCTGTCAGAGGATGTGATCCGTTTCATCTCGGCCAAAAAGAAAGAGCCGGAATGGATGCTCGAATGGCGGCTAAAGGCTTATCGCCATTGGCTGACCATGGAAATGCCGACCTGGCAGAAGCTCGACCTGCCAGAAATCGACTATCAGGATGCCTATTACTACGCCGCGCCAAAATCGCAGGCAGATGGCCCGAAAAGCCTGGATGAGGTCGATCCGGAACTGCTGCGCACCTACGAGAAACTGGGCATCCCTCTGCGCGAGCAGGAAATGCTGGCCGGCGTCTCCAACGTTGCCGTCGATGCGGTATTCGACAGCGTCTCGGTCGCAACCACGTTCAAGAAGAAGCTGAACGAGGCCGGCGTCATCTTCTGCCCCATTTCGGAGGCGCTCGAGAAGCATCCGGAGCTGGTGAAAAAATATCTGGGCACGGTCGTGCCCTATACCGACAATTTCTTCGCGACACTCAACTGCGCGGTATTTACGGATGGCAGCTTTGTCTACATCCCTCCGGGCGTGCGTTGCCCGATGGAATTGTCGACCTATTTCCGTATCAACGCCATGAACACCGGCCAGTTCGAGCGGACGCTGATCATTGCCGATGCGGGCTCGTATGTCAGCTATCTGGAAGGCTGCACCGCGCCGATGCGTGACGAGAACCAATTGCACGCCGCTGTAGTCGAACTGGTGGCGCTGGAGGATGCGGAGATCAAGTACTCCACCGTCCAGAACTGGTATCCCGGCGACGAGAATGGCAAGGGCGGCATTTTCAACTTCGTGACCAAGCGCGGTATCTGTAAGGGCGACCGGTCGAAGATATCCTGGACGCAGGTGGAAACGGGCTCCGCCGCGACGTGGAAATACCCATCCTGCATCCTGCAAGGTGACGATTCAGTTGGCGAGTTTTATTCCATCGCCATTACCAACAACTACCAGCAGGCCGATACCGGCACGAAGATGATCCACCGCGGCGCCCGCACGCGCTCGCGCATCATCTCCAAGGGCATTTCAGCCGGACACGCCCACAACACCTATCGTGGCCTGGTGCGCGTGACGCCCAAGGCGGATGGCGCGCGCAACTACACACAATGCGACTCGTTGCTGATCGGCGACCGCTGCGGCGCGCATACCTTCCCTTATATCGAGTCGCTGAACCGCACCGCGCGGGTGGAACACGAGGCCACGACCTCAAAAATCTCCGAGGATCAGCTGTTCTACTGCCAGTCCCGCGGCATTGAGGAAGAAGAGGCCGTCGCCCTGATCGTCAATGGGTTCTGCCGCGAAGTACTGCAACAACTGCCGATGGAGTTCGCCGTAGAGGCGCAGAAACTGGTCGGCATCTCACTCGAAGGGAGCGTGGGCTAAAACCATGCTGAGCATCAAAAACCTACACGCCACCGTCGACGGCATGGAAATTCTCAAAGGCATCGACCTGGAGATTCCGGCTGGCGAGGTGCACGCGATCATGGGCCCGAACGGTTCCGGCAAATCGACGCTCTCCTACGTCCTCGCCGGGCGTGACGGGTATGAAGTCACCGAAGGTTCCGTCAGCTACAAGGGGCAGGATCTGCTCGAGCTTTCGCCCGACCAACGCGCCGCCACCGGCGTATTTCTGGCGTTCCAGTACCCCGTGGAAATCCCCGGCGTCACCGGCACCACCTTCATGCGCACCGCAGTTAACGCCGTAAGGCGGGCACGAGGACAGGACGAATTGGATGGCATGGCATTCGTCAAAGCCGCACGCGCCAAAATCAAAGAACTCGGCATGTCAGACGAGGTGCTGAAACGCGCCGTCAATGTCGGCTTCTCCGGCGGCGAGAAAAAACGCAACGAGATGCTGCAAATGGCCATGCTGGAGCCCTCGCTCGCCATTCTGGACGAGACGGACAGCGGATTGGATATCGACGCACTGAAAATCGTCGCCGAGGGCGTCAACGCGCTGCGGTCGCCCGAACGCTCCATGCTGATCATCACTCACTACCAGCGTCTGCTTGATTACATCGTGCCGGACGTGGTGCATGTCCTTTCAAACGGACGGATCATCAAATCCGGCGGGCCGGATCTCGCCCACCGGCTGGAAGCAGAAGGCTATGCCGACGTGATCGGGGAGGCCGCGTAATGGCAGCCCCAGCCCGCACCTTTGGCGTCGAGGCGTTCCGCGAGGCGTTGGATGACTCGGCCACACCCGACCGGCAGGCGGCATTCGCCCGCTTTGCCGAAACCGGCTTGCCGCATCACAAGATCGAGGCGTGGAAATACACCAGTCTGATCCACCTCGCCCGCACCGGCTTTCAGCCCGCGGCGGCAAACTATGACCTGGCCGGCGATCTGCCGGACCGGATGGAGGGCGCGGCGCGAGTCGTGTTCGTGAACGGCCGCTACGTTCCCGACCTCTCGGATGCATCAATTGCCGGGTTTACCACCTCCCATGCGGCAGCCTTTACCCTGGACGTTGGCGGCACCGCGGACGACGACCCGATGCTGGCGCTGGCTGCCGCTCTGGGCCAGGATGGCGCGGTGCTCGACCTGGAAGATGGCGCGGCGGTCGAACTGCTCTACGTCACAGTGCCGGGCCAAGCGCCGCAGATGGCGCACACGCAGAACCGAATCCGCGTTCCCGCAGGCGCCTCAGCCACTGTAGTCGAGCGCCATATCGCTATGGGTGAAGGTGAGCCGACGCTCTCGAACGGCGCAACCGGCATTGAACTTGGCGAAGGTGCGCTGTTCACCCATGTGAAATTGCAGAACGAAGCCGCTGATGCCAACCATGTCTGGCACCACTTGGCCAGCATCCCGGCCAATGCGCGCTACGACAGTTATGTGGTGACGGTCGGCAGCGGCCTCGGCCGTAACCGCGTAACGGCACAGCTTGTCGGCGAAGGCGCCCACTGCACCCTGGACGGCGCTTACGCCGGACGCGGCAAGCAACACCTCGACCACACCTCCAAGATCGTTCACGCCGTCGCCGATACCACCAGCAGGCAGGTCTACAAGGGCGTCTTGAATGACAGGGCGCGGGGCGTGTTTCAGGGCCATATCGTCGTGGCCCAGGACGCCCAGCGCACGGACGGCCACCAGCTGAACCGCGCGCTGATGCTGTCCGACACGGCAGAGATCGACTCGAAGCCCATGCTGGAAATCTATGCTGATGACGTAAAATGCTCGCACGGCGCCACCGTCGGCGATCTGGATGACAACCACCTGTTTTACCTGCAATCGCGCGGCATCCCGCGTGACGAGGCCCGTCGCCTGCTGGTGGAGGCTTTTCTGGCCGAAACCATAGATGCCATCCCCTTCGAGCCGGCCCGCACTGCCGCCCTCGCCCTTATTCAGGAGCATCTGGCAAGATGAATGCAACCACTGCCACGCTCGCGAAACCCAATTTCGACGTGGACGCCATCCGCGCCGACTTCCCGATTCTCTCGCGCGAGGTCTATGGCAAGCCCCTGGTCTATCTGGATACCGCCGCCAGCGCCCAGAAGCCCCGGCAAGTCGTGGATACCATTCGTGACGTTTACGAAAACGATTATTCCAACGTTCACCGCGGCATTCACTACCTTTCGCAACGCTGCACCGACCGGTTCGAAGCGGCGCGCGAGACGGTGGCGCGTTTTCTGAAGGTGAAAGACAGCGACTCCCTCATCTTCACCAAGGGCGCAACCGAGGGGCTGAATCTGGTCGCATTCAGCTATGCCCGAAGCATTCTTCGCGCAGGCGACGAAATTCTGATTTCGGAGTTGGAACACCACTCCAACATCGTGCCCTGGCAGATCGTGGCACAGGAAAAAGGCGCCAAAATACGCGCCATACCGATCCTCGACGACGGCCAGCTGGACATGGAAGCCTTCCACGCCCTGCTGAGCGAGCGCACGAAGATAGTTGCGATTACCCAGGTCTCGAACGCACTCGGCACGGTTACACCAATCGCAGAGATCATCGCCGCGGCTCATGCGGCCGGGGCCAAGGTGGTGGTGGACGGTTGCCAGGCGGCACCGCACATGGCGGTGGACTTGCCAGCGATGGACTGCGATTTCTTCGCTTTCTCCGGGCACAAGGTCTATGGCCCGAATGGCATCGGCATACTCTATGGCAAGCCGGAATTGCTGGCGGCGATGCCGCCCTACCAGGGCGGCGGGGAGATGATCGACCATGTCGGCATCGAGACCTCCACCTACAAAGACCCGCCGCACCGGTTCGAGGCGGGAACGCCGCCGATCGTGGAGGCGATCGCGTTGGGCACCGCCATCGATTATGTGACCAGCATCGGCCTCGACGCCATCGCCGCACATGAGCACGATCTGCTGACCTATGCCACGGAACAGCTGGCCCAAATTCCGGAAGTCACGCTGCACGGCACCGCCCCCGGCAAGGCCAGCATCGTTTCCTTCACCTGGAAGGGTGCGCACGCGCACGATGTCGGCACGATCATCGACCGTGCGGGCGTCGCCATCCGCGTCGGCCATCACTGCGCCCAGCCGCTGATGGACCGGCTTGGCGTCGCGTCGACCGCCCGCGCCAGCTTCGGCATGTACAACACGCGCTCGGAGGTCGACCGGCTGGTCCGGTCCCTCGACGACGTGCGCACGATCTTTGCGTGAGCGACCCCATGGAGCACACCGCCATGAACGCCCCTTTCGGTTACCCCGATGATTTCGGCCTCGGCCAGCCTTCGATAGAAGAGCTTCAGGAACTTTGCGCACGCCGCGGCGAGCCGCTGCCAGAAGGCCAGACAGTCGCGACCGGCGAGGAAGCCATCGCGGCACTGCGCACGGTCTACGATCCCGAAATTCCCGTGAATATCTTTGACCTCGGTCTTATCTATGAGTTGGACATTCACAAGGATGGCTCGGCGCGGGTCGTGATGACCTTGACGGCGCCCGGCTGCCCCGTTGCCGGCGAGATGCCGGAAATGGTGGCCGACGCGCTCGATACCGTTCCCGGCATTGGCGAAATCGAGGTGACCCTGACCTTCGATCCGCCGTGGACACCGGAAATGATGAGCGAAGACGCCCGCCTTGCGCTGGGCTTTTAATCAACAGACAAGAGAGGAGACCGACTGCCATGGAACGTCCCCCCGTCGTCACCCTGACCGATGCCGCCGCCGAGCGGGTCAAATCCCTGGTCGCCAAGAGCGACAAGCCGGTACAGGGCTTGCGCATCGGTGTAAAAACCCGCGGCTGCTCGGGCATGAGCTATTCGGTGGAATACGCCGACGAGCCGAAACGCTTTGAGGAAGTGGTGGAGCAGAAGGGTGTGAAGCTGTTCATCGACCCGACCGCCGTCATGTTCATCCTGGGGTCGCAGGTTGACTATACCGAAGACCGCTTCTCCAGCGGATTCACGTTTACCAACCCGAATGAAAAAGGCCGCTGCGGCTGCGGCGAGAGCTTTCACGTTTAAGGCAGCCTGCACGCAGGCCAATCGTTTCTGGGCATCTTTCAGGTACGGTGTCATTGCAAGGCGCCGGAAGGGCAACCGGGCAATCCAGACGTTTTGACAAGGTTTGAGCGGCTGGGTTGCCTTGCCCCCGGCTCGCGCTATGCCACCAAGTGTGGTGCTGCTGGGGTTGGATTGGCTGCCCCCATCGCCCAGGGCCCAGACAACAAAAAGCCCTCTGCCGATCCCTGGCAGAGGGCCTTTCGCTTGAGGGAACGATCGTTCGCCGCCTCCCCTAAAGAACCATCGATGCAGCAATGCTGAACAGGATCGCTCCGCCGAAGGCGCTGCCTATATAAAGTGCAAACACCGGCGGCCGGGCCAGCGCCCAGACGGCTATGGCGGCCGGAATGCAGGTAATGCCACCGGCAACCAGGAAGGCCATGCCGGCACCCACCGTCATCCCCTGCTCCATCAGGCCGCTGACCAGCGGCAACGCAGCATAACCATTCAAATAGGCCGGAATGCCGACGATGGCGGCCAGAGGAATGGCAAACCAACTGTCGCCGCCCAGCACGCTCGCCACCGCTTCCGGCGGCACGTAGGTCAGCATCATCGCCTCCAGCGCGAATGCCAACGCCAGCCATTGGCCGAGGAACAACAGGTTAGACCAAGCGTTTTTGGCAAAGGTCTCGCGCCGCGGGCCCTCGGTCCAAAATTTCCAACGCACAATAGTGTTCGGGTTGCGCACGCTAGAGGCGCCGCACCCACCATTGCCGACGCCGTCCCGCAACGGGTTCGTCAACATACCCGTGCGGCCGAGCATCATGGTGAGATAGCCGCCTCCTGCCCCGATACCGGCCGCGATCAACGCTTTGGCCACTGCGAACTCCCAACCGATTATGCCAGTGGTCATGGCGAACATGGCCGGGTCCATCAGCGGCGAGGCGAGCCAGAACGCCATCACGGCGGAAAGCGGCACGCCCATCGCCAGCAGAGCCGCAATCACCGGAATCACGCCGCAGGAACAAAAGGGCGAGACCGCGCCGAACAGGGCGGCGACCAGCACCATCTGGCCTTCCCGGCCGACAAACGCCCGGGCGATCAGGGTATCTGCCCCGGTCGCCTTGCTATAGGCAGCAAACGCAACGGCCAGCAGCAGGAAGGGCGCAGTCGAGGCGAATGAGCCGGCAACACCCGTTAACGTGCCGGGCAGCGCCTCGCCATCCAGCATCGCCTGCAAGGCGAGCACGGTAATCAGGCCGAGCCAGCCGTGGCCAATGCCTTTCAGGCGCAAGCCGAATTGGTTCAGGGCGGGAGTAAAACTGGTCATGTCATGACTCCTTTTCGGCTGCAATTGCCATGGGCTGGCCTATTTCGTCTGCTGTGGGCGCCGTATGGACGTCCGCTTCGCACACCAGCGTGCAACATTCGGCCGTCAGAAAATCCAAAAGTGCGTGCATGACAGGGAATTCTGCCACGCTGTAGTTTTGCCGCCCCTGCTTGGTCTGTTTGATCAGTCCGCAACGTGCCAGGGTCGCCAGATGGTGCGACAGGGTTGAGGCCGGCACATAGGTCCGGGACTGGATCTCTCCGAACGGCAGCCCATCCTCGCCGGCTTTCACCAGCAAACGGAAAACATCCAACCGGGTGGGTTGGCCGAGGGCTTCGAGGCAGGCGGCTGCGGATTCTGTTTTCATGCAGACATTATTACACCTGGGATTTCTTCAATACAACGATATTTCTAGTTTTATAGAAATATATCTGCCTGCGGCTCAACGGACGGAACGGAACCCCAACCAAACCGCGTTCCCTACCCCACCGAAAACACGTGCGTCGCATTGATGTGCCCAATATAGTGGCCTCGACCATCCATTTACCGCTAGGGAGATCGCCAAAATGAAAGACGCCTTCATCTGCGACGCCATTCGCACCCCCATCGGCCGCTATGCCGGTTCTCTTGCCCAGGTCCGCACCGACGACCTCGGCGCCATCCCAATCAAGGCGCTGATGGATCGCAACAAGAGTGTGGACTGGAGCCAGGTCGATGACATCGCCTATGGCTGCGCCAACCAGGCGGGCGAGGACAACCGCAATGTCGGCCGCATGGTGGCCCTGCTGGCCGGCCTGCCGGATAGCGCGCCGGCGAACACGATCAACCGCCTATGCGGCTCCGGCATGGATGCCATCGGCTCGGTCGCGCGGGCGATCCGGACTGGCGAGGCCGACCTGTGCATCGGCGGCGGCGTCGAAAGCATGAGCCGCGCGCCCTTCGTCATGGGTAAGGCCACCTCCGCCTTCAGCCGCGACAACAAGGTGGAGGACACCACCATCGGCTGGCGCTTCGTCAACCCGCTGATGAAGGCGCAGTACGGCATCGACAGCATGCCGGAAACCGGGGAAAACGTGGCGGAAGAGTTCCAGGTCTCGCGCCAGGACCAGGACGCCATGGCCTATCGCAGCCAGATGAACGCGGTCGCGGCACAGAAAAATGGTCGTCTGGCCAAAGAAATCGTCGCGGTCTCGATCAAGCAGCGCAAGGGCGACCCGATCGTTGTCGATACCGACGAGCATCCGCGCGAAGGAACGACGCTGGAAGGGCTGGCGAAGCTGCCGACGCCGTTCCGCAACCCGGGCACGGTCACTGCGGGCAATGCTTCCGGCGTGAACGACGGCGCCTGTGCGGCCCTGCTCGCCTCCGGCGATGCGGTGGAAAAATACGGCCTGACGCCGCGTGCCCGCATTCTGGGCATGCAGACCGCCGGCGTGCCGCCACGGATCATGGGCATCGGCCCGGCCCCGGCCTCCATGAAACTGCTCGAGCGCCTCGGCCTGTCCATCAACGATATGGACGTGATCGAACTGAATGAGGCGTTTGCCGCACAAGGCCTTGCCGTGCTGCGGCAGCTGGGCGTGGCAGATGACGACGAGCGCGTGAACCCGAACGGCGGCGCTATCGCCCTCGGCCACCCGCTCGGCATGTCCGGCGCGCGCCTGATCACGACGGCCATGTACGAGCTGGAGCAGCGTCAGGGCCGCTATGCCCTTTGCACCATGTGCATCGGCGTTGGCCAGGGCATCGCAACCGTGATCGAGCGCGTAAACTGAAGCGGAGGCCGATCCCTTACCGTTCCGGCGCATGCCGGAACGGTTCCGAACAGGGCGGCCGGTCCGCCCTGTTTTGCGTTGGGGTACCGGCTAATCGGTTGCACTGTATCGCGGCTTTCCGAAGCATAGGCTTCGCAGGCACGACGCCCTACATCAGTGGATGTTACAATTTGCGGTAAGGACACAGGATGACGCGCGAAGAACCGAAATGGATCGGCCCGGCGACGGATTATGGCCCGTTGGCCGTTTTCTTCGGCGCCTACTTTTTTTGGGGCCTGATTCCGGCGACGGGCGCGTTGATGGCCGCGACGCTGGTGGCGTTGGTGGCCTCCTGGCTGGTGCGCCGCACTATACCAATGATGGCCGTGGTTACCGCGGTGATCGTCGGCGTGTTCGGCGGCCTGACGCTCTGGCTCAATGACGAGACATTCATCAAACTGAAGCCGACCATCGTCCAGGCACTGTTCGCCTTCATCCTGTTGGGCGGGCTGCTGTTTGACAAGCCGATGCTGAAATATGTGTTGGGCAAGGTTTGGCCGATCGACGATGCGGGTTTTCGCAAGCTAAGCTTCCGTTTCGGCCTGTTCTTCGCCGCCATGGCCTTGTTGAACGAAGCCGTATGGCGCACCCAGAGCACGGATACCTGGGTGCTGTTCAAGGTTTGGGGCCTGATGGGACTGACGTTCGTTTTTGCCATGACGCAGATCAAGGTGTTCGAAACACACCGGCTGCCAGATACCGAGCCGGGAGGCTCCAACCCGGGCGGCGAATGACGTGGCGGCCATCGCTGCACCGCCAAAGGACAGGGTGCTGCATGGCATCCTGTTCATGTGCTTGGCGGTCCTTTGCTTCTCCACACTGAACGCTTCGGCCAAGCTGCTGTCTTCGGCGGGCTTCGACATGCGCCAAGTGGTGTGGGCGCGCTATGTCGGTGCGTTGGTCGTGATGGTCGTGATCTTTTTCCCCCGCCGCGGCCTGCGCCTGTTTCGGCCCCGGCACCTGGGCATCCAAACGTTGCGAGGGTTGCTGTTGTTCGGCTCCTCCGCCTTGTATTTCCAGGGTTTGGCGAGGCTCGACCTGTCGATCGCCGCCACGATTTCCATGACCAGCCCGCTGCTGATCACAGCCCTGTCAGTGCCATTTTTGCGGGAACATGTGGGTGCGCGGCGCTGGGCGGCGGTGGGGGTCGGCTTTATCGGCGCGCTGGTCGTAATCCGGCCAGGTTTCGGCGAGACCAGTCCCTACATCCTGTTTTTCATCGCCAGCATGACGTGCAGCACATTCTACGCCCTCATCACCCGCAAGTATGCGGGGGAGGAAAACGCCGAGACCTCCGCCACGGTTGCAACGGTGGTCGGCGCGCTAGCGGCCGCGCCATTGGCCTTTCCCGTCTGGGAAACACCCGTGGCAACACTGGACATCGCCCTGATGTGCGGCCTGGGCCTGTTCGCAGCATTGGGGCATTATTTCTTCACTATGGCCTTCCAACGCGGCCCCGCGGCGGTAATTTCGCCGTTCAGTTACGGGCAACTGGTCGGCGCGACGGTCTACGGCATCATTCTGTTCGGCCACTTCCCGGACCAATGGACCTTGATCGGCGCCGGCATCATCATGACATCTGGCATCTACATCGCTCACCGCGAACGGGCGCGGCGGGGGAAATAGCCGAGCGGCGGATCATTCGAACACACGCTGACGCCACCAGGGATAATAGTCTGGCATTTGCGTCGCAGCGCTGTCGGTAAAGCGGGGTGTGCGCTTTTCCAGGAACGAGGCCACGCCTTCCTTCGCATCGGCCATGGCGCCGAGCGCCCGCATTCCACGGCTATCGAGCTTATGCGCCTCCATCGGGTGATCGGCCGCAGCCATCTTCCACAACAGATTGCGGTTGTAGGCAACGGAGACAGCCGCGGTGTTATCCGCAATTTCCCGTGCCAGCGTCCGGGCTGCCGGCAGCAGATCATCCGGCGCGTGCACGGAACGGACGAGCCCACCCTTCAGCGCTTCCGCCGCATCGAACACCCTGCCGGTCAGCACCCATTCCTGCGCCTGCGCCATGCCAACGGCGCGGGAAAGGAACCAGGAGGAGCAGGCCTCCATCACCACGGCCCGGCGGGTAAATACCATGCCGAAGCGGGCGGTCTCGCTGGCAAGGCGCATGTCGAAGGCCAGTTGCATGGTCATGCCGAAACCGACCGCCGGCCCGTTGATCGCGCCGATCCAGGGCTTTTTGGAGTCGAAAATGCGAAGCGTCATGCGGCCGCCGCCATCGCGGCCGGCATTGGGCCCCTCCTCCGCCGGGCGGGCGTTGCGGTCGAAGGTATCAGCCCCGCGGGAAAGGTCGGCACCGGCGCAGAAGGCGCGACCGGCACCGGTAACGATGACAGCGCGCACCGCATCGGCGGCATCGGCCTGATCGGCGGCAGCGATCAACTCGTCGATCATCTGGCCGTTGACAGCGTTCAGCTTGTCCGGCCGGTTGAGCGTGATGGTCGCAATGCCATCTGCGACAGCGTATTCAATCAGTTCAAAGGTCATGTGCGGCAGCTCCCGAAAAATTCGCGGTTCCGCATCAAATTGCCTATCCTCAGAGAAGAAGCAATGCCGTAACGGCCAAAGCGGCCACGGAGACCGCAAGGCCAATGGCAATCAGCAGCCCGTCGGAACTCATCATGCCAAGGCCAATGATCGCGATCGCCAGGGAAGGCGGCAGGACGCCCCACGGCACCAAAGCCAGCGGATACATCGTAATTGCCAGCAGAATGCAGAAAATCGCAGTCACATAGGTCCACGGCGGAGAGGTCAAGGTGTGGTAGCGGGCGCGAACCACACGTTCGACCCTTTCCACATAAGGTTTTAAGGCCTGCGAACTTTCGCGCACCCGTTTGCTGCTCATCGACCGGTTGCGGATCCATGCCGGCATCCAGGGTGCGCCATCCCGGGCGATATATTGCACCATCAAAATAATGACAAATGACGAGAACAGGATGGATGCGCCAGGGATCGAGCCCAGCGGCGTAGCGCTTAGCACACCGACCAGAAACAGAAAGGGGCCGTAGGCCCGGCGCCCGAACGCTTCCATCATCTCATTGATGGACGTCTCGTTCCCGTTGTTTTCGTCCGCAGTCTCGCTCAACGTGTCGAGAACGGCGGAAATGGACATCTGCGCTTCCGCCAATACCGGTTCCTTTCGCAACTCTTAATCGTGCCCTGAACGGGGTCGCCTGCCGCAGCGGAACAATTAGAAGAGTCAGCGATTACCGTCCGACTTCTTTCCGCCGGTAATGAACCCGACGGCCAGGCCAAGACCGATGGCGCCCAGTGTTGCCACAGCGGGATGCCGCCGCACCAATGCCTCCGCCTTGTGGATTGCTTCCAGCAGTTCCGGATCCCGTTCAACTGGCGGCGGCGATGCTACGCCAAGCTTGATCTTTTCCGCGGGCCTGCTCGCGAAATAGAACAGGACGGCGGCTATCAGCAGCAGCACGCCGCCAACCGTCAGCGCCGCCCAGTGCATGGGCCAGACTGTCGCCAAGCCCAGCATTGCCGCTACACTTACGAAAAACAGCCCGAACAACGCCACCAGCAGTCCGATACCGCCAAAAGCCAGAGCCAAGGCAAGCCGCTGGGCTTGTCGGGCTACTCGAACCTTGATCGCCTCGACCATGCCCATAAGCCGAATCACGCTCAGAACGCGCATGAAATATCACAGCATATTTCAAGTCTGGGACGCACAGGCTTCAACGCCGCCGCATCAGGGCGCCGATCAACACACCGATCCCAAGCGCGGTAGCCAAACAGACAAACGGCCGCTCCGCCACGGTTGCCCGCGCCCGCGTCACCGACTCGTCGGCAAAATTTTCCGCCTGATCGCGCAGTTCAGCGGCCCGCCGTTTCGCTTCGTCATACCGGGCAGAAATTTCATCCTGCCCATGCTCCACCCTGGAGCGGACGAGTTTCTGCAAACTGTCCGTGAGCTGCCGCACATCTTCTTTTAACTGTTGGATGTCCTTTTCGACAGAGGCTGCCTCTTTATCACCGGCGCCCGGAGTATCGGTTGTCTGTGCCATTTTTGCACCCTTACCTAGAGTTATTCATTAATCACAGTGATTTGAATGTGAGTTGGTCCCGTCGTATAATCAACCCTGTGGATTATACGCAGTCTGACCGACTCGCTCCTACCAAGAAATTTTCCCCCGATATCGGGCCCGGGCTGCGGCTGCCTTCTTTGTATCTCAGGCTTTGCAATATGCAGCCTGCGCGGCCATGATGCGCTACGGTCGATCTGATAGAGAGCAAGGGATACCTCACCACCATGGATGTACGCGCCGCTGTCGCCTTCGAGGCTGGAAAGCCGCTGGAAATCGTCGAGGTCCAATTGGATGGTCCGAAGGCTGGCGAAGTGCTGGTCGAGATCAAGGCCACCGGCGTCTGCCATACGGACGAATTCACCCTGTCAGGTGCAGACCCTGAAGGCGCATTCCCGGCGATCCTGGGGCATGAGGGCGCCGGCATCGTGCGGGAGGTCGGGCCGGGTGTAACCAGCGTGGCGCCCGGCGACCATGTCATCCCGCTCTACACCCCCGAATGCCGGGAATGCAAAAGCTGCCTGCATCCCAAGACCAACCTTTGCACTGCCATCCGCGCGACCCAGGGCCAGGGCGTAATGCCGGACGGAACCAGCCGCTTTTCTTACAAAGGCGATAAGGTGCTGCACTATATGGGCTGCTCAACCTTCGCCAACTATACGGTGATGCCGGAGATCGCGCTCGCCAAAGTGCGGAACGATGCGCCGTTCGACAAGATTTGCTATATTGGCTGTGGCGTGACCACGGGCATCGGCGCGGTCATGTTCACGGCCAAGGTGCCGCCGAACAGCAATTGCGTCGTGTTCGGCCTGGGCGGAATCGGCCTCAACGTCATTCAGGGCCTGAAAATGGTGGGTGCGCGCCAGATCATCGGCGTTGACCTGAACCCGGACAAGGCAGAGATCGCACGCCAATTCGGCATGACCGATTTCGTAAACCCGAAGGATCACAAGGATCTGGTTGGCCATCTGGTCGAACTGACCGGCGGCGGCGCAGATTTCTCATTCGAATGTATCGGCAATGTCAATGTCATGCGCCAAGCGCTGGAATGCTGCCACCGCGGTTGGGGCGAGAGCATCATCATTGGCGTGGCGCCTGCCGGTGCGGAAATCTCTACCCGCCCATTCCAGCTGGTCACTGGCCGCTCCTGGCGTGGCACGGCATTCGGCGGCGCACGTGGGCGGACCGATGTGCCGAAGATCGTCGATATGTACATGGAAGGGCGCATCAACATCGACGACCTGATCACCCACACCATGCCGCTGGAAGATATCAACAGTGCGTTCGACCTGATGCACAGCGGCGAATCGATCCGCAGCGTGGTATTGTATTAAGCGTCCGCAACGGAAGGATAGATACCGTGATCCGTACACTGGCCCTGCTGGGCGCAATCGTTCCAGGCTTGGCGCTGGCTCACCATCCAACGGGCGGAATGACGCCCGAAACCCTTTGGCATGGGCTGGCGTCCGGCGTTGCACACCCGATCATTGGCCTGGACCATCTGGCCTTCATCGTGGGCATGGCCCTGCTGGCCCTGTTGACCAAGGCACCGCGCATGATGCCGCTGGCCTTCGTCGCCATGACGGTTATCGGCGCCGGCCTGCACCTTGCGGCCATCAGCCTGCCGGTTGCCCAGTTCATGATCGCGGCCAGCGTGCTGCTGGTCGGTGTGCTGGCAATCGTGCGCGTATCGCTGCCGGTACTGGCGGCGCTGGCACTGTTTGGCGCCGCCGGGCTTTTCCATGGCTATGCCTACGCCGAATCCATTATCGGGGCAGAAAAGGCGCCACTTGTGGCCTATCTGATCGGCTTTGCCGCGGTGCAATTGACGATTGCCTGGGCCCTGCAAATTTGCGCGGAGCGGTCCCAGCGTATGGCGGACTGGATCCGCATCGGCGGAGGCATCGCCGCCGGTGTCGGAACTGTATTTATGGTGGCTTAGATCATGACTGCTCATCATCTCCTCTCCAATCCTTCCACCTGCCACTGGGGCTATTTCGCGCCTGATCTTGCCCCCGCCCTGGAAATCGAATCCGGCGAGCGGGTGGTGATCGAGACCATCTCCGGTGCGCCGGCTGTTCTGCCAAAAGGCCCGGAATGGGATGTATTGCCAGAGCACGCTGCGATCCATGCGGAATGCCCCCTACCGCTCGGTAACGGCCATATCCTGACCGGGCCGGTCGCGGTCAAGACCGCGGAACCGGGCGACGTACTGCAGATCGACGTGGAGAAGATCGACCTGCGCACCAACTGGGGCTGGAACATTATCCGGCCCCTTGCGGGCGCCCTGCCGGAGGATTTTCACGAGACGACGCTGCTGCACATCCATCTGGAAAAGGAAAAGCGCGAGGCAAATCTGCCTTGGGGCACTGACCTGAAGCTCAGCCCCTTCTTCGGCGTCATGGGCGTTGCTCCGCCAAGCGAATGGGGCATGGTCACATCCATCGTTCCGCGCGCCATGGGCGGCAATCTGGACTGCAAGGAGCTTGGCGAGGGCACGACGCTCTATCTGCCCGTGTTCCAGCCAGGCGGCCTGTTCAGCGCCGGCGACGGCCATGCCCTGCAGGGCGATGGCGAGGTGAATGTGACAGCCATCGAAACCTCGCTTACCGGCACCTTCCGGCTGACCGTGCGCAAGGACATGCACCTTTTCATGCCGATGGCGGAAACGCCGACGCACTACATAACTTTTGGTATCGACCCAGACCTCGATCAAGCGGCCAAGCAGGCCTTGCGGGCCATGATCGATCTGATTTGCGAGCGCAAGAACCTCAGCCGCGAGCAGGCCTATGCGCTCTGTTCTATCACCTGCGACTTGCGCATCAGCCAGATCGTCAACCAGCACAAGGGCGTGCATGCCATGCTGCCGAAGGAGGCGCTATAAAAGGCGGTCTCGTTTCTGTAACAGGGCTGGGGTAGCCCTTTATGGCTCCCCCTCCCCGCACACCAGAGTCCGCCCATGACTGCCGACCTGCGCCTTGCCATCGTTACAGACATTCACCATGGACCGCCAAAGCTGACCAAGCGCGGCGACCGGGCGCTGGACCTTCTGGACGGGTTTTTGGACTTCTGCGCCGCCTGGGGGCCGGACCTTATCATTGAGATGGGCGACCGCATCAACGACCAGGACCGCGAAACCGACCGCCGCCTGCTGTCAGAGGTGGCGGCGAGATTCCGGGGCCTGAACACACCACGCGCCCATCTGGATGGCAATCACGACAGCGGCTTTCTGCTGCCTGAGGATAACGCCGCAGCTTTGGGCACGGGCGGCCACGCCAGCCGTGACCTGAACGGCTATCATCTGGTGTTCTGGAACGCCTCCACCAAGATCCCACTGCCGGAGCCATTCCGTCCGTCAGCGGCGGATTTGGAATGGCTGGCGGCCGACCTCTCGGCAACGAACCTGCCCACCATCGTTTTCAGCCATGTACCGGTGAGCGGCGCCAGCATGGTTGGCAACTATTGGTTCGGAAACAAGCCGCAACATGCAACCTACCCCAATGCGGCGGACGTGCGGGCGATCATCGGGGAAAGCCGCCGCGTCGTGCTCTGCGCAGCGGGCCATGTGCATTGGAATTCGCTGCATCAAGCCGATGGCGTTCCGCACATCACCATCCAGTCCCTGACCGAGAGTTTCACCACCGGCGGCGAGCCTGCAGGGGCCTGGGCAACGCTGGAGATCGGCGGCGGAGAAATCCGCTGGCAGACTCTCGGGCTCGATCCAATCCACATGGTCCTGCCGCTGCGACCCATCGGGCACCGGTGGTCCGAGCCATTGCCCGCACGATAGCTTTGCACACCGTGCCAACGAAAACGGCAAAGGTCGCAAACCTGTGATCCACGTTACTGCCACGAATTCCTGGGCACCCTATGGTTAACGGCAAGAAAAAGGTCGTTGAGGGTTTTGAGGAGTTCAACCGATGCAAGGACTGAAAGCCACAGCACTGATCTTCGCCACCGCCGCCTTTGCCTTAGTGGCCACGGTTTCGGCCCATGCCGACGGGCAACAAACACCGCCCAAGGCCGAAGCGACCGAACTGCGTTGGGATACAATCGCCGCAGAGGGCCAGCGCTTTCACGAGCAGCGTGAGACAAAGGCCAACGGCAGCACCGGCAACTCCAAGAATTTCATGGCCATGGCCATGGCTGCGCGGGAAGCGCGGTAGGCTCGCCAACACCCGGGATAGGGGACCATTGACGACGGCGGCCAGGGCAGGCCTATTTGATGGCAATTCGTAAATGCTTCCGCCGGAGCCGCCAGCCATGCATGACCTTGTGATTCGCAATGCCACTCTGATCGACGGAACCGGTGCGGAACGGCGAATTGCCGACGTGGCGGTCTCAGGCGAGATCATCGCCGAGGTCGGGCGCAACCTGGGCCCAGGCAGGCGTGAGATCGATGCCGAAGGGCTGATCCTGACGCCCGGCTGGGTCGACATCCACACCCACTACGATGGCCAGGCCACCTGGGATCCGTACATGACGCCCTCCTCCTACCACGGCGTCACCACCGCCGTGTTCGGCAATTGCGGCGTCGGGTTCGCGCCCGTGCGCAAAGGGTCGGAGACCTATCTGATCAACCTGATGGAAGGTGTCGAAGATATCCCGGAAACCGTGCTGGCCGAAGGCATGGACTTCACCTGGGAAAGCTTTCCGCAATATCTCGACACGCTGGCAACCATGCCGCGGGTCATGGATATCGGCGCACAAATGCCCCACGCCGCCCTTCGCTTTTACGTGATGGGCGAAAGCGGCGCTGACCACGCCCAAATGCCGACCGAGGAGGAAATCGGCGAGATGGGCCGCCTGCTGGAAGAGGCATTACACGCCGGCGCGCTCGGCTTCACCACCTCCCGCACAGTGAAACATCGAGCCAAGGATGGCCGCGCGACTCCCACCCTGAGCGCTGCCGAGCCGGAACTTGCCGGCCTTGCGCTCGCAATGAAACGGGCGGGCAAAGGCGTGATCGAAGTAAACAGCGATTTCGGCGAGGGCGACTTCGCCTATGTGCGTCAGGCTGCCGAACTGGCCGGGCGACCGCTTTCCGTGTTGCTGCTACAGGTGGATAACGCGCCGGACCTGTGGCGCGAGACCCTGGACCAAATCGAACAGGCCAATCGCGACGGGCTGCATGTGACCGGTCAAGTAGGCTCGCGCTTCATCGGAATGGTGATGGGGCTGGAGACAACGGTAAACCCGTTTGTCAGCCACCCGGCCTGGAAGGCCATGGAGAACCTCAGCCCAGGCGACCGGTTCCGCAAGATCGCACACGACCCGGACTTGCGCCGCACTCTGTGGCAGGACTTGCCGGACAACGGCCATACCCGATGGCTCGGCAAGGCTCTGGAACGCGCCTTCGTGCTGGGGCCGGATATGAATTACGAGCCTGATCCGGAGGACGCGGTCGCGCTGCAGGCCGAAGGCACTGGCCGCGACCGTTTCGATTTGGCGCTGGAACTGATGCTGGAGAATGGTGGCAAGGGGTTGCTGATCCACCCGTTCGAGAACTACACCGCCGGAAATCTGGACAATGTCCGCACCATGTTGAGCCATCCAAACTGCATTGCAGGCCTGGCGGATGCGGGAGCGCATGTCGGCGTCATCGCCGACCATTCTTCAGCGACCACATTGCTGACCCTCTGGGGCCGTGACCGCACCCGTGGCGAACGGCTGCCGCTGGAGTTCCTGGTGCGCAAGCAGACCATGGATACCGCGCTGGCCTATGGCTTCGCCGACCGCGGCGTGGTCGCGCCGGGCAAGCGGGCCGACCTGAATCTGATCGACTTCGACCGGCTGCGCGTCACCGCGCCGGAGGTTGTCTACGACCTGCCCGCCGGCGGCAAGCGGCTGGTGCAAAAGGCGGAAGGCTACCGCCACACTTTCTGCGCCGGGGTCGAAACGGTGCGGGATGGCGCCTTCACCGGCGCCCTGCCAGGGCGGCTGGTTCGGGGTTAATGCCCCTCAGCGGCGCAGTACGGCCTCCATCCGGGTTTTGATGGCAGGCGGCATGCCCCAACTGTAATCCTCCATGATCCTCGTCATGACCTCATGGAGTTTCGCGCGTGGCAGGGATTCGGTTCCGGGCGGCAGTTCCCGGGCAACTGCTGTCAGAAGCCGGTGAATCTCCGCGACATTGTGATATTCCGGCCAAGCTTCCTCCGCCGCGGCGAACGCATCACGCGCCGCCGGGATGTCATTGTTGAGCAAGGCTTCAAACCCTAGCCGCTCCAGCGTTGGCGCATCCCGGGCACCAGGCAGAATGTTTGCAATCGTCTGGCTGCGGGAGGTGAAATAGGCCTCCTGCTCGATCCGAGGCTGCCGAACGGCGGCAACCGGCGGCTCTCGCGGGGGACGGTCCTCAGACCGCGGTTCGCCAACCGATGGTCGATCCACCGGTTCTGGCGGGTCTTGCCGCCTGGGCGTTCCATCGCTGGCGGACATCACGGCGGCATACGTCTCTGCTTCACTAAACTCCGCTGCGAGGGCTTTCTTGTAACTCGTTAAATCCACACCGATTTGATCGGCCACATTCAATGATTCCCAGTACTGGACAAAACGGATTCGCTCGTCCAACGATCCCCTGGTAGCAAGCTCAACATAGCGGCCGAGAAATTCGCGCAGATAGCGCTCGCGCTCTATCTGAAGCTGTCCGTGCTGGTATGCCGTTGTGCCAAGAAAGGTGGCCAAGGCCAATGCACCACCCCCCACCAGCCAACGGATGAGTTCCTTGCCGAGATCGTTCATGGCGGCCTCCTGGTCCTACTGCCCCTTTGCGTCTTTCGCGCAGGCAAAGCCATGTTTGCAGATGCGCAGCCGCCGTGCCATATCCTCTTGCGGGCGACCGCGGAAAGCTCGCTGGATGGCCGTGTGACGGTCACCGACCTCGCCCTAACAGTAAATAGCGATTTTTATCATATTTTTCAATTATCTATATATTTTTTTCAAATTTATTTATTTAATAAATCAATGCAATGCCCAGCCAAGCCGACGCCCATGGATAAGGCCTACCCGGCACAAGTTAATTAATTATCTTTGTCATTATTTTATACCATCATATTGTTATAATTATATTTTTCAAACTCCGCAGCCGCCCCGCTCCACAACAACAGACTTAAGCGGGGCGGCATCGCTCCTACGATCCCGTCCCACCCACGGTCATGGCGGACAGCAGCATGCTCGGCTGGCCGACGCCAACCGGCACTCCCTGCCCGCTCTTGCCGCAGGTGCCGATGCCGTCGTCCAGCGCCATGTCGTTGGCGACCATCGTCACCTTGGTCAGCGCATCCGGGCCGTTGCCAACCAAGGTGGCATCCTTCACCGGCGCGGTCACCTTGCCGTTCTCGATCAGATACGCCTCCGACGCACTGAAGGTGAATTTGCCGTTGGTGATATCGACCGCGCCGCCACCAAAATTCACGGCATAAAGCCCGCGGTCGACCCGTGCGATCAGTTCGGCGGGATCATAAGAGCCGGACAGTGCGTAGGTATTGGTCATGCGTGGCATCGGCGCGTGGGCAAACGACTGGCGGCGTCCGTTGCCGGTAGAGGTCACCCCCATCAACCGGGCGTTCTGACGGTCCTGCATATAGCCGACCAGCCGGCCGTTCTCGATCAGCACGGTGCATTGGGAGGGCGTGCCCTCGTCGTCGATGGAAAGCGAGCCGCGGCGGTCGGCAATCGTGCCGTCATCGACAACAGTCACGCCCTCGGCCGCCACCATCTGCCCCATCAGGCCGGCAAAGGCAGATGTCTTCTTGCGGTTAAAGTCTCCCTCCAGGCCATGCCCCACAGCCTCGTGCAGCATGACACCCGGCCAGCCCGGACCAAGGACCACGGGCATCTCGCCGGCCGGCGCCGGAACGGCATCCAGCTTGATCAGCGCCTGGCGCAGCGCATCATCCACCTGTGCCCGCCATGCCGATTCGGTGAGGAAGGGCGCCAGCAGGGCCCTGGCACCCCGGCCGTTGGATCCGGTCTCCATCTTGTCGCCGCTGAGCACGGTGACAGCGACGTTGATTCGGACGAGCGGGCGCACGTCGGCAACACGCATTCCGTCCGGTCGGATGATCTGCACCGCCTGCCATTCATTCGCAATAGAGGCGGAAACCTGGGCAACCCGCGGGTCGCAGCCGCGGGCGTAGGCGTCGATTGCCTCCAGCACCCGCACCTTCTCCACAAAGGCAATCTCGTCCAGCGGGTTACCCTCACCGTAGAGTAACCGGTTGGTGTTGGCTGGCGCCAGCGCCAGAGTGCCACCATGGCCGGATGCAACGGCGCGCACCGTCTCGCTCGCCCGTTTCAGCGCAGCTTCCGAAAGTTCGCTGGCGTGCGCATAGGCCGTGGTTTCGCCTGCAACCGCACGCAATCCAAACCCCTGAGAGAGATCGTAACTGGCCGTCTTCAGCTTGCCATCATCAAAGGCCAGCGCCTCGCTCGCCCGGTATTCGAGAAACAGTTCGCCATCGTCGGCACCGGCCGTCGCGGCCGCGACCAGCCGCTCCGCAGCGCTGCGATCCAGACCGGCAGAGCCGAAGAACAGGGCATCAGTTGTGGCAAGATGGCTCACTTAGCGGGTTCCTTTCGTAACAGCAGGGGCGGGCCAACTATACGTTAGCTGCGCCATTTATGCGATATAGGGGTGAAACCCGCGGAAATCCTGGACTTTTCGGTGACATCGGGTCGCATCGCTTGGTGAGCGGCAAGCCGTATCCTCTGCCGAGAAACCAGCTCTGGCCCAACCGTACCCCCCTTTGCCCGCGCTTCACAGCGTGCGGGCATGACCGGCCGGAGCGTTGACCGACAACGGAAGGACATCCGGATCGTGCGTGGCGGATTGATTCTGGGATTGACCGTAGCAGCAGGCGCCCTGCTGCTCGGCGATATGGCGCTGGCAGGCCAGCCGCATAATTGGGGCCTCGGCCTGCAAGAGGCAGCAAGCCCCGTGATGGAAGACATCCGGTGGTTCCACAATAATATGTTACTGCCGATCATTACGGTCATCACACTCTTCGTGATGGCGTTAATGCTGTATGTGATGATCCGGTTCAGCAAGAAGAACAATCCGACCCCCTCCAGCTTCACCCACAACACTGCGGTTGAGGTGCTCTGGACCGTCGTCCCGGTGCTGATCCTGGTGGCGATCGCCGTGCCTTCGTTCAAGCTGCTGTACAAGGCAGACCGGATCGCTGATCCGGAAATGACGCTGAAGGTTACCGGGAACCAGTGGTATTGGAGCTACAGCTATCCGGACCACGGTGAATTTGAATTCGACAGCTACATGCTAGAAGATGCGGACCTGCCCGAGGGCGCGCCGCGCCTGCTGACCGTCGACAACAAGGTGGTGCTGCCGGTCGATACCAATATACGGATCCTGCTGACGGCTTCTGACGTGCTGCACAACTGGGCAATGCCGGCTTTTGGCATCAAAATCGATACGGTCCCAGGCCGCCTGCGCGAAACCTGGGTGCGCATTACCCGGGAAGGCACCTATTACGGCCAGTGCTCGGAACTGTGCGGCGTCCGGCACGCCTATATGCCGATCCAGGTCGAAGCGGTGTCGAAGGAAAAGTTCGAGGCCTGGGTGCAGCAAGCGCAAGCCCAGTATGGCGTTTCCGCGCCGACCAAACTTGCCGCAGCGCAATAAGCGCCGGCTGACGATTCTCGTATCGAGGATGATGGACCATGGCTGAAGCCCACGCCCACCACGATGACCACGGTCATCACGACCACACCCCCAGTTTCTTTGTGCGCTGGTTTTTTTCGACCAACCACAAGGATATCGGCTCGCTCTACCTGATCTTCAGTGTGATCGCCGCTCTCATCGGCGGTGCCTTTAGCGTTCTGATGCGTATGGAACTTCAGGATCCAGGTGTTCAGTACCTGACCGACGCGGCCGGTGGCCCGGATGGTCACTTCTGGAACGTCCTGATTACGGCCCACGGCCTGATCATGGTGTTTTTCGTTGTCATGCCCGCCTTGATCGGCGGCTTCGGCAACTGGTTCCTGCCGATTATGATCGGTGCGCCGGATATGGCGTTCCCGCGCATGAACAATATCAGCTTCTGGCTGCTCGTTCCGGCCTTCCTGCTGCTGCTGGGCTCCGCCCTTGTTGGCGGCGGTGCCGGCACCGGCTGGACGATTTATGCTCCGCTGTCGAACAACATCTTTCACCCGGGCATGGCCGTGGACATGGCGATCTTCGCCCTCCATCTGGCTGGCGCCTCGTCAATTCTGGGTGCGATCAACTTCATCACCACGGTGTTCAACATGCGTGCGCCGGGCATGACCCTGCACCGCATGCCGCTGTTCGTATGGGCGATGCTGGTTACCGCGTTCCTGCTGTTGCTGGCGGTTCCGGTGCTGGGCGGCGCGATCACCATGCTGCTGACCGACCGTAATTTCGGCACCAGCTTCTTTGATCCGGCCGGCGGCGGCGATCCGCTGTTGTTCCAGCATCTCTTCTGGTTCTTTGGCCATCCCGAAGTGTACATCATGATTTTGCCGGCCTTCGGCATCATTAGCCAAGTGGTTGCCACGTTCTCGCGCAAGCCGGTGTTCGGCTATCTCGGCATGGCCTACGCCATGGTCGCGATCGGCTTCGTTGGCTTCATCGTTTGGGCGCACCACATGTACACCGCCGGCATCGGCGTCGATACCCGCGCCTACTTCACCGCAGCCACGATGGTCATTGCGGTGCCGACCGGCGTGAAGATCTTCTCCTGGATCGCCACCATGTGGGGCGGCTCGATCACCTTCGAGACGCCGATGATGTGGGCGCTGGGCTTTATCTTCCTGTTTGTGGTCGGCGGCGTCACCGGCGTGGTTCTCGCCAATGCCAGCCTTGATATTCCCATGCACGATACCTATTACGTCGTCGCGCACTTCCACTATGTGCTGTCGCTGGGCGCGGTGTTCGGCATCATCTGTGGCATCTACTACTGGTTCGGCAAGATGACCGGCCGCCTGATTCCGGAGTTCGCAGGCAAGATCCACTTCTGGACCACGTTCATCGGCGTGAACCTGATCTTTTTCCCGCAGCACTTCCTCGGCCTGCAAGGCATGCCGCGGCGCTACATCGACTATCCGGATGCGTTTGCCGGCTGGAACATGGTGTCGTCGATCGGTTCCTACATCTCCTTCGCATCGACCCTGTTCTTCATCGGCTTGCTGATCTGGACGCTGCGGAACGGCCAGCGGGCGACGGCGGACTATTGGAACACCGGCGGCACCACCTGGGAGTGGACTGTCAGTTCGCCGCCGCCGTTCCACACCTTTGACGAAGTCCCGGTCTACAAGCCGAGTGAGCACGCCCACTAAGGGCGGGCTCACAGCCCCCTGGCTGAGCCGACGGAGCACCTGATCGCCATGAGCGCCCCCACATCTGACAACTGGCCCGCTGCCGGGATCGAAGTTCTCGCTCCGACCCCGTCTGCGGCCGACTTTATCGCGCTGCTGAAGCCGCGGGTGATGTCGCTGGTGGTGTTCACAGGCCTGACGGGCTTGGTCATGGCTCCAGGTTCCCTGCATCCTGTGCTGGCGTTGGTGGCGATCCTCTGCATCGCCGTCGGCGCTGGCGCTTCGGGTGCGATCAACATGTGGTATGATGCCGATATCGATGCGGTGATGGAGCGAACGGCCGACCGTCCGATTCCCGCGGGCCGCATGTTGCCCGAACAGGCGTTGACCTTCGGCGTGATCCTTGCTGTCGGCTCTGTCGCGGTGATGGGGCTGGCGACCAATTGGGCCGCGGCGGCGCTGCTTGCCCTCACCATTGGCTTTTATGTGTTTGTCTACACGATGTTTCTGAAACGGCGGACGCCGCAGAATATCGTGATCGGCGGTGCAGCCGGCGCCTTTCCCCCCATGATCGGCTGGGCAGCCGTCAGCGGGGATGTTTCTGTTGGCAGCCTGGTGCTGTTCGCGCTGATCTTTTTCTGGACCCCGCCGCACTTCTGGGCGCTTGGCTTGGTTAAGTGCAAGGAGTATGCCCGCGCAGGCGTGCCGATGCTGCCGGTCGTTGCCGGGGAAAAGGCAACGCTTCGGCAGATCCTGCTTTATAGCGTTATTCTTGCGCCGCTGGGCGTGCTGCCCGCATTGCTTGGCATGGCCAGTGCCGCGTATGGCATTGCCGCGGCCCTTCTGGGCGCGGTGTTCCTTGGTCTGGCAATCCGGCTGGCAATGAAACCCAGCAACAAGCTGGCGATGACACTGTTCGGCTATTCGATCCTTTATCTTTTCCTGCTGTTCGCCTGGATGTTGGGCGAGCACATTCTGGGAGTCTGGGCGTAATGGCCAGCCGCGACCCACGCGACACCGAACGCCGCCGCCGGCAACGCAGCCGCAATCTTGCCCTGCTGGCCGTTCTGGTGGGCGTGTTCATCCTGTTCTACGTCATGACTGTCGTGCAGTTCGGAGGAGGAATGCCCTCATGAGCAGCCGCAAGCGTTCCAAGAACCTTCGCACCGGTGTGATGCTGACGAGCCTCGTGGCTGGCATGGTCGGGCTTTCGTTCGCTGCCGTGCCGCTCTACCAGATTTTCTGCCAGGTTACCGGATTTGGCGGCACCCCGCAGGTGGTGGAGGAAGGCAGCCTTACGGTGCTGAATCGCCAGGTTACCGTTCGGTTCAATGCAGATACCGACCGCGGCATGCCCTGGTATTTCCACCCGGTGCAAAGGTCGGTACGCTTGAAATTGGGTGAGCAGGGACTGATTTTCTATCAGGCGCGCAATCTGAGCGATCAACCTGTCGTGGGCACGGCCGTGTTCAACGTCACGCCGGAAAAAGCCGGGCAGTACTTCAACAAAATAGACTGTTTCTGCTTTACGGAGCAGCGCCTGGAACCCGGGCAAAGCGTCGATATGCCAGTTGCCTTCTATGTGGATCCGCGTCTGAATGACGATCCAAGTATGGCGAGTGTGGCGACGATCACGTTGTCCTACACGTTTTATGAGGTGGCAGAGCCAGAGGCGAAGCCGCATAACACAGCACAGTTATCCGTTTCCTCCCCTTCCGCTTCACGGAACTGATTCCACCGGAGCCTTTGACCGATGGCCGATGCCCACGCTCACGAGCAAAAACATCCCTACCACCTGGTAGACCCGAGCCCCTGGCCGCTGGCCGGCGCCGTCTCCGGCTTTGTGCTGGCGATCGGCGCGCTGTTGGTGATGCATCAGAACAGCTATTGGCTGCTGATCGTTGGCCTCGCCATGGTGCTAGGCACCATGTTCGGCTGGTGGCGTGACGTCACCGACGAGGCCGAACACCAGGGCCACCACAACCGCGTGGTCCAGATCGGTCTGCGCTATGGCATGTCGATGTTCATCGCCTCCGAGGTGATGTTCTTCGCGGCATTCTTCTGGGCGTTTTTCAACGCTGCCTTATTCCCGACGGAGCAGATCGGCTTCCAGTGGCCGCCGGCTCACATCCAGCCGTTCGATGCCTGGGACCTGCCCTTCCTCAACACGCTGATCCTGCTGCTGTCGGGCTGCACCGTGACCTGGGCGCACCACGCGCTTCTGCACGGCAACCGCCGCGACGTGATCCGCGGGTTGGCAATTACGGTGGCCCTGGGTCTGCTGTTCACCACCTTGCAGGCTTATGAATACAGCCATGCGGCATTCGGTTTCCGCGAGGGCATTTACTCGTCAACCTTCTACTTGGCGACCGGGTTCCACGGCTTTCACGTGATTATCGGTACGATTTTTCTGGCCGTTTGCCTGATCCGCGCGATCAAGGGGCATTTCAAGGCTGACCACCACTTCGGATTCGAAGCTGCTGCTTGGTACTGGCACTTCGTTGACGTGGTATGGCTGTTCTTGTTTTCCGCCGTCTACGTCTGGGGTTCGTGACCTTTCGGTGTCCCAGCGAGCCTTACAAACGGCCCCTTTTAGGGGCCGTTTTCCGTTTTTCGAAACCCGGTTGGCGGTCACTTTCTCTTGACCCTGTGCCTTCGGCGCTTTCGCCGAACGGCGAATGGCCTTATAATTGTTTCTTATGTATTCGCTGACCGGATTGGTACGGTGTCCAGGCAACTTCAGTGCCGCACAACGCTTCTGCGCGCCCTGTTCTGCATGATCGCATTTGCGATCGTGCAGGCCGGAATGCCTATCGCCGCGCACGCGGCTGCCCCTTCCGGGCACGGCTCGCACGAAATGTCTGATCAAATTGCGCCCGTGCTCGCCGATATCGGCTTATTCCATTCAAGTAAACCCTCGCCCGCTCATACCGGCAGCATGCAATGTTGCGACATGGCGTTCGGCGGTTGTGCCGGCGCAGCCGCGCCGCCGCCCAACGGCTTGCCATCGGGTCCGGACGGGCGGCGCGATGGTGTTTCCGATTGGGGCCAAGACCGATTGGCCGACCTGTCTCCGGACGTGGAAGTCCCGCCTCCTCGCTGACGAAGGGCCGAATGCCCGGCGCTATTGAATCAATGCGCCGGAATCTCCCTATCGTCATCCGAGGACACTAATCATGATCGTATGTTTCTCCCGCGCCCTAGTGGTGCTGACAGTCGGCGCGTGCGTGGCCGGTGCCGCCGCCCCCGCCTTCGCCGCCGGCTCTCATGGCCAGCATGGCCAAGGACATGGCTCTCATGCCACAGCCGCCACGATTGGCCATCCCGGCAAGGCCTCCGCCAACACCCGCACCGTTACCATTACAATGCACGACAACTACTATGAGCCGGAAAGCCTGAGTTTCCGGGAGGGCGAGACCGTCCGTTTTGTCGTCCACAACAAGGGCGCACTCGTGCACGAGTTCAACATTGCCACCGCCGCCATGCACAAAGCGCACGCGCCGGAAATGATGATGATGGTTGAACATGGCGTGCTGGAGCCGGACCGGATCAACCGCGACGCCGCAAGGCAAATGCAAGCCAAGATGGGACATGGCATGCACGACGAGCCGAACAGTGCGTTGCTGGAGCCGGGCCAGTCTGCCGAAATCGTCTGGACCTTTCCGAAACACGCCACGCTGGAGTTTGCCTGCAACGTGCCCGGTCACTACGAGGCCGGAATGACCGGCACGATCACGCTAACGCATTAGGCGGAGGGACCGACATGACAGCAATTGCCAAAATTGTCCGGGCTCTTGCGCTCGGGCTGAGCGGAGCGGTGGGGCTGGCAAGCCCGCTGACCGCCGGAGAATACCACATCACAGTGGATGCGGTGACGATCGACACCGGCGACTTCACCCGCACGGGCGTAGGCTTCAACGGCGGCTCGCCCGGGCCGGTGCTGCGGTTCAGGGAGGGCGAGGACGTGGTCATTCATGTGACCAACAATCTTGCCGATGACACCTCGATCCACTGGCACGGGCTGATTCTGCCGTTCCAGCAGGATGGGGTGCCGAACGTTTCGTTTCCCGGCATCAAACCCGGCGCAACCTTCACCTACCGCTTCCCCATCGTCCAAAGCGGCACCTATTGGTACCACAGCCACAGCGGCTTTCAGGAGCCGGACGGCGCCTATGGTGCGATCGTCATCGAGCCTCAAGAGCCAGAGCCGGCCGCCTATGACCGGGACTATGTGGTGCAGTTGGCAGACGCCCACCCGCACAGCGGCCATCGCATCTTCCGCAATCTGAAGATGATGCCGGACTATTACAATCGGCAGCAACGCACGTTGTTGGACTTCTTCCGCGACAGCCGGGACCAGGGCTTCGCCGCCGCATGGTCGGACCGGCGGGACTGGGGTGATATGCGGATGATGCCAACCGACATCGAGGATGTGCAGGGCTTCACCCCGGTCATCAATGGCAAGGGGCCGGAGCAGAACTGGACCGGTCTGTTCCAGCCGGGCGAGCGGGTGCGGCTGCGCTTCATCAACTCCTCGGCCATGACCTATTTCGACGTGCGCATTCCCGGCCTGAAAATGACCGTGGTACAGGCGGACGGCAACAACGTGGTGCCTGTCGCCGTTGACGAATTCCGGATTGCGGTGGCCGAGACCTTTGACGTCATCGTGCAGCCGGACGAGGATAAGGCCTACACGATCTTTGCCGAATCCATGGCCCGCAGCGCCTATGCCCGCGGCACGCTGGCCCCGCGCGAGGGCATGGAGGGCGATGTTCCGGCACTACGCCAGCCGCCTCTGCTGACCATGGCGGATATGGGCATGGCCCATGGCGACATGGACCACTCGCAGCACCAAGGCATGGATAACGCTCAGGCTCCAGCGATGGATCATTCGCAGCACCAGGGTATGGAGCGCGCTCAGGCCCCGGCGATGGATCATTCGCAGCACCAGGGCATGGAGCGCGCTCAGGCCCCGGCGATGGATCATTCGCAGCATCTGGGCATGGACCAACCCCGGACTGCCGGCATGGCCGAGCCCGATCCGTTCTACGCGCCGGGCAGTGGCTTGCAGCCGGAAGCGGCAAACGGCGGTAAGTTTCTATCCTATGGCGACCTGCGGGCACAAAAGCCCCTGTACGCCGAACGCCCGCCGACCCGGGAGATCGAGCTGCGACTAACCGGCAACATGGAGCGCTATCTCTGGTCGATCAACGGCGTGAAGTTCAGCGAGTCCGAACCGATCCGTCTGCGCTATGGCGAGCGGGTGCGCTTCAAGTTCATCAATGAAACCATGATGACCCATCCGATGCATCTGCATGGCATGTGGTCGATCCTGGACACGGGCAGAGGCCAGTGGAACCCGCTCAAACACGTGGTCAGTGTCGCCCCCGGCACCACGGTGCATATGGAGACGGAGGTGGATGCGCCCGGCGACTGGGTGTTCCACTGCCATCTGGCCTATCACATGGATGCCGGAATGATGCGCAAGGTCGTGGTTGAGGGCGGACCGGGTGAGAAACAGGCGGCGGCAAAGCCCGCAGCGGCAACGGGAGGCTGAGACAATGGCGAGACGATCATTCCGCGCCGCAATTTTTGCAGCGGCAGCCTTCGTCAGTGCGCCGGCGCTGGCAGAACAGGCGATCTGGGGCATTCAGGTCGAACAACTCGAATTCCGGACGGGCGGGGAATCCAACATTGCCGCCTGGGATTTCGACGCGCTCTATGGCACAGACGAATTAAAACTCGTCTGGCGCAGCGAGGCCGAATACGCGGTGCGCGAGGACGGGTTCGAGACGCTGGAGAACCAGATCCGCCTGCAAGCTCCAATCTCTGACTTTTTCGACGCCGTTGTGGGCTTTCGGGCCGATACGCCGGATGGACCGGACCGGTATTCGGCCGTCTTGGGGCTGCATGGTCTCGCGCCGCAATGGTTCGAGATCGACGCCGACCTATTCATCTCCGACAAGCCATTCCTCCGGCTGGAGGTGGAGTATGAGGGCCTGATCACCAACCGGTTGATTTTGACACCGAGCATCGAGGTCAATCTGCCGTTGGTGGATGACCGGGAGATCGGCCTGGGCGCGTTCGGCCCCAAGGTCGAGATCGGCGCGCGGCTCAGTTACGACCTGATCGACCGGCTGATCTCGCCCTATATTGGCGTGCATTACGAACGGAAGTTCGGCGAGACCGGCAATCTCGCGCGGAGCGATGGCGAGGACCGCGGCGCATTCTATGCCGTGGTCGGAACCCGCATTCTGTTCTGAGCGCAGCCGGTCGCCGGAAAAATAAGGCCGGGGGATGCACGGCATGCCCCGGCCTTATTGGTAAAGTTTCACCGGACGGATGGCGAAGGGGCTAAACCGGCCGCTCGCCTTTGATCGTCACGCGGTGCCCCTTACGCTCGTTCGGCCAATAGTCCCACATGGCCAGATGCTGGGCGGCGCGGTTGTCCCAGAAGGCCATGTCGTTGGTCTCCCACTTGAACCGCACCTGGAAGCGTTCCTGCGCCATATGGCGGACCAGGAATTGCAAGATGGCGTCGCTTTCCGGCTTTTTCAGTCCCTTAATCCGGGTGGTGAAAGCACCGTTCACATAGAGCGCTTTCCTGCCACTGACCGGATGGGTGCGCACAACCGGATGCACCGCGCTCGGATAGACCTTGTCCCGGTCATCCACACCACGGTCGGAATAGCGACCGCGATAGATGTGCTCCGACTCGTGCACGGCTTCCAACGGGTCGAGGAACGCCTTCATCTGCGGGCTGAGCACATCATAGGCCGCATACATGCTGGCAAACAGCGTGTCACCGCCGCCGCCCTCCGGCAGCATGTGCAGTTGCAGCATGGTGCCAAGCGGCGGATGCTCGTCGCAACTCACATCGGAATGCCAATTGTTGCCGTTGGCGATCTTCGAATCCTTGTGCGTGTGGATCACGAAGATTTCCGGATACTCCGGATGCGTTGGCGCGGCCGGGTGGGCGTGCAGGTCGCCGAAACGGCGGGCGAACTTGATCTGCTGTTCTGGCGGGATCGGCTGCTGATCCTTGAAGAACACAACCACATGATCGGTAAAGGCGCGGTGGATCTCGTCGAACTGCCGGTTCGAAACATCCTGCGTCAGGTCGACTCCGCGAATTTCCGCGCCGATGGTCGGGTTCAGCGGTTTCACCTGAATGGTTTCATAGCTCATGGCTGTATCTCCCTTGCCCGGCTCAGAACGGCCTGTCGCCGCTGACGGTGACCCGGTTCCCGCTGCGCACTTGCGGGAAGTAATCCCACATGGCCAAGTGCTGCACGCAGCGATTGTCCCAGAAGGCAACCGAGTTGGCCGCCCACGAGAAACGGCAGACGAACTCCGGCTTTTTGTTATGTTCGTACAGAAATTCGAGGATGGCCTTGCCCTCTTCTTCCGGCACGTCTTTGATTGCCTGGGTGAACACCGGATTGACGAAGATACCCTTCTTGCCGGTGACGGGATGGGTGCGGATCACCGGATGCTCGCTGCGCGGATAGGCACGGGCGTCGTCCTTGCCGGCAACCTTGCTTCGGCGCTGGTAGTTCGGTGTGCCGTCATGGATTGCGGTGAGCGTGCCGAGAAACGCCTGCATCGGCTCGCTGAGCGCATCATAGGCGGCGTACATGCTGGCGAACAGCGTGTCGCCACCGGTTGGCGGCACCGTGTGCAGGTGCAGGATGGAGCCCATCGGCGGCTCCGGATCGCAAGACACATCCGAATGCCAGCGATGGCCCGCGACCTGCTTGGAGTTTTCGTCGGCATGAATGCGCAGGATTTCCGGGTGCCCTTCCGGCCCCGGCGCATGCGGGTGGATGTGCAGCGGCCCAAAACGGCGGCCAAAATCCTTGTGCTGGTCCAGCGTCATCTCCTGATCGCGGAAGAAGATGACCTGGTGCTGCATCAGGGCGTCGTGAATTTCCTGAAACTGCTGGTTGCCCAATGGCTCCGACAGTTTTACGCCGTGAATTTCGGCGCCGATCGTGGGCGTGACGGGGCGAACCTCAATCGTTTCATAGGTCATGGCGGTTTCCTCGACTTGTTAGATAGTTCAAGCGCCAATGAAAGCATCAGTCCGCACAAAATGCCAGCCCGCTGAGATATGCTTGGAACGCAGAGACTGTGCAACCCTGCGTGGCGAGGGCTTTCTAAAGCGTGTTGTCCTGTACAATCACCTTTTCCAGCTTGTACGACTTCGCTGTCTCTACCGCCCACTCTACCATTTCGTCATAGCTCAGGCCATTTCGGACCTCGTCGTAAATGAAACCTTCGCCTGGCTCACCCAAATGACGTTGAACCGTCAACCGCACGCGAATTTGTTGGCTTCCATCCGGAGCAAGGTTCCGAACCACTTGAACATAGCCATCGGTTTCGGAGGGCATTGCTTCACCAGATTTGAGACGGACGATTTCAACCATGTATTTTCTCCTTAGCCGAATGATTGCTTTGTTTTGCGAGATGGCGCTTGATCAACTCCACATTGCGCCGGTTGGCTTTGAATCCAATGTCGAAGATATCCCCGAATAGTTGAAGATACCTCCCCATAACGGTATGCGCCAACGATCCAATCGACAATCACATTCCAAACCATGTGCAGGATCGTCGAGAATAGCACCACCACGGCTCTGGCCTTGCCGATCAGATAGGCACCGACCAGCGCAGTAGCCGTATCGCCGACACCTGGACACCCGTATTAACCATCATTTCATCCGCGGATGGCGATGGATGCAGGCAACCGAAGGCCATGGATCGATCTGACGGATAGGTTTCGGGTTTT
>JAWLBX010000018.1:0-69222 GCA_041687435.1 Alphaproteobacteria bacterium
AAAATCCGCGCTGGTCCATCGGGCTGCTCCATCAATGCGATGGCGACAGTGAATCACATCCGTTGAAAATCGGCGAGGTTAATGCGGGTGTCCACCTGGAATCAGTCCCAGAACCAAGTCCCGTCCAAAGCGGATATTGGTTCCGGTCACCCGGAAGGCGTCGTCCATCCAGTAGGCATCCGGTCGGGTTCCCGCACCCGGGTAGCGCACTCAGACTGCGTCATTTCTTTGCGATGATCCAGACTGCATGAACGATACCGGGTATATACCCCAACAACGTCAGCAGGATGTTGAGCCAGAAATGTTTACCGAACCCGACTTGCAAAAACACGCCAAGCGGCGGCAATAAAATTGCGATGACGATACGGACAAAATCAGGCATAGGTTCTTTTTCCTATCATAAAATTGATAATGGGAACTCCAATATCATTTTGGCCGACACGACGTATAAAATCCCCGACAGAAAATCTCCGCCAGAAAGAGCCGCCATTGGCAATATAACTCTAACTGCATATAGTTACGCTCACTCCAGCTTTTAAGGATAAAAATGCATGAGCCAGCGACTGCCGCTTGAAGGAATCAACGTCGTCGAAATCGGCCAAGCCCTGGCCGGCCCCTTGTCCGGCGTCATCCTGGCCGACCTGGGTGCAGAGGTTATCAAGATCGAAAAACCAAATGGTGGCGACGACGCAAGGCTCTGGGGTCCAATGGCGACGGAGGATGCCTCGCTGATGTTCAACGCGACCAACCGCTCCAAAATGTCGGTGGTCCTGGACCTGAAGGCGAAGGAGGACCTGGAAACGCTCTATGCCCTGATCCGCGAGGCCGACATCTGCATCCAGAACCTCCGCCCCGGCGTGGCGGATGCCGGCGGCTTTGGTGGCAAGGACCTGCTGGCGGTCAACCCGCGCCTGATCTATTGCCAAATTTCGGCCTTCGGCGACGAGGGCCCGCTGAGACACCATCCCGGCATGGACCCGCTGGCGCAGGCCTATGGCGGTGTCATGACTCTAACCGGCCGGGCCGAAGACCCGCCGACCTTCTGCGCGCCCGCGATCAACGATACCGCCACCGGCATGTGGGCCGTCATCGGCGCGCTGGCGGCACTGGAGGAGCGGCGGCACACTGGCAAGGGCAAGATCATCGGCTGTTCGCTATTTGAAAGCGCCGTCCACTGGGTCAACAACCCGCTCAACACCTACAACTTCACTGGCGAGGCACCGGTGCGCACCGGCGCTGCTTCCCCTAACCTGATTCCCTATCAGGTGTTCGAGACGAAAGACCGCCCGATCTGCCTTGCCGCCGGCAACAACCGCCTGTTCCTGAAATTCGCGGCCGCCGTCGGCAAACCGGAATGGTGCGACGACGAACGCTTCAATGCCCCGGCCGCACGATCCGCAAACCGGGAAACGCTGATCCCGCTGATTGCAGAGGTCATGCTGACCGATACCTGCGAACACTGGATCGCCAAGCTGGAAGCGGTGGGCGTCCCCTGCTCGCCCGTGAACGATATTCCGGCCCTCGCCGAGAGCGAGCAACTGGCGGCGGTGCGGATGGTGCAGCAGATGCCGGGGCAGACGTTCCAGGTGACCGGCCTGCCCGTAACCCTGGACGGCCAGCGCCCGCAAATCCGTGCCGCCGCGCCGGCACTGGGTGAACATACCGACGAGGTTCTGGGCCGGCTGGCAGGCGGGGCAAAGGCGGCGGAATGACAGCCACCACTCTACAGCCACCACTCTATTGACCACTGGACGATTGAGTGACGCGCTGTCCGCTACCGCACACAGCACAGAGCGGGTAAAGAGAGAGGCATGACAGCACCCGATCTGCCCACGCCCAAGCCCGCCGCGCCACCCAATCGCCGCGGCCCCGCCATTTTCGCCCTCTCTCTGATGACGGTCAGCGGCGCGCTGTGCTGGATTCTGTACGGCAGCGACACGGTCTGGCGCATTCTGACAGAGGACTGGGATCTGATGGTCAATGTCGTGCCGCGCATGGCGCTGGGTGTGTTGATCTATGGCTTTTTGACCGTATTGGTGCCGCGCGACTGGGTAGCTAAGCACATGGGGCGCGACGCCGGTTGGAAGGGCATCGCCATCGGTCTGGTGGCCGGAGCGCTGGCGCCGGGCGGCCCCTGGGTCATCTACCCCATTGCCGCCATGTTGATCCGCTTCGGCGCGGAAGTGGGTGCAGTCGTCACCTTTATGATGTCGTGGAGCGTGCTGGGCATGAACCGCTTCCTGGTCTGGGAGGTGTCATTCCTGGGCGAAGAACTCGCCTCTTTCAGACTGCTGGCGGCGCTGCCGGTGCCAATCATCGCCGGGCTGGTCGTGCGCTGGTTCTGGCCGGAGCGCGCCTGGCCACGTATCGACCGGACCTAAAGCTCGCCAGTTCATGACCCTATCGACCATCATTCTGATCGCCGCCGCCATCGGCCTTGCCATCGCCGTGTGGGTGCATCCGGACCGTAAATTGTCGGAGGCGCTGGGGATCTCGAAGCGTCAGGCGATCTTCCTGATCCCGGTCATCATCCCGGCCATCATCTCCGCCGGCTTCGTCGCGCAACTTTTGCCGAGCGAGGAAATCGGCCGCTGGGTCGGCGCGGAGTCGGGGTTCGCCGGCGCCATGATCGCTGCCGCTTTCGGCGCGCTGATGCCGACCGGGCCGATGCTGATTCTGCCCGTGGTCGCAGCCCTGCTGAGCGCCAACGCCGGCGACGCGCAGATGATGGCGCTGCTCAACGCCTGGATGATGATGAATGTGCAGCGTCTGTTGCTCTACGATATTCCGCTGGCGGGCGGATCGCTGACCATGCGCCGCTTTACACTGGGCCTCGTGCTGACACCTGTGGCCGCCGTGCTGGGCCTCGCTATCGTCGGATAACCGGCAGACGATTGCCATAGGCGCCCCACCTCGTCCGCGATCGTCGTAACCACGGGGCTTTCCGTTCTGACGATTTCCGCGCTGTTGATCGTGCTGAGGGTTGGCTAAGACTAGGGATAAATCCCGCCACTCTGAGGAAACCCTTATGGCCTTTGAACATATTCTGGTCGAACGCGACGGGCCGATTGCCACCATCGCCTTCAACCGCCCGCGCGTGCTCAACGCCTTCCACAACGAGTTGATGGAGGAGACCCTGGCGGCAGTTCGCGACTTGAACGCCGACGACAGCGTCGAAGTCATCATCGTGCGCGGCGAGGGGCGGGCGTTTTCCGCCGGCTTCGACCTGAAAGCCTCTGCCGAACGCAAGATGGAGGATGTGCAGGACTGGGAGGCACAGATGGGCCTGCAGTTCGACTTCATCATGCAGTTCTGGCATTCACCAAAGCCGACGATTGCGGCAGTGCACGGCTTCTGCCTCGCCGGCGCATTCGAGTTGGCCTTGGCCTGTGATATCACAGTGGCGGCGGAGGGCACCCGCTTCGGCGAGCCGGAGGTGCGCTTCGGCACCGGCGTCATCGCCATGCTGCTGCCGTGGGTTTCCGGCCCGAAGGCGGCGAAGGAATTGTTGCTGACCGGCAACGATCAGGTCAGCGCCACCGATGCGCTGCGGCTCGGTATCGTCAACCACGTGGTGCCGGAGGGTGAGGTACTGGCGAAGGCGCAGAGCCTGGCGAAGGCGATGGCCAAAGCCTCCACCCGCTCGGTGCGCATGACCAAGCAGGCGATCAACCGGTCTTATGAGGCGATGGGCCTGTCGTCGGCACTGCGCACCAGCCTCGATATCGACGTTCTGCTGAATGCTGGCAGCAGCCCGGAGAAAAAGGAGTTCGCCCGCATCCGCAACGAACAGGGGCTGAAAGCCGCCATAGCTTGGCGTGATGCCCGTTTCCGCGAAGGGTGAACGGGGGCGCAGGTGCACCCTTAGCCTGATGTTCCCGGCATTACTGCATCCCGTGCAATGGTGCCGTGTCTCGTTACGCGGCCCGTGCAACTGCACCCGGTTTCCCGTAAAATTTTCGCAATTCCACCAACGATAAGAGGTTTCCAATGAGCTACACACCGCCAAAGGTCTGGAAATGGGAAGCCCCTAGCGGCGGCCGTTTCGCCAGCATCAACCGCCCCACGGCCGGCGCCCAATTCGAAAAGGAACTGCCGGTCGGCAAGCACCCGCTCCAGCTTTATTCGCTGGCAACCCCGAACGGCGTCAAGGTAACCGTGATGCTGGAGGAATTGCTGGCAGCCGGCCATTCCGGGGCGGAATACGATGCGTGGCCCATCGTTATCGGCAATGGTGACCAGTTCGGCAGCGGGTTCGTCGCCGTCAATCCGAACTCGAAGATTCCGGCGCTGATGGACCACAGCATGCCGAAGCCCACGCGCGTGTTCGAGTCCGGCGCCATCCTGCTGTATCTGGCCGAAAAATTCGGCGCCTTCGTGCCAAAAGACCCGATGGACAGGGCCGAATGCCTGTCCTGGCTATTCTGGCAGATGGGCAGCGCGCCTTATCTGGGCGGTGGATTCGGCCATTTCTACGCCTACGCGCCGGAACCGATGGAATATCCGATCAACCGCTTCACCATGGAGGTCAAACGCCAGCTTGACGTGCTGGATCAGCGCCTGGCCGATAACCGCTTTCTGGCGGGCGAGGACTACACGATTGCGGATATGGCGGTCTGGCCCTGGTATGGTGCGCTGGTCAAGAACCAAGTCTATGGCGCGGCGGAGTTCCTGGAGGCGCACACTTACAAGAACGTCAACCGCTGGCAGGAAGAGATCGCAGCACGCCCGGCGGTGATCCGCGGCCGCAAGGTGAACCGGATGAACGGCCCGCTGGAGGACCAGCTGCATGAACGCCACGACGCCAGCGACTTCGACACCAAAACCCAGGATAAGGTTCAGGCCAAAAGCTGACCTCGCGCCCACGGCTATCTGCTAACGGCGGCGAATAAATCGGGGCGCAGGCCGCACGGCCGCGCCCCTACTCTCCATAGACCGGACCCAGCTACAGCGGCCAGAAAAGCTGAAGCAGAGGAACGCCTGCGGCAACGATAATGATTTCGAGCGGCAGGCCCATGCGCCAGTAATCGCCGAAGCGGTAGCCGCCCGGCCCGAGGATCAGCAGGTTGTTCTTGTGGCCGATGGGGGTAAGAAAAGCACAGGATGCCGCGATAGCGACCGCCATCAAGAACGTATCCGGGTTTGCATTCAATCGCGTTGCCACATCCACCGCGACCGGCGCGGCGACGACCGCAGTGGCGGTGTTATTCATCACGTCCGACAACGTCATGGTGACCGCCATCAGCAGGGCCAAGACCACCCACGCCTCCTGCCCCTCCGCTAGCCGGACGATGCCGTCGGCAATCAACGCCGTGCCTCCGCTCGACTCCAGCGCCGACCCGATGGGGATCATCGCCCCCAACAGCACAATCACCGGCCATTCGACTGAAGTATAAACCTTGGCCGGGGGCACAATGCCAAAGGCGAGATAGCCGACGACCACGGCGCCGAGCGCCACGGGCAGATAGACCAGTTCAGTGCTGGCGGCGACGATTGCGAGAGTAAATAACAGGACCGCAAGGCCGGCCTTTTCGCGCCGGATCAACTGCACGCCGCGCTCCGCCAGTTGCAGAGCGCCAAGCCGTCCGATGGCATCCGGCAAAACCTTGGCAGGGCCGAGCAGCAACAGCACGTCGCCAGCGTGCAACCGCACATGGCGCACCCGTTCCCGTACCCGCTTGCCCTGGCGGGCAAGGCCAAGCAGGCGAATGCCACTCACAGCCCCCATGTTGAGCGAGGTCGCGCTCTGGCCGATGACATTGGCATCCTGGGGCAGTACGACTTCCGCCAGTTGCAGCTCCCCCTCTTCCAGCAGATGCTCCTCCGCCCATTCCTCCGGGTAGATCAGGCCGAGTTTGCCGACAATGGCCTCCAATTCCTCTGGGCCGCCCTGGACGATCAACAGATCGCCGTCTTCCAGTTTGGTGTAGCCCGGGAAAATAGTAACCCGGACGCCATCGCGGACAAGGCCCAGCAACTGGCCGTTCGCCTCCTCCACCACGGTCCGCACCTCGGCCCAGGTCTTGCCCAGACCACGGGCATCTTCCGGCACCTCCAATTCGGCAACGTAGTCGTGCACCGAGAGCAATTCGCTGGCCTCGCCATTGTTGCCTGCATTCCTCGGGATCAGCCGCCAGCCGATCAGGGAAATGAACAGAACGCCGATCACCGCCAGCGAGAGGCCAACCGGTGTAAAAGCGAACATGCTGAACGATTCCCCCAGGGAATCGGCGCGATAGGCAGCAATAACAATATTCGGTGGCGTGCCAATCAGCGTGACCATGCCGCCCAGGATCGATGCAAACGAAAGCGGCATGAGGGTCAGCGCCGGGCTGCGCTTCGCTGCTTTCGCCGCCTGCAGGTCGACCGGCATCAACAATGCGAGAGCCGCCACGTTGTTCATGACCGCAGACAGTGTCGCCGACAAGGCCGCCATGACGCTGATATGGCCGAACAGTGCCCGGTCGCTACGAACCACCCAACTGGCCACGAGTTCAATCACGCCAGACGACGACAGGCCCGCGCTAACGATCAGCACCATCGCGATGATGATGGTGGCGGGATGCCCAAACCCGGTGAATGCATCGTCGGCTGGCACCACGCCCAGCACGATACAGGCGATCAGCGCTCCGAACGCAACGGCATCATAACGCCAGCGGCCCCAGATCAGCAGGACGAAGACCGCACCAAGAATGCCAAACAGGATAGCCTGGTCGGTTGTCATGTCGAAAACCCCTCATGCGTGGCCCCTTATGGACCGCGGGATCATCCTAGCAAGGTTTGCTGTTTGTCCTCCGGAGAAAATTCCTCGCGCCCATTTGCGCGGATTTCCGGTGTGAACATGAAAACACCCCGCCGAAACCGCCGGGGTGTTTTGCCAACTGCATCGCCTCCGAAGTGAGGCGCGCCCTCAATACGGAACGGGATAAACCGCCTGCACTTCCGGGATGTAATGCTTCAGCATGTTCTCGATACCCATTTTCAGGGTCGCCGTGGAGCTGGGGCAGCCGGCGCAGGCGCCCTGCATGGCCAGATAAACGACGCCATCCTCAAACCGCCGGAACACGATATCGCCGCCATCCTGCGCGACGGCCGGGCGCACGCGCTCGTCCAGAAGCTCCTTGATCTGAGCGACGACCTCCGGGTTGCCGCCATCATCAACGGTATGGTCGGTCTCGGTCTCGCCGACCATGACCGGAGCGCCCATGGTGAAATGATCCATGATCGTGCCCAGGATCTGCGGTTTCAACGTCTGCCAGTCACGGGCTTCATCCTTGGTCACGCTGATGAAATCAGCACCCAGAAACACCTGGGTGATACCGCCGACGTTAAACAGTGCTTCGGCCAGGGGCGACTTGCCCTTGGCTTCGTCCAGGGACGGGAAGTTGGCAGAACCCGAGCCCAGCACATCGCGGCCGGGCAGAAACTTCAGGGTCGCCGGGTTCGGCGTGGTCTCGGTCTGAATGAACATCGTCTTGCAAGCCTCCAAAAGGGCTTCAGGGTTTAGCCGTAGTACAGGCCAACGGTGTGTTCCGCCTCTGCGAAAAACAGCCAACGCTCGAACAGCACACCAATGCCGGCGGATAGTAGCGCGCAGATCGACAGCATCATGCCAATCGCATTACCGCCAATAAGCAGCATGAGCAATGCCGCAATCAACGGAACACCGAATGTCAACAGTTGCACCAGCCTGCGCAGCCGTTTGGCATGGTCGCGCGCAACCCGGAACACCATTTCCTTTTGCAGATAGTTGGGGTTGGTGTGCGGCGGTTCCAAGGGGCGGACGCGACCCAAATGGCCAAGCCCGGTCGCGGTTTCGCGTGTGCTCGCCGGTATTTCGCCATCGACGGCGCGCCAGTACAACACCTTTGCAACCCACGCAGCGGCGGCTGCCAGCAGCATCAGCCAAACAAAGACATCGTGTTCGGCCTTGAACAGATACGATACCGTGTTCAGCGCCGCTGCACCGGTCAGCAGGGCCAGCAGCATATAGTTCGGTGCGGTCAACGGCGTATGCCACTGGCGGATCGGCTTCAGCGAGGCATAGATCATGGCGGTACAATAGACCGTTACACCCGCCGCGATAGCCGCTAGAACCCCGGCAATCGCGTAGATATGCGCCAAGTCTTCCAGAAATACCCAGCCGATAAACAGCAGTGCCGCCGGCATATAGGTCAGGATCGCCATGACCCCTTCCCGGCTCAGCCAGGAGGTTTTCCACTGACTGAGAGCCCGCCAGGCACGTTCGGGATGGCCAAGGTGGAACGTGGACGACAGGAGCCCCGCCGTCACCAGCCCCAGAGCCAGGGCAAGGCCGACCCCACCGACCCAGCGGTCTGCAGGCAACAGGCCGAAGGCGCCGAACAGCCCCATCAGGGCGAGCAGGCCATAGCCCGCACCGGAAGCCGTGGTGAAAAAGATAATGGATACTGCTGGATGCATCGCGCCTGCACCGCCCTTGGAAAAAGCGTCGGGATGGAAGGCAGCGCCGGAACGCGCATTGCCCGCCTGCCTTTATGGCAGGCGAGGGAAGCCATTGGCAATGTCGTCGGTGCCTCGCAGGCGGCAAATGGGCTTCCCACCCATTGCGCGAATTCCTTCCTTGCCTGCCTTGTCATCGCGAAAATCGTTCCCGACCAAATCCGCTTGCCTGCCGAATTCGTCTAGCGCCGCAGGATATAGGGCCAGGGATTGACTTCAGTCGCCAGATCGACGGGCACTTCGATCAAGGTTGGCCCGGTGTTGGGCAGCGCCGTCTTGATGGCCGCTTCCAGTTCCCCAGAATCGCCGGCGCGGGCGTAGGTGACACCATAAGCCTTTGCCAGCACCTCAAAATCCGGATTGACGAAGTCGCTGGCGATCGTTCGGCCGTCAAAGTTGGTGATCTGATCGCGGCGGACATTGCCAAAGGCGTTGTTGTTAAACAGCACGGTGATCAGGGAAATCCCCTCCTTCACCGCCGTCGACAACTCGCTTGCGCCATAGAGGAAACCGCCGTCGCCGGTCACCGCGACCACCGGCACATCCGGACGGCCGGCCTTGACGCCCAGCGAGGTCATGAAGCCATAGCCGAGATTGCCCTGAAAGCCGCTGGTGATGTAGGTGCGCGGCTCGAACACATCCCATGCGAAGAAACTGGCATAGCCGGCCTGCGTCAGTTCTTCGGCAAAGATGCCGTTGCGCGGCAGCGCCCGCCGGATGGCTTCCAGAAACCCGACATGCGGCTGAACCGCGGCAATGGCCTGGCTGGCGGTGGCGCGGGCGCGCTCCAGCCGGCCAAGGTCTTTGGACGCTGGGGCGGCGCCTTGATCCAACGCTTGCAGCAGCGCAGCCGTGCCTTCGCGCGAATCGGCCACCACCGGCACATGCGGAACGAGGCGTTCCATTTCTGCCTCGTCAATGTCGATGCGGATCAAATGCGGCGGCACCTCCGGCTCTACCACCCGGCTGTTCATGCCGGACCAGCGCATGTAGATCATCTCCAGCCGGCTGCCGATGCCGATGACGAGATCGGTTTCCTCCCACAATTGCCAAGCCGCATAGCTGGACATGGCAAGCGGATGATCGGCCGGCACGATGCCGCGGCCGCCGCGGAACGCGGTCACGGGCGCGTTCAGCTTTTCCGCCAGCGCCATCACCTCCGCCTGGGCATGGCGGGCACCGGAGCCGACCATAATCAGCGGCCGCTCCGCCTTGCGGGCAAGGTCGGCGGCCTTGGCAATCGCGTCCGCATCGACTTCCGGCAATGGTTCCGGCTGCAGTGCCGCCATCGGCGTCACCTGACCTTCCGCCGCCATGTCATCCCAGCACATTTCGATCAGCGCCGGGCCGCGACGGCCGGAGAGCATGGCCTGAAATGCCTCCGCAACGATGCGCGGCGCATCTTCCGGCTTCTCGATCCGGGCAGTGTATTTGCAGAGGCGGGCAACGGTGCCCTGCTGGTCCGGTATTTCGTGCAGGTGGCCGCGGCCACCTTCAAGGAAGGCGCTGGGAACCTGGCCAGTGATGCAAAGCACCGGCTGGTTCGTGCCCCAGGCGGTGCAGAGCGCCGCCATGGTGTTGAGCACGCCCGGCCCCGGCACCACGCTATAGACGCCAACCTTGCCGGTCGCCTGCGCATACCCGAATGCCATATAGGCGGTGGCCTGCTCGTGCCGGGCGCCGTAGGTGCGGATCTTGTCCGTGTTCTTGGCCAGGGCATCCATCACCGGATAGGTTTGCACGCCCGGCAAGGCAAACACGGTATCCACGCCATGATCGATCAGCGCTTGAACAATCGCCGCGCCGCCCGTCATCGTCTGGGTTGCCGCGGTCTGGGTGCTGGCAGGGTCGGTCATGGGCGATGTTTCCTCAACAAGGGCGTTGGCTGACGGTTTGAGCCACAGCCTACACCAATCGTTCTCCCTGTCGCCTCGCTTTTCCGCCCCCGCGCGATCCGCCTCAAACGTGCAGGCGTTTGGCGATAGTGTCCGCAACCGCGGCCAATTCCGAACTATCGCGCCGGCGCGGGCGCGGCACCGTAACCGGGATATCTGCTGCGACGCCGGCAGGCGATCCCGCCAGCACCACCACCCGGTCGGCCAGGAACGCAGCTTCGGCGATATCGTGGGTAACAAATACCGCCGCAGCACCGCTCGCCTGCCAGATGCGGCCAAGCTCGTCCTGCAAGTGTTTGCGGGTGATGGCATCGACAGCGCTGAACGGCTCGTCCATCAGCAGGATCGCCGGCCGCACCGCCAACGCCCGGGCAATGCCGACGCGCTGGGCCTGACCGCCGGAAAGCTGATGCGGCCAGCGTTGGGCAAAGTCAGTCAGGCCGGTTAGCGCCAGGGCATCGCGAACCCGCGCCTCTGCCTCGCCCTTATCGAGCGCGAGCGCCTTCAGGCCGAGCGCCACGTTGCCGGCGACCCGCCGCCAGGGCAACAGCCGGCTATCCTGGAACACCACCGCACGGTGGCGCCGATCGGACGCGGGTGGCGCGTGTACGCGGACCGCGCCACCTTCCGGCTCCAGCAGGCCGGCAACGGCACGCAGCAGGGTGGACTTGCCGACGCCGGAGCTGCCGACGACACAGACAAACTCGCCGTCCTGGATCGCCAGCGACGTGTTTCGCAGCACCGGCGCGAGCGCGTTCGGATGGCGGAGCGTAACGCGGTCCACTTCGACCACGGGATGGGCTAGGGGCGCCATTGCAGTACCCAATTCTCAAAGTGGACAAATGCGAAATCGCAGAGGGCGTAAACTGCAGAGATGGCGAACATATAGATCACCACTGCCTCATAGGCGCCGACACCCGCGGCCGAGTTCATTTCCTGCCCCATGCCTGGCACACCCAGCAATTCGGCGGCAATCAGTGCCATCCAGGCTTGGCCGACGCCGGTGCGGAAGCCGGAGAGCATGCCGGGGGCTGCCGCGGGCAATGTGACTGTCAGGCTTTGACGCCACCAGCTGCCGTGACCGAACGCGCGCGCCAACTCATAATAGCGCGGATCGACGCCGCGAATGGCGGCATAGGTGGCAAAATAGTTCACCCAGAAAACGCCGATCGCGATGACGAAGGCGGCGCCAGCATGGCTGACCTGAAACCAGGCAATCGCAAATACAACCCAGGCCAGTGGCGGAATTGGGCGCAGAATGCGGGCCAGATAGGCGTGAACGTCCTCAAACATGGCATTGGTCGCAGCGGCGAACCCAATGGCCATGCCGAGCGCTGTTCCAATGCCCAGACCCCACGCATAATGGATCAGGCTGGAGCCAATAGCGGGCAACAACCGCCCGCTAGCCCCCTCCTCCCATAGCGTCTGCGGCAACAAGAACGGGTCTGGCATGGTGCCCGCGCCGGTCCACTCGAATTGGTACGAGGCTTTCCAGAGTGCGATGAATGCCAGCACGCCGCCTATGCCCAGCAACACGCGGCGCGGCAGTTGCGGCCAGCGCCAGCGCATGCTCTCGCTGCGCCGGGTCGCCCGCGCCGACTCTTCGGCAAGCGTCCCCATGGCCTAGTTCACCCCTGCCGTGGCGGATTTGTAGAAGCTGGTATCGAACAGGGCGTCGAGGTCGACCCTCGTTGTCAACGTGCCGACGTCCGCCTGATAATCATGCATCGTGCGGGTGCCGGGTATGATGTACTCCGGGTCGGCGAGGAACGCAGCCTGGCTGTTCTTCAACGCCTGCACCACCACGCCCTTCGGCATGCGCCCGCCGCCGACATACTTGCCGACCGCCGCAGCAGAACCTTCCGGATCGGAACGCAGTTTTTCGGTCGCGCGGATCTGGGCGGCGACCATGGCCTGCACCAAGTGCGGTGCGCGCGCGATCAGCGCCTCGCGAACCGCCAGCACGGCGCCCGGCTGACCGGGGAACAGCTCCGAGCCCCCGGCAACGACTTTGGCCCCATCGACTTTGTCGAGCGTCAGCGCAACGACCGGTTCCAAAATAGCCGCACCATCCACCGCGCCGGTCAGCAAGGCCTGCTGGACCTGCGCCGCGCCCTGATAGACTACGTCAATGGAATCCCTGGAGATGCCAAGCTGGCGTTCCACCCAATAATGCAGCACCGTCTCCGGCACCGAGCCGAGCGGGAAGGTGGAGATCACCGGCTTGCGGCCATGCTTTTCCGTAAAGGCTGCGAAAGCGGTCTCAGGCGGCCCGGCCTCGAACGCATCGGCGAGGCTCGGCAGTCCAATAACGCTGATCTGCTCGACTGTGCTGGAGGCGACGACCTTCAGATCCACCCCCTTGCCGCGGGCCACCATGGCCGGGCCGATGCCGAAATGGGCAACATCGAGTTGCCCGGCTAGCAGCGCCTGCACCATGGCCGGGCCGTTCTGGAACTGGATCAGCTTCGGCTCAATCCCGGCATCGGCAAGCCAGCCCTCCTCCAGCGCGAGAAACACCTGAGACACGGGCAAGATCGGCATATACCCGATTTCGAGGGTTTCCGCTGCCGCGGGGCGGATCAGGGTGGTCACAGCGAGGGCGGCTGCCGCTACGGCGCCTATCCAACAGGTCATAGCTCGGTCCTTGAGGCTGGAGCATCGAATTTAATCAGACAAATGTGGAATTTTTCCTGAAAAACTGCAATATATCCAATTTAATTAGGATATTTTCCATAAAACACGTGCACAATGCGAATTAAATACCGTTACGCAGCAAAACAGGAGCAACCAGCAATGCCGCCGGCAGCCAACTGGAAAATCCTTCATGATGACCGGGTCACGGTAAATGCTCTGTGTGCGCTGGCCGCCGGCGGTCCGCCACGCGCTGCCTCTGGCTGCCATGCGCCGCGGTCAATAGCATCGGATACAGCATCAGCACTGGCCAAGCCGGGCTTAGCGTCTTATAGAAACCATCTTGGCACGATCATTCACGTTAGAGAGTACCCTGATGTCTACGTCCTGGAGCCCTGCGAGCTGGCGCACGAAGCCGATTCGGCAGGTGCCGGACTATCCGGACGCCGAAGCGCTGGCCGCGGCGGAGAACACGCTGCGCGGCATGCCTCCGCTGGTCTTTGCTGGTGAGGCGCGCAACCTGAAAACGGCCCTGGCCGATGTGGCGGAAGGCAGAGCGTTCCTGCTGCAAGGCGGCGACTGCGCCGAGAGCTTTGCCGAGTTCGGTGCCGACAAGATTCGCGACAGTTTCCGCGTGCTGCTGCAAATGGCCGTGGTGCTGACCTATGGCGCTGCCATGCCGGTGGTGAAGGTCGGCCGCATGGCTGGGCAATACGCCAAGCCTCGCTCGTCCGACACGGAAACCCAGGACGACGTGACCCTTCCCAGCTACCGCGGCGACATTATCAACGGGATGGAGTTCACCGAGGCCGAGCGCACGCCGGACCCGCAGCGGATGGTGCAGAGCTACAATCAGGCATCGGCCACGCTGAACCTGCTGCGCGCATTCGCCCAGGGTGGCTATGCCGACCTGCACAAAGTGCACCAGTGGAACCTGGATTTCGTCAGCCAGAGCCCGCAATCGGCGCGCTATCAGGAACTGGCGGACCGGCTGTCCGAAACACTGGACTTCATGGCCGCCTGCGGTCTGACCAGCGCGACCACGCCGCAGATCCGCGAAACCCCATTCTACACCAGCCACGAGGCGCTGTTGCTTTCCTACGAGGAGCCACTGACGCGTGTCGATAGCACCTCCGGCGACTGGTACGATTGTTCGGCCCACATGCTGTGGATCGGCGACCGTACCCGGCAGGCGGATGGCGCCCATGTGGAATTCCTGCGTGGCGTCAAGAATCCGCTCGGCCTGAAATGCGGGCCGTCGCTGGCGCCGGACGACCTGCTGCGCCTAATCGATACGCTGAACCCGCAGAATGAAGCCGGCCGCCTGACCCTGATCGCCCGCATGGGCTCGGACAAGGTGGAGGAAGCCTTGCCGCCGCTGATCCGTGCCGTTCAACGCGAAGGCCGCAAGGTGGTCTGGTCCTGCGATCCCATGCACGGCAACACCATCACCGCCGGCAGCTTCAAGACGCGCCCGTTCGAGCGCATTCTGGCGGAGGTGCGGGGCTTCTTTGCCGTGCACCGGGCCGAAGGCACGCACCCTGGCGGTGTCCATATCGAGATGACCGGCCAGAACGTGACGGAATGTCTGGGCGGTGCACAGGCAATCAGCGAGAAAACGCTGGCCGACCGCTACCACACCCATTGCGACCCGCGCCTGAACGCCTCTCAATCGCTGGAACTGGCCTTCCTGTTGGCCGAACAGCTAAAAGAAGAAAGGCGCTACGGCAGCGTGCCGATGGCGGCGCGCGCCTAACCTCGGCTGGGGGTTCCTGTGAGCGAATTCAAGTCCGCGAACGGGGATCCCGTTCGCCCCCATGTGGACGACGTTCCACGCTACACGGATGCATACTTCCGCAAGAGCAAGGCTGTGGTTGGCCGGTTCGGCGATGTGCCAGTCACCTATGCCGTGTTCATGCGGCGGCCTGTGGTATGCTGCCCACGGGTGACGACCGAATGGCTGGAGGCCATCGCCCAAAGTCGCGGCGTCACCTTCAACATCGAGTTGACACACGCAGAAGGGGAATGGGTCGGCGCTGGCGTGCCCCTGATGTATCTGAGCGGGCCGCTTTATCATCTGGTCGATCTCGAAACGCTCTATCTGCAAAAGCTGGGCGCGGCCTGTGTCGCGGCCTACAACGCCTATGAAATGTGCAAGGCGCTGCCACACGTCTCGTTCCTGGCGATGGATGCGCGCCACTGCGCCGGCACCGACATGGCCGACCTAATGGCCTATGCCGCCAGCGTCGGTTCGGCCGCGGCCAAGCGGGAGGTTGGGGCAGCCGGTTTCATCGGCAACGCCACCGACGCGACCGCACACTATTTTGGTCAACCGGTTGGTTTCGGCACCATGCCGCACGCCCTGATCGGCTATGCCGGATCGACCCTGCGCGCCGCCCAAATGTTCAACGAAACCCACCCGGATGATAACTTGACCGTTTTGGTGGATTATTACGGGCGGGAAGTTAGCGATTCCTTGGAGGTGTGCCGGGCATTTCCGCAAATGGCAGCGGAAGGCCGACTTGCCTTCCGGCTGGATACGCACAGCGGCCGCTATGTGGAAGGATTGGATACTCAATCGTCCTATGCGGTGCTGGATCGCAAGGCGCCGGAAACCATCCGGCAGTTCCGCACCGGCACGGAGCTGCGCTATCTGAACGGCACCGGCGTATCCGCCGCCGCCGTTTGGCATCTGCGCGAGAAATTGGATGAAGCCGGCTTTCCCAACGCCAAGATCGTAGCGTCGTCCGGCTTCAGTGTCGAAAAATGCCGGGCCTTTGCTATCGCCAACGCGCCGGTAGACCTGATCGGCACCGGCTCCTTCCTGCCGGAACGGTGGGTGGAAACCTATGCCACCGCCGATATCATCGAATACGACAGCAAACCCAGTGTCAAAGTTGGCCGTGAGTTCCTGCTGCGCCAGCGCGCCGCCCATGGAGCGGAATAGAGAACCATGACAGACAGCCTTCGCATCGCGCTCGCCCAGATCAACCCGATCGTTGGCGACGTTCCCGGCAATGCCAACAAGATTCGCGCCGCACGGGCTGAAGCCGCGGCCCAGAATGCCGATCTCGTCGTCTATGGCGAGCTTGTGCTGGCGGGGTATCCACCGGAAGACCTGGTGCTAAAACCAGCCTTTCAGGATGCCTGCCGCGCGGCGGCGGAGGCGCTGGCCGCCGAAACCGCCGACGGTGGACCGGCCATGCTGCTGACGACACCATGGGTCGCTGACGGCATGCTCTATAACGCCGTGCTGTTGGCCGATCAGGGGCAGGTACAGGCGGTTCGTTTCAAAGTCGACCTGCCGAATTATGGCGTTTTCGACGAAAAGCGCGTGTTCGCGCCAGGACCAATGCCAGGCCCGATCAATTTCCGCGACGTGCGGCTGGGCGTGCCGATTTGCGAGGATATCTGGAGCGAGTCGGTGGTGGAATGCCTGGAGGAGTCCGGGGCGGAACTGCTGCTGGTGCCGAACGGATCCCCCTTCGAGGTGGACAAGCCGGATGTGCGCCTGAACCACGTCGTCGCCCGCATCACCGAAAGCGGCCTGCCAGTCGCCTATATCAACCAGATCGGCGGGCAGGACGAACTGGCCTTTGACGGCGCCAGCTTTGTTGTCAATGCCGACCGCACGCTGGCGCTGCAAATGGATAGCTGGCGCGAGGAAGTTCTGGTTACCGAATGGACACGCGAGGCCGATGGTGTCTGGCGCTGCGCCCAGGGCGAAATCGTGCCAGCGCGCGACCGTTCGGAACAGGTGTATCAGGCTGCGATGCTGGCGCTGCGCGATTACGTCAACAAGAACGGATTTCCGGGCGTTCTGATCGGCCTTTCCGGCGGCATCGATTCCGCCCTCTCTGCCGCCATTGCGGTGGACGCACTCGGGGCGGACCGGGTGCATTGCGTGATGATGCCCTCTCCCTACACCAGCCAGGAATCGCTGGATGACGCGCAGGGCGTAGCCGATGCACTGGGCATGCGCTACGACACGATCAATATCGGCCCGGCCATGCAGGCGTTCGAGCAAATGCTGAAGCCTGTTTTTGCGGGCCGCGAGCCGGACGTGACGGAGGAAAACATTCAGGCCCGCGCCCGTGGCGTCATCCTGATGGCGATGTCGAACAAATTCGGCCACATGGTGCTGTCGACCGGCAACAAGTCGGAAATGTCCGTCGGATACGCAACGCTCTATGGTGACATGTGCGGCGGCTATAACGTCCTGAAAGATATCTACAAAACGACCGTGTTCCAAATCAGCCGCTGGCGCAACGAGAACAAGCCCGCGTCGGCCCTGGGTGCGGATGGCGTCATAATCCCCTGGAACATCATCACCAAACCGCCAACTGCGGAACTGCGCCACGACCAGAAGGATGAGGATTCCCTCCCCCCCTACGATCATCTGGACGACATCCTGCATTGCTTTATCGAAAAGGAAATGCGCGTGGAGGAAGTGACCGCGCGCGGGCATGATGCGGAGACCGTGAAACGCATCTGGCGCCTGCTCGACATTGCCGAATACAAGCGCCGGCAGGCGCCGCCCGGCGTCAAAATCACCAGCCGCAATTTTGGCCGCGACCGGCGCTATCCGATCACCAACGCTTTCCGGCACGTGGCGGCTTCGTGACCGTGATCTGCCGTTTCGCCCCCTCCCCCACTGGCTATCTGCATGTCGGCAACGCCCGTGTCGCGCTGCTGAACTGGCTGCTGGCACGCAAGGCCGGCGGCACGTTCATCCTGAGGCTGGACGACACCGACACCGAGCGCTCGACCGATGCCTTCGCCGCCGCAATCCGCGAAGATATGGCATGGCTCGGCCTGGCCTGGGATCGCAGCTTCCGCCAAGTGGACCGCATGGCCCGTTACGTGGCAGAGTTCGAGCGGTTGAAGGTCATGGGCCGCCTCTACCCGTGTTATGAAACGCCGGAAGAGCTGGGCCTGAAACGCAAGAGCCAACTGGCCCAAGGCTTGCCGCCAAAATATGACCGTGCCGCCCTGAAACTGACCGATGCGCAACAGGCCGCCTTCGAGGCCGAGGGCCGCCGCCCGCACTGGCGCTTCCTGTTGGAAGACGGCGACATCGCCTGGGACGACGCGGTGCGCGGGCCGGTAAAATTCGAGGCCGCCAACCTGACCGACCCGGTGCTGGTGCGCGAGGACGGGCGGCCGCTTTACACCTTTTCCTCCTGCGTCGACGATGTGGATGAGGGCGTGACCCACGTGCTGCGCGGCGAGGACCATGTTTCCAACACTGCGGTGCAAGTGCAGGTGATCCGCACGTTGGGTGGCGACACGTCTGCCATCACTTTTGCCCACCTCTCCCTGCTGACCGGCGCATCCGGTCAGGGTCTGTCGAAGCGCGAAGGCTCGCTATCGCTGCGGGATCTGCGGGCGGATGGGGTTGAGGCAATGGCCATCAACGCCCTGCTTGCCCGCCTAGGCACGCCAGACCCGGTGGAGCCGGTAGCCTCGCTGGAAGCGCTGGTCGAAACGTTCGACCTTTCCCGTTTCGGCCGGGCCACGCCGAAATTCGACCCGGCGGAGTTGTGGCGGCTGAACCATGGGCTGCTGGCGGCAAGCGACTTCGCTCAGGTCCAGCCGCGCCTGCCCAAAGGCGCGACTGAAGCCGAATGGCTTGCCGTGCGCGGCAACATCGAAAAACTGGCGGATTTTTCCGACTGGCAAACCGTCTGGACCGGACCGGTTACGCCCGTTGTCGAGGAACCGGACTATATGGCAGAAGCCGCCAAGGCGTTGCCGCCCGAGCCATGGGATGCCACGACCTGGAAAACCTGGACCAATGCCCTGAAGGCCGCTACCGGCCGCAAGGGCAAGGCCCTGTTCCGCCCCCTGCGCCTCGCGCTCACCGGCCGCGAGCATGGGCCCGAAATGGCGGCGCTGCTGCCGCTCATCGGCCGGGAAAAGGCGCTGGAACGGCTGGATAGCGCCCATTAGTCCTATAGCGTCCATAGTCAAACCCCGTCATTGCGAGACATAGCCGAAGCAATCCAGGCAGGCTCCTGCACCGCCTGGGGTAATCCCTCTGGGTTGCTTCGTCGGCTGCGCCTCCTCGCAATAACGAAATGGGGATGGCTGGAGAAATAACATGACCGACCGCCTCTATATCTTCGACACGACGCTGCGCGACGGCAATCAGACCCAGGGCGTCGATTTCGGCGTCAGCGACAAGATTGCCATTGCCCGCGCACTCGACCGGCTGGGCATTGACTATGTCGAGGGTGGCTGGCCGGGTGCAAACCCCACGGATGACACCTTCTTCGCCCAGCCACCGGCGCTGACCAAGGCAAAACTGACGGCGTTTGGCATGACCCGGCGCAGCGGCCGCTCCGCCGCGAACGACCCGGGCTTGGCGGTAACGCTGCGCAGTAAGGTCGATACGATCTGTCTGGTGGGCAAGACCCATGACCGCCACGCCAAAACCGCGCTGGGTGTCGAGCTGGACGAAAACCTGGACATGATCCGCGATTCCATCGCCGAGATCGTGAAACGCGGCAAGGAAGCCCTGTTCGACGCCGAGCACTTTTTTGACGGCTACAAGGCCAACCCATCCTATGCCTTGCAGGCGATCCAGGCGGCCTATGATGCCGGTGCGCGCTGGGTGGTGCTGTGCGACACCAATGGCGGCACCCTGCCGGACGAGGTCCACCGCATTGTGACCGCAGTTGCCGGGCATATCCCGGGCGAGCGGCTCGGCATTCACACCCACAACGATACCGAAAATGCCGTTGCCAACTCGCTGGCCGCGATCGAGGCGGGCTGCCGTCAGGTGCAGGGCACGATCAACGGCCTGGGCGAGCGCTGCGGCAACGCCAACCTCATCTCGCTGCTGCCGACGCTGATGCTGAAGAAAGGGTTTGAGACCGGCATTCCCAAGGACGGCCTGCCAAAGCTGACCGAAATCAGCCACATGCTGGAGGAGCGTCTGAACCGCGCGCCGAACCGGCACGCGCCCTATGTCGGCGCCAGTGCCTTTGCCCACAAGGCGGGGCTGCATGTCTCGGCAGTGGAGAAAGACCCGAGCCTCTACGAACACATCGACCCGGCCCTGGTGGGTAACCGCCGGCAAATCATTGTGTCGGACCAGTCAGGTCGGGCCAACATCCTATCCAACTTCCGCGACATGGGGATTGAGATCGCAGCGAACGATCCCCGCGTCGCCCGGCTGGTGGACGAGGTGAAGGAGCGGGAGTTTCAGGGCTATGCCTATGATGGCGCCGCCGCCTCGTTTGCCTTGCTGGCGCACCGGCTGGTAGGGGAAGTCCAAGACTACTTCCAGCTCGACGGTTTCCGCGTCATCGACGAACGGCGGGTGAATGCCAAGGGCGACCTGATCACCCTATCCGAAGCCACGGTCAAGGTCACCGTCGGCGGCCATCAGTCCATGACCGTGGCGGAAGGCAATGGCCCGGTGAACGCGCTGGATGCTGCGCTGCGCAAGGTGCTCGTACCGCATTACAAGCCGCTGCACGGCATGCGGCTGGTGGATTACAAGGTACGTATCCTGACACCAACCGACGGCACGGCGGCCGTCACCCGCGTCATGATTGAAAGCGCCGACGCGGATGACGAGCGCTGGACCACGGTCGGCGTCAGCGGCAATATCATCAACGCCTCCTACGAAGCTCTGAACGATGCCGTGACTTATCTGCTGTTGCAGAAGGGAGTTAAGGCGCTGTGAGTCGCTTGCTTGCTTCATCGCCTGCGGCTGGCCGCAATGACGCCGGAAAGTGAACCATGGCCGGCACCGATCACACAAGGCCCGCGGTGGCCGATCCCGGCCCCGCCATCATCCTCGTAGCCCCACAACTTGGCGAGAACATTGGCACCACTGCGCGCGCCATGTGGAATTGCGGGCTCGCCGACCTGCGTCTGGTCGCACCGCGCGACGGCTGGCCGAATGAAAAGGCTGTAGCCGCTGCTTCCGGCGCCGACGTGGTGTTGGATAGAGCCCGCGTGTTCGACACCACGGCGGAAGCTGTTGCGGATATCGAACGGCTCTACGCCACCACCGCACGCCGCCGCGACATGGTCAAGCCGGTGTTCACACCCCGCGGCCTCGCCGGGCAGATGCGGGCAGATATGGGGTGTGGCGAGCGGGTTGGCGTGCTGTTCGGGGCAGAACGCTCCGGCCTCGTGAATGAGGATGTGATGCGCGCTTACGGCATTGTCACCGTTCCGCTAAACCCCGCCTTCACCAGCCTGAACCTAGCCCAGGCTGTGCTGTTGATCGGCTATGAATGGTACACGTCAGCCGACGAAACTCCGCCAGGCGTGTTGGAAATCGGCGAAGGCACCCCCGCCACCCAGGCGGAAATCGACGGCCTGCTGGACCATCTGGATCACGAACTGACCCTGGCCGAATATTACCGCGAGCCGAACCTGCGGCCTACCATGCAGCGCAACCTGCACAACGTCTTTCGCCGGGCGAACATGACCGAGCAGGAAGTGCGCTCCTTCCGCGGCGTCGTCGCCCGCCTGGCAGAATGGCGCGGGCGGCGGCCGCAGAAGTAACGCGCGGCTCCTACCCGGCCAGTGCGGACATGCGCTCCTTCAGCACGTTTTCCGTGCCCTGGATCAGGTCGGCCATGATCTCCGCCGCTGGCCGAACCGCCTTGATCATGCCGATGCCCTGGCCGGCAAAGCCGGGGTTCACGTCCTGCGCACGGCCGGCCAGGTTCGCTGCCACCAACGCCGGGCGTGAGACCTGCCCCTGGTAGGGCATGGGCAACGGCTCATGCTCGCTGTCGGCCCAAAGCTGGGTCCATTTCGACTTGATCATGCGCGCCGGCTTGCCGGTGACGGCGCGGGAGACAGTCGTACCCTCCTCATTCGCCTCGACAATGGCCTGCTTCTGGCCTGGCAGGATGCCCGCCTCCTCGCTGGCGAGGAAGGCCGAGCCGATCCAGACACCGCTGGCGCCCAGCATCATCGCTGCCGCAATGCCCCGGCCATCGCTGATGCCGCCGGCGCCAAGCACCGGCACCTTGTCGCCGACTGCATCCACCACCTGCGGAATCAGCGCAAGCGTGCCGATAGGCGAGTTGTGGCCGCCGCCGTCATGCCCTTGCGCCACCACCGCGTCGATGCCGACCGGCACCACTTGCAAGGCATGGCGCACGGTACCGACAACGCAGATGACCTTGGTACCGTTCGCCTTCAGCCGCTCCATCCAAGGCTGCGGACTGCCGAGGCCGCTGGCATAGACCGGCACTTTTTCCTCGATGATGACGTCCATCTGCGCTTCGAAGAACTCCTTGGACAGCATGGCAGGTCCATCCTGGTCCGGCCAAATATCCTTCGGGTCTGCGGGCGCGATACCCTCGCTTGCCAGAAAGTCACCGGCAAACGCCTGCAGTTCTGGCAGCAGATCCTGAGGCAGCGGCCCGTTGCTCGGACCTTTCAGGCTGGCGCCGCGCCGCACCGAGGCCGGCAGTAGGGTATCGACACCAAACGGTTTGTCGGTCAGTGAGCGCGTGCGTTGGATCCATTCGCGCAACTGCCGCGGCCCGGCACTGGCACAACCCAACACGCCGAGGCCGCCGGCGTTAGAGACCGCCGCCGCCAGCTCCGGCGTGCTGGCCGTCCCCATTCCGGCAAGGACGAGGGGATAGTCAATGCCGAACAGGTCACAAATCGGGGTGCGGAACATCGGGCGTTTTCCTCAAAAGTTTGTCGATTGGGAACGAGATTGACCTGCCGCAGCCTCGCCCGCAAGGGCCATCGCCCGGTCAGCGGATTTTCAAAACACCCAACACCGGCCGATGATCGGCATAGCCGCGCCGCTCGCGTTCGCAATAGTCCGGACGTTGCATCAGGATCGCCGAACGGCCCTGCCAACCGTGCCCCCGGTCGGCCAGAAACACGAAATCCATGATCGAGTTGTAGCGGGCGTCGCATTGGGTACCGGTCGCGGGGCATGTGCCCGCAGCGATGCATGGCGGCTCCAGCCAGATCAAACCAGGAGCGGCCGTGAAGATCGCGAAGGCCGCATTGCCTGAACGCCGAACCGGATCGTAGTCGAAATTGTAATCGCCGACCAGGATCGCAGGCAGGTTCTGCGACAACACCCAATCGCGGATCAGCCGGGCCTGGCGGTTGCGACGGTCCGTGTCACGCCGGTTGAAGTGATTGACGATGAACAGAAACTCCGCCGCAGAGGCGCGATGCTCGAACCGCCCGACCAGGGCCTTGCGCGAACCGGGGAAACGGTCGAGTTCGAATACCCGTCGCAATTCCAAGGCCGAGGCGTTGTAGAGCATCGCGACCCTGTCGTGCTCTCCCTGGCGGGCGAGAATGGCGCGGAAATTCGTTCCGGAACGGCCTGCGGCACTGGCATAGACGGTCAGGTCGGCCTCGCCCCGCACTTCAGCCAGACCGAACAGATCAACCGCCCCGGCGGCGCTGATTGCTGCGATATCCTCGGCTACCAGAGCCGGGGCCGTATCCGGGTCGGATTCGACATTGAACGAGACGACCGCGAGGGTTTCCGCCATGGCCGGATCGAATGCCGCCAAAGCCAACCAAAAGACGGGCGCAAGAAATTGCCGGAGGGACAATCGCTGCAAGATTGGTATTCTCCCGCAGATGCTGGATCAGGATGGATTGGACTATCGGGCATGGCTGCATTCTGACGCCAGAGCTGTTTGTTTGCCGCACTCATCGATAGCATGCTACCAATTACGCTGACCGCCCAAACCACCGCCCAAGGCCAAAACACCTCCCAAGGATAGAACACGCGGGCCCATGACGGCAGCCACCGGACAACCGGTATCGATCCCGACATTCACGACCGCCGCGCGCTGGCTGGCGACCGCGGCGGCGCTGTCGGCGTTCTTTACCTCGATTTTCACCAGTTCGATGACCAACGTCGCCATCCCACACGTTATGGGCGCATTTGGCGTTGGCCAAAGCCAGGCGCAATTCCTGTCGACCGCCTTTCTGGCCATGAATACGACTGGCCTGCTGGCCAGTTCCTGGACGATTGCGAAAATTGGGCAGCGGCAAACCTTTATCCTTGTCATGGCGGTATTTGCTGGCGCCAGCATTCTGTGTTTCATCGCGCCAACACTGGAAATCCTGATCTTCGGCCGTGTCATACAAGGGTTTGCCGCAGGCCTGTTGCAGCCCTTGGTCATGATGGTGCTGTTCCAGGTCTTCCCGATGGAAAAGCGCGGGCTGGCCATGGGGCTGTTCAGCATGGGCGTGACCGTGGCCCTGGGCATGGGGCCGGCGCTGGGGGGCGTCGTCATCGATGCGTTCACCTGGCGCGCGATCTTCCTGATCCCGATACCTGCCTGCTTTGTCGCCAGTTTTCTCGGGCTCCTGTTCCTGCCGCAGGAGGAGCACAAGACCGAGCCCGGCCGGTTCGACGTGCTGGGCTTCGCACTGATCAACCTATTCGTGTTCGGCTGGTTCACCTTTCTCGGTAACGGCCAGCGCTGGGGCTGGTTTTCGGACGATCACCTGATCCTGTTCCTGGTAACGATGGCGGGCGGCATCGGCTTCATCCTCTCCCAACAGCGGCGCAATGCTACACTGTTGGATCTGAGCCTGTTCCGGAATGTGCGGTTCGTAAACGCACTGGTGGTTTCGTTCCTGTTCGGCTTCGGGAATTTCGCCACCGTCTATTCGTTTTCAATCTTCGGCCAGATCGTCCAGGGCTTTTCCCCAACCGTTGCGGGCTCGATGCTGCTGCCAGGCAGCTTCTTTGCAGCGGCGGTGCTGCCGCTGGCGGGCCGGGTGTCGGACAAAATCCCTGCGCCGATGGTGATGATTTTCGGCCTGGTGATCATCGTGGCCAGCGTCTCGATGCTGACCGGGGCGGACTCCAACACGGTCTTTGCTTATGTTGCGTTCTCGCTTTTGCTGGGGCGGCTCGGCTCCGCGTTCGTCTCGCCTGCCGTCAATACGACCGCAGTCGGCGCGCTTGATCCCCAGCATATGCGCCGCGGCGCGGGCGTCACCAATCTGTCGCTGATGCTGGGCGGCTCCACCGGCATCAGCGTCTATGTGGTGCTGCTGGAAATGCGGATCGAGTTTCACGCCGTCCAGCTGGGCGCAACGCAAACGGCGGCAAACAGCACCACGGTAGAGATGCTGGGCACGGTCGCCGGCCAGCTTTCACGAGCGGGCCTGCCCGATTCAGCGCAGCAGGGCATCGCGTTGCATTACCTTGATAGCGTGTTAACCGCCCAGGCGAACATGCTGGGCTTTCAGGACGGTTTTTTCTTTTTGACCATGGTTGCGCTCGCCCCGCTGATCCCGGTGTTGTTACTGCTGCGCAAGCGGCGCTAGACTAGACGCAACAGATCAACAGTTGGGAGTTCGCCTGATGAATGCGCCACTCGGGGTTGCGGGCATTGCGCCCATTGATGTGAGCAACCCGGACCTTTACCGCACCGATACGTGGCAGCCGCTGTTTGCGAAGCTGCGTGCGGAAGACCCGGTACAGTACGTGCCGGACAGTGCCTATGGCCCCTACTGGTCCGTTACCAAATACAACGACATCATGACGGTGGAACTGGACCCGCAGACCTATTCCAGCGAGGTTGGCGGCATTACCATTCGCGACATTCCGGACGAAATCCGCCGCGAAAGCTTCATCTCGATGGACCCGCCGCGGCATACGGCGGAGCGCAAGACGGTCGCCCCCATCGTCGCACCCTTCAACCTGAAGAACATGGCGGATACCATCCGCGAGCGCACCGAATACGTGCTGGATGGGCTGCCCCGTGGCCAGGAATTCGACTGGGTCGACCGGGTCTCCATCGAACTGACGACCATGATGCTGGCGACCCTGTTCGACTTCCCCTGGGACGACCGGCGCAAGCTCACCTTCTGGTCTGACCTCTCCACCTTCACGGATTTCGACGCGCCGGATGCCCTGGTGCGCGACGAGTACGAGAAGTTTGAGAAGCTGAAGGAAATGGCCACCTATTTCGGCCGCCTGTGGGACGAGCGCAAGGATCAGCCGCCGCGGTTCGACCTGATCAGCATGCTTGCCCATTCGCCGGCGACGCAGGAAATGGACCTGAAAAAATTCATGGGCCAGTTGACCCTGCTGATCGTCGGCGGCAATGACACGACGCGCAATTCCATGAGCGGCGGCCTCTGGTATCTCTCCCAGAACCCGGAGGAGTTCGCCAAGGTCCGCGCCGATCATTCGCTGGTGCCGAAGCTGGTGGCGGAAACGATCCGCTTCCAGTCGCCGATCATCCACATGCGCCGCACGGCAACCCGCGATGCGGAACTGGCCGGCCGCCGGATCAGGGCCGGCGACAAGGTCATCATGTGGTACATCTCCGGCAACCGCGACGGGAAGATGATCGAGGACGCCGACAGCTTCCTGGTCGACCGCAAAAAGCACCGCCAGCACCTCAGCTATGGCGCCGGCATCCATCGCTGCGTCGGCGACCGGCTGGCAGACCTGCAACTGCAAATCCTCTGGGAGGAAATCCTGAAGCGCGACCTGCAGATCGAAGTGCTGGCTGAGCCCACCCGCACCACCTCCAACTTCATCCGCGGCATCAAAAGCATGCCGGTGTGGATTGCCTGATCGCGGGAAGCCATGCAGGTCTCAACGATGTAATGAGTATGAGGATTCCCAAATATCTTCGAAAGAGACTCTTGGCGACAATTTACCTGATAGGGTGACAGGTTAGCACGCGTGAAGGCATTTGTTGGCCGTCACGCCTAACGTCTATGCGGCAGAAGGGCGTCACCTTGACCGCAGCAGCCGATATGCTCACGAATCGGAACATCTCTGCTCGCTTGCTCAATCAGTTGTATCGTTTTTGAGCCTCAACGCCGTCCCAGCTTGCCAAATTCGCTGTCCAGAAGGGAGCGGAGCTTTTTCGCGCCGCCGCGCAGGGCAGCTTCGACATTGGCGTCGTTATGGGTGACGGTGTGCGGCTGCATACCCTCGGGCCGCACCTCAATGGTGCAACGAATGTCATTGGCTCCACCCTTGGCGGCATTCACATCGGCCAGATACACCTCGATCCGGGACAACCGGTCGGTCAGATGCCCAAGTGCCGAAGTAACAGCCTTTTCGGCCTCTTCAGCCAACCGGTTATCGCCCTGAATGTTCGCATCGGTGTTCAACTGAAACTGCATGTCGACCCTCCTGTGATTGGTCATCTATCATGAGAGACCGTGCAAATGTCTGATCTAGCGCAAGTGGCCACCTGCACGATCAGCAGCAATGGTGGCTCCTTGATAGTGAGAGCCAGAATATTAAGCAAGCCACATGCACCCCTCGCGAAACCATCCTCGCCGCACTGCACACGCGAATTTGGCACTGCCGGTCACTGCCCTGCACGGCGAGGTAGTGCCCAAGCGCGAGCCGGCCGTCGCTTCCCAGCGCGAAGGCGGTGCGGGTGACAATTGGGCGAGGGCCAGGCAGGCTCAGTCACCCAACGGCCCTCACGCTGCTTATAGCCGCCCTGCGGACGGGCTTTATGCGGAAGTGGCCCAGGAACGGTTCGCGCTCGATCGTTGGTTGCAGGTGGCGGTGTGAGCCGGTCGGACCGACCGGCTTCAACGTGGGCGATGACCAAGTTTGGACCCAGCTACACGACGCTCTCCGAGAATGGGCAAGAGCAGAAGTCTAAAATTTGTGACAATAACCGGTTGTTTTCGCCGGTGATAGAAACGTGAGTTTCGGCCTAGAATAGTCGGATGATGAGTCTGGCGAGTTCGGTTACTGCTGCTGTTGACGGGACACCGCCAGCTGAAACAAGGCCGAGTTCCTTCAAACGCTCGACAACTTTTGCACCGTATCGACTTTCTGCTTGATCTTTCGCTAGGTTTTCTTCACTGAGAGCAGCAAGAGCCTTCACCTCCTCTTGAGATAGCTTGTGTCTCTCAAGGAATTCGACGGCCTTCACATATTCGCTCGCTTGGAGTTCCACGTCTCCCCGCGTCAAGCGAGGTGTGGCATCGGATGCCGAGCGTTCGATTTCTGCGATTACGTCCTTCTTGAACTCTTCAAGGACATGAGTAGGGTCAACCTTGTTAGCCGCCAAAAAATCACTGTGGTTAGGAAATTCCGACGGCGAATACAGCTTGACGTTGTGGTTTACCACAAGATGCCAGAACATACCTACAACCAAAACCGGGAATGCCGTGATAAAGATTACGATGATAGTTTGGTTGCGCTCACTTAGGCTTGAAGATGTTCCCACCACCATTGCGGCAATCATCTCTGCCAACAATACAAAGAGTGCGATGATCCCTAGTGGGGTTTTTGCGAGCTTGACCGCATATTCTCCTAATGAACTTCCCGCCATGGTGACCTCCGAAATACATGCGACCAGCATAGAGGGGAATGCAACGGCTAGGCAATGAACCTTGCCCGATTTGGCAAGTATCCAGAGAGGAGCCGGTGCAGTGAGCGCCATGGCCAGAAACGCACTGACAAGACCTTGCGGACAAAAACAGTGGTTTTTGTCCCTACCTGTCGAGCGACCACAGATTGCCGGATCGCACAGATTGCCGGATCGAAAGGGACAGAACGCCTATGCAATACGTTACTGGTTGTTGAACGTTTAATCTACCACCTCCAGTTCCCCCCCTCCACAAGCCCTCCCCCCCCCTCCCCCGCCTGTGCTAACCTTCCACCCAAAGCCTCGAAACGGCACCGGAGGAAGCCCGCCATGAATGCCCCCCTGCCCTCGCTCGATCTCGCCACGCTCGATGTCAGCGATGAAGAGTTCTACCGGGCCGATGCGTGGCATGAGCCTTTTGCGCTGCTCAGGCGGGAGGATCCGGTGCATTACTGCCCGAAAAGCCGGTTCGGCCCCTATTGGTCCGTCACCAAGTACAACGACATCATGGCGGTGGAGTTGGACCATCAGACCTATTCCAGCCAGGCGGGCGGCATTCAGGTGCGCGACCCGAAGCCCGGGCTGGAGACCGAGAACTTCATCCGGATGGACCCGCCGCGGCACACAATCGAACGGCGGACGGTCGCGCCCATCGTCGCGCCCTTCAACCTAAAGAACTTCACCCCCACCATCCGCGAGCGCACCCGCTACGTGCTGGACAGCCTGCCGAAGGACGAGGAGTTCGACTGGGTCGACCGGGTTTCCATCGAACTGACCACCATGATGCTGGCGACCCTGTTCGACTTCCCGTGGGAAGAGCGGCGCAAGCTCACCTATTGGTCGGACGTGGCCACCTTCACCGATTTCGACGCGCCCGATGCCCTCGTCGGCTCGGAGGAGGAGCGGTTCGATGAGTTGAAGAAGATGGCCGAATATTTCCGTGTGCTGTGGGACGAGCGGCAGCACCAAGAACCGCGCTTCGACCTGATCTCCATGCTGGCGCATGGGGAAGAAACCCGCGAGATGTCGCTGCGCGAATTCATCGGCAATCTGGGCCTGCTGATCGTCGGTGGCAACGACACCACGCGCAACAGCATGTCGGGCGGGCTTTATTACCTGAGCAAGTTTCCGGAGGAATGGGCCAAGGTCCGCGCCAACCCGGATTTGGTGCCGAAACTGGTTGCCGAAACCATCCGCTACCAAACGCCGGTGATCCACATGCGGCGTACCGCGCTGAAAGACGCGGAACTCGGCGGCAAGCGGATCCGGGAAGGCGACAAGGTGGTCATGTGGTACGTCTCCGGCAACCGGGATGACGAAGTGATTCCCGATGCGGACAAATTCATCGTTGACCGGGCGAAGCCCCGGCAACATTTAAGCTATGGCGCTGGTATCCACCGCTGCGTTGGTGACCGGTTGGCCGACCTGCAATTGCAAATCCTGTGGGAGGAAATCCTCGCGCGCGACTTGCGGATCGAGGTGTTGGCAGAGCCGACACGGATCAAAAGCAATTTCATTCGCGGCATTCGCAAAATGCCGGCCGTCATCCATACCTGAACCTTGAAGGAACCCTGCTGCATATGACCGTCACCGTCTCCACCCTTTCCAATGGGTTGCGCGTTGTCACCGACCGGATGGACCATGTGGAGACCGCCTCGCTCGGCATCTGGGTCGGGGCCGGCACCCGGCACGAGGCCGAAGTGGTCAACGGCGTCAGCCACCTGCTGGAGCATATGGCGTTCAAGGGCACTGCGCGGCGCAACCCCGCCGAAATTGCCATTGCCATTGAGAACGTCGGCGGCATCATCAACGCCTACACCAGCCGCGAGCAGACCGCCTATTACGCCAAGGTTCTGGCCAACGATGCGCCGCTGGCCCTGGACGTGATCGGCGACATCATCTGCAACAGCACCTTTCCGGAGGACGAACTGGAGCGCGAGCGGCAGGTGATTCTGCAGGAAATAGGCCAGGCGGCGGATATGCCGGAGGATGTGGCCTTCGATACCTTCCAGGCCATCGCCTACCCCGATCAGGCGGTCGGCCGCACGGTTCTGGGCGACCCGGAAGTGGTGCGCACACTGCCACGGGCTGACATGATCGCCTATATGGAGCAGCGCTATCGCCCGTCGCACATGATTCTTTCCGCCGCCGGCAGGATCGACCATGACCGCTTCGTCCGGTCAGTGGAGGAGCAGTTCGGCGGCTGGCAGCCGGGCGACAGCGAAGCACCGGAACCCGCACGCTACCAAGGCGGCTATGCCAAGATCGCGCGCGAGGGCGAGCAGGCGCACATGCTGCTGGGCTTCCCGGCGCTGTCCTATCTGGATGACGATTTCTATGGCCTGCAGGTGCTCTCCACCCTGTTCGGCGGCGGCATGTCGAGCCGTCTGTTTCAGGAGGTGCGGGAACAGCGCGGGCTGGTGTATTCGATCTATTCGTTTGCCAGCGGCATGCTGGATCACGGCGTGTTCGGCATCTATGCCGGCAGCGGGCCGGAAACCGCGCACGAGGTCTGCCAGATCATCGCCAGGGAATGCCGCAGCCTTGCCGGCACGGTAACGGATGACGAGGTCGCGCGCGCGCGTGCCCAGCTCAAGGCGCAAATCCTGATGTCACGCGAAAGCACCAGCCAACGGGCGGAGCAGGCCGCAACGCAATTGCTGGCCTTCGGGCGCCGGCGCGAGGTCGATGAAATCATCGCCAAGGTGGAGGCTGTTGACGCTGCCAAGGTCTCCGAACTGGCCGCCACCATCTTCACCGGCCCTCCAACCTTCACCGCGGCCGGCGCTGTCCAGACTTTGCCAACAGAGGACCACTTGCAAGAGTGGCTGGCGGCATAACCCTTCCTTCCCTTTAGAACGGCCAGCCGGCATGCAACGCTGGGGGCTCATGCAGTGGGTGAGAGAATCCGCGGCGGGAGACCCCGGATAGCCCTGGGGCTTCCGGGAAAGCCGGGTTGGATTGCCAGGGAGGCACTCCTCCCGGACACTACTGGGCGTACCCGGCGAGATCAGATTCGCCGCTTTGCTGCCAGCCAACGTGCCTCCAGCTGCTGCATGTCTTCCTCGCGCAGGTCGGAGTCCTCGGCGCGGGCGCTGGCTTCCATCGCCTGAAAGCGACCCGCAAACTTGAGGTTGGCAAACCGCAGGGATTCCTCCGCATCGACTCCGGCCTTGCGGGCGAGTTGGGCGGCGGCGAACAGCAGGTCGCCGATTTCCCCCTGAATTTCGGCCGTTCCGCCTTCGGCCAGCGCGCCCTCGATCTCTGCGATTTCCTCCCGCAGCTTGGCGACGACGCCGGCAGTATCCGGCCAGTCGAAGCCGACCCTCGCCGCCCGTTTGCCCAGCTTTTCCGCCCGCATCAGCGCCGGCAGAGCCAGCGGCACGTCATCCAACACGCTCGGTTCACGGCCAGCCTTTGCCGCTTTCTCCGCGCGCTCCCGCGCCTTCTGTCGCTCCCACGCATCGGTCTGAGCTGCTGCTGTCCGCACGGCCGCGTCACCGAACACGTGCGGATGGCGGGTGATCATCTTGTCGTTAATGCCGCGGGCCACATCCTCAAAGACAAACGCGCCTGCCTCATCCGCCATCTGGGCATGATAGACCACCTGAAAAAGCAAGTCGCCCAGCTCTCCCTTCAGGTCGTCCAGGTCGGCACGGTCGATCGCATCGGCAACTTCATAGGCTTCCTCTATGGTATATGGCTTGATCGTGCCGAAATCCTGCTCCAGATCCCAGGGGCACCCGCCGTCCGGATCGCGCAGCTTGGCCATGGTGGCGAGCAGATCGTCAATAGCGGCCATCGACTTTGGTTCTCCCGGCGGGCAATACGGAAACAGGCTGGCAGAATAGCGCCACAAAGGGCCGTTTGCCTATGCGGCAACCGCTGGCCGCTGCCGCTCAGGCTCCCGCGTCCGCCCTTTGCCCCACAACGATGGCACACAGCCCGTGCGGTTCCGCTACTGTCGCAGACATGGCGACCTGGAAGGCGTACATATCGCCCTTCAGCGTCAGGCAAATCTGACGGGCGGCCTGATCGCGGAGCGTCTCAAGGATTGCATTGTGCAACGGCAAGGAGGCATCGCCGATGTCCAGCAACAGATCCATCGCAGCCCCGTTCGCATCCACCACCCGCCCATCGGCCGAAACCCAAAGCACCGGCCCCGGCAACAGGGCGAGCGCACCACCGGGCGGCGGCAATTCCGCTGGCTCCAGTCGATCGCGATCATAAACGAGTGTCAGCATGGCCTTAGTTTGCGGCGATTCGGACCTTTCCCCTAGCAGGATTATGCTTAACGCAGGATAAACGGCGCCGAGCCGCTTGACAGGCCGCGCCATGCCGCGACACTGCCGGCCACAGCCCATACGAGAGGAAAATCCATGAACGGCGCCGAAGCCCTGATGTCCGTTGCCAAGCAGGCCGGGACCGAGATCTGTTTTGCCAACCCCGGTACCACCGAAATGCCGATGGTGATGGCAATGGATTCGGCCCCCGGCATCCGCCCGGTGCTGGCCCTGCACGAGAACGTGTGTAGTGCCGCGGCCGACAGCTATGGCCGCCTGGCCGGCAAACCGGCAATGACCATCACCCATCTGGGGCCGGGCTTTGCCAACTCCTGCGCCAACCAGCACAATGCGCGGCGCGCCTTCGCCCCGATCTTCAACGTGATCGGCCAGCACTCGACTTGGCACTACGATGCCGACGCACCGTTGGCGATGGACATCATCGGCCTCGCCGGCACCGTCTCCGGCTGGGTGCGGGAGACAAAGGGGCCGGAAACCGTGGCCCAGGACATCGTTGACGGCATCACCTTCGCGCTCGGTCAGCGCGGCCGGATCGCTTCGCTGAGTTTCCCGCACGACCACCAGATGGCGGAAGTTTCGACCAACCCGAAGCTCGGCACGCCGGAGCCGCTGGGCGCCATCGAAGGCAAAGTGGTGGACCAAGCCGCGGCCGCGCTGAAGAACGGCAAGAAAACCGCGATCCTGCTGGGCGGAACCGCGCTGAAAGAGACCGGCTTGATGCTGGCCGCCAAGCTGAAAGCGGCGCACGGCTGCGATCTGGTGATCGAAGGGTCGTTCTCGCTGATGGAATGCGGCGCGGGCCTGCCGGATCACATCCGCATGCCCTACCCGCCGGAGCCGGCGCAGGCGCTGATGGATTCCTACGAGCAGGTGATCGTGATCGGCACCAAGCTGCCGGTCAGCTTCTTCGGCTGGCCGGATGCGCCGAGCCAGTATCTGCGCGACCGCGATGGCGTCGTGCATGTCGCCGGTCAGGTCGACGATGCGGTGTCGGCGTTGGATGCGCTCGTGCAGGGCACGGGTGCGGCGGGTGCCACCCCGTCCGTCACCAGCCTGACCATTCCGGACATGCCAAGCGGCCAGCTGACGCCGGACCTGCTCTGCCAGGTGTTCACGGCGCTGCAACCGGATAACGCCGTGATCGTGCCGACGGCGGTGACGACCGGGCGGCTTTACGGGCCGATGTCGACCAAGCTGCCGCGCCACACCCAGATCAGTCTCTGCGGCGGTGCGATTGGCGAGGGGCCTGGGCTGGCCCTGGGCGCCGCGCTCGCCTGCCCGGACCGGCCGGTGCTCAACCTGCAGGCGGATGGCTCCGGCGCCTACCTGCCCCAGGCCCTCTGGAGCCAGGCGCGGGAGGGCGCGAACGTGACGACCGTCATTTGCTCCAACCGCAAATACCAGATCCTGATTGGTGAGATGACACGCGCCGGCCTGAACCAGCCGGGGCCGAACTCCATGGCGTTGACCGAGTTGAACAACCCACCGCTGGACTGGGTGGCAATTGCCAAGGGCTTTGGCGTCCCGGGTGTCTGTGTCGATACCTGCGAAGGTCTTGCCGACGCCATGAAGCGGGCTATGGCGACGCCGGGTCCGAACCTGATCGAGGCGCGGATCTAGCACCGAAAACGCGAAAGCGCTTTCCAGTGCGTGTCCCGGATCAGTGCTCCGCACCGTCCGGGCACCGCGGAGGAGACGAGAATGACCGACTGGCCGGCCCGCGCCAAAGCGTTCGCCGAGCAATATCTAGCACCGCTCACCGACATCCACACGCTCGACGCCCTGCCGGATAGCGTGTGGCGGGCGATGGCGGCGGAGGGGTTGCTCGGTCTTTCCACGCCCGAAGAATTCGGCGGCACACCCATCGCCCCCGCCACCCAGATCGCTGCGGTCGAGGGCTTTGTCCGCGCCGCTCGCAATGCAGGGGTGGGCAGCATCTGGCAGGGGCATCTGCACAATGCGGGCTTTGTCATCAACCGCCTCGGCAATGACGAGCAGCGCCGGCGCTACCTGCCGGCGCTGGCCCGTGGCGAGGTGCGGATGGCGGTTTCGATCTCCGAGCCCAAGGTCGGCGCGCACCCCAAACACCTGACCACGTGGGCGGAAAAAGATGGCGACGGCTGGCGGCTCCATGGGGAGAAAAGCTATCTGACCCAGGGGCCGCAAGCAACGGTCATCGCCGTGCTGGCCATCACGTCGGAAGCGCAAGGCGTCAAACGCTACAGCATTTTCCTCGTTCCGAAGGGTGCGGAAGGCTTGGAGTATGTGCCGGGCGGTAATGTCGATTTCCTGAAGCCCTCCTCGCACTGCGGCCTAAAGCTGAATGGTGTCCACGTCGGGCCGGAGGCCTTGTTAGGGCCACTGGGCGAGGGTTACGATCTGCTTGGCAAGCCAATGCGCGACCACGAGGATCTAGTGAACCTGGGCAGCCGCTTCGGCGGGTTCGTAGCGGAGTTCGATGTGCTGAAGGAGCAGGCGGGCGATGCCCTGACCGGCGAGCCCGCCGCGCGTTTTGGCGCGCTGATCGCTGGGCTCAACGGCCTCAAGGCGATGACTGCCGCGGCCTTGGATGCCGGCCCCGGCTCGGCCAAGGCGGAGATGTTGCTGCTGGACATGCGCGGCCGCATGAAAGCGATGCAGGCCGAATACGGCGCGCTGGTAGAGGCGCTCAGCATCACCCTGCCGCCGCGCGAAGCCAGCCTGAAACGCGACCTCGACAAGCTGGGCGACCTCGCAGCCTACGTGCAGCGCATCAAGCTGGAGCGACTCGCGGCGGGCTGGTAGTTGATTCTCCTGCCGGCCAGATATACATATTGTCATGTATATCCAAGGGGCATTGCCATGCGCGTCGCCAAATGGGGCAATAGCCTTGCCATCCGCCTGCCCTCCGATCTCGTCGAGGCGTTGGATTTGCGCGAGGGCGACGACATCCAGGTTGTCGCCGCCAACGAGCAGACCATAGCCGTTAAATCCTCGCCGAAATTTCTGGACCTGATTGAGAAACTGCGTGCCCAAGGCAAACTGCTCCCAAAGGACTATCGGTTCACGCGTGCGGATGCCTATGAAGGAAGCGGGCGGGATTGATCTTCCTGGACACGAACATCATCGCCTACGCGCTGACCGAAGACGGCCAAAAAGCGGAAATCGCCCGAAGGCTGATTGACGGCAACGCCGTGCTCAGCGTCCAGGTCTTGAACGAATTTGCTTCCGTCGCCAAACATCGGACGACAATGTCGTATGCTGACATTGCCCAGGTTACGGCGGCGCTTCGTGCCACCTGCCGGATCGAACCGCTGACCGAAGCGACCCACGTCAAGGCTCTCGCCCTGGCAGAGCGCTACCAGCTGCATATCTATGACGCGAACATCTGGACGGCCGCCATCATGGCCGGCTGCGACACACTCTGTTCGGACGACATGCAGCACGGGCTCACCATTGAAGGCGCAACGCTCCACAATCCATTCGCGGCTTAACCACAGATCCGCCCACAGGATTGCGCCGCGTTCGCGTTCTGGTCACCTCGCGCGGCCAGCGAATCGCAGTCCAAATGATGCGCATGAACCAGCCTGATTTTGTCCATCTCCGCGTGCACTCCGCCTATTCGCTATCCGAAGGAGCGGTGCATCTCAAAGACCTCGTCAAACGTACGGCGGCGGCCGGCCTTCCTGCGGTTGCCGTTACCGATACTGCCAACCTGTTTGGCGCGCTGGAATTCGCGCTGGCCGCGGCGGATGCCGGCGTGCAGCCGGTGATTGGCACGCTGCTGCCGATGCTGGAGCCGGACCGCAGGGCCGTTGCCTACCTGCCAGCCTATGCGCAGAGTGCCCGGGGCTACGAAAACCTGATGGCGCTGATCAGCCAGGCCTTCCTGGAAAGTGCGATTGAGGGCGAAGCGCGGCTGGCCTGGGAGGATTTGGAGGGCAAGACCGACGACGTGATTGCCTTTACCGGCGGCGCAGACGGGCCGCTCGGTCGGCTGCTGCTGGCAGGCCAGACCAAGGCCGCAGAAAGCCTGCTCGACCGGCTGGAGCAGCTGTTCCCCGACCGGCTCTATGTCGAACTGCAACGCCACGGCCTGCCCGACCAGCAGCGCACGGAACCCGCCTTCCTCAAGGCCGCCTATGACCGCGACCTGCAGCTGGTCGCCACCAACGACGTGTTCTTTCCGGAACGAGAACAGCACGAGGCGCACGATGTCCTGGTCTGCATCGCCCAAGGCAAGAAGCTGGACGAGGACGAGCGCCGCCGCCTGACGCCGGAGCATTACCTGAAATCACCGCGGGAAATGCGGGACCTGTTCGCTGATCTGCCGGAAGCACTGCACAACACTGTGGTCGTCGCCCAACGCTGCGCCCATATGCCGTTGCCGCACAAGCCGATCCTGCCGGCGTTCAACGCCGACGCCGGCCGCGATGAGCCGGCGGAGTTGAAGGCTCAAGCGGAAGCGGGTCTGGAAGAGCGGCTCGAAAATCACGTCTACCCGGCCAATGCCAGCCCAGCCGAAAAGGAGCGTCTGGCCGCGCCATACCGCGAGCGCTTGGAATATGAGCTGGGCGTCATCACGCAGATGGGCTTTCCCGGCTACTTCCTGATCGTGTCCGAGTTCATCAAATGGGCAAAGGACCGGGATATCCCAGTCGGCCCGGGCCGCGGCTCCGGTGCTGGGTCAGTCGTCGCGTATGCCCTGCAAATCACCGACCTCGACCCGCTGCGATGGGGGCTACTGTTCGAGCGGTTTCTGAACCCCGAGCGCGTGTCGATGCCGGATTTCGACGTCGATTTCTGCCAGGACCGGCGCGACGAGGTGATCGACCATGTCCGCCGCAAGTACGGCGAGGACCGGGTCGCCCAGATTATCACCTTCGGCAAGCTGCAGGCCCGTGCCGCGTTACGGGATGTGGGCCGCGTTCTCGGTATGCCTTATGGCCAGGTCGACAGAATCTGCAAACTGGTGCCGAATAACCCGGCCAACCCGGTGACGCTACAACAGGCCATCGACGGCGAGCCGCAGTTGCAGGAAGCCCGGCGCACCGACGAGGAAGTTGGCCGGCTGATCGATATCGCCCTGCAGTTGGAGGGCCTCTACCGCCACGCCTCCACCCATGCCGCCGGCGTGGTCATCGGCGACCGGCCGCTGCATGAGCTGGTGCCACTCTACCGCGATCCCCGTTCGGAAATGCCGGTCACACAGTTCAACATGAAATGGGTGGAAACGGCGGGGCTGGTGAAGTTCGACTTCCTGGGCCTGAAAACCCTAACCGTGCTGCAAAAGGCCGTCGAGTTCATCGCCAAGCGCGGCGTTGACATCGATCTGTTGAAACTGCCGTTGGAAGACGAGGCGACGTTCCGGCTGCTCGGCTCTGGCGAAACCGCTGGCGTGTTCCAGTTGGAAGGCAGCGGCATGCGCGACATGCTGCGCAAACTGAAGCCAACCGCGTTCGAGGACATCATCGCCGTCGTCTCGCTATACCGGCCGGGGCCGATGGAGAACATTCCCAGTTACATCGCGCGCAAGCACGGGCTGGAGGAGCCGGACTATCTGCACCCGCTGCTGGAGCCGGTGCTGAAAGAGACCTACGGCATCATCATCTACCAGGAGCAGGTGATGCAGATCGCCCAGATTCTGGCGGGCTACAGCCTCGGCGGCGCCGACCTGTTGCGCCGGGCCATGGGCAAGAAGATCAAAGAGGAAATGGCGAAGCAGCGGGAGATCTTCGTCTCCGGCGCGGTCGAGCGCGGCGTCGACAAGCAGCAAGCCTCCGATATTTTCGATCTGGTGGACAAATTCGCGGGCTATGGCTTCAACAAGTCCCACGCTGCCGCCTATGCCCTGATCGCCTATCAGACGGCCTATCTGAAGGCCAATTATCCGGTCGAATTCATGGCGGCGCTGATGACGCTCGACATGGGCAACACCGACAAGCTGGCCCAGTTCAAGCGCGATCTGGACCGGCTGGGTATCGAATTGCTGCCGCCGAGCGTCAACCATTCCGATGTGATGTTCTCCGTCGAACTGGTGCCGGGCGAAGGCGAGGAGCCCGTACGTGCGATCCGCTACGCCCTCGGTGCAATCAAAAACCTTGGCCGCCCGACCTGCGATGCGATCATGCGCGAGCGCAATGCCGGCGGCCCCTTCGCCGATATCTTCGCCTTCACCCGCCGGCTGGAGGCGCGGGCACTGAACAAGCGCGCCATGGAACAACTGTGCCAGTCGGGCGCCTTCGACATCTTTTTCAAGGACCGGGCGCGCCTGTTCGCCGGGCTCGACCTCGCGTTGCGGCACGGCCAGCTGGCGCAGGAGGAAGCGGCGTCGGCCCAGGTCAATCTGTTCGGCGATGTTGAGGACGAGACCACCCTGCCGCCCCTGCCGGACGTGCCCGCCTGGGACTTATTGGAACTGCTGGAGCGCGAACGGGATGCCATTGGCTTCTATCTCTCCGCCCACCCGCTCGACGAATATGGCGACTTGCTAAAACGTTTGCGCGTCACCCGCATTGCCAGCCTGGCAGAGCGCGCGCGCAGCGATGGTCACGCCAAGATTGCCGGCGTCGTCCTGGGCCGGCAGGAGCGTTCCAACGCCCGCGGCAACCGCTATGCCTTCGTGCAGCTATCGGATGCCACTGGCATGGTGGAGGTCACGCTGTTCAGCGAAGTACTGGCTACCGCGCGGCCCACCCTCGATTCCGGCCATCCGGTGCTGATGACGGTGGAAGTGCGGCGCGACGGCGACAGCCTGAAGATCACCGCCAACGCCATCGATGATCTGGAGAAGGTCGCTGCGACGCGGACTGAGGCAATCAAGGTGTTCGTCAACGACACCAGCCCCCTGCCCTCGATCCAAAAAATGCTGGGTAGCGAACAGGGCGGGCGTGGCCAGGTCTCCATCGTGCTGGGGCTTGACCCGCGCCGGGAGGTGGAGATCGATCTGCCCGGCCGCTATACTGTCACGCCACAGGTCGCCGCCATGCTGAAGGCCGTGCGTGGCGTCGTCGATGTGGAACAGGTCGCCCGCGTCTCCAGCCATCATTAGCGGCGGCGGAAAACACCATAATGCACGCCAATCCCGTTAAATTCGGGATTTCCCGGCAGATAGGGCCGGGCGTCGGTCACTTCGATCTGTTCCCAAAGCCCCTCTCCGGTTAGTGTGTCGAAGGCTTGCTGTGTGTTGCGGCTGTCGAACAGATCGCTGCGCTGGGTCAGAACGATGATCCCGCCTGGACGTGTGACGCGGCAGAACTCGCGACAGACTGCCTCCACATTCGGCAGGTAACTCATGACCCCAACGCAGACGATTGCGCCAAAACCCTCTGCCCCGAACGGAAGCGGCATCTGCGTAAGGTCGAAGGTCAGCGTCTTGCAGTAGACGCCCCGCTTTTCGGCCAATGCCAGAGAGTCTGCGGAGAAATCCACACCAACAATATTGTCGAACCCGGCGCGATTCAGTGCCTCGCCGGACAGTCCGGTGCCGCAGCCAGCATCCAGCACGAACGCATCGGGCGGGGCCAGATCGCGAATGTATGCGGCGGCCACAGATGGCGCCTCATACCCCCATTCCAGCAACGACTGGTCGTAGTCATCCGCCCAGTCATCATAGAGGTGGCGGACATCCTCCGGGTTGCTCTCCGCCTTCTCCTTCAGTTTTTCGACCGCAGTCTGCACAGGATACTCCCTGAAATCCGGCTCATTTGCGCATAGCATTACGCAGAGCCGCGACCCTATCGCGACACGCTGCGGATTTCAAATCGGGGCGGAAGCCTGGCCGCGCCAGGGACAGGGCATCTCAAGCGGCTTGGAGATATGCGCAGAAGTTGGTGACGCTTGATCAGGCGGCAGCTTGAAGTTTGCGGACGCCGTCGCGGAACTCAACCCCTTTGATGATTTCGGGCAGGCGGTTTTGGCCATCGAGTTTGCGCCATTTGTCCTGCGCCGACATCATCAGCTTGAATGCCATGGCCAGCCCGGTCTTACGGCTGAGGCACCCCTTGGTGCGTTTCGTTCGGTGCCGGACGGTGGCAAAGGTGCTTTCGATCGGGTTCGATGTCCGGATGTGTTTCCAGTGTTCGGCCGGGTAGTCGTAGAAGGTCAGCAGCGCGTCGCGGTCCTTGACCAGCTTGGCGACCGCCTTGTCCCATTTCACGCCGTAGGTCTCGACGAAGAAATCGAAGGCTGTTTCGGCTTTGGCGCGGGTCTCCGCCTGCCAGATGTCGTGCAGGTGGCCCTTGGCCTTTGATTGCAGGGATTTCGGCATCGCATTCAACACGTTCATGGTTTTATGGACCCAACAGCGTTGTTCCCTGGTCGTGGCAAACACCTCGCGCAGGGCCGTCCAGAACCCCAGGGCGCCATCACCGATGGCCAGCTTGGGGTCCTGCTTCAGGCCGCGGCGCTTGAGATCGAGCAGGACCTCGCGCCAGTTCTCGGTGCTTTCGCGGAAACCGTCGGTCATAGCCAGCAGCTCCTTGCGGCCATACTCATCGGCGCCCACAATCACCAGAACGCATTGTTTTTCTTCCGCCATTCGCGGTTTGAAATAGACCCCGTCCGCCCAGATGTAGAGAAACCGCCGCGTGCTGAGATCGCGTTTCTGCCAGGCCTCATAGTCTTTCCACCAATCGGCTTTCAGGCGCGTGACGGTCTTGGCGGACAGGCCCTTGGCGTTCGGGCCCAGCAGCGCCTCCAGGGCTTCCGTGAAATCGCCGGTCGACACACCCTTGAGGTAAAGCCATGGCAGCAACTCCTCGACCGATCTCGCCTTGCGCAGATAGCGAGGCAGGATGCTGGGCGCGAAGGTGATCTTGTCCTCACACGGCTTGCGATCCCGCACGCGCGGCACCTTCACGGGCACCGGCCCGATCCCGGTCAGCACCTCGCGTTCCGGCAAGTGACCATGGCGCACCAGGCGTGCCCGTCCGTCCTCGAGCTGTTCGCCGGAGAAAGCGGCCATTAACGCCGCCAATTCCGCGTGGATCGCCTGTTCGATCAAAGTGCGCGCGCCATCGCGGATGACATCGCTCAACGCATCCGAGCCGAAACCGGATGGATCGGGCAGCTGGGCAATGGTACTCTCTTCCATGTGGCATATCCCTTTCTCGGCAGAGAATTGACGGCGTCTGAACACCGCCATGATATGCCGCCCCTCAGGGCATCACCAACTTTCGCGCGTTTCTCGCGGCTTGTTGCGATTCCGCGTGCGACTTTAATTCGTCCAGGTCCAAGTCCTTGATCTGGCCGGTGCGCGCCAGGATATCTTCGAACGCATCCAGGTTTTGCGAGCCAATCACGGATATAAAGACCTTCTGCGCCTCAGCCCATAAGGGCGCAGCCTCTTCCAACTTCGCCATGCCGGCCTCGGTGATACGGATTTCGCGGGTTCGCCGGGACCCGCCGACCTCGCGCACGATCAACCCGTCACGCTCCAACGGGTCCAAAGCGCGAGACAAGGACGAGGCATCAAGCACCACAATATCCGCCAAATTCCGGATCGAGGTCGGCCCATGCAGTGCTGCAGCCATCAGCACCGTCATTTGGGTGCAGCGCAAACCAATCGGCGCAAAGGCTTGGTCAAACAGACTGGTTACCAAACGCATGGTGCGCCGCAAACCAGCACACGAACAGTTATCCAGCGCAGTGGCCAGTTCTTTGAATTGGTTTTCTTCCGAATTCATGTCGAAATTTCCTGTTATCTGTTATGTTTACCGTTATTCTCGGAGCACGGTTATTACCTCGCGACTAGACCACTGCCATGACGATTTGGCAACCGCCTTTGCTCCATTCGCCTACAGCCCTGTCAATCCTTGGTTTTTTGGAACTGGATATCTGGAAACTGTTCCGCGGTATGGTTCAAATGCCAAGCATTCCGGGCGAGGAACACGGCAGAGCCATCATGATCTTCGGCAAATGCTGCGCGGTTTTTGTCTTGGAAGGCCTTCAATTCCCGCTCGCTTTTCGCCACCACCCAACGGGCGGTATAGAGCCCGGCGGATTCGAAGCGCACCGGGATGCCGTATTCGGTTTTGATCCGGTCGGCCAGCACGTCGAACTGCAACGCGCCGACCACGCCAACGATCCAGTACGGGTCCATGTTCGGGCGGAAAACTCTGGCAACGCCTTCCTCCGCCAGTTCGAACAGGGCCTTGCCCAGATGCTTGGCCCGCATCGGGTCGGTCGCCATGGCGCGTTGCAGGTATTCCGGCGCAAAACTTGGAATGCCAGTAAAGTGCAAATCCTCGCCCTCGGTCAAGGCGTCGCCGATGCGCAGATTGCCGTGGTTTGGAATGCCAAGGATATCGCCAGGAAACGCCTCGTCCGCCACTTCCCGGTCTCGTGCCAGGAACATCAGCGGGGCGGAAATCGCCATCTGCTTGCCGCTGCGCACGTGCTTCAGCTTCATGCCGCGCTTGAACTGGCCGGAACATAATCGGACGAAGGCGATGCGGTCGCGGTGCTTCGGGTCCATGTTTGCCTGGATCTTGAAAACGAAGGCGCTGACCTTGTCCTCGTCCGGCCGCACCGCACGCTCTGCAGCCGGCTGGGTACGCGGCGGCGGAGCGAGAGCACCCAACCCCTCCTGCAATTCGTGCACACCGAAACTGTTGATCGCGCTGCCAAAATAGACCGGCGTCATGTGGCCTTCGCGAAACATTTCCATGTCGAAGGCAGGGCAAAGCTCCCGCGCCATCTCAACTTCTTCGCGCAGCTTGGCAACCTTGTCGGCGGGCAGCACCTCATCCAGCTTGGGGTCGTCGATGCCTTCGCATCGCACGCCTGGGTCCGGCAGTCCATCGCGGGAACGGGAGACCAGATGCAGACTGTCGCGCAGCAAGTCATAACAGCCCAGGAAATCCCGCCCCATGCCGATCGGCCAACTGGCCGGCGTCACGTCCAGCGCCAGGGTCTGTTCGATCTGATCGATCAGCTCGAACGGCTCCAGCGATTCGCGGTCGAACTTATTGATAAAGGTGATGATCGGAATGTCGCGCAGGCGGCAAACCTCAAACAGTTTCAGCGTCTGCGGCTCGATGCCCTTGGCGCCATCCAGCACCATGACCGCGGAATCGACTGCGGTCAGCGTGCGGTAGGTATCCTCCGAAAAGTCCTCGTGGCCCGGGGTATCCAGGAGGTTGAAGGTGCAGCCATCATGCTCGTAAGTCATGACCGAGGACGCAACGGAGATGCCGCGCTCCCGCTCCACCTTCATCCAGTCGGACCGGGCGCGGCGCTGCTCACCGCGCGCCTTGACGGCACCGGCGGCCTGAATAGCGCCGCCGAACAGCAACAATTTTTCGGTAAGGGTCGTTTTGCCGGCGTCCGGGTGCGCAATGATCGCAAACGTGCGCCGGCGCGCAACCTCATCCGCTAACACGGCGGTCATGGGGAAATCCTAGGGGGAATTGCGGTGATGTGTTGGCGCACATATGTCGCCAAAAGCCCCTCAAAACAAGAGCAGCGTTCCCAGGAAGCCCACAAAGCAGGCTTCCTGGGCCGGCATTACCGTTCGAATACCGTCACCGCCCGTGTGTTCGTGAAAGCAGACAATCCCTACTCGCACCTGCGGCACGGCCGGGAAACAGCGTTTTATTCCGCCGCTTTGTTTTTTTGCCCACGCGGGTTGGTCCATTCCTTGCCGGTCTGGGTCTCGTAACTCTTGATCGCGTTCTCAACGCTCTTCGCCGCCGCATTGACAAATTTCTCGCGGTTGTCGGTTGAGTAGTCGTAGGAGAACTGGCGCAGGAAGTTGCTGGAGCGGAAGTGCGGCATCACATAACGCGCGATCAGTTCGTAGGAGCGCTTGGTCTGCTCCCAATCGGCCCAGTTGTGCGCCAACTGCATTAAGGCGCCAAAGCCGCCGGTGCCCTTCATCAGATGTTCGACGAACTCGATGGCATCGTCCGGCGTGCCGATCATCGCAGATTTGGTCTCAATGAGGTATTCCACCGGATCGTCGATGCCCGGCGGAATAATCGGGAAGGTCGCGACGTCGGAGAAATACTTGGTCCATTTCGCCATGCCGAACGCCACATTGTCCCGCGCCTTCTGGCGGGTTTCGGCAACATGCATGAGGGTGACCATGCGCCAGTTGTCGCGGCTGACGGTTTGGTCGTTCTCGCGCGCAGTTTCCTCGCATGTCTGCCAATTACGGGAATGCGCTTCGAGCGCGGCATCGGACGTGCCGCCGATGGAGAGCATGCCCACACCGTGTCGCCCCGCTGCCAGCGCCCCAGTCGGCGAGCGGCTGGAAGCAACCGCCGTCTCCGGCCCACCTTCGGAATACATCGGCAGTTGCAGGCGTGCATCCTGAAGCTTGAACCAGTCGGTTTCGGCGTTAACCAGTTCACCGCGCAGCAGCGGCATGATCACGTCGATCGACTCATGCATCATTCGGCGCTGCTGTTCGGGATCGACGCCCATGCGGTAGGCATCGCCCGCCAGCGCGCCCGGGCCAAAGCCGAACATGAACCGACCGCGCAGCATGTGGTCCAGCTGGGCGACCCGGTTCGCGACCATGAACGGGTTGTGGTAGGGCAAGGAGATCACGCCCGAGCCCAGCCGGATGTGACGCGTGCGCTCTGCCGCAACGGCACAGAAAATTTCCGGGCTGGAAATGATCTCGAAGCCGCCGGAATGATGCTCGCCGATCCACGCCTCGTCATAATCGAGCCGGTCGAGGTGGCAGACCAACTCCATGTCCCGTTCGATGCAGAGGGTAGGATTCTCGTGCATGGTGTGGAACGGGGCCAGGAAGATGCCGAAGCGCATATGGTTGACCGACATGAGCGAGGGTCCTTTATCCGGTAAGCGAAAAGCCAAGCGGTAGACTAAAGGACTGCGGCCAATCTGATAAGGGGCTTGGCAAAATGCGACTTTGCGTCCGAGAATGTCGGGCGGAGGAACGCCACTCGCACCACGAAGCAAAGGATTTTAGACCGCCATGAGCGATGATTGGCCAACCTTACTCGCCCGCACCGGGCTGGAGGCGACCTATGCCCAATTCCCCGACGACGTGCGCGAGGCGTTCGCTTCCGCCCAGAGCCTAGTCCAACGGATGAACGCGGCGCCCGCCTATTCCGACGAACCCGCCCACGTTTTCCAGGCCGCGCGCGCGGGGGCGAAGCAATGAGCGACGATCTGCATTACATGAGCGCAGCGGAAGCCGGGCGGAAGATCGCAGCGAAAGAGCTCTCCTCGACCGAACTCACCGACGCCCTGCTGGACCGCACCGCCGCCATCGACGGCAAGCTGAACGCCTATATCGAGGTGCTGGGGGACCAGGCCCGCGCCGCGGCCAAGGCCGCCGACGATGCGGTGGTCAAGGGCGAGGCGAAAGGGCCGCTGCACGGCGTGCCGGTGGGATTGAAGGACATCATCGACCTGGCCGGTGTGCGCACCACGGCGCATTCCAAGCTGCTGCTGGACAACATGGCCAAGGCGGATTCGTTCGTGACCGCGAGGCTGAAAGCGGCCGGCTGCGTCATCACCGGCAAGCTCGCCACGCACGAATTCGCCATTGGCGGCCCGGCCTTCGACCTGCCATTCCCGCCGGCGCGCAACCCGTGGAACCCTGAACACCACCCGGGCGGCTCCTCATCCGGTGCGGGCACCAGTGTCGCCGCGGGAATGCTGCCGATAGCACTTGGCTCCGATACCGGCGGCAGCGTCCGCAACCCGGCCTCCTGCTGCGGCATTGTCGGCATCAAGCCGACCTATGGCCGGGTCAGCCGCGCCGGCGTGGTGCCGCTCTCGTTCAGCCTGGACAATGTTGGCCCGCTGACCCGCACGGTCGAGGACAACGCCCTGGCGCTCGCTGCCATCGCCGGCTTCGACCCGAAAGACCCCGCCAGCGTGCCACGGCCGGTCGACGATTATACGGCGGACCTCCGCAAGGGCGTAAAAGGGCTCAAGGTCGGGCTGATCCGCCATTTCTATAACGAGGATTTGTATGCCGACGAGGAGATGGCCGGCGGGATTGAGAACGCAGCGAGGCTGCTGGAGAACCTGGGCGCGGAGGTGCGGGAGATCCGCCTGCCGCCGCTGGGCGAATATGCGGCCTGCAACCGTGTCGTCATGCTGGCAGAGGCGTACGCGGTTCACCAGGAATGGCTGAAGACCCGGCCCGGCGACTATGCGGCCATCACCCGCCGGCGGCTGCTGCCCGGCGCCTTCCTGACCGCTGCCGATTACGTCAACGCCCTCCGCCAGCGCGAGAAACTCGTGGCAGCATTCTACGAGGCGATGGAGGGCCTGGATGCCGCCGTGACCGTTTCCAGCATGGAGCCGCCAGCCAACCTGGCGGACATGCAGGAGGTGGAGCGCACCTATGCCCGGCAGGCGCGGGCGCCGTTCAACCTGATCGGCAACCCGGCCATCGCGATTCCCAGCGGCTTCCACTCAAACGGCCTGCCACTGGCATTGCAGATCGTCGGCCACGCTTTCGACGAGGCCATGTGTTTCCGTGTCGCCTGGGCGCTGGAGCAGGAGTTGAGCCTGGGCTCGCGCCGGCCGCCCGTGTAACCCCCAGCCCAACTCCCCCGGGTCACTCCCGGGGGAGTCAAAAACGATCGCCGCCGCACAATTTACCGAAATTACCGCGTCAGGCCAGTTCGCGCGAGCGCTTCGTTGCGGCGGCGATGGCCCGTGCGAACAGGGGCCGGATGCCATCCGCCGCATCCAGCACGGCCACCGCTTCCGCGGTGGTGCCGCCAGGGGACATAACGTTTTTGCGCAGGGTCTCCGGCGCTTCCGGCGATTGGTGCGAGAGTTCGCCGGAGCCCTCCACTGTCGCCCGCGCAATGGCGTTCGAGAGGTCACGCGGCAGGCCGGCGGCAACACCCGCATCGGCCAGCGCCTCGATCAGCAGGAACACATAGGCCGGGCCACCGCCGGAAACGGCCGTAACGGCATCCAGAAGCCCCTCGTCCTCGACCCATTCGACACTACCCACCGCCTCCAACAGATGTTGGCAGAGCGTGCGTTGGTCGGCGGAGACTTGCCCATTTGCCACCAGCACGGTCACGCCGCGGCCGACGGCAGCCGGTGTGTTCGGCATGGCGCGGACAATGGCGGCTTGCTTGCCCCAATAGTTTTCGAATGAGGCAATGGTCTTGCCGGCGGCAATCGACAGAAACACCGTTTCCGGCCGCACAAAACGCTGGTAGGTCGGCGCGACCTTGTCCATTTCCTGCGGCTTGACGGCAACGACGACGGCATCCGGCTGAAAATCAGCAGGCAGGTCCGCGCCGTCCATATAGAGCGTGACGGCCGCGTCGGTTGCCACTGGCGCTTTCGGCTCGACCACCGCGGCGCTGAAACCGGGCCAGGCACGCCAGCCGGCCAGCATCGCGCCGCCCATCTTACCGCACCCGATCAGCAATACTGTCACGCCCTTGGACATGGCTTGGGTTTCCTTACTCGATTGAACCGGCATTTCGGCTCGTAAACTGGCGGCGGGCCGATGCTTACGTCAAGCGCCTAAAACCGCTCCGCAAGCCAGATCGCAGACCGGGTGCCGCTCTTGATCAGCGCCGAGAGCAACGGATAGGCCGGCGCGCCCTCCGCATCGTGCGCAAGGCCGGTGTCACGGTGCTCCAACTCGTCGTCACGGAATTTGGACAAAGTTTCGACAAGCAGCCTATCGCCTTCGTCCTCGTCCAGGTCCTGGAGACGTTGGACCTGAGCAGCGTAGTGTTCGCCGATCACCTCCTCCACCGCCACTGTGCAAGCCATGGCGGCCCGCTCCCCCAACATAGCGGTCGCGGCTCCCAGAGCGAACCCAGCCAGGTTCCAGACCGGCGAAAGCACGGTCGGGCGAATGCCGTGCTCCACCAGCAGCTTGTCGAACGCCGCTTTGTGCTCTTCCTCCTGCGCAGCCATCTGGCGGATCGTGCGGCCGACCGGCCGGTGCCCCAGCACGGCCAACTGGCCTTCATATATACGGGTGGCGCCATATTCGCCCGCATGATCAACCCGAAGCATGCGGGCCAGTTCCTGCGCGCGGGAGAGATCGCCAGGAAGACGACGTTTGCCAGAGACAGACATCAGCGGGGCCTCCTGCGGCTGTGGATCAGGCTGAGTACCAACACTACGGCCAGCCCGGCAGAAAGGATCATATTGTAACCGGCCATGGAAATACCGAGCAGCGACCAGGCGACCTCGTCGCAACGGGTCACTTCGGTCGCCAAAAGCTGGCGTTTCAAGTCTGCCACCGACTGCGCCGCGCCAGTCTGGCCACCGCATTCGGCGGTACCAGCCCACCAGTGCTGCTCGACGCCAACATGGTAGGCAGCGATACCCGCCCCGGCCAGCAGTACCAATACACTCAGCCCCATGATGGCGCGGTTGCCGCCGAGAAAGACCGCGGCCGCTCCCAGCATAGCAACCGCCACCCAAGGCCAACGCTGGTAGACGCACAGAACGCAGGGGTCGAGTCCACCGATGTGCTGGAAGCCAAACGCGGCCAGCAGCATCGCCACACCGGCAGCCGCTGTCAGTAGGGAGATCAGGCGCAGGTCAGAGAGCATATTTCAGAACCACAAAGCCGCCGACGAGTAGAACACAGAACACAATCGTCAGCAGCCCCAAATAGCGCTCGATGAACGTGCGGATCGGCACGCCAAAGCGCCAAAGCAACAGGCCGACGATCATGAACCGCCCGCCACGCGCCAGCACGGACGCCACCATGAACGCCATCAGGTCGAGCCCAAACGCGCCGCTGGCAATGGTGATGACCTTGTAGGGAAAGGGTGTCAGGCCAGCGATAAACACGATCAGGGCGCCATGCTCGTTGTAGCCGGCGCGAAAGTCCTCGAACTTATCCATCGCACCGTAGAATTCGAGGATCGGCGCACCCACAAGCTCCCAAAGCCCCCAGCCGATGCCATAGCCGGCAAGACCACCGGCGACCGAGGCGATGGTGGCGATAAAGACATAATGAAAAGCCCGGTCGCGCGCGGCCAGGATCATCGGGATCAGCAGCACATCCGGCGGGATGGGAAATATCGAACTTTCCGCAAAAGCCACAGCCACCAACGCCCATGTGGCATAGGGGGTCGCGGCGAGCGCCATGGTCTGATCGTAAAGGCGGCGGAGCAATCGAGAATGCCTTCGGCGGCGGTAGCGGGGAACGCCTGTTCTCGCCCCTGGTGCCCCCGCGGCACAAGAGCCCCTGGAGCCGCAGGCGGTTGCAAACTTTGGCGAACCCGTTAAATCTACGCTCGATTACGTGCCCGGATGGCGGAATGGTAGACGCGCCAGACTCAAAATCTGGTTCCCTCTGGGAGTGCGAGTTCGAGTCTCGCTCCGGGTACCATCTATTTTCCAATAATTCCCGCGTTTCAGACACCCGCGCCCGTGCAAAACGGCAGGCGCCAGATTGGTCGCCTTTGCCGTTTTCGCCTGTCTGCTACTGCCGATTCCACTCTGCCGCCCACCGGCGTCTGCCCCAGCGCGTTTTCTTGCCGTCATTGACAAAGAACAATGCAATCCCGACATCTGGTGGGGATTTGACCACGTTTGGTGGGGGTTTGACGACGTTTTCGGAACTGATACCGCGCCCGCCCTCGAAATAGCTCCGACAAACATTCAGCCTGTTGTCACGACCCCCAAACTGATCAGCTCGATCACGCGGGAATGACGTCACACAGTTGCCTCGATGCTACGGCTTAATGACTGTTAATAGATGTCACTTGGGAGAATGAAATGACCAAAAGCAACGCCATGGTGATCGCCCTGATCGCATCTCTGGCCGCACCGGCAGCCTACGCCCAACAAGACAATCAGCTCGGAATTTCGAACAAAAATATTGGTCGGGTCCTGGGAGGTGTTGGCGGTGCGCTCATCGGATCGCAGTTTGGCAAGGGCAGCGGCCAGTTGGTTGCAGTCGCGGCAGGTGCAATCGGCGGAATGTTTCTCGGCGGCGAGGTCGCGGATTATCTTACGCCATCCGATCAGCAAGGAATTGCGCAAACATCCGAGCGCGCCCTGAATACCGGACAGGCGCAGACTTGGAAGAATCCTGACACCGGCGTGACCACGACCGCCGAAGTACAGCAGACCACTTATCGACCGGCACCAATCCGCTCCGAAAGCGATACCAGCCACGACCTCGTCTGGCAGGTGCCAACCATGCAGTTGATCGGCGCCGACTTCAAAGCAAATACCACCAGCAATATCAGGGGTGGACCCGGAACCAATTATGCCGTCATGGATCAACTCACAGCGGGTGAGCATATCCGCGTGGTCGGGAAAATCATCGATGGCAATTGGTACATGATCTCTCGAAACGGCATCGGGCGCGGCTTCGTCCACGCCACTTTGCTTGACCGCGTTGAGAGCAGGAGCGCCGCTATCACCCGTGCTTCCTCCAAGTCCATCGACCCGAATGTCAGAGAATGCTCCGTCCTCACCCAGCGCGTAGAGACGCCTGACGGGAAAACCGAGACGAAGATGGCCCGCGCATGCAAGCGTCAGGACGGAAGTTGGGAGATTGTGTGATGAATTTCATGTTTCACAGGCTGCCTATTCTGACAATGCTCGCCGGCGCCCTGGCGACCGCATCGGTCGCAGCCCATGCGGAAGAGCGCTTGCTTATCCTCGATTCCGATGTGCTGGTTGTGGTTGACTGGGAAGTGCCCTGCGGACAACGGGTTCCTTTGACCGTGAGAACGTCCGATCGCGGTCTATTCAGTCAGGACAATCCCCGTCTCCAGAATATCATCGACGGATCGCGCGCCATCCTCGCGTTCGAATGCGCGCGAATGCCGGCACTTGAAGTGACCGGCGAACTCAACGCGACGAAGGAAACGATCTTCCAAGGGCATGCCGGGGATGAAACCGGGTGGCTGATCCACTCATCGCAATGGCAGGCGGCAACGCCGGTACGTGAACCGGAGACTGCTGGATTGCCCGAGTGGCGGGTGGCAGGGCTCACCATGGGGATGACGCATGACGAGGTTCGCAGCATGCTCGCGTCCGAATTCAAAGGCGCTGAGCCAACGGACAATGGCTCGAACCGACTGGTAGCCGGAGACAGAGAGTGTCTCAATGCCCTTGCATCCACGACCCAAACGAGGCCGGGGCAGCGCTGCCTGATTGCGGACTTCGACCGGGCGGAACAGCATCGCCTGGTTCACGTCATTCTTCATCAAGCTGTGGACGGCGATCAGCGTCAGGATATTCGCGAAAGCCTGCTGGAACGGTATGGGCAGCCTGTTGCAGAGAGCAGTGGCAAGGTTCAAGCCTCCGGTTCGCCGTTTAGGGAGTTCGTTCGGCTGAGTTGGGGCGATGCGTTGCGCAAATCCACACGACCGGCGGGTTGGCCGGCTGAATTTGACAACAACCGCTACGCGCTCGCTGCCTATATCGCCAGCAATAGGAACAAAACAATACTCACAGTATGGATGGCTGACCCCTCCATGACCGCGGATGCGCCCGAATATCGGGCTAAGTTCTGATAAAACCAATTTGAGGTTCTGAGCCTGCCTCTGCGGCCTTGATGATGTGGCTGGCGTGTGCGCATTGGGTATAAATTCAACGGCGCGCACGCCCCGATTTTCCGCAGGCGCAACTCTCAGAGTGTGATTGAAAGTAATGGTGCCCAGGGGCGGATTCGAACCACCGACACGCGAATTTTCAGTCCGCTGCTCTACCAGCTGAGCTACCTGGGCATCGGCAGCCAAAACGACGTAAGCGCGGCTGCCTGAGAGGCCGTGTTTAGGCGATCCGGCGCGGCCTGTCCAGAGGGTTTCAGAGGCAAATCTGCCGCGCCCATCATTCCCACCCGCACATTGCGCTGCAACATTGGAGTCAAAAGGGCAACCCCTTTTTTATCTCATATTTTTCCACACCAGGCTTGGAATAGGCGTACGAACCGCTGTAGCCTTGCTGCACTCGCTTACCTGAATTTTGCGATGCAAAAAAGCACGATCCCTTTCGTCAGGGTCCGGATCGCCGCGCGGAGAACTGAACCAAATGCTCTACACTGCCTACGAAGCAACCCATGCTGCGATTGGGCCGTTACGGCTGGCAGCGGACGTGACGCGCCGGTTCTACCGGTCGCCGTTCAGCCCTGCGTCTTACCTGCCGCAATCCACGGCGATTGCAGCAGCCTGCGATGTATTCGAGCGGGTGACGCGCCGCTATGGCAAGCCGGAATGGGGCATCGACGAGACCGTGGTCGATGGCCAAGCTGTGCCGGTCTCGATCGAGCCCGCAACCACCCTGCCCTTCTGTAAGTTGCTGCGTTTCCGGCGCGATACCAGTGCCATGCCATCGGGACGGAGCGAGGACCCGCGGGTGTTGATCGTAGCGCCGCTGTCCGGCCACTACGCAACCCTGCTGCGCGGGACCGTGCAGGCGATGCTGCCGGAGCATGAGGTCTATATCACCGACTGGCACGATGCGCGGACCGTGCCGCTGAACATGGGCAAGTTTGGCTTATCGGAGTATATCGACTACATCATCCATTTCCTGCGCTTCCTGGGGCCGGATACGCATGTGATCGGCGTCTGCCAACCGGGGCCGGCCGTTCTGGCCGCCGCGTCGGTGATGGCGGCGGCAAACGATCCCTGCCAGCCCGCGACAATGACGCTGATGGGCAGCCCGATCGACACACGCAAAAGCCCGACCGTGCCGAACGAGCTGGCGACATCGCGGCCGTTGGATTGGTTCGAGAAGAACGTGATCTCGCTCGTTCCCTGGCCAAACCCGGGCATGATGCGGCGGGTCTATCCCGGCTTCCTGCAACTGACCGGCTTTATGACCATGAACCTGGACCGGCATGTCGACGCCCACCTGCAATTGTTCCGCCACCTGATCACCGGCGACGGCGATGGCGCGGACGCACATCGCAAATTCTACGACGAATACAATTCCGTCATGGATATGACCGCGGATTTCTACCTCGACACGATCAAGGTGATCTTCCAGGACCACGACCTGCCGGACGGCCGTATGCGCCATCATGACAATTTGGTCGAGCCGCAGGCCATCAAACGCTCCGCCCTGATGACCGTCGAGGGCGAGAAGGATGATATCTCCGGCATTGGCCAGACACAGGCGGCGCATCAACTTTGCACCGCCATTCCGGAGGAGCGGCGGCGGCTTCTGGTGCAGCCGCGCGTCGGGCATTACGGCATCTTCAACGGCCGGCGCTGGCGGGAGGAAATTCAACCCCAGGTTCGCGACTTCATCCGCGCCCACCGCACCCTGGCGCCCGTCTGACCGCAGCACAGAAGCTTCAGGCCGCCGGGCGCTATGCTCGGCCGTATCCGCCGCCGCCCGGCGTGCGCAGTGTGATCGTCTGCCCCTTGGCAAGCGTATGGTCGGCGCGCACATCCGCGGGCTGGCCGTTGATTAACACCTCACCCAAGGCACCATCGCCACCGCCTTCCAGTCCTTTGGCCTGATGTTTCAGCCGTTCGGCCATAAAGATGATGCCAATTGGGGTGTCCGACTCGCTCTCGAACACCATTTCCTGACCGTCGCCGCCCCGGTGCAGGCCGTCGCCGCCAGACCCGACGCGCAGGGATTTGGCGTGCACGAACATCGGCGTGTTCCGCTCCACCAATTCCACCGGCACGTTGGAGATGTTGGAGGGCCAGGAATAGCAGCTTTCACCCGGCTTGGTCGGCAAGGCCCCCATGCCGCCGTTGAAGAACAGCGTGTTGGCATAGGTGCGGCCGTGCCTGTCGATACCAGTCTGAATGATGCTCCAGAGCGGCGACCCGCAGGCCGCCATCACCTTGTCCGGCAACACAGGCGCCAGGGCCTGCAACACCAGGGCGGGCAGATAGTGGCCCGTCGCCATGCGTCCCCCGACGCTGACCGGACGTTTTGGGTTGACGATAGTGCCTTCGGGCGCCGTCACCTCCATGCAACGGAAAATGCCGTCGTTGTTCGGCACATCCGGCAACAGCGCGCTTTTCAGCGCGTAGGAGACCATGGCGAAGGTGTAGGTGAAGGTGCAGTTGATTGCCTTCGGAATCTGGTCCGATGTGCCGGTCAGGTCGACGTGGATGCGCTCGCCCGTCACCGTCACGGCACATTGGTAATGCAGCGGATAGCCTTCGAAGCCGTCGGTGTCGAAGCTTGCCTCGTAACGGCCATCGGGCACTTGCGCCATGGCGGCCCGCATGGCCCGCTCGCTGCGGCCCTGAATTTCGGCGCCGAATGCCGTCAGATCGGGAAGGCCATATTCGGTCATGATCTCCACCGTCCGCGACTCCATCAAGGTCAGGCCGGTGAGCTGGGCCCAGAGGTCGCCCTCTGTCTGGTCCGGCGTGCGCACCTGGGCGCGCAACAGTTTGATAAGGGTTCGGTCCGGTTCGCCACGGTTGAGCAGCTTCATCGCCGGGATCTGGAAGCCTTCCTCAAAAATCTCCTTCGCCACGACCGAGCGAACCTTGCCGCCGATATCCGGCGCATGTGCGGTGGATGCCGCGAAGGCGGCCAACTTCCCATTGTGGAAGATCGGCTTGGCGACGGTGATGTCGTTCAGGTGCCCGGTCGCGACCCATGGATCGTTGCAGATATAGACGTCGCCGGCGTGCATGTTCTCCGGCCTGATTTCTTTAAGGAAATGCTGCACCGTCACCGGCAGGCAGGCGTTGAAGCTGGGAATGCTCTCGGTGTTCTGGACAAGCGAGTGCCCGTTCGCGTCTGTGATGACACAAGCGAAGTCATTGCTTTCGTTTACCAGCGTAGAGAACGAGGTGCGTTGCAGCGTCTTGGCAGCCTCGTCGGCAGCGGAAATCATACGCCGCCAGATGACTTCCAGCGTGACGGCGTCGAATGGGGCAGAGTCGGTCATAGGACTACCTCATGTCTCGTGTTTTCCCGGAGCCGCTCAGCGACGTCCGGGAGTCAACATTTTCCCGCTGCATAGCGCTGGCCGTCGGACTCTGTCTCACAGGTCCACCACAATGTTGCCGTCCGCCGCCACCCGCGCCCGGCCGTTCGGGCCGACGATCAGGGTGCTGGCAGCCTCCTCCACCACCGCGGGACCGGAGAAGGTGAAGCCGGCGGGCAGGTCAGCGCGATCATAGACAGGGGTTTCGACAAAGCCTGCTGCCTCCAAGAAATAGAGCGCGCGGTGTGCGCTCGGCTTCGGCTCGGCGGTTGCCCAAACGGCGGAGCGCGGCCGCTCGCCCGGCACCTCGACGGAGACGGCGGTACGGATGTTGATGATCTCCACCGGCACCGGCGGCGGCGTGCGGGTGAATTTCTCGACATAGGCAGCCTCGAACGCTGCAATCAGCGCCGGTTTCGAGGCCTGCGTGTAAGGTCCCGGCGGCAGGCTCACCACCACCTCGAACGCTTGGCCGACATAGCGGATATCCGCCAGCCGCTCAGCAACCGCGCGGGACGGGTCGAGGCCAGTAGCGGCGATCAGGCTGCGCGCCTCTGCCTCCAGCCCAGCATAGCGGGCCTCGAACCTGGCCCAGTCGAGCCGGTCCAGTTCCGCCGCAACGGTGGCAACCCGGTCCACCCGCGCCGGCGCAATCAACAGACCCATGGCGCTGGCGACACCTGCCGCCGGCGGCACGATGATGCGCCGACAGCCGAGCTTCTGTGCCACATGATAGGCATGCAGCGGCCCACCCCCTCCCGTTGCCAGCAGCGCGTATCTGCGCGGGTCCTTGCCGCGCTCGGCGATATGCACGCGGGCCGCCCCGGCCATGGCCTCGTTGGCGATATCGTGAATGCCCCAGGCTGCTTGCTCCGGCGAAAGCCCAGCCTCTGCTGCCAGCCGTTCGACCGCAGCACGCGCCGCCTCCATATCCACTTCCATGGAGCCGCCGGCAAAAAAACCTGGGTTCAGATAGCCCAGCAGAAAGTTCGCGTCCGTCACGGTCGCATACTCACCGCCGCGGCCATAACAGGCGGGCCCAGGCTCCGACCCTGCGCTGTCCGGCCCGACCTGCAACAAACCCAGCGCATTGAGTCGGGCGATCGAGCCGCCGCCTGCACCAATTTCGATCAGTTCGATGGTGGAAATCTTGATCGGCAAGCCGCTGCCCTGTGCGAAGCGTTTTTGCCGTGCCGCCTCGAAATCGTAGGCAATCAGCGGCTGGCCATCATCCACCAGTGAGAGCTTGGCCGTAGTGCCGCCCATGTCGAAAGCGAGCACGTGGCCGTCGCCATCGTTTTCCCCGAACCAGGCGCCCGCCAGCGCACCCGCCGCCGGGCCGCTTTCCAACAGCGCAACCGGCGCCTGCTTGGCCTGGTCTAAACCGCCGAGGCCACCGTTGGAGAGCATCAGCTGCAAGGGCGCGGAAATGCCGTGTGCCGCCAGTTCCACCGCCAGGCGGTCCAAATAGACCGCAGCGAGCGGCTTGATGTAGGCGTTGACCACCGTGGTAGAGGTGCGCTCGTACTCGCGGATTTCTGGCGCAACATCCACGGACAGCGAAACCGCCAGGTCCGGCACGGCCGCCGCCAGCGCGGCTGCCGCCGCCCGTTCGTGCGCAGGATTGGCGTAGGAATGCAGGAATACCACCGCAACCGAGGCCACGCCTTCCGCCTGCAATGCTCTCGCCTGTCCGGCCAGGCCGGCGAGATCGAGCGACACACGTTCCCGGCCTTGCGCATCGATCCGGCCTGCCACCTCCCGCCGCCAAGCGCGTGGGGCGAGCGGTGCGGGCTTGGCGATGGCCAGGTCGTACAACTCGTATTTGCGCTCGCGCCCAATCTCCAGCACGTCGCGAAAGCCCTCGGTCGTGATCAGGCCGGTCGGCGCACCCTTGCGTTCGATGGTGGCATTGGTGAACAGGGTGGTGGCATGCACCACGCGCCCGATATCCGCGGCGGGCAGCGCGTCTTCGGTCAGAACCTGCCGAACACCGGCAATAACACCCTCTGCCGGGTCCGTGTGCGTGGTCAGAACCTTGCGGGCGAACTGCTGGCCTGCTGTGTGGTCGAACACGACGATGTCTGTGAACGTACCGCCGATGTCGATACCGAGGGAATAGCGTGCGGTCATATTTGGAACTCGCGGGTTTCGGCTTGTCTTGTATCTTCACCCTGAGCCCGTCGAAGGGTGAGGGTGCCAGGATGAAAGAAACCAATCGACGGGCTCCCGGTGAAGCATAAGGTTATGCCCCCTCTCCGAACACAGGCATCACCTCCTCGGCAAACATGCGCATGGAGCGTTCGGCTTCGGCGAAATCCAGGTTGTGGAAATTCACCTGAAGTGAGGCATGTTCGAAGCCACCGGTTTCTTCCTGATACATATGGATCGTATCGATGATCTCCGCCGGCGTGCCAATCCAGGCCGCACCCTTGGCGATTTGTGTGTCGGTGTTTTCACGTCGCATCATCGCGATGATCTTGTCGTAGCCGGGATAATCGTCCGAAGCCAGGCCCTCCAGCCAGTCGGATGCGCCCTCAACCAGGGATTTCAGGTAGGCGTCGAGCTGCGGCCGCGCGATCTCCCGCGCTTTGGCGCCGTCCTCATGACAGAACATGTGGTGGGCCAACATAACCTGACCCGGTCCGGCGTGCCCGTCCTTGGCCCGCGCCTCGCGGTAAATGCCGATCAGCTCTTTCATGGCCGCGCCCAGCATCGGCACACACATGATGTTGTGCCCTTCCCGGCCCGCATATTCGAACGAGGCGGGCGTGGCCAGCGCCGCCACGTAAAACGGCGGGCGCGGCTGCTGTGTCGGCCGCGGCAGGGTGGTGGTCTCGCGGATTTGGTGGAACCGCCCCTCATGAGTGACATTCTCGCCTGTCAGCAGCATCTCCACCTGCTGGATGCCCTCGCGGTAGCGCGCCACCGACTCATCGGGCGAGACACCGAAGCGGCGGAACTCATGCGGCAGGAAGGCCCGGGCGAAGCCCACATCCAGGCGGCCGCCCGAAATGGCATCCAGCATCCCGATCTCGCCAGCCAGCTTCAGCGGGTTGTTGAAAGCGGGCAACACCGCGCCGGTGACGAGCCGCATTCTGTTGGTGCGCGCCGCTGCAGCAGCGAGGAACACGCATGGATTGGGCGAATAGCCGCCGTAATAATGGAAATGATGCTCGACGATCCGGACATGCGAGTAGCCCAGCGGCTCCGCAATATCGACCAGCGCCAGCGCCTCGCGGAAATACCGATCGGCGGGCTTGTGCTGCGGCCCGACGTCGGGAAAGAATTGGATACCGAACTGCATGGCGGGCGCCTCCGTTGGTGTTGTCATTGGCGCCTTAGCCTGACGCCCGGTTCGGCCGCGGCAAGCGCGCCGAAGCCACAAAGACGCGCCCGAACCAGCGGCGAGGTTGCCGGATTCAGCAGACCATCAGCGCCCTAGTGGTCGCTGTGGTGCAGGATCTGATCCGCCAAGCCAGTGTCATAGGCCTGGCCTTCCGGGGAAAGCGCAATGGCCGACGGAAACATCGACCGGGCAAGGCCCTTACGCTCCAATGCGCGCCAGACCTTTTCATTCTGCAATCCGGTCGCATCCCGGCTCATAACCACTGCATCGCCGCAATGAAAATGATCGCCATGCGGGTGCGGCAGGCTGTTGATCGTGACCTCGCCGGTAGCGTCGTCGCGGGTCGCAAACATGGATGACCGCGCGAGTTGCTGAAGAACGGTCAGGGTCTTCAGTTGCAGGGCATTTAGCTTCAACGGGTTTTTCTTCGGGGGCATCGTATTCCGTCAGTCCGATGGGAAACGGCAGGATAACGCCTGGCAGGGCGGTGATGAAGCCACGGAGCGCCATTGCATCAAAGGCATGGCGCTCGGCGGACAGGCGGGTTGGCTATTGCGCCGGCACGCTCTCCCGCTCCGCTTCGGCGAAGTCGAGTATATAGGGCTCCATCGTTTCCTGCGCCTGCATCCGGCGGTCGTGCCAGCGCTGGCCGCCACCGTAATACGCGAGGCTGCCCGGCTTCGCGTTGCCGTCGCCATTGTAATAGCTGAAGCAATCGCGCAGCGGCGCCGACAGCAGGTCCATTTGCGCGCAATGCTCGGCGTATTGCTCTTCCGCCTCGCGCGTCACGTCGATGGTGCGGGCGCCACGCTCCTTCATGGTCTGCAACGCCCAGACCACATAATTCGCGTGCATCTCCGACACGCGGGTAAAGTTGAATTGGCCGCCGCCGCCTTGGGGGCCGTTCATGATCATCAGGTTGGGGAAGCCGGCCGAGTGCATGCCCAGGAAAGTCTTGGTCCCCTCGCCCTCCCATTTCTCCCGCAAGGTGCGGCCATCGCGCCCGCGGATCATGTTGAACGAGCCGGTGCCCATCCATTCGAAGCCGGTGGCATAGATCAGAACGTCGACCGGGTACTCAACGCCGTCATGCACAACGCCGCGCTCGTTAATCTCCGAAACACCCGTGGGTGCCGTATCGACCAGATGCACGTGCGGCAGGTTGAAGGATGGCAGGTATTCATCGTGAAAGGTCGGGCGCTTGCAGCCATAGGGGTAGTAGGGCTTCAGCGCGGCCGCAGTCTTTGGATCCTTCACGACCATATCCACGCGGGCGCGGATCTGCTCCATGATGCGGAAGTTGGTATTGAGCTGCCGCTCGATCAGTTCTTCGGGTGACAGCGGCTTCTCATGCTTCTTGGGCTGTTTGAAGCTGTCCACCTTGCCGGAAAGGAAATCGTCGTTGCCCTGCAAGGCCGTGCGCCCGGCGGAAATGAGCGCCAGCCGCTCCCGCCGCTTCACCGCCCAATTGGGCTCGTTTGGCCAGGTGGCGTATTCCTCTTCAGACGTCGCCCGCTGGTCGCGCACGTCGATGGTCGAGGGTGTGCGCTGAAAGACGTAGAGTTCCTTCACCACTTTGGCGATTTCCGGCACCACCTGCACGGCGGTCGCGCCCGTGCCGATGATGCCGACGCGCTTGCCGGCCAGATCGACATGATAGTTCCAGCGGGATGTGTGGAACGCCTCGCCCTTGTACATCTCCATGCCCTTGATATTGGCGAGCTTCGGGGTCGTCAGAATGCCATTGGCCAGCACCACATAACGGGCTTTCATGGCATCGCCGCGGTCGGTTTTGACGACCCAGCGGCCCAGTTCCTCTTTCCAATCAGTCTCTTGCACCGTAGTGTGAAACAGGCAGCGGTCATAGAAATCGAACCGCTCCGCCATGGTCTGGCAGTATTCCAGGATCTCGAAGCCGGAGGCGAACTTCATCGACGGGATGTAGCCCATTTCCTCCAGCAGCGGCAGGTAGGAATAGCTCTCCACGTCGCAGGCGATGCCGGGATAACGGTTCCAGTACCAGGTGCCGCCAACGTCGCCGCCCTTCTCGCAGAAGCGCACGTCGGTGAAGCCGGCATCCCGCAGCCGGTACCAGAGCAGCAAAGCGCCAAAGCCCGCGCCGATCACCAGAATCTCGCACTCGTCGTCCAAAGCCTCCCGCGGCACCGGCGGTTCTGAATAGACGTCCTCCAGATACTTTGCGAACTCGCCCTCCATGGCGATGTAATCGGCCGCGCCGGCCCGCGATTCCTTGTACTGCCGGTACTTCGCCTGTTCCTGCGCATCGAACGTCGCGCCGGGCGGCGGCGGCGGCAGGGTCTTGAGCGTTTCGTCTTCGACGATGGAATACCCCTTGCCGGCAATCTTGTCGGTCGCCTTGGCGGCACGGGTGTTGAAAATCTTGCGGCCCGTTTCCGGGTCGATGCGGATGGCGGCGGATGTCACGGGGGCATTACCTCTATCTTGCGGAGTCTGGCCGGCTGGCTCTCGGAGCCGCAGGCCGACTTACGACTTTCGGATCACATGCCCCGAGCATAAGCGCGACAAAAGCCACGCGCCAAGCATTTTCACACTTGGCGCTGTCTCACCCGGCCATGGGCCGGGCAGTCAATCGGCGAAGGGATCCCGCACCAAAATGGTGTCGTCCCGCTCTGGACTGGTCGACAACAAGGCCACCGGCGCCTGAATCAGCTCCTCGATCCGGCGCACATACTTAACGGCCGTCGCCGGCAGTTCCGCCCAGGACCGGGCACCTTCGGTAGATTGGCTCCACCCCTCCAGCGTTTCGAACACCGGGCGGATTTCGGCCTGCAGCTTCATCGAGGCTGGAAAATAGTCGTAGCGGTTGCCGCTGGCATCCTCGTAAGCGACGCAAACCTTCAATTCCGGCATGTCGTCGAGCACGTCCAGCTTGGTGAGCGCGATGCCGTCGATGCCGCCGACCTGGATCGCCTGTCGCACCATCACTGCATCGAACCAGCCGCAGCGCCGCGCCCGACCCGTGACCGTGCCAAATTCGCGGCCGCGTTCGCCCAGCCGCTGCCCGATCTCGTTGTCCTGCTCTGTCGGGAAAGGACCGCCGCCGACCCGTGTGGTATAGGCCTTGGTGATGCCCAGCACATAACCGACTGCACCCGCCGCTGCTCCGGACCCGCTAGCGGCCGCCGCCGCCACTGTATTGGAGGATGTCACATAGGGAAAAGTGCCATGGTCGATGTCCAGCATGGCGCCCTGCGCGCCCTCGAACAGCAGCCGCTTGCCGGCCACCCGGGCTGCGTGCAGCCGCCGCCAGACCGGCTCCACATAGGGCGTGAGCTTCGGTGCAACCTCCGCCAGCGTCGCCAGCAATTCCGCCTGCACCACCTCCGGCTCGCCCAAACCGCGCAGAAAGGCGTTGTGGTGGGCCAGCAACGGCTCCACCTTCGCCGCCAGCGTATCCGGCTCGGCCAGGTCGCACATGCGGATGGCGCGGCGCGCGACCTTGTCCTCGTAGGCGATGCCGATGCCGCGACCGGTCGTGCCGATGGCCCCCTTGCCCCGCGCCTTTTCCCGCGCGCGGTCGATGGCGCCGTAGAACGGCAGGATGACGGTGGCATTCTCGGCGATGCGCAGGTTTTCGGGCGTCACCGCCAGCCCCTGGCTGCCGACACGCTCAATCTCCTCCAGCAACGCCCAAGGGTCGACGACAACGCCGTTGCCGATGACCGACAGCTTCCCGCGCGCAAGGCCGGAGGGCAGCAGCGACAGTTTGTAGGTGGCATCGCCGATTTGCAACGTATGCCCGGCATTGTGCCCGCCCTGGAACCGGACAACCACGTCTGCCCGGACGGACAGCCAATCGACAATCTTGCCTTTGCCCTCGTCACCCCATTGGGCGCCAACGACGGTCACATTACCCATGAGCCTGGAACCTTACCTGCTCGCAGTATACCAAATGCAGGGGTATAGCGGAGGTCGAACCGGTTGGTAAGGGGGCTCGTCAGGCGATATATCCAGTCGCGATGGCCACGGCTTCCTGATGGCTCAGGTTTTCGTCAGGCTGAGGGCGGTCAAAATGATTGAAGTACGCTGGCACAAGCTTCTTGGCGATCCGGTTCAGATCGCCCTGTACCTGTGCATGAATTTTGTCCCTGTTTGGATAAAACCCGCCGTCCCTGTGGGGATATTTGCAAATATGCTCCAAAAAATCAAAGAAACGAAGCTCCAAAGGGCGTTCGGTACTGCCCGTCATTCCCAGATTTTGATTGTGCTTCCTATGTTTTTCATGGAAATCAGAGAAATTTGTCGAAAAAATATTATTGCCAGGATCCATTTCCCGATAAACAGTGACCACCGAATTGAAATATACCGTCAACAGGCTGCCGTTTCTCGCCTCCTTTAATCCTAACTTTGGAAGAGAAGGCAACTCGAATGCGTCCAAAACATCACACTCAAAATATGCTGGGTCTTTTTTTAGAGAATATCTAAAAACGAATTTTAAAAAATTATCCAATTCGTATATAATTTTTTTATCATCATCAGTTTCCATATATTTTATGTTTCTTTCACTGACACCATGCAACTTATACCGGAACAAGTCCCTGGCGGATTTTAGATCGTTTAGATCATATTTTTTAACCCTTTCTTCTATATCTTTATCAAAATAGTTAAAATTATACGTGTGGGGCGTCAGAGGGTTGGGGCCATTGCTCCGCTGGTAAGCCATTTGCGGCGCATCATTCGGCGTTGGCCTGTCGCGAACAAGGTCCACTCCGGGCGCGGCGATATCCGAGGCGGACTCGCCAGGCGCAGGATCGGCAAGACTCTCCTCCCCCCAACCCGCGCCGGCAGCGGCAGCGATCGCCATAGCGGGCGCCTCGACAATTTGTTTGGGCGGGGGTCTGTAAACGAGCGATTTCCAATCCTCCAACCTGCCACCCGAGGCCGGGAGGCTTGGCGGCCACTGGTCGGAGAACCGCAACACGATCGAGTCCTGCCCCTCGCCTTCCCGATCATCACCGATCAGGGCGAAGCCATCCGCAACGCCTATGGCAGAGGAGCGCACGCCAAGCCCGAAAGACAGCCAACGGCCCGCCTGGCTCAATTCATTGGTCTGCAAGTACGCGGCAATAGCCAGGCTTTCTGCAACGATATCGGTCTGATGCAGACGCGATTGACAGTAATGACGCATCGTAAAGGGGGAGGCCATGTCTTCAACCGACTCCGCACGCCAATTCAACCCGGGAGGTTCCGGAAGGCCAGGCAAATCCTCCTCCACGATCCGCGGCAACTCCATTGCCAGCCGGTCCTGGTCACGCTCGGCATTTGGGCTGCCATAGCAGCGGCCATCGGGCAGGTGTTCGAACAGAAAGCTCGCAGCAATCGGGATCATTTCCGGCCGCCATTCGTCCTCCACCGCCAGCACGGCACAGTGGGTATAGCGTCGGCCCGGTTTGCCCTTGCCCCCCTCGGACCGCGCCTCGATCCGGGCGAACAGGCCGAAAAACTTTGTCTCCGTTCCCAACCGAAGGCGGAGCGGGCGATAGACGAAGGCCCCGCCATCGATCAGCCCCGCATCCACCGCCGTCACTCCGCCCCACCCCTTGAAGAAGGTTTCTGGCGCGCAATGCTGTTGCAGCCCATCGGGAAATTCAGCCGATTTCCCCGTCACCCGATGCTCCGTGCCTAGACGGATCGGGCCGTCCTGGCTGCCACCGCGAATCAGCTTGCCGTAGACCAGCAAATGCGTCTTGAACGCACCGCTGGTCTCGCCGTCATGGGCCGGAGTTGACGTGTCAGACAAGTTCCTCGGCTCCCACACTGATTGGCCCGGTCACCTTGCCGGTCGCGGCGAACAGCAGCGGCGGCGTCAGGTTGAACGGCCGCCATAATTGCCTGGCCTGGTTTTGACTGATCGGGACCGGATAATGGTCGCGCAATCCTTCCAATTCGGGATCGTCATAATCCTCCACATCCACTGCCCGCGTCAAAAGCCCGGAGGCCTGTGGCCAGGGGTAGAAGTTGGCAGAGCCATAGGTGGAAACCGGGAACACGCGAACGCTCACACCGGAGCCTCCGCGGCCACCCTGCCCGTGGGCCAGTACGGCCCGGAAAATTTGATCCATGCCAAGATCGCGCATCCGCTCGATGAATTCATCGCGATCCACTGCTTTTTGCAATGCATCGGCCCCGAATTTCGGAAACAGAGACTCATACTTGGTCAGGCAGATGGCAATGGATTTCAAATTTGCCGTGCGCTCACCATTCATTTTCAACAAAATGGATTCAATGTTGCGGTTCAGGGCATCGACGTTCAGTTGGTTGTAATCGTTGGGCCTCAGCCCCTGGCAAATGATCACCCCATTCGATTCACTGAGGGCCGCCCGGTACTCATCCCGCCGCCGTGCCGCTGTTTCATCGACCGACGCCTGCACGAACTCATCGTAGGCCAGATCGCCACCCCGGCCGTCCACCAATTCGAGAGAAATCGCCGAAAGCCCGCCCCTTCTTCGGGACAACAGGCGACCGACCCATGATTTCGGCGGCCTTGGCCTGACCCCATCCCAGGCCATGATCATGGAATAGCGGCTGAGCGCCTGGGTCGCCTCCACATCCGATTCCCGGCCAAAAAACATGCTGTTGAAATGCCGGCTCAGACGATGCCAATTCTCCTCCTCATCATCCGAATCTGTCGCAGATGACCGGACAATCCGCGGATTGGCCACAGCATCCTGACCCATGCAGAGGTCTTGAACCGGCTGATTGATCAGCAATGCTGCGATCATGTGGGTTTTGCCCGACTGGGTCGGCCCGATCAACGTCACCGTCCGCGCGCCATTACCGGAATTGGATACCTGGATCGCCATTGTGCCTCCTTTCGTGAGTTTAATCACTCCATCTGCCACTGCCAAGCTCATCATAGAAACATCTCAGCCCCACCATTTGATCGAGTTGCGCGGGTGAAAGGTGAATGTTACGATCTGTTAACGGATTTATGGGGCATGAAGCCGAATTTTCCGGTAACGAGGGCGGGATGGGGAGCGGAGCATACTACGATTATTTTTGGGATCGCGCTGCCGGCCTCCTGATCATAGATATCGCCCGCGCCAGTAACAGTACCGCTTCGCTTTTGGGATTTCGTGTCTCGACAACACTGCCTGGGGGTGAGGGCGGTGTGCTGGGCGTGGTGCCGTTTTCACCCGATCTGGGCGAAATGCCGGGCTACGCCGTTGTCCGCTTACCGGAGGCGGGCAAATTGCAAATATCGGTCGAGCCGATCCTCGATCAGGAGCGCGCCGGCGAGACCGATGGCGCACTGATCGACGTTATCGAGTTGAATCCGGAACACATGGCCGAAGCGCCAGCGGAGCGGATGCTCTGGTCCATCGTTATGGATCATGAAGCCGAATTGGAAATCCGGGGGGAGTTGGAGCCACCGGGCGCCAGGCCAATCTCCAACCTGTATCGCTCCCAAAGACGTGGCGCCGTAATTTCACCGGCCCGGCCATTATTGGAAGCAGGCATTGGCCAGCGGCTGCAGGTCCATGCCAGTCACCGGTTTGATCCTGAACACCGGGAAGATTTGTATGAGATCATTGTCTCGCCGGATCCCGACAATCCGCTGCCCATGCCTATCAAGGTTCGGATGGATACCATTCTCGCAGCTGAGGAAGCCTGTCAGTATCTGATCGAGGGCTCTGGCGCCCGCCAGGAACCAAGCCTGAACGAGCAGGAAAAGGTTCTGAATCCAGAGGACGCAGAAATCCGCTTCACCATTCCCGGGCCAAACGTGGAATATGAAGGGGAGGAACGTGCCGACCATTCGCTTGGCTTCCTCGACCGGGTTCTGTTGTGGACAAAACCGGCCTGCACCCTGGAATTCTTCACCCGTGACGAAAAAGCGACCGAGCCGCAACGCGACGGGTTGCTGCTGCTCGTCTCGCTGGGCGGCGACAATCTCCAGCAAGACACAGCAGGCCTGCGCCGGATCATACGCGAACTGACAGGCGCCAAGGCCGCCCCTGGGCCGGATTATTGGCATCAGCATGCGCCGTCTCTGGCGCGCTATCTTGGTCAGGAATCGGTGGAAGGCGCCACTCCGATCACGGAGTTTGCCTACGCCGTCTGTATTCAAGACATTCTTGCAAAAGTGCACGGCGCCACGGCCGGGCTGCTGCGCCCAGCCTCGTTTGCGGCCTATGCAGGTGCGGCACCGTTTTTTGAAATATTGCGGAACGAACGGTTTGCAGCCGCTGCATCCCAAATGCGGTTGCCACGCCATCGCTTTTCCGGTGACGGGGGCGCGGGCACAATCCTATTCGCGCTATGTTCTCAAGTCTTGAAAAACCCAACGGCTGCTCCGATCGACGGTCAACCGGAACAGCAGGGCTATGATACGGAAATCTCCGAGATCTGGCTGGAGGCGTTCCGCGACATCCCTTGGGACTTGGCCGAGCTCTCGCTCTATCCGGAAGCGGCAGATGCCATGCAACTGGGCGTGCTGCCAGAGCACGAAGTTTACGGTGATTTTGCCTTTGAATTCCTCGACCATCGCGATACCGCCGAAACATACCAAAGCACACGATCGCGGCTTCGCACATGGTGCGCGCCCGGCCTCGAACGCCTTCCGGCTCTGGTCCATTTGAGGCATTTGAGAACGCATGTCGACCGCGCCAAACATCTTGAAGCGGCCCTTGTGGGCAATATCCTCCAAGCTGGTGCAACCGTCGGTGTCAGGGCGGAGTTGGCGATTGCGTCGAACCAACTTCCGATACTTGCCGATAAGACACCCGTCACCGGCAAGACGGCGCAGGCCGCTCAGATGCTTTTTGAAAAGCAGATCGCGCAGCGACTGCCCAAACCCGAACCGGCTGAACCTTCAACCGGGGCGGAATACCGGTCCACCATAGCGGAATTTCTCGTAGCCCTGATCCGCCGGGATTGCGATTTTATCGATCAAGCCGTTGCATCTTTGGGCCTCGACAATCCCGTTTTGCATGATGAGCCCCCGGCGCCCGCACTGGCCGGTGTCGAGGAAACCGGCGCCCTTCCCTACCAAGTATATTCCGGCAACGCCGATCCCGACCTCGCGGCTTGGATGGCAGAAGATTCGACAAATCACCCTGTCGTTGATAGATGGCGGGAGCGAATAAAGGCACAAATATCCTAGAAAATATTGGTCCCGCTCCTGGTAGCCGTGCGTCACGACTGCCTGTACGATAGACAGGGATAAAGTAGGGAGCTTACGACGTGGCATTGGATGGAAATTTTCGCCCCACCCTTTTGGTAGGGATCGGTGGTACCGGCTCCAAAATCGCGGAGACAATTCTCGAAACCGCCCACAGAAACGATCGCTCGCTCAGCGCGCGAATTGGCATTCTGGCGCTGGACACCGATCTTAACTCATTGAACGATTTGCGAAGTGTGGAACGCCGCTCCCGCATTGCGTTTTCCCGGCCTGAAACCGTCTATCGCCTCCTCGAACGCAACGCCGGGGTCGAGCGCACTTGGTGTTATTCCCGCAGAGACGCGGAAATGTCGGAAGCGATCCTCGGCATGTCCCTGATCGAGGGCGCCGGACAGATTCGCATGCTGACCCGTTTGGCCCTGCACGATGCATTTGCGAACGACAGCCTGATGACGACCCTGGAGGATGCCATCAGCCGCCTCGGCGTACACGACTCGGATCAGGATTTTGCAGGCTCCATCCATATTCTCGTTGTCGGCTCACTGGCCGGGGCGACCGGATCGGGAGCTTTCGCACAACTCGCGCTAGCCCTGAAACAGGCGGCCCGGCAGCGGGAGGTCAACGCGACCGTCCGCGGCGTATTCCTGTTGCCGGATGTATATGCCCGCGGAGGTTCGCTGCCGCGCACGCAAATTCCCAACGTACTGGCCAATGGCTATGCCAGCCTGAAGGAGCTAAATGCTTATAATGTGCTGGCATCCTTGCCGCATCGCAAGGCGGACTTCACATTCGAATACGCGCCCAACCACACCCTGAAGCAGGGTGAAATGCCATACAGCGCCGTGACCTTCGTGGACTACGAGAACTCGAACGGCGGTTCCATGGGCCGCGGTCTGGATAGCTATATCGATATGGCCGCCCGGGCCGGTTATTTGATGATTTTTTCCCCTCTGGGCGCCAATTACGGCTCCGTAACGGTTAACGACGTTCGTCAAAGACTGGCTGCGATCTCATCCGGCAGCAACAATCTCTACTCCGGTATCGGCATTGCTGCCGTCAACTATCCCATCGACAGCATGCGCCGATTCCTGAGCAAACGGCTGGTGTTGGAGAATCTGCGCGGCGACTGGACCCGGCTAGAGCGCTTTTGTTTCTGAATGAGTCGTAGGGGATTCCCCTCATGCCGAATTTCTGATTCAGAATAAGGGC
>JAWLBX010000019.1:0-67531 GCA_041687435.1 Alphaproteobacteria bacterium
TCGCAACCCGTTACGACAAGCTCGGCTCAACCTACCTCGCCATGATCAAACTGGCCGCCATCCGCATCCGATTGCGCGTTTATGAGTCGACCGCCTAGATCGGATCGGATCAAGATAGCTGAGATATCAGCAAATTGGAAAGCGCCATGCACCTCAAAGGCTCCTGCTACTGCAACGCCGTCCGCTTCGAGTGCGAGGCGTATGCGCCCGTGCCCTATCTGCGCTGCCACTGCTCGATCTGCCGCAAGACCGCGGGCGGCGGCGGGTTCGCAATCAATCTGGGCGCCCGGGCCGACACCCTGAAGGTCGAGGGCGCCGACGCCATCGGCGTCTTTCATGCCGTGATCGACGGGGTGGAAAGCCCGGCGGAGCGACGGTTCTGCACCAGGTGCGGCTCGGCGCTCTGGGTCTACGATCCGGGCTGGCCGGACCTGGTGCACCCGTTCGCAAGCGCCATCGACACGCCGCTGCCGGAGCCGCCCGAGCAGGTGCACATGATGCTCTCGGCGAAGCCCGGCTGGGTGCGCGACGACTCCCGCCCGGGCGAGGACACGCACCGCGACTATCCCAGCCAGTCGCTGGAGGCGTGGCACCGCGCCCACGGCCTGCTGGACGAGTGAGGCGGCAGGCCCGGCTCACTCCCTCCTTCATCGGCCACGCGGAAAACCCGCGCCGCCGCCCTTCCCTGCCGCGCCAAAACCGGGATAATGCCGGGTCTCAGGCAAAACCGCCGCTCAAAGACAGAGAGACCGCCCGCATGACCCAGCCCGTCGCCACCATCCTCGCGGAAACGCTCGCCAATCACGGCGTCGATTGCATCTATTGCGTACCCGGCGAAAGCTTCCTGCCGCTCACCGACGCCCTGCGCGACCGGCCGGAGATCAAGCTGGTTGTCTGCCGGCACGAGGGCGGGGCGGGGCTGATGGCCGTCTCGCATGCGCGCGTGCGTGGCGAAACCGGCGTCTGCCTTGTCAGCCGCGGGCCGGGCGCGATGAATGCCGCCATCGCGCTGCACGTCGCCTATCACGACGCCGACCCGGTCGTGTTCCTGATCGGCCAGGCGGAGCGGGACGAGTTGAACCGGCTGGCGTTGCAGGAAATGAACTATTCCAAGACGTTTTCGGACACCACCAAGGCGGTGATCGAGGTCATTCACCCGGAGAACATTGCGGAGGATACGGCCCGCGCCTTCCACATCGCCGCCAGCGGCACGCCCGGCCCCGTCGCGCTGATCCTGCCCGAAGACCTGCTCTATGGCGACGCGGATGCAGTGGCGGCCCAGCCGCGCAAGCCTGCCAAGCCGGGCGCGACCGCGGAGGATGCCGCCGCCGCGCTGGAACTGCTGCGCCGGGCGGAGCGGCCGGTGGTGGTCGCCGGCAACCTGCTGCATGGCGAGGCCCTGGACGACCTTCGCCGCTTTGCCGAGACCTTCGACCTGCCGGTGGCGACGCCCCAGCGCCGCTTCCACACCTTCGACAGCCGCCACCCGAACGCCGGCGGCCGCCTACCGAACCGGGCGGACAAGGGCCTGCTCGATATCATGAAGGACAGCGACCTGATCGTGGTGCTGGGCGAGCGCATGCTGCCCTCCTGGACCCAGAATTTCAGCTTCCCGAAAGCGCCGGTGGCAGACCAGCCCTTCATCCATGTCTGGCCGGATGCGACGGAGGTGGGCCGGGCCTACGCCCCCACGCTCGGCATTGCCGCCGACCCGCAGAGCTTCATCCGCGCGATGCTGGCAGAAGGCCCGGGCGACATTCCCGCCAGCCGCAAGGGCTGGGTCGAGCGGCTGAATGCCCAGCACCGCAAGGTGCTCGCCTACACGCCGCGATCCTCCAACGACGGCCTGATTTTCGGCAACGTCATCGCCGCAATCGACCAGCATCTGAGCAAGACCGCGGTGGTGACCTGCGATGCCGGCAATTTCTCCAGTTGGATGGCGCAGTTCCTGAACATGGGCCCCGGCAACATGTTCGTGGGTGCGGCGGTCGGCGCGATGGGGCCCGGTGTGCCGGCAGCGGTCGCAGCAGGCATCGCCTCCCCAGGCCGGCAGGTGGTGGCCTTCGTCGGCGATGGCGGCGTGCTGATGACCGGCAACGAACTGGCGACCGCCGTGCAGTACGACGTGCCGCTGAAGCTGTTCATCTCGGACAACAGTGCCTATGGCACCATCCGCATGCACCAGGCCCGCAGCTTCCCTGGCCGGGACTATGGCATCGCGCTGAAAAACCCGGATTTCGTGAAATGGGGCGAAAGCTTCGGCGCAAAAGGCGTGCTGATCGAGACTGAGGCGGAGGTGGAGGACAAGGTGGCCGAGGCGATGGCGCATGACGGCCCCGTCGTCATCCACTGCAAAACCAGCCTGGATAACATCTCCCCCAGCGCAACGATCAGCGGCATCGAGGAAGCCGCGCGGAAGTAGCCACGCCGCCAGGGCGAGGCACGGCTTTGCCTGCCCCGCCCTGTGATGCGCCTCGGCTTCAGCCTGATTTGCGGTAGGTCTCCGCAATCGCGGCGTTGAACTGCGTTAGGCGCGCCATGACCCGGCCGAAAACGCTGTCCGCCGGATAGTTGCCATCCGCGGCCGGTGCACCCACCGGCGTCGCCAGCAGCAGTTCCAGCGCCTCCGTCACATGGGATACGGTCCAGATGTGGAACCGTCCGGCGGCAACGGCCTCCATCACATCGCTTTTTAGCACCAGATTCCGGGTGTTGGCGGCGGGTACGATGACGCCCTGCTCGCCTGTCAGCCCCTCCGGCTTGTCAAGACACGAACGGTAAAAGCCCTCGATCTTGCGAGCGACGCCGCCGACCACCTGGGCCACGCCATGCTGGTTCATGGAGCCGGTAATCGCCACATCTTGCCGGACCGGCAGACCGGAAAGATCCGAGATCGCGGCCACTGCTTCCGCCAGACTGGCGCTATCGCCCTCAACCCCGCCATAGCTCTGTTCGAAGGTGATGGAACAGGTAAACGACAATGGGATGCCCCGGGCAAACAGGCCGGTGAGGAAGCCTTGCAGGATCATCGCCCCCTTCTGTTGGATCGGGCCGCCCATCGCAACGAAGCGCTCGATATTGACGATGCCCTCACGCCCGGCAGAGGCGCGGGCGGTCACGCGGGCCGGTGCGCCGAAAACATGGTCGCCCAGATCGCGCACGGTCAGGCCGTTTACCTGACCGACAGCCCTGCCAGTCGATTCGATCAGGATCGTGCCGTCGGCAATGCGTTCGTGCATCAGATCCTCGGTCCGGGCATTGCGGATGCGGCGCTGGACAATGGCCTGCTCCACCGCTTCCGCCGTCAGCGGGCCATGCGGGGCGCCGACGCGGGCCTCCGCGATCACATCCTCAAGCAACTCGAACTTGGCGGAAAGCCGCGTGCGGTCGTCCGCCAGCCGGCTTGCATGGGCCAGCAACCGGGTGATGGCCGCAGGCTCGCAGCCAGTGGCACCGCGGCGTTCTGCAATCTGCTCCAGCAGGCCCGCATAGTGAGCCAGGTTGGTTTCGTCGGCGGGCATGTCGCCATCAATTTCCGCCTTGATCCGGAAATGGGTTTGAAAATCCACATCGGCGGAAAAAAACGTCTGGAACCACTGCGGCGCGCCCACAAGCACCACTTTGACATCCAGCGGGATTGGCTTCGGGCGGGGCGCACCGGCAATCGGCAGCGCTGCCTGTTGGCGCAGATCCTCCAGCTGGATTTCCTGGTCGCGCAGCGCGCCTTTCAGGAACAGCCAGCTAAAAGGCTGGGCGGCCAGGGCTTCGGCCCGCAGAACGATAATGCCACCGTTGGCACGGTGCAGCGCACCAGAACGCAACAAGGTAAAGTCCGTTTCCAGCCGCATGCCGGCCTGGCGGTATTCGAACTTGCCGAACAAATTGTCATAGGTCGGGTTCGGCTCCACTACGACGAGTGGATGCTTGTCGTCGCCGTGATCGACGAACAGATTCACGGCATAGCGCTGTTCCGGTGGCTCCAGCGGTGGCGCGCCTTCCGGTTGCCTGGTGGCGAAACGCTGGATGTTGTCGAGAATGTCGACCCTTACCTCCTCCAGCCAGCGTTGCAGGCTGCCATGGCCGGTAAACTGCGAGGCGAGATCGCTTATCAGGCCATGAATCGCGTCGTCGGCGATTTGGGTTGAAACCTTGCGGGCATGCTCCCCCACCTGTTTTTGCTGCATGCTGGCCCAGCGAGTGATTTGGGAAAGCCGCTCGGCGATCGCGCGAGCGTCCGCCTGAACCTTCTCCATCTCTTCCTGCGTCAGCGCCTTCGACTCCTCACCTTCGGGCGGTTGTGCCGGGGTGACGGCAGGGCCGGTTTCGGTCTGAACGATGGTCAGGCCGCGCTGTTCGGCCTCTGCCTTGACCTCTGTGATCTGGCGGTTGACCTCCTCCTGCAGGCGGCGGCCGGGGGCTTGTAGCGCGGTCTGGTGCGCCTCGTCCTCAAAAGCCTGTTGCAGCGCGGCGCGGATGTTGGGAATCAGGGCGGCCATGGCATCGCGGAACTCCCGCCCCGTGCCGGCACTCAAACGGCAGGGGCGCGGCCGGTGCGGCCGCCGGAAATTATTGAGATAGACCCAGTCCGGCGGCGGTGCGCGCTTGGCCATTTCCGCATTCAGATAGGCCATTGTCTCGGTCATGCGGCCGCTGCGGTCGCCGCCGACAACGAAGATATTGAACCCCGGCGATCGGGCGGAAAGCCCGAAATCCAGCGCATCCTTGGCTCGGGCATGGCTCGATAAGGAGAACACCCCGCCCGGCGCCGGTGTCGGCGAGTGTTGCGGCAGGCCGACGTCGGCAGCGGTCAGTTCGGTGGCAGCCATGGGCTTTCCTTACGATAGGCGTACTGGCTTGTTCAGATTTAGGCTGCCAGAGGCGAGTGTCAGCCCACAACACCCTCTTCACGCAATCGTGCAATCTCATCTGCCGAAAAACCAACCTCGCCAAGCACAGTATCGGTGTGTTGGCCCACATGCGGCGGCGAGGTTTCGACACTGGGCGAGCCTTCGTTCAGGTGAAACGAGGCGTTGACCATCGCCATCGGCTTGCCAAGGCCGGTCGGCGGTGGCACCTGCTGCACCACATTGCGATGGACCACCTGCTCGTTCTGCAACATTTCCGGCACGGTATTGACGACACCCGCAGGCACGCCAACGGCCTCCAGCTTCTTTTCCCAGTCCTTGGCCGGCCGGGTGGCGTAGGTCTTGCAAAGCTCATCGTACAACGCCAAGCCATTGTCTGCCCTTGCCTGACGGTCGATAAACCGGGGGTCGGATTTCAGGTCGGGACGTTCCAGCACATCGGTCATTTTCTCGAATTGCGCCTGTGTCGCGGTGGCGACCTGGATCATGTTGGTCGCCGTCGGATAGACGGAGGGCGCCGTGGTCGATGCTGGCGATCCGTTGCCCATCAGCTGCGGCGCGACCCCGCAATTCAGATAATGCAGGACCATGGGCGAGATGAAGCCGACCGCAGCATCCAGCATCGAAAGGTCGATATACCGGCCCTTGCCCGTGCGCTCCCGCGCGAACAGGGCTGAGGAAATGGCATAGGCGGCGTGAATACCCGCCGCCACGTCGGTCACCCAGAAGCCGACCTTGGTCGGGCCGTTGTTCTCGAAGCCGGTCAGGGTCATCATGCCGGAATGCGCCTGAATGACAGGATCGTAAGCCGCCTTGCCAGCCAATGGCCCGGTCGCACCGAAGCCGGAGATTGAGCAATAGATGATCTCGGGCTTCCACTGTCGGATGGCGGCATATTCCAGGCCCATGCGCGCCATCGTGCCCGCCTTGAAGTTCTCGATCACCACATCGGCGCTCTGCACAAGCCGACGGATGACTTCCTTCGAACGCGAATGCTTGAGGTCAAGGCCGAGCGAGCGCTTGTTGCTGTTGAAGGCCATGAACAGAGAGGACTGGCCTGCATCCAGGAAATCCGGCCCGCCAGCCATCATAACCCGGCCCTGGTCGCCGCCCTTGGGGTGCTCCAGCTTGATGACATCGGCGCCTTGCAGCGCAAGCTGGTAGCTGGCGTACGGGCCGGCAATCACCTGGGTGAAGTCGACGACTCGCACCCCTTCAAATACTTTCGCCATCGTTCGGGCAGTCTCCTCGGGAGCGAATTTTGTAAAGTTGGCCGGTATTCTGCTGCAAGCCGCACGGTTGGAAAAGAGGTAGTGCACTGCGAACGGCGGTTCACAAACAGGCGGGTCAAAACGCGGCGACCCAATGCAAAAGAATGCTCTCCTCCAGCCGGCGCGCGCGGGCAAGCCACACGCGGGCCGCAATCTGCACCGGCGCAGTGAACCGTGCCGGATCCGATTCATACCGCTGACGGGCGTCCAGGTCGTTGTGCATCAGCACGAACAGCATGGGCTTGCCGCTGGCACCCCGCAGCACCCCGGCATTACCGCGGGCGTAGAACATGGTGCCGCTTTTGCCGCGCACCTCTACATCATCGTCTTTTTCCGCCCAGCGGGGCTCGCGCAGCAGCGATAGGAAAGACCTTGGCTCCACTTCCACCTCCCCGTCCGCTGCCGTTTCCGGCTGCGGATACTGCCGGCCGGCGGCATACCGAAGGAGTGCCAACAGCGCCGAAGGCGTCACCCGCGCACTGCCGGAGAGGCCGGACTGGTTCGGCACCGACCATCCGCGGGCTATCACCGCCGGCGCGGCCTGACGGAGCCAGTCTGAAACGACCGCCGCTCCGGCCGAGAGTTCCGGCACATTCGGCCGCAATGCTCTCGCCGTGGCAAGCCCGACCAGTTCCGCCGACAGGTTGTTCGAGTATTTCAGCAAGTCCTCGGCGATTTCCAGCAGAGGCCGGCTTTCATGTGTGACAATAACGGCCGCCCCTGCGGGTGCAACCGGCAACGGTTCTGGCGGCGGCAACAACAGGCCTTCCCGCGCCGCATAGGCGCGCAGCATCGCCGCCGTTCGCAAAGCCGGCTGGCGCACGGCAACCTGGCGCTGTCCGGCGCTCGGCACCTTTGGGTCGAGCAGGTAGACAGTGCGCAGGCCATCTATCGCCTGGATCGAACGCCCATCCCCGAGCGGGCGCGCCGCGATGCCGGCAACGGCATGATCCAGCCCAGGTCGAAGCGTCACCAGCATGGCGCGGCTCGTCTCATCCCGGGTCCACCGGAGCCATTGCCGGTTGAAATTCACGGAAAGCGCTGACACTGGCGGGTTATAAGGTTTCAGGCCGTCATCGCTCGCATCGATCTGCGGCACCGAGGGCAGCAGCGATTCGTCGTAGGTAAACCGGATAAGCTCACGGCTTGTCAGGGCCGTTGCCAAAGCCCTGGCGAGGCCGTGGACGTTTTCCTGAACGAGCACGGGGTCGCCACCGCCTGCCAGATGCAGATGCACCCCCTCCCCTGTCCGCTGCGTCAGAACCCGCGTCCGGAACCGGTGATCGGGGCCCAGCACCTCCAGCGCCACCAGCACAGTCGCAATCTTCACCATAGAGGCCGGAATGAATGGCTGGTCCGGCAGATGGCTGCGCACCACCTGACCCGCCTGCAGGTCGTAAACGACATAACCGACATCGGTGTCGCGAAACCCGGCGTCGCGGATCAACGCCCGTTCCGAGCCGGCCCCGGCAGCCGGGCCGATAGCTGCCAGCGACAGGCCCACTGCCAGCCAAGTCCGAGCGACGGGGTTTGCAAGCTGCGATGCCTGCCGTAGACCGGATGGCGCAAGCCGCCTTGCCGGCCTGACCGACTGCTTTGGGAGTTCTAGCATGCCAATCCCCCTGCCCGGAGAGCCCGCGCCACCGTTCCGCGCCGCCGCAAACAACGGCCAGGCCTTGACCAGCGACAGCCTGGCCGGGCGGTTCACCACGCTTTGCTTTTTCGGATCCGGCAGCCATCCAGCGATGGCGGCGATGGTGGCGGCAATCACCGCGAATACCGTGTTGTTCGATGGCATCGAGCACCAGTTTGTCGGCATCAGCATCGACCCCGACGACCAGGACGCCGAAAGGCTACCCCCGCCAACACCCGGCGTGCGCATGCTCTGGGATTTCGACCGGCAGTTGAGCCAATTGTTTGGCGCCTTGGAAAGCGCGGACGGTGAAGAGGTCTCGCTCCAGCCATTAACCGTGCTGCTGGATGCCGGCCTGCGCGTCATATCCGTCCACCGGATCGACGACCCGGAAGACCATCCCGCCCACCTGACACAATTCCTCCAAAACCTGCCCCAGATCGGGCCGCCGCGCCCCGCCCTGGCGCAGGCGCCGGTGCTGCTGGTGCCGATGGTATTCGAGATGGAGTTCTGCCGGCGGTTGGCGGCGTATTTCGATGAGGCCGGCGGCGATCCCTCCGGCATTCTGGAGGATGACGGCGGCAAGACCGTGCTCACCATCGACCCGACCCGCAAGCAACGCCAGGATGCGGCCGTCACAGACAACACTTTGCGCCAGGCCGCCCAAGCGCGCATCCGCCGCCGGCTGCTGCCGGAGTTGCGCAAGGCTTTCCAGTTCGATGCCACCAGGATGGAACGCTCCGTCGTGGCCCGGTACAGTACCGGTGATTTCTTCGGCCCGCACCGGGACAATGCTGCCTTTGGCACGGCCCACCGCCGCTTCGCCATCACCATCCCCCTGAACGCAGACGCCTTTCGCGGCGGGCTCCTGCGTTTCCCGGAGTATGGACCACAAGTCTACCCGATTCCGACCGGCTGCGCGCTGGTCCATTCCTGCAGCATAATGCACGAGGTGACGCCGATCACGGACGGCACGCGCTATGCTTTCATTCCAATCGTGTTCGACGAACAGGCCGCGCGGCAGCGGGAGGAAAATTCGGCCAACCTGGCCGCGAGTGTATCGGTAGACCGGAAGGAAACGGCCGGCGCAGGCGACGTTGCACAAGAATGAACGCACGCCGCACCGGCCCGCACCCCGGTCCGTGGCTGCACCAACAGACCGGGGTGGCAGAGGGAATGGCGGCTATTTATCCAGCCACCAATCTTCCATCCGCCATGCGTTGTAGATGTTGTTAACGTGGCGGCTGACATTTTTCACATACGGATGCCAGCAATGTGCAGCCTTATTATGGTGGATAACTGGTCGAGCATGGTCCAACTGCAGTTGACGATCAATGTCCCACACCAATTTACGACGCTCTTCCATATCGGTCATGCCAGCCTGCTTTCGGAACAATTCATCTAATTCCTTGTTGCAATAGGCCGTATAGTTTCGCTGCGAACCGCAGGAGAAGTTTTCGAAAAAGTTGACATCCGGATCATCCATGGCTGTACCAGAGACGTTCAATCCAACTTGGTAATCCTTTCGGCCTACACGACCATACCAGTTGCCGGTCTCAATCACCTCCAATTCGCCTTCTATGTGCACATGCTTCAAGTGGTCAATCAGGATGACTGCTGGATCTCGATATGTGGCTAGGTTACGGGTAGCAACCTTGACTTTTAACATGTTGTTCGGACCGTAACCCAGGCCTTCCATGATCTCTCGGCCTTTAGCACGGTTCGCCTCCACATCGTCGCCATAACCTGGCATTTGCCTGACCAATTCCTCTGGCATGCCCCATTGCCCATCAGGTGGCGGCATCATTGCGCCACCATGGGTGAGTTGGCCCTCGCCCAGAATTTCATTAAATTCATGACGGTCAATCGTCAGAGCCATCGCTTCCCGAATTTTAGGATCGCTAAAGGGCGGCGAGTCTCGATTAACCAAAAGGTTCGCATAAGTACCCGTAGATGTTAGATCACAAATTGCTTCTGGTGACTGGCTTTTGACATCTTTTAGTAGCGGAATGGTGACATCACTATTAAAGGTCATATCAAATTCACCCGCGGTGAACGCCAAAACGCGGGTGGAACGGCTCCGAATGATCGTCCATTCGTGGCCATCCAGATATGGCAGTCCTTCCTTCCAATAGTTTTCGTTTTTTTCGAAAACAACGCGCTCGTTTTGCCTCAACTCCACGAACTTAAACGGCCCTGTACCGATTGGCGCCGTGCGCATGGTTCTGGCATCCACATGGCATGGATAGACCGGCGAATGCGCACCCGAAAGCAAGGCCAAAAAAGACGGTTGCGGCTGCCCAAGATGGAACGTGACCTCGAATTTCCCGTTCGTCGTAATCTCTTGCAGGTTCCAGTACCACGGCTTGCGCGGGTTTTTCTGGAACCGCATGTTTCGATCTGGGTCTTTGCCCTGAATTCTATCCCATGTGCATTTGACGTCGGCACTGGTGAACGGCTTTCCATCATGCCACTGCACACCTTCGTGAAGCGCGAAGGTCAGCTTCGTACCGTCCTCGCTCCATGACCAGGATTTTGCCAGGTCGGGAATGACCGACTCCAGGCTGTGCTTCCGCACATGCGGATCATACATGACGAGGTTGTTATAAACTCCCATATAGGGGGCAACGGTAGAGATCGTTGCCTCCTCATGTATCGACCCGCTGGGGGGCGTACCAATATGGTAAAGTTTCAGCACACCGCCTGATTTCTGCGCGACGGCGCCATGGCTGGCGGCCACGGTGGCCAGCGCCAGGACTGCGGTCAGTAGGGTTCGCATGGGCTTTTCCTTCCGATGGTGAATGCGGCAATCTTTTTTTGGTTTTCTGATCGCGATCGGAAGTCTAAGTGAAACAAGCGGCGTGGCGAAAGGGCGTTTCTTGAAAACATGCCGTGCGTCCCGCCGATTGTGGAGGGTCAAGCGATGGCGGTGGAAATCGAGCGCAAGTATCTGGTCGTGGACGAGGGCTGGCGCGCTGCGGTCATTTCGCAATCCCATATCCGCCAGGGCTATCTGGCCCAGAACGAACGCGTTGAAGTGCGGGTGCGGATCAAAAGCGACAGCGATGCCACCCTGACCGTCAAAGCGAGCGGCGGCGGGGTGGAACGGGCAGAGTTCGAGTGCGATACAACGCTGAAAGACGCGGAAGCCCTGCTCCAACACTGCGGTGGTCAAGTCATCGAAAAAGTGCGCTATACCGTGCTGGCGGACAGGCGCTACTGGCTGGTCGATGAATATCGCGGCAGGCTGGCGCCGCTGGTGCTCGCTGAAATCGAGTTGGAGCGGGCAGAGGATGCGCCAGACCCCCTGCCGGATTGGATCGGCGCGGAAGTTTCGGATCGGGCGGAATACAGCAATGCCCGGCTCGCGACGCACGGTCTTCCGCAGACCGGAAACGCTCCTTGATCGTGGAAGCCCGGACTGCTCAAACCGCGGTCAATTCGCAAGTCACAGGAGGCAGTTTCATGTCCGTCGAAATCAAGGGCGCGCTTCAGCCCGGCTATTCTGAAATCCTATCCGCCGATGCCCTCGCCTTCCTGGAAGGGTTTCACAACAAGTTCGATGCCCGCCGCCAAGAACTTTTGGCAGCGCGGGAAGCGTTTCAGAAGGATCTCGACGCCGGCAAGACCAAGCTGGATTTTCCGGCGGAAACCGCCCAGGTTCGCGCCGATGAATGGCAAGTCGCCCCGATCCCCGCAGACTTGCAAGACCGCCGCGTGGAAATCACCGGCCCGTGCGACCGCAAGATGGTCATCAACGCGCTGAACAGTGGCGCCAAAATGTTCATGGCCTGCCTGGAAGATGCGACCGCACCAAGCTGGGACAACGTCATTCAAGGGCAAATCAACCTGCGCGATGCGGTGGCCCGGACGATCAGCTTCCACGACCCGAACAATGGCAAGGATTACGGCCTGGGCACCGATCTGGCGACCCTGCTGGTTCGCCCACGCGGCTGGCACTTGCCGGAGAAGCACATTCTGGTCGATGGCGCGCCAATCAGCGGCTCGCTGGTCGATTTTGGCCTGTTTTTCTTCCACAATGCCAAACAGGCGCTCGCAAACGGCTCCGGCCCCTATTTCTACCTGGCCAAGCTGGAGCATTATCTGGAAGCGCGCCTCTGGAACGACGTGTTCGTCTGGGCGCAGGATCAGCTCGGCATTCCGCAGGGCAGCTGCAAGGCGACCGTGCTGATCGAAACCCTGCCGGCGACCTTCCATGCCGAGGAAATCATCTACGAGTTGCGCGATCACATGGCTGGCCTGAATTGCGGCCGCTGGGACTATATTTTCAGCTATATCAAGAAGCACCGCGCCGACCCGACCAAGGTGCTGCCGGACCGCGCAGCCGTCACCATGACCGTGCCGTTCATGCGCGCCTACTCGCTGCACGTGATCAAGGTCTGCCACAAGCGCGGCGCCTTCGCCATGGGCGGCATGGCGGCGCAAATCCCGATCCGCGGCGACGAAGCTGCGAACGAGGCGGCTTTCGCCAAGGTTCGCGCTGACAAGGAGCGTGAGGCGACCGATGGCCATGACGGCACCTGGGTCGCACATCCAGGCTTGGTGGGCGTTGCAATGGAGGTGTTCAACGAGCACATGCCCCAGCCGAACCAACTCGACCGCCAGCGCGACGAGGTAGCCACCGCGGCTGAACTGACCGCACCGTGCGACGGGCCGAAGTCGATGGATGGGCTGAAGATGAACGTCAATGTCGGAATCGGCTATATCGCTGCTTGGCTGGGCGGCCAGGGCGCCGTGCCGCTGCACAATCTGATGGAAGACGCGGCCACGGCAGAAATCAGCCGCGCGCAACTCTGGCAGTGGCGCAAGCATGGCGTGAAGCTCGATTCCGGCGAGGTGGTCGACGCAGTGCTGATCAAGCAGACGGTGGCGAACGAGGTCGCGAGCCTGAAGCAGCAGTATGGCGAGGACGGCTTTGCCAAGGGCCATTACGGCCCCGCGGCGAAACTGCTGGAGGAAATGGTGCTGGCCGACGAATTGGCCGAATTCCTGACCCTTCCGGCCTATGACATGCAGTTCGCCCCTGCTGCCTAGGGCGCCGGTGCAAGGATCCCAGCCGATGGCGAATCCCATCCCCCTGGAGCCAAAACCCGCCAAGGCTAGTGCGGAACGGTCCGGCCAGGTCCAAAGCCTGGTGCGGGCCCTGCGGCTGCTGCAGGAAGTGGCGGATGCCGGTGATGGCATCACACTGACCGAGGTCGCGAACCGTGTCGGCTTGCCGGTGTCGTCGGCACACCGGCTGCTCTCGACCCTGCAACTGGAAGGTTTTGTCCGTTTCGACGGCGAACGAACCCTGTGGTTCGTCGGCGTGAAAGCGTTCACGGTCGGCAATGCCTTTCTGCGGGCGCGCGATCTGGTGCAGGTGGCGCGGCCCTATATGCGCGGCCTGATGGAACAGTGCGACGAAACCGTCAATCTGGCAGTCGAGGACGGCGGGCAGATCATCTATCTGGCACAGATCGAGTGCCGGCAGATGATGCGAGCGCTCGCGTCCCCCGGTGCGCGGGTTCCCATGCATTCCTCGGCGGTCGGCAAGGTGCTGCTTGCCTATATGAATCCCGCATTGAAAAACGCGATGCTGGACCGGATGAAGCTGGAACGCTTCACCGCCAACACGATTACCGGCCGGGAACGCTTTGCCCGGTCCCTGGCGGAAATCCGCGCGCAGGGCTATGGCTCCGATGATGAAGAGCACGCCATTGGCCTTCGCTGCGTCGCCGCCCCGATTTTCAACGAGGCGCGCGAGGCCATCGCCGGCATATCGCTATCGGGCCCCGCGGCGCGGGTCACCGACAAGCGGTTCGGCGAACTGGCCGGGCTGGTGCAGCGCACCGCCCGGGTCATCACCCGCGAGTTCGGCGGCCTGCCGCCGGAGGACCAAGCCTAACGCCCCAGAGGCTCCGCAATGCAAACCCATTTTACAGAGGCGCAAAAGGCCGACCCGCGCATTGCGGAGGCGGACAAGATCCTGCGCAATTGCGTCCATTGCGGCTTCTGCCTCGCGACCTGCCCGACCTATGTGCTGTTAGGCGACGAGTTGGACAGCCCGCGCGGGCGCATCTACCTGATCAAGGACATGCTGGAGAACGACCGCCCGGCGACGCCGGAGGTGGTCACACACATCGACCGCTGCCTGTCCTGCCTCGCCTGCATGATGACATGTCCCAGTGGCGTGCATTACATGCACTTGGTTGACACCGCGCGGGCCCATATCGAGGAAACATACGAACGGCCCTGGCTCGATCGGATGCTGCGGTCAGTGCTGGCGAAGCTGATCCCGTATCCGGGCCGGTTCAGGGCAGCGCTGGCGCTGGGCGCGCTCGGCAAACCGTTTGCGCCGCTACTGCCGGCGCGCCTCAAAGCCATGGTGCGACTAGCGCCACTGCCCGCCGGCCGCTCGGCAACGGACGAGCCAGGCACCTACGCGGCGGAAGGCAAGCGGCACTACCGGGTGGCGATCTTGCCCGGCTGCGCCCAGCGGGCGATTGCGCCCAATATTAACGATGCCACCCTGCGCCTGCTGCGCCGGCACGGGGCGGAGGTGATATTCCCGGCGGATGCCACCTGCTGCGGCTCCCTCGTTCACCATATGGGGCGGGAGGACGAAGCTCATGCCCAGGCCAAGGCGATGATCGATGCCTGGTGGCCGGAGACGGAGCAAGGCGGCGGCCAGGGCCTGCACGCCATCGTCATCAACGCCAGCGGCTGCGGCACCACGGTCAAGGACTATGGCTATATGCTGCGCCTTGATCCCGACTATGCGGAAAAAGCGGCAACGATCAGCGCGCTCGCCAAGGATGTTTCCGAATTCGTGGCGGAAATCGGCCTCGCGCCACGGCAGATCGAGACGGGCCAGCGCGTCACCTACCACGCCGCCTGCTCGCTCCAGCACGGCCAGAAGATCCGAACCCAGCCGAAGGAGTTGCTGGCGTCAGCGGGATTCCAGGTCAGCGAAGCGGCGGAGGGTCATCTCTGCTGTGGCTCCGCCGGCACATACAACCTGTTGCAGCCAAAGATCGCTACGCAACTGCGCGACCGCAAGCTTGGCAACATCGCGGCAACACGGCCGCAGATCATCGCCACCGGCAATATCGGCTGCATCACCCAACTGGCCGATAAGGCGGGCGTCCCGGTGGTGCACACGGTCGAACTGCTGGACTGGGCCACTGGCGGGCCGAAGCCGGCGGGGGTAGTCTGAGCGCTCGTCACACCAGAGGAAGCGCTCACGCCATGAAAATCAAACGCCTGGAACACGTTGCTATCACCGTGAACGACATGGACAAGGCCCGAGAGACCTGGGTCGATGTGCTGGGGATCGGTCAGGAGTATGAGGAACAGATCGGCCAGACCAAACTCGCCATGCTGCCGGTCGGCCAGACCTATATCGAACTGCTGCAGGCAACCGGACCGGATTCGCCGGTCAACGAATGGATGGAGAAATCCGGCGAAAGCCTATGGCATCTGTGCTTCGAGGTGGAGGATATCGACGGCGCCGTGGCCGAGCTGAAGGGCAAGGGCGTCAAGCTGCTGAACGACGAGCCGAAGCCCGGCCATGGCGGCAGCCGCATCGTCTTCCTCGACCCGGCCTCGACCGGCAACGTGCTGATCGAATTGGCCGAAATTCCGGAAGGGCACTGAGCCCCCTCCCCGCGCTCACACCCGCCGCCGAGCCAGCCGGCGCTCGCGCCACCAGATGTAGAGGCCGGAGGCGATGATGATCGCGCCGCCGCCGAACGACTGCACCGCCGGCGTCTCGCCCCAGGCGATGTAGCCGATGGTGAGCGCAAACAGGATCTGGCTGTAGTCGAACGGCGCCAGCACCGTCGCCGGTGCGTAGCGGTAGGCCACCAGGAAGCCGTACTGCGCCACCGCGCCCAGCGCGCCGATCAGCAGGAACAGCAACCAGTCCTCCAGGCTCGGCGTCACCCAGACCCAGGGCATGGCTGCCCCCGTGACAGTGATGTTGGCCAGCGCGTAGAGGAAGTAGATGCGGTTGGCGGGCTCCCGCCGCGACAGCTGCCGGATCGCCACCACCGCCATGGCGTAGAAAAACGCGCCGGCGAGCGCGATCAGCGCGATCAGGTTCAGGTTGCTGCCCGGATTTACGATCAACAGTACGCCGCCAAACCCGACGAAGGCGGCCAGCACGCGCCGCCAGCCGACGCTCTCCCCCAGCATCGGCACACTCAGCACGGTCAGGAACAGCGGCATGGCGAAGCTGATCGCCGTCACCGTGGCAATCGGCATGCGCGTCACGGCGTAGAACATGGCGAAGGTCGAAATCAGGCCGTAGCAGGCGCGGACCACGTGGCCGAACGGCCGGTCCGTCCGCCAAAGCGCGGGCCCGGTCCGCCAGAGCAGCGGCAGGCTGAGCGCCAAGCCGAAGCCATAGCGCATCAGCAGCACCTGCAACGGCGAATAGCCGGAGCCGAGCAGCTTCACGCAGGCGAACATCGCCGCGAACATCAGCGCGGCAAAGCAGATCAGCCCGATCGCGAAGCCAAGGCGGGTGCCGTCCTCCGGCGGGGCAAGCGGTGGTGTGCGCACGGTATCAGCTTCCGGATGCGCGACCGGTCACGCCACCATCACCGCCTTGCCGATCACCGTGCGCTCCTGAATCGGCCGCATCGCCGCCTGTACGTACGGCCAGGGAATGCGGTGGGAAATGTGAGGGCGCAACCGGCCCTGTTCCGCGAGCGTAATCAGGGTGGCGATGGTCTTCTCGTTCAGCCCCGGAATGCGCCGGCCGATCTCGCCCGCGCGGAAACCGACCGCGGTCGCCCCCTTGATCAGCAGCAGGTTGGAGCGGATCGAGACCGGATCGCCGCCGGTAAAGCCGATATAGACCACGCGGCAGCCATAGTTCATGCAGCGCAGGCTCTGCTCGGCCACGTCGCCGCCGACCGGATCATAGATCACATCGGCGCCACGCCCGTCCGTCAGCCCCTTCACCGCCTCGCGAAGGTCGGTGTTGGTGTAGTTGATCACGTAGTCGGCGCCCTGCTCCTTCACCACTCTCAGCTTTTCGTCGCTGCCAGCGGTGGCAATCACCTGCGCGCCCAACAGGCGGCCGACATGCACGGCGGCAAGGCCGACACCGCCGGCCGCACCATGCACCAGCAGCACGTCGCCGGCCTCCAGCCGCCCGCCATGGGTCAGCGCGTTCCAGGCGGTCATGTAGGCAGAGCGGAAGGCCGCCCCCTCGGCATAGTCGAAGGTGGAGGGCAGCCGGTGCGCCTGCCCAGAATCCGCAACATAATACTCGCAGAACACGCCCGGCCGGCCGCTGGTCATCACCCGGTCGCCAACGCGGAAATCCTCGACGCCCGCACCGACAGCCACCACGTCGCCGCACGCCTCCAGCCCCGGCACGAACGGCACCGGCGGCTTCAACTGATAGCCGCCGGCACACATCAACACGTCGACATAGTTAATCCCCCACGCCTTGTGCTGCACCAGCACCTGGCCAGGGCCGGGCTCTGGCGTTGGGCGATCTTCGACGGTCAGGATTTCGGGCGGTCCGTAATCCGGGCAGACAATGGCGCGCATGCGGGCATGACCTTTTTCAGCGGTTTCGCAGGCCAGAATACCGAATTGCGAAGCGCTTGCAGCCATTTCCTGAAGGTTTCCCGCGATGAGAGATCAACCCTGATCCTCAACCGCCGAACGATAGCCCCTCTTCGGCATGGCAACTGCCGATGCTAGCGGCTTGCGTGAAACCGGCGGCACGGAGCGCCCTAACGCAGGCTGCCGCATCGGCCGGCGGTACCGCAGCTAGCAAACCGCCAGACGTCTGCGGGTCGAGCAGCAGGGCCGGCGCATGAGGGACCGCTGCGCGGTTGGCCGGGGCCAGCGTACTTTCAATTCCGTTTGTGAGACAGTCGGTAACGCCTGGCAGGGCCGGCACATCCGCCAGACGCACCTCGGCACCGACACCGGATGCGGCCAGCATTTCCTGTAAATGGCCGGCAAGGCCAAAGCCGGTTACGTCCGTAACGGCCCGCGCCCCGTGATCGCGAAGTACGGACACGGCGGCGCCATTGCTTTGTTGCATGACACTAAATGCCGATTCCACCCAGGCGGAACGGGCCGTTCCCTGCATGTCCGCTGCCAGCAGAATACCCGTGCCGAGCGGTTTGGTCAGGATAAGAGCATCGCCAGACTCAACGCCGTGCTTGTGCCACAAATCGCCCGCTATCGCGAAGCCGTTGACGGTCAGGCCAAGCGCCAGCTCCGGCCCTTCCGCCGAATGCCCGCCGATCAGGGACGCACCGGCCTCGCGGATGGCAGCGCAGGCGCCTGCAAGTGCCTGGGCAAGGTCGGACTCCTGCACGTTCGGCACCGCAAATGGCACAGTCACCTGGGCGAGCGCACTATGCGGGCGCGCACCCATGGCGAAGATGTCGGAAAGGGCGTGCTCCGCCGCAACGCGGCCGAACAGGTAGGCATCACCCGTGAAGGCGCGGAAATAGTCGGTCGATTGGACCAGAACCTGGCCGGCCGGCGGCTCCAGCACGGCGGCATCATCGCCAGTGGCCAAAAGAACACCGGCAACGTTGCCCGTGTTGAGGCCAGCCAGAACGCGGCCGAGCACGGCACTGCCGATCTTCGAGCCACAGCCGGCGCAATGCATCGGCACGTCATCGGGGCCAGCCTGCATCTGTGGCAGCACCTGGTAGCGCTGCATCCAGCGCCGGTCGATCCAATCCTTCCAGCGCCAGACCCAGTCGCCGGAGGCCGCAAACATCCCGTAAGAGGCAATTGCTGTCTTCCGTCCGCCCGAAAGCAGCGAGAGAAACCGTCGCTGCGGCTTGTAAGGATGGAGCCCCTGCCCTTTTGCCGCATGGCGCAGGTTATCCGCCAAGACCGGCCCTTGCCGGACCGCATACACCCCGGCTTTCGGTAGCGGCCGCGGCGCGAAGGCAGCAACATCGCCCGCGGCAAACACATTGGGGTGGGAGCAACTGGCCAGCGTCTCGCTGATCTGCACAAACCCGCGCTTGTCCACAGCCAGACCGCTTTCGGAAAGCCAGGGTGCCGGGGCTGCACCAGTGGCGAGCACAGTAATTGCACTATCGAGGCGGCGGCCATCGGCAAGGATTGCCGCGTCGGGCTCGACAGAGGCCAGCGCAGCACCAGCTTCAACGGCAATGCCATATTGCGCCATGAGAGCGTGCATCCGCCGCCGCACACCCGGCGGAAAGGCCGGCAGCAAGCCAGCCGAATCGGTAACAAGGGTCATCCGTGGCCCCAGCCCCCGCAAGCGATGAGCCAAAGCCAACGCCAACTCGACGCCGCCAGCGCCGCCGCCAACCACTGTGACCGGCGCCCCCGCCGTCAAGCCGGCGCTTTTCCGTTCCAAATCGCTCAGGAAACGATCCAGCGGCTTCACCCGCAGACCAAAATCAGCAGCGCCCGGGATATCCCCAATCCTGGTGGTCGAGCCCGTATCGATCGATAACAGGTCGTAGCGCAGCGGCGGCCGGCCCTCGACTGCCAGCCGGCAGCCGTCGAGATCAAGCCCAATCGCCGGGGCATGGATCAGCCGTGCGCCGGCAAAGCGGCAGAGCGGCCCCAGATCGATATGGCAATCCTCATGCCGGTAATGGCCTGCAATAAAGCCGGGAATCATGCCGGAATAAGGGGTGAACGTATCCCGCGCCACGACGGTCAGCCGCACGCCCGGTTCCGGCTTCATGCCGAACTTCCGCAGCACCGCGACATGGGCATGGCCGCCCCCGATCAGCACGATCTCCGTTGCGACCGGCCGCTCGCCTGACGCCTGCATTACTATGGCCGTCCTTCCCGCCTGTCAGGTCTGCTTTGCCAGCCAATCCGACAGCCGCTCCAACGCCTGTTCGACATCCGGCTGGGTGATGCAGTACGAAAACCGGATCATGTGCTTGCCGCGGTCGGGATCGAAATCGAGGCCGCTGGCGACAGCAACGCCGGTTTCATCCAGAAGTCGGGAGGAAAAGGCGATGCTATCTTGGGTCAGATGGCTGACATCCGCGTAAATATAAAACGCGCCGTCCGGCGGCGCGATCTTGGTAAGGCCCATCTGCGGCAGCCCCTCCAGCATCAACCGCCGGTTGGTGGCATAAACCGCCTTGTTCGCCTCCAATTCCTCCGTCGCGTCCAACGCGGCCAGGGCCGCTACCTGGCTGACGCCCGGCGAACTGATGAAGAAATTCTGGGCCAAGCGTTCCACCGCGCTTTTGAGGTCGTCGGGCACGATCATCCAGCCGATGCGCCAACCGGTCATTGAAAAATATTTCGAGAAACTGTTCATGATGATCGCGCTGGGAGAATAGCGCGCCGCCGTATCCGCCCGGCCATCAAACACAAGCCCATGGTAGATTTCATCGCTGATCAGCCGTATGCCACGCGCATGGCAGGCTTCCGCGATCGCTTTCAGTTCTTCCGGTGGAATGACACTGCCAGCAGGGTTGGAGGGGCTGGCGATGACGACGCCTGCTAGATTCGGTACACTATCCAGCATGTCCGCCGTCATTTGGTAGCGGGTTTCCGGGCCGGTCGGCAGGCGCACCACCTCGCAACCGAGTGCCGCCAAAATGTTGCGATAGCAGGGATAGCTGGGATCGGTCAGCAACACCCGGTCGCCAACCGAAAAGCTGGCGAGGAAAGCCAGCAGGAAACCGCCGCTGGAGCCGGTGGTGACCGCGATCCGCTCCACCGGCAGATTGAGCCCGTACCAATCCTGATAGTGCCGGGCCAGGCGCTCGCGCAGCGCCGGGATGCCGAAAACCAAAGTATAGCCGAGGACATCCGTATCAATGGCCTGTTTGGCAGCCTCGCGGGCAAGACGTGGCGCTGGCGTGCCGGGCTGGCCGACCTCCAGATGCAACACGTGATCGCCGCGCGCTTCGCACGCCGCCGCTTGCGTCATGACGTCCATCACCATGAATGCGGCGATGTCGCTGCGCGGAGCCGGGGCAAAAGTCATACCAATCCTTTCGGTCTGTACTGGTTCGGGTTCAAAAGAGGAAACATTCAGCGCTGCGGCTCGCCGATGGCCGCCAGTCCATCACCGGCGGGATCGCTGGCTGCGGTGCAGGATTGCGGATAGTTGGGCAGGCCCCTGGGGCAGACGACAGCATTGATCAGACCGGCATGGCCGCTGCCGATTGCCTGAGCGAGCGGGACACGGCGCTCCACCGTCTGGTCAGCCAACTGCTCGGCCGCAGCGCTGCCGTTGCCGCCAGCAATCGCCGCAAGCATGATTTTGGTGTTCGGGTTGGACACAAGCACGGGCACGCCTGCAGGTGCGCCGGACGACGCCAGAAAAACGCCGCCGATCAACTGGCCATCGCCGAACGGCTGGCCCATGCTGAACACGCAGGCAACCGCATTGCCTACCTGGTCCGCAACAGCCAGCCCGGTTTCGGCCCGACCGGTTGTGCCGCCGTTGCCGGCATCTGAAAATGGCAGGCTCGCGAGCAGATGATCCCCCAACGGGCGAGTGACCGCCGCGGCCGCTTCCGGTCTGATGTCGCGCCAAAATTCGCGGTCGACCCGTAGCCCGCCATCCTCCGCTGCTTGCCACACCTGTTGCGCTGCACCACCGGTATAGAACGAGCCGGCCCCCTGCTGACGGATCTGGCCGAGCAGCCCGGCAAGGTCCAACTGCCGGAATTCCTGGCCGACCGCGCCACCGCCAAACACCTGCTGCGCTGAAGAGTCCGCTGGGGCGGCGGCCTGCCAATCCGCCTGAAACGCCAGGGAACGCTTTTGACCGAAGCGGGCCAACGCCTCCGCCGGGCCGACGGTCTGACGCCAGGGCAGACGGCCAAGCCGGGCATGAATTGCGGCCATTGCACGGACCGCGCCAGGGCTCTGAAAACGATAGGCCTGATGCGTCTGATCCTCGACACGATAATCAAGGCAATAGCCATGCGCCGTGAGTCCGGCCGAAGCAGGCTTGGTCACCGCCAGCGCGAAGAATGCTGCGGCGGCAGCATCGCCGGCGCTGCCACCGGCCGCAAGCGTATCCCGACCGATCAGCGCCGCGTGCGGTTCATCCGCGACAACCGCGCCGGCAAAGCCTTGCACATAGCCGGGAGAGCCGAGGTCTGCATCGCTGCCGCACGCAGCCAGTAAAAGGGCGGCGCCAAGGGCCAGCCATTGACCCCTTGAACCCCCCTGCCTAGCTTGCCATTTCTTGGGCTGGTCGCCCGATAGGCGGATAGACATGATTTTCCGTAAGATCTTTGCGTTCATCGGCCAAACCGGCCTCGGCCGGTCACGGGTAAGGCATGCCGGGATTGGCATATTGCTGATTGCACTGGCGAACATGGCCTTGGCGCCGGGGGCGACTGCTCAGTCCTTCATCCGCGATGCGGAAATTGAAGCTACCATCCGCGGCTGGGCAACGCCACTATTGCGTGCTGCGGGAATTCCGCCCGGTGACGTTCGCCTGCATCTTGTGCAGAGTGATCAGCTCAATGCCTTTGTGGCAGGCGGAATGCGCATATTCATTTATACAGGCCTGCTGCAACGATCCGAATCGCCGGAACAAGTGATTGGTGTTCTGGCCCACGAAATCGGCCATATAGAAGGCGGCCATCTGGCCCGGACACGGGGTGAGTTGGAAAACGCCTCGGCGCAAGCGATCCTGTTTGCCGTATTGGGTGCCGCCGCTGCCGTTGCCACCGGCGATGGCCGGGTTGGCGCGGCGGTCAGCGCCTTCGGACAAACGACCGCGCTGAAAAACCTGCTCCAATACAGCCGCACGCAGGAATCAGCTGCGGATCAAGCAGCGGTACGCTTGCTGGACGCTACGCAGCAATCTGCGAATGGATTGACCGAGTTCCTGTCCGTGCTGGGCGACCAGGAATTGCTGCTGCCGGAACATCAGGACCCATATCTGCGCACGCACCCAATCTCTCAGGAGCGAATCCAGGCGCTACAGGATCATCTGTCGAAGTCGCCCTATTCCGACGCCAAACCCGGCCCCAGCCAACAGGAAGCGCACGCGCGAATGCGGGCGAAATTGGATGGATTTCTCTCGCCAATCGGGCAGGTGCTGCGCGACTATCCGGCCACCGACACCAGCACACCCGCGCTGATCGCCCGCGCCGTCGCCTATCACCGGCAGAACCGCTCGGACGATGCGGACCGGACGCTGGCCGTCTTGCTGGAGCGGCTGCCGAACGACCCGTATGTCAATGAACTTGCCGGTCAGGTCCGGTTCGAACGGGGCAACAATCCGGGCGCGCTGGAAGCATATGAGCGGGCCGTGAACCTGGCGCCGAACGAGCCTCTGATCGCCATTTCCTATGCCCAGGCGCTAGTCGTCGCGCCGGAACGGCAGAACCTCGAAAAGGCCGTAAAATTGCTGGAACGGGCGGTTGCACAGGAAACCGACGACGGCACGGCATGGCGGACCCTCGGCACCGCCTATGGCCGGCTGGAGCGGCTGGGCGATGCGGCGCTGGCATTGGCCGAGTCCGAGGTGCGCTTCGGGCGGCCCGACCTCGCGTTTCAACAGGCCAGCCGGGCGCAAACCCTGCTGACAAAGGGCTCACCGCGGTGGCTGCGGGCGGAGGATATCCGCCTGGCGGCGGAACGCGCCATGGAACGCCAGCGCCAGCGGTAATGCGGCCAGCCTGACACTCTCCCCCGCGCATAAAATGCCTGTGATCTGCTGCGATTGCGGTTGCACAGTGCCGGCAAGCTGTCCAAGTTGCCCGCGACCACTCCTGATTCAAAAAAGGAAGCCGTAATGCGCGCCTGGCTCGCCAAATTGTTCTCTGTTGCTGCAATCACACTGCTCGCCGCCACCACCCTGACCGCGCCGCTGAAAGCGCACGCGGCAGATGAGGCGGAGATTGAGGCAGTCGTCCGCAAGCTGCTGACGGAGAAGCCTGACATCGTCATCGACGCCATCCGCGCCTACCAGGCCCGCGAGGAAGCGGCCAAGGAAAGCCAGCAGCGCGAGCAGGTCGCCACCCAAAAGGATGCGCTTCAGGGCAACCCCGGCGATCCGGTCATCGGCAACCCGAACGCGGCAATCACCGTGGTGGAATTTTTCGATTATCGCTGTGGTTACTGCAAACGCTCGCTGGATACCGTTCTCAGCCTGGTGGACCGCAACCCGGATGTGCGCGTCGTCTTCAAGGAATTCCCGATCCTGGGCGAGGAATCGACGGTTGCGGCCCGTGCATCGCTCGCCATGCAGAAGGTCGCGCCGCAACATTACCGCGCCTATCATGAAAAGGTGATGACGCACCGCGGCGCCATCAACCAGGCAGCGCTTCTGAAGCTGGCGGAGGAAGTGGGTGGTGATGCCGCCGCCGTCGAAAACGCCATGAAGGACCCCAGCATCGACGAAATCATTCGCGCCAATTACGAATTGGCGGAAGCGCTGGGCATCCGCGGAACACCCGCCTTCGTTGTCGGTGAGAAGGTGGTTCCGGGTGCTATTGGCCTGCCGACACTGGAAGAACTGGTCGCCAAAGAGCGCGGCTGACACGGGGGCACCAACACCCAACCGGCTTCTACAAATGCAACCGCGGCCCGCCCCATAGGCAGGCCGCGGTTTTTCTTGCATGCTGATGCTTCGGACCATCCGCCAAGGCAGCAAGCAACGGCATGCGAAACAGCACAGAGACCTTCGATTTCATCGTAACTGGTGCCGGCTCTGCCGGTTGCGCGGTGGCGGCCCGGCTTAGTGAATCCGGCCGCTATACCGTCCTGCTGTTGGAAGCCGGGCCGCCGGATACCAACCGCTGGATTCACATTCCCATTGGCGCGGCCAAGGTGTTCGTTGATGCCAGCGTCAACTGGCGGTTCGAAACCGAGCCCGTCGAAAGCCTGAACGGGCGGACGCTCTACCAGCCGCGCGGTAAGGTGCTGGGCGGCACCAGCTCAATAAACGGCACGGTCTATATGCGCGGCACGCCCGCCGATTATGACCAATGGCGGCAGATGGGTTGCACCGGCTGGGATTGGGATTCCGTACTGCCCTATTTCAAGAAGGCCGAGAACCAGGAACGCGGCGAAAGCGACCTGCACGGCACCGGCGGGCCATTGCGTGTTTCCGACATCCCGGCAGAGTTCGAATTGCCGGCGGCCGTGATCGAAGCCGCGGTGCAAGCGGGTATCCCCCGCAATCCGGATTTCAACGGACCGACGCAAGAAGGCACCGGTTACTACCAATTCACCGCGTCCAAAACAAAACGCTGGAGTTCCGCACGCAGCTATCTGGAACCAGCCAAGAGCCGCACCAATCTTAAGGTCGAGACCAACGCCCACGCCACCCGCATTCTGGTTGAGGATGGCCGCGCCATCGGAGTTGCCTTCCGCCAGAATGGCCAGGAGCGTATGGCCCATGCCCGGTGCGAGATTGTGGTTTCCGGCGGCGCATTCGGCTCGCCGCACCTGCTGCAACTTTCCGGCATCGGGCCGGGCGCGCTGTTGCAGGCACACGGCATTCCGGTGGTGCGTGACCTGGCTGGCGTAGGTGACAACCTGCAGGACCATTTCAACACCTACATCCCCTTCCGCTGCGCCAAACCCGTCACCGCTAACGACCTAGCCAACAGCCTGTGGCGGCGGATGGCGGCGGGGGCAGAATACTTCCTGCTGGGCAAGGGCATGATGGCCAATACCGGCGTTCATGCCGGCGCCTTTGTCCGCAGCGACTCGGCCCTGGAACGCCCGGACCTGCAGATCAACTTTCTGCCCTGGGGCACCAAGGCCCGCACGGCAAAGGGGGTCGAGGTCTATCCGTTTTCCTGCTTCAGCCTGAGCCCGGTCCATTTGCGGCCGGAAGGGCGCGGGCAGGTGCAGGTGAACTCCGCCGATCCCCTCTCCCCGCCAGCGATCCGCTACGAATTCCTTAAGACAGAGTACGACCGCAGGGCGATCCTGCACGGTTTCCGGCTTTGCCGCGAAATCGCCCGGCAGCCGGCGCTGGCGGATTTCACAATGGAGGAAGTGGTACCCGGCGCCCATGTCAGCGATGACGAGGGCCTGCTGGAAGACATCCGCAACCGGGCGATAGCGAACTACCACCCGGTCGGCTCCTGCCGCATGGGCACCGGCACCGATGCCGTCGTCGATCCGCGGCTGCGGGTGCATGGTGTAAATCGATTGCGGGTCGCCGACGCCTCCATCATGCCGATGATCGTCGCCGGCAATACGAATGCGCCTTCAATCATGATTGGCGAGAAGTGTGCCGCGATGATGCTGGAAGATGCTGCCTGACGCGACGCCTCAGCAGGGATAGGCGACGGCGAAGAAATAACGTGGCAGCGCACTCCCGGCGGCTCTATCCGCGCTGATCACAGCACTGGCATGGTAGCCGGCGCGTGCCGCGTTTTCCCGTGCAGAACCGGCATCCGCTTCGCTGCGGAACGGGCCAACCTGCTGCCGGCATTGGCCGGGCGCCTCCGTCACCGCCGGTTGCAGCAGTGGCGAGGGGCCACTGATCTTCACAGATTCTGCCGTCTGTGCCGGGGATGCCCATACGGCGGCGCCAACGGTCAGCAAAATCATTGCGAAACCAGCCAAATCTGTGCGCTTCATGATCCGCCTCCAATCAACCAATGGCCCGTTTGCTCAACGGGTTTTCAGTGGCAGATTGCCATGAAACTGCTTGAGCCGAAGTGACGGAGATTACAAAGCCGTTGTCTCAAACACGCGTGAGAATTGACCGAACGTCGCCGAGGAATCTCCCCTGCCACCTTGCCGCCGCCGCCCATGACAGGCATAGCTGGCTGGCGACCTACCACCGGCTAGAAACAGGAGACAGCCAATGCGCCTCGACACTATCGGCGTGATGAGTCCGGGCGACATGGGCCATGGCATTGGCCGGGCGCTGCGCGAAAGCGGGCGGCGCGTGCTCACCAACCTGACCGGCCGCAGCGACCGCTCCCGCGCGCTGGCGGCCGAAGCGGGGCTGGAAGATGCGGGCAGCCTGGGCGCGATCATGGCGGAAGCCGATCTGGTCCTGTCTATCCTGCCGCCTGCTGCCGCCACCGCCTTTGCCGAGGAGGCCGCCCGCGCCATGCATGAAGCGGGCCGGGCGCCGGCCTTTGCCGACCTGAACGCGATTTCCCCGACGACCTCCGCCAGAATTGGAGAGATTATTGCAGGCGCCGGTGCGCCTTATATTGACGGCAGCATCATCGGCCTGACGCCAGGCAAGGCCGCGCCGCCACGAGTCTATGTCGCCGGACCGGATGCCGCCGTGCTCGAATCATTGACGACTCCGACGATGATCTGGCGTTTCGCCGGTCCGGAGCCTGGACAGGCTTCGACGCTAAAAATGCTTTATGCCGGCCTCAACAAGGGCACGTGGGCGCTCCAATGCACCATGGCGGTCGCGGCAGAGCGGTATGGTCTGTTCGATGCCTTCATGGGCGAGGTGGCGGGCAGCAACCCAAACCGGGCGAAGGATATGGAGGCCTGGGTCGGCTTTCTGGCAGCGGACGCGGAACGGTGGCATCCCGAAATGGCTGAAATCGCGGACACTTTGGCGGCCATCGGGGCGCCGGAGGGTTTCCACCGCGGCGCCGAAGAGTTGTTCCGGTTCCTGGCAACCACACCATTGGCCAGCGAAACCCGCCAGACCTGGGACCGCGCGCGCCCCATGGCGGACTCCGTCCGCATCTTTGCCGAAGCGCTCGCGAAGCGGACAAGCTGACACCGTGGCGCTTGCCATCCGTGAAACATTGAGGCAAGTCTGCACGATCTGCTATATTGCCCCAGGGACGTACACAACATGTTGGAAGTAGAAACACCGCAAGACCTGCTAGGCTATGTCGGCCAGGAACTGGGTGTCAGTGACTGGATTTTGATCGACCAGGAACGAATCAATCAGTTCGCGGATGCCACAAACGATCACCAGTGGATCCACCTGGATGGGGAACGGGCCGCCAGGGAACTGCCGACCAAATCAACCATTGCCCATGGCTTTCTGACCATCTCGCTGACCGCTGGCCTGCCAACGTTCAAGATCAAGAATACGTCCAATATGATCAATTATGGCATCAACCGCCTGCGCTTCACCAACATGGTGCCGGTGGATAGCCGGGTGCGCCTGCGCACCAAACTGGTCGCAGCGGACGAAATGCGTGGCGATGGCGTGCGCCTGACTTGTGAACAGACCATGGAAATCGAAGGGCATAGCCGCCCGGCGCTGGTCGCCGAAACGCTAGTTATCGCCTACGCCTGACCGGCATAAAGCCGGTCGATCACCGCGCGCCAGACCCGTTTGCGCGCGGTGGCGGACCGAACGAGAGCGGCGCGACGGCGGATCCCGTACATATGCAGGCCATGCGCCAGCATCAGGCCAATGCCACCCAGCAGCAACACCTGAGCCAGTGCTTGCCCGTCGCCGCGCCCGCCCCAGTTCAACGCAGCGGTCGTTCCCAGCGCGACGCAAAACCCAAATACCAGCCAGCCGCGCAGGCGGTGCTGGCGCACAATTTTGCCTTCGGCACGGGCCAATTCCTGCAACGCAGATTCCCGAATGGCGGCCTCATCAACGCCGCGCTCCAGCAGGGCCAGAACCTTTTTTTGTGTGTTGGCGCCCAAGCGTTCGCCGCTGTCGGCGCGGCGGGGCGCAGTGACCCAGTCTTCACTATAGGCAGCGATCCGTTCGTGTTCGTTGGCGGCTGCCAAATCGTCGGGGGAGCGGAGGTCGTGTAGCGGCCCGCTTTCCGTATGCGCACCTGCCATTGCGGCCTCCCGCTCCCAATCGACGGTTAACGCGAGTAGAACTCGATCACGAGGTTCGGCTGCATCTGAACAGGATAGGGCACGTCCGCCAGCTTTGGCGCGCGAACATAAGTGCCCTTCATGTCATTGTGATCGACGTCGAGGTAGTCGGGAACATCACGCTCCCCGGACTCGATGGCTTCCAGAACCAGCGCCATGTTGCGGCTCTTGTCGCGCAAGGCCACCACGTCGCCATCCTTCACCTGATAGGACGGAATGTTAACGCGCTTGCCGTTGACGGTGACGTGGCCATGGTTGACGAACTGGCGGGCAGCGAAAACGGTCGGCACAAATTTCATGCGGTAGACGACGGCGTCCAATCGGCGCTCCAGCAGGCCGATCAGGTTTTCCGAAGTATCGCCGCGGCGGCGCACCGCTTCGGCATACAGGCGGCGGAACTGCTTTTCCGTGATGTTGCCGTAATAGCCTTTAAGCTGTTGCTTCGCGCGCAACTGGGTGCCGAAATCGGTTGGCTTCTTCCGGCGCATGCCGTGCTGGCCGGGGCCGCTTTCGCGCTTGTTGATCGGGCTTTTCGGGCGGCCCCAAAGGTTGACGCCGAGACGACGGTCAATCTTGTGCTTCGCCTGGATGCGTTTTGACATGGATATGATCCTTTTGCAGGATGATGTTTGTTGTCCTGATAGTCTTGACCGCACCGCCGGGGCGGCAGGTCAAGCGAGATGGAACGACGATTGCGGACCACCTGCATTTTCAGAAAGCGAAGGTGCGCTTATAGTGGATGCGAACACCGCTTGTCAAACGCCGAAACAATGCTGGAACCTGGCCAGATGCAGGGCATCCCAATCGCTCTATGGCGCCACCGCCTCGCAATGACGGCCCGCATTGCGTTATAAGAGCATTCACCATAACCATAAAAGACCAGAGGAACCCCCATGGAATTCGGTACTTTTCTGCTCCTGCAATCCCCAAGCGCCCGCCCATCTGCGGAAATTTTCGGCCGCGGGGTCGAAATTGCACAGACCGCGGATGAACTGGGCTTCGACAGTATTTGGTGCGCGGAACACCACTTCTCCACCTATGGCTATCTTTCACGCCCGCTCATGATGGCAAACCACATTGCCAGCAAAACCAAACGCATCCGCGTTGGCTCGGCCGTGGTGGTGTTGCCCTTGCACCACCCATTGATCGTAGCGGAGGAAATCGCCACCGCCGACATTCTGTCCGGCGGGCGACTGGATGTCGGGCTTGGCCGCGGCTACCAGCCCTATGAGTTCCAGCGGCTCGGCCACGACCTGAAGGAAAGCCGCGCCCGGTTCGAGGAAGCGGTCGATATCCTGATGCTGGCCTTCAAGGGCAAGCCGTTCCGCTATGATGGCGAGTTCTATAATTTCGGCGAGACCACCGTGCTGCCGACGCCGATCCAGGACCCGCACCCGCCGATTTTCGTTGTCGGCCAGAGCATCGAGTCGATCGAGGCGACCGTAAGGCGCGGTTTCAACGTCGTCTCCGGCGGGTTCGGGGTGCCGATCCAGCGGCTGCGCGAATTCCGCAAGGGCTTCGACGATATGGACGTGGACCCGGCGATCAAGTCCAAGGTGCGGATTTCGACCCAGCGCCCCGTCTATGTCACCAACGACGAATCCGAACTTCCGGCCATCGTCGAACAGGCTCGCTGGAACATGCGCGTAACCCTTAGCCTGCGCGCCGGGCTGGAGCGGGTTGAGAATGGCAAGGCCATAGCCGTGCCAATGGAGAAGGAGCCGACAGAGCAGGAATTGCTCGACAATTACTTTATCATGGGCACGCCCAAGCGCTGCATCGAGCAGTTGCATGCGCTGAACGAGGCCATGAACCTGACCCATTTCAACGCCAGCTTCTGGTTTGGCGACCTGCCGCGGGAAAAGGTGCTGAATTCCATGCGCCTGTTCGCCGAGGACGTAATGCCGGCGTTCCGGTAGGCCGGCGCCATCCGCTCAAATGGCACGAGCCTCGCCGGCTCCTCACCACCGCGCCGAACAGTTCCCGGATGGCGCTGAGCGCCAGCCCAAAGCCAAGCTTGGTCTCGCCCGCGGCTCCTCCCGGGAGTGAAAAGCGGTGCCTGCGGTTTGCGCGTCGGCTATGCTTGCGCCATTGCCTCTCACCTTTCATTAGATCGGTTCCCATGTCCTCCAAAATTGCCATCGTCGGCACCGGCCTTGTGGGCCGGGCCTGGTCCATCGTCTTTGCCCGGGCGGGCCATAACGTCGAAATCTTCGATCCGATGGACGGCGCCTCGGAAAAAGCGCTCGAACTGATTGGGCAGAACCTGCCAGCGCTCGCCGACGCCGACATGTTGCGGGGTGAGGCGCCGGCAGCCGTCCTGTCCCGCATCCGACGCGCCGACAGCCTGGAGCAAGTGCTAGCCGATGCCGTACACTGCCAGGAAAGTGCGCCGGAGCGGGTGGAAGTGAAGGCGGCGCTCTACAAGGATCTGGACCGGATTGCCGCGCCCGAAACCGTGCTGGCGAGTTCGACCAGCGGTATTCCGGCCTCGCAGTTCTCGAAGGGCCTCGAAGGCCAGCGCCGCGTACTGGTGGCGCACCCGATCAACCCGCCGCACATAATCCCGCTGGTGGAGATCGTACCCGCACCCTGGACCGATCCGGCCATTGTCCAGCAAACGCGCGAGTTGATGGCCGCGGTCGGCCAAAGCCCGATCAGCACGACGCGCGAGATCAACGGCTTCATCGTCAACCGCCTGCAAGGCGCGCTGCTGGCCGAGGCGTTCCGACTGGTCGAGGATGGCGTCTGTTCGGTGGCGGATGTGGATGCGGCAGTTGCGGACGGGCTCGGCCTGCGCTGGTCGCTCATCGGGCCGTTCGAAACCATCGACCTGAACTCAGGCAAGGGCGTGCCCGGCTATTGCGACATGCTGGGCCAACTCTACTATGATCTGGCGAAGGAACAGGCAGACCCACGCGAGTGGACGCCCGAACTGGTTGCCAAGATTGACGAACAACGCCGGGCCGCGCTGCCGCTCGGCAAGCACCAGGCGCGGCAGAACTGGCGCGACAAGCGGCTCGCCGCTCTGGTTGCGCACAAAAGACAACAGGCGAAGAAGGACGAAACCCCATGACAGACTCCCCCATCCGCATCGGCCTGATTGGCGCCGGCGGTAATGTCCGGTCCCGGCATATTCCAGGATTCCGGGCGCAATCCAATGTCGAGATCGTGGCGGTCGCGAACCGCACTCGCGCTTCCGGCCAGGCCATTGCCGATGAATTCGGCATCCCCAAGGTTTACGACACTTGGCAGGAAGTCCTGGCGGATTCGAACGTGGATGCGGTCTGCATCGGCACCTGGCCCTACATGCACCGCACGCTAACCATCGCCGCACTCGAAGCCGGAAAGCACGTGATGTGCGAGGCACGCATGGCAATGAATCTGGTGGAAGGGCAGGCCATGCTGGCGGCCTCGCGCCAGCGGCCGGACCTGATTGCGCAGATCGTACCGGCGCCGCACACGCTGGCCTTCGACCGCACCATTCAGGAAATGGTGGCGGGCGGCCAGATCGGCGACCTGATCGCCGTAGACGCCCGTATCGCTGCTGCCCGCGCCTTTCCGGATGCGAGCGCCCCCGTGCACTGGCGGCACAACCGCGACCTGTCCGGCAACAATGTCATGAACATGGGCATTTGGTACGAGGCGATGACGCGCTGGGTTGGCCAGATGAAAACCATCATGGCCGTCGGCCAAAGCGTCGTGAAACACCGCCTGGATGCGGATGGCAATCGCGTCGCCATGCGTATTCCCGACCATGTGGACGTGATCGGCCAGATGGAGCAAGGCGGCCAGATGCGTTTCTGCGTGTCGAGCGTGGCCGGGCACATGCCCTCGCTCGCGGATGTTCACCTTTTCGGCACCGAAGGCACGATCCGCCTGCACCAGCCGGTTGGCGGCGAGATGGCGCTGTTTGCCGGCAAGCGTGGCGATGAAGACCTCTCCCCTGTTGCCATCGACCCAGCGAAGAAGGGCGGCTGGCGGGTGGAAGAAGAGTTCATCAACGCCATCCGCGGCAACGAACCAATCACGCACACCGATTTTGTCACCGGATGCAAATATATGGAATGGACCGACGCCGTAACCATGTCCTTGCGCCAGGGCCGGGCCGTGATACTGCCACTCTGACGGCACCCGCCGCGCGTCATCCTGACGCCGCCCCGGCATTTGGGGCGGCAGGCTTGACTGCGCTTGATATAGATCAAAGGTATTATAAAGGCATTGCGCTTGTGATAGTCTTTAGTCGCACGAGTGAATAAGCGTTAGAGGGAGAAACCTCGATGGACACGGCAACCGCAACCAAACCGGACGCCCGCTCCGCCGCTAGGTTGGACTATGACACCATCATCATCGGCGCCGGACTCTCCGGCATGTACCAACTCTATCGCCTGCGCAATCAAGGCCAGAAAGTGCGCGTGTTCGAGATGGGCACCGGTGTTGGCGGCACGTGGTACTGGAACCGCTACCCCGGTGCACGCTTTGATTCCGAGAGCTATTCTTACGGCTATTCCTGGAGCCAGGAAGTGCTGGATGAATGGGACTGGACCGAGCATTTCGCGCCGCAGCCGGAGACGGAACGCTACTGCAACTTTGTCGCCGACAAGTTCGACCTGCGCAAGGATATCCAGTTCTCCGCCCGCGTGAAGGCGGCGCACTATCAGGAGGGCTCCCGCTCGTGGAAGATCACGCTGGATGACGACAGCGTTCACACGTCGCGCTGGCTGGTGACGGCGGTCGGCCCACTCTCCGCTCCGGTGTTCCCACGCGTTCCGGGCCGCGACACCTACAAGGGCGAAGCCTATCACACGGGCCTTTGGCCAAAACACGACGTGACCTTCGCGGGCAAACGCGTCGCCGTCATCGGCACGGGCGCGACCGGCGTGCAGGCAATCACGGAAATCGCCAAGACAGCCAAGCACCTGACGGTGTTCCAGCGCCGCCCGAACTGGTGCAAGCCGTTGCGCAACAAACCCATTTCCAAGGCAGAGATGGAGGATATCAAGCAGCAATACGATGAGATTTTCCGCAAATGCCAGGAAAGCGCCACCTGCTTCCTGCACAGCCCCGACAAACGCAACACGTTCGACGTCTCGCCAGAAGAGCGCGAGGCGTTCTGGGAACACCAGTACAACGAACCAGGCTTCTCCATGTGGGTTGGCGGCTTCAAGGATATGATGACGAACAGCGCGGCCAACCAGGCGGTGTCCGAGTTCGTTGCGGCGAAGATCCGCCAGCGGGTCAACGATCCGGAAGTTGCCGAACTGCTGATCCCCGACGACCACGGCTTCGGCACGCGCCGGGTGCCACAGGAAAGCGGCTATTACGAGGTCTACAACCAGGACAATGTCGATCTCGTCAGCATCCTGAAAACCCCGATTGAGGAAATCACGGAAAAGGGCCTGCGCACGTCGGAACGCGATTACGAGTTCGACATGATCGTCTACGCTACCGGTTTCGACGCGATCACCGGCAGCCTGGACCGTATCGATATCCGCGGCGAGAACGAACAGAAGTTGAAGGACAAGTGGAACGGTGGGCCAAAGACGTTTGTCGGCGTGATGGTCGTCGGCTTTCCCAACATGTTCATGCTGGTCGGCCCGCACACAGCACTTGGCAATATCCCCCGCTCTATCGAATACAATGTGGAATGGGTCGATGACCTGATCGGCTATCTGGAAACAAACGGCTACACCTACGCCAATCCAACCCAGGCGGCCGAGGATCATTGGACCGAAACCGTTGTCAAATCGAACGAGGGGCTGCTGTCGGCCGAGGTGGATAGCTGGATGACCGGCGTCAACCAGAACGTCGAGGGCAAGCAGCAACGCATTATCGCCCGCTACAGCGGCACGGCCCCGGCCTATCGCGAATACTGCGACCAGGTATCCGCCAACAGCTATACCGGTATCGAAACCGACTAGGGATTGGGGAGGCTCGCTGCCTCCCCTTTTCCTTTGCGCATCCCCCGCCGCCTCAGGAGCCCCAGTCATGCCGAAACTCCGCCACATCGCCATCACCGTGCCCGATCTGGAAGCGGCGGCGAAGTTTTACGAACAATCCTTTGGCATGACCCGATCGATGGAATCGCCCATCGCCATTCTGCTGACCGACGGCGTCGTCAGCTTGGCCATTCTGAAGTTCAAGACCGACGAACAGGCGGGCGACGAACGCGGCAAGGACTTTCACGGCCTGCACCATATCGGCTTTGTCGATGACGACCTCGACGGCATGACCAAAACGATCAAGGCAAACGGCGGCAGCTATCACATGCGCCTGCCCAACACCAAGGAGGGCGCAACGGAAGTGAAATTCCGAGACCCGAATGGGGTGGTGTTCGACATTGTCGACAGCGGCTATGCCCAGCGCGCCTGGGGCCTGAAACTGCAAGACGGCTGAAAAACCACCGGCAAGACCGCAAAAAACAGCCCCGGAGTTCCCTCCAGGGCCGCTGTTCGTAGCTGCAATCCGCCGCGGGATCAGGCCGTGCCGAGCAAGGCCTTGCGGAACACGGTCTTGGTGTAGTTCGCGTCCAGCGAGCGGTTGATCACCGGCGGCGGGCCATCGTTCACCTTCAGGTGGACGAAGAAGGTGGCATTGCCGCCCTTCACCATCGCCGCCGCATCGTCGATCTGGCTTTCGTCAGCGACCGTGCGCACCTGCTTGATGCCGGCACCGGATGCCATCACGCCCAGGTCGGTCGTATGGCCCGTGTGCGAGACCTGGTTGCCGGTCTCGCCATAATGGCCGTTATCGACGCAGATAATGCCCAGGTTCGGCGGGTTCATCACCGCAACGGTCGCCAGCGCGCCGACATTCATCAGCAATTCGCCGTCGCCGGTTACCACCAGCACGCGCTTGTCGGGCTGCGCCAACGCCAGACCAAGGCCCATGGCGACCGCGCCGCCCATGGCGCCGGCCATGGTGTAATAGTTCGCCCCTTCGGCACCGCACAGGCTTGCGACATCGCGGGCGGTACCGGCCAGGCCGGTGACGATCAGGTATTCGTCGGCATTCTGGATCAGCCGCGGAATGACCTCTTTACGGTCGAGTACAAAATCGGACATGAAAATGGCCTTTCTCTTAGCCGAATTTCTTCGCGCCGAGCAATTTCTGGCTCAGCAGCACGGCAACGGATTCCTGGCTCTGGAACGCCATGGTCAGCCCCGCCTCGACCGTCGGGATCACCTCCTCCGGCGTGTCGACCCGCAGGCAGACGACATCACAGGCTTCCAGCACCGGCTGCACGGACTTGCCCATTGGCATCTGCCAGGGATTGCCCTCGCCAAAATCGCCGCGCATGGACAGGATGGTCAGGAACGGGAACTTGCCGAGGCGCGGCAGGCTCAGCATGTTGATGCAGTTGCCCGCGCCGGAGGATTGCATCAGCAGCACATGCTTCTGCCCGCCCAAATGGGCACCGGCCGCCATGGCGACGCCCTCCTCCTCCGAGGTCAGCGGAACCGAATGCACATCCGGATCGGCGAGCGACAGGTTGATCAGCACCTTGTGCCCGGCATCGGGCACGTAGGAAAACTGGGTAATCCCAGCGTCTTTGAGGAGCTTGTACAGCTCGTAAGGCCAAGTCGGTTCGCCGGGGGGCGGCGCGGGAATCTCAAACGGCATTCATGCCTCGCAAGTCTGGTTCTGGGCGTTATTCGTCACGCGGTCCATCCGCGCATCAGGCTTTCTAGCAAGTCGCGACGGCCTTGCTAAGCCCTGTTTTGCGGCAGATCCAGATGACCGAACAAGGCTCAATTGTTCCCTTGCGGATTCATGAAGAGGCATCCATCATTGTATTCGTGGTTGACGCTCAAATTTCTTACCGTAATACTATTTTTACTAAGGCGCTGAAACACCAAATATCCGGGGCCATCCAATGAATGATCGTCTAGAACTCAATACCAACTCCCAGAACGAGACCATCAGCAGGGATACACGCGCACAACTTTTATATGATGCGCAAAAAAAATCTATATTGATATCATATATTCTATGGTTTTTCTTTGGGTGGCTGGGCGCACACCGGTTTTATCTCGGCAAGATAAAAACCGGTTTGTTGCTTTTGGCTCTTTCCCTCATAACTTTCCTTTTTGGCGTGATCACGCTAGGATTCGGGGCCTTTTTGGCGTTGATCCCAGGCATATGGGTATTGGTGGATGCCTTTCTTATTCCGGGAATGGCCAGGGAAGCGAACCAACGGTTGATTTCGCAGATGTAGCATCCCGGCCGCTATTTCCGTTTGATGACAGGTTCGATATTTTTGGGTCGTGCCGCTGTCCCGGCGGTCTTTGTCCCATGAGAGCACTACCAATTCGAACACCCGACAGCTTCAAGCGCCCCAACAACTGAGCCCCATCCATGACCGAACTCCTCGAAGCGCGTGACGGCGCCGTCGTCACCCTGACCCTGAGCCGACCGGAAAGCCTGAACGCGTTAACGCTTGGCATGCTGGATGGCTTGATGGAGGCCGTGGACCGATTGGACCGCGACGATGGCGTTGGCTGCGTTGTGCTGACTGGCGCTGGCCGCGCCTTCTGTTCCGGCGGTGATGTCAAGAGCATGGCGCAAGGCAGCGAGGCCAAAGAAGGGTTTGACGGCCGCGCCCGCAACCTGCGCCGCCGCATGGAAGTGAGCCGCATGATTCACGAGGCGGCAAAGCCCTGGGTCGCAGCCGTCCGGGGCCCCTGTGCCGGTGCCGGCCTGTCGTTGGCGCTGGCCTGCGATATGCGGGTGGCGAGCGAAACGGCGCGCTTCATCACGGCGTTTGCGAAGGTTGGCCTGTCCGGCGATTTCGGCGGCAGCTATTTCCTCACCCAATTGATCGGCACAGGGCGCGCCCGCGAACTGTATTTCACTGGGGGCGAGTTGAAGGCAGACGAGGCCCAGCGCCTGGGTGTCGCCAACCGCGTTATCGCGGACGACCGGCTGGATGCCGAAGCGGCGGCCTTCGCCGCACAACTGGCCGCCGGTCCGCGCCTGACCATCGAATACATGAAAAAGAACATGAACGTCGCCGAACGCGGCGATCTTGGGCTTGCCCTGGATGCGGAGGCGATCCACCACGCCCGCACCGGCCAGACCGAGGATCATGCGGAGGCTGCCAAAGCCTTTGCCGAGAAGCGCAAACCCGTGTTCAAAGGCCGCTGACCGCGGGTCTGCTCTTGGCAAAGGCGGCTTTGGGCGACTATCACCACAGCCAACACTGATTTTTGTCCAAGGACTCGCCCTGCCATGAGCGACGAGACGTTGAAACTGGCCGCAAGCTTCCCCGTCGCAACCTATGCGGATTGGCTCGAAGCAGCCGAAAAAGCGTTGAAACGCAGCGACGTGGAGAAGGCTCTTTCCACCCGCACCTATGAAGGCTTCGCGCTGAAGCCGCTCTATACGGGCGAGCGCGATGCCACGACAACGGACCCGGCCGGCCTGCCGGGCCTCGCGCCCTTTACCCGCGGCGCGGATGCTGCGGGGCGAACGGCCGGCGGCTGGGATATCCGCCAGACGCTGACACACCCAGACCTCGAGCACAGCAACCGGGCGATCCTGGAGGATCTGGCGAACAACGTGCATTCCCTCTCGTTGCGGCTGGACCGTGCGGCGCAGTCCGGCAATGCAAATGCCATCGGCGAGACAGGGTTGCCCCTGCATACCACCGCCTGCTGGCAGGCCCTGCTCGCCAACATCCCCATCGCCGCTACTCCGCTGGCGCTAGAGGCGGGCGCCTCCTTCCTGCCCGCGGCTGCATTGCTTGCCTCAGTTGGCGGCCCGGCCCCGGGTTCCCGTCTTGGCGCGGACCCGCTAGGGGCGCTGGCAGCCAATGGAACATTGCCGCAAGGGCTGGGACAGGCGTTGTCCGACATGGCCGACCTCGCGTCCCACACCGCCCAAAACTGGCAGCATGTCAGCGCCGTGGCGGTAGATGCCAGCGCCTACGACACTGCCGGCGCCTCCGAAAGCCAGACCCTGGCCGCAGCCATGGCGACTGGCGTGGCCTATCTGCGCGCAATGACGGATGCGGGCATGAGCGTTGACGACGCCTGCGGCCAGATCGTGTTCCGGCTGCCGCTGGGCCCGGACCAGTTCTTCGCCATCGCCAAGCTGCGCGCCGCCCGCAAGCTCTGGGCCCGTATCGCGGAGGTGGCAGGCGCTTCGGAGAAGGCCCGCGCCGCCCGTATCGATGCCGTCACCGCGAACCGCAACCTGGCGGAGCGCGATCCCTACACCAACCTGCTGCGCACGACGCTAGCCTGCTTCGCCGCCGCAGTCGGCGGGGCGGACAGCATTACGGTTGCGCCATACGATGCGGCGCTGGGACCTGTCTCTGACGACTTTGCCCGGCGCATCGCCCGCAATACGCAATTGCTGTTGAAAGAGGAATCGAACCTGCACCGGGTCATGGATCCCGGCGGCGGCGCCTGGTTCCTGGAAGACCTCACAGTCAAGCTGGCGCAATCCTCCTGGGCGCTGTTCCAGGAAATCGAACGCGCCGGCGGAATGGCGGACGCGCTGACCGGCGGTCTCGTCGCCGGCGAGATCGAAGCAACCTGGGCGGCTCGGCAGAAAAACCTCGCCAGCCGCCGCGACCCGCTGACCGGTGTCAGCGAATTCCCAAACATCACGGAAGACCTGCCGGTGGTACCTGAACCGAATCTGACGGCTATCCGCAGCGCCCTGACCGCCCGCCTTCCCGGCAAAGCCGTGACCCTGCCAGCTGCGGGCCGGGGCGAGCGCACCGTTGCCGCGATTCAAGCGGCCAGGGATGGCGCAGCGCTCGATGGTTTAATGGCGGCGTTGGGCGGCAGCACCACCGCCATCACCCCCCTGCCCCGCCGCCGCTTTGGCGAGGCATTCGAGGCCATGCGCGCCGAGAGCGACCGACGCGCAGAGCAGACGGGCAAGCGCCCTGCGATTTTCCTGGCCAATCTGGGGTCGCTTGCAACCTACACGCCCCGCGCCTCCTTTGCCCGCAATGCGTTCGAAGCTGGCGGCCTGCAGGCTCTCGACCCGGGCGGGTTCGAGGATGCGACAGCGCTGGTCGCCGCATTCCAGCAAAGCGGTGCCAAACTGGCCGTACTATGCTCCAGCGATCGCCGATACGCCGAACAGGCAGAGGAGATGGCGAAGGCTTTGAAATCGGCCGGATGCACTTGGCTGGCGCTGGCCGGCAACCCCGGCGATGCGTGGGAGGCTTACGAGGCCGCAGGTGTTGACGCGTTCATCGCGATGAGGGGCGACCTGCTCGCGAGCCTGAAACAGGCCTGGGCAGCGCTTGACGCATAGGCCGGCACATCCGCCGGGCCGAAGCGGCGGGAGTGTTGCTCTGCATCCGGGAGGGACTAGCCGCCTGGCCTGCGGGCAGGCCCCGTCAGCCCTTCCCACCACAATCCGGGCGAAAGCAGCAGCCACAGCCGCCTGCGCTCCCCGCGCCGCCAAGCGTTGAATGCAGCAGCCACCAAACCCAACATGACTGTCGGCACGCTCCAGGGCTGGTAGTAACGGGCAAATCGCAAGCGCCCGGCATAGAGCAAACGTTCATGCTTGCCGCCGCTGGCATGGTGGCGATGGTAGACCAGCGCTTCCGCCGCGAATGCTGTTCCAAACCGTCGCCGGCCCCGCGCCTGCCAGGCCGCCTCCTCAAAATAGAGGAAGAAGCGCTCATCCATGGGGCCGACATGGTCCAGATAGGAGCGGGAAGCCAGCAGGCAGGCCCCCATGACATAACCAAGACGCCGTTCCACCGCGCCCGCATCCACGGCCGCCGATCGGGATAGATCTTCGCCAATGTGACCCGCTCGTGCAGTCCAGCGGGAAAACCACGCACCGGCATGGCACTGCACGCGGTCCGGATTGTCGAGATAGCGGAGCTCAGCCCCACAAGTGCCAATGCGGGCGTCTTGTGCCATCCGCGCTTGCAACGCTGCGAGCGCGCCGGGCGCAACCAGGGTATCCGGGTTTAGCAGCCACACATCGCTGGCATCGCCACAGTCTGCAATATAGCGCAGGCCGATATTGTTCCCCGCAGCAAACCCATGATTTTCGCGTGCCTCGATCAGTACGAGACGGGCCGCTGGATCAACTGGACCGTCTTCCATAATCCGGTGCAAGCCAAGCGGCTTTGGCACTGACAGTTGCCAAAGCGGCGCAAGCGCAGGCGCGACCGTGAGGCAGGCCGGCTCCCGCCCAGCCGCCCAATCGGCAATCCGCTCAGCACTCCTATCGCCGGATGCGTTTTCAACGACCACGACGCGACACAGGTCCGGCGCATTACGCAGCAGCGATTCGAGGCATGGCAGAAGCCAGCCCGTGCTGCGAAAATTGACGATAAGGGCGGAAACCGGGGTCACGGCTCAGTCACTATCGCAGCAGAAAAAAGGGCTGGAAAACATGGCGAAATCCTGTGCCGCCTGGTCCTTTGCGCTGGCAAGCACCTCCCCGGTTGGCCATCCCCAGTCAATGTTCAACGCCGGATCGTCAAATCGCACCGCCATTTCGCTCGCCGGGGCATAGGGGGTATCCAATTTGTATTGCACCAACGTCCCGTCGCGGTGGGTGCAGTAGCCATGCAGGAAGCCGCGCGGCACGAACAGCATGGCACCGTCGTCGGCATTCAGTGCGACCGCAACATGGCGGCCATAGGTGGGGGAACCTTGCCGGACATCGACGGCAACATCGATGATCTGACCAGCCAGCACGCCAACCAGCTTGGCCTGGGCATGGGGTGGTGCCTGGGCGTGGAGCCCACGAACCGTGCCCGCCTTGTGGGAGAACACCAGATTTTCCTGGGCAAACGATGGGATGCCAGCCTGCCGCTCAAACCGCTCCGCCTGGTAGGTTTCCGCCAGAAAGCCACGTTCGTCGACATGCCGGACCGGCCGCAACAGCAACGGCCCCGGTATCGCCAGCGGTTCAGCCTGCACCGTCATTTCCTTTCTGAATAATGGCCATGGCCAAGCGCTTTCGGCCCAGGGATTCCGCATAGCGCATGATGGCCTGGCGCGGATATGGCAACGCCGCACTCGGCGATTGCCGCCAGACCCTGCCCAGGTCAGCGGCGATGCCGGCCCGCTGCGCGCCGCCCAACCCCTCCCACAGATAGAGGCCGAGCTTAGCTCGCGGCCATGCCAGATTGGCGCCGTCCGGTGCCAGTGCAAGCGAGCGGGAGAGCGCTGCCATTGCCAGCCCGTCATCGCCCAGATTAACGGCGATCAGTGCAAGCCTGGCCCACGCGGCCGCCTGCGCCGGGTTCAAGCGCAGCGCCCGTCGGGTTGCACCTTCCGCGCGTTCCAGATATTGGCGCCGCGCTATTGGCTCCGCCGTATGCTGTGCAACCGCCACCAATGCCTGGGCATAGGCGGACCAGATGCGGCCATCCGGTCGTGCCGGCAACCGGGCCAGTAAGGTTTCGGGGCCGATGTGCTTGCCGCGGTTCCACCATGCGGCATGCACATAACCGGCAAGCGGGGCGATGCGGCGGCTTTCGACAAACATGGTGGCAGCCTGCCAGAGCAGAATTGACGCCAGGACCAATGCCGGTAAGCGCCAGACCATGGGCCCTAATCCGCTACGGCATAGCCGCTGCCGCGGCTCGTGCCTTGCAGGCCGTGGCCATGGGCGCCGGAACCGGCATAGGCCCAGCCGCGCCCGCCGCGCCGCGCCATCCGCACCTGGGTCAGGACAGCGCCCAGCAGCGTGCCGCCCGCCTCTCGCAGGGTCAGAGCGGCCTCCGCGGCCACGTCGGGCAAGGTTTGTTGCGAGCGCACGGCCAGCAACACCCCATCGGCGAGTGCAGCATGGTCCCGCACATCGGCGGCGAGCATGACCGGCGCCGCATCGAGGATCACATGATCGAACCCTTCGCGCCAACGCGGCAGCAACGCCGCCACCGCGGCTCCACCCCGTCCTGCCATCTTGAGCCGCGCATCCGGCGAGCCTGCGGCCAGGATCTGCATGCCGCAAATTCGGTCCCCAGCCAGCGGCAAGGGCCAGCGCTGTGGTTGCAGCAGCGTATCAGCCAGCCCGACCATCCGCCCCATGCCAAGGCGAATGCCGAGACCAGCGCCGCGCAAATCGGCATCGACCAGCAGCACCCGCTCCCCCTGCATCGCCAATGTTCTTGCAAGACCAAGGGCCAGCGTGCTCTTGCCTTCATTTGGCTCCGCGGCCGTGACCAGCACAACCTGCGATTCGCCCAGAGTCCCGGCAACTATCCGCATGGCCTCCGCAAAGCCACCCAGCGGCGCATCGGCGACCGCATCGGCCGGCTCACCACCGCGCCGCATCTTGACGGCCGGAACGATCCCGACCACCGGCAGGCCAAGCCGCGCGCGCAGGACATCCGCAGTGCCGAAGGCACGCTCACGCAGGCCCAGCAGCAAGGCAACGGCAAGTCCCAGCAGCAGGGATGCAAACCCGGCAGCTCCCAGAACCAAAGCCGGCCGTGGCTCGGACGGTTTCTCCGGCGGCGCGGCGCGCGCTATGATGCGGGCATCGGGCCGCTGAATGGCCTGCTGGTCGCCGGTTTGCCGAATGCGTTGCAGGAAGGTTTGCAGCAGCGAGCGGCTGGCCTCCGCCTCCCGCTCCAACGCGTTGAGGCGCACATGCGCCTTGCTTTGATCCGCCGCCGCCGCTTCCGTCCGGCGCAACGCCGCGGCGAGGGCAGCCTCCTGCGCCGAGGCAACGGCAACGGCATTGCTGAGGCCGGCGACAATCTGGCGGACCTCGGCGGCAATCTTACCCTGAATGTCCGCCAGTTCCGCCTCGACGCCAAGCATTCGCGGATGCTTTGGCCCGTACTCCTGACCCAGATCGGCGCGACTGCGCAGCACTTCGACCTCCTGCTCCTTCAGCCGGTGGATCAGGGGCGATGACAGCACTTCCGCCGCTGACAGCGCATCGCCGCGCTCGCGCAGTTCGGCCTGGACCTGAGCCAGCCGTGCGCGCGCTGCCGCGGTTTCGCCCCGCGCCGTGATGAGTTGGGTGTTGAGTTCCGCCTGCTGCTGCGCGGTGACGGTCAGGCCGTCGGCGTCGATCAGGCCGGAATCGGCCCGATAAGTCTCCACCGCCCGTTCCGCCATCTCCACCTTGGCGCGGAGATCGTCAACGCGCTTATCCAGCCAGGCGGTGGCGAACGCGGTGGCGGCGTGCTTTGCCTCCAGCTGATCGGCCAGGTACCGGTCGGCCAGAGCGTTGGCGACATCCGCGGCGAGACCGGGATCGTGGCTGGTAACGGCAATCCGGACCGCGTGGCTGCGGCCGATCCGTTCCACCTCCAACCGCTTGGCAAACGCAGCCAGCACGCGGTTGGCCTGGCGCTCCATCTCCGCTTCCGGCGGCTGCGGCACTTCGGACGGGCCGAAACCGAGCCATTGGCGCAACGTATCGAGCCAATCGCCCGGCAAAGCCTGCCAGACCGCATACGGCGGCAAACTCTGGGGCAGGTCCGGATTGAAATCCGGATGCGCGGCCAGCCCCAACCGGTTGACGACATGTGCTGCGAGCGCCGGCGCCCGCAGCACCAACACCTCGCTGCCGAGGCGCTGATCGTCTGGCGTTGCGCCGGTCAGCAGTTCCTCGAACTCGACCTTTGGCTGGCTTTCAGGGTCCATCAGCACCACGGCTTCCGCGGTATAGGCCCGTGGCCACTGGGCCAGAAGGAGCGCAGCCAGCAAAACGCCCAGGGCCATGACGCCGCCGATCAGCCACCGCCGGTGCCAGAGGAAAGCCAGCAGATGCGGGAGATCCCACTCCCGATGCAGCCAACTGCCACCGGGCCCGGCAAATTGCCCGCCCCCACCGCCCGAATCTCGTGCCGGCCTGGATCGTTCGGGAGTCGGCGGCCGGGGCGGTGAGCGGCCCGGATAGAGTGGAGTCACCCGGCCGGAGCCTTCGTCCTGGGCCTCAGAAATAGCGTTCTGGAACATTCACGATATCCCCTGGCAAGATGACGGTATCCGGCCCGGCCGGCTGCTGCTGCCGCCCGGGATCCTGTGCGCGTTGAATGCTCACGCGGCTTTGCCGTGCGCGGTAGGTGTAGCCGCCGGCGATGGCGACCGCCTGCACCACGGAAAGGCCATTTACATACGGATAGCTGCCCGGCTGTTTCACCTCGCCCAAAATGTAGAATGGCCGGTAATTGGCGACCTGAATGCTGACCCGCGGGTTCACTAGGTAGTCAGGCTTGAGTTGGCCGGCGATCAGCACTTCCGCCTCGCGCAACCGCTTCTGGCCAAGCTGAACCTCGCCGACAAGCGGCAGCGCGATACGGCCCTCCCCATCCAGTTCGAATTCCCCCGACAGATCCTCGTGCCCGAACACCGTCACCACAATGCGGTCGCCGCTGCCCAGGCGGTAGAGCGGTTGGTCCGCAAAAGCGCCGGCGCCGCATAGCACCAGCACAATCGCCAAGGCCCCGGAGGGAACCCATCGGAACATCACGCCTCTCCTATCGCTGCAACAACAGGCGCACGGCGGCGGTGTGCCGGCGCCAGCCGTTCACCCCCGCCTGACCGTGCGAATTCCGCATGTCAAAATCGTAGCGCAGTGCCAGCCGCGCATAGCGGTTCAGCAGCCAGTCGGCACCGAAGCCCGCCGCCAGCAGATCGTCGGTACGGTCAATCCCGTCGAATGCCAGCCGGCTGCCTTGCACGGTGGCGTTGAGCAGCAGGTTGCGCAGCAACTCATGATCAATGGTGACCTGCGCCTGGGTTTGAACCAGCGAGGATGCGCCAGGCGTCACCGTGGCCCGCAAATCCCGCCCCGCCCGCAAGGTGACGGTGCTGAGCGGCGTTATGTTGGCCGTCACTTCGGCCCCCGCAGTCAGCCCCGATGCGCCGTCGAGTGCGGCATCCTCGAACTGTTCGGAGAACCAGCCGGCATAGACTTGGCCGAAACTGATACCGCCCCAGTCCATCTCCACACCGGCGACCAAGCTCTGGCTGTCGCTGTCGCGGTTGACGCCGCTGTCGTCACGGGCGGCGGCAAAATCGGTGATGGCATACCGGCCGGCAAGAAAAATGCCCGTATCTGCCGATGCGGCGAAGGACAGGCGGGCAAAGCCGCCCAGCATCTCATGATCGCGGTCGTCCTGATTGAGCGTACCGCCGCCAGCCGCCGCTACGTCCTTAAAGTCGAGCCTTGCATAGTCCGCCCCGGCGCGGTAGCCGAACCGTCCGGCGTCACCTGCCAGCGCGGCCTGCCCGCCCCAGCGGACAAAGGTGACCGGCTCGGTGCCGCCATCGCCATCGATACTGCCCCTTTCTTCGTGCAGGTGGGCCAGACCGGCCGTGGCCCCCAACCGCAAGCCACTGCGGATGTCTATGATGGCCGCGGCCTCAACCCGGCCGTCCATGAAGTTCTCACTGTCGTGCTGGGCGTAAAAGCCAAGATCGGCGGCGCTTAACAGGGTCAGGCGGTGCCGGCTCCAATCGGATTCGACCCGCACCGACGGCTGAACCCGTGCTACCACGTCGCTGCGTGCGCCGCCGGCGGTCCGGAATACATTGCTGTCATAAAGGGTGGCGGCATCAACCTTGGGATACAAGCGGAACGCGCCGAGCGGCAGGCCATCGGCATCATAATCTGGCCGCGGCCGGCCGCGCACAGTGCCAGCCGCTCCACGTTCCGGCGGCTGATAGACAAGTTCGGCCTTGACCAGGTCGGCCGGTGCCTCGGCCGGGTGCGCAGCACCGGCATTCAGGCAAACCGCAGCGGCCAGAAGCATCCCGTTGAGCTGGAAACGGCGCATGTCAGCTGACACCGGCATCGGGCGGCGGGTCTTTGATATCCGGTGGACCGTCGCCTTTCCCCTTGCCGCCGCGCCCACCGCCGCCCCCGATCACGTGGCCAGGGGGCAACCCGCCGCCTAAGCCTGGACGCTCCCCCCCATGCGCGCCATAGGAGCGGGCGCCGGAGGGCAAATCCACCGGACCGGACGGTTCGCCGGGATCGGGGGGGGCATCACCGCCCGGCAAGTACTGGGAGGCCGGTTCGAGCGAGGCCACCTCCGCGCCCTCGGCCGCAACCCGTTTTGCCATTTCCGCTTCGGAAAGTTTGCCGGCTGTTGCCCGCCGCACCGCGGCATCGATAACCTCGGCAGGCAGCCCCGCGGCACGCACAGCCGCGCGGACCGCAATCGCATCGGCTCCGCTTTCCTGAAGAATTGCGGAGACTATCCGGTCGGCGCCGGCGGTATCCTGCAAATCGGTAACGATTCGCAACCCCATTACGGCAAGCGCCCCGGCCGCTGCCGCGCGATGGCGGGCAACATAAGCCAGCACGGCGACCGCATCATCGGGCCGCCCCTCATCCAGAAGTTGCCAGAGCACACCTTCCAGCCCACCGGCATCGTGCGCCTGCAGCAGCAGCCCGCCTTCCGCCCCAATTGCGATGCGGTCGCCATTGGGCAGAGCAACGATTTCCGCCTCGGATTGGGCCGTCGCGGTACCCCCACATGGCAAGCCAAGGGCGAAAACCGATGCCAGTAACCAGAAAAATCCACGCGTGGAGGGCATTGCCGGAACTCCTCACTGCAACCTTAACGGCTGCAACAGTCGTTCAGGCATTCCAAACGAAATATCTGAATTATTAGTTAACGCCGGTTAACCGCGCGCCGATCGCAGGGGAAGCCTTGCGCCCCAGTCAGGCCAGCTTGATTTGCTCTTCGACATAGGCAACGAGCGCCGCCACGCCTTCGTCAACCGTGAGCTGTGCCGTATTAATTTCCAACTGCGGTGACTCAGGCGCCTCGTAAGGTGCGGAAATCCCAGTGAACTCGGCAATTTCCCCCGCGCGCGCGCGCTTGTACAGCCCCTTGGGGTCCCGCTCCTCGCAAACCTCCAGATTGGCCCGGACATAGACTTCGTGGAAGGCGTCGCCCGCAGCCGCGCGGGCCCGTTCCCGGTCGGATGAATAGGGGGAAATGAACGATGCCAGGCAGATCATCCCCGCATCGGCAAACAAGGCGGCCACCTCGCCGACACGGCGGATATTCTCCGCCCGGTCCTCCGGCGAGAAGCCCAGATTCGAGTTCAGGCCACCGCGGACGTTATCGCCATCCAGCACATAGACATTGTAGCCTTTCAGAAACAGAATCTTCTCGGCCTCGCGGGCAATGGTGGACTTGCCTGCGCCGGAAAGACCGGTCATCCACAGGACGGCACCCCTATGGCCGTTGCGGCTCCAGCGGGCCGAGCGGTCGACCTGGGTTTCGGTGGCTGTGATGTTCGTGGCCCGGATGGTTACCAGATCGCGCTGGTTCGGATAGCCTTCCATCGAAACCGTGCCGCCGCCGACGATACGGAAATCATCGACCAGCACGAACCGGCCAGTAAGTGGGCTCCGCTCCGCTTCGTCCAGGGCCATCATGCCCCTCGCGCGCAGGGTCACACGCGCGACCTCGCTGCGCAGCACCTCGTTCCGTCCGGTTCCGCCCAAATCCTCGGTATCGATCACCTCATCGACCGACTGCACCGTCACCATGTGATCGGCCGTCGCCAATTTCATTTTCAGGGTGTGGCCGACTTTCAGCGGTTGGTGGCCGAACCAGAAAATGTTGCCGCGAAACACGTTGGTCAGGATCGGTGCATCTTCTAAGTGACTGGCAACCTCTCCCCGCTCCACGAAAATCTGCTGATCCAGCGTGAAGCCGATGCATTGGCCGGCGGTGCCTTCATTGGGCAGGTGATCGGTATTCCAGGTCTCGATCGACTTCACCTTTGCGGTCTTGCCGGACGGCGAGAAAATCACCGTATCACCCACGGCCACCCGGCCGGTCTCGATCCGGCCGGCGATGATGCGGCGCTCGTCGAAACGGTAGATATCCTGCACCGGCATGCGAAGCGGCAACTGTTCGTTTTGCGGCCGCGGCTCCAACTGGTCCAACAACTCGATTACGGTCGGGCCGGTGTACCAGAGCATATTGGGAGCACGGCGCACGATATTGGCGGCATCGTCGCCCTGGGCGGCGATCGGCACGACCGCACGCGGGCTGAAGCCCAAGTCGCGCAGATAGGCACGAATGTCGCGCTCAATCTTGGCGAATTTTTGCTGATCGAAGCCGATCAGGTCCATCTTGGTCACCAGGACCGCAACCTGTTGCGTACCCATCAGAGACAGCAGATAGGCATGCCGGCGCGACTGTTCCTGCAGGCCCTCCTTGGCGTCGATCATCAGGAACGCGGCTTCGGCATCGGCCGCACCGGTGACCATGTTCTTGAGGAATTCTTTATGGCCGGGCGCGTCAATGATGACGTATTGGCGCTTGGCCGTCTTGAACGGGATACGGCTCACGTCGATTGTGATGCCCTGGTCGCGTTCTGCCTGGAATGCATCGAGCAGGAAGGCCCATTCCATCCGCTGCCCGCGGCGCTCGGAAACCTCACGGATTTGCTGAACCTTGCTCTCCGGCAGTGCGCCGGTCTCATGCAGCAGACGGCCAACGAAGGTGGATTTGCCGTGATCGACATGGCCGACGATCACGAGCTTCAGGGGATTGACGCCGGAGAGCGTGATGTGCGGGGCAGCGGACATGGTTTTGATCTCGCCTAATGCATTCAGACTGGGAGGAGCGGTCGCGGTTTTGGCCGAGGCTTACATGTAGCCGGCACGGCGCAGCCGCTCGAACGCATCTTCCTGCTCGTGGTCCATGGCGCGGCCGGCGCGCTCCGACACTGTGGTGATGGTCAGTTCCTCGATGATTTCTTCGATCGTCGAGGCCTCGCTATCGACCGGGAAGGTGATGTCCTGGTCACCCAGCGAGCGGTAGCGCTTGCCGTTCTTGGCGAAATACAGCGAGATCATCGGAATGTTCTCGCGCTGGACATAGCGCCAGATGTCGATTTCCGTCCAGGATAGCAGCGGATGAATGCGCAGGTGCGTGCCGGGTGGGAAGTCGGTATTGAATTGGCCCCAGAATTCCGGCGGTTGGTCGCGGAAATCCCATTCACTTGTTTCGCCGCGCGGAGAAAAGAACCGCTCCTTGGCGCGTACCGCCTGCTCGTCGCGCCGGATGCCGGCGAAAATACCGGTCCATTGGTACTTGTCCTGCAACGCCTTCAGGCCGGCGGTTTTGCGCGCGGCAGAGCGGGCAGCGGGCGGCAGGGTCGGGTCCATCTCCTCCGTCGGCGGGCAAAACCCGGTGATCAGGTTCAGGCCCCATTCCTTCGCCTTGATATCCCGGAACTCGATCATCTCCGGAAATTTCTTTTCGGTATCGACATGAACCACCGGAAACGGCACGTGACCGAAAAAGGCCTTCCGCGCCAGCCATAGCATTACGTTCGAATCCTTGCCCAACGACCAAAGCATCGCGATATTATCCAAGCGGTTGAACGCCTCACGAAAGATGTAGATGCCTTCCGCCTCGAGATAATCCAGGTCATTCATGGTGCGATGCAGTCCCAAAGAGTGATTGGCGCAAAAAGGTAAATGGCTCGGCAGATCGTCCCTAAGGCCGTTCCGGCAACCGGCTTCGGTTTATAGCGGCAACCGCGCGAAATCGCAGCAACTTCGGCAATATAGACCCAAAGCACCACGTTGAAAGGGTTCGCGGGGCAGGCGACTCCAAACCCGCACGTTCGCGGTTTGATTGCAAGGATCACCCCGTCCGGCAATGTTGCGCGTGGTCGCAGAGTGCCTGCCATTGCAGATGCCCCACACGAATAACTGGCCTCTAAGGTTGGAACAGGGTAAAAGGCCCTAACGAGACGACTGGGGCCACTCTGGCCTCAGGCTCGACTATACCATTGAGAGTGACTGGATGTCTAAAGAAGACCTGCTGGAGTTTCAGGGCGAAGTTGTTGAAAAACTCCCGAACGCCATGTTCCGGGTAAAGCTTGAGAACGATCACGAGATCATTGCACGGCTGGCCGGCAAAATGCGGAAGTTCCGGATTCGTGTGATGCCCGGCGACAAAGTCGCGGTGGAGATGACGCCCTACGATCTGACCAAGGGCCGCATCACCTTTCGCCACAAATAAACCCAACCGGGTTTCGGCTTTCCCTGGCCCCGCCCGCCGCGGGAAGCGAGCTTGCCTTGACCAATATGTTCAACCTCTTCCGCCGTCCCAAGCCGGAAGGCCGCTTCAAGCTTGCGCACCCGTTGCGTGAGCCGGTGCGGGCGGTAGGCCAATCCTTTGTATTCTGGCCGGTGGCGGCGCTGGCGTCGATCATGTACGCCGCGCCACAGGAGGGTGTGGAAAAGCCGGCCATCGTGCTGCTGTTCCTGCAGGTAACGGTCCTTTATCCGATCATCGCGGGCGCCTGTTTCACGGCGTGGTTCCTGCTGGCCCGCGCCGGACGGGACCAAGTGGCACTGCTGCCGCTGATCGCGCCGCTATCGATCATGGGCGTCTGGGCCGTCTCCTTTGCGTTTTTTATCCTACGTTACCTTGGCTCGCTAATAGGCTATTTGGCTCAGCTCGCCGGCATTTCGTAACGGTTGACCACAATGAGACCCGCATAATGCGAGCCTATCCCCGACCGGACTGCGTTTTCGGTACGCCGGGATCGGCAGCCTCTGCCCCATCCTTCGCGCGCACATGGTCATAATTCCGCCGGGTGAACCAGAGCATGTAATCCATGTACGTGATTGGTTCATATTTCGGCGGGTTATCCGGCGCAGCGCATGTCGGGATGCAGGCCATCGGATAGTCGATTTGCGCGTCGAAGAAAAACGGAATGGCATACCGGTCCGCGCCCGGATTCCGGTTGATTGCCCGGTGCGGCGTTGACAGGAACCGGTGGTTGGTCCAGCGTCGCAGCATATCGCCGGAATTCACCACGAACGCGCCTTCGATCACCGGCACGTCGATCCAGTTGCCTTTGGGCGTCCGGATGGACAGGCCCGGCAGGTCTGCCTGCGCCAGCATGGTCAGGAAGCTGGAATCCGTGTGCGGCGCAAGACCGTACTGGTCCGCCTCCCCCGCCTCGCTGGGCGGATAGTGCGACAGCCGCAGCGTATATTGCGGCTCGCCGAACGGCTCGTCGAACCAGTCCGCCGGCAGGTCCAGCGCACGGGCATAGACCGGCAGCATTCGCTTGCAGAGGTTTTCCAGCGCGTTCATGTAGGCAACCGCTGTTGCGCGGAATCCCGGCACATCGTCTTCCGCCGGCCACTGATTGGCGCAGCGGTAGCGTTTGTTGGCGATCACATCCGGATGGTCCGGCGGCAGGTCGCGCTTCAGAAAGAACGCCTCCACCAAGTTCGGCTTTTTCGCCTGCTCCACCTGGCTGGCGCGGCTGACCGAACTGTTCACCGGCATATAGCCGACATTGTGCTCGTTGGCCCGCAAGGCCAGCTTTCGGTCCAGCGGCTGGGCATGAAAGCGTTTGGTGGCCGCAAACACATCCCGAATGAGGGACAGCGGCACATCGTGGCCAGACAAATAGTAAAAGCCGATGTTTTCCAAGGCTTCACGCAATTCGCCGGCCAAAGCATCCAGCGCGTCAGGCTCCCCCCGGAGATAGGGGCCAACGTCCAAAACAGGGATGGTTTCATCGTCCGCCGGCGGGGCGGAAGGGGCGATCATCGAACCGCTGTCAGGACTCATGGCTGCATCCTCCCGATGGCATTGGCCGCATTTGCTGCAAAGTATAAGCCCAGCGAAAGAGTCCGGTCCAGGATCGCAGTAACCGCTGCACTTGCACGCGAGGTTCGATAGCGGCATGCTGCCTCTGAAATTAAGAACAATAAGAGGCTGTTGGCGAGATTCCGCAAACATTGTGGCAAGCCAGCAGCACAGGCATGGAAGAAGAAGCTATGGCGACCCTAGGCTCCCCCCCGGCCTTGAGTCAGACCGCTCGCCTGTTGCAGCAGTGCGAGCTTTTCGAGTCGCTGAACGGAAGCGATCTCAATGCGTTGGCCCAAGTTTGCCGAACCCGCCGTGTCGACCGCGGCACGCTGATTTTCGGACGCGGCGAACCGGCGGATTCGATGATGCTGGTCGTTGGCGGCCGCGTGCGCATCAGCTCGGTTTCGGCAGAGGGGCGGGAGATCATCCTGAACGAGATCGGCCCCGGCCAATCCTTCGGCGAAATTGCCTTACTCGACCGGTCCGAGCGTACGGCAGACGCAACCGCGCTCGAAGATACGCAATTGCTGGTGCTCTACCGCCGGGAGTTCGAGCCTTTTCTAAAATCGCGTGTCGATCTTTGCCTGGAATTGATGCGGCTGCTTTGCCACCGCCTGCGGCGCACCACCGCCCAGGTCGAGGATCTGGCGCTCCGCAGTCTCGAATCCCGTCTCGCCCGCGTGCTGCTGGCCTTGGGTGAGCAGGCAGGCCAAACGGCCGATCACGGCACCCTCAGCTTCCCCCTGCCGCTCTCGCAAAGGGAATTGGGGGAGATCACCGGCGCCACCCGCGAGAGCATCAACAAGACGCTACGGCTGTGGCGTGAACTTGAGCTGGCGGAGCTGCAGGGCAAGGTGTTTCAAATCAAAGACGCCGAAGCGTTTCGCGGCCTCATCGACCGGCCTTGATTGCCCCTGCCCTCTCCGGCCTGTCATCCTCCGGTCATAGAACGCTGATACCTTGCAACTCTTGGGTGACCGGGGCTTGCCTGAAGCCAGCGCCGCAAAACCCTCCAGCTATCCGAATATAAATACTGATGAACGAGCTCTTACTAAACAACGCGCAATTGGTGCTGCCGGCCGAGGTCGCCCGCGGTCATGTTCACATCCGAAATGGTGTGATCCAGAGCATTGATCATGGCAACGCCGCATCGCCGGGCATCGACCTGGATGGTGATTACCTTGTGCCCGGCCTGGTCGAATTGCATACCGATAATCTGGAAAAGCATGTCACGCCGCGCCCGAATGCGGCCTGGCCAATGCGCCCTGCCGTGCTGGCGCACGATGCGCAGGTCGCAGCCGCAGGCATTACAACCGTTTTCGACGCAATCGCTCTTGGCGACGTGCTGCCGGTCAGTTTCCGCACGGAGAACCTGGGCGCGATGGCGGAGGGGATCGAGGCGGCCGGCGCAGCCGGCCTGCTGCGTGCGGAGCACTTTCTGCATCTGCGCTGCGAGGTCTGCTATCCCACCCTGCCGGATTTGCTGGCGCAAACCATCGACCGGCCGATTGTCCGCTTCGCATCCGTGATGGACCATACGCCAGGCCAGCGCCAATTCGTTTCGATGGAGAAGTATGCCGCCTACTACCAGGCCAAGCACAACCTTTCCGACCAGGAATTCGCGGAGTTTGTCGAGGCACGTTGCACCGAACAGCGGCTCTATGCGCAAAAGCACCGGCAACTGGTGGTCGATGCCTGCCACGCCCGCAACATTCCACTGGCAAGCCACGACGATGCCACCGCAGCCCATGTGCAGGAAGCCGTGCGCGATGGCGTGGTCGTTGCCGAATTCCCGACCACGGTTGAAGCTGCGGAAGCCTCCAAACGGTATGGAATGGGTGTGATGATGGGCGCACCGAATCTCATCCGCGGCGGCTCCCATTCCGGCAATGTCTCCGCCCGCGATCTCGCGAGCCGCGGCCTGGTCGACATCCTGTCCAGCGACTATGTGCCAACCAGCCTGCTGCCGGCCGCCTTCCTGATGGCGCAGGTGGTGGACGGGATCGACCTGCCGCACGCGATCCGGACCGTTTCTGCCGATCCGGCCGCCCGCGTCGGCCTCGCCGACCGGGGCGAGATCGCACCGGGCAAGCGCGCCGATCTCGTGCATGTGCGCAACACCCCAGCTGGCCCTGCGGTCATCGCCGTCTGGCGCCAAGGAAACCGTGTCCTATGACCAAAACCGCAGAGCTCGATACCATTTTGGCCCTGCTAGCCACACGCGGCGGCGAGCAATATGGCCAGGAAGCGGTCAGCCAACTGGAACACGCGCTGCAGGCCGCGGCGCTGGCAGAGGCTGCCGGCGCATCCTCCGCACTCATCACCGCCGCCCTGTTCCACGACATCGGCCACCTGACCGACTCCGAATTCGAGCCTGCCCTGACTCGTGGCAAGGACCGCTGGCACGAGGATCTGGGCGCCGACCATCTTGCCCGCCTCTATGGCCCGGAAGTGACCGAACCGATCCGGCTGCACGTGCCAGCGAAACGCTATCTCTGCGCTGTCGACCCGGACTATAAAGCGACGCTCTCGCCCACCTCGATCAAAACACTCGACATCCAGGGCGGGCCGTTCGAAACCTCGGAAGTGCGCGCTTTCATCGAACGCCCGCATGCCAGAGCCGCCCTGCAGCTCCGCCGCTGGGACGATAGGGCCAAGGCACCGAATGCCGACACGCCGGACCTCGACCATTTCCGGACCTATGCGATCGCAGCGCTGAAACACTAGCATCACCGGACTTTACGCTCTAGCTTGAGCCTCCATTCACCGCGCGAACCGGAGGAGGACCGTCAACCGTGGCCCGTCTCGAAGATTTGCCGCCGGAATTTGCCCGGCATTTGGCAGAACTGCCATGCCCGGATATGAGCGAAACAGCCTGCGTGGCCGGCCCACCGCTATCACAGCGCCGCGTCGCCATCATCTCCACCGCCGGCCTTGGCCGCAAGAGCGAGGGCGGCTTCAACCCCGGCGATGCGGACTACCGCGTGATCCCGGCCGCCCTGCCGGCTGCGGACCTGACCATGAGCCATATCTCGGTCAATTACGACCGCACCGGCTTTCAGGAAGACATCAATATTGCCTTCCCCATCGACCGGCTGCGGGAAATGGCGGCTTCAGACGAGATCGGCTCTGTCGCGGATTATCACTACTCGTTTATGGGTGCAACCGACCCGGCAGAAATGAAGCCCGCGGTCGAAAGCCTGATAGGGCCGCTCAAGGCCGATCAGGTTGATGCCGTTGTCCTGATCCCGGTTTGACCGAACTGCACTCGCGCCGTGAGCGCGATCGGTCACTACCTGGAAGCCGCCGGCCTGCCCACCGTCTCGATCAGCCTGATCCGTCTGCATTCAGAGAAAATGCACCCGCCGCGGGCGCTCTGGGTGCCGTATGAATTGGGCCGGCCGTTGGGCGTGCCCAACGACGCCGCCTTTCAAACCCGTGTCCTTCGCGCCGCACTAGCGCTGTTGGAGCGCACCGATGGTCCGATCCTGGAGGACCATAGCGAGGACGCGCCGAATCGCGCCAAGGATGATGCGGACGACGGCATGTTCTGCCCCGTCAGCTTTCCACCTCCAGCAGCTGACGAAAGCCCCTCAGCGATCCTGAAGCGGGAAATCTCAGGCCTGAAGCCCTGGCAGGCGCTGGCTGTGGAGCGGCGTGGGCGGACAACCACCATCCAATCAGGCCTTGCCATCGAGGCGATTGCCGACCATTTCGCCGCTATGGCCGAGGGCACGGCGCCGGCGGGCTCAACGCTGGAAGGGGTGCCTCCTGCCGAAGCCTTCAAGAGAATGCTCGACGACCTGCTCGCCTTCTATCAGGAGGCCGCGACCGCCCAGCCAGGGCAGACCGCAAGCCATGCCGAGGTTTCTGTCTGGTTCTGGGGGGAAACGCAGGCCGGAAAACTCCTGTTGGCCTGTCGGGACCGGGCGCGGGAGGGCGAATACGCGGATTTGCGGTTCATTACCGAACGGCTAATGATCCCGCGGGTCGCCCGGGAAAAGCTCAATCTGTAGCTGACCGGGAGGGCCCCCCGTTCGCAGTGCTCGCGGCAGCCGCCCCTTCCCCGCCCGCAAACGCCTTGCCGGCCAGGGCCAGGGCATCGGCGCGGCGCATGACCGCCTGCAAATCCTCGCCGAGCCGCGACCAGTCGCGCTGTGCCTTCGCTGCCAGGTCGGCCAGCGCCACTGCATCGTCCGACAGTTGCCGCGCCTGCGCCTGCAACGCCGCCGCATTGCCCGCAAAGTGCACATCGCGCAGCACCGCCGCCAGCGTGTTCAGCAACGGCCAGAGCGTACCGGGCGAGACCATGAACACCCGCGCCCGCTGCGCTGCCTCCACCACACCGCGGCAATCGCTGTGGACGGCGGCGAACACCGCCTCCGAGGGCAGGAACATCAAGGCGAAGTCTGCGGTTTCGCCGACGCGAATGTATTTGCTGGCAATTGCATTCACATGGGCCGCCACGTCCCGCTGAAACCGCCGCTGCGCGACAGCCGCCGCCTTCGCATCCCCCACCGCCGCGCGCCATGCCTGATAGCCTTCCAGCGGAAATTTCGCATCCACCGCAACCGGGCCGGGCGGCGACGGCATGTCGATCAGGCAGTCGGCGCGGTAGGGTCCGACCACGGCCTGCATCTGATAGGCGGATGCGGGCAGCAGGTCGGCCACCAAACGCTCCAGCTGTGCCTCACCGAACGCGCCGCGCGCCTGTTTGTTGTCGAGCACACCCTGGAGCGCGCCGAGCGCCTGCCCGACGCCATCCTGCTGGCGGGCCAGCCCGGCGAGCCGCTCACGCAGAGCCGCGGCATCGGCAGCGCTGCGCCGCTCGCCAGCCGATGCCCGCTCCGTCACGCGGTCGAACGCCTGGGCGAGCACCTGCGTCAACGCACGTTCCTGCGCTTGCAGGCGCTGCTCCAGCGCTGCATCCAGACCGCCGCCACGGCGGCCGATACGGCCCGACAGAAAGGCTACAAGTAGCGCCGCTGCAACGGCCAGCCAGGGCCATGCTTCGCTCAGCAGCAGATCGATTGAAGGCCACGCGATGGTCTGCATCCTTGACCCGAGGGGATTCCCACCATAGCTAGCAACAGATTCGCTTGAAGGAACCCAGAGGAATGTCTTTGTTGCCTATCGTCATCGCACCCGACCGGCGGCTGAAAACGCCATGCAAGCCGGTCGAGCAGATCGACGATTCCATTCGCAGCCTGCTGCAGAACATGCTGGACACCATGTATGATGCCCCCGGAATCGGCCTTGCCGCGCCACAGGTCGGCAGCGACCGGCGCGTGATCGTGGTCGATGTCGCGCGTGAGGACGAAGAGCCGCAGCCCTATTCCATGATCAATCCGGAAATCACCTGGGCCTCTGACGAGTTGATTTTGATGAGCGAGGGTTGCCTGTCGCTTCCGGAAATTTACGTCGACGTGGAACGGCCCGACAAAGTGCGGGTCGCCTATCAGGACGAAAACGCGGCGGAACACGAGATCGAAGCCGACGGCCTGTTCGCGCGCTGCATTCAGCACGAAATCGACCATCTCGACGGCGTGTTGCACGTCGACTACCTCAGCCGAATCAAACGGGACTTGGTGCTGCGCAAGCTGGCCAAACAGAAACCCGCCCTTCTGGCCGAGCAGGCCGAGAGACGGGACGGAAAACAGCCCCAGAAAAAGGCATCGTAAGCAAAGTCTATGGCATTGCGCATCGTCTACATGGGCACGCCCGACTTTGCCGTCGGGCCGCTGGCCGCCCTCCTGGAAGCCGGGCATGAGGTTTGCTGCGTCTACTCGCAGCCGCCACGCCCGGCCGGGCGCGGCCATAAGCTGCGGCCGAGCCCTGTCCATGCATTTGCGGAAAGCTGCGGCATTGAAGTGCGGACACCCCAACGCCTGCGCACACCGGAAGACCAGGCGGCGTTTTCCGCTCTCAACGCGGACGTTGCTGTGGTGGCAGCCTACGGCCTGCTTCTGCCGAAGCCGGTGCTGGAAGCACCCGGGCACGGCTGCATCAACATCCACGCCTCTCTGCTGCCACGTTGGCGCGGCGCGGCGCCGATCCAGCACGCCATCCTGGCGGGAGACAGCCAAAGCGGCGTCACAGTCATGCAGATGGACGAGGGGCTCGACACCGGCGATATGCTGCTCTGGGAGGCCACGCCGATCACGGCAGAGACCACGGCAACCAGCCTGCACGATGCATTGGCCGCGCTTGGCTCGCGGCTGATCGTAGAGGCGATGGCGCGGCTGGAAGCCGGCACGCTGACCGCCACGCCGCAGCCTTCGGATGGCGTCACCTACGCGGCAAAGCTGAGCCGGGAGGATGGCCGCCTTGACTGGCGCCGCGCCGCATCTGAACTGGAACGTCAAGTTCGCGCTTTAACCCCCTGGCCTGGTGCCTGGTTTTTCCATCGCGATACGGTGCTCAAAGTCTCCGCTGCCGAGGTGATTCCGAATGCCAGTGGAAGCCCCGGCATGGTTCTGGACGACCGGCTGACCATCGCCTGCGGTACCGGCGGCCTTCGGCCTGTCCGTATTCAGCGGCCCGGCAAGGCTCCGATGGCCCCCGCCGATCTGCTGCGCGGGTATGAACTGCCGGCGGGGACCATTCTGGACCTGCCGGGCTGACGCCATTTCATGCCCCGCTACCGCCTTACCATCGAATACCACGGCGGCGCCTTCGCCGGCTTTCAGCGTCAGGATGGCGTGGAAACAGTGCAGGGCCATTTGGAAGCGGCTTTTGCCAAACTCGACGGCGGGCCGGTCACGGTCCATTGTGCCGGCCGCACGGACTCCGGTGTGCATGCCGCCGGCCAAGTCATTCACATCGATTTGCACCAGAGCCGCCCGGCGTGGATCGTGCAAAACGCGATCAATCACCTGGTCCGCCCGGCCCTGATTTCCGTTATTGACTGCGCCCTCGCCCGCCCGGACTTCGATGCACGCCGCAGCGCCATCGGCCGGGCCTATCGCTACCGCATTTTGAACCGGCGGGCGCCGCCGGCGATGGAGCGCGGTTTGGTCTGGCATGTCGGCACTCCGCTGGATGCGGAGGCTATGCACGCGGCCGCCCAACGGTTGGTCGGTCGGCACGATTTCACCAGCTTCCGGGCGTCACAATGTCAGGCAAAATCACCGGTCAAAACGCTGGACCGGCTGGATGTCACCCGCCATGGCGAGGAAATCTGGATCGAGGCGGCGGCGCGCAGCTTTCTGCACAACCAAATCCGGATTTTCACGGGCACGCTCAAATTGGTCGGAGACGGCAAATGGACGCCGGAGGGTTTGGCAACTGCACTCGCCGCCCGCAACCGCGAAGCTGCCGGGCCAACCGCCCCGCCAACGGGATTGTGCTTCCTGCAAGTGCTCTATCCGCCGGAAGCCCTGCTACCCCCCGATGATGCTCTGAACCGCGAACAGAACCAGCGATAATAACAATCGCAGGCCGATAATCATGGCCGCGGTCCCCGCCTCAACCTTAAGCCCATGGCGCGCAACGAAAAACTGGTAGGAAAAGACCCACACGACACAGGCAAAAAAGACAATCCCGCCAATGGCATCCGGGATAACATTAATGGCCTGCAGTACTACAATAGCGGTCAACGCCCCGTCCTCCAGGACGCTGCACCAGTTCGATGCCGCAATGTAGCGGCAATATTCCTGGGTACGGTCGATGAGAGGGACGACCTCCAACATCACGACCGGGAACAACAACCAGCCAACTACGAACAGCGCGACTTCCGCCAGCAGGCCGAGCATGCCGGGCGATGATTCGGCGCCGAAAAAAATCGTCACCAGCATGAGCGGCAACGAAATCAGCGCCGCCTGAAAACTATACCAGAATGCGGCCTGGGTGTTCGCAATCTCCTTGATTGCGTCGGGCTCCCGCTTCGCGAGGCGGAACGCGACAGAGAGATGATCCTGGATTGTCGCTGCCGCCACGCCGAATTCTCCTAATTCTATTTAAACCAAGTATCGAGAAATCGCCGGTATACCCTTGTCAACGCTTCCAATTCATCGAGTCTGACTTGTTCATCAACCTTGTGTGCCCACGCGCTGATCAAACCGAACTCGATCACCGGACAGTAGTCTTTGATGAACCGTGCATCCGACGTGCCGCCGGTGGTGGAAAGATCCGGGTCGCGATTGGTCTCCGCCTTGGCCGCGGCTGCCATCAGGTCCGACAGCGTGCCCGGCGGGGTTAGGAAGCTCTCGCCGCTGACGGCCACCTGCAAATCGTAAGGATAACCAACCCGGTCAAGTCGCTCGTGAATCCAGGATTCCACATCAGCCGATGTGTGCAAATCATTGAACCGCACATTGAAATTGGCTTTCGCCGCAGCCGGAATCAGGTTGGTGGTCGGATTGCCGACATCGACACTGGTCAACTGTAGCGAGGTAGGCTGAAAATGGTCGGAGCCTTCGTCCAGCGGCTCCGCGATGATCTCGTTCAACATGCGCACCAGCGGGTGAACCGGATTGCGCGCCTGCGCCGGGTACGCGACATGCCCCTGCACCCCTTCCACCCGCAGAATGCCGGAGAGCGAGCCGCGGCGGCCGATCTTCAACATCTCGCCGAGATGGTTGGGGTTTGTCGGCTCTCCGACAATGCAGGCGCCCAACGCCTCGCCGCGATCCGCCAGCTTGGCCAGCATCCGCTTGGTACCGTTGTGCGCCGGCCCTTCCTCGTCGCCGGTGATGAGGAAGGCGATGGAGCCATTTTTCGGCGGCCCCTTCTCATCCAGATAGCGCCCGACCGCGGCGACAAAGGCGGCAATCGCGCCTTTCATATCCACCGCCCCGCGCCCGATCATCACTTCGCCGACGATATCCGCGGCGAAGGGCGGATGGCTCCAGTCGTCCGAATTGCCCGGCGGCACCACATCCGTATGGCCAGCAAAGCAAAGCGGCGCGCCGTCAGTTCCAAGCCGGGCATAGAGGTTATCCACATCCGGCGTGCCCGGCGTCGTGAACGGCATGCGCTCACAGGCGAAACCCATCGGCTTTAGCGCCTCTTCCAGCACGCCGAGCGCCCCCTTATCGACGGGGGTGACGCTCGGGCAGCGGATCAGCGCCTGCAGCAGCGTCACCGGATCGGTTGGATAGGCCATGCGAACGGGCCTCCCGCCTTAATCGCGCAGCAGGTCGTTGATCGAGGTTTTCGCGCGGGTCTGCTCGTCCACGGTCTTGACGATCACGGCACAGTAGAGGCTTGGCCTGTCGGGCCCGCCCGGCAGCGTGCCCGGCACGACTACAGCATAGGGCGGTACCGTACCGATATGCATCTCACCGGTCTGACGGTCCAGCACCTTGGTGGAAGCGCCGATGAACACCCCCATGGAGAGCACGGCGCCCTCGCGAATGATCACGCCCTCGGCCACTTCGGAACGGGCGCCGACGAAGCAGTTGTCCTCGATAATCACCGGTTCCGCCTGCAACGGCTCCAGCACGCCGCCGATGCCTACACCGCCAGAAAGGTGGCAGTTGGCGCCGATCTGGGCACAGGAGCCGACGGTCGCCCAGGTATCTACCATCGTGTTTTCGCCGACATAGGCGCCGACATTGACGAAGGACGGCATCAGCACCGCACCCTTGGCAATGAAGGCGGAATGGCGCACGACGGCGCCGGGCACCGCGCGGAAACCGGCGGCGGCGAATTCTGCCTGGCCCCAGTTGTCGAACTTGCTCGGAACCTTGTCGAACCATGCGGCATTGCCGGGACCACCCGGAATCGGCGCGGAATCGTTCAGGCGGAACGACAAAAGCACCGCTTTCTTGCACCACTGCCGCACTTCCCACTCGCCGCCGATCTTCTCCGCGACGCGGACCTTGCCGCTATCCATCGCATTCAGCGCCTCGTTCACCGCCTCCCGCACCGGGCCCTGGGTCTTGGCAGAGATATCGGCGCGGTCTTCCCACGCCTGGTCAATGGTTTGAGCGAGATCGGCGAACGAGCCAGCCATGGCAGCGGAATCCTCTGTCGAAATGGGGTTTACACGGTGTTGCGACGGACCTTGGCGGAGCGGCCTCACCCTGTCAACGGGATGCAGCAGCGCATGGCTGGCTTGAACCGTTCAATCCTAAACCATTCACACCCAACTCATAAAATTCACATATGCGTCAAAAATATCATAATAAAATTTTGATTTTTCAAATATATAATATATATCCTCAAGTAATGAGGTTGTGTTTTGCTTGAAAGGTATGCAAACTATGGTCAAAATTACACCAATTGCTCGTTTTATGGGCACTTCGGCGCTGGCTGCCATTATCGCGCTGCCAATCGCTGTAACGGGGCAGAATGCCGCCGCGGCGGACGATTGGCCAGAGATCCCGGGCGAGCTTTCCGCGAACGTCGCACTGACCACTGATTACCGCTTCCGCGGCATCACCCAGAGCGATGAGAACCCGGCAATTCAGGGCGGTTTCGACTACAGCATCGGCCTGACAGAAATGTTCGGCCTCTATGCCGGAATCTGGGCGTCCAATGTCGATTTTCAGGATGGCGATCAGGCCCAAGTCGAGATCGACTATTATGGCGGTGTCACTGCCGAGTATGAGGGCATCGGCATCGATGTTGGCCTGATCTACTACACATATCCGGGTGCCTCTTCCGGCCTGAATTACGATTATGTCGAGGGTATGATTGCGCTGAGTTACAGCCCGATCGAGGCGGTGACTTTGGGCGTCGGCTACAATTACTCGCCGGACTACTTCGGTTCCAGTGGTGATTTCCACTACCCAAATGCCTCTGCCGAGTACACACCGGAACTGGGCCTGCCCCTGCCGCTCACCTTTTCCGCAACCTATGGCTACAACATCATCGATGACGAGGCGGCGTTCGGCACGCGCGACTACCAGGATTGGTCGGCCGGCATTGCCACCAGTTACAAATTCATCGAGCTGAAGTTGCAGTATATCGACAACGATCTGGGCGGTTCGATCGGCGACCCCACGGCCGTGTTCACGGTCAGCGCCAGCTTCTAACGCGATGGTATGGCGGAAAGGCGCCGCTCCGCCCCCGGGCGGTAGCCACCGCGATACCAGGACCAAGGCCCCTGCCCGCCCTGATCGGGATGTGCAGGGGCCTTAGCCGGCTTTCCTTTCGCCCTCTCGGGCTGACCTGGTGCCTATCGTACGTTCCCTGCCGCTTCGAGCCAGCGGGTGAGATCATCTGCGATATAGTGTATATGATCGCAGGCCGGTGTAGGGCCGGCATTGGCGCGTTCGTTTTCCACCCAAACCGTGGTCATGCCAATCTGCGCAGCAGGCGCCAGGTTGCGAGCCATATCCTCAAAGAAGATCGACCGTTCCGGCCTGACGCCCGTTGCCCTCAGAAAATGGTCATAGGCCGGCATCTGCGGCTTGGGAATGTAGTCGGCAGCGGCAACGTCAAACACCACGTCGAAATGATGGCTGACACCCAGCCGATCCATCACATCGATGGCGTATTTCACCGTTGCGTTGGTGAACACCACCTTGCGCCCCGGCAGAGACGCGATCGCCCTGTCCAGGGATGGTTCAGGCTGGATCTGGTCGAGGTCGAGATCATGGACAAATTCCAGGAATTCGTCCGGTTTCATGCCCCGCTCCATCATCAGGCCGCGCAGGGTGGTGCCGTGATCGGCGCTCCATTGCGCCCGCAACCGCTGGGCTTCGTCGCGCGAAACACGCAGCGTCTGCTCGATATAAAGCGCCATTTTCTCCCCCATCGCGGGGAACAGGTCGTATTTGCGGGAGCAATAGAGGGTATTATCAAGATCGAACACCCAGCAATCGACATGATCGAGTTCGCCGGGTTCCGGATGGTTGCGGCGCATGGAACGGAACCTCAATTGGCATCGATCCGCCTTCAATAACGGAAATTGCCGCCAGTGGCCAGCGGTCCCTCCAGCAACCAAAAGCATCGGATAAATAGAAGTGCAACACGGAAAGAGCGAGTTGTGACAGCGGTCACTATGGCCCGACCGGGCAAAGGCTTATCTGGATTTTGTTAGGGGGCGGTGCGGGGCGCCAAACGTTGGGGTAAGGCGCCTCGCACCACCGCAAGCGGAATCGCTTGCGGCCTGATTGCCGGCGGGGGTCCGCGAAGAGCCCCCGCCGCCTGTTCAGTGCGGCCCGCAGGCCTCTACATCACCGACGTGATGACCAGCATCACACCGATCAGCAGCAGGGCGATCCACCCGATCACCGTCAACTCCGTCGTGATAGACGTAGAGCCGCCTTTCGGAACCGGGAGGGCCGAGAAATGGCGCTTCATCGGCAGAAACACGACGATAGCCAGCACGACACAACCCGCGCCGACCAATGCTTCGGCATAGGGAAGAATTTCGTAAAACATGTTCGAGGTACTCTTCGCTTGGGCCGGGCGAACCTACCGCTCGCGGTGCAGCGGGGTCGAGCCGAAGGCTGCATGCGGTATCCGAACCGGCTTCCGCAGTTTCCCGCCGCAGCCATTCGCACACAATAGGAGCATCTTCATCATCCGTTCCAATCGTCCGGAACATTGGCTGTGACCAACTATTTCATGGGCGCATGACGCATGCCTGCCTATAGTGCCATTCGGTCGAATGCGATGGTGCCGGCTCTCACGGCAAACGGTAATCACGGAGTTTCGGCCACCGCTGCGCCGTTGTTAAGCGAATGAGCATCATGAGCGAAGTTCCAGGTTGTCACGTGCGCAAATTGCTGTTCCCCAGCATCTGCCCGTTTCCCAAAAGCGCACGCTACACCGTCGCCTGCCCGAAATTCGCGCTGGAAATATGGAGTTTCACACTATCACAGAGCGCACCGGCATGACCGCATCACTCACTCTGCACGGCCTTCACAAGAGCTTCGGCACAAACCACGTCCTCAAGGGCGTCGATCTGACCGTTCCCACGGGCGCGACCACAGCGCTGGTCGGCCCTTCCGGCGGCGGCAAGACCGTGCTGCTGAAATCTGCCGCCGGCCTGTTGCGCCCCGATTCGGGCCGCGTCGATGCCTTGGGCGAAACCGATGTTCGCCGCTGGGGCCCGCTGCGGCCGCGCATCGGTGTGCTGTTCCAGCGCAATGCGCTTTTCGACAGCATGAGCGTCTGGCAGAACGTCGCCTTCCCCTTGAGCCGCCGGGGCGCACCCGCCAAACAAGCGCGGGCGGAGGCCTTCCACCTGCTGGCGCAAGTCGGGTTGGATCAACGGGCGGGGGAAGCGCCGCCGGTTGCATTGTCTGGCGGCATGCGGAAACGCGCAGCGCTGGCCCGCGCCCTCGCGGGTAATCCCGAATTGCTACTGTTGGATGATCCCACGGCTGGCCTTGACCCCGTGCTCGCCGCCAGCATGGAACAACTGATCCGACACTTGGTTCGATCGCGCGGCGCGACAGCGCTGATCGTCACGGCCGATGTGCAGGATTTGGGCGAGCGCTTCGACCACGTCGCTATTTTGGATCGCGGCCGGATCGTCTGGCATGGCACAGGCAAGGATGCCGCCCCGCAGCGCCACCCGCTTCTGGCCGCCGCCTGATCGGCAGAAGCGCACACTGCCGATCACAGCAGGTTCAACCGGGAATCAATGGCGGGGTAAGAATACCCAAAAAACCTCCATCGCAGCCCCAACATCTCAACCCTGCAAACGCCTCCGCACAAACACGGCTTGTCAGGCATGTCATTGTTATCCGGGATGCGATAAGCGCACTTGCCTATCCGGTTCGATCCTGCTTCCTTACGACAAAAGTACTAGACTTAGGGAGCAACTCATGCCGCGCATCGCTGTCGGCGGGTTTCACCATGAAACCAACACCTTCGCGCAAACACGGGCGTCGCTTGAGCATTTTGAACGGACGGACGGCTGGCCCGGGCTGCAACGGGGCCGCGGCATGCTGCAGGCACTTTGCGGGAAAAACATTCCGCTTTCGGGCTTTGCCGCGGCAGCCCCCCCCGACTGGGAATTGCAGCCCACCGTTTGGGCCAATGCCAGCCCCTCCGCCCATGTGGAGGAAGCGGCCTACGAGTCCATCGTTGGCAGGATGACTGATGACCTCGCCGCCCTCGGCCTGGTTGATGCGGTGTTCCTGGACCTGCACGGTGCCATGGTTTGCGAACACCTCGACGATGGCGAGGGCGAACTGCTGCGGCGAGTGCGCGCCATTGTCGGGCCGGAGGTTCCCATTGTCGCCAGCCTGGACCTGCATGCCAATGTGACCGACGCGATGATGGAGCATAGCGACCTGCTGGTCGGCTACCGCACCTATCCGCATGTGGACATGGCGGAAACGGGCGAACGTTGCGCGGCCCTGATGGCCCGCATTCTGGCGGAAGGCCGGCCGGCCAAGGCATGGCGCAAGCTGGATTTTCTGATTTCGATCAACTGGCAGTGCTCGCTGATCGAGCCGGCGCGCTCGGTCTATGCGGCGATGGCAGCGGGCGAGACGGGGCCGGTCTGGAGCCTGTCGTTCACCCCAGGCTTTCCGCCCGCGGACATTGCCGCCTGCGGCCCCGCGGTTCTCGCCTATGCCGATACGCCGGAAACGGCGGAGGCAGCGGCGGAGACAGCGGCAAGCGCCATATCCGGACAGGAACAGGAATTCGACGGCGGCTACTTCACCCCGTCCGGCGCAATCGCCGAGGCCAAAACCCTGCTGGAGCGGGGCATTCGGCCCGTGGTGATCGCCGACACCCAGGACAACCCCGGTGGCGGCGGTGACGGCAACACGGCAGGCATGCTGGCTGCACTGGTGGCGGAGCAGGCGCAGAACGCCGTGCTGGGCTTATACATCAACCCAGACCTGGCAGCGCAGGCACATGTGGCGGGCACAGGGCGGGAGATCGCCGCGAACTTCGGCGGCTTCTGGCCGGGTGACGAGGCCATCACGCTCCGTGCGGAGGTGGAGCGGCTGGGCAGCGGGCGCTTCCACTGCACCGGCGGCTTCTACGGCGGCAACGACATGGATTTGGGGCCAATGGCCTTGCTGCGCCTTGCCGGCCACGACATCCGCGTTGTCGTCGCCAGCCGCAAGGTACAGGCCGCCGACAAGGAGATGTTCCGGCATGTAGGGGTCGAACCGGAGGAAGCGGCGATTCTGGTGTTGAAATCCTCTGTCCATTTCCGTGCCGACTTCACCTTCGACAGCGGCGAAATCCTGATCGCAACCGCCCCCGGCCCGGTGACGGCGGACCCGGCAGAACTGCCTTACCGCAATCTGCGTCCGGGCGTGCGCCTCGGCGCGAACGGGCCGGTGCATCATGGGTAAGGTTGCAGGCTAGAGCGGATTCGTTTCATTCCGGCTCGTAGCCGCATGCAATGAAGAAGTTCCGAGCGTCGTTTGGGGTGATGGCGTCGATTGCGTTGCGGATGGCATTCCATAGCGCGGGAAGTGTGCGGGCGGCGGCCTTTTTGAGTAGCGCCTTGATTTTGGCAAAGGCAAGTTCGATGGGGTTGAAGTCGGGACTGTAGGGC
>JAWLBX010000020.1:0-66750 GCA_041687435.1 Alphaproteobacteria bacterium
ATCCACGACGCCGATGCTGAATGCGCCGCCGGCCTGCCGGGTAAAGGCCAATTTCTCGCCGTCTGGCGACCAGGCGGGCGTACCGAACCGGCCGCGCAGGCCAACCGGCCGGCGCTGGCCGGAGGCGAGGTCGTGAACGACCATCTGCAGATAGCCGGGGCCGTCGGTGATATAGGCCAGCTTGTTGCCGTCGGGGCTCACATTCACCTCGGTCTCGATCGACGGTGCCGCGGTCAGGCGGTTCTCGCGCGGGGAGCCGATGCGGGCGCTGTAAATGTCCGTATTGCCTTCAATTACCTTACTGTAAAACAATGTACCGTCCGGCCCGATGTCGGGGCTGAACCGCACGGCGCGGTCATTGAACACCGGGCCGCTGCGGTTGGTGCGGCTGTCGCTGTAGAACAGCCGTGGCCGGTTCTCGCTGATGCGGACATAGACGAGCAAGTCGCCATTGGGAGAGAGGCGCGGCGAGGTCATTTCCTCGTTGCTGGTGGCCAGCACCTGCAGGTCGCTGCCATCCAAATAGGAGGCGGCAATCTCGAAGCGCTTGCGGCCGCCGCTGGCGATGGTGCGGACATAGGCAATTTTGGTGGCGAAATAGCCGCTGCGGCCTGTGAAGAACTGGTACAGCAAGTCGCTGACCGTGTGGCCGATCAGCGGTGGATCGTTGTCCGATACCTGGAACTGCCGGCGCAGCACGATGCGGGAGACGCCGGGGTCAAAAACCTCCAGGCTCACCGTGCGGCCACTGCCGCCAGCGGGCGCCACCGCCAGGGTTACGTCATAGCCGCCCGCATCCGTCTGTTGCCAGCCGGACCGTGTCGGCTGTGCGCCGGGCGGTTGAATGGCCAGGGTGAAAAAGCCACTGGAATGCAGGTCGCGCTGAACGAACCGGGCCAGCCCCAGGAGGTCCTGACGCTGTACGCCGGCCGTTTCGTTCAGTGTCAGGTTGATCCGGGTGGTTCCCTGACCGCGGCCTTCCACGTTAAACGTGACCTGCGCGGCTGCCAGACCGGAAAGGCAAAGCCACGCCAAGGCGGTGCAGAGGATCAGGCGGATCGGGCTGGGAAGGCGCATCAAAACTTGCATGGCTCTGGTCTCCTATCGCCGCCGGCCGAGGCCGGTGGTGGTGATGTTGAGATTGAAATCCCGCATGCCCGAACGGGAGGTCAGGTGCTGCATGAACTCCGGGCACCTGCTCAGCCCCGACTCGATCTTGCCAAGGGTGGCTGGCGGCACAACGCCATCGCTCAGGTTCGGTCTGCCCTGAATGGTAACGCTGCGGGCGGCGCGGTCCAGCCGCATCGCAAAAACGCCGGTGAAATGGTCTGTCGGCCGGAAGGAGCCAGCCCGTTCCAGGCAGCGCTGCGCAATCACGGACCCTTTTGCCTCGAAGGACTCGAGCGAGCCTTCGGCGCCGTCTGGGCTGCCGCCGGCGACGCCGTTGCCGGTCGCGCCCTCGCGGCCCAGCGAGGAACCTTGCTGGCTGTAGCTGCCAAGCTTGCCGAGTTGGGCCAGTGCGCTTGCCTGGCTGTCGGCCGGTGTGCTGCTGCCCGTGGCGGATGCCGTATCGCCGCTGTTGGCTGGCCTGGTCGGCTCGCCGGGGGCTGGCGAAGGTTCCGCCGGTTCATCCGGCGGCGCAGTTCGGGCTTCTGCTTGCGGTTGCGGCGGGCGCAGGCGTGGCTGCGGCGGCTCGCTTGGCGCATCCAGAACCTCTGCCTGGGTGGTGGCGGTTTCCGATGGCTTGGCGAGCGTTGGCGGCGGGGCCTCGCGCGGCGGCGCTGATGGGGCAAGGGCATCGCGGCTGACGGTTGGCGGTGTCGTCGGCTCTCCCGGCCTTGCCGCAGGTGGCGTTGCCAGGGCCGTGGGCGGCGGGGCGGTACTTGCGGGCGCGGCCGGTTGTTGTGCGGGGCTGGCGTCCTGGGCCGAACGCTCTGGCTGGGTGAGCGCCGTGCGTGGCGCGGCGTTTGGGCTTGGGGCCTCTGCTTGCGGTTGCCGGGGGCGTGCTACTTCCGCAGGAGCTTCCGGCGAGGCCTCCGCTGGCTGCGGGGGCTCCGCAACGGCCACCTGGGCTGGTGGTGCGGCGGGTTCCGCCGTTTCGGCGGGGGCGGTGGCCTCCGGTATTCGGGCCGCCGCGGGCGGTGGCTCCGTCGGTGCGGCTTCCGCCGTTTCGGACGGGGTAGTGCTGACCCTGGCCGCGGGCTTGCGCGCTTCCGGTGGATCGGGCGGCGCTGCTTCCCGCGGTTCTGGCGCGATCAGGCGAAGGGCGGGCGGGGCAGGCGGGGCGGCCGCGCTTGCGGTATCCGCCGGGTTGGCAATCCTGGCCTGCGGCTGAGCGGCGTCGGCAGGCCGCGCAGGCTCCGGCGTTGCGGCGGGGGTGTTGCCGGCGGTGTCGGCAGGCCGCGGGGCCGCCGTCAGCGGCGGGGCGTTTGGCAACGCCTGCTGCTGGGGTGCAGGCGGCGCGGTATCCGGCGGCACCTGTGTTGCCTCTGCAATGCGCTGCGATGGGCCGGTATCCGCCCCTGGTTGCTGAGGCTGGGTCAATTGGCCAATGGCAAGCGGCAGGTCTTTCAGGTGGATAATGTTGGGCGCTGGCGGTGTGGTGGTGGCATACCAGTAGATGACGCCGGCAAAGACCAAATGCAGCAGGATCGCCAGCAGTAAGGGAAGTTCGTCCCGTTGGTTATGGTCGGCGGTGAGGCTGGACATGGTCACTCGACGATCGCAAAGGTCACGCCTGCCACCTGTGAGGAGTTAACGACCTGCAGGGTCGAAAACAGCGTTGTGTAGTTCACATTTTTATGGGCGGTGATGTTGATGACCACGCCCGACGGCGCGTCGGTGCGCAACTGCGCCAGCGCGAGGCCGAGATTCGGCCGGTCCACCGCCTGGCCGGCCAGAATGATGGTGCCGTCTTCCGACAGTTCCAGGGTGAAGGTCTCGCTCTGCTCGAATTCCGCGCCCAGTGCACCGGCGATCTGATCTGTGTCTGCATTCTTGGCGCCGGGCACATCTGAGGCGAAGACGATGGTCAGGGCCAGCAGCACCAGCAGCACATCGACAAATGGTGTGATGTTGATTGTGGCGACCAGGGTATGCGGGTTGCGGTGGCGGGAAGGCCGGGCCATAGCGGAGCCTCTACCAGTCCGGATGCACGGGCTGCCGTCCGAGGCGCGCGACCTCCGTCACCAAGCCTGTGAAGGCCTGGGTGAAGCGGCGGGCGACGCGCTGGGCCCGGGTGGCCAGCGAATTGTTGGCGATCACGGCAGGGATGGCGACGAACAGGCCGGCCAAGGTGGCGAACAGGGCCTCGCCGATGGCGGGAGCCAAGGCGCTGAATGTGATTGCTTCGGCCGAGCGCACCGACGAGAATGCCACCAAAATGCCCCAGACCGTGCCGAACAGACCGATGAAGGGCGCCGTGGCGGCGATGGTGGAAAGACCGGGGCAGTTGCGAGTCAGATTGTCATAGACTTCGCCCCAGACCTCGTCGAACAGGCTGTGACTGGAGTTCGCAGCCGCCGCCTCCGCCAGTGCATGCGGCGAGGCTTCCAAATCGTCCCCGGGATGGGCGCGCTGGCCGTTGGCGCGCACCATCAGATGCGCGAAGCGCTGCAATTGCGCGCGGATGCCACCAATATCCATAGCGGCAACGGCTTTCTGCAGGTCCTCACTCTCGATGTTGACCCGGCGGACTGCGAGAACGAACTTGATGACCGCATACCAGATATAGACCGACTGGATTACCAGAATGGCCAACACGGCCCGGATCACGAAATCCGAGGTTTCCAGCATGTGGGCTACGCTATCGAAGCCTTCCATAAGTCTTCCTGTTCCAACACGGTTTGGCCCGACCTGGCCATTATGTGCCGCCGGGCCGTTATCCGGACGCAGCGGCTGAGCTTGCCTATGGTCATTTATTGCAACGATTCGCCGGCCGATATGCGGCGATTGTGAGGCCCGCGGCGTTTCAGACCCGCGGGCCTTTTACCGAACCGCATCAGTTCGCGTCGAGGAACGACCGCAGCGCGGCGTTGAAGCCGCCCACATCCTCCATGTTCGACAGATGGCGCGCAACCGGCAGCACGACAAGTTGCGCACCGGGAATGCCGTCGCGGATCTCCTCGGACATGGCAAGCGGGGTGCCGGGATCGTCCTCGCCACAGATGACCAGTGTCGGCGTCTTGATCTCGCCCAGGCGGCCGGTCAGGTTCAGCCGCGAGATGGCGGCACCGCATCCGCAATAGCCATCCACCGGCGTTGCCGCGATCATCTTGCGCACGCCTTCGATCACATCCGGCGCGCTTTTTACGAAACCGGGCGAGAACCAGCGGTCGATCGTGCCGTCAATGCCTGCCTCCAGGCCATTGGCGCGGGCGGCCTTGATCCGTTCGGCCCACATGGTCTGTGCTTCCGGCGGATAACCGCTGGCGGTATCGCACAGCACCAGGGACCGCAGGCGTTCCGGCGCCTTCAGCCCCAGAGTTTGGCCGATCATGCCGCCCATGGACAGGCCGCAATAGTGGGATTTGTCGATGCCGAGCGCATCCCACAGGCCGATCACGTCATCCGCCAGTTCGTCCAGTGTGTACTCGCCGGCTGGCGCCGCACTGGCGCCATGGCCGCGGGTGTCGAAGAGCAGCACGCGATAGGCGTCGGTCAAGACCGGCAATTGCGGGTTCCACATGGTGTGGTCCGCGCTCAGCGAATGACTCATGGTCAAGACGGGCGCGCCTTCCGGCCCGTCGAACCGGTAGGCAATGCGGGTGCCGTTAACATCTGCGAATTGGACCATGATGGTGTTCTCCCTTTTTTCTCGCGGTAGCGGTGGGCCCGATCGGGGGTCAGTGGAGCGGTTGCCCGGCTCTCGTCGTCGGCATGGGGGCATTCATCGGGCCGGCGTGATGGTGCACCATGCGCCAGACCCCCTGTTCCAAGGCGAACATGTTGCTGGCGATCAGCCGCCCGCCGGACAGGGCCTCGATACAGACGACCAGCCCTGCGCCTTCTAGCAGCAGGGCTTGCGGTTGCAGGCATTGGATTGCCGGGCGGGTGGATGCGGACAGGATGTCTTTCCAACTGGCCAGCACCTCGTCCCGGCCGTGGATGGGCGCTGCACCCGGATGCACGCAGGCAACCGGATGCTCCTCCGCCCACAACGCGGCCATTCCCTCCGCGTCGCCGCTGTCGAAGGCGTCATAGAACGCTTCATTGGTAGCCAACAGGGCGGCAGTGGTGACTTTCGGGGTGGCCATCGGGTCCGTATCTCCTTTTCACGAAATGGCAGCGACAGTCAGGCGTTGCGGTCCAGCGATTTTTGAACCGCCGCAAGGCAGGCTGCGCGGTCCGGCTGAAAATCGTGGCGTATCCACCAGTCCTCAACCAGGCGCAGGATTTCGCCGATATGCGGGCCGGGTTTGACGCCGAGTTCGACCAAGTCGAGGCCGCCGACGGGAAGTTTCGGCCAGGCCCAACCCGCCGCCACCTGCAGGCGCAGGTCCAAATCGCCCGGGTCTCCCTCCGCCGCGGCCAGCAGGGCGCGCAGGCGGTAGAGTTTGCGGTCGCCGGTTTTGTAGAGCAGGCGGCGTATCTCGCCTACGTCATGGCCCAGCGCGGGTAAGGGCCGGGCCAGTGCGGCCAGCCGCCGGGCCTGATCCTTGCTGAAGCGGAGCCTCTCTGCCAGCGCCGCATAGGGTTCTGCCGATCCTGGCAGCATCGCCGCCAGCCTTGCAACCGGGCAGGCTGACAAACCGCGTGAGCCCTCCAGCGCCACGAAGGCCGCTAACGGTCTGGGGCGCATGGTGAGCGGGGTCAGGCTGCGGAGAATGTCGTTCGCTGCCATTGCCTCCACCGCCGGTACTGGGTCCGACGCGGTCAGCAGCCGGTGCAGTTCGGTTGAAAGCCGCTCGCCGGACAGGATGTCGAGCCGGTCGGCGGCGCGGGCAGCCGCGGCAAGACTGGCCGGGTGCAATCGTCCCCGGCCGTACCAGGCGGAAAACCGGAAGAAGCGAAGCAGGCGCAGAACGTCCTCGCGGATGCGTTCGTCCGGGTCGCCGATGAAGCGGACAATACCGGACTCCAGATCGCTGAGGCCGCCGCAGGGGTCATACAGATTCCCGTCCGGATCGACCGAGAAGGCGTTGATGGTGAAGTCGCGGCGCAGGGCATCTTCCACCCAGTCGGTGGTAAAGGCGACGGTGGCGCGGCGTCCGTCCGTCTCCACGTCCCGGCGTAACGTCGTGATTTCGAACTGACCCGTGCTGGTCAGCGCGACCACGGTGCCGTGTTCGATGCCAATGGGTTTGACGCGCACCTTTGCGGCTCGCAGGCGCGCTGAGGTCTCGTCCGGGGGCAGCGGTGTCGCTATATCCACATCGAGATTCGGCTGGTCCAGCAGAAAGTCGCGCACGCAGCCGCCGACGAACCGCACATTCTCGCGCCCCAGCGCCCAGACCACTGCCCGCACGCCCGGAATGTCCATCCAGGGGATGTGGCTGAGGGCGCGGACGGGCAAATCCGCCAGAATCGGCGCATTCGCCATCAATTGAAATGTCCCGGGATCAGGATGCCGTCCTCGTAATGCGGCGGCACATATTGACTGCCGGGCGGCGCGCCGCTGTTGAACCGCCAGACGCCCAGAGTGAGTGCTGCGAGCACCACCCCGATTGACAGAAGCGGCACCCATGGCACCTCCCGCGCCCATTCCGGCATGCGGTCATTGCCATAGACCACACGCCAGGCGAAATAAACCGCCAGCGGCAGCAGCAGGGGCAGCAGGGTCATCACAACGCTGCGCAACATGGCGGATCAGCCTTCCTTGCCGGTAAGTATGTCGACCAGATTGACCAGCATCCCGGCCGTGGCGCCCCAGATGAACCGGCCTTCATAGGGCAGCACGTAATAGTGGCGGCGGCGCCCGTCGCGCACCCGGCTTTCCTGTTGGTGATTGCGCCGGTCCAAAATCCAACCTAGCGGCACCTCGAACACCTCCGCCACTTCAAACGGATCGGCGGTCAATTCGAATGGCGGCTCCACCCAGGCGACGATGGGCGTGACGCCATAGGCAGTGGATGTCTCGTAAAGCGAGAGCTGTCCCAGCACCTCGATATGGCGCGGGTGAAGGCCGATCTCCTCCTCCGTTTCCCGCAATGCGGTCGCTTCCAGGTGCGGGTCATGCTCCTCCCAGCCGCCGCCGGGAAAGCTGATTTGGCCGGCGTGCTTTTTCAGATGCGCCGTGCGTTGGGTCAGCAAAATTGTCGGCTCGCGCTCGCGGTTGACGATGCCGACCAGCACGCCAGCCGGCTTCAGGCGCCGCTCGCCGACATAGCCTGGCCGGCCGTGCGGGTGCAGGTCGAAATCGCTACGTTCGCCGCGTTTTGCCGCCCGTGTCGCCTCCGGCCCCACCGGGAGGCCGCCGGCGGCCAGCCGTTCGAGTATTTCCTCCCTGGTCACGCCTCGCCCTGCCCGAGATGATGCAGTGTGCCACCAGACCATACCGCCAGGCTGCTGTCCGGCTTTTCTTCGGCCAGTTCGACCAGATCATAGAACACCGATCTCACGATCAACGCCTCCAGGCCAGGGCGGACCATGACATAGGGTCGGGGCTCGGCGTGATCGTCGCCGATCACCAGCCAGATCGGATGGTCGGCATCGGCGGTCACCCATTCGTCCAGATTGGTGCGGAATTTCAGCGTTTGCCCGCGTCCTTCGCCTTCCGCCAGCATCTCGACCGCGACAAAAGGAGCGTCCTCGACCTCGACCGTGCCGCGCTCAACCGGCGTTACCAGCAGATAGTCGCCGTTTTCGGCCCGCTTCAGCACGGTGGAAAAGAGTTTGACCAGCGCCATCCGCCGGAACGGCAGGCCATTGTGATACCAAGTGCCGTCCTTGGCGATGCGGATGCCGAAATCTGTGGGCGGTTCGGCACCATTCGGCTCGCGGTTCGGATTGCCAGCCTTGCCGTCCGTCAGGATCGATAGGTCGGGAGTGGGATTGCTCAACGCCAACGTCCTCCTGTGCGCGGAACCAACGTTTCCTATATAGGGGCCGTGCCGCATGGCGTGAAGCCATAGCGCCGCCGTGCCGGGCCATGCAAGGCTGACCGGTCACCTTTCCGGCAGGTTTGGCGCTGGCCCCCTCGCCAGCGGGCCGGGTTCGCGGCATACTGTAACCCTGTTGCCTGGAGCGGAGCCGAACGCGCTATGAACGACATTGCAGAGAGTCCGGCCGCGGCCCCCAACCTTGTTGACGCAGTGGATGCGCTTGGCGGCAGGCTGGTGGCGGTGCGGGAATCGATCGGCCGGGTGTTTTTTGGCCAGGCGGATGTGATCGACCAAGCGTTGATCGCGATGCTCGCCGGCGGTCATGCACTGGTGGTCGGCGTGCCCGGCCTGGGCAAGACCCGGCTGGTGGAGACACTCGGAACGGTTTTCGGCCTGCAAACCAAACGCATCCAGTTCACGCCAGACCTGATGCCGGACGATATTCTGGGTTCGGAGGTTCTGGAGACCGCGGACGATGGCAGCCGCCATTTCCGGTTTATCGAAGGGCCGATCTTTACCCAGTTGCTGATGGCGGACGAAATCAACCGCGCCAGCCCGCGCACCCAGTCCGCCTTGCTCCAGGCGATGCAGGAGCGGCGGGTGGCCATCGCGGGCGAGGACCGGCCGCTGCCCAGCCCCTTCACGGTGCTGGCAACGCAGAATCCCATCGAGCAGGAAGGCACCTATCCCCTGCCGGAAGCTCAACTCGACCGTTTTCTGTTCGACATCCGCGTGCCCTACCCGGACCACGCGACCGAGGCGAAAATCCTGACCATGACCACCGGTGTGGATGAGGGCGAAGCTGCGGCATCCATGACCCCGTCGGACTTGCTGGCCGCACAGCATTTGGTGCGGCAATTGCCGGTGGGCGAACAGGTTTTGGAGGGCATTCTCCAATTGGTCCGCGCTGGCCGGCCTGGCGGCGGTGAGGCGTTGGAAAGTGCCACCCGGCATCTGGACTGGGGGCCCGGCCCGCGGGCCGCCCAGGCGCTGATGCTCGCGATTCGGGCCAGGGCGCTGATGCAAGGGCGTTATGCGCCGTCGATGGACGACGTTGTTGCGCTGGCTGCGCCCGCGCTGCGTCATCGCATCGGCCTGAATTACACTGCCCGTGCCGACGGCGTGAATGCGGATAATGTGATCGCCGAACTGGTCCGCCAGATCGCCTGAGCCGCGCCGTGCCCGCAACCGCTCCATCCGCACCGTACCGCCGCGAGGCCGAAGCTTGGGTCGCCCGTTTGCCGGATCTGCGCACGCAGGCCCTGCGTGTTGCCGCGACGGTGGCAATGGGAACGCATGGCCGCCGCCGTGCCGGCCAGGGCGACAGCTTCTGGCAGTTCCGTCCCTACCGTGCCGGCGATCCGCTGCGCCGCATCGACTGGCGCCGCTCCGCACGTGGCGACCGCCTGTATGTGCGGGAACGCGAGTGGGAGGCGGCGGAGAGTTTCTGGTTTTGGCTCGACCGTTCGCCATCCATGAATTTCCGCAGCCATCCCGAATTTCCATCAAAGATCGAGCGGGCCACGATCCTGGCCATCGCTGCTGCAGCGCTGCTGGCCCGCTCGGGCGAGCGCATTGGCATGTTGACACCTGCCGGTGCGGTGGCGGCCGGTGCCGGCCAGCACGCGCTCGACCGGTTTCTGGAACATCTGGCCGGCCCGGCGGCAGATGGAAGCCTGCCGCCTGCTGCCGGATTGCCGCGGTTTTCCAATGTGTTGGCGTTCGGCGATACATTCGCGCCGCTCGCCGACTGGGACCGCCGCATCGCCGGCCTCTCCGCCCCAGGCGTTCGCGGGCATCTGGTGCAGGTTGTCGATCCCGGCGAAGTGCGCTTTCCCTATCACGGCCGCCTGCGCATCGAAGGACTGGAAGGGGAAGCGCCACAATTGCTGCGCCGGGCGGAGGATCTGGCCCTGGCCTATCGGGAGCGGTTCGCAGCCCATACCGACGGCCTTGCCGCGATTTGCGAACGCCGCGGCTGGCGGTTCCGACGGCACGCGACGGACGAGGCGCCGCTGCCGCTGCTTCTTTCCCTGCATCAGGCGCTGAGCCTGGACCGGCGGGTGGCGCATGCTTGACCTGGGCCTGATCGGCTTTGCCCAGCCCTGGGTGTTGTTGGCATTGCTGCTGCTGCCCGGGCTTTGGTGGCTGCTGCGCCTGATCCCGCCGCCGCCGCGGTTGCAACGCTTTCCGGCCATCGCGCTCCTCGCCGGTTTGGTCGCGCGGGAGGACAGTTCGGCGCGCATGCCCTGGTGGCTTTTGGCGCTGCGGCTTTTGCTGGCGGCCCTCGTCGTATTCGCCCTGGCACAGCCGGTTTTTGCGCCACAAACGTTGTTGCAGGGCAAGGGGCCTTTGCTGATCGTCGTCGACAACGGCTGGCAGTCGGCTGCCGGTTGGCCGGAGCGCGAGCGCACGCTCGCCAACCTGCTGGACGGGGCTGACCGGATGGAGCGCCCTGTCGCGATTCTGCCCACCGCCCGCCAGGCCGATGTGCGGGAGCCGGTATCTTTCCGTCCCGCTGCGGCCTGGCGCGCCTCCGCCGGTGCCCTCGAACCGCGGCCCTGGCCGAGCGACCGGGAGGCGCTGCTGCCGGTCACCGCCAGCCTGGAAGGGCCGGGCGAGGCTGTTTGGCTTTCCGATGGCCTGGAAAGCCCGGGACGGGAGGCCCTGGCCCAACGCCTGCAACGGCTCGGCCGGCTGGTGGTAATGGCGTCATCTGCACCCGCTGTAGTGTTGCAAGAGCCGAAAACCACGGCAACCGGCCTCACGCTCGCCGCAATCCGCGCCGGCGCCGGCGCACCGCTCACCTTGGCCGTGCAGGCGGTGGCCGATGACGGGCGTTTGCTCGCCAGTGCGGATCTGACCTTTGCCGCGGAAGCGACTCAGGCCACGGCCGATTGGACATTGCCGCGCGAACTGTTGAATCAGGCGCAACGGCTGCAACTGGCGGGCAGTGCGGGGGCCGGCGGTACGGTGCTGCTGGACGACCGTTGGCAGCGGCGGCTGGTGGGGATCGCGCTGGCGGGTGACGAGCGCGCCGGCCATCCCTTGCTTGACCCGGACCATTATCTGCGCGCTGCGTTCACAGGCCTTGCCGCGTTCCGGCAGGGACCGCTCGCCGCACTGCTGGAGGAGCGGCCGAACGTGCTGGTCACGCGAGAGCGCCTGCAGCCGGACGAAGCCACCGCTGACACCCTGGCGGATTGGCTGGAGGCCGGCGGTGTATTGCTGCGCTTCGCCAGCCCTGGCCTGGCCGACGATCCGGATGACTGGCTGCCGGTCGGCCTGCGCGCCGCCAGCCGTGCCCTGGGCGGCGCGCTCAGCTGGGAGGTGCCGCAGCGGCTCGCGCCATTCCCGGAGACTTCGCCCTTTGCCGGGCTGGACGTGCCGGAGGAGGTGACGGTCAGCCGACAGGTTCTGGCGGAGCCGGGGCCGGACCTGCGCGACAAAACCTGGGCCGTGCTGGCCGACGGTACGCCGCTGGTGACGGCCGAGCCGCGCGGGCAGGGCTGGGTGGTGCTGATGCATGTCAGTGCCGATGCCGACTGGTCCAGCCTGCCGCTGTCCGGCCTGTTTCTGGAGATGCTCGATCGGTTGGTCCGTCTCGGCCATGGCCAAGCCAGGGTCGATGCCGCGGATGCACTGTTGCCGCCACGCTTTGTGATGGATGGCTTTGCCCGCCTGCGGGAGCCGATGCCTGATGTCCAATCGCTGCCGCCGCGGCCGACCCCAGCCACCGCGCCGCTCGGCCCACGGCATCCGCCCGGCTATTATGGGGCGGAGAATGCGCGGCTTGCCTGGAACCTGGCCCCGGCGCTCGCCGATCCGCCGCTGGCAGCGATCACCGCCTGGCCGGGCGGTGTGGAGGTGCAAGGCTTTCAGCAGCGCCGCAGTCAGGATTTGGGGGCCTGGTTGCTGCTGACCGCTGCCGTGCTTTTCCTTCTCGACACCGTCGCTTCGCTCTGGCTGCGCGGGCACCTGCGGCCTGCGGGCTCAGCGGCTGCTGCCGTGATGACTGTGACGGCCCTGGGCATTGCCTTGACATTGGCCGCCGGTCAGGCCGTTGCGTCCGACGAACTGGCATTGCAGGCGACGCTTGACACCCGGCTCGCCTATGTCCGCACCGGTGATCCGCGGGTCGACCAGGCCAGCGAGGCCGGCCTGGCGGGGCTCTCGCACATTCTGGCGGCCCGCACCTCGGTCGAGCCTGCCCCGCCGCTTGGGATCGATATCGAGACCGCAGAACTGGCGTTCTTTCCGCTGCTGTATTGGCCGGTTCTGCCGGATCAACCGCTGTTGTCGGACGAAGCGCGCGAGCGTGTCTCGGCTTACATGGAACGGGGCGGCACCATCCTGTTCGACACCCGCGATCAGGATGCTGGCGGCGACGCCGGGCCCGGCACGCTGCGCCTGCGCGAGTTGCTGGACGGCATGCGGATTCCGCCGCTGGAGCCGTTGCCGCCGGATCATGTGCTGACCCGCGCTTTCTACCTGCTGAACGAATTTCCGGGGCGATGGGAGGGGGCGCCGGTCTGGATCGAGTCGCATGCCGCGGCCAGCCGCGACGGCGTCACCAGCATTGTCATCGGCCGGCACGACTGGGCGGCGGCGTGGGCGCTGGGGCCCGATTGGCGACCGCTCTACCCGGTCTATCCCGGTGGCGACCGGCAGAGGGAACTGGCCTATCGCTTCGGCGTCAATCTCATAATGCACGTATTGACCGGCAACTATAAAGGCGATCAGGTGCACATCCCCGACATCCTGGAGCGGCTGGGCCAGTGAGGGGCATGGTATGAGCGGATTCAGTATCGTCTTTGCCCCGCTGGTGCCGTGGTGGGCCATCGCCGCAGTCGGCGTGCTGGCGCTGCTGCTCTCCACGTTCTCGATCTGGCGGCGGGCACGCGGCTCCGTCTGGCGGTTGCTGGCCTTTGCGCTGCTGGTGCTGGGCCTCGCCCGGCCTATGGGACTGGAAGAACAGTGGCGGCCGCACCCGGACGTTGCCATCGCGTTGATCGATGAGTCCCCAAGCCAGAATATCGGCGACCGCGCAGGCATGCGGGAAGCTGCTGTCACCGCGATGCGGCGGGCGATCGCGCAGCTGCCGAACCTCGAATGGCGCGAGGTTCGCGCCGGTCAGCCCGACCCGCGGGCGCCGGGCACCCGCCTGTTTGAGAGTTGGCGCCGCGCCATTTCGGACGTGCCGCCCGGCCGCCGGGCGGGCGTTCTGGTGTTCAGCGACGGGCAGGTTCACGATTCCCCAGGTGCGGGCGAGATCACCGGCCCCTTGCACCTGCTATTGACCGGCGCTCCCGGCGAACAGGACCGGCGTCTGAAACTGCTGCAGGCACCGCGCTATGGCATTGTCGGCGAGCCGGTGACCTTGGAAGTGCAGGTCGATGACCTGGGCGTTTCGAACCCGCCAGCCGAGGCCGTGCTGACGGTTCGCCGCGATGGTGAGACCTTGCGCACCGTCCGGGTTCCCATTGGCGAGCCGGTGGATTTGCCGGTGCCGCTGGTTCGCGCCGGCTCGGCCCTGGTCGAAATTACGGTGGCGGAGGGGCCGGCCGAACTGACCTTGCAGAACAACCGCGCGGCCACTTCCATCAGCGCGGTGCGCGACCGGCTACGGGTGTTGCTGATATCCGGCAAGCCGCACGCTGGCGAGCGGGCCTGGCGCAACCTTTTGAAATCCGACCCGGCGGTCGATCTGGTCCATTTCACCATCCTGCGCCCGCCGGCCAAGCAGGATCTGACGCCGGTGGAGGAGCTGTCGCTGATTTCGTTCCCGGTCCGCCAATTGTTTCAGGAAAAGCTCGATGAGTTCGATCTGATCGTGTTCGACCGCTATACGCTGCAAGGGCTGATCCAGCCGGGATATTTGGAGAATATCGCCAATTTTGCCCGCAATGGCGGTGCCGTGCTGGTGGCCGTGGGTCCGACCTACGCCGACCGCTATGCCTCGATCCACAACAGCGCCATTGGCGACATCATGCCGGCAGCGCCCACCGGCGGCATTGTCGAGCAGGGGTTCCAGCCTTTGATCACGACGCTGGGCAACCGCCACCCGGTGACCGCTGGGCTGGGTGATGGGCAGGCATGGGGCCGGTGGTTCCGCCAGATTGAGGCGGCGGTATCGGACGGGCAGGTGGTGATGGCAGGTGTGGACGACCGGCCGCTGCTGGTGCTGGACCGCGTCGGCGACCCAGCCAATCAAGGCCGCGTCGCGCAGTTGCTGTCCGACCACATATGGCTCTGGGCGCGCGGGTATGAGGGCGGCGGCCCGCATGGTGAATTGCTGCGCCGGCTGGCGCACTGGCTGATGAAGGAGCCGGATCTGGAGGAGGAGGCGCTGCTGGTTACGGCTCGCGGGCGCGCATTGTCTATCGAGCGCCGGTCCCTGAGCGGTACTCCGCCCGCCGTGCGTGTGACGGCGCCGGATGGAGCAGTACAGCCGATCACCCTGCGGGCGCTCGCGCCGGGCCGGTTCGGCGCATCGCTGCCGGTCGAAGCAGATGGGCTTTATCGAGTGGAGGACGGGCAGAACACCGTTGTCGCCGCCGTTGGCTTTCTCGACCCAAAGGAGGTGGAGGATGCGCGCGCCAGCCCTGAACCGCTATCGGATGCAGTGGCGGCGCAGGATGGCGGCGTCCACTGGCTAAGTCAGGGCGTGCCCGGTTTGCGCCAGGTTGCGCCGGGTCGGGCTGTTTCCGGCCGCGGCTGGATGGGGTTGCATCGCAACGAGGCGCGCACAGTCACTGGGCTGGAGCAATACCCGCTGCTGCCGTCCTGGCTGCTGCTGGCGCTGGCCGCCGGCCTTTTGACGGCAACCTGGTGGCGGGAGGCGCGCTAGTAGAAGCAGGGCGCCGGGCTGGCTAGGCAGCCTTGGCGTCGTCTTCCTTTGCTGCGCCGTCCTTCTTTGACTGTGGCGGCGGATCGCGCAGAACATAGCCACGGCCCCACACGGTCTCGATATAGTTCTCGCCGCCGGTCGCCATGTTCAGCTTTTTGCGCAGCTTGCAGATGAACACGTCGATGATCTTCACCTCCGGCTCATCGATGCCACCGTAAAGATGGTTCAAAAACATTTCCTTGGTTAGCGTCGTGCCCTTGCGGATCGAGAGGAGTTCGAGAATCTGATATTCCTTGCCCGTGAGATGCAGCGGCTGCTCGTCCACCTCCGACGTGCGGGTATCCAGATTGACCGCCAGCCGGCCCGTGCGGATGACCGATTCGGAATGCCCACGCGCCCGCCGGATGATGGCATGCACCCGCGCCACCAATTCGCGGCGGTCGAACGGTTTGGTGAGGTAGTCGTCCGCCCCAATGCCGAATCCTTTGATCTTGCTATCCGGCTCCGACAGGCCGGAGAGCATTAACGTCGGCGTATCCACCTTGGCGGAGCGCAGACGGCGTAGCACCTCATACCCGTCGATATCCGGCAGAAGGATATCGAGGATGATCAGGTCATAGTCATAGAGCTTGCCGATCTCCAGGCCATCCTCGCCCAAATCGGTTGTATCGCAGACAAACCCTTCAGCCTTCAGGATGGCCTCAACAGTCCGTGCTGTCGCGCTGTCGTCTTCAACGATAAGGACCCGCATTCACCGCACCTCAGTTAGAATCGGTTACTCAGCTGTTATGCTTAATATCACCTTATCCGTGTATTCTTAACAAGAGATAAATTTTTGGTTGTGTTTTGAGATTGAATGAGAACGCTTTGAGGCGCGGGTTTGGGCTATTTTTCGGCATTTTAGCGGTCTTTGGCTGAAAAATACAACTTTTGGTATTTTCCGAATCATTCAACCATCCGGTGCCAGCCGGTATTGGTTCACCCGTGTCGAACGCAGGCCCAGCAGGCCATAGGCTTCCACCAGACGTTGCCAGGTCGCAAATTCCTCCGGGCTCAACCCATAGCGTTGACAGGCTTCCTCAAGCGACAGCAGGTCGCCACGAACTGCGGCCACGACCTCGGCCTTGCGGCGGATGACCCAGCGTTTCGTATCCGGCGGTGGCAGCGTATCCAGTGTAAGCGTTTCACCGGTCGGCCCGATCACGCGGCGCGGGGTTTTGGCTGGTTCGTGTTGCATAATCTTTCAGAACCCGATTGACGGTTTCATGCCGCCCGGCTCCCCCCGTATCCGAGCGAACTGTAAGTCGGTAATCTTACAAATTGCCTAATGAGGCCGGGTTTTGATTGTCTTATCAGATTGTTATCGGATTTCCCGAAACCGTTAAAGAAGGTCAGGCTTTCTCGCATCGTCCAGTGGCATCGCATGTTGCTGATTTTGTGGGCACAAATCTCACCAAACGGTCACAATCAAAGCGTTGACCCGCCGCCCCGAACGCGGTAACAGCCGTGCCAACATTGTACTTTCGGCTAGGGGAGGCCGCATGAAAGTCGTCCTACCGCCGGACTATCAACCGTCCGAGCAGGAAGAATTCATGAACCCGCTTCAGGTGGAGTTTTTCCGTCAGAAGCTGCTGGAATGGCGCGATCAGTTGCTCGCAGATGCAGAACAGACGCTGCATTCGCTGCAATCCGACAGTCTCGCCCAGCCGGATTGGACCGATCGCGCATCGATGGAAACCGATCGTGCGTTGGAACTCCGCACACGGGACCGTGCCCGCAAGCTCGTCGTTAAAATCAACGAAGCGCTCACCCGGGTCGAAGATGGCTCCTATGGTTATTGTGAGGAGACGGCGCAGCCCATCGGCATCAAACGGCTGATGGCCCGCCCGATTGCGACGCTCAGCATCGAAGCGCAGGAGCGGCACGAACGAATGGAGCGGTCGCACCGCGACGATTGACGCCGGTCGGCCCAAGGCCGCCGGCGTTATTTTTCCGCGAGTGTCGTTACGGTTTGTCAACCATTGGGCGCAATGATACGGAAGTGATTGCCGTACCATTCGCTCGGTTGAGGAGCCGACATGCTCCAATCTCTGACTCTCCTGGAGGCCGCTGCGGGCGGCCGCGGCCGGCAAGCAGGGCCGCGCCGCATGCTGTGCATGATGCTGGGCCTCCTGGCTCTGGCAGCCGGCGCAGCCGTTGCTGGATGGCTCGCGGTGGTGACGCCGGTCATGAGTTTTGCCTTGTCGGCGGCGGCGGTGCTGGCGGCTTTGATCCCGACAGCGCTCCTCTGGCGCGCCATAGGTGAGGCACAGCAGACACAGCCGACCAGGGATCCCGCTTCGCCGGATCCTGCCGGGCCACCGTCCGCAGGCGAGAACGCGGCCCAACCAAACGCATCCCAGCCGCGGCACAACCTGCATGGTCTGTTCGAAGATGGCCCGATCAGCATTGCGATTGTCGGTGAGGATGGGGCGCTTGCGGACTGCAATCGCGCCTTCCGGCTACTTCTCTTTGACGATGACCGGGGGGCGGTGCAGGGAACCGATGCCGCGGCGCTGTTCGCCCTGCCGGATGACCAACCATTTACCCTGGCGCTGCACGAGCCGGCACCAAGCAGTCTGGAAGTCGTGTTCGGGCCGGACCAGACTGAATCCGGTACCGTGTTCCTCGGCCCGATGGAGGGTGGCTACCGAGTTCTGCACGTGATCGAGACCACCCGGCAGAAAAAGCTGGAAGTTCAATTCGCCCAATCTCAGAAAATGTTGGCGGTCGGCAAGCTCGCGGGCGGAATAGCACACGATTTCAACAATCTGCTGACGGCAATGACCGGCTTCTGCGATCTGCTGCTGTTGCGGCACCAGCCCGGCGACCCGTCGTTTGCCGACATCATGCAGATCAAGCACAATGCGAACCGGGCTGCGAATCTCGTGCGCCAGTTGCTCGCGTTTTCGCGCCAACAGACATTGCAGCCGCGGGTGATGACGTTGGCCGACATGATTGCGGACCTGTCCAGCCTGCTGCGCCGGCTGATTGGCGCCGGTATTGAGTTGCGGGTAGAGCACGGCGCGGATGTCTGCCCTGTTCGGGTCGATCGTGTGCAATTGGAACAGGTGCTGATCAACCTGGCCGTAAACGCCCGCGATGCCATGCAGGGCGCCGGCACCCTGACAATCCGCACACGTGACGTGCAGCCGAGCCAGGTTAACGCGCCACCGCGCCAGCCGCCGTTGCCGGTGGGCCGGTGGGTACTGATCCAGGTGCATGACAGCGGGCCCGGCATTCCACCCCAGATCCTGGAGCGGATTTTCGAACCCTTCTTTACCACCAAGCCGGTAGGGGAGGGCACAGGGCTCGGCCTCTCCACCGTGTTCGGCATCATCAAGCAAACCGACGGCTATCTGTATGCGGAAAACGCGGCCGACGGCGGCGCCCTGTTTAGTATCTATCTGCCTGCGTTCACTGAAAAGGTGGCCGAAAGCCAGTCCCCCGCGCCCAGCCGGGCCGATCTGACCGGTGAGGGCAGCATCCTGCTTGTGGAGGATGAAGATCCGGTGCGCATGTTCGGTGCGCGGGCGCTCCGCAGCAAGGGATACCGGGTAACGGAGGCGCGCACGGGCCAGGCTGCTCTGGCTCTGCTGGACCAGGAGGAAGAGGCGTTCGACCTGCTGATCACCGATGTGGTGATGCCCGAAATGGATGGGCCGGCGCTGATTGAACACGTGCGGGCCACCAAGCCCAACATGCGCGTAATCTGCATCAGCGGCTATGCGGAAAGCACCTTCCGTGACAAGCTGGTTGAGTTCGATAACCTCCACTTCCTGGCCAAGCCGTTCACCCTGCAACAGCTTGCGGGCACGGTCAAAGAGGTCATGGCAGGCTGACGCTACGCGATTGTTCACGATTCGCGAGCGTGTTCCGGAAGGCTCTCCCGCCTCCGCCAATTCCGTTCTTTATATAGTGCGATTCCTCAGATTGATCCGCTATAAATCCTATTAAATGGACTTGATGAGGGCTATAGAAAGAACATTGTAAGAAAGAACAAAGTGTGTACAATGGGAACGTTGCCAACGCACGGGGGTGCATGCGATGATGGAGATGGAAAATGTCTGACACAGTTCTACGTTTGGTTGAAGGCCGGGATATGGATAAGAAAAAAGCACTCGACGCTGCGCTGAGCCAGATTGAGCGTGCCTTCGGCAAGGGCTCGATCATGCGCCTCGGCGACAATGACAAGCGGATCGAGATTGAGACCGTGTCGTCCGGCTCCATTGGCCTCGACATCGCACTGGGCATTGGCGGCTTTCCGCGCGGCCGTGTGGTTGAGATTTTCGGGCCGGAAAGTTCCGGCAAGACAACGCTCGCCCTGCATCTGGTGGCAGAAGCGCAGAAGGCCGGCGGATCCGCGGCCTTTGTCGATGCGGAGCATGCGCTCGATCCCGGCTACGCCCGCAAGTTGGGGGTCAATCTGAACGACCTGCTAATTTCGCAGCCGGATACGGGCGAGCAGGCGCTGGAAATCACCGATACCCTGGTGCGATCCGGCGCGCTCGATGTTGTGGTCGTCGACAGCGTTGCCGCCCTGGTCCCCCGGGCGGAGCTGGAAGGCGAAATGGGCGATTCGCTGCCTGGCCTGCAGGCCCGTCTGATGAGTCAGGCGCTGCGCAAACTGACCGCCTCAATCAACAAATCGCACACCATCGTCGTTTTCATCAACCAGATCCGCATGAAGATCGGCGTGATGTTCGGCAACCCGGAAACGACAACCGGCGGCAACGCGTTGAAATTCTATGCTTCCGTCCGGCTAGACATCCGCCGGATCGGCCAGATCAAGGACCGGGACGAGGTGGTCGGTAACCAGACCCGCGTCAAGGTAGTCAAGAACAAGATGGCGCCGCCGTTCAAGGTGGTTGAGTTTGACATCATGTATGGCGAGGGCATTTCCAAGATGGGCGAATTGCTCGATCTTGGCGTGACGGCCGGCATTGTCGAGAAATCTGGTGCCTGGTTCTCCAGCGAGGGCAAGCGGCTGGGGCAGGGGCGGGAAAACGCCAAGAATTTCTTGCGCGAAAATCCAGACGTGGCCAGCTCCATCGAAAGCCGTATCCGGGGCAATGCCGGCCTGGTGGTCGACATGATGCTGACCGGCGAGCCGGAGGACGAAGGCGGGGATGACGAGCCGGCAAAGCCTGCCGCAGCCAACGACTCTCTAGTCTGACGCCGCGCGCGCGGTCACTGACTCCGGCGACTTGGGCAGCCGTCGGCTGGACAGCAGCCCGTGCCCGCGATATGTGACGGGTTTGCACCATGCGGCCGCGGCTGATTCTGGCTGGCGGCCGCTGGGCGTCGACTTTCTGATCAACAGGCGTGAGCATCCATGGCGACGACGAGCGACATCCGTGCGACCTTCCTCAACTATTTCGCCAAGAACGGGCACGAGATTGTCGACTCAAGCCCGCTGGTGCCGCGTAACGACCCGACGCTGCTGTTCACAAACGCCGGTATGGTGCAGTTCAAGAACGTGTTTACCGGCGTGGAGCATCGCCCTTATTCCCGCGCTGCGACATCACAGAAATGCGTGCGCGCCGGCGGCAAGCACAACGATCTGGAAAATGTCGGCTATACCGCCCGGCACCACACCTTCTTCGAGATGCTGGGCAATTTCTCGTTCGGCGATTATTTTAAGGATCAGGCGATAGAATTTGCCTGGAATCTGGTAACCGGCGAGTTTGGCCTGCCGAAGAACAAGCTGATCGTCACCATCTATTCGGAGGACGAGGAGGCCGCTAGGCTTTGGAAGAAGATTGCGGGCCTGTCCGACGACAAGATCATCCGTATTCCAACGTCAGACAATTTCTGGGCGATGGGCGACACCGGCCCTTGCGGCCCGTGTTCGGAGATCTTCTACGATCATGGCCCCTCGATCCCAGGCGGCCCGCCCGGCTCGCCAGACGAGGACGGCGACCGGTTCATTGAAATCTGGAACCTCGTCTTCATGCAGTTCGAGCAGTTGACAAAGGACCAGCGGGTTGACCTGCCGCGGCCGTCCATCGACACCGGCATGGGGTTGGAACGCATTGCTGCCGTGCTGCAAGGCAAGCACAACAATTATGATATCGACCTGATGCGCGCCCTGATCCTGGCCTCGGCGGAGGCGACGGGCGTCGACCCCGATGGGGATCAGGCGGCCTCGCACCGGGTCATCGCGGATCATCTGCGCGCTTCCAGCTTTCTGATCGCGGACGGCGTGCTGCCGTCGAACGAGGGGCGGGGGTATGTGTTGCGGCGAATCATGCGCCGCGGCATGCGTCACGCCCACATTCTCGGCGCGCAGGACCCACTACTGTGGCGGCTGGTGCCTGAACTGGTGCGCCAGATGGGCGGCGCCTTCCCCGAACTCAACCGCGCCCAGCCGTTGATCACGGAGACGCTGAAGCTGGAGGAGGAGCGCTTCAAGCAGACGCTCGACCGCGGCTTGCGGCTGTTGGATCAGGAGACCGAAAGCCTCAGCGCCGGCGGCACGCTAAACGGTGAGGTCGCTTTCCGGCTTTATGATACGTACGGTTTTCCGCTGGATTTAACGCAGGACGTACTGCGCGCCCGCGAAATTTCGGTGGACACAGACGGCTTCGATGCTGCGATGGAGCGGCAGCGGGCGGAAGCCCGCGCCGCCTGGTCCGGCTCTGGTGAGGCCGCGGACGAGGCGATCTGGTTTGACCTGCGCGAGAAACATGGTGCGACCGATTTTCTTGGCTACGCCACAACCGAAGCCGAAGGTGTGATCGTCGCGCTGGTGGTTGATGGTCAACCGGTGCAGCAGGTGGAAGCCGGGCAGCAGGTTGCCATCCTCACCAACCAGACTCCATTCTACGGCGAATCCGGTGGTCAGGTTGGCGATTCCGGCAGTATTGAGGGCGAGAACGGCCGGGCCAGCGTGCGGGACACACAAAAGAAGCTGGGCGACCTGTTTGTGCATTTCGCGGCAGTCGGGGAAGGCCGGCTGGCCGTCGGCGATGCGGTCGCGCTCAATGTGGACAAAGACCGCCGCAATGCCATCCGCCGCAACCACTCGGCCACCCATTTGTTGCATGCTGCCTTGCGGCGGGCGCTTGGCGACCACGTGGCGCAACGCGGGTCGCTGGTCAGCCCGGACCGGCTGCGCTTCGATATCTCCCACCCGAAGCCGGTCGATGCCGACGAACTCACCCGGATCGAGGCAGAGGTAAACGAACGCGTCCGTCTGAATGCCCCCGTTTCCACCCGGTTGATGCCGACGGAACAGGCGATCGAGGCCGGCGCCATGGCGCTGTTCGGCGAGAAATATGGCGATGAGGTTCGCGTCGTCACCATGGGCGGCGATGATCCGGACCATCCGGACCGGCCTTATTCGCTGGAGTTGTGTGGCGGCACCCATGTCGGCCAGACAGGCGACATCGGTTCGTTTCTGGTGGTGGGCGAGGGCGCGGTTGCCGCCGGCGTGCGACGGGTCGAGGCGCTGACCGGTGATGCCGCCCAGGCCTACACGGCGGAGCGTTTGCGGCTTCTGGAACAGGCCGCCCAACAGTTGCGCACCACGCCGGACCATGTGTCCGAACGCATCGCCGCACTCCTGGAAGAACGGCGCAAGCTGGAACGCGACCTTACCGATCTGCGCCGCCAGCTTGCCACGGGCGGCGGTGGGGCCAAGCCGGACGTGCAGGAGGTCGGCGGAATCAAGTATGCCGCACGGAAGCTGGTGGACGTGCCGGCAAAAGACCTGCGCGGCATGGCGGACGAGATCAAGGGCCAGATCGGCTCCGGCGTCGTTGCCATCGTCACCGTGGTGGACGGCAAGGGCTCGCTGGTTGTCGGTGTCACCGATGACCTGAAAGACAAGGTGAGTGCCGTCGATTTGGTCCGGGCGGGTGCGGTCGCCATGGGTGGCAAGGGCGGTGGCGGACGGCCGGATATGGCCCAGGCCGGCGGTCCCGATGGCAGCCAGGCCGAAGCAGCCCTCGCCGCGATCGCCGAGGAACTCGGCAAGGCTTAGCCACGGATGGGTCGGACCCGCATCCCAAGCGCCCCGACCCTCCCCCGCTATTCCGCCACAAACTCCTCCCAAAGGTGTTGGTAGGCAAACAGGGCTGGCGCGCCGCCGGTGTGCCAGAAGCAGACCCGCTCCCCGTCCGGGATGATGTGGCGGCGGCGGAGCGCCAGTAGGCCGGCGAACACCTTGCCGCTATAGACCGGATCGAGCACGATCCCTTCGTTTTGCGCCATCATCCGGATCGCGTCCATTACAGCCGGGCTGAGGCGGCCATAGCCGGGCGGCAGCGTATCGTCGAACAGGGCGATGTCATCCTCGTGCACCGGGTTGTCCATGCCCAGCAGTTCGCTGATCTCGCGTGTGCGGGCAAACAGGCGCGGGATCTGGGCGCCCGCATTGCGGCGGACGCAGATGCCCAGTACCGGATCTTCGCAGCCGAGCGCGCGCAGGCCGAACAGCAGGCCGGCATGGCTGGCGCCGCTGCCGGATGCGATGACGTGGACGGTGTGGTCGCCGGTCTGGTCCAGGTACTCTGCCGCCGCCAGGCAATAGCCGAGCGCCCCCAGTGGCCGGTGGCCAGGGCCAAGCGGAATGATGTATGGCTTGCGCCCCGCTGCCTGTAATTCGCCGGCCCATTCGGCCAGCGCCCGGTCTGCCCCGGCCTCGTCCTCGCCATGCGGATAGGAGCGTGTTTCTGCGCCGAACAGGCCATCCAGAAAGACATTGCCACCAGTCTTGTAGAGCCGGTCCATGGTCGGCAACCGCTCCTCCAATTGCAGGCAGACCCGCAGGCCCAGCCGGGCGCCGGCCGCGGCGGCAGTGCGCATGAAATTGGATTGCACCGCGCCGGTAATCAGGATCGTGTCCGCACCTTCCGCCACCGCCTCGCCCAAATAGAACGACAGCTGCCGCACCTTGTTGCCGCCCATGCCGAGCCCGCCCACATCGTCGCGCTTCAGCCAGAGGTCGATGTCCAGGCTTGCGGATAGCCGGTCTGCCCGCTCCAGCGGCGTCGCTGCCACATGGCCGAGTGGCGCTTGCGGAAATTGCGTCAGATGTTGCATCAGTTCGCCGGTCATCGGTTGCTGCTCCTCGCCAGCCAGGCCCCGCTAGCCATGATGAGGGCGGCGCCGGCCCAGGTCCAGGCCACTGGCACTTCGTCGAAGGCCAGCCAGCCAAACAGCGCGGCATAGACCAGGGTGGAATAGAATAGCGGCGCCAGCAGGCTCGCCTCGCCCTGCACCATCGCGGTTACCAGCAGGATCTGCCCGCTGACGGTGATTGCGCCAATCAGAAAGATCAGCCCAGCCTGTTCCACTGTCATCGGCTGCCACAGGAACGGCATGAAGCAGGCTGAGATCAGAAGGCCGACGCCGTTTGTGTAAACCATGGCGGTGCCTGCAGCGTCGCGCTGGGCGATGAAGCGCAGCGATACCATCTCCACCCCCATGAAAGCCGCGGCGGCAAAGGGCACCAGCGCCATGATCTGGAAGGTCTCCGGCGTCGGCCGGGTGATCAACAGCGCGCCGGCAAAGCCGAGAGCGACTGCGGCCCAGCGTGCCAGGCCGACGCGCTCTCCCAGGAACAAAGCCGCCAGGGTCAGGGCGAAGAACGGGCTCGCATAGCTGATTGCGGTCACGTCTGCCAGCGGCAGATAGGCAACGCCGATAAAGATGCACGTCGCAGACACCACGCCGCTGCCGCTGCGTATCAGATACATCCAGGGCACCGCCGACCGGGGGTTGGCATACCGGGTCACGAGCAGCGGCGCCATCAGCAGGAAGCCGGCAACATAGCGGCCGAAGGTAATCTGCAAGGGATGGATGGGGTTTTCCGCCTGGGTTTCTGACACCAGCCGGGCCATCAGATTGGTGGCTGCGAAGAAGGCGCAGGCGAGCAGCACGAGGAGGATGGGCCGCATGGGCGCTGGCAGACCTTCGATTTGGCGGGGAAGAGAGCGGCGGTTGAGCCTACCAGAGCCGCGGAGGGTCTGGTAGGCTTGCCGGCAAGCTGATTGACCAAAAGGGGAACACCGCCGCGCCATGGCCACGCCGAACCAGACCGCTCCCGCGCGCGCCGCATTCTACGAGGCCATCCGGCCGCACTCATTGGCGCCGCTTTGGGAGGCTATGGCGAGCCTGATCACGCCGGAGCCGCAATCCCGCTGCCAGCCGGTGCATTGGCCCTATTGCGCGGTGCGGCCGCACGTTCTCGCCTCCGGCGACATCATCTCGGCGGAGGAGGCGGAGCGCCGGGTGCTGGTGCTCGAAAACCCCGGCCTTGCCGGGCAGAGCCGCGCCACCAACTCGCTTTATGCCGGCCTGCAACTGGTGCTGCCGGGAGAGGTCGCACCGGCGCATCGCCATTCGCAAACCGCACTGCGTTTCCTGATAGAGGGGCAGGGCGGCTACACCACCGTTGCGGGTGAGCGTGTGACCATGGCGCCGGGCGATTTCGTCATCACGCCAACCTGGGGTTGGCATGACCATGGCAATGGCGGTGATCATCCGGTGATCTGGCTCGATGGTCTGGACATTCCGCTGATCCAGCTTCTGGATACCAGCTTTGCCGAGCGCTCTGTGGAAAAGGCGCGGGAGCCGACCGTGCCGCCGGGTGCGACGCTTGCGCAATACGGCAATGCCATGCTGCCGGACGCGGTGCCGCCCGGCCAGACCTCACCGGTTTTCCATTATCCCTATGACCGGTCCAGGGCCGCGGTTGCCGCTGCACCGTTGGATGCCAGCCATGGCCGCCGCCTGCGCTATGTCAACCCGGTGACCGGCGCGCATGCGATGCCGACCATGGCGGCATACCTACAAATGTTTCCCGCCGGCTTTGAAACCGCGCCCTATCGTGCCACTGACGCCACCGTGTTTTGCGTGGTGGAAGGTGAGGGCGAGAGCGAGATTGGCGGCCAGACATTCCGCTGGAGTCAGGGCGATGTCATGGTGGCGCCATCCTGGGCTTGGCGCCACCACCACGCGGCCAAGGAGGCCGTCCTTTTCAGCTTTTCCGATCGCGTGGTGCAGGAAAAGCTGGACCTTTGGCGCGAAGATCGTGGCAATACACCGTGACTGCATGGCCCCAAACGAGGATCCGCATATGAGTCAGATGACGCTCTATCACACGCCCACCTCCCCCTTTGCACGCAAGGTGCGCATCGTGGCGCGCGAGCGCGGACTGATGGACAGGATCTACGAGTTTCACGCGCGGATCCGCGGTCCGGAAAACGAGGTTCTGGCCATCAATCCCACTGGCAAGATCCCGGCGTTGACCGTCGAAGAAGGCGCACACAAAGGTCTGATCCTGCTCGAGTCCTCGACCATCTGCGATTATCTGGACGAGTTGGGCGACGCGCCGCCGCTGCAATCGCACTCCGGCCTGGCGCGGTGGCAGGAAAAGGGCCTGGACAGCTATGCCCACGCGCTGCTCGATTCCATCGCTTGGCGCAGCCGCGAATTCCGCCGGCCGGAGGCGGAGCGCTCGCCGGGCTTTGTCTCCTATGAAGCGGAGCGGCAGGACCGCTGCTTCGACGATCTGGAACAGCGGGTGGACGAATTGGCGGCGGAAGACATCAGCTTTAGCCGTATCCTGTTCGCGGTGGCGTTGGATTTCTTTCTGCTGCGCCTGCCGGAATACGACTGGCGGCCGAACCGGCCGCGGCTGACCGAATGGTACGCACGCATTACCGCCCGGCCGTCTTTCCAGGCAACCAAGGCCTAGGAGAGCACGCGGAACCGGTTTGCGCCGACGAATTCAAGCCGGAATTGGGGTGTGCGGCTGGTCTACTTCCAGATCGGCTTGCCGCTGCCCGGCAGGCCGTATTCGGCCCAGCGGTCGGTCACGCGCTCCACGACCTCCTCCGCCATGCGGATCGGCACGCCCCATTCGCGGTTGGTTTCGCCCGGCCATTTGTCGGTGGCGTCCAGGCCGATCTTGGAGCCGAGACCGCTGACCGGCGAGGCGAAGTCCAAATAGTCGATTGGCGTGTTTTCGATCATGGTCACGTCGCGGGCCGGGTCCATGCGGGTGGAAATCGCCCAGATCACGTCCTTCCAATCGCGGGCGTCGATGTCCGCATCCACAACGATCACCCATTTGGTGTAGAGGAACTGGCGCAAATAGCTCCAAACGCCCATCATCACCCGCTTGGCGTGGCCGGCATAGGCCTTTCTCATGGATACGACGGCAACGCGGTAGGAGCAGCCTTCCGGCGGCAGCCAGAAATCCACGATCTCCGGAAACTGCTGCTGCAGCAGCGGAATGAACAGCTCGTTCATCGCCTCGCCCAGCACGCTCGGCTCGTCCGGCGGGCGGCCGGTGAAGGTGGACAGATAGATCGGATCGCGGCGCATGGTGATGGCGCTGACCGTGAACACGGGGAACCGCTCCACCTGGTTGTAATAGCCGGTGTGGTCGCCATACGGCCCCTCGTCGCCATAGTCGGAGAGCGAGACATGGCCTTCCAGCACGATCTCCGCATCCGCCGGCACTTTCAGCGGCACGGTCTTGCAATCGACCAGGTCCACCTTGGCGTTGCGCAGCAATCCTGCGAAGGCGTACTCGCTGAGCGTGTCCGGCACCGGCGTTACCGCGGCCAGAATGGTGCCGGGGTCGGCGCCGATCACGGCGGCGGCGGGCAGGGGCTCCGGCTTTTCCTTTGCCCAACGGGCATGATGCTGCGCGCCGCCACGGTGTTTCAGCCAGCGCATCAGCGTCGTGTTCCGGCCTGTCACCTGCATGCGGTAGATGCCGAGGTTGAAGTCGTCTTCCTTGCGCTTGCCGGGCCCCTTGGTCACCACCAACGGCCAGGTGATCAGCGGCGCCGGCTCGCCCGGCCAGCAGGTCTGGATTGGCAGGGTGGCCAGGTCGATCTGATCGCCGGTCAGCACCACCTCCTGCACCGGTGCGCGTCCGACGGTGCGTGGTTTCATATTCATGACCGTGCGCAGCAGCGGCAGCATGCCCATGGCCTCGCGCCAGCCGCCGGGTGGCTCCGGCTGGCGCAGGAAGGCTAGGGTCTCGCCGACCTCGCGCAGTTCGTACGGCTCCCGCTCCATGCCCCACGCGACGCGTTCGACCGTGCCAAACAGGTTGGTCAGTACGCTCATCGGATACTTCGAGCCATCCTCGCGCAGCACGTTCTCGAACAGTACGGCCGGGCCGCCTTCGGCCAGCAGGCGCGTCTGGATTTCGGTGAGTTCCAGCACGGGCGAAACCGGTGCCTGCACGCGGGTAAGGCGGCCGGCTGTTTCCAGCTTGGTCAAAAATTCACGAAGGGAGCGGTATGCCACGGCAGAGGCGCGCCTTGTTCCTGGGATGATGCGGCTAGACTTAAGGACTTTCCCTCGCCATGACCAGAGCCGTACCCCCGATCGCGAATGCCACCCTGGCCGGCCTGCTGGGCCAGCTGGCGGCACACCATATGGAGACTTGGCGGCACAGCCTGCGGGTTGGGCGCTTGGCCTCTGTCCTGGCGGAGCAAGCAGGGCTTGCCGCGCCGGGCGGCAGCGGTCTTGCATTGGCTGCCAGCCTGCACGATATCGGCAAGCTGAACCTGCCCGCGGCCCTGCTCGGCAAGGCGGGCGGGTTGACGGTGGAAGAGCAGGCTCATCTGCGCCGGCACCCGGTCGAGGGCGCGGCGTTGCTGAGGGTGGTTGATGGTTCGGGCAAAGCCGTGGCGATCGCACAAGGCCATCATGAACGTTGGGATGGGTCGGGCTATCCCCTCGGGCTGTGTGGCTCGGCCATTCCGCTGGCGGCGCGGTTGGTTAGTATTGTCGATGTTTACGATGCACTTAGGGCGCCCAGGGCCTACAAGCCCGGCCGCCCGCACGCGGAGGTGATGGCGGAGATGTTCAGGATGCGAAACCAGTTCGACCCGAACCTGATGACGGTATTCCAGGCCGCTGCAGAGGCGATGGATGCCGCCTATCGCGCGACGGACCGCTCATGACCGGTGTCGATCCCTGGCCGGATGCGGTGGCGCGAGCGCTGGACTACCCTTATGCCGCGCCGCCCGGCTCGTTTCTGTTCCGCGACGGGCGGGAATCGCCCTACGAACCGCCGGGACGCGATGCGCATGGCGTGCGCGTGCCGGTCATCGGCTATGGCTCCAACCGCGCCGCGGCCGCGTTGGCCCGCAAGTATCCGGGTGAGGCCCGCATTCCGGTGGAAGCCGCCTGGCTCGATGGCTTCGACGTCGTCTATGCGGCGCGAATTGCCGGCTATGGTGCGGTGCCGGCTACGCTGGCGTCTTGCCCCGGCTGCCGGGTTGCGGTCAAGGTTGTATGGTTGGCGCTGGACCAGCTTCCGGCGATGCATGTGAGCGAGAGTATCGGCGTTGGCTATGATTTCGGCGTGCTGGAAGCGCCAATCCATTGCGAGCATAGCGGCTTCCTGCCGCGCGCGCTGGTTTATATCGCCATCGGTGGCTCGTTCGCACCGGTGGGCGAGCCGCTGGCGCTGCATGGTCTGGAAGCGGAGCGCCGGCGCTGGCAGACGGCACAGCAACGGATGGTTCAGGAGCATATGCGCAAGGCGCTTGCCCCGGATACCCCGCTGGAAACCTTCCTTTCCGCCCATATAACCGATCCCGCACTGCGTCTGGAGCGGGCGGCATGGCTGGCCAAGTCCGCGCTGCCATGGCAGGAAAGGCGCTTCCGTCCGTTGCGCGCCGAGGACCCGTTATGAATCGTGCTGCCTTGCTTGGCCCTGCCGATCCCCCGCCCTTTGATCTGATCAACCCGCGCTCACCTGTGCCGCTGCTTTTTGTCTGCGAACATGCCGGGCATCAGGTGCCGGCGGCGCTGGAGGGCCTCGGCATCAGCGAGGCGGACCTGCTGGATCATATCGGCTGGGACATCGGCGCGGCGGCGGTAACGCGGCGGCTGGCGGCGATATTCGGCGCGCCGGCGGTGCTGGCAACCTATTCGCGGTTGGTGATTGACGCGAACCGCCCCTTGGCGCTGCTGGACTCGATCCCGGAGGTAAGCGACGCGCGTCCCATCCCGGCAAATGTCGGGCTGGATGCAGCGGCCAGGCGGGCGCGACAAGAGGCTTGTTTTTGGCCTCTCCACCGCGCCGTTGCCGCGCAGCGCCGCCGCCTGTGCGAGGCGGCGGCGGATGGCTTCCCGCCGGTGGTGGTGTTCATCCACAGCTTCACGCCGGCCATGGCCGATGGCACGCCCCGGCCCTGGGAAGTGGGCATTCTTTGGGACCGCGACGAGCGGCTGGCCGCGCCATTGCTTCACTTCCTTGGCAAGACACTTGGCGAGAAGGTCGGCGACAACCAGCCTTATACCGGGCGTGACAGCACCGGCTTCAGCGCCCAGGTGCACGGCGCCGATCCGGGCCTGCCGCATGTCATGATTGAGCTGCGCAACGATCTGTTGCGCGACGAGGCTGGCATCAACCTCTGGACCGCCCGCCTTGCGACAGCGCTCCGGGCCTGCCCGGACGTGGCGCGGGCGCTTTGAGTTCGCCCGGCGTCACGCCGCGATTACTGGACCGTCGCCGACAATGGTGGTGCGGTGCATCACCCGGCGCTTGGTTGGATCGTAGGGCAGGATGCGGTGCATGGTGGCGCGGTTGTCCCACATGACCACGTCGTCCCTTGCCCAGGTGTGCTCGTAGACAAAGCGCGGCTCGCTGGCGATTTCGTAAAGTTCGTCCAGCAGTTTTCGCGATTCCGCATCGTCCATGCCCTCGATCTTTTTATTATAAATCGGGCTTATGTAGAGAGACTTGCGGCCACTCGCCGGATGCACCCGCACCATTGGCTGCCAGACGGGTGGCATCGCCGCCAGTTCCTCCGCCGTCGGCTTGCGCCCGCCGGAGACGACGGAGAGATAGGCGAAATCGTGCAGGCAGCGCCGGCCCTCGACCTTCCGTTTCAGGGCCGCAGGCAGCGCCTCGTAGACTGCCTCCATGTTGGTGAAACAGGTCTGGCCGCCCTCGTCCACGACCTCCACCCCGTGCAGGATCGACCCCATGGCCGGGTTCTGGCGGAAGCTCGAATCCGTGTGCCAGATCTTGGTGGCGAGCAGTTGCTTCATGGTCAGGTCGGTCGGCGGGCGGATGTTGCCGTCGTCATCGACGTTGGAGACCTTGAAGATGGCCGGGTTCGCCCGGTCCTTGATGATGCCCTGGTGGTGTTCCTCCAATTCGCCGAAATGGCGACTGAAGGCGGCGTGCTCGTCGTCGCTGATGGGCTGTTTGTGCAGCACGAGCACCTTGTATGCAATCCAGGCCTCGCGGAGTTGCCGTGCCGTGCTGGCATCCAGCGGCGCGCGCATGTTGAGGCCCTGCACCTGCGCGCCGATGCTGGGGGTGAGCGGTCGGAAAGACAGGCCCATCGCCTTACATCCCCGTTTCGGTTTCGATAAACTCGAAGCCCATGGTGCGGCCGTGATAGTAAAGACCACCATCCTGAATGATCAGAAACATGGCCCGCTCGTCGCCATGGTTGGAATGGCTGTGCACGCTGACCGGCGGCGTGATGGTCGTGCACCAGGGCGACCAGTCCTTGCGCTTACCGTCGACGGTGGAAAAGCAGTTGCCGCCCTTGATCACCAGCGAGACCGCCACCGAGTTGTGCCGGTGCGGCCGCTGGGTGACGCCGGGCGGCAGGTAGTTCATCGCCACGGTCAGGGTTGGCAGCGCATTGCGGCTTGCCTCGTTCGTGTCCGAGGAGAAGATCAGGGCCGAACCGGCCGCGCTTTCATCCCGGCCGACACTGTCAATAATGCCAATCTGCCGCTCGATCTCGGTGGCAGGGTAGTGCACCACGCCGGTCGGCGCCTCGCCGGGTGCGGGTGCGCGCAGGTGTTCGAACGCCAGTTGCGGCTCGTTGGTGACGAGCCAAAGCACCGCATCGGCGCTGCCAGCGGTATAGCTGTTAGGCAGGCCGCCCGGCAGCACGAACAGATCGCCCGGTCCCCACTCTACCGTTTCTTCCCCGCAAACCAGCGAGCCCGACCCTTGGATGACGTAGCCCACCACGCCGGTGGCGTTGAAATCGGTTGTCAGCGTCTCGCCCGCCTTTACCTTGCCGTAATAGGCGAGGACGAAGGGGGATGTGGCCGGAAAGGGGCATTGCATCTGATCGGAGATGTCACAGGCGATCAGGCCCGTGGGTGTCTGTGAGGACAGAGCCCGCGTCGGCTCGTCGGTGAACGCCATATCCGGAACCGGCGGCAGGATGACGTTGAACGCGTTGCCGGTGTTGAAGAATCGGGCGCGGGCTTGAGCCTCGTTCGCTGGCTGGGTCGCAGCCTGGGCTGGCAAGTCGCCGATGGACTGGGGAAGGGCGGTATCGGGCACCGGATAGGCACTCCTTTAGTCGTGCAAAACTGTGGCACGAACTGTCGCACTGACTCCACCGATTGGCAAGTCGCGGGATTATGCCGGTATCACCGGGCCATGCTGTAGCATTTGTGAGTTCTTCTTTTTTCAAATGGTTCGTCATTTTTCAAGTCGGCGTTAAATTGATTTGGATCAAAAATCTTTACCATTTCCGCCGGCGCAAGTGATAGAAGACACCAATTCTGCAAAAAATGAGTCTTGAGTTTTTAGGCCAAATTTCCCATATCAACTTATAAGAAACGACACCCAATTAGCTCAATTTAGGAGAGAGCCCTATGAATCATACCATTCATAGCCTGATTGCGGGCGTCAGCTTGGCTGCCGTCCTTTCGGTTTTGTCTGTTGGTTCTGCAAGCGCTATCGTGGTCGAAAAGTGCGCGGACGGTGCGTTTGGCGGCGGCGGTTTGGCCTGTGTGGTCGAAAAGAACGATGTTTTTACTGGCCTGGATGAACTGGTGTCCGCGGCCGGTGAACTCAAGGCCAAAGGCAATGATAAAGAGTACGAGGTCGAAGCAGCACTCAACCATATCTTTGGCAAATTTGTCGATATCACGCCAGTGAAGACGGATATCGACCGGCTGTCGGTTGGTGACTTTACCATTGTGCCGGAAGGCCGCGACTCTAGGGACAAGGGCAAAATCATTGCCCGCGGCGCACGCGTTGGCCATTCCGATGACCGCGGCAACGGTAGCGATAAGTTCGATGACCTCGCCACGTTCGACTGGAATTATGCGGGCGATGCCGCCCTGGCATTCCTGACGGTCAAGGCAGGTGCGAGCTTCGCGATCATAGACATTACAGGCATGGCCTATGGCACTGCCACGACCGAAAACCTGCTGGTTAACCACCGCGGTTCGGCTCGGGATGTTTCGCATATCGGGTTCTGGGCAATGGCGACATCGCCTGCTGGTCCTGAGGTTCCCGGCGGCCCGGGTGGCGCGGGCGGTCCGAACCCGACCGCCACGACCGAACCCTCGGTTCTTGCCCTCGGTGCCGTGGGGCTGGCTGGCTCGCTCTGGATTCTGGGCCGGCGGCACCACCCGGCCTGACCGGGGAAACCGGTCCAGACGGTTCGATTTGCCGAAGGGGAGCGCTTGGCGCTCCCCTCGATTTTCATTGGCAACGGTGTGCGGAAAATGCGACCGCTCTGCCGTTGCCAAACCGCTCGCGGGCGGTTAAAGACACCGTTGGAACAGGGCCGCAGTAGCTCAGTTGGTAGAGCAACGCATTCGTAATGCGTGGGTCGGGGGTTCGAGTCCCTTCTGCGGCACCAGTTCTTCGCTGTCCGACCCTGAGACATAGGTAATAGAACGTACCTAAGACATGGGTGACAACCGCGTGCCAATGGCCGGAGTCGGTCATGCCGCGGCTAGGTTCTTGTGGCAAAACCCGCCTTGGTACCAATACCGGAACGGCGACCGCTTGGCGGGCTACGCTGTTTTTTCCACGATCAGCCCCAATTCCGCGATCATGGCGTCGCGCATGATGAATTTCTGCGGCTTGCCCGTTACGGTCATCGGTAACTCGGCCACGAACCGCACATACCGCGGGATTTTGTAGTGGGCGATCTGGCCACGGCAGAAGGTCTTTATGCCCTCCTCCGTCAGGCTTTCGCCCGCTTTCAGGACAATCCACGCGGCTACTTCCTCCCCCATGTGCGGATCGGGCACGCCGAACACCTGGACTTCCTGAATGGACGGGTGCCGGAACAGGTATTCCTCCACCTCCCGCGGATAGACGTTTTCGCCGCCGCGGATCACCATGTCCTTCACCCGGCCGGTGATGTTGCAATAGCCCTCTTCATCGATCACCGCGAGGTCGCCGGAATGCATCCAGCCGTCCCGGTCGATGCTGTCCGCGGTTTTCTCCGGCTCATCCCAATAGCCTTTCATCACGCTGTAGCCGCGGGTGCATAACTCACCCTGCACGCCGGGCGGGACGGTATTGCCGGTTTCGTCGATGATCTTGCATTCTACATGCGGGTGGATGCGGCCGACGGTGGAAACGGCGCGTTCCAGTGGGTCGCTGGGCGAGGTCTGGAAGGAAACCGGGCTGGTTTCGGTCATGCCATAGGCGATGGTGACCTCGCGCAGGTTCATCTCGCTCACGCAGCGCTTCATCACCTCGATCGGGCAGGGCGCGCCGGCCATGACGCCGGTGCGGAGGCTGGACAGGTCGAAACTCTTCAATTCGGGGTGGCCAAGCATGCCGACGAACATGGTGGGCACGCCATAGAGCGCGGTGCATTTTTCCGCAGCCAGCGCGCGCAGCGTGAGATCGGGGTCGAAGCCTTCTGAGGCAAAAACCATCGTGGCCCCGGTTGAGACGCAGCCGAGCGTCCCCATCACCATGCCGAAGCAATGATACAATGGCACCGGAATGCATAACCGGTCGTGCTCGGTAAAATTCTGTGCGCCAACGGTAAAGCGGCCGTTGTTCAGAATGTTCACATGGGTCAACGTCGCGCCCTTCGGCGCGCCCGTAGTGCCGGATGTGAATTGCAGATTGATAGGATCGTCCGGGTTTAATGTTGCCGTGATCGCATCCAGCACGTCAGCCGGCGTATCGCGGCCGCTTTCGACGACCGCATCGAAGTTCAGCATGCCGGGCGTTGGCTCGGTGCCGACGCGGATCACCGTTTGCAAATGCGGCAGTTTCTCCGCCTGCAGCCTGCCCGGTGCGCGGGTTTCCAGTTCCGGCGCCAGTGTTTGCAGCATGCCCAGATAATCGCTGCTCTTGAAACTGGCCGCCGTCACCAGCGCCTTGGCCGCCACCTTGTTCAGCACATACTCGACTTCGGCCAGGCGGTAGGCCGGGTTGATCGTCACCAGTACGATGCCGACGCGTGCGGTGGCGTATTGGGTCAATAGCCATTCGTAGCGGTTCGGCGACCAGATGCCCAGGCGGTCGCCTCTTTCCAGGCCAAGCTTGAGGAGGCCGGCGGCCAGCGCATCCACCTGCCGGTCGAACTCGCCCCAGGTCCAGCGCACACCCTGCTGGCAGAACACTGCGGCCTCCCGGTCCGTGTGAGCCGCCACCGTGCGCTTGAGGGCGACCGGGATCGGCTCCCGCCAGAGCGGAACGCCCGTATCGCCGATGACGTGGGCCAGGCCGTTGCGGGCGGTCGGGTCGTGGGGCAGGGCAGGGGCGTTCATCGGGCGTTTACCTCAAACTGTTATGTGTCCCGGATTGGCCACGGGATCGCTGAGGGAATCTCACTCCGAAATTGATGCCGGATCAACCCCGCGGACAGAGCGCGTCATAAACTTTGCGGCGGGTTCTGGTCCCAGTTCGGGTCGTCGGACGGGTTCAGCGGCCCGTCCTCACCCGCCAGCAAGCCCTTGCCCGGCAGGTAGTTGATCTCCAGCCGGATGCCGTCCGGATCCTCGAACACGATATAGTAATAGCCGGGCGCCCAATCGCCTTCGATGGGGCCACGGTCGATATGGGCACCCATCGCCTGCAATTTGCGATAGAGCGCGTCCACATCCTCGCGCAAGCGGGCGCGGAAGCAAAGATGGTGCAAGCCGACGCGGTTTTGCACAAACCTCTCCCCCTCATGCTCCGGCGCACAGCGCTGAATGCCCAACGCGGTTCGTGCGCCGACATGATAGACGAAATTGTTGCCGTCATAGACTTTCGTCATGCCGAGAAACGGCAGCAGTTCGCAGTAGAATTCGCGGGATTTCTCGAACTGGCTCACGGTCAGGATGACGTGAGCCATGCCATTGATGGTGATGGACATTGAGGGGAGATCGCTCGTGGATGGAATGACGGCGGAGCCAGGGGCGGGGCGTTAGGACTTCGCCTGATTTTGCGGCATCATGTTCTTGCGGGTTTCCGCGGTCCAGCCTTTGTTCGGTTTGCCGAATTCCTTGCCCACCTCATAGCCCCGGCGGAGGCCGGGCCGCGACTGGCAGAGCTTGTACCAGCGGTAGACGTTCGGGAACTGGCCTTGCAGGTCCACCTCCTGCCGTTTGTAGGTGATGACCCAGGGCCAGCAGGCGATATCCGCGATGGAGAAGTCGTCGACGATGTATTCCCGGCCTTCGAGGCGCTTATCCAGCACGCCGTAAAGCCGCAGCATTTCCGAATGGTAGCGTTCGATCGCGTAGGGGATTTTTTCGGAGTGGTAGAGCTTGAAATGCCCCGCCTGGCCGATCATTGGGCCGAGCCCGCCCATCTGCCACATCAGCCATTCGTGCACCTGGGTACGCTTGCGCAGGTCTTCGGGGTAGAACATGCCGGTTTTGGTGCCGAGATAGAGCAGGATCGCGCCGGTCTCGAACACGCTGATCGGCTCGCCGCCGCCTGGCGGGTCGTGATCGATAATGGCCGGAATGCGGTTGTTTGGGCTGATCTTCAGGAATTCGGGGTCGAACTGCTCACCCTTGCCGATGTTGACGGGAAAGACGCGGTAGTCCAGCCCCATCTCCTCCAGCGCGATGGATAGCTTCCAGCCATTGGGCGTGGGCCAAAAATAGGCGTCGATCATGGGTCATCCTCGCAGGGAACGGTTCGGTGCGGACGTTAGGGGGCCTAGCCTGCCACTTTCACAAGCTTGCGCAGGGTCGTGGTGGTTTCCGGCGCCGGGCTGCCCAGATTGCGCTGGTTGGTGAAGCTGACCTCGCCGACATAGATGTCGCCGTGCCGGTCCACCGCCAGCCCGTGCGGGGCCAGGAACTGGCCGGGTTCGGTGCCGGGGCCGAGATGGCCGATGCGGGCCAGCGTCTCGCCCTGGTTGGTGACCACCGACAGCCGCGGGCCGATATTCGGCATGTTCTTGTTGACGTTCTGGCCGCTGCCCAACTCGCCGATGTAGAAATTGCTGGTCCCCGCCCCGCACATGCACAGGCCGCAGGGCCGGTGCATGTTGTGCCATTGGGTTTCGAACCGGCCCTTGCCGTCGAACACCTGCACCCGGTGGTTTTCGCGGTCCGCAACATAGACCCAGCCGTCATCGTCGCAGCAGATGTTGTGGGCGATGTTGAACTGGCCGGGGTCGGTGCCCGGCTCGCCCCAGGAGAACAGCAGCTTGCCGTCCGGCGAATACTTGTGCACCCGGGCGTTGCCGTACCCATCCGACACGTAGACATCGCCTTGCGGCGACATGGCGGTGTGGGTGCAGCGGTGGAACGGGTCGCCGCTCATATAGGGCGCCGGTTTGCCGGCAATGCCGAGCGTCAGCAGCACCTTGCCCTCCGGCGTTACCTGCCGCACGGTATGGTCGCCATCGTCGGTGCACCAGAGCGTGCCATCGCGGCCGATATGCAGGCCGTGGGCGCGGTTAAACACGCCTTCGCCCCAGGAGCGCAGGAAGTTGCCGTCGCGGTCGAACACGATCATGGGGTGTTCGCCGCGGTTGAAGGCATAGACATTGTCGTTGTGATCGACCGCGACCGCCGCCACGTCGGTGAAGGACCAGCCATCCGGCAGCTTGGCCCAATCGTTATGCACTTCGTAGCGGTACTGGCCTTCGCCAAGGATCGGGCGGGTCATGCGGGCGGTCCTTCCATATGCGCGGCCTTGGGCAGCGCAGATTATCTTTGCCGCTTACCTTAGCCGAGCGCCCGGCCACAACCAAGAGCCCGCGCCGCGATTCGATGCGACGGCGGGTCCCGCGAAGCGCCTTACCCCTCGTCCTTGCCCAGATAGAATTTTTCGACCGGTTTCAGGTCGGCATCCAGGTTGTAGACTAGCGGAACGCCGGTCGGGATTTCCACGAGCGGGATTTCCTTGTCCGACAAACCGTCCAGATGCTTCACCAGCGCGCGGAGAGAGTTGCCATGCGCAGAGATGATGAGGCGCTGCCCCGCCCGAACCTTCGGCGCGATTTCAGCTTCCCAATAGGGCAGCACCCGCTCAATCGTGGTTTTCAGGCTTTCCGTCAGTGGGATGATGTCTTTCGGCAGATTGCGGTAGCGCGGATCGTTGACCGGATAGCGTTCGTCATTCGGGGTCAGGGCCGGCGGCGGAATGTCGAAGCTGCGGCGCCAGATGAACACCTGCTCCTCGCCATGCTTTTCCGCGGTCTCTGCTTTGTTCAAGCCCTGAAGGGCGCCATAGTGGCGTTCGTTCAGGCGGTAGTCTTTGATGACCGGAAGCCAGAGTCTGTCCATCTCCTCCAGCGCGATATGCAAGGTTTTGATCGCCCGGGTCAGCACGCTGGTATAGCAGAGGTCGAAGTCATAGCCGCCTTCGCACAGCAGGCGGCCGCCGCGGCGCGCCTCCTCCCGCCCGGCTTCTGTCAGGTTCACATCCTTCCAGCCGGTGAAGCGGTTTTCCAGGTTCCACTGGCTTTGGCCGTGGCGAATCAGGACGAGGGTATGGGTGTCGGCCATGGCGGTGCCTCCGCAATTTCTCGGGTTGCGGCGGACCCTACCGCCTGAAACCCCCGGTGCAACAGCGCGTATGGCCGCAAAGGCTTTAGCGGCGGGGCGGCCGACGGCTATACTTCGGGCATGGAAACCCTGCTGACCCTCACCCTGGCCGACGAGGCCGCGACCCGCCGCCTGGGCGCCCGCCTTGCGAGCCTGCTGATGGCAGGCGACGTGCTGGCGCTTGCGGGCGATCTGGGTGCTGGCAAGACCACGCTCGCCCGCGGGCTGATCCAGGCGGCGCTGGGCCGCTGCGAGCCGGTGCCGAGCCCGACCTTTACGTTGGTTCAAACCTATGAGCCGGTGCAGGGGGCGGCGATCTGGCATTTCGACCTGTACCGGCTGACCGATCCGCAGGAGTTGGTGGAAATCGGCTGGGAAGAAGCCCTGGCCGGCGGATTCGCCCTGGTCGAATGGCCGGAGCGCGCGGGCGATGCCTTGCCCGACGCTACTCTTTGGCTGCATCTGGAGGAGGAGGGCGCCAGCCGGCGGGCGGTGTTCGAGGGAGAAGCAGAATTTTGGAGCGATCGCTTGCGGAAGGGGCTGGCGCTATGAACCGGGATGCGCTGGCGGCCGATTTTCTGGCTGCGCATGGTTTTGCCGGGGCCAGCCCCGGGCCGCGGTCGGCCGATGCTTCGTTCCGGAGCTATCGCCGCATGACCGGCGGGCCATATCCGGCCTTGCTGATGGATGCGCCGCCGGACAAGGAAAAGCTGCGGCCATTCGTGGAGATCGCCGCTCACCTGCGCCGTCTCGGCCTGTCGGCGCCAGAGGTGCCGGCGGTTGACTATGAACAAGGGTTTGCGTTGGTCGAGGACTTTGGCAATGCCACGTTCACCCACCTGCTGGATGCCGGCGCCGATGCCGAACCGCTCTATGCGCAGGCGGTGGATGCGCTGGTGGCGATGCAGCGCCATGCAGAAAACGCGGCGATTGCCGTGCCTGTTTACGACATGGCGTTTTTCCGGACCGAAACCGCGCTTTTCCTGGATTGGTATTGGCCTGCGGTACGGGGGAGGCCAGTTCCGGATGCCGCCCGCAAAACCTTTCTGGACGCGCTTGAAACCCTGCTTTCGCCGGTGTTGTCTGGCAGACCGGAGGTGCTGGTCCACCGTGACTTTCATGTTGACAACCTGATGGTGATCGCGGGGCGGGAGGGTGTCAAAGCCTGCGGAATCTTGGACTTCCAGGATGCCCTGATCGGGCCGCCCGCCTATGACCTTGTCTCCCTGTTGCAGGACGAGCGGCGTGACGTGGACCCTGCCCTGGCCGATGCCATGCGTGCCCGCTATGCCGATGCCGTGCCCGCCTTGCATGACGAGCGAGCCTATTGGACGCTGGGTCTGCAGCGGCATCTGAAAAATCTTGGCATTTTCGCCCGGCTGTCCCGCCGCGACGGCAAGCACCGGTATCTGGTGCACGTGCCACGGATGTGGGGGCTGATCGCACTTTGCCTTGCCCGTGAGCCGGCTCTGCAACCGTTGGCCGAATGGCTCGCGGAACACTGGCCGCCAGACACCCGCCTGCCACCCGCCGTTCCGGAAACCGCCGCATGAGCCACCGCCCGCCGCCACACCGCGCCATGATCCTTGCTGCCGGCCGTGGCACGCGCCTCGCCAGTCTTACCGCCACCACGCCCAAGCCGCTGATCCATGTCGGCGGCGTGCCGCTGATCGACCTGGCCCGTGAGCAGTTGGAAGCGGCAGGGGTCTCCGACTTCGTCGTCAACACCCACCATCTGGCGGAGCGGGTGGAGGATCACGTCCGCCGATGGCGCCTGCCGTGTCTGCATCTGTCGCGCGAAAGCGAATTGCTGGATACCGGCGGCGGCGTTGCCCGCGCGCTGCCGTGGCTCGGCCTCACACCGTTTTATGTGCTGAACAGCGATGTGGTCTGGCTGGAGCAGCCAGGCCGCTCGCTCCGCCGTCTGGCCGAGGCTTGGCGCGACGAGGCTATGGATGCACTGCTGTTGCTGGCCCCCACCGTCAATGCCAAAGGGTATGATGGGCCGGGCGATTTCACCATGCAGCCCGACGGCCGTCTGCAACGCCGCATTGCCTCGACCCTGGCGCCGTTTGTCTTTACCGGTGCGCAAATTCTGGCGCCGCGAGCCTTTGTCGGTGCGCCGGAAGGGCCGTTCTCGCTCAACTGGGTCTATGACCGCGCAGCGGAGCGGGGCCGCCTGTTCGGCTTGCGGTACGAAGGGGACTGGATTGACGCCGGTACGCCCGAACGGCTGCATCTGGCCGGCGAAGCGATGCTGCACGAGCGGCAGGGGACGTTGTGGTGAGCCCGGCGGTGCCGACAGGTCTCTACACCATCCCGGCGGGCACGCCCTTTCTGGACGCGCTTGCCCGCGGCCTGCTGGCGAGCCTGGGCGGCGACCCGGCCGCGTTGAGCCGGGCGCGTATCTTCCTGCCGACGCGCCGGGCCTGCCAGGCCATGGCCGATGCCTTTTTGCGGGTGAGCGACGGGCGGCCGTTGCTGCTGCCGAAGCTGGAGCCGCTGGGCGATCTCGACCCGGAAGACTGGCACGCAGACGCTTTCAGCGCTGCCGGTGCGGTGGCCGGGCTGCCGCCTGCCATCGCACCCACACGCCGGCAATTGCTGCTGGCTCGCCTGCTCCTGAGCCGTGACACGGAAAGCAGCCCGGATCAGGCGCTGAAACTCGCGGCGGCTTTGGGCCAATGGCTCGATCAGGTCCAAATCCATGACCTTAATCCGGCAGGCTTGGCTGGTCTGGTCCCGGCGGAGTATGCAGCCCATTGGGGCGAAACTCTGGAATTTCTGAAAATCCTGACCGAGTTCTGGCCCGCCATCCTGGCCGATGAAGGCGCGATGGACGCGGTCGAACGGCGCAAGGCAGTCATTCAGGCCCAGATCGAGGCTTGGCGCGCTGCACCACCCGGAACGCCAGTGATCGCAGCCGGCTCGACCGGCTCGCTGCCGGCGACGGCGAAGTTGATGCGGGCGATTCTCGATTTGCCGGTAGGGGCAGTTGTCCTGCCCGGTTTGGACACGGAATTGGATGACGGTGCTTGGGAGAGCTTGCCGGAGGGGCATCCGCAATACGGCCTTTCCAACCTGCTCACGGCATTGGCCGTGCCGCGCACCGCGGTGCGGGTGTGGCCGGATAGCGCTGGCCCGGATCCACACACTGCCCGCGCCCAATCCTTGCGGGCTGACCTGTTGCGGCATGCGCTGCGCCCGGCCGATGCGCCGGCACCGCCCGCACCGCCGCCGCCCGGCCGCTCTGGCCTGGAAGGGGTGGTCGAGGTCGCCGCGGCTGGACCGGAGGCAGAAGCACGCATCATTGCGCTGGCACTGCGCCAGTTTTTGGAGCGGACGGGCGAAGAGACTGCGGCTCTCGTGACGGCAGACCGCGGCTTGGCCCGTCGGGTCGGGGCGGAACTGGCGCGCTGGCAGATCGCCATCGAGGATTCCGCCGGTGAGCCCTTGCTGGAAACCGCCCCTGGCATCTATCTGCGTCTGGTTGCGGAGGCCGCATGCGTCGCCCTGGCCCCGGTGCCGCTGTTGGCCCTGCTGAAGCATCCGCTCGCGGCAATGGACCGGGGCGATGTGGAGCGGCTGGAGCGGGTGGCTTTGCGCGGCCTCAGACCGTCTCCGGGCGTGGATGGCCTACGCGCCGCGCTGAAACCGGCCGATGCGGAAGCGCTGGCACCCTTGCTTGAGCGGATCGAGTTGGCGTTCGCACCGCTCTCTGAAATGGCCGGTGGTGCGGCAGCGCCGCTTTCCGCTTGGCTGGGCGCACACATCCAGGCTGCCGAAACATTGGCCGCGACGGATGATGAAAGCGGCGCCGACCGGCTTTGGGCCGGTGAGGCAGGGGAGGCGGCAGCGCTTGCGCTCGACGGCCTGCTGGCCGCGGCCGATGTGTTCCGGGATGTCGCGCCAAGAGACTATCAGGCGGTGTTCGAACGCCTGCTGGATGGCCAGACCATGCGCCCGCGCTATGGCAAGCATCCGCGGCTGGGCATCCTCGGTCCGCTGGAGGCACGGCTGCACTGCCCGCAGCTTGCCATTCTGGGCGGCCTCAACGAGGGCTCCTGGCCGCCGGAGCCGGAGCGTGACCCGTGGATGGGCCGCCACATGCGAGAAGATTTCGGGCTGCCTTTGCCGGAATGGCGGATCGGGCTGGCCGCGCATGATTTCGCGCAGGCCCTGGCCGCGCCGGAGGTGATGCTGACCCGGGCCGAACGGGTCGGCGGCGCGCCCACCGTGCCGGCCCGCTGGCTCGCCCGGCTGGAACTGGCGGCGCGCCAGGCAACGGGCGCGATCGCCGACAAGACGCCGAACCCGTTGCAGGCCGGCAGCACTGAATGGATTGCCTTGGCCGCTGCCCTCGACCTGCCGGAGCGCGTCGCCCCGCCGGAGCCGCCGGCACCGACGCCGCCGGTGACAGCCCGCTTCCGCGATCTGTTTGCCACCCATGTCGATCAATGGCTGCGCGACCCCTATGGTCACTATGCTCGACATATTCTGCGCCTGCGCTCGCTCGTCGGTCTGGACGAGCCGCCGGATGCAGCGGATCGCGGCACCATCCTGCATGCCATCCTGAAACAGTTCATCGATGGGATTCAGGGTAAATGGCCCGCAGACGCCGAGGAACGTTTGGTCGCAATTGGTAAGGCGCAGTTCGGCACCCTGCTGGAGCGGCCCGCCGTCCGCGCGTTCTGGTGGCGGCGGTTCGAGCGCATGGCGGCATGGTTCACCGCACACGAGGCCAGCCGCCGCTCCGATCTGGCCGAGACGCGGACCGAGGCGACAGTGGGTGCCAGTCTGACGGTTGATGGGCATGCCATCGCGGTCAACGCGCGGCTGGACCGGCTGGATCGTCTGACTGACGGGAAATTTTCCATCATCGACTATAAAAGTGGCAGCCTGCCGAGCGTTGACCCGGCGTCTCCTTCCTTCTCACCGCAATTGCCGTTGGAGGGAATGCTGGTGCTGCTGACCGAGGCAAATGCCGAATTGGCAACCCTTGAAGCGTGGGCTGTCGGTGGCGGTTCGAAGGATCAGGGCGGCGAGGCAAAAATCCTGACCGCTAAGCTGGAGCCGGTGGAGGTGGCAGAGGCCGCGTGGAAGGGCCTGGAACGCCTGATCCGGCAGTTCGCCGACCCGACCATGCCCTATCTGGCCGAACCGCGCCCGCGGCTTGCGCCGCGCTATAGCGATTACCGCCATCTGGCCCGCATTGGGCAGGAGGAAGCGCCGGATGCCTGACGACCGCTCGGCCGAGCGACACAACAACGACCCGAGCGTTCGGCAGCGCATGGCGGCCGACCCGCAGGTTTCCGCCTGGGTCGATGCCTCCGCCGGGTCGGGCAAAACCAAGGTGCTGACCGACCGGGTGCTGGCGCTGCTGCTGGACGGCGCCCGTCCGCACGCCATTCTGTGCCTGACCTTCACCAAGGCCGCGGCGGGCGAGATGGCAAACCGAGTTGCCGACCGTCTGGCCCTTTGGGCGCGGGTGGATGAGGCGGACCTTGCCGGACACCTGACCGACCTGCTGGGCCATCCGCCCGACGCCGGCACCATCGACCGCGCCCGCCGCCTGTTTGCGCGCGTGCAGGAGGCACCGGGCGGCGTGCGCATCGACACCGTGCACGCCTTCTGTCAGGGCGTGCTGCAGCGCTTCCCGGCGGAGGCGAAGGTGCCGCCACACTTTGAGGTGCTGGACGAACGCGATCAGCGCCTGTTGCTGAACGAGGCGCGGGACGGTTTGGTGCGTGACGTCAGCGCTGACCCCGAAAGTGCGCTTGCCCAGGCCTGGGACCGGGTGCTGGAACGCCTCTCCGAGACCGTGTTCGGCAAACTCGCCGCCGAGATTACCGGCAAGCGCAGCCGGCTGGAGGCGTTGCAGGTGGAGCAGGTCGCCGCCGCGCTAGGCATTCGGCAGGACGCGACACCGGAATGCATTTTGCGTGCCGCCTGCGAGGATTCGGCCGGCGATGCAGTGGCGCTGCGGGCGTGCATCGGCCCGTTGCTCGCCGACAAGACCAAAACCGCGCAAGATGTGGGCAGGGCCCTGGCAACGTTCTGGGGTGCTGATCCGGCGGATCGGGATTTCTGCGCCTATGCTGACGTATTCCGGACGCAGAAGGGCGAGCCGAGGAAACTGGGCAGCCTGAAAGCCTTCAAGGCCGACGATGCGCTTCGCCAAACCATCGATAGGGAGCAGCAGCGCATCCTGGCAGTCCTTGGCGATAGGGCCAAGGCCAGGGCGCTGGCCGATACGGATGCTATGCTTACGGTCGCGCACGATCTGCTTGCCCGGTACGCCAAGCGGAAGAAAAGCCGTTCGCAACTGGACTATGACGACCTGATCCTCGGCATGCGAGAGCTGCTGATCGACCCCGGCGCCGCCTGGGTGCATTTCAAGCTCGACCGCGGCATCGACCACGTGCTGGTGGACGAGGCGCAGGACACCAACCCGGAACAGTGGCAGGTAATCGCCAGCCTGGTTTCCGAGTTCTTTGCAGGGGAGGGGGCGGAGGCCGGCCGGCGCACGCTGTTTGCGGTCGGCGATCCGAAACAGTCGATCTATAGTTTCCAGGGTGCCGACCCCAGCGGCTTTATCGAACGCCGCAGCCTGTTCCGCACTGCTGCCGAAGCCAGCGGTCAGGAATGGCGCGATGTTCCGCTCACCGTTTCATTCCGGTCTGCAGCGCCGGTGTTAAGGCTGGTGGACGAGGTGTTTGCGGTGCCGCAGCGCCTGGGCGTCGGCAGCACGGCGGTTGAACACAGCGCCTGGCGGGCCGACGCACCCGGCTGGGTCGAAGTTTGGCCGCTGATGCCGCCATCCGATACGGACGCCATCGGCGACATCTGGGAACTGCCCCGCGCTTATGACACGGTGCTGGATGCGGAGGACCGGCTTGCCAAGGCCGTCGCGCGCAAGATTCGTGATCTCATCGACAGCGGCGAGACGCTGCATGCAACCGGTGGCCGGCCGATCCGTGCCGGTGACATCATGGTTCTGGTCCGCCGCCGCCGCCGGTTCGGCCGGGCCCTGGTGGCAGCGCTGAAACGGCTGGAGGTGCCGGTGGCCGGCGTCGACCGCATGGCGCTGGCCCGGCAATTGGCGGTGCAGGATTTGATCGCATTCGGCCAGTTTCTGCTGCTGCCGGATGACGACCTGACCCTGGCGACTGTTTTGAAAGGACCGTTTTTTCAGTGGAGCGAGGAGCGCCTGTTCGCTCTGGCGCATGGCCGGCCGGGCTCTCTCTGGCAGGCATTGCAGGCTGCGACTGCATCGCAGGAAAGGGCCGATGCCAAACGCCTTGCCGGCTGGCTGCGCCGGGCTGGCGGCTTGGCGCCGTTTCCGTTTTACAGCGCGCTGCTGACGGAACACGGCGGCCGCGCCGCCATCCGCGGCTTTCTCGGCCCGGAAGCGGACGACCCGGTGGACGAGTTTCTGGCGCGGGCGCTCGAATTTCCAGACCACGGCCCGCCGACCCTGCACCATTTCCTGCAATGGCTCTCCGCCGATGATTTCGAGATCAAGCGCGAGATGGATACCGGCGACCGTGACGAGGTGCGGTTGCTGACAGTCCATGCCGCAAAGGGATTGCAGGCGCCCATCGTCTTTCTGCCCGATACGATGCGCGCGCCGGAAGGCAGCGGCAGCCAGCGCCCGCAACTGATGTGGCAGGGTGACGTGGCTATCTGGGGCGAGGGCAGCAAGGACCGGCGCGACCCGGTCTCGGCCGATTTGCTTGCCGGCGACTCGGCCCGCCAGACGGAGGAGGAGGCGCGCCTGCTCTATGTAGCGCTGACCCGGGCCGAGGACCGGCTCTATATCTGCGGCTGGCAAGGCAAGCGGCAGGGCGATAGTGGCGGCACCTGGTACGGGCTTGTCAGCTCGGCCTGCGAGCGCCTGATGGAAGCCGGCATTATGGCGGCCCGCGACATTGTCATCGGCGATCTGGATGGCCCGGGCCATGTCATGGGGCAGGAGCCGCTGGCGGCCGACACTCCCGCTGTCGGCGGGCCGGCAGTCGGGGCGCTGCCAGATTGGGCGTTGACGCCCGCGCCCGCGGAGCCGACACCGGGCCGCCCGCTGGCCCCCTCCCGGCCCAGTATGATGGCGCCGGCCCAGCGCTCGCCGCTGCGCAATCGGCAGGCGGCGGAGCGGCGCTTTCGCCGGGGCACGCTGTTGCATCGCCTGCTGCAGCACCTGCCGGGCATTGCCCCTGCGCAGCGGGGCGCCGTAGCTGCGCGCCTGCTGGCGGATGCTGGCCTCTCGCCGCAGGAAATGATGGACTACCTGGCTGCGGTCACGCCGGTATTGGACGATCCGGCCTTCGCCCCGGTCTTTGCCGCCGATGCGCTGGCCGAAGCACCGCTGACCGGCTTGGTGGACGGGGCGGTTGTCAGCGGCACGGTTGACCGATTGCTGGTAACACAGGAAAAGGTGTTGATCGTCGACTACAAAACAAACCGCAATCCGCCGCGCGATCCAGCCGCGATTCCGCTTGCCTATAACAAGCAAATGCGGGCCTATGCGCGGCTCTTGGAGGGCGTTTATCCGGGACGGTGCATCGAGGCGGCCTTGCTGTGGACCGAAGTGCCGCGGCTCGATCCCGTCGCGGTCGGCCCGGGCCTTGATTGACGAACCGGCCAACGCTTCCTAGCTATAGACCTGACAGACAATTTTCCGCCATACCGACCAAGGAGCCCACCTGATGAGCACCAGCCCCGTTACCGACGCATCGTTCGAGCAAGACGTCCTGAAATCCGACACCCCGGTTGTTGTCGATTTCTGGGCCGAATGGTGCGGCCCCTGCAAGATGATCGGTCCTTCGTTGGAGGAAATTTCCGACGCGATGGGCGAGCGGGTGAAAATCGTTAAGATCAACATCGACGAGAACCCCGGCACCCCCGGCAAGTATGGCGTGCGCGGCATCCCGACCTTGATGATGTTCAAGGGAGGCTCGCTCGCGGCCACCAAGGTTGGCGCTGCGCCAAAGGGTGCGCTGCAGCAGTGGGTTGAAGATCACCTGTAACAGACTGTCTGCCTGTTTTTGACGTCGCGAGGGACGCCCGGAGCCGCATGGCTCCGGGCGTTGCCGTTGTTTCAGGTGCTGCGTTTCAGGTGTTGCCGTCGAGCCGTAGCGCGGCGCCCGCCAGATAGAGCGAGCCGGCGATCAAGACCGGGCAGGTTTCCGCCGTCGCGCCGGCGTGGGCAAGCGCGGCGCCAAGGTCTGATGCGGTGGCGGCGGCAATGCCAGAGGCAAGGGCCGCCTCTGCCAGGGATTCCGGCGCCAATCCCGCGGTTGAGCGCGGTACCGGTACGGCGATCAGGCGTGCGATATGCGGCGCCAGGATCGTCAGCATTTCCCGGTAATCCTTGTTCGCCAGCATGCCGGCAATCAGAATCGGCTTTTGCGGCCAGCCCGCTAATTCCTCCGCCAGGGCGGTTGCGGCGGCCGGGTTGTGGGCACCGTCGATCCAGACCGGGCCTGCCGGTGCGGCGAGGCGGGCAAGCGGGCTGTCCGCCGCTAGGCGTTGCAGCCGGGCAGGCCATTCCACGCTTTGCAGCCCGCGCGCGGCGGCTTCGCGGTTAAAGCCGGATGGGCTCAACCTCTTCAGCGCTGCGATGGCCGCGCCTGCGTTGACGATTTGGTGGCGGCCAGCCAGGGCGGGGGCGGGCAGGGGCCAGTCCAGAGCATCGCTGCGATAACGGAAGCCGCCGTCCGGCAAGGGCTCCACCCGCCAGTTGCGCCCGGCTTCCAATACCGGTACGCCCAGCCGCACCGCCTCCGCTTCCAGCACGGCCAGAGCCTCTTTCGGCTGCGGCGCGAACACAACTGGCGTGCCAGCCTTGATGATGCCTGCCTTTTCGCCCGCGATCTTCGCAAGAGTATCGCCCAGGAACTCGCGATGATCCAGACCGATCGGGGTGATCACGCTCACCGCCGTGCGGGGGATGATATTGGTCGCATCATAGCGGCCGCCGAGGCCGACTTCCAGCAGCAGGTAATCCGCTGGCACACGGGCGAAGGCAAGGGTTGCCGCCGCCATGGCCATCTCGAAAAAGGTGATTGGCGCCTCGCCGTTCGCGGTCTCGCATTCCTCCAGCAGCTGCACGAGATAGGGCTCCTCGATTGGCTTACCGGCCAGACGGATGCGCTCGCAGAAGGAAATCAGATGCGGGGAGGTCAGCACGTGCACCGTGTGGCCTGCTGCCTCCAGCATCGCCCGCAGAAAGGCCACGGTGGAGCCCTTGCCGTTGGTGCCGGCGACATGGATTACCGGCGGCAGATGCTCCTCCGGATGGCCAAGGCGCGCCAGCAGGCGCTGCAGGCGCTCCAGCGTCAGATCGATGACCTTCGGGTGCAGGCGTCCGAGGCGTTGCACGATCGGGTCGAAGGGTTCGACCGGGTCGAGGCCGGCGAGGGTGGGGGGCGCGTGTGTCACGATTTTCTGTATTTCGCTGCACTCATCCAAAACCGTCATTGCGCAGAGCCGCAGGCTCCTCGCAATGACGGAAGAGAGGAGAGAGGGTAATTAAGCCAGTCTACGCGCCGTGCGCGCCATCCGCCAGCTTGCGCACCAGGTCCAGCACCTCGCCGACCAGCCCCGGCTTGGCCTTGCCATCGGCGTCGAGCCGGTCCGCCACGGCGGAAACGATGGCAGAGCCGACGACGACCGCATCGGCCAGCGCGCCGATTTCCCGCGCCTGTTCCGGCGTTTTGACGCCGAAGCCGATGGCGATGGGCAGATCGGTGTGGCGGCGCAAGCGCTCCATGGCCGGGCGCAGCGTCTCCACCGTCGGCGATTTGGTGCCGGTGATACCGGTGATGCTGACGTGATAGATGAAACCGCTGGCGGTGCCCACCACCTTGGGCAGGCGCGCGTCGTCCGTAGTCGGTGCGGTCAGGCGGATGATATCCAGGCCGGCCGCTTCCGCAGGTATGCGCAGTTCCGGGTCTTCTTCCGGCGGCAGGTCCACGGTGATCAGGCCATCAACGCCCGCCGCCGCGGCGTCCTTCGCAAATTGCTCCGGGCCGTAGCGATAGATCGGATTGTAATAGCCCATCAGCACGATTGGCGTGGCTTGGTCCTGCTCCCGGAACTTTCGCACCATCTCCAGGCCCTTGCGCATGGTCATGCCGGCCTTGAGCGCGCGCAGGCCGCCCGCCTGGACCGCCGGGCCATCCGCTGCCGGGTCGGTAAACGGAATGCCGAGCTCAATGATATCCGCGCCGGCGCCCGGCAGGCCCTGCAACAGCCGGAAGGACGTTTCCGGGTCCGGGTCGCCGCCGCTGATATAGGCGACGAAGCCCGTTCGGCCCTGGGCCTTCAGGTCGGCAAAGCGTTGTGCGAGCCGGCTCATAGGGAAACCCCCAGGGCTTCGGCGACGCTGAACACGTCCTTGTCGCCGCGCCCGCACATGTTCATGACCAGCAGGTGATCGCTGGGCAGGTCCGGCGCGATTTTGATGACGTGGGCCAGCGCGTGCGCGGGCTCCAGCGCCGGAATGATGCCCTCGATCTTGGAGCAGAGCTGGAACGCGTCCAGTGCCTCCCGGTCCGTTACCGGCACATACTGCACCCGCCCTTGATCAGCGAGCCAGGAATGTTCAGGCCCGATGCCAGGATAGTCGAGGCCAGCGGAAATCGAGTGCGCCTCGGTGATCTGGCCGTCCTCGTTCTGCAACAGATAGGTGCGGTTGCCATGCAGCACGCCGGGTGAGCCGCCGGTGATGGCCGCCGCGTGCTCGCCGGTCTCGATGCCGCGGCCTGCCGCCTCCGTACCGATGATGCGCACGTCCGGATCGTCCAGGAAAGGATGGAACAGGCCGATGGCGTTGGAGCCGCCGCCGATGCAGGCGACGAGCGTATCGGGAAGGCGGCCTTCCGCCTCCATGATCTGCTCGCGTGCCTCGCGGCCGATGATGGATTGGAATTCGCGCACCATCTCCGGATACGGGTGCGGGCCGGCCGCGGTGCCGATGACGTAATAGGTGTCGTCCACATTGGCGACCCAGTCGCGTAGCGCGTCGTTCATCGCATCCTTTAGCGTGGCGGAGCCGCTGGTGACCGGCACCACTTCCGCCCCCAGCAGCTTCATGCGAAAGACGTTTGGCTTCTGACGCTCCACATCCGTAGCACCCATGTAGACCGTGCACGGCAGGTCGAACAGGGCGCAGAAGGTGGCGGTGGCGACGCCGTGCTGCCCGGCGCCGGTCTCCGCAATGATGCGGGTTTTGCCCATGCGCTTCGCCAGCAGCACTTGGCCGAGGCAGTTGTTTGCCTTGTGGCTGCCGGTGTGGTTCAGCTCGTCCCGCTTGAAATAGACTTTGGCGCCGCCGAGATGGGCGGTAAGCCGCTCGGCAAAATACAACGGCGATGGGCGGCCGATATAATGTTTGGCGTAATAATCCCACTGCTGCCAGAATTCGGGATCTTTCTGGGCAGCGCGGAAGGCCTGCTCCACCTCCAGAATCAGGGGCATCAGCGTTTCGGCGACATAGCGTCCGCCAAAAATGCCGAAGCGGCCGTCCTCGTCGGGGCCGGCGCGGTAGGAATTGGGCGTATCGGGCATCGTTGGGGTGCCTGGATGGGTCGGTGGATGAATGACCGCTAGAAACTAGATCGCCGCGACCGCGTCAAGAAAGGCGCGGATGCGCACGGGGTCTTTCTGTCCCGGCGCACTTTCGACACCGGAGGAAACATCGACCGCCTGCGCGCCGGTGAGCCGCACCGCATCGGCCACATTGCCCGCATGCAGCCCCCCGGAAAGTAGCCAGGGTAGCGGCCATTCGGTGCCGGCCAGCAGTCGCCAGTCGAAGCTGACGGCATTGCCGCCCGGCAGCACGCTGCCTTTGGGCGGCTTGGCGTCGAACAGCAGGCGGTCGGCAGTTTCGAAATAGCGGCGGGCGTTTACCACATCCCCAGGCTCGGCAATGGAGACGGCCTTCCAGACCGGCAGGCCGAAATGGGCCTTGATCTCGGCTACCCGCGCGGGCGGTTCCTTGCCATGCAGTTGGATCGCGTCGAGGGGCACCTGCTCCAGGATTTCGCGGAGGAGGTCGTCATCCGGCGCCACGAACACGCCAACCCGACTGGCCCGGCCGTCTGCCTGGCCGGCGAGGGTGGAGGCTTGGTCCATCGGGACAAAGCGGGGCGATGGCGGGAAAAACATCAGGCCGACCCACGCCGCGCCATGATCCAGCGCGGCGGCCATGCTTTCGGCCGTGTTGATGCCGCAAATCTTGGCTTGGATGGTCATCGGGATTGGGGCGCTAGAGCGATTGCGCGATTGCATGGGCCGCCGCCGCCGGGTCCGCCGCGCCGGTAATCGGACGGCCGATCACCAAGGCGGTGGCGCCCGCGGCAATGGCGTCTGCCGGTGTCATGACGCGCTTCTGGTCCTGAACGTCCGTCCCGGCCGGCCGGATGCCGGGAACTACCAGATCGAAGTCCGGCCCCAGTTCGTGCCGCAGCATGGCTACTTCCACCGGGGAGCAGACCACGCCATGCGCGCCATTCGCCTGCGCGAGGCGGGCGAGACGCAGCACCTGTGCCGCCGCGGGGCCTTGCTGGCCCACGGCGGCAAGGTCGCTGTCATCCAGGCTGGTGAGAACGGTTACGGCCAACAGCCGGCTATCGGGACTTGCCTCTGCGACGGTATCTGCAGCGGCGCGGATCATGGCCGAACCTCCGCCAGCATGGATGTTGACATAGCGCGGCTGTAAATGGCCGAGCACGGCGCGCAAGCCGCCGGCAACCGTGTTCGGGATGTCGTGCAGCTTCAAGTCCAGAAACAGCGGCGTGTGCGCAGCCACCTGCTGCGCGCCCGCCGCGCCATGGGCATAGAAGAATTCCAGCCCAACCTTGACACCAGCCACATACGGGGCAACCGCTGCGGCCCAGGTTTCGGCCTGTGCAAGATCGGTGGTGTCGAGGGCGACAAAGACCGGAGCCTTGGCCATGGCTGTCAAGCCTCAGCCGGTGTTGCGGCCCGGCAGCAGGGCCTGCTGCCGGTTGCTGTTTGCAGGGCCCAATGCGGGCGTGCGAGCCTGATCGGCTTCGTCGGCAGCCTTGCGCATCGCAGCCAGATCGGTCTTCAGCTTATCCACCTCGCGGAGAGCGTCATACAGCTCAGCCTGGTAGGCGCGGCCAAGGCGGCGGCTCTTGCCGTTGCAGAACCACATGACAATGGCGCCACAGAAAAAACCAATGACCCAGAACCCCAGGACCGCAACAAACAGCGAAACTTCCAGCTTGTCCGGAATGCCCCACAGGGCAAGGGTAACCGTCTCGCGCGATTCGATCGCGAACAGCAGGGCTGCCAAGCCGAGCACGATGCCGAGCCCCCAGGCTACAAGGCGGATGATAAGCCGCATAATGGGACTTCCCTAAACTTTCCGGGCACGTCGTCTCTTGAAGATGACCTGCACCTTACGCAAGGCCGGATGCCGATGGCACCAAAATATCGCCGCAGCCATCAGGTCGGTGCAGCCGGGGTAGGGTCAATCAGCGTTCAGCCGCTCGCGCAATTCCTTGCCGCACTTGAAGAACGGCATTTGTTTGGCTTCGACCTCGACCGTCTCGCCCGTGCGAGGGTTGCGGCCGGTCCGGGCGTCGCGATGGCGCACCGAAAATGCGCCGAAGCCGCGCAATTCCACCCGGTTGCCATCTGCGAGAGCCCCGCTGATCTCGTCGAAAATGGTGCCAACGATACGTTCCACATCGCGGAGGTAGAGATGCGGGTTTCGTTCCGCTATTCGCTGGATGAGTTCGGATTTGGTCATGGCAAAGGCTCCTTGGACATATGCAACCGCACGCCCGTACAAGTGTACGGAAACATGGCGTTCCTCAGCCTCCCCCAAAAGCGGGTGGGACAACCCTTGTCCGCTCCGCCATACCACCCAAAACTCGCAGCGTTGTGGCCGCTGTCTCAGGGTAGAGGATGCCAAATGGCCCAGGGGCCGTCAACTGTGGGGTGTGGAGCAAACAGCGAAGCGCCGCCCAAGCGCTTTATGAGTTCCTGGAACACGGCGTCATCTTCAATCTCGGGCACGTCGATGACGGGAGTATCCGGCGCGAGTGTCCCTTGCTGTGCGAGCCAATCCCGCGCCTCCGTCTCGCCGCCGATGGCGTCGATCAGGTTGAGCGGCAGGGCTTGCCGGCCGGTGAACACCCGGCCGGATTTGATCGTGTCCAGAGCGGCCGGGTCAAGCTCGCGGCGTTCCGTCAACAGGGTGACGAACTGGTCGAACAGATCCTGAACGATGCTTTCGCTAGCGGCCCGTGCCGCCTCCGTCGTGTCCTCGAAGGGGGAGGGGGTGGCTTTGAGCGGTGCGCTGCGCACAACCTCCATGCCGATGCCGATGGAGTCCATCAGGCCCTTCAACTGCGGCATCTGCATGATGACGCCGACCGAGCCGGTGATGCTGCCCGCGCGGGCGACGATATGATCGGCCGCCAGCGCGGTCATGTAGCCGCCGGAAGCGGCTACCCCGTCAAGCACGGCTACGACCGGCTTGACGCTTGCCAACTGCCGCAGGGCTGCATGCAGCGCTTCGCTGCCGCTATAGGTGCCGCCTGGGCTGTCGATACGGACGATGACCGCCCGCACGCTGTCCGCCTTTGCCAGACGGTCGACGGCGGTCAGCATTTGCGGATCGGTCTGGATAACGCCGCTGACCGTCAGGCGGGCAATGTGCGGGCTGCGGCCGATGCCGCCGCCGACACCGCCGCCGAACTGGAACACCAGCATGGTCATCAGCACGGTTGCAACGATCAACGCCAGGCTGCGCCAAAGCACAACCTGGCGTTTCAGCCAGCGGCGATCGACATGCCGGTCGGCAGCACCAGGGTCGCGCCGGTTGGCGGAGCCATTATCATCGGGCGCCCATCCCATGACCGATGGCGATTCCTGGTGTCGTAACGTAAGGGCGCGGGGAGCGCAGCCTTTCGGCTACGCGTCCTCGTCGGTGTTCTGGCGGTTGCGCAGTGCAGCCCCCAGAATGTCGCCCAACGACGCGCCGCTGTCGGACGAACCGAACTGAGCCATCGCCTCTTTCTCTTCCTCGATCTCCAGCGCCTTGATGGAGAGCGAAATACGACGTGACGCCTTGTCGACCTGCGTTACCTTGGCGTCGACCTTCTCGCCGACGGCAAAGCGGTCCGGCCGCTGCTCGCTGCGCTCGCGCGCCAAGTCGGAGCGGCGGATGAAGCCGATAAGGTCGCCATCGATCGCCAGTTCAACGCCGCCATCATTCACCTGGGTGACGGTGCCGGTGATGATCGAGCCGCGGCGCAGATTGTCTGCCGATTTCAGCGCATTCGTGAACGGATCGTCGGTCAGCTGTTTGATGCCGAGCGAGATGCGCTCCTTATCGGTATCGACGTCGAGCACCTTGACCTTGACCATATCGCCACGGTTGTACTCGGCGGCAGCTTCCTCACCCGACTTCTCCCAGGAAATGTCGGACAGGTGAACCATGCCGTCGATATCGCCGGGCAAGCCAACAAACAGGCCGAACTCGGTGATATTCTTGACTTCGCCTTCCAACTCCGTCCCCGGGCCGTATTCACGTGCAAACGTGACCCACGGGTTCTCGATGGTCTGCTTGATGCCGAGCGAGATGCGGCGCTTGACCGGGTCCACATCCAGAATGCGGACTTCGACTTCCTGAGAGGTGGCGACGATTTTGCCGGGGTGGACGTTTTTCTTGGTCCAAGACATCTCCGAGACGTGCACCAGACCTTCGACGCCCGGCTCCAACTCGACGAACGCGCCGTAGTCGGTAATGTTGGTGACACGGCCCATGAACTGAGTGCCGACCGGATATTTCGCTTCGATGCCGTCCCATGGATCGGCCATCAGCTGCTTCATGCCGAGGCTGATGCGCTGGGTTTCCGGGTTGAAGCGGATCACCTGCACTTCGACCGCCTGGCCGATGCTCAGCGCTTCCGACGGATGGTTGATTCGCTTCCAGGCAATGTCGGTGACGTGCAGCAGGCCGTCGACGCCGCCCAGGTCGATGAACGCACCGTAATCGGTGATGTTCTTGACGACGCCGTTCAGCACCTGGCCTTCCTTCAGGCTGGCCACCAGTTCGTTTCGGGCCTCGGCACGCGTTTCCTCCAGCACCGCACGGCGCGAGACGACGATGTTGCCGCGATTGCGGTCCATTTTCAGGATCTGGAACGGCTGCGGTGTGCCCATCAGCGGGGTGATATCGCGCACCGGGCGGATATCGACCTGGCTGCCTGGCAGGAATGCCACGGCGCCGGCGAGATCGACGGTGAAACCGCCCTTGACCCGGCCGAAGATGACGCCCTTGACCTTTTCCTGATCGTTGAAAGCGCGCTCCAACTGAAGCCAGGCTTCCTCGCGGCGGGCCTTGTCGCGGGAGAGAACGGCTTCACCGTTCTTGTCTTCCAGGCGCTCGACATACACGTCGACCGTGTCGCCGACGCGCAGTTCGGGATCCTGACCCGGGCCGGCGAATTCCTTGAGAGGGACGCGGCCTTCGGACTTCAGGCCGACATCGATCAAGGCCATGTCGTTTTCAATGGAAACGACGGTTCCCTTTACGACGGTACCTTCGAAACTGCTTTGCTCCTGAAGACTCTCTTCCAGAAGCGCGGCGAAATCCTCGCCGGCGGGAACCATTTCCATAGTGTCAGCCATAGGCGCGCACTTAACTCCGAAATAAACTGGTTAGAGGGATGACAGCGGCTTCCGCATAATAGCAGTCACCGCAGCGGCTTTACTCCGTTTCCGCCGTCTGATCGGGGCTGACCTAAACGCCTTACGCATTCCATGGCAATCGCATAGACTGTCGCGGCATCCTTTTCGGTCGTATCGATCACGACAGCATCTATAGCCGGGCGCAGCGGCGCGGTCGTCCGAGCGCTGTCCCGATGGTCTCGTTCCTCAACGTCCTTGAGGATTTCGGCGTATATACGCTTGTCGTCCGCCGCCTGCAACTCTTGGAATCGCCGCCGTGCCCGCGCCTCGATGCTGGCGGTCAGATAAAACTTCAGATCCGCATCCGGGCAGATCACAGTGCCGATGTCGCGTCCGTCCAAAATTGCGCCGGCAGCGCCGGCCGGCGGACGGGTGGCAAATTCCCGCTGGAAGGCGAACAGCGCGTCACGAACCCCTTGGATTGCGGCGACTTTTGAGGCCATGCCACCGACCTTTTCGCTGCGCAGCAGCTGCGGCTGGATGAGATCGGCAGGGGTGAGTGCCCGGGCGATGGCAGTCGCCTCCGCGTCCGTCGGGTCGGTGATGCCTGCCGACAGCAGCTTTGCGGCGACTGCCCGGTAGAGCAGGCCGGTGTCGAGATGGGCAAAGCCCAACTCGGCCGCCAGCCGCTTGCCGAGGGTGCCCTTGCCAGCGCCGGCAGGCCCGTCTATGGCGATAATCAAGCCTCTGCCTCCGCTCCCAGTGTAATGGTAGCGCCGAGGCTCCGCATCAGGGGTACGAAATCCGGAAAGCTGGTGGCGATTGGCGCGGCGTCGTCTACCCGCACGCCATCGTGCGCCGCCAGGCCCAATACGGCAAAGGCCATGGCGATGCGATGGTCCAGGTCGGTGCGGATCGCGCCGCCGGTCCTGCCGTTGCCACGCACAGCCTGGCCGCCCTCTACCGTCAAGCTGTCGGCGTCGGCGGAGACGCGCACACCGCAGGCATCAAGGCCGCGCGCCACGGCGTCGAGGCGGTCGCTTTCCTTCACCCGCAATTCACCGATGCCCGGCATGTGCGTGCGTCCCTCGGCAATCGCGGCGATGGCGGCCAGTATGGGGTATTCGTCGATCATGCTGGGTGCCCGTTCCGCCGGGACTGTGACGCCCTTCAGACGGCCATGCCGCACCCTGACGTCGCCGACTGGCTCGCCATTCTCCTCGCGGGCGTTTTCTATGGTCAGGTCTGCGCCCATCTCGCGCAGGGTCTCGATCAGGCCGATGCGGCCGGGATTGAGGCACAGGTCGGTGCAGGTCACGTCCGAGCCGGGGGCCATCAACGCCGCCGCCATCGGGAACGCGGCGGACGACGGGTCTGCCGGCACCAAAACACTCGCGCCGCGCAGCACCGCCTCGCCCGCCAGTTCGATCACGCCCTCGCCATTTTCCTCACCGCGGCTCACTGTTGCGCCGAAATGGCGCATCATGCGCTCGGTGTGGTCGCGCGTGGCTTCCGGTTCGATCACGCGGGTGGTGCCGGCCGCGTTCAATCCTGCCAGCAGGATCGCGGATTTTACCTGGGCCGATGCCACCGGCAGCCGGTAGTCGATGGCAACCGCCGGGCGTGCGCCGACCACGGCGAGCGGCAACCGCCCGCCCTCGCGCGAGAAGAACTGAGCGCCGCACTGGACCAGCGGCGTGGTAACGCGCGCCATTGGCCGGCGGCGCAGAGAGGCATCGCCGGTCAGGAAGGCCGTCAGTGGGTGGCTGGCGAGCATGCCCATCAGCAGGCGCGCGCCGGTGCCGGCATTGCCCATGTTCAGCACGTCGGCAGGCTCGGCCAATCCGCCGACACCCACGCCGGTGACAACCCAGGTGCCATCGGCCTCCCGCATAACATTGGCGCCGAGTGCGCGCATGGCCACTGCGGTGGCCAGTACATCCTCGCCTTCCAGCAGGCCGGTAATGCGGGTCTCGCCGATGGCGAGACCGCCCAGCATCAGCGACCGGTGCGAGATGGACTTGTCACCGGGCACGCGGACGCGACCTTGCAAGGGAGAAGCGGACGGGGCGGCCAAAAGCGGGCCGCTGAGAGAAGTGCGGTCGTTGGACATAGAGTCTCAGCATAGAGCGGAAGGGGTGCGATTGCGCGCAGGCGTTCTTTATTCTTTGACACCCTATGCCGTTTCTGGCAATGGCGCTGCCCACCCAAATATACAGAAGAGGATGATCGCATGACCACAACGCGGGCACAGCGCGGCACCAAGCGCACCTGCGTCGCTTGCGGCGAGCGGTTCTATGACCTCGACCGCAACCCGATTGTCTGCCCGGCCTGCGGCAACGTGCATGGGCCGGAAGCCTTCGTGCGTCAGCGCCCGCTGGCCGCCGATGTCGCCGCTGCCGCACCGGCCGCCGCTGCAGCGAAACCAGAGCAGGACGACGACGATCTCGACCTGGATGCTGTCGGCCTCGGCGACGACAACACCCTGATCGACGATGGTGATGATTTGGATGATGACGACGACGGAATCGACGATGTTGTCGGCGATGTAGATGTTGACGGAGACGAGGAAGACAGCTAAACACCCGCTTCCACACCGCGGGGCGGCCCCAACCGCCCGGCATCAAACGGAGTTTCGGGGCCATAGCTCAGTTGGGAGAGCGCTTGAATGGCATTCAAGAGGTCAGGGGTTCGACTCCCCTTGGCTCCACCAAACTTACCAAAATTTTCAATATAAATCAGCTAGTTAAAAGAGAATGACGCGGGGTTATCCCCCACGTCATCCCCCACATGGTGCCGGAAGTTGATGGAAGGCTGCGGTAGCAAACCAATGTCGCTCATCGCCCGTCCAGCCAAGCTGACGCCAACTTGGTCGCTTTAATGACCTGATCGGTTGCGGTATTTGTCGCAACTATCCGCTTGGCGGGAGGGCTGATAGGCCTAGATGCAGCCTCGATAGCCGCAAACTCGGCCTCGACGCTGATATCGCAGGAATGGCAGCGATCTTAGAATCAGCTGTGCGACAAGCTCTCTTGAGAAGGCTAATGATGTAGATCATGGTAACTTATACTGTTCAATTGTAATTTAAAGAAGAATATTACATTTGACCTTCTGGTGTCCGCGATTAAAGTCGAATTTGTTTCGGAAATGATTGTTTGTATTCTGACATATCGGCTGAATTAGTTAGCCAAAATGGCGCGGAGATAAGCCTTTCGGCCTGTTATTCAGTTTTGGGTTGTCGCGACATAGGTTGCCTCCACCGTTAAGCTGAGTCGGGCCGGGTCGAAGCGCACGCAGGGTTAGGCCTCGTGAAACAGCAAGACTACTCCGGGTGTGCGCGGTGACCTTGGCGACGAGCTTGACCAAGCGCAGTTCGTGGGCATCGCCGCGGCGGCTGGTTTAAGGTTTATCCCTGCTCGTGCCGGGGAGGCTCGCTTATCAGCATTCGGCCCAAAACGATGTATGGTTCATCCTCGCTCGTGCGGGGGAAGCTCCGCCCCGGTGTACCCATAGCCGCGGTCGTACGGTTCATCTGTCCGCCGATACCTTCTTCGTCGGCCGCCTGAAGGGCGTCGGCAAGGTGTACCTGCATGCGGTAGTCGATACCTACGGCTCCTATGCTTTCGGCTTCCTGCACGTCTCCAAGCAGCCGGAGGCCGCGGTGGCCGTGTTGCACAACGATGTGCTGCCCTTCTACCGCAAGCTCGATCTGCGAGTTGGCGCGGTGCTGACCGACAATGGCCGCGAATTCTGCGGAACCGAGACGCATCCCTATGAGCTCTACTTGGCGCTGAACGGGATCGAGCACCGCCGTACCAAGGTGCGCTCACCGAAAACAAACGGCTTTGTCGAGCGCTTCAACGGCACCGTGCTGGACGAATTCTTCCGCCTGAAGATGCGCGAGACATTCTACGAGAGCGTTGAAGTGCTACAAGCGGACCTGGACGCTTGGCTCGTGCACTACAACACCGAGCGGCTCCATCTCGGATACCGCAACCAGGGACGACGCCCCATCGAAACCGTCAACCTGTTCGCCACTCAAGAAGCTTAAGAGGCCACCTAAAGAAGTGCAGAAAGATAGAACATTGCCGTCACACTCACCGGCGGCAGTACTATAGGATGGTGTCAATCCGCGTTCACTGTATCAATTAACGACCCAAATGCTGAACATCCTGCCAGTATGTATATGAGATATCTGGTCCGGACATTGCCAGCGTTCGCCATGGAAGAGAAACATGCAAGACCTTCACCGTACCGGCAATTTTCTCGGACGTTTAATCTTTGCCACGTTTTTTCTACTGTACCTTGCTGGTGGGCCGGTTCTGGCACAAAACACCCCCGGCAATGAAGATATCCCGGCAAGCGACACAGCACGGGAAGTTGCCGTCACACCTGGGGCGCGCGATACACAGATTGCAGCCCGCCTTGAAAGCATCCTGGAAGCCAGCGCTTGGTTTGATCCCCTTTCCGTTTCCGTGCGCCAGGGCATTGTGTTCCTGGACGGGCAGACCGAAACTGATGAGCGTCGGGAGTGGGCACAACAACTCGCATTGCGCACGCAAGACGTGGTTGCCGTGGTAAACCGCATCGAGGTGCAACGCCCGATCAGTTGGGACCTGACTCCGACCTGGCGAGAACTGGAGCGGCTGGTCGACCGTGCGCAATGGTTCGCGCCGCTGACAGTCGTATCAATTTTGATTCTTTTCATCTTCTGGCTTCTGTCACTGGGAACTGCCAGCTTGACGCGGCGCCTGCTGCGCCGCCGCGTGACTTCGCCATTGCTGGTCGATATCGCCGCGCGGGGCATCGCCTTGCCCGTGTTTCTCATCGGGCTGTATTTTGTTTTGCAGATTGCGGGCCTTACACGGCTTGCCGTGACAGTACTGGGAGGTACCGGCCTTGTCGGTATTATTCTCGGCCTCGCTTTCCGCGAGATTGCAGAAAACTCCCTTGCGAGCATTCTCCTAAGCGCGCGCAACCCGTTCAGGACCGGCGACTGGATTAGGATTGGTGATTATCAGGGGATCGTGCAAAATCTGAACATGCGCACAACGATTCTGCTTACACTGGACGGGAACCACATCCAGATTCCGAATTCGCTGGTGTTCAAGAGCGTTGTCACGAACTTCTCAAGCAACCCAAACCGGCGTACCGAATTCACTGTCGGCATCGGCTATGCCAACTCGATCGTGCAGGCACAGGATCTCATTATTTCAATCCTGCGCGCGCATCCCGCCGTGCTCGAAGATCCGGAACCAATCGCCATTGTCGACGAGCTAGGTCCTTCGACCGTGAACATCTGCGTGCAGTTCTGGTTCAATGGCAAGTCCTATTCGATCTTCAAGGTGCGCTCGTCCTTAATGCGACAGGTCAAGCGTGCACTTCAACAGGCGGGCATCTCGATGCCCGCACCCGTTCATGAAGTGATCTTTCCCGAAGGCGTGCCGTTGCACCGCATCCCCGCAGATGCCGACATCGTCGAGGCCATGCCACGCACCCCTGTCCCCAGGGACAACGCAGAGGCGTCAACGGTTTCATCCGGCGAAGGCGATCTCAAGTCTGAGGAAGACGATCTTAATCGACAGGCTGAGGAGTCCGATCTGCCCGAAGCCCAAAACAACCTGTTGACGCCGCCCGGTGGCATATCGGCCCAATCGTGATGGGCGATGCCAAACACCAAATCCACAATACCATTACCGCCTTCCTGATTTGATTGGCCGGCAAGTCAGTAAAGGCGGGCCGCCGCCCAGTCGGCATGGGGCAGGATCGAGGCCAGAAACCGCTTGGCCAGGACCGAGGTGCTGATCGCGAGCCCCGCCGCGACGGCCGACCAAACCGCAGCGGATTTGCCGGCGGCTCCAACTCCCGAGTAGGATGGAGCATCATGAGCAAAGGAACAAAGCCCAGCCTCATTATGTGTTTCCTTAACGAGACGGCGCTGCCGCCGATCTGCTGGTGGAGAATCCTGCGCGGCCATCAATGGAAGGCAAAGCCCGAAAAGGCCACTGTAGCCTGAACATTTTGCACAGCACCCGAGACCAGCGGCCCTTTCCGCAGCCGGTCTGTCACCACAAGGTCTGCCAGCATGACGCTCAGTTCGCTCACCCGATACCTGCCGGTCCTGCAATGGGGGCGAACTTACGACCGACAGGCGTTTTCAGGCGATCTGCTGGCAGCGGTCATCGTGACGATTATGCTGATCCCGCAATCGCTGGCTTATGCCTTGCTGGCGGGTCTGCCGCCTGAGGCGGGGCTTTACGCCTCAATTGCACCGATCATCCTTTACGCGATCTTCGGCACCAGCCGGGCGCTTGCGGTCGGGCCGGTGGCCGTTGTGTCGCTGATGACCGCCGCCGCCATCGGCACCATCGCCGACCAGGGCAGCATGGGCTATGCGGTCGCAGCGTTGACGCTGGCGGGCTTGTCGGGGGTGATGCTGCTGACGCTGGGTCTCTTGAAACTTGGGTTTTTGGCGAACTTTCTGTCGCATCCTGTGATCGCGGGGTTCATCACGGCGAGCGGTATCCTGATCGCGGCCAGCCAGATCAAGCATATCCTTGGCATCAGCGCGAGCGGTGATACCCTGCCCGAACTGCTCGTGTCGCTGGTTGAACACCTCGGCCAGACAAACCTGATCACGCTTGGCATCGGTCTGGCCGCAACCGCCTTCCTGTTCTGGGTCCGCAAGGGGTTGAAACCGCTATTGCGCAGTCTCGGCTTTGGCCTGCGCCCGGCAGACATGATCGCCAAGGCGGGGCCTGTGGCCGCCGTGGCGGTCACCACGCTGATGGTCTGGGGTTTTGGGCTGGACGCGCATGGCGTTAAGATCGTCGGCGCGGTTCCGCAGGGGCTGCCGCCGCTGACGCTGCCCTCGTTCTCGCCCGATCTGATCGGTCTACTGATCCTGCCCGCGTTCCTGATCTCGATCATCGGCTTTGTGGAATCGATCTCCGTCGCCCAGACCTTGGCCGCCAGGAAGCGCCAGCGGATCGACCCGGATCAAGAGTTGATCGGTCTTGGCGCGGCCAATATCGGCGCGGCCTTCACCGGGGGCTATCCGGTGACGGGCGGGTTTGCCCGGTCGGTGGTGAATTTCGATGCAGGCGCCGAAACGCCCGCCGCAGGCGCATTTACCGCCGCCGGGCTTGGCATCGCAGCCTTGACGCTGACGCCACTGATCTTCTTCCTGCCGATTGCGACCCTGTCGGCCACCATTATCGTGGCCGTCCTCAGTCTCGTGGATTTCTCCATCCTGAAACGCAGCTGGGCCTATTCGAAACCCGACTTCATCGCGGTGGTGGCGACCATCCTGTTCACGCTCGGCATGGGGGTCGAGACCGGCGTGTCCGCAGGCGTGATCCTGTCCATAGGCCTGCACCTCTATCGGACCTCACGCCCGCATGTCGCCGAGGTGGGTCTGGTACCCGGAACCCAGCATTTCCGTAACATAAACCGCCACAGGGTCTTGACCGACCCCGGCCTTCTGACGATCCGCATCGACGAAAGCCTCTATTTCGCCAATGCGCGGTTTCTGGAGGACTACATCTATGACCGCCTCGCCATCGACCAGCCGATCCGCGATGTGGTGTTGATGTGTTCGGCGGTCAACGAGATCGACCTCAGCGCGTTGGAAAGCCTCGAGGCGATCAATCAACGGCTGGAGGAGATGGGGGTCAAACTTCACATGTCCGAAGTGAAGGGCCCGGTCATGGATGGGCTGGCGAAGACTCATTTCCTCGACGCGCTGACCGGACAGGTGTTCCTCTCCCAATACGACGCCTGGGTCGCGCTGGGTCCCGGAACAGGTGACGCGCTGCCCGGATAATCTGTGACACTATGATACCCAACGGAGTATTTCATGCATCGCCGGGACAGTCCCTGCCGTGGACCGGGACCTCCGGCATCATAGGCTTTCACGAGCCGGAAACCAACGGCCGCAGCTACTTCCCAATTCCCGCCAACAACCGCTTTTGAGGAGCATGTGATGAAAACCGAAGAAACTGCAAATGGACTGCTAGAAACCTGGACGCCGGACGAGGTCGATTTGGCGCTGAACGCTGGTAAGATCGCCTTGATCGACGTGCGTACGCCGCAGGAATACATGTTCGAACATATCGAGGGCGCACTCTTGATGCCGATGGCCTTCTTTCGCGCAGACCGCCTGCCATCGCAATTAGGGAAGCGGCTTGTATTCTACTGCGGGTCCGGCGCCCGCTCCGAGAAGATGGCGCGCAGGTGCCTTGACGAGGGCTTCGCGCCTGTCGCTCACATGGACGGGGGATTTACCGCGTGGAAGACAACGGGTCTGGGATATACGGGAACGGACATGGCCAGCGGGGCGCCGAAACGAGTTCCGCCACAGGGCTGTTGAGCCCCTCGATCCTCCGCAGGTTCCCGAATAAGAGCCATTGGTCAAATGTAGAGAAAATTCGCCGTCACGCCCGTCCCCTCTGCTGTTCCTACGGCACAGGTCGGCACGCTTCGCCCCGGCCTGATGTTCTGTCGGAATGCCAATAATCTGTTCTTCCCTGAATCCCTGTTCGCGTCATGGTCCGCCCCTTCGTTGGGTCGGACTCTAATTCCAATTGAAGGGAAAATCCCGTGGCCGGTCATGACTGGAAATAACTCGCCGAAAGTCGGATAAAGAATTTAGAGTAAAATATTTGGCCGACCCGCTGGGGAAACAATGTAATATTGATGGGTTATCCGGGATGCTTGACCCAGACGGTAAGGCCGGCGGATTTCCGGTTCAGAAAGGCGGCAATATGAAGGTCGATACAGTCATCATTGGAGCGGGCACCGCAGGCTTATCCGCCTTGCGGGCGGTGGAGAGCTACACCAGCGATTTTCTCCTTATTAACGATGGCCATTGGGGGACGACTTGCGCCGCGGTCGGCTGCATGCCGTCCAAGGCGCTGATCGAGGCAGCCAACGCCTTTCATCGCCGCCATGTGCTCGAGGATTTCGGAATCCGCGGCGCCGATGCGCTGACGGCGGATATCCCGGCCGTTTTGGCTCATGTCCGGAAGCTTCGCGATGGCTTTGTGGCCGGCCCGGAATCGACGCCGGAAAGGCTCGGCAAGCGCGCCATTGCTGGCCGTGCCACCCTGAAAGCGCCGGACCGCGTTGCAGTGAACGGGAAGGAGATCGAGGCGCGCGCCATCATACTCGCACCGGGCAGTCGCCCGGTGGTGCCCGGTCCCTGGCAGGCGTATGGCGACCGCATCCTGACCAGTGACACGCTATTCGAGCAGACCGACCTGCCGCGCCGCATCGCCGTGGTCGGCATGGGCGCCATTGGCGTGGAAATTGCTCAGGCGTTGGCCCGGCTCGGGATCGAAGTAGCGGGATTCGACGCCCTGGAGGGATTGGCCGGCATCGATGATCCCCAGGTTCTCGCCGCCTTCCGCCCGCTGCTCGAACGGGAAATGCGCCTGCACCTGGGGACGCCGGCCGAGCTTTCGGAGGCGGAGGGCGCCATCCTGGTCAGCGGTGCGGGCGACTGTTTCGAGGCGGATGCGGTGCTGGCCGCCATGGGACGCCGGCCGAATATCGACGGGCTGGGCCTGGAGGCACTCGGCGTGCCGCTGGATGAACACGGGATGCCGGAGATCAATCCGGAGACGCTCCGCATCGGCGATCTACCGGTATTCCTGGCTGGCGACGCCAATGGCTATCGTCCGATCCTGCACGAGGCGGCGGACGAGGGCCATATTGCCGGCCGCAATGCAGCGCCCGACGCCGCGTCTCGCGGCCATTGCCGGCGCACGCCGCTTGCCATTGTCTTTTCATCGCCGCAGGTGGCACTGGTCGGACAGCCGGCATCGGCCATTGCCAAGGACCGCCTTGTCACCGGCCAGACGGATTTTTCGAAACAGGCGCGGGCCCGCATGGCTGCAGAGGCGGCAGGATTGCTGCGTATCCATGCAGATCGGGAGACCGGCAGGCTTCTGGGCGCCGAGATGTGTGCGCCCGCGGCGGAACATCTGGCGCACCTGCTGGCACTCGCCGTGGAGCGGCAACTGACCGTTGCGGACATGCTTGCCATGCCGTTCTATCATCCGGTGCTGGAGGAAGGGCTGCGCGGTGCGTTGCGCGAACTCTCCCGCTCGTTGCCGTCCCGGGGAGGGTCGGATCTATCAGACTGCGGCGACATTGGGCACGACGGGCTCGATTAACCGGGCGCCAGGAAGGCGTGAGCGATCTGCGCTGGGAGAGGAATAGCCGATGACTTCGCTATTTCCTTATCTCAAATGTGGACTACTGGGATATAACGGGCCTGTGCCCCCGAACCGGACCACCGCATTAACCATCAGTGCTAGAGCGCTTTTGTTTCTGAATGAGTCGTAGGGGATTCCCCTCATGCCGAATTTCTGATTCAGAATAAGGGCTGGTGAAGGAGGCCAGCCCTGATGG
>JAWLBX010000021.1:0-65142 GCA_041687435.1 Alphaproteobacteria bacterium
GAGCCCGGCAGGCATGCGTCGCTGCAGGCAGGCCTCGCCCAGTGTGATCAGCGGCGGAAAGGTGAAAAACAGCAGCGCGGCCAGGCCGATGGGGATGAACTGGACCGCGGCGATATTGCCGTAGAACATCACCGCCATCGGCAGGCCCAGCAGGAAACACGGAAACCACAGCCGCCAGGGCAGCCGCAGGTTCCGGCGGGTCGCCAGGCAATAGGCACCAGTCAGCAGCACCAGCAGGCTGGCGCGCAATGCGGCGACGGTCACGCCGTTGGTGCCGCCCTCATAGGCGAAGCGCGCCACGGCCACGGCCAAGCCGAGGCCGACCGAGCAGGAAAACGCCGCCACATAGCCAATCATCGATTCGCGCCGCTTCCCGCGGCACGTGCTGGGTCACGAGAGGCCGCGAATTACCGGAATGCCAAGGTCTTTGATCTTCTTGCGCAACGTGTTGCGGTTCAACCCCAACATTTTTGCCGCCTGAATCTGATTGCCCCGCGTGGCGCCGAGCGACAGCCGAATCAGCGGCGCTTCGACCTCGCGCAGCACCCGGTCGTAGAGGCCCGGCGGCGGGGGCAGGTCGTCGTGGGCCTCGAAATAGCGTTTCAGCACCCGCTCCACCGCGGTTTCCAGCCCCTCGTCGGCGGCGACGGTGGCCTGTTCGCCATCCGGCTCCGGCGTGGTGGAAAGGTCGGCCAGTTCCATCTCCACCGATTCCAGACGGATTACGTCGTCGGTATAGAGCGCCGCCAAGCGGCGAACCAAGTTTTCCAGCTCGCGCACATTGCCGGGCCAACGGTGCTGGCGCAGGCGGGCGATGGCGGCGGGCTCGATCTGCTTGTGCGGCAGACCTTCGGACGCAACCCGGGCAAGAAAGTGATGCGTCAGGTCCGCAATATCCTCCGGCCGTTCGCGCAGCGGCGGCAGCCGGATCGGCACGACGTTCAGACGGTAGTACAAATCCTCCCGGAACTGGCCAAGGCGGATCAACTGGCGCAGGTCGCGGTGCGTGGCGGCGACGATGCGCACATCGGCGCGGACGGGCGTGCGCCCGCCGACGGTGGTGAACTCGCCTTCCTGCAGCACGCGCAGCAGCCGGGTCTGGGCTTCCAGCGGCATGTCGCCGATTTCGTCCAGAAACAACGTGCCGCCGGCGGCCTGCTCGAACTTGCCGGCGTTGCGCTGGACGGCGCCGGTGAAGGCGCCCTTTTCGTGGCCGAACAGCTCGCTTTCGATCAGTTCGCGCGGCAGGGCTGCCATGTTGACGGCGACGAAGGGCCCGTGCCGGCGGCGGCCATAATCATGCAGCGCGCGGGCCACCAGCTCCTTACCCGTACCGCTTTCGCCGTGGATCATCACGGTCAAGTCGGTGCTCATCAGCCGGGCCAGAACGCGATAGATCTCCTGCATGGCTGGCGAGCGGCCGATCAGCGGCAGATCCTCTTCCTCCTGCGTGGTCGCAGGCTGGGCATTGGCCGGCTCCGCCAGCGCCCGCTCCACCGTGCGCACCAGTTCGCGCAGGTCGAACGGTTTCGGCAGATAGTCGAACGCGCCGCGCTCCGTCGCCTTCACCGCGGTCAGCAGGGTGGAATGCGCGCTCATCACGATCACGCGCAGGTCGGGACGGCGTTTTTTGATCCGCGGCACCAGGTCCAGGCCGTTCTCGTCCGGCATCACCACGTCGGTAATGACCAGGTCGCCGGCCCCGTCCTCCACCCACCGCCAGAGCGTGGCCGCGTGCGCCGTCGCCCGCACCTCGTACCCGGCCCGGCCCAGCGCCTGGGTCAGCACCGTGCGGATGGCGCGGTCGTCATCGGCTATCAAGACCGTCGCTGGCTTCATCAGGACTCTCCTCGGCCCGGGGTCATTCATTCAGCACCTGCCGCTACCGGCAGCATCACGGTGAACACCGTGCGCCCCGGCTCGCTATCGCATTCTACCAGCCCGCCATGTTCGCTGACGATCTTGGCGACCAGCGCCAAACCCAGCCCATGCCCGCCCGGCTTGGCCGAGACGAACGGGTCGAACAGGTGGGCGCGCATATCCTCCGGTACGCCGGGGCCGTTATCCTGGATGCGGACCACCAGCGGCAGGTCGACCGGCTTGGCCGCGCCCGGCACCGAGATGCGGACGCCGTGCTGGTAGGCAGTCGAAATCACGATCTCGCCCCGGTCGGGCGTTACCACCTCGCAGGCGTTCTTCAGCAGGTTGACGAACACCTGGATCAGCTGGTCGCGATGGCCGAACGCCGGCGGCAGCGAGGGGTCATAGCGCTCGATCAGGCGGATGCCTTCCCCGAAACCGGTCTCGGCAACCCGCCGGGCGCGTTCCAGAATCTCGTGGATGTTGACCGGCCCACGCTCCAGCCCCCGCGGATCGGCCACCAGGCCCATCCGGTCGACCAGGGCGTTGATGCGGTCGACCTCGTCGCAGATCAGGGTGACAAGTTCCGTGTCTTCCGCCGGAACCGACTGCTCCATCAACTGTGCGGCACCGCGGATGCTGGCCAGCGGATTTTTGACCTCGTGCGCCAGCAGGGCCGCCATCGCCGCCACGGAACGGCCAGCGTGGCGGTGCAGCAATTGCTGGTCGACGCGCTGCGCAATGGTATGCGGCGAGATCGAAAGCACGATCCAGCCATGATCGCGGCCGTTGGTGTCCAGCACCGGGGAAAGCTGGACGGAGACGGCGGGGATCGTCACCCGCTGCGTTTCCAGCGGGATGCCATGATCGGCAATGCTGGCAACACTGCCCCGCACCTGCCGCACCAGCGCGTGCAGCGGCGAATCCGGCGGAACAATGCTGTCGAGGCGATGGTTCACCAGCCCTTGCCGGCTGGTTTGCAGGATCTGCTCGGCCGACGCATTGGCCTGCCGCACGACATCGTCCGTATCGATCACCAGGACCGCAGCCGACAGCGCTTCCAGGATCGCACCGTGGTCGGGCAAGATCTGCGCCGGCGTTTGCATAAATTTTAGTCATTTCCGTAAGTGATGAATTGTTGAGCAAATTAGGGTAGCATCGCAGAGATTGCAAGCCCTCTGTTGCACCTGCACACGGCATGCTATCCCCGGCCTATGACCGCATCCGAAGCCACAGCCGAAGCCCGGCCAAAGACCGTGGCCCTGATCGTTGCCGCCGGCCGTGGCAGCCGCTTTGGCAGCGACGGCCCCAAGCAATACGCCCCGCTCGCCGGCCAGCCGCTGCTGCGTTGGGCCGCACAAATGCTGGCGTCCCACCCAAGGATCGCCGCCGTTGGCTGCGTGATCCATGGCGACGATGCAGCGGCCTATGCCGCCGCCACCCCTGGGCTGGACCTGCTGGCCCCGGTGCGCGGCGGTGCGACGCGGCAGACCTCCGTCCGCAACGGGCTGGAGGCCCTGGCCGCGCTGGCGGAGCCGCCCGAACGGGTGCTGATCCACGACGCGGCCCGGCCGCTGCCATGGGCAGGCGTCGTCACCCGCGTGCTGGCGGCGCTCGACGATGCGCCGGGCGCGATCCCGGCGCTGCCGGTGGTGGATACGCTGAAACGCGCCAGCGTGGCCGGCAACATCGCCGAGACCGTGCCGCGCGCCGGCCTCTGGCGCGCGCAGACACCGCAAGGCTTCCACTTCCCCGCCATTCTGGCGGCCCATCGTGCCGCCACACACCAGAATTTCACCGACGACGCCGACCTGTTGCAGGCCGCCGGCCTGCCGGTAACTTTGGTCGAGGGAGACGAAAACTTGCTGAAAGTCACCACCGCCGCCGATCTCGCCCGGCTGGAGGCGCTGCTGGCAGGCACGCGCGAGACCCGCGCCGGCTTCGGCTATGACGTGCATGCTTTCGGTGAGGGCGACCACGTGACGCTCGGCGGCGTGCGAATCCCGCACGACCGCGGCTTGGCCGGCCATTCGGATGCCGATGTCGGCCTGCATGCGCTCTGCGATGCGATTTATGGCGCGCTTGCCGATGGCGATATCGGCGCTCACTTTCCACCCTCCGAAAACGCCTGGGCGGGGGCGGACAGCGCCGTGTTCCTGCGCCATGCCATGCAGCGGGTTGCCGGCCGCGCCGGTCGGGTGCTGCACCTGGACCTGACGCTCGTGTGCGAGCGGCCAAAAGTCGGCCCGCACCGGGACGCCATGCGCGCGCGCATTGCCGACATTGCCGGGTTGCCGGTGGAACGGGTGGCGGTGAAAGCCACCACCAGTGAGAGGCTGGGATTCACCGGCCGCGGGGAAGGCATCGCCGCCCATGCAGTCGCCACCGTCGAACTGCCGGGAGGCAACTGATGACCAGCGACAAAGCCGCCGCCTTGCTTGCCACTTGGTTCGGTGCCGGCCTGCTGCCGAAGGCGCCGGGTACCTGGGGCTCGCTTGCCGCGCTGCCGCCAGGTCTGCTGCTGCTGTGGATCGGCGGGCCGGCCCTGTTGGTAGCCGCCATTGTCGTGGTCAGCGTCGCCGGTGTCTGGGCGGGCGAACGCTATGCAGAGGCACTGGGCCATGACGACCCCGGCGCCGTCGTCATCGACGAGGTGGCGGGGCAGTGGCTGGCCTTGCTGCCGTGCGCCGCCCTCGGTTTGGTGGAGATCGCATTGGCCTTTCTTCTGTTCCGCGCCGCCGATATCCTGAAGCCCTGGCCGGCCAATTGGGCCGACCGCAACATTCCCGGCGGGCTTGGCATCATGGCGGATGACTGGATCGCCGGCCTCTATGCCGCCATGGCCCTCACCCTTTTGCAATTCGGAGGCTTGGCATGAGCCTGTTTCCTGCCGACATCGTCACACTCGCAACCGAAACGCTGGAGGCACTGCGCCGGGCCGGGCTGCGCGGCTCCAGCGCCGAAAGCTGCACCGGCGGCCTGATCGCGGCGGCGCTGACAGAGATCAGCGGCTCCAGCGACTGCATCGGCCGCTGCTTCGTGACCTATTCGAACGAGGCAAAGCGGGAGGTGTTGGGCGTACAGCCGGCGACGCTGGATGCACACGGCGCGGTCTCGCCCCAGACAGTGACGGAAATGGCGGAGGGCGTGCTGCGCATTGCCGGCGCCGACGCGGATATTGCCGTCGCGGTCAGCGGCATCGCCGGGCCCGGCGGCGGCTCGGCGGAAAAGCCGGTCGGCACGGTGCATCTGGCTGTCGCCAGCCGCGGCGGGCAGACGGAAACGCTGCACAAAGTCTATCCTGGCGACCGCAGCGCCGTGCGCCTCGCCACGCTGCGCGATGCATTGGCAATGATGAAGGCGCGGGCAGAAGCTTGAGTCTGCTCGCTTTGGTTCAGTCGTGTTCAGCGCGGCTGTCAACGGGCGCCTGATCCCGGTCAGTCATGCCATAGTCGCGGATCACCTCCGCCACCCGCAGCCTGTAGTCGCGGAATACGCCATCCCGCCCGGCGGCCTGGGCCATGCGGTGCCGCAGCGTGTTGCGCCAGGCAGTGATGGCGTCCTCATCCCGCCAGAACGACAGGGAGACAAACTTGTTCTCCGCCGAAACACTCTGGAACCGCTCGATCCCCAGAAAACCGTCGGCATCCTGCACCAGTTCGCTCATGGCGCGGGCATGGTCCCAATAGACATCGGCCCTGTCGGGATTGGTCCAGAACTCGAAAATGACGGCCAGCATGGTCTGGTTCCCTGGATCTTAACCGTTGCGCCCACTTCGCCGCTTGCCCGGCCGGACCGGCCCGGTTTTCGGCCTTCAGGCTGGAATCCTACCATCCCTACAGGCTAGCGCCATAGCTCAAGAGTTCCAAACCCTGTCCGGTCAAAAGCCAATGGTCACATTGATTGCCCCGAAGCGTTGCGAGGCCCCGTCGCCATCGTAGAGAGGGCTCTGCGAGACCAAGGAATAGGCAAGCTTCACCTGATAAATGCGGATGACAATGCCCGCCGACCATTCCCCAACCAAGGGCTTGCGGTCGACATTGGGGCTGTCCCTGTAGGTGTTGCCGTCAAGCGTGATGTCGTGGCCGACCGCATGGCCGGCAACGCCGAAAAAGATGTACCAGGAAAACGGCTTCGGGTTGCCGGCAAGCGTGCCCGTGAAGAGCGAGGGTTGCACGCGGAGGGGGCCATAGTCGGCGGAAAGCTGCTGCCCGAACCGCAGAATGCCGCCTGCCGCCAGTTCCGTCCGGAAATTGCCGAGACTGGCGCTCACCATCGGTACGGCATCCAGGCCAAGCCCATCTTCCTCGCCCAGCAGCGGCACGCGCCAACGCCGCGAGACGCTGAGATTGATGATCGGCTCGTTCTGGATCTGGTTTTCCCAGCCGCGCGAGAGATCGTCGTCGATAAGGCTGTGAAAATTGTTTTGCACCCACTCCCCACCGGCAGCGGGGCCGACGATGCCGAGGTCGAGGGCGACGGAATCGGCCATATCGCCATGATCGACCAGCAGGGTGCCGCGCATGAACAGGTAGCCCGCATAGGGGTGCTGGTCGGCCGGAGGCGGATTGGCGTCCGTATCTTCCGGCGTATAGATGGCATGCCCGATGGCCAGCCCGGTGCGGACATACGCATCCGGGTTCGCGCCGAGCAGGTTCTGTCCGATCCAATAGGAGAGTTTGGGCGTATCCGACGGCGCGAACGAATAGTGCAGAGCAGCGCCGTTCGTGTAATTGCGGTCGGTCGCGGCGAAAAAGTCGTTCTCGACAGCAAGTGTCAGGCCGCCGCCGGGCTCCCCCTTGTTTCCTGATGCCTGGGCTGGCAAACCGGCAAGGAGCAAGGCGCCACAAAGGACAACAGGCCCGGCAATACGCAGAAGACGTGTTCCCTTCATAGCGGTTTCCTAATCAAAGATGGGCAGCGGCCCGCAGGCACGGTCAGGCGGTGGCCACGGCCTCCGCAATCGCCTTGCCGATTTCCTCGGTCGAACCGTTGCCACCCATGTCGCGGGTTTTGGGGCCACCGCCGGTCAGCACGGTCTCGATGGCGCGCTCGATGGCGTCCGCCGCATCCTGGTGGCCCAGATGGCCCAGCATCATCGCGCCGGACCAGATCTGGCCGATCGGGTTGGCGACACCCTTGCCCGCAATATCCGGCGCCGAGCCATGCACCGGCTCGAACATGCTGGGATAAATTCCCTCCGGGTTGATGTTGGACGATGGCGCAATCCCGATGGAGCCCGCCACCGCCGGCCCCAGGTCGGAAAGGATATCGCCGAACAGGTTGGAGCCAACCACAACATCGAACCAGTCCGGATGCTGCACGAAATGGGCCGTCAGAATGTCGATATGATACTGATCCGTCTCCACCTGCGGATAGTGCTTCTTCATCTCCGCAAAGCGTTCGTCCCAATAGGGCATGGTGTGGATGATGCCGTTGGACTTGGTGGCAGAGGTGACCTTCTTGCGCTTGCGCGTCATCGCCAATTCGAAGGCGTATTTCAGGATGCGATCCACGCCGCGGCGGGTGAAGGTGGTCTGCTGGCTGACCATCTCCCACTCGGTGCCGCCGTAAAGCCGGCCGCCGATCTCCGAATACTCGCCTTCCACGTTCTCCCGCACGACATAGAAATCGATATCCTCCGGCCCGCGCCCGGCCAAAGGCGAGGATACGCCGGCCAACAGCCGCACCGGGCGCACGTTGGCATATTGGTCGAATTCCCGGCGGATCGGGATCAGCATGTCCCAGAGCGAGATATGGTCCGGCACGGTCGGCCAGCCGACGGCGCCAAGGAAGATGGCGTTGTGCGGACGCAACAACTCGATGCCGTTTTCCGGCATCAGGCGGCCGGTCTTGGCATAATCCTCACACGACCAGTCGAACTGAGTGAATTCGTAATCCAGGCCGAATCGCGACCCGACGGCATCCAGCACGCGGATGCCCTCCGGCACGACTTCCTTGCCGATGCCGTCGCCCGGCAAAACGGCGATTTTGTATTTGGTGGTCATGGGCGTGCGGGTTCCTTGCGCCGAATGGGGGAGTTAGAGCGCGGCGATCGCCTCGACCTCGATCACGAAGCCGGGCTGTGCCAGGGCCGCCACTCCTACCAGCGTGCTGGCGACTTGCAAGTCGCCGAACACCTCCGCCCGGGCGGCCCGGTAATCGGCCACCTTGCCCATGTCGGTGACATAGACATTGAGGCGAACGATGTTTTCCAGCGTGCCACCGCCGGCCTCGATCTGGGCCTTGACGTGGCGGAAGCAGGCGAGCGCCTGGGCCTTCATGTCGCCCGGGTTGGCGACACCGCCGTTTGCGTCGTAATCGACCTGGCCGGACAGGACGATCAGGGTATCGGCGCCTGCAACCTTAACGGCCTGGGCATAGGCTGGCGGGTTGAAAACGCCTGGGGCGCAATATTTTTCGAGCGTGGCCATGGGCGGGCACTCCGGGAAAGCGATTCACTTCCCGGAGTGTAGCGGCTTGCCCGGCAAGCCGCCATCCCGCTGTGCATCAGCCTGGCTAGGCCAAAGCCTCCGCATCTGCATCCGCATCCGCCGCCCGTTTCTTGCTGGCGATGCGGATGACGGCAAAGCCGACAATGCCGCTCACGATCGAGCCGACGAGCACGCCCATGCGGATCGGCGCCTCGAACCCGGCATGCTGGAAGGCCAGACCGCCGATAAACAGGCTCATGGTGAAGCCGATGCCGGCCAGCGCCGCGACGCCATAGAGTTGCGGCCAGTTCGCATTGGTCGGCATCTGCGCCCAACCGACCCGTATGGTCAGATAGAGCATGCCGAACACGCCCACCTGCTTGCCGACGAACAGGCCCAGGATAATGCCAAGTGTCACCGGTTCGGTCAGGCTGTCCAGCCCCATCCCGGCCAGCGAAACACCGGCGTTGGCGAAAGCGAACATCGGCAGAATAGCGAAGGCCACCCACAGATGCAGCTCATGCTCCAGCAGTTTCAGCGGCGATTTGCCGGAGTCGTGGGCAACCGTCAGCGGAATGGCAAAGGCGGTTATCACACCCGCCAGCGTTGCATGCACACCGGATTTCAACACGATCACCCAAAGCGCTGCGCCCAGCAGCACATAGGGCACGATGTTGGTGACCCGGGACAGATTGAGGATGACGAGGCCGACAATCGGAACAACAGCCAATGCCATCGTGTAGAGCGACAGATCGGCCGTGTAGAAAAATGCGATAATGAGGATCGCGCCTAGATCGTCGAAAATCGCAATGGCCAGCAACAGAATCTTCAAGGATGCCGGCACCCGGTTTCCAAGCAGCGCCAGCACTGCAAGCGCGAATGCGATGTCCGTTGCCGCCGGAATCGCCCAGCCGCTCAAATTAACAGGCGAGCCGAAATTCACCGCAACATAGATCAGCGCCGGCACGACCATCCCGCCAATCGCGGCAATGCCGGGCAACGCGATCTGGCCGAGGCTCGACAGCTCCCCCTCCAGGAACTCCCGTTTGATTTCCAGCCCGACAAGAAAGAAAAACACCGCCATCCACAGGTCGTTGACCCAAAGCAGCAACGGCTTGCGGATTTCGAGATCCGTACCGATCTGCACCGCACCGGGAACGGACAGGAAATTTTGGTAAATGTCCTGCCAAGGGCTGTTCGCCGCAACAATTGCCAGGACCGCCGCAATCGCCAGCACGATGCCGCCCGACGACTCCAAATGCATGAATTGGCGAAGGCTGGAAGAAAATTTGGCGCCTGCCTGGGCAATAGGCTTTGTAATTGGTGTCATCGTTTGTCCCGCCAGTTGAAGTTGCACCTCGACCGTTACATCACCGGTGTAGATAGCCGGCGCAGCTAGCCGCGGCAATGCCGCAAAGGACAATACCCCAGCGCCGGCGACAGCCGCGGCGCGGATTCTCACTCTGAAGCGATCTGATCGCTTGACCTGCCCGTAAGGTTGCCGTAAAGAGCCCTCCTTCCTTTGGCATGGTGCCCGTAGCTCAGTCGGTTAGAGCGCCTGGTTGTGGTCCAGGAGGTCGTCGGTTCGATCCCGATCGGGCACCCCATCCCCCCTTGGCAATTCGCCCCTACGGCAATTAGACAGTCGACAAGCGCGACAGTGGCGGCAAGATGCTGCCTGAACCTTCGCAACAGGGAATCGCTGTCTCATGTCTGAAGCCGAAGCGGCAAAGGCGCCTGCCAAGCCGCCGCGCATCCGCGACGCCGCCACCATGATCATTGTCCGCCAGCACCAGGGCGAGCCCAAGGTGCTGATGGGCGAGCGGTCGTCCGGCCATGTGTTTTTCCCGCACCATTATGTTTTCCCCGGCGGCCGGGTCGACCGCGCCGACGGCTATGTCAAACCCGCAACCGATCTGCGCCAGGATGTTCTGGAACGCCTGACCCAGGCCTGCACCGAACGGCGAGCCCGCGCCCTGGCGCTGGCCGCCGTGCGCGAAACTTTCGAGGAAGCGGGCCTCATCATCGGCAAGCCGCATCCGCTGCCGCAGCGCGCGCCCAAAGGATGGGAAGATTTCTTCGCCACCGGCAACGCGCCCTGTCTGGAAAATCTCTCCTTCATCTATCGTGCCATCACGCCGCCCGGCCGCCCGCGCCGGTTCAACGCCCGCTTCTTCGTGGTCGATGCGGAGCACGTGCAGGGCGACATGGACCGGGACGACCAGGGCGACGGTGAGCTGCTGAAGCTGAAATGGTTCCGCTTCGCCGATGCGCTGGACCTGAAAATCCGGCCGATCACGGCCATGGCAATCAAGGAAATCCAAACCCGCATCGCCGCCGGCAACCTGCACGACCCAAACCGGCCGGTGCCCTGGGTCAAGTCGGTCGGCAAGGAAAGGGTGATCGGCCATCACTGAGGAACTCCTCACTGTCACCGAAATGGGCGAGGCTGACCGGCTGGCCATCGCCACCGGCGTGCCTGGCACGGTCTTGATGGAGCATGCCGGCCGCGCCGTCACGGATGCGATCTGCCAGCGCTGGACCGCACGGCCCGTCGTTGTCCTTTGTGGCCCCGGCAATAATGGCGGCGACGGCTTCGTGGCCGCCCGCCTGCTGGCCGAACATGGCTGGCCGGTGCGCCTTGCCCTACTAGGCGAGCGATCGGCACTGAAAGGCGATGCCGCCCACCATGCCGCGCTCTGGACCGGCCCGGTCGAGCCGCTGACCCCCGAATGTGTGGATGGGGCCGGACTGGTTGTGGATGCGCTGTTCGGTGCAGGTCTCTCGCGCCCATTGGGTGGGGTGGCGGCAGAGACGCTGCGGCGGGTCCGGGCGCCACTGATTGCCGTCGATACGCCCAGTGGCGTGCATGGCAGCACCGGCGCGGTGGAGGGCTATGCACCGCAAGCGGCGCTGACGGTGACCTTCTTCCGCGGCAAACCCGGACACTGGCTCTATCCCGGACGCGGGCTTTGCGGCGAGTTGGCGGTTGCCGAAATCGGCATTCCGGCAAATGTGCTGCAACAGATCCGGCCACACACTTGGCGCAACACGCCAAGTTTGTGGCGGGTGCGGGACGTAGGGGCGGACGATCACAAATACCGCCGCGGCCATTGCCTGGTCGCCTCTGGTGTGATGCCGGGCGCCGCCCGGCTGGCCGCCCATGCGGCCCTGCGCGCTGGAGCCGGGCTGGTGAGTGTCGCCGCTCCAGCCGACGCATTGGCCGGCCTGGCCACGCTGCCGGCTGCGGTGATCCTGCGCCCCTGCCCGAACTTGCCAGCCTTCGCCGTCCTGGCCGGCGAACCGCGCGTGACCGGTATCGTCATCGGCCCCGGCGCCGGTGCGGACGGACGGACGCGGCGGCGGGTGCTGGCGGCACTGACGGCAGGCAAGGCCACGGTCATCGATGCCGACGGCCTCAGCGCCTTTGCCGCAACGCCGGACCGCCTGTTTAAGGCTCTGGCCGAAGCCGACGCGGTTCTGACCCCGCACGAGGGCGAATTCCGCCGCCTGTTTCCGGATATCGAGGGCGACAAGCTTGCCCGTACCCGTGCAGCCGCCGCCCGTGCCGATGCGGTGGTCCTGCTGAAAGGCCCGGATACGGTGATCGCCGCCCCGGACGGCCGCGCCGCCATCAACGCGAACGCGCCGCCGTGGCTCGCAACCGCCGGCAGCGGTGACGTGTTGTCGGGCATTATCGGCAGCCTGCTTGCCCAGGGCCTGCCGCCGTTCGAGGCGGCTGCCGCCGGCGCCTGGCTGCATGGCGCGGCGGCAGGCGCGCACGGTCCCGGCCTGATCGCCGACGATCTGTCGGGGTGCCTGCCCGCAGCCCTGGCTGCCGCGCGTGACCATGAAAGGGTTGGGCAGGTCTGACCTTCCCGGCTAGATTGCCAGCAACATGCCGGTATGGACTTCCAATGGACCCTCTCTTAATCGCTTTGGCTTTTCTGTTCGGCTTTGGTGCGCGCCAATTGGGACAGCCGCCACTCGTCGGCTTCCTGGTGGCCGGATTTGCAGCCAATGCCATCGGCATCGAAGGCGGGCGGATGCTCGACTCCATTGCCGACCTGGGCGTTACCCTTTTGTTGTTCCTGATCGGTCTGGAGCTCGACCCGAAGCGGCTGCTGAAGACCGAGATCTGGGCCACGGCCACGGGCCATGCGGCCACCATCTCGTTACTGTTCGGCGGCGGGGCACTGGCGGCCGCGGCAGCGGGAATCGGGGCCTTTGCCGGCCTCTCCTGGGAAGGCGCGCTGGCGCTAGGGTTTGCGCTGTCCTTTTCCTCCACCGTGTTCGCGGTCAAAAACCTGGACGACCGCGGCGAGCATAGCGCCCTGCACGGCCGCACCGCCATCGGCATCCTGATTCTGCAGGATATCTTCGCGGTCGTCTTTTTGACGTTTGCGGGCGGCAAACTGCCGGAGATTTGGGCGCTTGCCCTGCTCGCGGTGCTGGCGCTGCGCGGTCCGCTGCTGGCGCTGATGCCCCGCATCGGCCATGGCGAGCTTTTCCTGCTGTTCGGGCTGTTCCTGGCGCTGGGCATGGGCGCCGGAGTGTTCGGCATGGCCGGGCTGAAACCCGACCTCGGCGCCCTGGTGCTGGGGGCGGTGCTGGCCGGGCATCCGCGGGCGCGCGAGCTGGCGCATGCGATGTTCCCGCTGAAAGACCTGTTGCTGATCGGGTTTTTCCTGCAAATCGGGCTGGCTGGCATTCCCACCTGGGAGCACCTGGCGATCGCTGCAGTTCTGGTCGCCCTGGTGCCGGTCAAGAGCGTGCTGTTCGCCCTGGCCTTCGCCCAGATGCGCTTCCGCGCGCGGTCCTCGATCCTGGGGGCGTTGGCGCTCGGCAGCTACAGCGAGTTCGGCCTGATCGTCAGCGCCATCGCCGCAAACGCCGGCTGGATCGCGCCGCACTGGCCGGCAATCATCGCCATCGCCGTTGCCGGCAGCTTCATTCTGGCGGCCCCGTTCCAGAACGCGGCCCACCACCTGAACCCGCACCGCCACCGTTGGCTCGCCCGGTTCGAGCGCCGGCGCCGCCACCCGGAAGAACAGCCGATCCAGTTCGGCGACGCACGCATTGCCGTTCTCGGCATGGGGCGGATCGGCAGCGGCGCCTATGACGACCTGGTGCGCCATTGCGGCGACGTGGTGATCGGGGTGGAGTTGGACGCCGCCAAGGTCGCGGACGCCCGCGCCGCCGGGCGCCGCGTCGTCCAGGCGGATGTGACCGACCCCGCCTTCTGGCACCGGCTGGAGCGTGGACGGGTGGAGCTTGTGCTGCTGGCCATGCCGGCGCATGACAGCAACATGTTCGCCCACCGCCTGCTGCGGGCCAGCCAGTACGAAGGCAAGGTCGCCGCAATCGCCCGCTTTCCGGACGAGGCGGAAGCGCTGGAGGAGGCGGGCATCGACATCGCCTTTAACATGTATGCCGAGGCCGGCGCCGGCTTTGCCAGCCATGTGCGCAGCAATCTCGAAGACATCATCCCGCGGGTGAGCCAAACCTCATGACCCAATACACGTCCAATCCGGTTGCACTCGATTTCGACGAGGCCGGCAGCGGCCCGCCGCTGTTGATCCTGCACGGCCTGCTGGGCCAGGCGCGCAACTGGGCCAGCCAGATGAAGCTGTTCGCCCGCGATCACCGTGTTCTGGCGGTCGATCTGCGCAACCATGGTCGCTCGCCCTGGGCGGACGGCATGACTTATGAAGCCATGGCCGACGACATCGCCCTGCTGGCGGAGCGAGTCGGGCCGCCGGTGCGGATCGTCGGTCACTCCATGGGCGGCAAGGTCACCATGGTGACGGCGTTGAAATTCCCGGAATTGGTGGAAAAGGCCGTGGTCGTCGATATCTCGCCGGTAAGGCATGAACAGACGCCGTTCTATGGCTATCTGGAGGCAATGCTGGCACTCGACCTGTCCAGCATCACCCGGCGCGGCCAGGCCGACAAATTGCTGACCGACGCCATTCCCAGCGACGCCGAACGCGCCTTCCTGCTGCTGAACCTTGCGGCCGAAGCCGGGCAGGGGCTGCGCTGGCGGCCCAATCTGCAGGAACTCTACAACCGTCTGGCGGACATCCTCGACTGGCCGGAACATCTGTTCGACTACCGCAATGCGGACCCGATCCTGTTCGTCGCGGGTGGCGATTCCCCCTACATCCAGGAAAGCCACAAGCCGGCAATCGCCCGCCTGTTCCCGAACGCGGAATACGCCACCATCCCCGGCGCGCGGCACTGGGTACACGCCGACCAGCCGAAGGCATTTCACGAAACGGTATCGGCCTTCCTCAATCGCTGAAACGGTAGTATGTTGCGCCGCAACATTCCGCGTTCAGCGCAATATGAGGTTGTTCAAGCCATGGCCGTTTCCGACATTCACGGACCCACCAGCCACGTCTATTTCTCGCAACGCCTGCGGCTGCATTATGTCGACTGGGGCAACCGGGATGCGCCGCCGCTGCTGCTGGTTCATGGCGGCCGCGACCACTGCCGCAACTGGGACTGGGTCGCTCAGGAACTGCGCCATGACTACCACATCATCGCGCCCGATCTGCGCGGCCACGGCGACAGCGAATGGCTGCGCGGCTCGGTCTATCGCATTCAGGACTACATCTACGACATCGCCCAGCTGATTCACCAGCTGGACCTGGCGCCGGTGACGATCCTCAGCCACTCGCTCGGCGGCCAGATCAGCTTGGCCTATACCGGCATCTATCCGGAGAAAGTCAAAAAAATCCTGGCGATCGAGGGGCTCGGCATGTCGCCGAAGCGCAATGCGGAACAGGCAGCCACCCCGCCGGACGAGCGCATGCGCAAATGGATCGACGAGTTGCGCGGCATCGCCGGCCGCGCGCCCAGGCGCTACAAAACTCTGGACGAAGCCTTCCAGCGCATGCACGAGGCGAACAAGCACCTGTCTGCGGAAAAAGCGCGGCACCTGACCGAACACGGCGTCCACCAGAACGAGGACGGCACCTACACCTGGAAGTTCGACAACTACGTCCACGCCGACCGGCCGTTCGGCATGTCGCCGGAACAGAACGCGCAATTGTGGAACCGCATCACCTGCCCGGCGATGCTGGTCTATGGCGCGGACAGCTGGGCCAGCGACCCGGTGAAGGATGGCCGTGCGCAGAATTTCAACACGGCGGAGATCGTGCGTGTGCCGGATGCAAGCCATTGGGTGCATCACGACCAGCTCGACATTTTCATGGGCCATGTGCGCCGGTTCCTCAGCGACGGCTACCGCACCCCCTAGCGCTTCCTCCCCGGCTTGCCTAGACTGCGGCAAATACTGGAAACGCCCGCAGATCATCAAGATGGGGAAGGCATGTCCACCTACGATTATATTATTGTCGGCGCCGGTTCGGCCGGATGCGTCCTGGCCGCCCGGCTGACCGAAGACCCCTCCAAAACCGTGCTGCTGCTGGAAGCCGGGCCGGAGGACAAGTCGATGTGGATCGACATCCCCGCAGGCTTCTCCAAGCTGCTGAACAACCCGAAATACAACTGGAATTTCGAGTCCGAGCCGGAGCCGACCATGAAAGGTCGGCAGATCCCGATCCCCCGCGGTAAGACGCTGGGCGGCTCGTCCTCGATCAACGGCATGTTGTATGTGCGCGGCAACCCGCTCGACTACAACTCGTGGAGCCAGCTGGGCAACCGCGGCTGGTCTTATGAGAGCGTGCTGCCCTATTTCAAGAAGTCCGAGCATTTCGAGGGTGATGCGGACGAAGCCCGCGGCAAGGGCGGCCCGCTGAACGTCGCCCACATGCGCGAGCGGCACGAAATGTGCGACGCCTGGATCAAGGCGGCGGCGGCAGAGGGCTTCCCGGTCAACAAGGACTACAACAACGGCAACCAGGAAGGCTTTGGCTACTATCAGGTGACGCAAAAGGACGGCAAGCGCCACAGCCTGGCCCGCGCCTTCCTCGACCCGGCTCGCGCCCGCAAGAACCTGCACATCGTCACCAACGCGCTGACCCACCGCGTACTTCTGGATGGCAAGAAGGCCGTCGGCGTCGAATATTCCGTCCACGGCGACAAACGCGAGGCGCGGGTCACACGTGAGGTAATCGTCTCCTGCGGCTCCGTCAGCTCCCCCGGCGTGCTGGAGCATTCGGGCATCGGCCGGCCGGACGTGCTGAAACCACTAGGCATCGAGGTGAAACACGAACTCCCCGGCGTTGGCGAGAACTATGGCGATCACTGCGCGCCGCGCATGCGCTGGCGCGTAACCAAGCCGATCACGCTCAACGAGCAGAGCCGCGGCCTGTCGCTGGTGAAGGAAGTGCTGAAGTATTACACCAGCCACAACGGTATCCTCACCCTGACCGCCGGCGTCTGCTACGGTTTCGTCAAGACGAACGACCATGTGGAAGAGCCCGACATGCAATTCCACTTCGCCCCGGCGTCCTACGACACCGCGCAGACGCGGGAGTTGGAGAAGGAGCCGGGTATGACCACGGTGATCGGCCAGTGCCGGCCGGAAAGCCGCGGCTCGATCCATATTAGATCGGCCCAAGTCCACGAGGCTCCAGCGATCCGCCCCAACTTCCTGGCGGAAAAGGCGGATCAGGATTGCACCGTCGCGGGCCTGATGATCGCGCGCCGCATCATCGAAAACCCGGTCATGGCCCCCTACCGCAAGTTCGAGGTCGCTCCCGGCCAGGACTGCAACACCTATGACGAGTGGCTGGACTTCGCCCGATCCAACGCCCAGACCACCTATCACGTGGTCGGCACCTGCAAGATGGGGCCGGAACACGACCGTATGGCCGTGGTCGACGATCAGTTGCGGGTGCACGGCATTGAGGGGCTGCGGGTGATCGACGCCTCCATCATGCCGACCGTGCCGAGCGGCAACACGAACGCGCCGACCATCATGGTCGCCGAAAAGGGCGCCGACCTGATCAAAGAAGCCGCCGCGGCCTGACCGCGGCTTGCGGCTCGGCGCTGGCCTATTCGGCGCCGCGCCGCCGGCGCACCTGATCCCAGGCGGCGTTGATGCGGGCGACCTTGTCGGTAGCGACGTCGATCGCCTCCTGGGGCATGCCCTGGGCCATCAGCCGGTCGGGATGGTTCTCGCGTACCAACTGGCGATGGCGGGCGCGGATTTCGTCCAGCGGCGCATCGTGCGCCACGCCCAACACGGTAAAGGGGTCGCTCTCGTCCGGCCCCATGTGGGTTTCGCGGATGCGGGCGAAATCCGCCTTTCCGATGCCGAAAATCTCCGCCACCCGCTCCAGGAACCGCAACTCGTCGGCAGTGACCCGGCCATCGGCAGAGGCAATGACAAACAGGCAATCCAGCACCTGTTCCAACACCAAAGGGCTGTCGCGCAGCATGCGGGACAATTGGTGGGCATAGGATTCGAAGCCGGCAACATCGCGCTTTGCCTGGTTGAACAAGCGGGCGACGTTTTTCTCCTCATCCGGCGCGGTGCGGAACACGCGGCGGAACGCGGCGATCTCCGCCTGGGTGACGACGCCATCCGCCTTTGCCATTTTCGCGCCTAGCGCGATCACGCCGATGGTGAAGCCGATTTGGCGGGTGACATCCTCTTCCTCACGCTGCGGCTCGGGTTCGCTTTTCTGATCGACCGCGAAATGTCCGGCGACCGCACCGATCAGCGCACCGATTGGGCCGCCGAGTGCCAGCCCTGCGGCCCCGCCCAGAATTTTTCCCCAAATGCTCATAAACCTGCCTCCGCCATCGCCATGCCGGCCTGTCCCTCACCCTGGAGCAGCGCCGGCGCATGGACCATAATCACGAGATGCTCCGGAATGCCACCCACCAAAAGGAACGATTATGCAACCCGCGCCTGCCTTCCGCTGCTGTGCCGGCAAATGGCGGCAAACGGCGGCAAACGGAAAGGCTGGGTCAGTCTGCCGGCTCCAGGCGCACCAAACGGCCATTGCTGGCATCGGTTAGCAGATAGACCAGCCCATCCGGCCCGGCCCGAACGTCGCGGATGCGGCCAATTGCACGCTGCAGAAACCGCTCCTCACCCGTCACCCGGTCGCCGTCGAGTGTGAGCCGGGTCAGCAACTGGTCTTTCAATGCGCCAATCAACAGGCTGCCGCGCCAGCCCGCAAAGGCAGCGCCATCATAGAAAGCCATGCCGGACGGCGCGATGCTGGGCACCCAGACATGCACGGGCGCGGTCAGGCCCGGCGCGCTGGCCTGACCGGTGCCGACCGGCGTGCCGCTGTAGTTGACGCCATGGCTGACGAGCGGCCAGCCGTAATTGGCACCCGGCTGCACGATATTGACCTCGTCACCGCCGCGCGGCCCGTGCTCCTGCAGCCAGAGTACGCCGGTTTGCGGATGCAGCGCCGCCCCTTGCGGGTTGCGGTGGCCATAGGAATAGATCTCGGCCCGCACATCCGACCGCCCGGTGAACGGATTGTCCGGCGGTACTTGGCCGTCGCGCGTCACCCGCACGACCGAGCCGCTGTGATCCATCAAATCCTGCGACGGCGTTTGCCGGCCGCGGTCGCCAAGCGTGAGCGCCACCGTGCCATCCGCCAGCAAAACGATGCGCCCGCCGAAATGCCGGCCACCAGGATGGTTCGGTTCCGCGTCGAACAGTACGGTGACGTCTTCCAGACGCTCGTCGGCCAGCCGTGCGCGAGCAAGCCGGGTGTTGGCGCCACCGGGGCCTTCCGCTGCATAACTGAAATAGAGCAGGCGGTTGCTCTCGAATTCCGGGTCGAGCGCCAGGTCCAGCAGCCCGCCCTGTCCGGAAGCATAGACCGCCGGCACGCCGCGGATGGGCGTGCGCCGGGTGCCATCCGGGCTGAAACGCCAGAGCCGCCCCGGCCGCTCCGTCACCAGCAGGTCGCCGCCCGGCAAAAAGGCGAGCGACCATGGGTGTTCCAGGTCGCCCGCCAGTTCGACAACGCGCACGGGGTGCCGTTCGGTTTCGACCACGGCTAGGGTTTCGGCCGCCGGCAGCGGCTGGAAGGCTGCGGCGAACAGCATCAGCCCAGCCAGCAGGGTATTGCGGATTGTGTTTGGCATATGGCTTCCGGCGGTTTGCGGAAAGTCGATCAGAGCCGCCGGCGCGCCCAGGCAAGCCCGGCCAGCGCCAGGCCGCCGCCCAGGGCCGCCAGGGTTCCCGGCTCGCTCACCTGCGATTGCGGCAACTGACAAGGCCCACTACCGGTCTGGGTCACCGTCCCATTCAGATTGCCTGCCAGAACACAGGTGTAGGCGATGGCGTTCTGGCCGATGGCCGAGGAAATTTCGTACTCGACAAAGGGCACGCCAGCCGGGGTGTTGGCATCCATCTGGAACGGCGGGAACTCGGCCATATCCAGGGTTTCGGTACCGACCACGAAGGCATAGTTGCCTATCGCCAGCTGGTCGGGGCCGAACCGGTCCATTCGGAAGCCACCCGTGCCGCCGCTGCTACCGGAGGCAAGGAGGCTGACCAGATTGCCGCCCCCATCGACCGTCCACAAATGCGCGGCCAAGTTCTCGGTCTGGGGTGGCGACAAGAAATCGCGAATGTCGAACTGAAACTCGATGTCCTCGACGCTCGACACGGCGAAGAACTGAATGTCGATGGTCGCCTTGTCATTCGGATCGTCGATTTCCAGGAAACCCGCGGTCTGGGTGACAGCCTGGGCAGAACCGGCAGACAGCAAGGCCGCCGCGGTCAAAAGGGCTAAACGGTTCATTGGCGCATTCTCCTCCGGTTAGGACAGGCCCCTTTTCCATCGGGAAGAATACACAACTTTGGCATTTTACGGAATGGCAAAGAGAAACCCGGCCGGTCAGTCCGAGGACTTGGCCGGCCGGGTGCTGCAATTGCCGGTTATCAAGAATGCAAGCGGTTACGTCTTGGCCGCATACGGCGGCGGCACGAAATACCGCGGGAATTCGCCGATGGCGGTCATGTCGACCTCGACCATGGTCGGACCGTTGATCTTCAACGCCTCCGCCACGGTGGCGCCGAACTTGTCGCCCTCGCTGACCTTGAAGTAGGGCATACCCGCCAGTTCCGCCAGCTTGTCCAGCGGCGGGCCGACCGGGTCGGCGAAGAAGTGCCGCTCGCCATAAAGCGCGTCCTGGATATCCTTGATGACGCCATAGGCCCTGTCGTTCATCACCAGGATGCAGCAGTCGATATTCTCCTGCACCGCGGTCCAGATCTCGCCCAGGTTCAGGAAGAAGCCGCCGTCGCCGGTCATCGCCACGGTCTTGCGGCCACCGCCCAGCGCCGCGCCCATGCCCAACTGGAAGCCCGGCCCGATGGCCGCGCCGACCGGATAGATGTTGGTCTCCGGCGACAGGATCGGAAACAGGCGATAGCCCCAGGTGGTGTGCGACTTGGTAACGTCGCGCACGAACATGGCGTCGTCCGGCATCGCCGCGCGCAGCTGCTCGGCAAAGTCGGCATAGGGGCCGAGGGTTTTCTTGTAGTCGGTGTGGACGTCGACCTTCAGTTGCCTGACCTCATCGCGATAGCTCTGCGGCAGGTTCAGCTTGCCTTCCAGCCGGTCGGCCAGCGCATGCAGCGCCGCGCTGGCGTCGCCGATATGGAACAGCGAGGAACTGTAGGTCCGCCCGTTCGCCGCCGGGTCGATGTCGATCTGGATACGGTAGTCGGGCAGCTCGACCGAAAGATCGCGCGTCTCGTGCCCGCGCACGCGGCTGCCGGCGATCAGCATGCAGTCGACGGTCTTGTAGAACGCCTCCACGCGCGGCACGGCGATGAAAGCGCCCAGAACCATCGGGTCTGTCTCCGGCACCACGCCACGGCCGAGGCCGCTGGTCACCAGCGGAATGCCCATGTCAATGAAACGCTGCACGGCCGCGCGCGCGAACTTGGCGCCGTTGCCGGTCCACAGCAGCGGACGCTTGGACTTCAGCAGCTTTTCGGCGATCAGGTCGAGGCTGGCGGCATCGCCCGCATCCGGCGCCGGCGGCGCGATGCTCAGATGGTCCAGCAGTTCCGGGCGCGGAATCTTGGTGCGCTGGATGTCGATCGGGATTTCGACGCTGACCGGCCCTGTCGGCGGCGTCATCGCCGCGCGCGCCGCCTGCACCAGAGTGCCCAACGCGCTTTCGGCAGAGCGAACCCGGAACGCGCTCTTGCCGGTGCTCTCCAGCATGCCAAGCTGATCGGCCACGTCGTGCACTGCGCCCTGGCGCTTGTCGACATTGCCGGTCGCGGTCTGGCCGGTCAGGTGCAGCATGGGCGAGCCGGCAAATACGGCTTCCACCAGCGGGCCGGTGATGTTGGCAGCGCCCGGTCCGGTGGAGGTGAAGGCGACACCCAGCCCCCCATTGGCACGCGCATAGGCGTCGGCCATGTGGCCCGCGCCCATCTCGCCCCGCGTCGGCACGAAGCGGATCGCGTTCCGCCGGCCGATACCGTCCAGCATCGGGATGTTGTGCACCGAAACCACGCCGAATGCGGTGGTGACGCCGGCCGCCTGCAAGAACTCCGCGACCAAGTCGCCTACCAGAATTTCGTCCGCCATCAGGCGTATCCTCACTTGTGTTCATAGGGTCCGGCCGCGATGATACCCGCGACACGCCCGCTCGCCAAGGATGCCCTCAAGCGATGCCGACCCATCTCGCCAATCTTTCCTTCGATTTCGACGCCATGTCCGCCCTGATCGCGCGCGGGATGAAAACGCCAACCGCGATCAGCCGCGGCGAATACGGCGCCATGGCGGTGCCGCGCATTCTGAAGCTTCTTGCGCGCTACAACATCAAGGCGAGCTTTTTCATTCCCGGCCTGACGCTGGAAACCTACCCCGGCCGGGTGGAGGAGATTGTGGCCGGCGGGCACGAGGTCGGCCATCACGGCTGGACGCACGTCCCCCCCGCGAACCTGGAAGACGGCGAGGAAGAGGGGCATCTGGTGCGCGGCAACGAGCTGATCGAAAAGCTCACCGGCCAAAAGGCGCGCGGCTACCGCTCGCCCGCCTGGGACCTGTCGGACCAGACCGTCGACCTGCTGCTGAAGCACGGCTTTCTCTACGACAGCAGCATGATGGCGCACGACTGGCTGCCCTATTACGCCCGCGCCGGCGATGTGATCCACGACGATCGCGGCATGAAATTCGGGCCGGAGACATCGTTGCTGGAAATGCCGATTTCCTGGGTTCTGGACGACTACCCGCACTTCGAATACCTGCGCACGCCGCAGGGGCTGTTTCCCGGCTTGCAGAATGCCGCCAACGTGCTGGAAAATTGGACGGACGAGTTCACCTACATGACGCGCAACACGGATTGGGGGCTGCTCACCTACACCTTCCACCCGCTGGTGATCGGCCGCGGCCACCGCATGCTGATGCTGGAACGCCTGATTCTGAACCTGCTGGAACAGGGCGCGGATTTCGTGACGCTGGAGGAGGGGGCGAAGCGCTTTCAGGCCCAAGCCGGCTGAGCGCGCCTGGACAGCCATTTTCCGCCCGGATAGGTTCCCCGCCATAATGACACCCCACGGAGGCCAGATGCCCATGCCCTCGAAACTGTTCGATCTTTCCGGCCGCGTGGCCCTGGTAACCGGCGGCAATGGCGGCATCGGCCTCGGCATGGCCCGTGGCATGGCGGAGGCGGGGGCCGCGATCATGGTCGCCGGCCGCAATGCGGAGAAAAACGCCGCCGCGGTGGCCGCGCTTCAGGGCGTGGGCGCAGACGCCGCCGCGGTCGAGGTGGACGTAACCGACGCCGCGTCCTGCCAGGCGATGGTAGCGGCGACCGAGGAGCGGTTCGGGCGCGTCGATTGCCTCGTCAACAACGCCGGCACTGCCATCCGCAAACAGCCGCAGGACTATTCCCTTGCCGAATGGCAGGAGGTGCTGGCCACCAACCTGACCAGCGCCTTTGTCTGCTCCCAGGCGGTCTATCCGCTGATGAAGGCGCAGGGCGGCGGCAAGATCATCATGATCGGCTCCATGATGTCGATCTTCGGCGCCTCCTTCTCCGCGCCCTATTCCTCCAGCAAGGGCGGCATCGTGCAGCTGGGCAAGTCGCTGGCCAGTTCCTGGGCAACGGACAACATCCAGGTCAACACCATCCTTCCCGGCTGGATCGACACCGAACTCACCATCCGCGCGCGCGAGCAGGTGGACGGCCTGCACCAGCGCGTCCTCGACCGTACCCCCGCCGGTCGCTGGGGCAAGCCGGAGGACCACGCCGGCATCGCCGTGTTCCTGGCCGGCCCGGGCTCAGACTTCGTGACAGGCACCTCAATCCCAGTGGATGGGGGGTTCTCCATCCATATTTGAGGATGGGGTTGGAACCGCAACCCGAGGGCCCGCCATGCGACGCGCCCTGAATATCCTTGCCCGCCCGCTGCTGCTTGCGGGCCTGCTTGCGGTGGTTTCCGGGTGTGCGGCGCACTACACGGCCCGCATGGCCACGCCGCTCCCATGGTGATCGACCTGCGCGGCGACCGCGGGCAGGAACGCGCCCGATATTACGACATTCCGCCTGGCCACTATCCGCCGCCCGGTTCCTGCCGCGTCTGGTTCCTGGAGCGTCTGGTTCCTGGAGCGTCCGGCGGGACAGCAACCGCCGCCGGGAGCCTGCAATGTGCGGGTGCCGCGTGGCGCGGTGCTGTTGCGGCGGTAGCAAGCGCGGCTTGGGCGGCATCGGCGGGCCTGCACGCGGGGCCGCCGCCGGCTCTATTCCCGCTTTCGGACGCATACCGCCAGCGGCCAGCGCGCGTCCTCCGCCGCCGGATCGGTCACGCCAGGGATAGAGCGGCGGTGCCAGGAGGCGGAAATCGCCGCGGCATCGGCATCCTCGTCCGCCCGTTTATGGTCGGCCTCGGTCCAGCCGCCGTTATCGTCGGCCATTAGCAGCCCCTGGCGGAAAATCCGCCGGAGAATTCGGAACAATCGCATGGCACCCTCGCTTTACGCGAAAGTGCGGGTTGGCGGTGAACATTTGCCTAACGGCTTTCGAGGAAGTCCTGCATGATTTGCCGCAGATGCGCCTCGAACTCCTTTTTGGTGTCGCCCTTCACGAACACGATGTTGCCCCAGTCGTCCTCCGGCAGGTATTGCTCGATGGTGCGCTGAAATTCGTCGCGCAGTTCGATGAATCGGTCCTTCCACCACTGGTATTCGACACCGCGCCCGACCGGCATATCCGATTCCAGTTCCAGGATGATCTTCAGCATCTTCATCGTCGTCGGCATGTCGACGCGGATCGGCAGGGAAGGATTGCCCGCCTTGTGCACGGTCAGGATGGAACGGCCGAAATCGGTATCCACTTCTTCCTGTTGCAGTTCGAAACCCAGTTCGCCGATCACATCCTTGAAACCCTTCCAATAGACATTGGGCCGCTCGATCAGCGTGAAATTCGGCAGCACGATGATGATCAGGAACTTCTCCTTCCGCCGCGATAGCGCATCGACCACACCGATCAGGAAGTTCTCGTAATAGCCGGTTGCGAGCGCGCGGATGGCGGTGCGGCGGATATCCGGTATCTTGGTGATGTGGATGAAGGCCAGCGTAATGAGGACGGAGCAGCCGCTGATCAGCAAGCCGCCAAACACATCGTTTTCGGCGATGCGCCCGAACACCAGCAGCAGGTCGAGGGCCGTTTGGCCGGCAACCGCAAGAACGCGCGAGGAAACCGCAGGGCCAAGTTCCGGAGCCTCGGCGAAGGAGCCGAGGCCCATCAGGACCAGAACCACAAGGCTGACAATCAGCACAAGATGCCAGAACCAGAGCCTGCTACGGAGCAAACGGAGTCGTCGCATCGGCAATGGTTCCCGGCTATGGATTCGCGGGGGCGCTGCGGCCCGGCTGTGGTATCAGCAGCCGCTGCGTGCCTGACAGGCGCTGGAAGTGTAGATCAGCCAGCCATGTGGTGACAACATTACCGGCGTTGAGCGGCGGACAAGGACGGATGGAAGCGGAGTGATGCATACGAACGGGCCCGGCGCCGCGGACATCGCGTTCGAGGCCGACGATTGGTCGCTCAAGGCGGTCTCTGCCTCCGACCCGCGGTTCTGGCTGCGGGTGGAAAAGCCGGAGCCAGGCACCGCGGCTATCGTCGTTACCGATGCAATGCCGGGCCGCCAGGACGAGGCGGTATTGGCCTCGGCACTGGCGCAAATTCTCTCCCACTGGGAATTGCGCGGGATCGGGCGGATCGTGTTTGCCGATATCCTGCCGGGATGCGGAGATGGCGGGCAGGAAGCGGAGAGAGCCCGAGAGACGGCGTCCTTCCTGGCCAGAGTCCTGCGCCGCGCGCTGGCGAAGGCTGGACTGCAACCGGACGCGAGTGAACTGGTGGAACGACAGGGGAAACTGGATTGTGTGTTTCGGGTTGGCGGCGCATCTCCGCGCTGATGACCCCAAACAGACCACCCTCACAGAATGATCCTTAGGGGCAGCCTCCGAACCTACTCCGCCGCCACAGGGGGCGCGCCAACCCCGCCCTCGATCAGGCTTTCGCCCGGCCTCACGATGGTGAATTTCACCGGCTCCGTCGTCACTTCGAAACCGCCTGCAGGTGAGCCAGCCTCAGCCAGCTGCACTTTGGTGAAATAGCTGGCGTCCAGGTCGCCTTCGTCCGGGAAATCGTCGCGGAAATGGGCGCCGCGGCTGTTTTCGCGAGCCAGCGCGGCATGGGCAATGGCCTTGGAGATTACAATCTGGCTTTCCAGGTTCAGCCAGTCGTGCCAGGTCAGGTTAAAGGCGGCGGAGGAGTCCGGAATGCCGGTGGCGTGCAGTTCCGCCTCGAACCCGTCCAGCGCCTCCAGCGCCCGGTCCAGCGACTCAGCCGTGCGGATAATGCCAGCCTCGTCCCACATCATGTCCGCCATGCGCTTGCGCAGGCCGTTCAGGTCGCCCTTCGGCAATTCGAATGGCCGCAGGGATGCGGCGGCGGCCGCTTCTGCCACCGCCATGTCCGGCTCGCGCCAGCCGGGCTCGCCTGCCACGAACGCCGCCATCTCGTCACCGGCGATGCCGCCGAACACGGTGGAGTTGGCGACGCCGTTGCCGCCCAGCCGGTTGGCGCCGTGCACGCCGCCCGAATCCTCGCCGGCGCAGAACAGGCCGGGCAGCGCCGTGGTCGTATCGACGTTGAAAACCAGGCCGCCCATCATGTAGTGCGCAGTCGGCACCACCTCGACCCGGCCTCCGGCCAGGTCGAAGCCGCAATCCGCGCAGCGCTCGACCATACCCTTGAACAGCTTGGCGACCTTCTCCGGCCCCAGGTGTTTCATTTCGATATAGACGCCGCCGTGCGGGGTGGTCTTGCCGTCCCGCATCTCGCGGTAGATTTCACGTGAAACAATGTCCCGCGTTGCCCGCTCGCCGGCCGGGTTGCGGTCCAGCATGAAGCGATGGCCGTCCGCGTTCAGCAGATAGCCGCCGGCGCCGCGCAAGCCTTCCTCCAGCACAGTGCCGGTCATGCGCGTGTCTTCGCCCGCCAGCAGGCCGGTCGGGTGGAACTGCACCATCTCCATGTCGCGCAGCGAGAGGCCGGCGGCCAGCGCCATCGCCATGCCATCACAGGCCTTGTCGCCGCTGGGCGTGTGGTATTTGTACATGGTCGGCCCGCCACCAGCTGCCAGCAGCACCGCCTTCGCGCGCACCAGTTTGAACGCGCCGGTGCGCATGTCGGTCAGCAGCATGCCGGCGCAGGCCTTGCCTTCTCTGTCCGGCACGATGGCAAGCGCGCGGTGCTCCTCCAGCTTGCGGACATTGCGCGCCCACACCTGCTCGATCAGACGCGAGACGATTTCGATACCGGTCAGGTCGCCCTTGTGCGCGGTGCGGTCGAAGCTTTGCCCGGCAAAGGCTTTCTGGTGCAGCGTGCCATCAGGATTCCGGTCGAAGAAGCAGCCGATCTCGTTTTCCAGTTCGCGGATGCGCTCGACCGCGCCGTTGACGAGGCGCCAGGCAAGATCCTGATCCGGCAGCCACTTGCCGCCGACGATCGAGTCCATGAAGTGCCGCTCGATCGAGTCGCCGGGGTTGATGGCCACGTTGTAGCCGCCCTGCACCATGCGCGTGCAGCCGCATTTGCCCAACAGCCCTTTGACGGCGATGGTGATGTCCAGGTTCGGGTTGGCCTGGGCCGCGTGCAGCGCCGCCATCAGGCCCGCGCCGCCCGCGCCGATGATCAGGATGTCGGTCTGGAGCGTCTCGATAATGGTCATGGTTGGGGTCTCCTCAAGCCAGCGCGCTTGCCAGGAAGGCCAGGCCGGTGGCGGCCGCCAGTACGCCGCCCGCCGTCACCCAGCCCTTGCGGCTGTCGCGCCAGGGCAGGAATTCCAGCACCAGCACTCGCAATCCCGCCAGCAGATGCACGGCCAGCAGGGTAACGAGGCCCCACTCGGCGATTTTGACCAAGGGCTGGTCACTCCAGGCCAGAAAAGAGTCCAGCCGCGCCTCGCCTTCAATGGCCAGGCCAAGCGCGAGAAAATGGAAGGGCAGGAACACGGCCAGCAACACGCCGGAAAGCCGATGGGCAAAGGCAGCATAACGGCCGCGGTGATATTGGGAGCGGGGCGGCAGCATAGTCTTAGATCCCCGTCACGGCGGCGACCGCGCGCAGGCCCAGCGCCAGCAGCAGCACCCCGAAGGCTGCGAGTGCCAGATCGACGCCAAGTCCCTTCCAGCCCAGCCATTCGCGCAGCACATTGCGCAGGCCGATGGGGGCATGCACCGCAGCGGCAATGACGAACAGGCCGTAGAACAGAGTCCAGCCCAGACTACCCTGGGTGCGGCCCAGAATCTCCGCCGCGGTCAGGCCGCCATGGATCGCGTAGATGGCCAGTGCCAGATGCACCAGAACCAGCGGCGCCAATACCAGCGCGCTCGCCCGTTGGGCGAGGAACAGAATAGCCGGCAATGGCATCAGACCTTGCCCCCCACCATCGCCAGCAGCGACAGACGCTTCAGCCCGGCAATGCCGCGGGACGGGTTCAGGCCCACTGGGCAATGTTCCACGCAACTGCCATGGCTGTGGCAGGAATGGCAGCCGCCGCCGGTCGTAGCCGCCTGCAGGACGCCGGCGCGGTCGGCCTCGCGGTCGTCGTTGACCAGGCTCCAGGCGCGGTTCAGAGCGGCGGGGCCCAGATAGTCCGGGTCGCTCGCCACCACATCGCAAGCGGCATAGCAGACGCCGCAATTAATGCACTCAATGGCCGCATCCGCCGCCAGCCGCCGCGGCGAAGCTGGATCGATGGGCTCCGGCTCCTCGTGGCGGGTTTTGGAGCCTGTAGCGCGGCCCTGCGCCTTTTGCCATTTGTCGAAGAACGGCGTCATGTCGGTGGCAAGGTCGCGGATCACCGGCAGCGAGCGCAGCGGCGCAATTTCCAACTCGCCCTTGGCATCGGTCACGGCTTCCACATGCGTGCGGCAGGTCCAGCGCGGCCGGCCGTTTATGGTCATGCCGCAAGACCCGCACATGCCGACGCGGCAGGCAAAACGGTAGGCAAGCGTCGGGTCCAGCTCGCGCTGCACGTAGGTGACCACGTCCAGCACGGTCTGGTGGTCGCGCCGCGGCACGGCGAAGGTCTCGAACCGGCCATCGGCGCCGCCGCGCCAGATGCGGACATTCAGGGTTGGTAATGAATCTGTCATCGTAGGCGCGAGTATCCGCAGCAACCCCACCCAGCGCAACAAAAAGAGGGGACGCCGGACAGCATCCCCTCTGGAAAACTCGGCCGCGAGGCTGCGGGCGGTTATTTCACGTTAACATGATACAACATGAAAACGTTGTCGGCCCGTTGCACCAATTCGACATCATCCCGCTTGCCCCAGGCTAGGCTTTGCTGGTGCAGCGGAATATAGCCCCGGTCCTCATGCGTGATCCGATAGGCTTCCGCGATCATCGCATTGCGTTTGGGATCGTCGGTTTCCGACAGAATCATGTCGGTCAGTTCACCGACCCGCGGGTTGCAATATCCGCCCAGGTTGAACTTGCCGGCCCCGCCTTCGCCGCGGCAGCGGATGATGTTATAGAGCACATTCCAACTGTCAAAACTGCTCGGCGTCCAGCCCAGCATATAGAAGTCGGTGTCGTATTTCGGCCCCAATACCTTGGCGAAATAGATCGCTTTCGGCTGCGCCAGCAGGTTTACCTTGACGCCGATCCGCGCCAGCATGCCGACGATTGCCGTGCATATCTTCTCGTCATTCACATAGCGGTTGTTCGGGCAATCCATGGTGAGGGAGAACCCGTCCGGATATCCGGCCTCCGCCAGCAGCGCCTTGGCCTTTTCGGGATCATAGGCCAACCGTTCCAGCCAGGCGCTTTTATCCACAAGCTGCGGCGAGATCATCATGGCGGTGGGAGCGGCCAGGTTGCGCATGACCTTTTGCTTGATCGCCTCGATATCGATGGCGCGATAGAAAGCCTCCCGCACGCGGGCGTCGGCGAGCGGGTTCTTGCCCTTAACATCGGAAGACTTCAATTCCGGCTCGGACTGGTTCATGCCAAGAAAGATGGTCCGCAATTCCGGCCCGGTCAGGGCACTGGTGCCTTCGTTCCGTTCCACCCGGTTGATATCCTGCACCGGAATGGGGTAGGCCATGTCGATGGAACCGGACAGCAGGGCCGCCACCCGGGTTGGGTCGCTGGAGATCGGCTTGAACGTCGCCTTGGTCAGGTTGTGCCGCGGCGTATCCCACCAGCCCGAAAATGGCTCCATCACTGTTTCGACATCGGTTTCCCGCTTCGTCACGCGGAAGGGGCCGGTGCCGTTTGCGTTGAAGGCCGCGAAGTTATCCTTGCCCTCGGTCACGCTGGACGGTGACGTGGCGTCGTTTTCCGCCGCCCATTCCTGGTCCATGATGTACCAGGTCGCCCATTCCGAATGCAGGATGGGATTGGGTTCGGGCGTGATGAAATCGACAGTGTAGTCGTCTACTTTCACCACCCGGGTGTCATCGGCGAGCCGCGTCTTCAGGTCGGACCCATCGGCGCGCACACGGCCCGCACTGAACACCACGTCGTCGGCCGTAAAATCGTTGCCATTGTGGAATTTCACACCCTGGCGCAGGTGAAAGCGCCACCGGGTCGGCTCCAGAATTTCCCAGCTTTTCGCCAGCGCCGGTTCGATCTCCAGATTGGGGCCGCGGCGAATCAATCCTTCATAGATATTGCCGAGGAGGCTGAGGGTGAAGGTTTCGTTCAAAATGTAGGGATCCAGCGATTGCGCATCCCCCTGGAACGACCATGTCAGTTCCCTGGCCTGCGCCGTTGCGGCAAGACCAACAGCCAGCACGGCAGATAGCACTGTCCTCTTCATTTGTTATACCCTTCCCGTTTTTTGCTATTGCGGGTGACAGCGGCGCCCCAGCCTTTGGGTAAACTATACAAGAGGATGTTATTAAACACATCTTAATTTCCGCCATATGGGCGAAGCCCTTTCAGCCAAAGAGCTTCGCCCGGCGGCAGGATCAGGTGCCGGTGAACGTCGGCTCCCGCTTGTCGCGCATGGCGTCGATGGCCTCGACATGGTCCTGGCTGGTGCGGGCCACGATCATGTGACTGGAGACCTGATCGAAATGGGTAGGCAGGTCCATATTCTGGCCCTGGTAGACCAGCCGCTTGATATAGCGCACGGAAATCGGCGCGTTCGCGGCGATCTGCTTGGCGATCTTCATCACCTCATCCATGAACACATCGTCCGGGAACACGTCCAGGACCAGGCCGATTTCCTTGGCTTCCTCCGCTTTGACGAAGCGGGCGGTCCACAGCATTTCCAGCGCGCGCTGCACGCCGACAATGCGGGGCAGGAACCACGCCGCGCCATTGCCCGGCACCAAGCCTACACGGGTATAGGTTTCGGCAAAGCGGGCGGACGCCGCGGCATAGCGGATATCGCAGTGCAGCGCCATGTCGAGTCCGGCCCCGGCGGCAACGCCGTTGAGCGCGCCGATTACCGGCTTGTCGATGGTTTGCAGGGTCAGTGCGATGGGGTGGATGTTCTGTTGCAGGTTCTCCTTGGCCTGGCGTGGGCTGGTGGTATCGCTTCGGCCCATGCCGCCCGTGTCACCGCCGGAACAGAAGCCGCGGCCGGCGCCGGTCACGACGATGACGCGGATATCGTCCCGGTCGCGGCATTCCTCCAGCCGGGCCGCCCAGGCATGCAGCATCTCGTTGTTGAAGGCGTTCAGCTTTTCCGGATAGTTCAGCGTGATGGTGGCGACCATGTCCTCCACATTGAACAACAGGCGGTCGGTATCGGTGACGCTCATAAGCGGCGTTTCCTTTGGATCTGGTACAAGGGTTGGGTCAGCGTCAGCCATAGCTGCGCGCTGGCCCGACGATAGTGCATCCGCCATCGACGACCAAGGTCTGTCCGGTGATGTACTTGGCGCGCTCCGACAGCAGGAAGGCGACGGCGTTGCCGATATCCCAGCCCTCCCCCTCGCGTTTCAATGGCGAGGCGTTGCGGCGCCCGGCCCGGGCTTCCTCGCTCATGCCGTTGCCGAACACCATCGGCGTATAGACCGGGCCAGGCGCCACGCAGTTGACACGGATGCCCTGGGGTGCGTGATCCACCGCCATGGCGCGGGACAGCGCGATCACCGCGCCCTTGCTGGTGGAATAGGCCGTCAGCCCGCGCGGGCGGAGCGCACTAATGGAGGAGATGTTGACGATGGCGCCGCCGCCCGTCTCCGCCATGGCCGGAATGGCGTATTTGGAGGTCAGCATCATCGCCTTGACGTTAACCTCCATCACCCGGTCCCAGTCCTCCTCCGTCTCGTCCACCACATTGCGGCGGGAGGAAATACCGACATTGTTGTCCAGACAATCGACCCGCCCCCAGAGCCGCAGCGCCTTTTGCACCATGTCATCGCATTCGGATGCCTTGGTCACGTCGGCGCCGTGCGACTCCGCCGTGCCGCCGTTCTCGCGGATCATTTCAGCCGTGCGCCCGGCCAGCGCCTCGTCCCGGTCGACCACCATAACCTTGGCGCCCTCTGCGGCCAGCAGCAGGCAGGCGGCGCGGCCGTTGCCGATACCGTCGCCGCGCGCACCGCCGCCGACAACAATGGCGACCTTGTCCTTCAGGCCGGATTCGGAGGGGACATGCATGGGTGTTTCCTTTCCCAGAGTGTGCTTCTGCCGAAAGACTGCCAAGGTTTTGGCAACACCGCCATGGTTGTCCCTCGTTTCGCCACGCCTAAGTCTTACGCCTATTCATGTCGCCAAAAGGAAATCATCCGATGCTGGAAGATATTGCCAACGTGTTCATTGCCGAACTGAACCGCACGGTGACCCCGCTGTCGGAGATCGGACTGCGTTTGGCGCTGGCGGCCGTTCTGGCCGGCGTGTTGGGGTTCGAACGGGAAATGGCGGGCCGGTCAGCGGGCCTGCGCACGCACATGCTGGTCAGCCTGGCGGCCGCCACGTTCACGATTGGCGCGCTGGAATTGCTGCACTGGACCGACTCTTTGCAGGAAAGCCCGGCAACGGTGGACCCCGCGCGCGCCCTTGAAGCGATCACGGCAGGCGTCGCCTTCCTTGCCGCCGGAGCCATCATCCGGTCTGGCCAAAACACCCAGGGACTTACCACGGGGGCCGGCATGTGGCTGGCCGGCTCGATCGGGCTGGTTTCCGGCATCGGGCTTTATGCGTTTGCTGTCATCGCAACCGTGATCGGCCTGATCATTCTCTCCACTGTGCGTTACATGGAGCAAATGGCGAAAATCAAGCCGGAGCCGAAGGCAGAACAAACCCAGCCGCGAGAAACGGCGGACGATAGCAGCCCCTAGCACCATTCCCTTGGCTGCGGCATAATCCGGGGCACGCTTGCAAACCGCCCCTGAGGAACCGCCGCCATGGACGCCCGCTTTTCTCCCGAAGACCTCGCCTTCCGCGATGAAGTCCGCGCCTTCATCCGCGAAAACCTACCGGAGGATCTCGCGGCCAAGGTGCGCCAGGGCCTGGAACTGACCAAGGACGACTATCGCCGCTGGATGATGATCCTGGGCAAACAGGGCTGGCTCTGTACCAACTGGCCGGAAAGCGCCGGCGGTCCCGGCTGGAGCGTGGCGCAGAAATACATGTTCGAGGAGGAGGTGGCGGTTTCCGCCTGTCCGGAAGTGGTGCCGTTCGGCAGCCGCATGGTTGGCCCTGTGCTGCTGCGCTATGGCACGGCGGAGCAGAAGGCGCAGCACCTGGCCGGTATTCTCTCCGGCGAGGTGATCTGGTGCCAGGGCTATTCCGAGCCGGGTGCGGGGTCTGACTTGGCCTCGCTTTCGACCAGCGCGGTGAAGGATGGCGACGATTACATCGTCAACGGCTCGAAGATCTGGACAACGCAGGCGCACATCGCCGACTGGATGTTCGCGCTGGTCCGCACCTCGAAGGGGGAAAAGAAGCAGGAAGGCATCACCTGCCTGCTGATCCCGATGGATTCGCCTGGCATGGAAGTCCGTCCGCTGATCAAGCTGGACGGCCGCCACAAGTTCAACCAGGAATTCTTCCAGGACATGCGCGTGCCGCAGGCCAACCGCGTCGGCGAGGAGGGCCAGGGCTGGGCCATCGCCAAATACTTGCTGGGGCACGAACGCTCCAACGGCGCTGGCGTGGCAGGCGCACGCATGATGCTGGACCTGTTGAAGAAAATCGCGCTGGACCAGCAGGCCGACGGTGTCGCGCTGGCTGACGATCCGGCGTTCCGGGCCAGGATCGCCGACCTTGAAATGCAGTTGACCACGCTGCAATTCACGTCGCTGCGTGCGCTCGCCAGCGCTTCCGCCGACAGGGAGATCAAGCCGGAAGCGGCGGCGGGCCTCAAGCTCGGCATGGCGGAAATCCGCAAGGCGATCAGCGAGGCTTGCATGGAGGCCGGCGGTTATTCCGCCATGCCCTACAACCAGAACGCCATTCGCTTCGGCTGGAACGAGGAACCGGTCGGGCCGGACTATCTGTTCAAGATGGCGCCCGACTATTTCGAATACCGCGCCCGCTCCATCGCCGGCGGTTCGAACGAAGTGCAGAAGAACGTGATCGCGAAGCGGGTGCTGGGGCTGTAAGCACCCGCTACAACCCACCTGCTCTCCCGGGTCGCCTGCGGCGCCCGGGAGAGCAGGGGATGGCGAGTGCTTCCCTACTCCTTCAGCTTCACCGCCAGCGCGTCGCCAAACGCCTCGGTCCCGAGCGGGCCGCCAAGATCGGACGTGCACGCTTCCGGCGTTTGCAGCAGCGAATTGAGCCCATTGTCCAACGCTTCCGCCGCGGCAGCCATAGCATTGTTCGAGTCCTGCTCCGCCCGCCACGCCAGCAGCATCGCGGCGGAGCGCATCAGTGCCACCGGGTTGGCGATCCCCTTGCCCTCGATATCCGGCGCGGAGCCATGGCTCGCCTGGGCAATGGCGATGCCATCGCCCCGGTTGAGCGAACCCGCCAGCCCCAGCCCGCCGGAAAATTCCGCCGCCAGGTTGGAGAGGATGTCGCCATACATGTTGGTGGACAGCACCACGTCGAACCGGTCCGGCGTGCGCACCAGATGGCTGGTCATGGCATCGATGTGCTCATCGTCCCACTTCACGTCCGGAAAATCCTTCGCCACTTCCGCGACGCATTCCAGGAACAGGCCGTCGGTCATTTTCAGCACATTGCCCTTGTGCACCGCGGTCACATATTTGCGCCGCTGGCTGGCCAGTTCGAAGGCGGCGCGGGCGATGCGCATGGAGCCCTCGCGCGTGATCTTACGCATGGAAAGGGCCACGTCCGCGGTCGGCATGAACTCGCCGCCGCCCTGAAACATGTTGCGGTCTGCATAGAAACCCTCGGTGTTCTCCCGCACCACCACCAGGTCCATGTCCGGCGCGAAGGCTCCCGGAATCCCTTTGGATGGGCGGATGTTCGCATAAAGTTGCAGGCCGGCGCGGAGGAATTTCGACGGCCCCATGCCGCCCTCGGCCTCCGGCGGATAGACCGCCGTATCGGTCGGCCCCATGACGACACCATCGGCCGCGCGGCAGCGCTCCAGCACATCGGGCGGCAGGGTGTTGCCGATGGCCTTGAGCGAAACGAGGCCGATCGGCACCTCTTCGAATTCCAGGCCAAGCCCAAAACGCGCGTCCAGCGCCTCCATCGCGCCCCGCGTGGCTGCCATGATTTCCGGGCCGATGCCATCGCCATCCATCAGAAGAATGCGCATAAACATATCCTTATATTATCGGGCCGAGTGTACAGCAGGGCACTCGCCAAGCCTGTCATTCTTACCTACAGTGCGCCGATCGCACTGAAAAGACCGGGTGCACCTTATCGCGGGAGATATCAAACAATGACCAATTCCAAACACCCAGAAACATTGGTGCTGCATGCCGGCTACCGTGCAGACCCGGCGACCGGTGCCGTGGCCGTGCCGTTGTATCAGACCACGTCCTACCAGTTCCGGGATACCGAACACGCGTCCAACCTGTTCGCGCTGAAGGAACTGGGCAACATCTACACCCGGATCATGAACCCCACCAACGACGTGTTCGAACAGCGCGTCGCGGCATTGGAAGGCGGCGTCGCTGCGCTTTCGCTGGGTTCCGGGCAGGCCGCCAGCGCATTCTCAATCCAGAACATCGCGCACGCCGGCGATAATATCGTCAGTTCGACCAACCTTTATGGCGGCACTTGGAACCTGTTCGCGCACACGCTGAAGGACATGGGCATAGAGGTGCGCTTCGTCGACCCGAGCGACCCGCAGAATTTCGCCCGGGCGGTGGACGACAAGACCCGCGCCTTCTATGCGGAAACGCTGCCGAATCCGAAACTGCAGGTGTTCCCGATCAAGGAAGTGGCCGATATTGGCCGGCCGCTCGGGATTCCGTTGATCATGGACAACACGGCAGCGCCGGTTCTGTGCCGGCCCTTCGATCACGGGGCGGCGATCATCATCTATTCCACCACCAAATACATAACCGGCAACGGCACCACCATCGGCGGCATGCTGGTCGACAGCGGCAACTTCGATTGGGAAGCCCACAAGGCGCGCCAGCCCTATCTGAACCAGCCGGACCCCTCCTATCACGGCGCGGTCTGGACCGAGGCCGTGAAGCCACTCGGCCCGATTGCCTATATCATCAAGGCGCGGGTGACGCTGTTGCGCGATCTCGGCGCGGCCATGGCGCCATTCAACGCCTTCCAGGCGATCCACGGCATGGAAACGCTGCCGCTGCGCATGGAGCGGCACTGCGAAAACGCCATGAAGGTGGCCGACTACCTATCGAAACACCCGGCGGTCGAAAGCGTGATCTATCCGGGCCTGATGGATGGCGAGGCGCGGCGGCGCGCCGATACCTACCTGAAAGGCGGCTATGGCTCGTTGATGGGCATGATTCTGAAAGACGGGGCGGAGGCCGGACGCAAGTTCATCGAACGGCTGCAGATGTTCTACCACGTGGCGAATATCGGCGACGCGCGCAGCCTGGCCATCCATCCGGCGACCACGACGCACAGCCAGTTGTCGGAAGAGGAGCAGGCCGCCACCGGCGTTTCAGCCGGCTATGTGCGCCTGTCCATCGGCATCGAACACATCGACGACATTATCGCCGACCTGGAGCAGGCGCTGGCCTGATCGATTCAAAAAACTCCCCGGACGCCGCGTGAGCGGCGATCCGGGGCGCTGCCTTGCGCCTACATCCGGGGCCACAACGTGTGTGTCAGCACGCCGGCCCGGCTCTCAATAGCCTCCAACGCATCCAGGATCGCGTCCTCGCGGAACCGCTGGCCGACGATCTGCACGGCCGCAGGGCGCTTCTCAACCAAGCCGATGGGGATGGTGCCGGCCGGCAGGCCCAGATAGTTGATGCCGTAGGAATAGATCATCGAGTCGAAAATATCCTTCGCGCCCTCGAACGTCTCGTCATAGTCATAATCGAAGGTCGGGCGCATGAAGAACGGGGTGAGGACCAGCGGATAGTCCTCCAAAAACACGCTCCAGCGGCGCACCAGGCGGGAACGGTCGGCAATGCGGTGCATATAGCCTTTGTAATCGACCATCTCGCCAAAGCGGTAATAGAAGTCGAATATGGCCTTGATCGTGCCGCTGCCGTGCTCGCGCGCCAGCGGGCCCAGCCCTTCCTTCACTTCCAGCATGGCCACTTCCAGCCAGGCGTCGGCGGCGTCTTTGATCGCAGGTACCGGCACCTCCTCCACCCGGTAGCCTGCGTCGGCCAGGTGGCCGGCAGCGCGGTCGATCCCCGCCAGAATTTCCGGATGGATCGGATAGCCGTGCGTCTCCTTACAGACCGCGACCTTGACCGGCTTGGCGAGCGGCGGGCCGTCAAACGGCACCGGCGCCCACCAGGGATCACGCACGTCGCGGCTGGCCATAGCGCGGGTGGCGAGGCGCACGTCCTTCACTTCCCGGCAGATGGCACCCTGCACGCTCATCAGCTGTGAGAGCAGCCCACGCTCGGCCGGGGCGCTGGGGTTGAAGGCCGGCATCCGGCCCAGGCCGGATTTGACCGTGGCCACACCGCAGCACGAGGCCGGGATGCGCAGCGAGCCGGCGATATCATTGCCATGATGGATCGGACCGATGCCCGCTGCCGCGGCCGAACCCGCCCCGCCGGAAGAACCGCCGGGCGAGGCGCGCTCGTCCCAGGGGCTATGGGTCAGACCGTGCAGCGGGTTGTCGGTCGTCGCCCGCATGGAAAGCTCCGGCGTGTTGGTCTTGCCGAAGATGATGGCGCCCGCATTCAGCAGGTTCTGCACCACCGGCGAGTTGCCGGACGCGATATTCTCGGCCAGCGCCGGCAGGCCGTTGGTATTCGGCGTGCCCTCGTAATCGACATTGACTTTGATCGTGACCGGGATGCCGTGCAGATCGCCCCAGGATTCGCCGCGGGCCAGCGCTGCGTCGGCTTCCTTCGCCCGGACCAGCGCCTGCTTGCTATAGTCGTAGACAATGGCGTTGAGCGGCGGATTAACCGCCTGCATGCGCCCAACCACGGATGTCATGATCTCATGCGCAGAGAACCGCTTGGTATCGAGCCCCTGCCGCATCTCGACGGCGGAAAGTTTCCAGAGATCGCTGGTCATGGGCACGGTCCTCCACAGGGCTTAGACTATCGGGTCACCCGACAGTCTAAGGCGATGGAGGCCGCGGGGCCAAGGGCATCGCGGCACTGAGGATAATCCGTAGAGGCGGGTCAGGCCGCCGTCGGCATGGCCGGCGCGGCGTCCAGCAGGCGGCAGATGGCCCAGGTCAGTTCGGCCCGGTTCAGGGTGTAGAAGTGGAACTCGTCCACGCCTTCCGCCTGCAGCCGCCGACAAAGCTCCGCCGCGTGGGTGGCCGCGACAAGCTGGCGCTGCTCCGGATCGTCGTCCAGGCCCTCGTACAGCTCTCTCATCCAGTCCGGGATGCTGGCGCCGCAGCCGCCGGCGAACCGGGTGACGGTGGCAAAATTGGTAACCGGCAGGATGCCCGGCACCAGCGGAATATCGATGCCCGCGGCAGTCAGCCGGTCACGGAACCGCAGGTACATATCGGCATCGAAGAAAAACTGCGTGATCGCGCGGGTTGCACCGGCATCGATCTTGCGCTTCAGATAATCGATATCGAATTCCGGGCTGGGTGCGGCCGGATGGGTTTCCGGGTAGGCGGCAACGCTGATCTCGAAATCCGCAACCTTTTTCAGCCCCTTTACCAGATCGAGCGCGTAGGCATAGCCATCCGGTTGCGGGACATAGTCATTGCCGCCTTCCGGCGGATCGCCACGCAAGGCGACGATATGGTGGATACCGGAATTCCAATAGTTGCGGGCGATCTCGTCGATCTCGTCACGGCTGGCCGCGACACACGTCAAATGCGCCGCCGGCTCCAGGTCGGTCTCGCGCCGGATGCGGGTGACGATGGAATGCGTGCGCTCGCGCGTCGTGCCGCCGGCGCCGTAAGTGACCGAGACGAAGCGCGGCTTCAGCGGCGCCAGTCGTTCGATCGTATGCCAGAGGGATTCCTCGGCCTTTTCGGTTTTCGGGGGGAAAAATTCAAATGATATCTGCACGTTATTGGCTCCGTTTGTATTGATCGCTGTTGCCCGCCATCCCTAAAGCCAGGGAGAACCGGCAACGCGAGAGCGGTTGATGAGACTTTCACCGGCAACCGTGTGATCTGCGGTCCAGATCATCACTGTCAGCGGGTCGCCGGGCAGTGCCTCATCCCGCACCAGTTTAAGGCCGCAATGGCTGAACCAATCCCGGACCTCTTCATCGGTGAAACCCAGGCGGCGGTGCGCGTGGCGGGTGCGCAGGTCCTCCACCGTATGCTGGGCAAAATCAACCACGATCATGCGCCCGCCAGGCCGCAGCACCCGCGCCGCTTCCGCCACCGCACGCTCCGGCGCGTCGGCGAAATGCAGCACCAGATGGACAACCACCAGGTCGACCGATGCATCGGCCAGCGGCAAGGCATACATGTCGCCAAGCCGCAGGCTCACATCCTGCAGGTTGGCCCGGGCTACGCGGTCACGCGCCACGGCCAGCATCTCACGCGAGACGTCGAGGCCGATGGCGTATTGCACCCGCGGCGCCAGCAGCCGCAGCACCTCGCCAGTGCCGGTGCCGATATCCAGCAGCGTTTCGAACACGCCGGCCGGCACCTGCGCCAACACCCGGCCCTCGACCTCGGCCGCGTCGATATGCAGCCTGCGGATCGCATCCCAGGATTGGGCATGGGCGTTGAAGTAGGCCTCGGCTTCCGCACGGCGCCGCCGGCGCACATCCGCAAGGCGGGCCCGGTCCAGCGCCACCACCGGGTCGTCGGCCGGGATCAGATCGAGCACGGCCGTCGCCAGGGGATTGCCCACACGTTCCAGCCGGTAGAAGCTCCAGTTGCCTTCGCGCATCGGCGTCAACAGGCCGACATCGGCCAGAATTTTCAGATGGCGGGACACCCGGGGCTGGCTCTGACCCAGGATTTGTGCGATTTCCGACACTGCCAACTCACCGCCCGCGCACAAGCTGACAATGCGCAGCCGCGTGGGCTCCGCAATGGCTTTCAGCGAGTCGATCAGATGTTGCATGATTCGGTGGCTCGGCAGGTGAACGGGATCGCATAACTATATAAAGATATCATTATATACGAGCGAATTGCAAGCGCAGAACGAACGCTCCACCAAAAAGCGGCTCAAGCACGACGGGATATTGGCAAAATAAGGCGGTTGTGCTACCCGATTGGTAACAACTTAGCCTTACTCTTGATCTTGTGTATTTGGTTCGCCGCAGGGCACCCTGCAACGAACCGCAAGAACGGGGACGCGGGCCGGGTGCAGGGTTCGAATTCGGTTAGGGTGTTCTGAAATGTCTAGGGCCTACACACTTCGCAAACGGCTTGTCCGTGGTCTTGCAGTCGTCTTGCTGGGCGCCCTGGTCGCCGGCTGCGCCGCCAATCGCCCGGGCGAAGTTTACGACCCTCTCGAACCGGTAAACCGGCAGATTTTTGCATTCAACGACGCCGTCGATACCGTGCTGATCCGGCCAGCGGCGGTGGTGTACCGCGATTTGACCCCCCGCCCGTTCAAAACGATGCTCGGCAACCTAGTCAGTCACCTGACGCTGCCGCTCACCATCGTGCACGACCTGTTGCAGGGCAAGCCGGAGCGGGCGGAAATCGCCGCCAGCCGCTTCTTCATCAATACGGTCGCCGGCATGGGCGGCCTGTTCGATATCGCAACACCGCACGGCATCAGGTTCCATGACGAGGATATGGGCCAAACCTTCGCCGTGCACGGTAGCGGCGAGGGTCCGTATCTGGTGCTGCCGCTCCTCGGCCCCTCCAACCTGCGTGATGGCATTGGCGATATCATAGACCGGGTGATCGACCCGGTGTCCGCGATCGCCTATATCCCGAACGAAGGCGGCAACATATTCCGCGCAGGGCGGACGGCCTCCTCGGTGCTGGTACAGCGCGAGAAACTGATCGAGCCGGTCGACGCCCTGAAGCAGTCGCTCGACTATTATGCCGCCACCCGCGCCGCCTATAGTCAGCGCCGCCAGATCGAGATCAAAGATGGCAAGGTCACGCCGGCGGATTTCGGCCCGGATGCCTTTTCCATTGTCGAAAAATCCAACAACGCACAATAGGGGCATCCGACCGTTCCCATCAAACCGCCGCCCCGGAACCAGCCGAACCGGCGGTTTCGGGGCGGCGGTTTGTTATTGAACCGGCGCTGCGACGCCACATTGGACAGAGCACCGCCTTGACGGATGCACCCGGTCGGGCGTAGTCCGCAGCGGACATTCGGCGTCCAGACGCCGGAAAACCAATTCCATTGAGCCGCTGCCGCCCCGCGTCCCCACACGCAACCGCGCCAGCGTATGCTGTGAGGATCCGATGGCAGATGAAATCAAACGTGTCGTGCTGGCCTATTCGGGCGGCCTGGATACGTCAGTCATTCTGAAATGGCTGCAGGAAGAATACCGCTGCGAAGTGGTGACCTTCACCGCCGATCTTGGCCAGGGCGAGGAGTTGGAGCCCGCCCGCAAAAAGGCGGAGATGTTCGGCGTCCGGCAGATTTTCATCGAGGATCTGCGTGAGGAATTCGTCCGCGACTATGTCTTTCCGATGTTTCGCGCCAACGCGCTTTATGAAGGCGTCTATCTGCTCGGCACCTCCATCGCCCGGCCGTTGATCGCCAAGCGCCAGATCGAGATCGCCGAGCAGGTTGGCGCCGATGCCGTCAGCCATGGCGCAACCGGCAAGGGCAACGACCAAGTGCGGTTCGAGCTGGGCTATTACGCCCTGAAGCCAGATATCCACGTGATCGCCCCCTGGCGCGAGTGGGATTTGAATTCCCGCACCAAGCTGATCGACTTCGCCGAACAGCACCAGATCCCGATCGCCAAGGACAAGCGCGGCGAGGCGCCGTATTCGACCGACGCCAACCTGCTGCACATTTCCTATGAGGGCAAGGCGCTGGAAGACCCGTGGGTTGAAGCGGACGAGGACATGTTCACCCGCTCGGTCGCACCGGAAAAGGCACCGGACGTGCCGGAATATGTCGAGATCGACTTCGAACATGGCGACCCGGTTGCAATCAATGGCCAGGGCTATTCGCCAGCGGCGTTGCTGGCACGCCTGAACGAATTGGGCGGGGCGCATGGCGTCGGACGGCTTGATCTGGTGGAAAACCGGTTTGTGGGCATGAAATCGCGCGGCGTCTATGAAACGCCGGGCGGCACCGTGCTGCTGGAAGCCCGGCGGGCGGTGGAAAGCCTCTGTCTCGACCGCGGCGCCGCGCACCTGAAAGACGAGCTGATGCCGCGCTATGCGGAGCTGGTCTATAACGGGTTCTGGTTCTCGCCGGAGCGAGAGATGCTGCAGGCGGCAATCGATGCCAGCCAAAAGCACGTAACCGGCACGGCGCGGGTGAAACTGTTCAAGGGCAGCGTGCGCACCGTCGGCCGCCGGGCGCCAAAATCGCTCTACAACCCGGAGTTTGCAACGTTCGAGGCAGATACCGTTTACGATCAACAGGACGCCGAAGGCTTTATCAAGCTGAACGCCCTGCGGCTGCGGCTGAGCGGCATGGTGCATCGCGGTTAACATTCCGGACAACTTGCCGCAAAACCCGCCAGAATCTATGCCGCGTCTTGCATCCGGCGCACTTTCACCTTAGGTTCTGGCATCCACATCGGAACGAATTGACGGGCGGCTGCCGCCGATTTCAGGCAGGCGGCTGCGCCGAACACGTTCCGGAACAAGACGTTCCCCGCGACCGGTATCGACAGCAGACGTGTGTTGGCCAATGCGCCGCTTCACGACTAGCCGATGGATCGATGAAGCCGGCGGGAGACCGATCAACTGCGAGAAGGAGATACCGCATGCAGCAGGAAAAGCGCCTCAGTGGCAAAAAAGTCGCCATCATTGTCGCGAATGGCTTCCAGGAAACCCACATGACCGAGGTGCAGAAGATCCTGACGCAGCAAGGTGCCGCCTCCGCCGTGATTTCGAACGAGATCGGCGTGGTCAATGGCTGGCATGAGGATTCCTGGGGTCACAATTTCTTTGTCGACAGCGGCCTGAACAAGGTGTTGCCGAGCCAGTACGATGCCCTGTTGGTGCCGGGTGGCGAGCGCAGCGTGCATTCGCTGACCGTCAACGCCCACGCCAAGCGTATCGTCAAAGGAATGATCGATTCCGGCAAGCCGGTCGGTGTTCTGGGCCGCGGCCCGCTGATGCTGGTCGCAGCCGAAGCCGCAGCCGGCCGCTCTGTCACCGGCAACCCGGTGATCGAGGAAAGCATGAGCAAGGCCGGCGCAGTCTGGCAGAACGATGAGCCGGTCGTGATCGACGGTCCGGTGCTGTCCAGCGATGGCCGTGAGGGCCTCGAAGCCTTTGCCGAAGCGTTTGTCGAAGCGATTGCCGCGGAAGAAGTCGTCGAGCAGACCAGCGAAGCTGCCTGACCCGGCGCCTGCCGCTTAAAGCCACGAAACAGCGTCGCCAATCGTCAGTTCGAGACGTGACGCTGCATTGCCCTGGTTGATGGCGATTTCCGCCAGACCCAGGGCATTTTTGTACCAGAACGCCTCGCCGCGAGCGGCATCGGCGAACGTCCGACGTTCGCGGAACTGCTGCCGACCGGCGGTCAGCACGGCTCCCGGCTGCGGATTCAGGCCGGTCATGACATTGCCATAGCCATCGATATAGACGACCGCAGCTTCCTCCGCTGGCCAGTCCGCACCGGCCGGCTCGCCGGCCAATGGGGCGAGCCCCGACAGGTCGCCCGTCGCGATACGCGCCGCCGTAGGGGCGAAGAGATCGCGGCCGTGGAATGAGGCCGACAGCGCGTCCGGCCGCCAAACAATGCAGTGCCATCGCGCTGCCGGATCGAGCGAGCGGGCCGCGGCAACCAACAGCCCATTGTCAGGCCCGACCAGCCAACGCCCAGCCGCCTGCACCGCCACCGGCAACCGGCTGCTGCCAACGCCGGGATCAACCACCCCCACCACCACTGCCCCCGGCGGCCAATGCCGCGCCAACGCCGCCAGCAGATAGGCGGATGCCCGCGGCTGGAAAGCCGGGGCATCGTGCATCAAGTCGATCACCGGAACGCCGGGCGCAACCGACGGGATTGCTGCGTGCATCTGCCCGACATACGGGCCCTGAAAGCCGAAATCGGTGAACAGCAGAATCATGACAGAGGCCGGATCACCGGGTGAAAGGGCGCGGCATCCGCGCGGATTTCGCCGGAAATACGCGGGTCCGGCGCAATTTCCACCTCCCGGCGGAAGGCTCGGAACCCCTGGGACAGATAGAACGGCAAGGCGCGCGGGTGGTCGAGTGTGCAGGTGTGGAGCCAAACTCTTGCGGCGCCCTCCCCAAATGCAAGCCGCTGGATCTCTCCCATCATCCAGGCGCCCAGGCCCTGGCCGACGGCTGCCGGGATCAGACCGAAAAACGACACCTCGCAATCCGGCGCCTCGCGCCAGTCGAGTTCGGCCAGCCCAATATCCTGCCCGCCGTCGCGCAACGCATAAACCGCCACTCGCGGATTGCGGAGGATCGCCGTCACCTGCGCATCGGTCATCACCAGACGCGAGAACCATAGCCAATCCTCACCGATGGCCCGGTAAAGGTTCCGGTACCAGTTCAGATGCGGTTCGGGAATCCGTACCAGCGAAAGGCCCGGCCGCGGCGGTGGATTGGGGGCTGGGGCCGGCGGCCCGGCCACCTCCAGATGGGTGACGATCGCCGCGATTGAGCCCACCGGCACTGCTAACAGTGTCATGCTAGCGCCCCTCCGCCCGCCACTCCTCGACCCAGAGGGTGGTGGGGGCAAGGTGGCCGGTCGGCCGCACGCCCTTCAGCCATTCCGGAATGACATAGGGATCGGCACGGAAATAAAGCGGCAAGGCTGGCAGGTCGCGGGTATAGATTTGTTGCAGTTCCGCCCATTTCATCCGCCGCGACTCGCGATCCAGGTCGACCTCGATGGCATCGATCAGGGCATCGGCTGCCGGGTTGTTGAAGCCGGTGTAATTCTGGCCAGCCCAGTTGTTGGCCTCCGTCGGGATCATGTTGGAATGGAGCGTCGAGCGGGGCAGGCTTTCCGGCGCGCTGATCCAGGCGAACATGGCGAGCCCATCGAACCGCCGCTCGCGCACGGTCTGGCCGAAGAAAACGCGGGCAGGCTCGTTGCGGATACGCACCTCGACGCCAATTTGCTTCCAATAATGCTGCAAGACCTGCTGCACCTGCTCGCGCACGCGGGCGCCCGCGGTGGTCATCAGCGACAGGCTGAGCTTTTCGCCCTCGCTGCTGACCCGCACGCCGCCGGGGCCGGGCCGCCAGCCTGCCTCCTCCAGCAAGGCCTTGGCCCGGCCGGGGTCGTAAGGGTAGGTGGCGACGTCTTCGCTGTGCACCCAATCCAGCGGGCTGACATTGCTATCCGCCACCGGCTGCCGGCCCTGAAACAGCTTCTGGCTGATCGCCTGCCGGTCCACGCCGTAGAGCAGCGCCTGCCGCACCCTGCTGTCCGCCAGGATCGGGTTGGCAAGGTTCACGTCGATATGCTCGTAGATCAAGCCGGCCTTGTAGACGAAATCGAACGCGCCGCCGCGCCGCTCCTGCAGCGACAGCGCCTGATCCAGCGTCAGCCCGAGCGAGCCGGCGATATAGTCGAGTGAGCCGGACAGCAGGTTTGCCTCCAGCGCCGCCGTGTTCGGGATGACGCGCACGACGATCCGGTCGAAATATGGCTGCGGCCCCGGCCAGTGTGGGTTGCGCTCTAGCGCGGTGAAGGCGCCGGCGGAAACCTCGACGATACGGTAGGGGCCGAAATAGATGCCGGGGTTGGTGGTGTCGCGGTCATAGAGCGTGCGCTGCTTGTAGGCGCGCGGGTTGGCCTCGAACGTGGCGCGCTCCAGATGCGCCGGCAGCGGCTCCACGCCGAACGCGTTGTAGGTGTAGGTGATGCGGTCAGTGTGCAGCACAACCGTCCGCGCATCCGGCGTTTCCACCTTCCAGATGCGCTGGAACACGTCCGCCCCTGTGACGCCGCTTTCCGGATGCTTGCCCACCTCCCAGGTGAAGCGGATGTCGTCGGAGGTGACCGGTGTGCCGTCGCCCCAGGTCAGCCCCTCGCGAATGCGGTAGGTAACGGCAACGCCTTCCTTGCCGTCCGGCGTTTGCTCCCGCACCGCGCCGCCGTTTTGCAGCGTCGGCAGCTCCTCGCAGACCATGCAGGCAAGCTGCCAGTCATGATCGTAGCTTGTGACGGGCCGCAGCACCATGCCGAGCACATAGCTCTTGGCCAGCATGGAATCGATGACCGGATGAAAGGTGGAGGGGAACTGCGTCACGCCGATCATCAGCGTCCGCTTCTCCTCCGCCCGCGCGCCCGCCATCGTCATGGAGAACAGCAGGAGCAGTGCCAGCCCGAGCCGCAGCATGGTGTTTAACCCTTCGGCTGCCAGCCTTCGGGTGCGTTCAGGAACTCCCGCACCACGGCGGCCTTCTCCGGCGGGAAATAGCCGCGTGCCTCCGCCTCCTCGATCACATCCCACCAGGTGGCGAGGCCATGCAGCTTCACGCCCTTTTCCCCCAGGGTAGAGGTGCTCTCGGGGAAAATGCCGTAGTGAAACAGCACCATGCAGTCGGTGATGACGCCGCCCGCGTTGCGGATCGCATCGATGAAGTTGACCTTGCTGCCGCCATCCGTTGCCAAATCTTCCACCAGCAGCACGCGCGCGCCCTCCGGCATCACTCCCTCGATTTGGGCCATGCGGCCGAAACCCTTTGGCTGCTTGCGCACATAGACCATGGGCAGGCCCATGCGCTCGGCAATCCAGGCCGCGAATGCGATGCCTGCCGTCTCGCCGCCCGCCACCACATCGATACTTTCATGCCCGATATCGCGCTCGATGGTTTGCACGGCCAGATCCATCAACTTGCGGCGCGCGCGCGGAAAGCTGATCAACTGGCGGCAGTCGATATAGACCGGGCTGCGGCGGCCGCTGGTGAACGTGAATGGCTCGTCGTCATAGCAATAGGCCGATTTTGTCTCCAGCAGGATGTGCGCCATGGCGCGGGCGGCGACGGCACGCTCGATTTCGTGCGCCTGGGCAACGGATACGGGAGAGACCGGGACGGGTGCGGCGTTGGACATGGCGGCAGGACGCTTCTGTATTTGCGGTGAGGCTCGTATGCTGACACTCCTCTTACCATTGGACAGGGCGCCCGCCCACCTTTCATGCTGACACAACTGACCCAGATTTTCGGCGACCTGTCGCCGGCTGCCCTGCTGTATGTGGTGTTGGGCGCCTATCTCTCCGCCGCGTTTCACAGCGTCGCTGTCTTTGGCGGCGGCCTGATCCTCTCCATCCTGCTGGCGCCGGTGATCGGCATCAAGGCGGTGGTGCCGGTGATCGCCGTCTCGCTGCTGGTCAGTCACACCAGCCGCGTCTGGGCATTTCGCAAGGGTTTCACGTGGAACGTCTACCGTGACCTGATGCTGACGGCGTTTCCCGGCATCATCGTCGGCGCCGTGGTCTATTCCTACCTGCCGACAGAGGCCATTGCCCTGCTGATGGGCGCGTTCCTGATCGCAACCATTCCGCTGCGGCGGCTGCTGCACAAGCGCAATGTGAGCGTCGGCAAGCGGACGATCATGGGCATCGGGGTGCCGTTCGGCGTCCTCAGCGGCTCCACGGTCGGGGCCGGGCTGATCCTGGCGCCGTTCATGCTGGCAGTCGGCCTGGCCGGCGAGGCGTTGTTGGGGACAATGGCGGCGGTGGCGCTGACGGTGAACGTCACCAAGTCGGTCGTGTTCGGGGGCTTTTCCGTGCTGGACCCCGGCCTGGCGCTGGCAGGATTTCTGATCGGGCTCTGCACCATACCGGGCAACCTGACCGGCCGCTGGATTGTGCGGCGCACTGGCATCCGCGTGCACATCCTGGTGGTGGAGGCCGTGATCGTCACCGGCGGCTGTTATTTCATCTATGCGGCCGGCGATGGCTGGGGCTGGTGGGGCTGAGGCGGGGCGCTATAGTTCCGGCCAAACACACCGAGACCCAAGAGGAATCTGTCCCATGGCCACCACCCAAAAACGCGTCGCGCTCATCACCGGCTGCGGCAAGGAAAACGGCATTGGCGCCGCCACGGCGCTGCGGCTCGCGCGCGACGGTTTCATCGTCGCGGTCTCCGACGTTGCCGCCGCCGGCGTCGAGAACGACAAGGCGGTGGGCCGCCAGCCGTCTGCCTGGCAGGGCCTCGACACGCTTGCCGCCCGGATCGAGGAAACCGGCGGCGAGGCCTTCACTCTGACCGGCGATGTTTCGCAGGGGGATGGTGCGGCCTCTCTGGTCGACCGGGTGGTGCAGAAATACGGCCGGCTCGACGTGCTGGTAAACAACGCCGGTGCGCCGCACGGCCAGGACCGCGGCCAGATCGAGGACATTCCGGTGGATGCCTGGGAAAAGACCATGGGCATCAACGCCCGCGGCGTGTTCCTGATGATCCGCGCGGCGGTCCCGTACATGAAGAAGGCGGGCTATGGCCGCATCGTCTCCATATCATCCGTCGCCGGGCTGGTGGCACTGCCGGAGCGGGCGGCCTATTGCGCCTCCAAGGCGGCGGTGATCGGCCTGACCCGCTCGGTCGCCTACGATCTGGCGCCGCATGGCATAACGGTCAACTGCGTCTGCCCCGGCTCGATCCGCACCGACCGGGCCATTTCCTCGACCCTGCGCGCGGGCTGGACAGATGTGGATGCGGGCCTGGCGGAGCGGGCCAAATTCATCCCGATGCAACGGCACGGCCGGCCGGAGGAGATCGCAGCATTGATCGCCCACCTCGCCAGCGAGGATGCCGGCTTCACCACCGGCCAGGCGATCCCGGTCGATGGCGGCGGCCTGCCGCCGAGTGCGTTTTAGGCCGCCGCGATCGCGGCCCAATCGATCGGCTGGTTGCGGTCGATCCTCGCGGTGACGGGCGGCATTTCGTACTTCAGGCCGGTGGCGCAGTTGAACAGCACGCAGCTTTCGTCGGCCCGGATGCGTCCGTCGGCGCGGGCGGCCTTGTAGGCGGCATAGGTCGCGGCCCCTTCCGGGCAGAGCAGCAGGCCCTCGTTCCGCGCGACCTCCTCCTGGGCGGACTGGATCGCGTCGTCATCCACGGCGATGGCGAAGCCGTCGCTCTGCCGCACCGCGTCCAAGATCAGGAAATCGCCTATGGCCTGGGGCACGCGCACGCCATAGGCGATAGTGTGAGCGTTTTCCCAACGGGTGGCGTGGCGCTCGCCTGCTTCCCACGCGCGCACCATGGGCGCACAGCCCGCCGCCTGCACCGCCACCATGCGCGGGCGTTTCGAGCCGATCAGGCCGATGGCCTCCAACTCGTCGAATGCCTTCCACATGCCGATCAGGCCGGTGCCGCCGCCGGTCGGGTAGAGGATCACGTCTGGCAGCTCCCAGCCCAGCTGTTCGGCCAGTTCCAGGCCCATGGTCTTCTTGCCTTCGATCCGGTACGGCTCCTTCAGGGTCGAGGTGTCGAACCAGCCCATTTTCTCCTTGCCCTCGCCGACGATCTTGCCGCAATCGTCGATATAGCCGTTCACTTTCCAGACTTTGGCGCCCTGCAAGGCAATCTCACGCACGTTGATGTCGGGCGTATCCTCTGGGCAGAAGACATAGGCCTCGATCCCACCGCGGCGGCAATAGGCGGCCAGTGCCGCGCCGGCATTGCCGTTGGTCGGCATGGCCATGCGCTTCACGCCCAGTTCCTTCGCCATGGAAACCGCCATCACCAGCCCCCGCGCCTTGAACGAGCCGGTTGGCAGCCGGCCTTCGTCCTTGACCAGCAAGGGCGCGCTGCTGCCGTTGGCTTTCTCCGCAGCCGGCAACCGGACGATAGGCGTCATGATTTCACCCAGCGCGGTGATGTTCTCGCGCTGGCGAACCGGCAGCAATTCACGGTAACGCCATAGGGTCGGCGCGCGGCTCGCCAGCACCTCCCTGGTCAGCGCCTTTTTCACGCCGTCCAGGTCATAGCGAACCAACAGCGGCTTGCCCGCCTTCGAAAGATTATGCAGCGTATCGGCCTCGTACCGGTCGCCTTCATAGCCGCATTCCAAATGCGTGACGAAAGTCAGGGCTTCGGGGATGCCGTGCGGGTCGATCATGGCGCGCTCTCTGGAGTCAAACGGTGTACGATCCGCCAATATTACCGATACTCAGGAAACGTTCCAATGTTCAAATCTCCCGCGGTTGCGCACAACGGTTTTTCCCATCCAGCTTGACTTTCATTATAAATAATATTATGGGACTTGATTGAACTTAGTTAAATACTAGGTATAAAAGAAAGAACTCGGAGAATCTAATGGATCCCACAGATCGTCAAAAGAGAGAAATCGAATATCATAAACATCATGCTAATGTAGTATTTAAAAAGAATGTTGAAAATCCGGTTGATACAGACATTCTTTCCTCAGACAATCGCAAATGGTGGAATCATTATTGGAATTTTTACACAAAACTTCTAGATCATGATTTCTCGGGTAAAAGGATTCTGGTTCCCGGCTGTGGCTTTTGCAAGGACGCTATACTTCTATCGCTTATGGGAGCGGAAGTATACGGGTTTGACATTTCGCCAGATGTGATTGAAGGGGCGAAAAAAAGAATAGAGAATTTTGGCTATACTGGACTGCATTTATCGGTCCAACCGTCAGAAAATACCGATTATCCGGATGATTTCTTCGATTATGTAATATTTGTCGATATTTTGCATCATGTCGATATCCCCGCGACATTGAAAGAAACGGTTCGTATCTTAAAGCCTGGCGGCACGATCATTGGAAACGAATTATACTCCCACAGCTTTCTTGAAAAAAAAGTCCGCAATTCCTGGTTTGTTCGGAACATCTTGTACAAATTGCTGCGTGATTTTGTTTATCGTGATAAAATCATTTATATTACACCAGATGAACACAAAATCGACGAGACCGAGTTTTCCTATATTTCCGACGTGTGTACGGAATTCGACCAGGAATACTTTTACATTCTATCGACGCGGCTGTTCCCCGACAGCATCGTATGGGCCACGAAATTGGACCGCTTCCTTTGCAAGGGGCTAATGGGGGCAAGCAAGTATCTTGCAGCCCGTGTTGCTTTCGAGGGAACAATAAAAAAATAGTTCTGCTCTTTGCCGGGAAATCGATTTTCACTTTCCACCCCACACAGAAACAGGATTGTAAATGCGCCTCGCCATTGCCGGATTTGCGCTGGAAAGCGTGACCTTTCTGCCGGAACAGACCGACATCCCCGATTTCGAGCGCGGCGCGCTTCGCGGCCGGGCCCTGGTTGACGGAATGGCCGGTACGAATACCAGTGTTGGCGGGTTCCTGGATATCTGCCGGGCCGAGGGTGTGGAGCCTGTCGGGCTGGTGAATGCAGGGGCGGGCGCGGCGGCCAGCGCCAGCGAGGCGGCGTTCGACCAATATGTGGGCGAGATCGTTGCAGGGCTGGCAGAGGTCAAACACGAGGTCGACGGCCTCTTGCTGCATCTGCACGGTGCGCTGGCCACCCCTTCCCGCCGCAATGCGGATGCCCAGGTGTTGCAGGCGATCCGGGCGGAGGTCGGGCCGGACTTCCCCATCGCCGTCGCCTTCGACCTGCACGGCAACATCGGCCGGGATGTGGTGGAGGCGGCAACCGTGCTGGCGGGCTACCATTACTCGCCCCACACCGATATGGCGGACACCGGCAAGCGCGCGGCGCGCATGCTGGTTGCGCATCTGCGCGGCGGGCAGGGTCTGGCCATGGGGTATGCCCGGCCGCACATCATCCTGCCCAGCATCTTCTCCGCCACCATGCTGGAGCCGCTGGCCACTCTCATGCAGCACGCACGCGACCTGGAACTGCACACGCCGGGCGTGCGCGACATCACGATTTTCTGCGGCTTTGCCTATGCCGACGTGCCCGATTGCGGCATGAGTGTAGTCGTCGTGACCGACGGCGACGAAGGGTTGGCGCAACGCACGGCCGACCGGCTGGCCGGGCTGGCGCGCGACTGGCGCACGGTGCTGTTCCGCCGCGAACTGGTGCTGGACGTGCCCGCCGGCGTCTCGAAGGCGCTGGAAATTGCAAAAGCCGCCAGCAAACCCGTCTGCATTCTGGAACATGCGGACCGGCTGAACGACTCCACCTACACATTGCGGGAATTGCTCTCCCGCGATCTGGGCGGAGCAAAGGTGTTTGCGCCATTTATGTTCGATCCCGAGAGCGCGGCAGCCTGCGTTGCAGCGGGCGCGGGCGCCACGTTGGAGCTGCAGCTTTGCGGCAAGACCTCGCCACGGGCGGGCGGGCCGATCCCGGTCTCGGCCAGGGTGGTCTGGGCGGGCGACAAGACGATCAAGGTCACCGGGCCGCTTTATACCGGCGCTACGTTCAAGCTCGGCAACAGCGCGGTGCTGGATCTGGGCGGCGGCGTCATGGTTTCGCTGATCTCGATTCAGTGGAGCGCCATCGACCGCGACCCGTTCGACCAGTTCGGCCTGTCACCGGAAGATTTCGACATCATCCTGCTGCGCTCCAAGACCCATTTCCGCCATGTCTACACGCCCATGTGCGAGGATATCCTGATTGTCGACACCCCGGACTGGGGCCCGGCGGATGTAACTGCCTTGCCCTATGAGTATGCCGACCGGGAAAGTTTTCCGTTCGCGCCGTGACCGAGCGCCCGCTTGCAGCGTTGCGCGCGCGCAGGCATTATGCGACCAACGTCTAAAGGCCGTCGCTCGCTCGCGGCCATTCTCTCATGCCGTTTGGAGCCCGTTCCCACCCCATGACCGATCTTGCCGCCATGCGCGCAGAGAAGCTGCAATCCATCGAGCGTATCCAGCAGGGCTACGCCGACTTTGGCTATATCTGTTCCCGCACCATCGCGACTGCCATCTATGTCGCTTGCAAGCTGGAAAAGCCGATTCTAATCGAAGGCCCGGCCGGCGTCGGCAAGACCGAGCTGGCCAATACCACTTCGGCCTATCTGGAAGCCCCGCTGATCCGACTGCAATGCTATGAAGGCCTGGATGAGGGCAAGGCGCTCTATGAGTGGCGCTATGCCAAACAGCTGCTCTATACTCAGATCCTGAAGGACAAGATGGAGGAGGTGCTGCAGGGTGCGAAGGGCCTCGCCGCCTCCATGGAACAGCTGCACCGCCATTCCGACGTCTTTTTCTCCGAAAGCTTCCTGGCACCGCGGCCGCTATTGCAGGCGTTGAAGGAAGAGAACGGCTGCGTGTTGCTGATCGACGAGGTCGACAAGTCGGATCACGAATTCGAGGCGTTCCTGCTGGAAATTCTGTCCGAGTTCCAGATTTCAATCCCGGAGCTTGGGACAATCAAGGCGAAGAAGAAGCCCTATGTCTTCCTCACCTCGAACAACACGCGCGACATGTCGGACGCACTGAAACGCCGCTGCCTCCACCTCTATGTGCCTTTCCCGGATGCGAAGCTGGAGCGCGACATCATCCAGGCGCGCGTGCCCGAAATCCCGGCGCAACTGCGGGCCCAACTGGTGCACTTCGTCCAGAGCGTGCGCGAGATGGACCTGAAGAAACAGCCCAGCGTCTCTGAAACGATTGACTGGGCGCGGGTGCTGCTGCTGCTGCACGCCAACGAGCTGGACGCTGACATGGTGCGCGAAACCCTGAACGTCTTCCTCAAATTCGAGGAGGATATCGCCGCCGTGGACCAGCACCTCTACGAATTCATCCGCGGCGCAGAGAAAGCGGTGGCCTAAGGTCGCCGCCTGCTTGCCGTGAAAACACCGCACCGCTACGGTGCGCCGCACGTCGAAATCACATCTCCCAGGAGAACATCCCTTGACCATGCGTTTTGAAGGCACCGATACCTACGTCGCCACCGAAGACCTGATGCTGGCGGTCAACGCCTCCATCACGTTGGAACGCCCGCTGCTGATCAAGGGCGAGCCTGGCACCGGCAAGACCATGCTGGCGGAGGAAGTGAGCCGCGCGCTCAACATTCCGATGATCTCCTGGAACATCAAGTCGACCACCAAGGCCCAGCACGGCCTCTACGAATATGACGCGGTGAGCCGCCTGCGCGATTCGCAGCTGGGCGACGAGAAGGTCAAAGACATCCGCAACTACATCGACAAGGGCAAGCTTTGGGAGGCATTCAGTGCCGACGACAAGGTCGTGCTGCTGATCGACGAAATCGACAAGGCGGATATCGAATTTCCGAACGACCTACTGCAAGAACTCGACCGGATGGAGTTCTTCGTTTACGAGACCGGCGATACGATCAAGGCGCAGGTCCGCCCGATCGTTATCATCACCTCGAACAATGAAAAAGAACTGCCCGACGCCTTCCTGCGCCGTTGCTTCTTCCACTACATCCGCTTTCCGGAGAAGGAGACGATGCAGGACATCGTCAACGTCCACTTCCCCGGCATTAAACAGGAATTGGTGAAGTCGGCCATGGAAGTGTTCTTCAACCTGCGGGAAGTGCCGGGCATCAAGAAAAAGCCGTCCACCAGCGAACTGCTGGACTGGCTGAAGCTGCTGATGGCCGAGGACATCAACCCGGAAGATCTGAAGGGCAAGGACGGCGCCCAGGCGATTCCGCCGCTTTATGGCGCGCTGTTGAAGAACGAGCAGGACGTGCATCTGTTCGAACGCCTGATCTTCCTGAACCGCCGCGAGCGGGGATGACACATCCGAGCGGCCTGTTTCACGGCGTCATCGCGAGAAGCCGCAGGGGACGAAGCAATCCACGCAGCAGGACCCAAAGTCAGCACCTGGATTGCCTCGCTCCGCTCGCATTGGCGGTGGAGAGGTATACGCCGCAGATTTTCTGTTAGAGTGCTTGCGGGCCAATCGGAGGTTCGAAACCCATGTTCATCGACTTTTTCTTCCAAGTAAAGCAGGCGAAGATTCCCGCCACCATCCGCGAATGGCTGATGCTGATTGAGGCGATGCAAAAGAATCTCGTCATGTACAACATTGACGATTTCTATTACCTATCCCGTGCCTGCTTGGTGAAGGACGAGAAGTATTTCGACCGTTTCGACCGCGTGTTCGGTCAGTACTTCAAGGGCGTGGAAGACATCACCCAGGGCCTGTTTGGGGAGGATATTCCCGACGAATGGCTCGCCAAACAGGCGGAATTGCTGCTGTCCGACGAGGACAAGGCCAAGATCGAGGCGCTTGGCGGCTGGGAAAAGGTGATGGAGGAGCTGAAAAAGCGCCTCGAAGAGCAGAAAGGCGAGCATTCCGGCGGTAACAAGTGGATCGGCACCGGCGGCACCTCCCCCTTCGGCACCGGCGGCTACAACCCGGAAGGCGTTGCCATCGGCCAGAAAAAACGCCGCCAGGGCAAGGCGCTGAAGGTCTGGGACAAGCGCGAGTACAAGAATTACGACGACTCGCTGCAATTGGGCATCCGCAACGTGCAGATCGCGCTACGCCGCCTGCGCGAGTTCGCACGGACGGGCGTCGAGGAAGAATTCGACCTGGACGCGACCATCGACAACACGGCGAAGAACGCCGGCCTGCTCGACATCGTCATGCGGCCGGAACGCACCAACCGCGTCAAGGTGCTGATGTTCTTCGACGTTGGCGGTTCCATGGATGACCATATCCGTGTCTGCGAAGAGTTGTTCTCTGCCGCACGGACCGAGTTCAAACACCTGGATTTCTACTACTTCCACAACTGCATCTACGAACATTTGTGGAAGGACAACCGCCGCCGCCATGACGTGCGCCAGTCGACCTGGGACGTGATCAACACCTACCAGACCGAATACAAGGTCATCTTCGTCGGCGACGCCTTCATGAGCCCCTACGAGATCACCTACAAAGGCGGCAGCGTCGAGCACTGGAACGAGGAACCGGGCGCGGTCTGGCTGCAACGCATGTTGGACCATTGGCCGGATGCGATCTGGCTGAACCCGCGGCCGGAAACCCGCTGGGATCACACGCCATCGACCCAGGTCATCAAGGAATTGATGGTCAACCGCATGTACCCGTTATCCGTCGACGGACTGGACCGCGGCCTGAAGGCGCTGCGCGGCTAACAGCCGGAATGCCACCCGGTCGACATACCAACCACCGCCGCCGGTTATGAGCGGCGGCGGTGGTGGTCTTTCCCTCATACTTCCGGCAGCCCTTCCTCCCGGCGCACCGTATTGATGATCTGGCGCACCCGGTCGCGGAACGGTGGGTATTGCAGGCTGAATTCCTCGACCGCGCGGCGGTTGTCGATCAGGTAGTTGCCTGACAGCTCCTTGCCGCCGGTTTCGTTGTCGAAGCTGATCTGCGCATCCGGCAGGAATTCGCGCACGATATTGGCCAAATCGCCCATGCTGATCGTATGGCCACCGCTGTTGTAGGTGGTGTGCTTCGGCTTGTCCGTAGTGGCGACCCGGGCGAACATCTCCGCAATGTCATCCACATGGATCGGGCACCTCACGGTATCGGCGTAAGGGAAGCTGACCGGCTTGCCGCGAGCCGGCATGACCATGCATTGCACATGGTCGATGGAGCCATCCACCTTGTCCGGCCCGGTAACATTCGCCGGCCGCACGCATGTGATGGTCATGCCGTACTTCTCGCGATAGTCCTGCGCCTGGAATTCGTTGAAAATCTTGTTCACGGCATATTGCAGCGTGCCGTGTTTCGGATCATCCTCGTTCACCAGCCGCTCGCCAAAATGCTTCTGCTGTCCGCTGACCGCCAGCGAACTCGCAAACACCGTATGCTGCACATCGCCGAGCCGTGCGGCTTCAAAGCAATTGTCCATGCCGACCACGTTCAGCTTGGTGGCCAGATGCGGCGGCATGTCGGAGCCGATGAAATAGCTGAGATTCATCAGCGTCTTGGGCTTTACGTCCGCGACCAGCCGAACCATGTCGTCGAACTGGGTGACGTCGGCGCGCACCATGCGCACGGCGTCACCCAACGGCGCGAAAATCGGCGCGACTGCGGCCAGGTTGATATCGGCGCAGACAATCTGTTCGCCACGGGCGACAAGTAGCGGGATCATGCGGCGGCCGATAAAACCGGCGCCGCCGACAACGAGAATGGTCATGGGATCGGGCGTCCTCTGGCTGGATTTTGCTGTGACGCCAGCATCCCCCAAAGCGCCGGTGGAGAAAAGACCCTTACGGTAGCTTTTGCAGCCAACGGACGATGCAGCGCGTGCGTGCTGAAAAAAGGCTCTCGCTGTAGAAACTGCCCGCCGCCCGCTTCCAGGCCTCCGACAGGGTCGGATAGGGTGCAATCACCTGCGCCATGGCGCCGATTTTCAGCCGGTTCTGAATGGCGAGGCACCAGGGCAGGATCAACTCACCGGCATGCGCGCCGGCGATGGAACAGCCAAGCACCTGGCCGCGTTTGGTCGTCACGACCTTAACCAACCCATCCGTATCCCCGGTGGCGATGGCGCGGTCGTTCTCGGCAAAGGGCCAGGTGAGTATGCGCACATTGTCATGCCCGTGCCGCTCACGCGCCGCAGCCTCCGTCAAGCCAACCTGGGCGAGTTCCGGGTCGGTGTAGGTCACCCAGGGGATCAGACCAGGATCGGCCTTGGCCGGCAGGAAGAACAGCGCCCGCTTGATCACCACGCCAGCCTGATAGGCGGCGGCATGGGTGAATTGCGGCCCGCCGCTGACATCGCCAACCGCAAAAATACGGCGGTTGCTGGTGCGCATGCCGGCATCCGTACGGATGGCCCCTTGCTCCAATGCTACGCCGGCGGCATCCAAATTCAGGCCGTCGACGCTCGCCCGCCGCCCGGCAGCCACCAGGAGGTGCGAACCCGCGAGCATGCTGTCATCGGAAAGCGTAAGCGAGACGCCATCTGCCGAAGGTTCGGCAGCGGTTGCCTCCACCCCCTCGCGGATATCCACCCCCTCGGCCTGAAGGCGGCGGCGGACCCCGGCGACCAGATCGGGATCGTCCTTCGGCAAAATGGTACTGCGTTGCAACATCGTGACCTTGCTGCCGAGCCGGGCATGGGCCAGCGCCATCTCGCAGCCAATCGGGCCGCCGCCGATAATGACGAGATGATCCGGCGCCTCCCACAAATCCCAGAGGGTTTCATTCGTCAGGTAGGGCAGGGTTTCCAGGCCAGGCACCGGCGGAATGGCGGGATGAGAGCCGGTGGCGATGACGAAACGGCGGGCCTGGATGCGGGTACCGCTGGCCGTCGCAACCGTGCGGGAATCCACGAACCGGCCGGCCTCCTGAATGACGTGAACGCCCAACCCCTCGAACCGCTCGACCGAATCATTGGGGGCGATGGCGGCAATGGCCGCCTGCACGCGCTGCATCGCCTCGCCATAGGCGGGGCGGGGATGGCTTGCAGCAGCCGCGAGCAGGGTCTTGGAGGGCACACAGCCATAGTTCAGGCAGTCGCCGCCCATCTTGCCGGGCTCCAGCAGCACAACCTGAGCGCCCATTTGCGCCGCCCCGGCCGCGACTACCAGCCCGCCGGAGCCGGCGCCAAGGATGCAGAGATCCGGCTTCAGTACCGTCATGGTCGGTTGTCCCGTCTTTTCGGTTAGCGGATCTGCGTGGTGACGCCGGGGGGTGGCGGCATATTGCGGCGACGGATTTTTTTGTAGATCAGCGGCAAAGTGGCCAGCAGCGCCAGCCCGGCCAGCGGCAGCATCAAAGCAGGGTCGCGCAGCACCTCCAGCCCCGGCACTTCTCCGCGAGCAAACACCGAACCAAGCCCGGCACCGACACTGCAATAGACGAGGGTCCCGGGCAGAATGCCGAAAAATGTGGCAATCACGTACTGGCGCAGCGAAATGCCGACGAAGGCGGGCACGATATTCAGCAGCCAGAACGGCATGACTGGAATCAGGCGCAGGATCAGCAGGTACTGAAAGGCGTTGTCGCGAAAGCCCGTATCGAGGCGATGCAGCACCCGGTCGACCGGCCCCCGCCAACGCTCGCCGAAGGTGGACCGCGCCAGCAGGAACAGGCCGGTGGCGCCGGCCGTCGCGCCGACCGCCACCACCGCACTGGCCCAAACCGTCCCCAGCAGAAAGCCGATGGTGAGCGTCAACATCGCTCCGACCGGCAACGACAACAATGTCGCCGTGGCATAGATCAGGCCGAGCCCGGCGGTCGCCAGCAGCGGGTATGTGTTGACCCAGCCGCTCAACCGTTCGCGTTCGGCGGCCAGCCGTTCGAAGGTCAGCACCTGGTGCAGGTCGAAGGCAAAGAACATGGCGAACGCCGCCGCCAATGCCCCCAGGATCAGCCAGGGTCTGGCGCGGCGGAGCAGGGATTTGCGGCGATCGGGTACCAACCGGGAACTCCAAACATGTGTAACGGCTCGGGTCTGTAAAATTGACATAATACCCAGGGCCAACACGGACGAGTCAGGTTTCCGTGAAAAGAAATCGCGCTGGCCGTGAACCGCCGCCATGCGGCAGCCGTAGGAAAATCATAATCGCCGAACCAACCGGGACCGCAACCATGGCCCAGCCCCACGATCCAGACCTGCCAGCGCTGGAGGACATTCACGACACGCTGATGTTTGTCTGGGGCTACTTCTTTGACCGGATGATCGACTCTTGGCTGACCGCGCCCGGGCAGCCGATGGAAACCGAATGGGGCAATACCGCGGTCGCCATGCGGCACCGGCTGGTACCAGCGGCCAATGGCGAGCCGCTGTCGGATTTCGTCGAACTGACGATTGACGCGCACGACGGCTCTTTCACGGCCCGCGCCACCTTCCTCGCCGCCCGGCCGGAGGCGGCAGCGGCCGACACTCCGACGGCACGCCCGGTGGAATGGAGCACCGAAGGCGACTATGAGGAATTCATCGCCTGGATGGTGCCGTGGGTCAGCAAGCATGTCGCCGAAGGCGGCGGCTGGATCGATTTTTCATAGCGAATTCGTGCGCAAGGCAATGGCTGCCGCAAGGTTCCGTTTGCCATCGTCCCGCCCAATCAGGCACAACCGCCGCTGACGTCTTCACCATTTGATAACCTCTCTATGGTCATCAAGGGCGATTGGGCAGGAAGGGTGCAAGCATGACGGATTACGATTATGACCTGTTCGTGATCGGCTCCGGGCCGGGCGGGCAGCGGGCAGCGATCGCCGCAGCGAAAGCCGGCAAGCGTGTCGGCGTCGCCGAGCGGGTGGCCGTGGTGGGCGGCGTCTGCGTGCATACCGGCACGATCCCATCCAAAAGCTTCCGCGAGGCGGCGCTCTATCTCTCCGGGTATCGCGAGCGCGGCATGTATGGCGCGTCCTATTCGGTAAAGCCGCGCATCACCATGGAGGATTTGCTGTTCCGCAGCGATTGGGTGATCAAACGCGAGATCGACGTGATCCGCCATCACTTTCAACGCAATGGCGTCGATCTCTATCCCGCTGAAGCATCCTTCATCGACCCGCACATCCTGCGCCTCGCCGCAGTCGATGGTTCCGGCGTACGGGAGGTAACGGCGGACAAGATCATCCTGGCGGTGGGCACCGTCACCGCCCGCGATCCGCAGATCGCCTTTGACGGGCAGCGCATTTTCACAAGCGACGACATCCTGACCCTGCGGGAATTGCCGAAATCGCTGGCGGTGATCGGCGCGGGCGTCATCGGTTGCGAGTATGCCACCATGTTCGCCGCCCTGGGCGTGCGGGTGACCCTGATCGACAAGCGACCACAACTGCTGGATTTCGTCGACCGGGAAATCACCGACCATCTGGTCTATCACATGCGCCAGAACCGCATCACGCTGCGGCTGGGCGAGGCGGTGGAGGCGATGGACCAATACGACGACGACCGCGGCGAGCATGTCCGCATCCGCCTGGCAAGCGGCAAGCAGATCGTCACACAAAAGGCGTTGTATGCCGTGGGGCGCGCCGGCGCCATCGGCGGCTTGCGGCTGGAAGCGGCGGGGATCGAGGCCGACGCGCGCGGCCGTCTCAGCGTCGATGAACACTACCGGACCAACGCGCCGCACGTTTATGCCGTCGGCGATGTGATCGGCTTTCCCAGCCTGGCCTCCACCTCCATGGAGCAGGGCCGCATCGCCGCCTGCCACGCCCTTGGCCTTGGCTGCGAGCCGATGGCGAGCCATTTCCCCTACGGCATCTACACCATTCCGGAGATTTCCACCGTCGGCGCCAGCGAGGAAGAACTGACCGACGCGGGCGTGCCCTACGAGGTGGGCAAGGCCAGCTACCGCGAGGTCAGCCGCGGCATGATTCTGGGGGATTCGACCGGCTTCCTGAAAATCATGTTCCACCTGGAAACACGCAAAATCCTGGGTGTGATGATTATCGGCGAGGGTGCGAGCGAACTGGTGCATATCGGCCAGGCGGTGATAGCGCTGGGCGGCACCATCGATTATTTCCTGGACAACGTCTTCAACTATCCAACCCTGGCTGAATGCTACAAGAACGCAGCGTTCGATGGCATCAACCGGCTTGGCTGACGCAGCCATCAACAGCCACTGAGCCGGGACATCGCGGCGTGCGGGGTTGATCCGGCCGCCGGCATCGTCGAGATTGGCTCGCCGTCCTTGCCGTTCCATGTGCGAGCCCATGCCGACACCGACCCTCGACGATCTGACCGCCGGCGTGCTGGCCGGAAACCGGGCCATGCTGGGCCGGGCCATCACCCTTGTGGAAAGCCGCAGCGCCAAACGCCAAGCCGAAGCGCAGGAGCTGCTGCACAGGCTGCTGCCGCACGCCGGGCACGCCCACCGAGTGGGCATTACCGGCGTACCTGGCGTTGGCAAGTCCACCTTCATCGAATCGCTGGGGGTGGAGTTGACCGGGGCCGGCCACAAGGTTGCGGTGCTGGCGGTCGATCCGACGTCCTCGCGCTCCGGCGGCTCGATCCTGGGCGACAAGACCCGCATGGCTGCGCTGGCAAGCGACAGCAACGCCTTCATCCGCCCCAGCCCGTCCGCCGGCACGCTTGGCGGCGTCGCGCGGGCAACGCGAGAGACCATGATCGTACTGGAAGCTGCCGGCTATGACGTGGTGCTGGTGGAAACCGTCGGCGTCGGCCAGTCGGAAACGACGGTCGCCGATATGGTCGATTTCTTTCTGGTGCTGATGCTGCCAGGCGCGGGTGACGAGTTGCAGGGCATCAAAAAGGGCATTTTGGAACTGGCCGACATGGTGGCGGTCAACAAGGCCGATGGCGACAACCGCGCCCGCGCCAACGCCGCGCAGCGGGAATACCGCACCGCGCTGCACATTTTGACGCCGGCCTCACCCAACTGGTCGCCGCCGGTGGTCACTTGCGCGGGCCTGACCGGCGAGGGCCTGGCCGAACTCTGGGCCAAGATTGAGGAGCATCGCCGCATTTTCACGGAAACCGGCGAACTGGCTGCCAAGCGCCATGCACAACTGGTGCGCTGGATGTGGGCCCTGCTGGAGGACCGGGTAATGGCCAGCATCCGCAACCATCCGGATGTGCGCGACGCCTTGCCTGGGATAGAGGAACAGGTGGCCGCGGAAACGCTGACGCCCACCAGCGCGGTGGATCGCATTCTCCACCTCTGGCGGGCGCCTGGGTACTGAATGATCGGGCTTGCCGCCCCTGTTTTCAGCCAAAGCCAGCCGGGCGGCCGGTCCGAAATTTACTCGGACGGCTTCAGCGTCATGTGCTGGGCAATATAGGCCGGCTCGCCGATGCGCCGGATCAGGTCGAGCTGCTGTTTCAGCCAATCCATGTGGCCTTCCTCATCCATAACAATCCGCTCGAACATTGCGCGGGTACCAACGTCATCATCTTCGCGCGCGGCATTTGCGGCCTCGGTGTAGAAGGTGATCGCCTCTTTCTCGTCCTTCAGATCTGCTTCGAATAGTTCCTTCAGGGTATCCGCACGATGGGCCGGCTTCTGCTCGGAAACCTTCGGGTCGCCATCCAGGAACAGGATGCGGTCGATGAAATTGCCCGCGTGGCCCAGTTCCTCTTGCATTTCCTCATGCATTTTGGCGGCGAGAGTTTCGAGGCCCCAATCCTCCAGCACGTGCGCGTGCAGCAGGTATTGGTGTGTTGCCGTCAGTTCCATGGAAAGCGCCTGCTGCAGGTGCTTGATGCTTCGCGATTGGTTGGTCATGTCATTCCTCGTTGATTTTTAGAAATTTTCCAGGTTCCATCAAAAACTTAGGAAACCTCGCTGCGGGAACAAGGGGTACGAAAGATCGCACTACGTTGATACCCCGTACCCCTCCAGCAGCCAGCCGTTTTCATCGTAATCGCTCATGCATTGCTCCGCCAGGGCGATGCATTCGTCCATGACGCCGTTGTTCTGCGACTGCGTCAGGGTTTGGCCGCGGGTCATTTCCCAATTGCCGGCATAGTTGATCTCGTAAAGCTCATGCCGGCCGCCGAATTCCGTGCCAACGGCGTCCCACAGCAGTTTCAGGATCTTGATCCGTTCCTTGTAATCGATACCGTGCGAGCCACGGACGTATTGCTTCAGATAGGCATCCACGGTCGGATCGCCGAAGTCCTTGCTGGACGATGGCAGGTAGATCAGGCCGCTCGCCAGGATCTTGTTGGCGATGTTCAGCACCTTTGGGTAGATTTCCGGCGACAGCACGCGATAGGCGGCACCGGAACGGGCGTTCGGCAGCACATAGCCGTTCTTCCAGGGTTGCGGCGTCGCCGCCATGCTTTCGGCCAGGCCCCACATCATGTTGCGGTAGGCCACCACCTCGCCCATCTGCACCTGGCTGCCCTTGTTGGCGTCGTTGCCGGTCACGCGCAGCGCCTTCCACATCAGGCCGGTCAGGAAATCCAGCTTCACGCCCATGCGGATGCAGGCCTGGAAGGTGTAGCCGTTGAAGAAGCCGGACTGCGGATAGAATTTCATCAGCATGTCCAGGTCGCGGTGGACCAGCACGTTCTCCCACGGGATGAAGGCATTGTCGAAAACGATAATCGCGTCGTTTTCGTCGAACCGGCTGGACAATGGATAGTCGTAGGGCGTGCCCATGGTGCGCGCCGCCTGCTCATAGGAATTCCGGCAGATCAGCTTGATGCCCGGCGTGTTCATCGGCGCGATGAACATGGTCGCCAGGTCGCTGTCCGTAATCTCCGCAGACAGGTTCTGGCCCAGGAAATTGTAGTTCGTCAGCGCCGAGCCGGTCGCCACCACCTTGGCGCCGGAGACGAAAATACCGGCGTCGTTTTCCCGGTCGATCGTTACATAGACATCCTTCACCTGGTCCGCCGCCTTGTGCCGGTCCACCGGCGGGTTGACGATGGCGTGGTTCAGGAACAGCACGTTTTCCTGGGACCGCTTGTACCAGGCCCGCGCGTTGTCGGCCCAGGGTCCGTACAGTTCCGCATTCGGGCCAAGGGTGGAGAGAAAACTTGCCTTGTAGTCCGGGCTGCGGCCCATCCAGCCATAAGACAGCCGCGCCCAGGTCTTGATCGCCTCCATCTGGCCCTCAAGGTCCTCACGCGACCGGGCGGCGCGAAAGAATTTCTGGGTGAAGCCGCCGGACCCGGTGTCGGTACCGCAGGTCAGCACGTCTTTCGTCTTGGGATCGTGCAACGCGTCATAGAGCCGTGCCAGCGAGCGGGCCGCATTGGCGAAGGCCGGGTGGGTGGTGACATCGCCCACCTTCTCCCCATACAGCCAGACCTCGCGCCCGTCGCGCAGGCTTTCCAGGAATTCCGCGCCGGTGAATGGGCGGTTCTGGCCGGCGATGAGATCTTCTGGCCGCATGGACAGGCTCGCTTGCTATTGGTCGCGTTTGGTCCTTGGAAAACCTTATCCGAGCCGCCCGACCCTGCCTAGGCTGCCCGGCGCATCTAATGATCGTCCAGCAATGCCTTGCGCCAGGTCAGGGCAATGGCCAGCGTCGCCAGCAGGCCGACACCGCAATAGAGCAGGACCATGGTGACATAGCCCAGGTTCTCGACCAGCCAG
>JAWLBX010000022.1:0-56267 GCA_041687435.1 Alphaproteobacteria bacterium
TGGCCCGCGGCCCGTTCCGCATCGAGAATTTTGCGCAATACAAGGCCGACCTTCTGGCCCACTACGTCATCCTGGACCCGGCCGAGCGCAAGGCGAAAATCGTCGCCGAACTGGAAAAAGCCGCCTCGGCCGAGGGCTTGAGCGTCCGCCCCGACCCCGGCCTGCTCGACGAGGTGACGGGGCTGGTCGAATGGCCGGTAATCCTGCTCGGCAGCATCGATGCGCAGTTCATGGACCTGCCGCCGGAGGTCCTCACCACCTCCATGCGGGAACATCAGAAGTATTTCGCGCTGGAAACGCCCGACGGCAAGCTGGCCCCCCGCTTTGCCTTGGCTGCCAACCGGGAGACCGCGGACGGCGGCACGGCCGTTATCGCTGGCAACGAGCGGGTGCTGCGTGCCCGCTTGTCCGACGCCAAGTTCTTCTGGGATCAGGACCGCCGCCATTCCCTCGCCAGCCGCGTGCCGGCGTTGGAAAACGTGGTGTTCCACGCCCGCCTCGGCACGCTAGGCGCGCGGACCATGCGCATTTCTGCCCTGGCCGGAATGCTGGCAAGGTACATTCCCGGCTGCGAGGCGGAAAAGGCCATGGAGGCCGGCACGCTCGCCAAGGCCGACCTGACCAGCGGCATGGTCGGCGAATTCCCCGAATTGCAGGGCATCATGGGCCGCTATTACGCCCACGGCGAGGGCCTGGACGGTGCTGTAGCCGACGCCATTGCCGAACACTACGCCCCGCAGGGGCCGGGCGACACCTGCCCGCGCGCGCCGGTCTCCGTCGCCGTGGCGCTGGCGGAGAAAATCGACACGCTCGCCGGCTTCTTCGCCATCGACGAGAAGCCCACCGGCAGCCGCGACCCGTTCGCGCTGCGCCGCGCCGCACTTGGCGTAATCCGCCTGGTGCTGGAAAATGAGCTTCGCCTGCCGCTGCGCCAAGCCTTCCTGTTCGCGCACGAGGCCTATGGCGGTCTCCTCTCCGGCCAGAACTCGGCGGATGAAACGGCGACCGCCCTGCTCGACTTCTTCGCAGACCGGCTGAAGGTGCATCTGCGGGAGGAAGGCCTGCGGCACGACCGCGTCGCCGCCGTGTTCAACCGGGAAGCGCAGGACGATTTGGTGCGTTTGATGCGCCAGGTAGCGGCGCTTTCCGCCTTCCTGGAAACGGACGATGGCGCCAGCCTACTTATTGCCTACCGCCGCGCCGCAAACATCATTGCGGCGGAGGAGAAAAAAGACGGCAATCGTCAGTCCGGAATACCGGATGGGGCTTTATTTACCGAACCGGCCGAAATAGCACTTGCAGATGCGCTGAACGCGGTCTCCGCTGGCCTCTCTCTAGCTTTGAAGCAGGGGGAATTCGACGGCGCAATGGGCCTGCTAGCAAAACTTCGCCCACCGACAGATGCCTTTTTCGACCAAGTTACCGTCAACGCCAGCGACCCCGCATTGCGCGCGAACCGGCTCAAACTGTTGGGCGTAATCACGGATACGATGAGCCAGGTTGCGGATTTTTCGGTGATCGAGGGGTAGTCGAACGCTACTCAAACCTGTCATTGCGCGGCATAGTTGAGGCAGATCGGCCCGGCGTACCAGCCGGCCATAGAAATTTCCGTTTGCCTCGTCGCCCCCCATTTCCCGCAATGACGCCGTGAGAGGTGTCAACCTCTCCATGATGACAGCAACGGCAGGAGCCACCAGACCATGACCCAATGGGTTTACAGCTTCGGTAGCAGCAAGAGCGAAGGCAATGCCGCCATGCGCAACCTGCTTGGCGGCAAGGGTGCCAACCTTGCAGAGATGAGCAGTCTCGGGCTGCCCGTGCCGCCCGGCTTTACCATCACCACCGAAGTCTGCACCCACTATTACGCCAACGCCAAATCCTACCCGGAGGAATTGGAGGGCCAAATGGAGGCCGCGCTCGCCGCGGTCGAGGCCGAAACCGGCCGTACGTTCGGCGATGCAGCCAACCCGCTGCTGGTATCCGTCCGCTCCGGCGCGCGGGTATCGATGCCGGGCATGATGGATACGGTCCTGAACCTGGGCCTGAACGACGAAACCGTGCAAGGCATGGCCAGGGCTGCCGACGCCCGCTTCGCCTGGGACAGCTACCGCCGCTTCATCCAGATGTACGGCGACGTGGTGCTGGGCATCGACCACCACGTGTTCGAGGAAGAATTGGACATCCTGAAGGAAGGGCGCGGCGCGTTCCTGGATACGGAACTTACCGCTGACGATTGGCAGGAACTGGTCGAAATCTACAAGCGCAAGGTGGCGGAAGAACTGGACGAGCCCTTCCCGCAAGACCCGCGCAAACAGCTATGGGGTGCCATCGGCGCGGTGTTTGCCAGCTGGCAGGTGCCGCGCGCGATCTTTTACCGCCAGATGAACGAAATTCCGGAGGAATGGGGCACCGCGGTCAATGTTCAGGCCATGGTGTTCGGCAATATGGGGGACGACTCGGCCACTGGCGTCGCCTTCACCCGCAACCCATCCACCGGCGCGCGCGAGGCTTACGGCGAATACCTCGTCAATGCGCAGGGGGAGGATGTGGTTGCCGGCATCCGCACGCCGCAGCACATCACGATTGCCGCCAAGCAGGCGCATGACAGCAATCTTCCAGCCATGGAAGAGGTGATGCCGGAGGTGTTCGCGCAACTGATCCAAATCCAGAACACGCTCGAATCCCATTACCGCGACATGCAGGATATCGAGTTCACGGTTGAGCGCGGCCGGCTCTGGATGCTGCAAACCCGCTCCGGCAAGCGTACGGCCAAGGCGGCGCTGAAAATTTCCACCGATCTGGTGCAAGAGGGTGTGATTTCGAAGGAAGATGCGGTCAGCCGCATCGAACCCGCATCGCTCGACCAATTGCTGCACCCGACGCTGGACCCGGATGCCGAGCGTCACATCCTGGGACACGGCCTGCCCGCCTCCCCCGGCGCGGTTTCCGGCGCTGTTGTGTTCTCGGCGGACGAGGCCGAGAAATGTGCGCAGGGTGGCGACGACGTGATCCTGGTCCGGATCGAAACCAGCCCGGAGGATATCCACGGCATGCACGCCGCCCGCGGCATCCTAACCAGCCGCGGCGGCATGACCAGCCATGCGGCGGTGGTCGCGCGCGGCATGGGCCGGCCCTGTGTGGCAGGCGCCGGTGATATCCGCATCGACTATCAGGCCCAGCAATTCTATGCGGGCGATACCATCGTGAAGGCTGGCGAGACCATCACGCTCGACGGCAGCACGGGTGAGATCATGGCCGGCAAGGTGCCGACGTTGGACCCGGAAGTCTCCGGCGAGTTCGCGCTGCTGATGGGCTGGGCAGATGAAATCCGCCATCTGGGCGTGCGCGCCAATGCGGAAACGCCGGCGGATGCAGAAACCGCCCGTTCGCTGGGGGCGGAGGGCATCGGCCTTTGCCGGACAGAGCACATGTTCTTCGACGCCGACCGCATCATCGCCATGCGCGAAATGATCATGGCGGCGGACGAAGCCGGGCGGCGCGCTGCCCTGGCCAAATTGCTGCCGATGCAGCGCCAGGACTTCGCCGACCTGTTCCGCATCATGAAGGGCTATGCGGTCACCATCCGCCTGCTCGACCCGCCGCTGCACGAATTCCTGCCGCATCAGCCGCACGAGGTCGAGGCGCTGGCGAAAGCCGCCGGTATTTCGCCGGAGGCGGTGCGGCAGCGTGCCATCCGCCTGGAGGAAAGCAACCCCATGCTGGGCCATCGCGGCTGCCGGCTTGGGATTTCCTACCCCGAAATTACCGAGATGCAGGCCCGCGCAATCTTCGAAGCGGTGGCCGATGTCGCCGCTGAGGGGATAGAGGTGTTGCCGGAGGTAATGGTGCCGCTGGTGGCGACCAAGCGGGAACTCGACATTCTCAAGGCGGTGATTGACCGCGTCGCTGCCGAGGTGGCGGAGGAAAAAGGCCGGAACGTGCCCTATCTGGTCGGCACCATGATCGAACTGCCCCGCGCCGCGCTGCGCGGCGGGGAGATTGCGGAAACGGCAGAGTTCTTCAGCTTTGGCACCAACGACCTGACACAGACCACGTTCGGCATCAGCCGCGACGACGCCGGCAGTTTCATGGAAACTTACCAGCGCCAGGGCATCGTCGAGCGCGACCCGTTCGTCGGGCTGGACCAGGAAGGCGTCGGCGAACTGGTGCGCATCGGGGTGGAACGCGGGCGCGCAACCCGCAATGGCCTGAAACTCGGGATTTGCGGGGAGCATGGCGGCGACCCGCAGTCCATCGCCTTCTGCCACCGGGTTGGCCTGGACTATGTGTCCTGCTCGCCCTATCGCGTGCCGATTGCCCGGCTCGCCGCTGCCCAGGCAGCGATAGCGGAGAAGAACGGGGCCTAGCCTTGCCTGATGCGCGCCATCCTTCACCTAGGTTCTGCTGATTGACTGGCGATTGATCACAAACACCAGCCGCCGGCAATAACCATCAAGCGGGGAACCCCGGACTCTTGTCAGAGACAGGTCCGGGGGCGGGCCGCTTAGCCGACTTGGTTGCGGGGCACTTCGCGGAACGGGCGGTCGGTATCCGTGCGCATTTCCTTCGGCATGTTCAGGATACGCTCGGAGATAATGTTACGTTGAATTTCGTCCGTGCCACCGGCAATCGAAATCGCCGGGGTCGAGACGAGAATTTCCGCAATCGTGCCGTCCATCCAGCTATCGGCTCCGGTCAGCATCGCATTCGGGCCGGCAATCATCGTGTGTACGCGATTGGCGGCGCGGGCGACATTGCTGGCCGCCAGCTTGCCAATCGAGCCTTCCGGCCCCTGCGGCTTGCCCTGCTCCTGCGACGCGCGGGCACGGCGGGCGGTCCACTCCGCCGCCTTGGCCATTGACAGGACCTTGGCGATTTCCTGGCGGATGGTCGGATCCTCATAGCAGCCTGCTGCCTTGGCATGCTCGATCAGCAGATCGACGCGGCCGGTCCGCTGCGGGTACCAGACATACGGCGCGAGCTGGTGGTCGATTTCCTCGTTGTATTCCTGATAGATACGCTCAGGCCGGTGGATTTTCTGGTCATAGCGGCGGGCGCCGTCGGCGCCGCGGCGCTCGTGCATCAGCGTGGTGGTGGCGACCTTCCAGCCCTCGCCCAGCTCGCTGACGCGCATGTCGTCCTCGATCACCGCGTCGGTGATGAACACTTGGTTGAAGGAGGCATGACCATTCATCTGCTTCAGCTGGTTCACGTCCACGCCCGGCTGACGCATGTCGAGGATGAAATAGGTCAGTCCCTTGTGTTTGACCGCGTCCCAGTTGGTGCGGGCGAGCAGCAGGCCGAAATCGGCATGGTGGGCGCTGGTGGTCCAGACCTTCTGGCCGTTGATGACCCACTTGCCGTCTTTCCAGTCGGCCCGCGTCGCAGCACCTGCCAGGTCCGAGCCGCTACCCGGCTCGCTGAACAGCTGGCACCAGGTTTCCTCACCCGTCAGGATGCCGCGCAGGTATTTTTGCTTATGCAGGTCGCTGCCATGCGCCAGAATCGTAGCGCCCGCCAGGGTTCGGATGCCCATTTTCGCGGCGCCAATCGCCTCGAATTCGCGGAACACCTCGTCCACCACCAGAGACATGGCAGTGGGGAGGCCCTTGCCCCACCATTCCTCTGGATAGTGCGGCGCACCCCAACCGGAATCGACCAGGATATTGCGCCATTCCATCAATGACAGGTTCGGATCCCAGTTCGCTTTCAGAAACGCGCGGACCTCGTCGCGGACTTGGGTCTCGGTCATTTCGGCCATGATCAGGCGCTCCAGTTCTGCATCATACGCTCACGGTGCCAATTGGCGTCACCGAGGAAAACCTCGCTCGCCTTGGCACGTTTGAACCACATTTGTGTGTCGTTATCATAGGTAAAGCCAATGCCGCCATGAATCTGCACCGCATGCACGGCTGTTTGCATGTAGGTCTCGGAAGCGGCCGCCTTGGCAAGCGAGGCAATGGCCGAGGCATCCCCGTCACCGTCGTCGAGCGCCGATGCCGCGGCATAGGCAGCGGACTTCGCCAGTTCCACATCCAGCAGCATGTCGGCCGCCTTGTGTTTCGTCACCTGGAAGGATGCGATGGACCGGCCAAACTGCACTCGCATGGTGGCATATTCCAGTGCGTCCTCACGCAGACGCTCGGCACCGCCAGCCATTTCGGCTGCGAGGCAGGCAACCATGGTATCAAACGTTTTCGCATACGCCGCCTCGCCGTCCTCCGACGATCCGAGCAGCACGGCCGGCGTGTTATCGAAGTCGATACGGGCCAGCCGGCGTGTCGGGTCCATGGATTGCAAGGGTGTGCGGGTCACACCGTCCTCCAGGTCACGCACGACGAAAAGGCCCAAATGACCGTTGGCCATCCGCACGGCCACGACGATCAGGTTCGCATTCATGCCATCCAGCACATAGCTTTTCGTGCCATGCAGACGGTAAACATCGCCATAGGTCGTGGCGGACATGCTTAGCGATTCTCCGTCCCAGCCGCCGTTCGGTTCGGCAATTGCCAAGGTGCCGATCGTTTCCCCACTGGCGAGGCCGGGCAGGTAAAACGCCTTCTGCTCGTCCGTGCCGGCGTGCAGAATGGTAGTCGCTGCCATGACGGCAGAGGCGAAAAAGGGTGCGCACAGCAAGGCGCGGCCCATTTCCTCCGTCGCGATCGCCAGTTCGGTCACGCCAAAGCCGGCACCGCCATATTCCTCGGGAATATGCAGCGCAGTCAGGCCCAGATCGTTGGCCAGTGATTTCCAAACGTCGGGATCGTACCCAACTTCGCCTTCCATCACCTTCCGCACCGCGGTGCTGGGTGATTTCGCTTCGAGAAAGCGGCGGATAATGGAGCGGAACTCCTCCTGCTCCGCTGAGAAACTGAACTTCATCGGATGAATAGCCTTGCGGGTTCAATCGGGATGCGGGGAGCGCATCGTAAACCGACGCAAGGGTTTGGCGCCAGAGTCCTTTAGCGCGCGGAAAAAAGAAGGGAGGGCTGCTGCGGCAGCCCTCCCTCGATTGTCACCATGACCTGGTGCTCACCCAACCAATCGCCCCCGATAGTTGCCACCCGTCAGCGACCTTCCGAAAGAAGGCCATTATCCTTGAGTCCGCGAATTCGTTAGCTAACTAAGGATATTTAGAATTTAGGAAAACACACCTCCCCGCCGCATCACCAGAATGGGTTAAATTTGACCATTTCGTGATTTTTTACGGCAAAGATCGGGCGGTTCTACCGGCTTCCCCCTCATGCAGCACGGAATGCGCGAGGCGCCGGCGGGCGCCAGAGTGCCACAATCAGCTGCACGATCCCCGCGGCCGCACCTATCAACACACCAAGTCGCCATGCAAGGTCGTAAGATCCCATCATATCGAACAGGAAACCGCCACCGAACGCACCGGCAAAGCTGCCGAACTGATGCACGAAAAAGGTGACGCCCTGAAGCATCGGCTGCCAGCGCAGGCCGAACATCTCAATCACCGATCCGGCGATGAGGGGCGAAACGCCCAGCCAGAAAAAGCCCATGAAACAGGCAAAAACGATAGTGCTTTCCGGCGTCGGCGGTGTGATGAAGAATGCGGTCAAGATGACCGAACGGCAGAGGTATATGATGCCCAGCAGCGCCTGCTTGTTCCACCACCCGCCGGCCCAGCCGAAAAAGATACTGCCGGCGATGTTAAAGGCACCGATGATTGCCAGCGCCGTGGCGCTCAACATCGGGTCCATGCCGCAGATCGCCAAATAGTTCGGCAGGTGCGTCAGCAGGAAAATCAACTGCATGCCGCAGACGAAGAACGCGGCGCTCATCACCAGGAAGGGGCCATGCCGCAACGCGACTTTGAGTGCGGCAGAAGCTGTCAGCCCATCGCTGCCGCTTGGCCCATGCACCGGCAGGTTCATGCGGTCGACACGTCCGGCCAACCATGCGGCTGGAATGATCGATACCGCCAGGACGACAAAGCCAATCATCCCATACCGCCAATCGCCGGTGCTGGTATTGATCGCTTGGCCGACAGGCGCCGCCACCATCGCCCCCATCGAACTGGCACTTGCTACCAACCCCAAAACAAAACTGCGGCGAGAGGCCGGCACCGCGCGGGACGAAACAGCCAGCGCCATTGCGGACGATACGGCGGCCATGGCCATGCCAATCGCAAAGCCCGCACCCAGAAGCACCATGAGGAAGCCATCGGCCAGCGTCAGCATGACCAAGCCGGTACAGAACAGCACGCCGCCCGCCACCATTGGCACACGGAAGCCGAGCCGCACGGTCATTGCGCCAATCACCGGCTGGGTGAACCCCCAGACAAGGTTCTGGATCGCAATCGCCAGCGTGAACTCGCTAACTGTCAACGCGATATCCGCCGTCATCGGCGTCATAAAAATGCCGAGGCTCTGGCGCAGGCCCATGGCCATGGCGAGCATCACCGCCGCGCCAATCAACACCGGCAGGGCGGGACCGAGAGGCTCTTTCTTCGACATGACCTTAGGGCCTCATCGCAAAAGGCCCCGGCGCCAGGGCCGGGGCTCAGTCAGGAGATTCGGAGTTTGTGGCGTGCTTACGCCGCTTTGGCCTTGGCGCGGGCCGCGGTCAGCGTGCCTGCATGCATGAGCGAGCCGGCAAGCGGATGTCCGACAATGTCCTCTGCCAGTTGTGCGACCTCCACCAGCTTGTCGACGTCGATGCCGGTGTCGATGCCCATCTCCTCGCAGAGGAATGCCAAATCCTCCGTGCACACATTGCCGGCAGCGCCCTTCAGCGCCGCGAACGGACAACCGCCCAGGCCTGCGACTGCCGAATCGAATTCGGTCACGCCCATCTGCATGCCGGCATAGGCATTGGCGATGCCGAGCCCTCGCGTGTCGTGCAAGTGCAGGTTAATGCCCAGCTCCGGCCACTTGTCGCGCACCGCACCGACCAGCCGCTTGACGGAGGACGGGTTGGCCCAGCCCATCGTATCCGCAAGGCTCACATACTCGATGTTGCAGCCCATCTCATCCGCCAGCGCGAGGATCTCGGCCAGACGCTTGAGCACGGTCGCAACTTCGACCGGGCCTTCGTAATTGCAGCCAAACGCGGTCATGATGCTGGCGCGCACCACTGGGATATTGTTTTCCTGGTAGATCTTGATCTGGTTGCCCTGGATGCGGATGTTGTCCTCGTAGCCGCGATTGGTGTTCTTGCGCATGAAGGACTCGGATGCTGTGGTCGAAATCGAGCCAAACATGTCCAGCCCGGCGCCGTCCTTTTGGTGCATCAGGGCCCGTTGCAGGCCCTTCTCGTTCAGCCAGAGCACGTGATATTTCACGCCCGGCTTGCGCTTGAAGCCACGCACCACCTCATCCGCATCCGCCCAGCCGGGCACGGCCTTCGGTGAAACAAAACTGGCGACCTGAATTTTTTTCAGCCCGGTTTCCGACAAAGCGTCGATCAGTTCGATCTTGCGCTCTGTCGGTATTGGGCCTTTCTCGATCTGGAAGCCCTCGCGCGGGCCTTCCTCGTGGATGCTGACTTTGGTTGGCAGATCGGACATGACGTGCGGCGCCCTTTTGGCTGGTTCGTAATGCTTTTGTTGCCGACAAAGGTATCATCGCTGGCCTCAGGAAACCAAGGGCGAAACCTGGGGGTACGCCATGCGGCGGGGTGTGGCTGGCATGGGGCGCACAGTACCTATATTAAGAGCACTCCAGAACCGGCCCCGCCGAAAAAGGGAATGGCCCGTATGACCCTGCGCCCCTACCGCCAGATCATCCGCCGGAAATCCAGGCAAATCATGGTCGGCAATGTGCCGGTCGGCGGCGATGCGCCGATTACCGTGCAGACCATGACCAACACGCTGACCAGCGACGCCGGCGCCACCATCGACCAGATCCGCCGGGCGGAGGAGGCCGGTGCCGATATCGTACGCGTCTCCTGCCCTGACGAGGACTCCACCGCTGCGCTGCCGCAGATCGTCAAGGCTTCGAAGGTGCCGCTGGTCGCCGATATTCACTTCCACTACCGCCGCGGCATCGAAGCGGCCAAGGCCGGTGCCGCCTGCCTGCGTATCAACCCGGGCAATATCGGCTCGAACGACCGGGTGCGGGAGGTCATCAAGGCAGCGAAGGACCATGGCTGCTCGATCCGCATTGGCGTCAATGGCGGATCGCTTGAGCGCGATCTGCTGGAGAAGTATGGCGAGCCCTGCCCAGAAGCCATGGTCGAAAGCGCCCAGCGGCATATTCGGATTCTGGAAGACAACGACTTTTTCGAGTTCAAAATCTCCTGCAAAGCTTCCGACCCCTTGCTGGCCGTCGCGGCCTATCAGCAACTAGCGGAGGTCTGCGACTATCCCCTACACCTGGGCGTGACCGAGGCGGGCGGGTTGCGCAGCGGCACGGTGAAAAGCGCCATCGGCCTCGGCTCTCTGCTGTGGGCTGGTATTGGCGACACGCTGCGGGTTTCGCTGTCTGCCGACGTGACGGAGGAAGTGAAGGTCGGGTTCGACATCCTGAAATCGCTTGGCCTGCGCCACCGCGGCGTCAACGTGATTTCCTGCCCGTCCTGCGCGCGCCAGCAGTTCGACGTGATCAAGACGGTGGAGGTGCTGGAACAGCGCCTCAGCCACATCACGACGCCGATGACGGTGTCGGTAATTGGCTGTGTCGTGAACGGCCCGGGCGAGGCACGTGAGACAGACCTCGGCATCACCGGCGGCGGCAAGGGTACGCACATGGTCTATATCGCCGGACAGCCAGACCACCGGCTGCAAAATTCCGATATCGTCGACCACATGGTCGAGTTGATCGAGGCGAAGGCGGAGGAAATTGATGCCGAACGCGCGGCGATCGCGGCGGAGTAGGTCACAAACACGTTCACGGCTCACCAGTCCATGGCGACCTGGGTAACACCATTGCGTTGCATGGCGGGAGTCGGCGACAATGGCGCAAAGCAATCTCCGTTAGGAACGCGCCATGAATGATGCCGCCACAACCATCGCCCCACCAAAGCCGTTGACCCAGGCCGCACACGCCGCAGGTATGGCCGCCTACCAACGGGAGGGCGTTCGCCTCGCCGCCGAGATCGGCAACCGCGGGCCATTGCGGCTGGGCGGTGATGGCAAACTCCACCCTGACATTGTCGCTGCATACCGCAAGCACGGCTATTATATCTTTGAAGGCGTGATCGACCCGAACGAGATCGATGCATTGCGGGCCGACGCGCAGACAATGATCGACCGCGCGCCGGCCGGCCCGGATGCCAAGGTCGATATGCAAGGCCGCCCGGCGCTGGGCATTGACTCACCGCGCCTGCCCTATCGTTTCACCAAGCCCTTGGCCGACCCCTGGGGCGGAACCGATGCGCTTGGCGGGCGCCATCCAACCCAAATGGCACAGCCCAAGGCCGAGGGCGAAGTGCCGGATTATGTGGTGTTCCTGATGTACGCCATGTGCCAGCACATGCCGTCGGGCCTACGGCTTTATGGAAATCCGAGGCTGCTGACGATTGCGGAGTCGATCAACGGCGAAGATTTCGTGCCCTATAACGATGCAATCTTCGTGAAGCAGCCGGGTCTCGGTGGCTCGGTCTCGTGGCATCAGGACGGTGTCACCCATTGGGACAATCCCGACTGGGACGAAGAAATTCACGGCTTCAACTTCCAGGTCCAGCTTTACCCGACGACGCCGGCCAACTGTCTCTGGGTACTGCCCGGCTCTCACAAGCTGGGCAAGGCGGATATCAAGGGCATGGTCGCGGCCAATGGTGGCGATGAAAAGCTGCCGGGCGCCGTGCCGCTGGTTTGCAATGCCGGCGATGTGACCATGGTCAACCGGCAGATGGTGCATGGCTCCTTCGCCAACAGCTCCCCGGATTTGCGCATCTCCCTGACTTTCGGCTTTCACCGCCGCAGTTCGGTACAGGGGCAGAAAGCAGCGCTCAGCATGGAATCATCGGAGGCAGTCTATGACGACCGGCGGATTTTTGAGCGCTCTGCGGTCATTCAGGTCGCCATTGACGCTCGCCAGCAGGCCCATCCGGACGAGCCCCGATTCGCCTATAAGCCCTTTGCCGAGCTTGCAGACGACTTTCGCTTCACACCAGAGACGTTCGACCGTGTAATCCGCGACTACCATACCAGAGACTTGGCAATCTGATTAGCAACGGCGCACGCGCCACCGATGGCGGCACGGCCTTTGGATTGTCGGCCTTGGGCTCGCCGCGCGGCAACGCAAAGTCACCTGACCCGAACAGACCCAGCGGGTTAAAACAAGAAGGCGGCGGCTCCAACGAGCCGCCGCCTTTGCCTTATGGGTGTTTTTGCTGCCTGCACGCAACAGCGGAAACGGTCTATTTTGAATTGACGATTTCGATCAGTTCGATGGTGAAGTTCAGGGTCTCATTCGGCCCAATGGCGCCGCCCGCGCCGGTCGGCCCATAGGCCAGATCGGATGGGATCCAGACTTCCCATTTCGAGCCGGCGGGCATCAGCTGCAGCGCTTCCTGCCAACCGGCAATCACCTGGCCAACACCGAAGGTCGCCGGTTCGCCGCGTTCATACGAACTGTCAAAGACGGTGCCATCCAGCAGACGGCCTTCATAATGAACCTTCACGGTGTCGGCTGCCGCCGGCTTTGCGCCCGATCCCGTTTCGGTGACGCTGTATTGCAAACCGCTGTCCGTCGTATTGACCCCATCTTTGGTCTCGTTTTCCGACAAGAAGGCTTCGCCAGCGGCCAGTGCAGCCGCACTTTCCTCAGCCTCTTGCGATGCGGCCTTGGCCTGCATCGCCTGGATGGCTTCCTGAATCTGCTCCTGGGTCAACCTTGGCTCTTCGCCGGCGAAGGTATCCTTCAGGGCCTGGGAAAAGGCAGCAATATCGAGATCCTTGTTGATCCCTTTTTCCATCATGCCGTTGGCCAGTTGCAGGCCAATCAAATAGCTGAACCGCTGTTCAACGGTATCAAGCGGCGCGGTGTCCTGTGCCGCTGCTGGGACGGACAACAGAAGGGAAACGGCAATCAAGCCAGCGATCAGGCGCTTCATGGGATGAGCCCTTTGAGACAGGGGAAACAAAAAAAGACGGTGGCGGGGTAAGCCCGGCTCAACCCTTAGCGAACGTCCGCGGCTAACCTAGTCATGCCAAGCCGCCGGGACAAGGGCAGCCCGTTCACACCGCCTCCTCGCCCCAAAGCGCGGCGCCGTCTTTGCTCTCGCCCAACGTCAGATTCGATATGCCGACACCGATCAGACGGAAGGCAGGGCCTGTTGCCTCCCGCCGCAGCATGGTTTCCGCAGCGATAAGGAGGTCCGTGGCAGAGGCGGTCGGCTCTGGCAGGGTGTGGCTGCGGGTCAAGGTCTGAAAGCCAGCTGTCTTGAGCTTTAGAACCACCGTGTGCCCCCGATAGCCGTGCGCTTTCATCCGACCGGCCACACGGCGGCAAAGGCTTTCCAAGCGTGCCGAAAGATCGTCGGCGTCTGCAATCGGGTCCTCGAACGTGGTTTCATTGGAGATGCTTTTGGTCGGCCGCGACGGCTTTACCCTGCGGCGGTCAATGCCACGGCTATAGGGCGCCAAGCGTTCGCCGAAGCTGCCGTAGCGAAACTCCAAAGCGGCAGGTGGAAAGCCACGCAGTTGGCCGATGCGGCGAATGCCGTCCGCTTCCAGTTTCTCCCGCATCGCCCGGCCAACGCCGAACACCATGCCTACCGGCTTCGGCGCCAGGAAATCCCGGGCTTCTCCCCGGCCGATCACCGCAAAGCCGCACGGCTTGTCGAGATCCGACGCCATCTTGGCCAGGAACTTGTTCGGGCCGAGGCCGATGGAAATGGTGATTCCCAATTCTTGTTCGGCCTGCAACGCAAGGCGGGCCAGATGCAGTGCGGGCGGCCCACCGTCCTCGCCCTGTCCGCGGAAGTCTAGGAAGGCCTCGTCGATGGATAGCGGTTCGATTAGAGGCGTGACCGCACGCATCAGCGCCCGCATCTCGCGCCCGACAGCCTGATATTTCGCCATATTGGGGCGGACAACCACCGCCTGCGGACAAGCAGCGCGTGCCTTGAACATCGGCATGGCAGAACGCACGCCATAGCGCCGGGCAATATAGCAGGCGGCTGCCACAACCCCCCGCCGTCCGCCGCCGATAACCAGCGGCACGTCGCGCAGGCTGGGATCGTCGCGTTTTTCTATGGTGGCATAGAATGCATCGCAATCGACATGGGCAACCTGTAATGAGAACAACTCTGGATGCGACACAATTCGGGGCGAGCCGCAGACACGGCAACGCGTTTCCGGAACACACGGCGCAGGCGTCAGGCAATCGCGGCAGAGGGCAGGCATGGCAAGGGAATATAGACCAAACCGCACCATTTTACCCGGCACATTCGCCGACTTCGGTAGCCTGGCCAACGGAACTGGGGTAGCCGTTGCCGGTTACACCGATGGGTTGTTGGATCGTTTACACTGGATGTTTCAATTCGGTATGCGATTCGTTAAGCACTCAGACACTATCATCGGTTGCAAGTCGTGCCGGCTGGCGTAAGCTGCCGGCCTTTGAACACTTCCAACAAGCGCTGGGCCAAGCCATGGCGGACCGGATAATGATCGTCGAAGACAACGAGTTGAACATGAAATTGTTCAACGATTTGTTGCGTGCCCATGGTTTCGAAACGATCCAGACCAACGATGGCGTGACTGCCATGATGCTGGCGCGCCAGGAAAAACCGGACCTGATTTTGATGGATATCCAGTTGCCGGAGGTCTCCGGTTTGGAGGTTGCGAAATGGCTCAAGGCCGACGATAGCCTATGCACCATTCCCATTATCGCCGTTACCGCGTTTGCGATGAAAGGCGACGAGGAAAAAATCCGCCAAGGCGGCTGCGAGGATTACATCGCCAAGCCGATCAAGGTCGCCAGCTTTATCGAGACCGTTCGCAAACATTTGACCAATCGCCGTTAACGCCGCGTTCGCTGCCCCTGCGCTAGGCTTTGCCTCAACGGTGGCGACGAGCAGTTCCCGCCACCGACACGCCATCAGCGCAGCCGGGCGGGAGAGCCATGACCGCACGAATTCTCGTCGTCGACGACATCGCCGCCAACCGCAAGCTCCTCGAAGCAAAGCTGGCCGCGGAATACTACGACGTGGTGACAGCCAGCAATGGCAGGGACGCCCTTGGCGCAGTCGAACACAATCCACCCGACCTGATCCTGCTGGACGTGATGATGCCGGAACTCAGCGGCTATGAGGTCTGCGGGCGGCTGAAGGCAGACCACCGTTTCAGCCACATTCCGGTGGTGATGGTGACGGCGTTGGATTCCCCACAGGATATGGTGCTTGGGCTGGAATGCGGCGCGGATGATTTTCTGACCAAGCCGCTCGACAACCTGGCCCTGTTCGCGCGGGTGCGCAATCTGGTGCGGCTGAAGCGCGTTCTGGACGAATGGCGCTTGCGGGAGGGCGGAACGCTTGGCGATGCTGGCTTCGAGGCGCTTGCAGATGAACCATACACCGACGCCCGCGTTTTTCTGATGAGCGACAGCGAGACCATTCACGAGGTGATCGGCCAGACCGCAACCGCCCTTCAGCACGAGGTGGTGTCTTGCCATGACGATACGCCGCCGCCAGGCCAGTTGCTGAATGGGGCATTCGATCTGATTCTGGCCGATATCGGCTATCAGCCGTTTGACGCGCTGCGGCTATGTTCGCAGGCCCGATCTTGCGAGGCGACACGGCACCTACCGTTTGTGCTGATCGGCGACCGTAGCGACAGCGAACGGATGTACAAGGGACTGGACCTTGGCGCCAACGAATGCCTGCTCCGCCCGCTCAACCCATCCGAGGTGATGGCCCGGCTCAAAACCCAAATCCGTCGCCACCGCCTACAGCAGCGGATACAGAACCGGCACCACCAGAATCTGAATCAAGCGGTGACCGATGCGTTGACCGGTCTCTATAATCGCCACTATTTGGACGCACACCTGCCGCGCCTGCATGCCCGCGCCGTCGGTGACACTCGGCCCCTGTCGCTAATCGTCTGCGATCTGGACCGGTTCAAGGCGATCAACGACACCTATGGCCATGCTGCCGGGGATGCTGTTTTGCGGCATGTCGCCGACCGGCTGGCAGGCAGCATCCGCTCGCCGGACCTTGTCGCGCGGCAGGGTGGGGAAGAATTCCTGATCGTGTTGCCGAACACATCCCTGCACGAAGCCGAACAGGTTGCCGACCGGCTGCGCCGTGGCGTGGCCGATACGATCATCCCGTTACCCGCCGATGGGGCCTCGCTGCGGGTAACCGCCAGTTTCGGTGTGAGCGAAATTGCCTGGGACGAGACCTCGGCCGAGGATGCCCTGCGCCGTGCGGACGAAGCGCTTTACCGTTCCAAGCACCGTGGGCGCAACTGCGTGACCATGGCGCCGGCCGGCAAACTCGCCTCGTTGCGGAATGCGCAGGCCGAAGCAATTGCCATAACGGGCTGAGGTCCAACCATTAGTTAACGACAAGCGTATCGCATTGCCATCTTAGGGCTGAACGGCGATGGTGCCGGGGATTCCTCATCCCTTGCAAAGGCCGCCGCCTGCTCATGCCAGCCAATCGCCTTGTGCTCCTGATGTGCTCCTTTCTGGGGCTTAACCTGCTTGGCATGCATGCGACGGCGACGCTGCTGCCCCAGTTCATCGCTCAATGGAGTCTGAGCGGAACCGAAGCCGGCTGGTTGAATGGTATCTGGGGCTTGACCTCGACATTGGCCATTCCGCTTCTGACGATTACGGACCGGATCGACGCGCGCCGGATCATGCTGGCAGGCGCGATCGCCAATGCTCTGGGTTTTGGCGGCTTTGCCCTGTTTGCTGATGACTTCACCAGCGCACTGGTATTCCGTGGCATTCAGGGGCTGGGGTTTGCCGGCACCTATATGGTTGGCGTGAAGGCGATCAGCGACAGGGTCGCGGCGCAAGACCGGCCAAAGGCGACGGCGCGCTATATCTCCAGCTTTCCGATCTGCGCCAGTTCCAGCGTCCTGATTTCTGCCGAACTGGCCAATGGTTTCGGCTGGCAGGCCGCCTATGTCCTGCCTGCATTCGCCTCCCTGGCTGCGTTCTTTCTGGCGCTGACCCTGCTTCGCCCGGCGGCGCCCGAGGCCGGGCCGAAGCGATCCCTGTTCGATCTGGGGCCTGTTGTGCGCAACAAGCCGGTGCTGGGCTTTGGCTTCGGCGCATTCATGCATGCGGTAGAACTGCTGGGCGTGCGCGCCTGGAGCGTTGCGTTCTATGTTTTCGCCGCCTCTCAGTATGAGGGCTTCGATATCATCTGGCTGATCCCGGCCGCGACCACCCTGCTAATCCTGATGGGCTCCCCCACGTCGTTCGCGGGTGGCGACGCTGGCGCCAAGTGGGGCTATGCGCGCGTGACAGCTGGGCTGATGATTGTATCCGGGCTATTCGCCTGCCTTGTCGGGTTCGCTGCCGCGTGGCCGCTATGGGTGCTGCTGGCGCTGATACTGGGCCACAACCTGTTCGTCCTGGCGGATTCTGGCGTGGTGAATGCAGGTGCAATATCCGTAGGCGAGGCCGGCAGCCGCGGCACGCTGATCATGTTCATGGCACTGGCCAATGCCGCGGGCGGGTTGGTCGGTCCGGTATTGTTCGGCGTTGTACTGGATGCCACCGGCGGCCCTGCAAGTGTCACCGGCTGGGGCTGGGCGTTTGCGAGCCTGGGCTTTGCCGTCATCTCCGGCGGCGCGATGGTCTGGCTGTTGTCGCGCGGCCGCCAGCCAGCCTAAAGCCCGTCTACCAGACGCCCGGCTTCCATGCGCACGATCCGGTCCATAGACCGGGCCAGCGCCAGATTATGCGTTGCAACCAGGGCGGCGACGCCGGTATCGTGGGCTAGGTGGATCAATTGCTGGGCCACCCTCTCCCCCGTCGTTTGGTCCAGGTTACCGGTTGGCTCGTCCGCCAGCAGGACGCGCGGGCTGTTCGCCAATGCGCGGGCGATGGCTACCCGCTGCTGCTCGCCACCGGAAAGCTGCGCCGGACGGTGGGAGGCTCGCTCCTCCAGACCGACAGAGATGAGCAGTTCCATTGCCCGGGCTCTCGCGGCGCGGCGGCCGGTGCCGGCGATCAACTGCGGCAGGACGATGTTTTCCTGCGCTGTGAACTCTGGCAAAAGGTGATGGAACTGAAAAACAAAGCCGATTTCCGCCCGCCGCACGGCAGAGCGCTCGGCATCGTTCAGCCGGGCGCAATCCTGCCCGGCAAGGCGCACCGCGCCCCCATCCGGATTGTCGAGCAGGCCGGCGATCTGCAACAGGGTGGACTTGCCCGCCCCGGATGGCCCGACAAGCGCCACGATTTCGCCCGGCATCAGCCGCAGGTCAAGCGCGTCCAGAACACGCAACACGCTGCCGCCCTGGTGAAATTCGCGCACCACGCCAGACAATTCGAGCGCCGGGTCACTCATAGCGCAATGCCTCCGCCGGCAGCAGCCGGCCGGCGCGCCAACTGGGGTAGAGCGTGGCCAGGATCGACAGGCCGATGCCCATGCATACGACCAGCAGCACCTCGAACGACTCCACTTTCGCCGGCAATTTCGACAGGAAGTAGATTTCGGCGCTAAACAGTTCGCCGCCGGTCAGGCTTTCCAGCCAGCCCTTGATCGTGTCGATATTCTTGGCAAATGCCAGCCCCAGTACGAACCCTGCGAACGTACCAGTGAAGCCGATAGAGGCGCCGTTCAGGAAGAAAATGCGCATGATCATGCCGCGCGTCGCGCCCATCGCCCGCAGAATGGCAATATCCCGCCCCTTATCCTGCACCAGCATAATCATGGAGGAAATGATGTTGAACGCAGCCACCATAATGATCAGCGACAGGATCAGGAACATCACGTTCCGCTCAACCGCCAGCGCCTGCACAAAGGCCGCGTTGGCAGTTTGCCAGTCATAGACCCGATAGGGCGTGCCGCGTGGCAAGGCATCGCGCACAGCCGCGCGGGCCGCTTTCAGATCATTCGGATCCGCCAGCAGCAATTCAATGGACGAAACCCCCTCGCCCGTGCCGAACAGGCGCTGGGCGGTGGCGATCGGAATATAGACAAAGCCCGAGTCGTACTCGTACATGCCGACATTGAAGATCGCGGCCACTTCAAAGGTCTTGGTCCGCGGTACCGTGCCGAATGGGCTCACATTGCCAGTCGGCGAGATCAGCCGCAGCTTGGAACCGACACCCAGAGCCAGTTTTGCCGCCAGCCGGTCACCGATGACGATCTCGTTTCCAATCGCGCCATAGTCGGAAAGCCCCCCGGCTATCAGGTTCGATGCGAGAATGTTCCGATTGCGCATTGCTTCGGCCGAAAGGCCGCGTACAACCGCACCACTGGTCAGGTCGCGCTCCGCCGCGGCCATCGCTTGGCCTTCGACCATCGGCTCGGCATAGGTCACGCCGGGAATGCTGGCCAACCTGTCACGCAGATCCGGATAGGACGGGTCGAGCGGGCCGCCGTAGCCGCTGACGACCATGTGCGCGTTGACCCCCATCACCCGATCCATCAGTTCGGTCCGAAACCCGTTCATCACGCTCATGACAATGATGAGGGTGGCGACCCCCAGCATGATGCCGGCAAACGAAAAGCCTGCAATGACGCTGACAAACCGTTCCTTCCGGCGCGAGCCGAGATAGCGCCAAGCGACCATGCGCTCGAAGGGAGAGAAGATCATGGCCGCATCCTATCGTCATGACGACGAGCGGAGCGACGAAGCAGCCCAGCCCATTCAGGCAACCGGATGGGCTGCTTCGCCTCCGGCTCGCAATGACGGCGGCAGGGTTGGCTGGACAATGTCCCTACTCCCCTCACCCCGTCAGTTTCGCCAGCGCGCTCTCGATAGAAAGTTCGTCGCGCTCGCCGCTGGCACGGTTCTTCAACTCCACCACGCCGTTTTTCAGGCCGCGCGGGCCGACGATCAGCTGCCAGGGCAGGCCGATCAAGTCCATGTCGGCGAACTTGCCGCCGGCGCGCTCGTCCCGATCGTCGTAGAGCGGTTCCTTGCCCGCCGCGGTCAGCTTCGCTTCCAGATCGGCCGAGGCGGCGTCGCAGTCTGCATCGCCGGAGCGCAGGTTGATCAGTCCGACCGGGAACGGTGCGACGCTTTCCGGCCAGACGATACCGGCCTCGTCGTGGCTCGCCTCGATGATGCCACCGACCAGGCGCGAAACGCCGATGCCGTAGGAGCCCATGTGCACCGGCACCTGCTCCCCATCCGGGGTCGAGACCATCGCGCCCATTGGTTTCGAGTATTTCTCGCCGAAATAGAAGATATGGCCAATCTCGATACCGCGGCGCGTCACCAGATCCTCCGCCGGGATCGGGCAGTTCGCGGGGTCGTGCATCTCGTCCGTGGCCGCATAGATGCCGGTCAGTTCCTGAAAGATCGGCTCCAAATCGCTGTCATAGGAGACATTGCGGCCGGTCAGGCCCATCTCCAGCCAGCGCTTGTCACAGAACACTTCCGACTCGCCGGTGTCGGCCAGGATGATGAATTCGTGGCTGAGATCGCCGCCAATCGGGCCGGTATCCGCCTTCATCGGGATTGCCTTCAGACCCATGCGCTCGAACGTGCGCAGATAGGCGACGAACATTTTGTTATAGGAGCGCTTGGCGCCCGCCGCGTCCAAGTCGAAGGAATAGGCATCCTTCATCAGGAATTCGCGCCCGCGCATCACGCCGAACCGCGGCCGCACCTCGTCCCGGAATTTCCATTGGATGTGGTAAAGGTTGACCGGAACATCGCGGTAGCTTTTGCAGTGCGTCCGGAAGATGTCCGTTATCATCTCCTCATTGGTCGGACCATAGAGCATGTCCCGCTCGTGCCGGTCGGTGATGCGCAGCATTTCCTGGCCGTAATCGTCATAGCGCCCGCTCTCGCGCCACAGGTCGGCCGGCTGGATCGTCGGCATCAGGACTTCGTGCGCGCCGGCGCGATCCTGCTCCTCCCGCACGATCTGCTCGATGTTCTTCAGCACCCGATGCCCCATCGGCAGCCAGGAATAGATACCGGCCGCTTGCTGCTTGATCATGCCGGCGCGCAGCATCAGCCGGTGCGAGACGATCTGCGCCTCCGACGGGTTTTCCTTGAGAGTCGGCAGAAAATAACGGGTCAGGCGCATGAATGGAGCGTCCTCGAAAAAGACAGCGGCGGTTCGGTTCCGGCTACCCCTCTGCCCCTCTGCTGTCAATGCCGCCACCGTCGCGCTTGGCCGGAAGCCGCCGGTCGGTTATGAGCGGTGCCATGAAACAGCAGACCGTTCTCATCACTGGCGCCGCCCAGCGCCTCGGCCGCGCGATGGCGTTGGGTGTGGCGGAGCGCGGCCATCGCGTCGCCGTGCACTACAACACCTCCGCCAATCCGGCGGAGAAACTGGCGCACGAAATCCGCGCGGCGGGCGGCACCGCCGCAACAGTGCAAGCGAACCTGGCAGAGCCCGAAGCCGTCCGGGGCCTGGTCAGCGCCGCGGCGGCGGAATTGGGGGCCGTCACGGTTCTGGTCAACAGCGCCTCCGCCTTCGAAAACGACGACGCGCACACCTTGACAACCGACCGGTGGCGGCAGCACCTGACGGTCAACACCGAGGCCCCGGTGTTCTTGGCACAAGCGTTCGCGGCAGCGCTGCCGGAGGGACGGGACGGCCTCATTGTCAACATGTTGGACGAGGCGGTTTTGCGGCCAGGTCCAAGCTATTTCAGCTATACCGTCAGCAAGGCCGCATTGGCGGCAGCGACCGAAATGCTGGCGCAGGCGCTGGCGCCCAACATTCGCGTCAACGCCATTGCCCCCGGCCTGATCCTGAACAGCGGCCATCCAAGTCAGGAAGCGTTCCAGCGCGCCCACCGCAACACCTTGCTGGGCAGAGGGCCGGGCACGGAGGACATCGTCCATGCGCTGCTCTACCTGATGGAGGCCGACACGGTGACCGGCCAGACCCTTTACGTCGATGCAGGAAAGCACCTAATGCAGCATCACAAATATCTGCCGGCCAACCTTCCGGAGCGCAAACCGTGACCGCCCCCATCGCTGGCAATTACGAGTGCGTGGCACTCACCGACCTGGTGCTGCATCTGCACATCGGCATTCGAGACTGGGAGCGCCATCCAGACCGCAAACAACGCGTGCGGGTGGAGGTGGAATGCTACCGCCCGCTGGGCGAGCCGCCGCAGCGGATCGAGGACTGTATCGACTACAGCCGCCTCTACCGCCATCTCACCACGGCCTGGGCCGCCCGCGGTCATACAGACCTGCTGGAAACTCTGGCGCATGACCTGCTCGGCTTCGCGTTTCAGGACGCGAGCATAACGGCCGTACGTGTGCGGCTCGCCAAGCTGGACGTGTATCTGGACGATGCCGTGCCAGTCGTCGAACTGATGCAGCGCCGCTAGTCAAAGCGCACGCTAACACCCTGACACGCTCCCCGATTTTCTGTTCTGGAGAACCGCCCCATGCCCCTCTCCCACTACAAGCCCGAATGGGCCGGTTCCGCCACCATCAGCCCGTCCGGGCCGGTCGAGGCGGGTTCCTGGCAGTCTTTCGAACTGACCTACACCGCGGGCAAGTTCGGTATAGACGACCAGGGCGGCATCGCCATCGTCATGCGCACCGCTGCCGACCAATCCGCCTTCCAACTGACGGACCCGCAAGGGCCAAGTTACTGCACGGCGGAGGCCTCGAACGGTGCGGTGCTGGCGCTGGACTATGACGGCCGCAACGGCATCCGCCCCTGGTTCAAGCGGCTGCGGGTGCGGGTGGTGCGCCACTTCCTGGCGGAAGGCGATACCATCACGATCCGCATCGGCGACCGGCGCTTCGGCGGCCCCGGCATCCGCATGCAGACATTTTGCGAGGCCACCTACGAGTTCAAGGTGTTGGCCGATCCCATCGCCACCACCGATTTTGTCGAACTGCCGAATCAGCCGGCCATCGAAATCATCCCGAGCAAGCCCGAGCGATGGAAGGCCGTCCTTCCTACTCTGAAAACGCCTGGCGAGCCGTTCCGCCTGGGTTTGAAGGCTGAGGATATCTGGGGCAATCCTTCCGGCCAGATCGACGGAACATTCCGCCTGACCGCCGACCGGCCGATTGCCGGCCTGCCGGAAACCGTGACCTTCGCCCCGGGCGAGCGGGCCAAGGTGATCGAGGGCCTTGTTGTAGCGGAGGAATGCGACCTGACCGTCAGCCTGCTGACGGCAGATGGCACCCCGCTCACCACCTCCAACCTCTGCCGTATTTCCGGCGACTACAACTACGGCCAGTATTGGAGCGACCTGCACGGCCAGTCGGAGGAGACCGTCGGCACCAACGCCGCCCGCGAATATTTTGCCTTCGCCCGCGATCTGGCTTTCCTCGACATTACCGGCCACCAGGGCAACGACTTTCAGATCACCGACGCGTTCTGGGCCGAGTTGAACAGCCTCACCGCCGAATTCGACCAGCCGGGGCAATTTCTCTGCGTGCCGGGCTTCGAATGGTCCGGCAATACCAATCTGGGCGGCGACCATAATGTTTGGTACCGCACCGAGGGCCGGCCGATCCTGCGGTCGTCGCGCGTATTGATCGACGACACGACGGCACCCGAAACTGACGCGTTTACCCTGCCAGACCTGTTCGAGAAATTGCAGGGTGAAGATGCCCTGGTCGTTGCCCATTGCGGCGGGCGCTATGCCGACGTCACCCTTGCGCACGATGGCGCGCTGGAGCCTTCGGTTGAGGTGCATTCCAGTTGGGGCACCTTCCCCTGGATCGTCGACGATGCGCTGAAACAGGGCTATCGCGTGGGCATCGTCGCAGCGAGCGACGGCCACAAGGGCCGGCCCGGTGCCGAATATCCGGGGGCCAGCAAGTTCGGCTGCTATGGCGGCTATACCTGCCATCTGATGCCGAAACTGACGCGAGACGCGCTGTTCGAGAGCTTCCGCCGCCGCAACCACTTCGCTACCACCGGCACCCGCCTGTTCCTGGAAGCTGGCGTGGAAATGCCATCCGGCGGCACCATCTACAAGCGGAACCCTGCCCTGGGACCGACCGAGACCTGGGAAGCGCAGAAGGCGCTGATGGGCGATATCGTCCGCGTTTGCGATAACGAAGTGACCTTCACCCTGGATGTTGCCACCTCCTCCCCCGTCGAGCGTATCGAACTGCGCGATGGCCTCGATGCGCTGGAGGTGCTGCGCCCCTACACTGCTCGCGATCTGGGCGCGCGCATTCGCGTGGTGTGGGAGGGGGCGGAGTATCGCGGCCGCGGCCGCATGGTACCATGGGACGGCCACCTGTACCTGCATGGCAACCGTATCCGCCGCGCCAACCCAATCAATTTCTGGAACGCCGACAACCGCCTGGAAAGCCGCGGCGACACCGGGCTTGCCTGGAAGGCGGTGACGACCGGCAGCTTTGGCGGCGTGGATATCTGGCTGGCCGAAGCCTCATCCGGGCGGGTCGAGATCGAAACGGCACAAGGCCGGTTCGAGGTGCTGATCGAGGATATCGGGTTCGAGGATATGGTGTTCGAGTGCGGCGGGCTCGGCAAGCGCCTGCGGGTCTACCGCTTGCCCGAACGGCTGACCGCCCGCACGCTGCGCTGGAGCCGCACGCTCAATGTTCGCGGCCCCGGCGAGGGTGATACCCGCCCCTATGTCTGTCTCACGCAGGAGGATGGGCACCAGGCATGGAGCAGCCCGGTCTACCTGTTCCAGTAAGGCAAGCGTCAGTCCTTCGCCCGCTCCATATAGGTGCGGTCCGTGGGGCTGACGACGACGCGGGTGCCGGTTGTGATGTGCGGCGGCACCATTACGCGCACGCCATTTTCCAGAATGGCCGGCTTGTAGGAGGAAGAGGCGGTCTGGCCTTTTACCACCGGGTCAGCCTCGACAATTTCCAGCGTCACGCTCTTCGGCATTTCAACGCCAATGGCAGAACCTTCCACCAGGGTAACGACGACGGTCATACCCTCCTGCAGGAACACCGCCGGTTCGCCAACCAACTCCGCGGGGACCAGGAACTGGTCGAAGGTCTCGTTGTCCATAAAGGTAAGGTTTTCGCCATCTGCGAACAGGAACTGACATTCCCGGCTGTCGGTCAGCAAACGTTCTACCGTGTCGGCGGTCCGGAACCGGGCATTGGTCTTGGTGCCGGTCGTCACATCGCGCATTTCGACGGCGATGAACGCATTGCCCTTGCCAGGCGTAATCAGTTCGTAGTTGATCACGATCCACCGGCGCCCTTCGAACTCGATCACGTTGCCGGGGCGAATGCTATTGGCCTGAACCTTCATCGGATTTAACTCGCGGGTGTAAATTGAATATCGTTTCGCGGTTTAGCCGCAACCGGACCGGAACGCAATGAGACCGGTTGCGGCACGTGTGCCCATCAGGCGGACTCTGGCCCGTTACTTCGAGGGGCAGGGCCTGATCGCAGTCGAGACACCGGCCCTGCAAATCTCCGGCGGGCTGGAAGTGCACTTGGCCGCAATGCCAGCAGAGGTGCAAGGCGAGCGCCGGTTTCTGCACACCTCGCCCGAATTCGCGATGAAACGGCTGGTCGCGCGCGAAAAGCGGCCGCTGTTTCAATTTGTTCAAGTCTATCGCGACGAGCCGCCATCGGCGACACACCACCCCTCGTTCGAAATGCTGGAATGGTACCGTGTCAGCCAGGGCATCGGCAGCCTGATTGAGGACTGCTTGCAAATCCTCCGCCGGACCCGGCATGCAGCGGGCGGACCGATGACAATCGATTGGGGCGGCGAACGCTGTGACCTGATGGCCGATCCGGAGGTGATTTCCTGCGCCGAAGCGTTTCAGCGCTATGCCGGCATTGATCTGGCCGCGGTGGCCGGCGACCGGTCAGGCTTTGCCGCCGTGGCCCGCAATCAGGCGGGCATTTCGAGCGACGCGGCTGATACCTGGGAGGATATCTTTTTCCGCGTGCTATTGAACCGGATCGAGCCCTGGCTCGGCATTGGACAGCCCGCCTTTCTGACCGGCTACCCGCGCGAACAGGCAGCGCTGGCCCGCATGGATCCGAGCGAGCCAGCCATCGCAGAACGGGTGGAACTGTATGTCTGCGGGCTGGAGTTAGCGAACGGCTTCGGCGAACTCACGGATGGCTGCGAACAGCGCCAGCGCTTCCGCCGTGACCAATTGGAAAAGCGCCGCCTCTATGGCCAAGACTATCCATTGCCGGAAAGCATGCTGAAAGCGCTGGACCGCGGCCTGCCCCGCACCTCCGGCATGGCGCTGGGCTTTGACAGGCTGGTAATGCTGATGACTGGGGCCAAGCGGATCGAGGAGGTTCTCTGGTTAGCGATGGAGTAGACGGCCCTCCTGTTGCGGCCGCGCGTATCGCCGCGCGCCGACATCGCCAACCAGGATGCACACGGCTGCCACGGCCAGCACGAGCGCCAGAGGCCACGGCGTGCCATCATGCAGCGCGGCCACCCCGGCAGACCCCGCCATGGCACCGGACATCTCCAGAAAACCCCGCCAGGATGCTGCCATTCCAGTCGCGGCTCGGGTGGAAGCCAGCGCCCGCAACGGCGCCACTGCATAGACAAAGGCAAGCGCCATTACGAACAGTGACATCGCTGCCACAAGCGAATAGGCCGTGACATTGCCGGTTGCCGCCAGCACCAGCGCCAGCGCGCCGCCCGCCATGGCACAGACGCTGCCAAGCCGCAGCAATGCGGCCCCGCTTATCCGAGACGCGACCCGATTAACTCCGATATTGGTGCAGAAAAATATCCCGACGATCACTGCGTGGTAGTAGCCGAACGCTTCCGCCGGCACGCCCAACTGATTGATCAGGACGAACGGCCCTTCAGTCACATACGCAAACAGGCCGGCCATAGCCGCGGCAGGCCCGATCGTATAAAGCCAGAACGCCGGCACGCGCAGCGTGGCCCGCGCCTCAACCAGCAGCCGCGAGGGCCGAAGCGCGCTGCGGTCCGGCCGTGCCGTCTCGATCAGAAAGCGCCAGCATGCGGCCACCGCCAGCAGCGCCAACCCGGTCAGCAGCCAGAAATTCGATTGCCAGCCAAAATGCACCAGCATCTGCCCGCCAATAATTGGCCCGACCGCCGGTGCCGCCGCGATGACCATGGCGTAGATCGCAACGATCTTCACGCCTTCCTTTTCGCCATAAAGCTCCTTGATGACGGCCATGCCGATCACCGCCTCGCAAGCGCCGACAATCCCCTGGCCGATTCGGAAGGCAATCAGCGATTCCACTGACCACGCCAATCCGCAAAGGCCGGAAAACATGGCAAATGCCACCAGCCCGGACAGCATGGCCGGCCGCCGCCCGAAACGGTCCGACAAAGGCCCATACAGCAACTGCCCCAGCGCAAACCCGGCCAGGTTCAACGTCATGGACAGTTGCACCGTTTCCGCCGGCGCGCCGAACACCTCCGTCAGCCTAGGCAGGGACGGTGTGTAGAGGTCTGTGGCCAGAATGCCGACCGTGCTGGCCAGCATCAACACGGCGGGAATCAGCCAGCGGCGGTGCATCGAACCGGCGGACATTTGCATGATCATAGGATACTTTCACCTTGAGTCTGCCGAAGGGTGTTCGATTGGGGTTTGATGCCCTTCGGCAGACTCAAGGTGAAGGGACGCCGCGTACGCTATCGAATTCTCGACATCCGACCAGTCCACGTGACGCCGCGGTGGATAAATGCTAGACAATCTCAGTTGCATTGCTGCGACGCAGCCAAGCTACAAAAAGGTGACGGCGATGAAAGCGCTGCTCGACTACAACCGATACGTAACGCGTTCGACCAACCCTCATGGCGAGCGGCGGTTTCATCTGGTGATGATCAAGCCGAGCCACTACGATGATGAAGGTTACGTGATCCAATGGCTGCGCTCGGCAATCCCATCCAACACGCTGGCAGCATTGAACGGCTTGGCTGAGGATTGCGCGCAGCGCAAGGTGCTGGGTGATGACACGAATCTGATCCTGACCACCATCGACGAAACCAACACGCGGGTCCGGGCAGATCGCATCATTAAGTTGATCCGTGATTCTGGCGGCGACGGGATGGTCGCGCTGGTGGGTGTGCAGACCAACCAGTTTCCGCGCGCCATAGATATTGCCCGGCCGTTGCGCGCTGCCGGAATTCAGGTCGCTATCGGCGGCTTCCACGTCTCTGGCTGCATTTCCATGCTGCCAAAACTGCCGGCGGACATTCAGGAAGCCCAGGATATAGGCATCTCCCTGTTCGCGGGCGAGGCCGAGGGCGGGCGGCTGGATGAAGTGCTGAAAGACGGTGCCGCCCGCACGTTGAAACCACTCTATAATCACATGCACGACCTGCCGGAAATGCAGGGAGCCGAGCTTCCCATGCTGCCCGCGGAGCATGTGCGCCACACATCCGGTTCGCATACCAGCTTCGACGCCGGGCGTGGCTGCCCGTTCCAATGCTCGTTCTGTACCATCATCAATGTGCAGGGCCGCAAGTCGCGCTACCGCTCCGCCGATGATATTGAAGGTATTATTCGCGCGAATTTTCAACGGGGTATAAACCGGTTCTTTATAACGGATGATAACTTCGCTCGTAATAAGGACTGGGAGGCCGTGTTCGACCGCATCATCCACCTGCGCGAAAACGAGGGCATGGATGTGCGATTCCTGATCCAGGTCGATACGCTTTGCCACCGCATTCCGCGCTTTATCGAAAAAGCCGGGCGGGCTGGCGTGACCCGCGTTTTTATCGGCCTGGAAAATATCAACCCAGAAAGTCTGGCCGGAACCAAAAAACGGCAAAACAAAATCACCGAATACCGCACTATGCTGCAAATGTGGAAGGACGTAGGCGCAATGACCTACGCCGGCTACATTTTGGGATTCCCGACAGATACGCCGGAAACCATTGTCCGTGATATCGATATCATTAAAAAAGAGCTGCCGCTGGACCTGCTGGAGTTCTTCTATCTGACGCCCCTGCCCGGCTCGGAAGATCACAAGAACCTGAACGCCAAAGGGGTCTGGATGGACCCCGACATGAACAAGTACGACCTGAACCACGCCACCACCGGCCACGCCCTGATGAGCAAGGCGGAATGGGAACGCGCCTACCGCCTTGCCTGGTCGACCTATTACACGCCGGATCATATGGAAACCGTGATGCGCCGGGCGGTTGCCAAAGGCATTTCTCCAGGCCGGATGATGCTGCTGCTGATCTGGTTCGACAGTTGCATCAAGCTGGAAGGCATTCACCCGCTGGAGGGCGGCTATTTCCGCCTGAAATTCCGCCGCGACCGCCGCCCGACCCTGCCGCGCGAAAGCGTGTTGGCGTTCTACCCGCGCTATTGGACCGAAACGGTATGGAAGCACCTGCGCCTCGCCGGCATGGTTTGGACGATTGGACGCCTGCGCAAACGGATCAAAGCCGACCCGAACGCCAAGTCCTACAACGATCTGGCGCTGATGCCGGTGAATGACGACGAAATGGACGCGCTGGAGATGTTCGGGATCAGCGATGCCGCCAAGGCCAGCGTTACCCGCGCCCGTCGGGACGCCGAACACCGCTCGAAACTTGTGGCGGCGGAATAGCAAGGCTGACGGCGCTTGCCCGCGCCATCCCACTTGCCTAAATAAAGCGCTCCCGATTTCCCGACGTTACAGGAACCAGCCATATGCGTGCCGAAACCCAAACCATCATCGATGAAATCCGCGACGCGCTCTCCATCCTCCGGAGGCATCTTTGACTGGGATAACGCCCTCGTTCGCATCGACGAACTGAACACCCTGGCCGAAGAGCCGGATCTCTGGAGCAACCCTGATAACGCGCAGAAACTGATGCGCGAACGCACCCGTTTGACTGATGCCATCGACGGCTATCGGGTTTTGGAGAACGCGCTTGACGATACCATCGGCCTGATCGAACTGGCAGAGGAAGAAGGCGACCAGGAAACCCTGGCCGAAGCCGAAGCAGACCTGCAACGGCTACAGCAAAAGGCAGACCAGGCGCGCCTGCAATCCCTGCTATCTGGCGAGGCCGATTCGAACGACGCTTATATCGAAATCCACGCCGGCGCTGGCGGTACGGAAGCACAGGACTGGGCGCTCATGCTGATGCGCATGTACACCCGCTGGGCGGAAAAACACGGTTACAAGGTGGTGTTGCTGGAGGAAAGCCCGGGCGAAGAAGCCGGCATCAAGTCCGTGACTCTGAAAATCAGCGGCGACAATGCCTATGGCTGGCTCAAGACGGAGTCGGGTGTGCATCGTCTCGTGCGCATTTCGCCGTTCGACAGCCAGGCGCGGCGCCATACCAGCTTTTCGTCTGCCTGGGTTTATCCGGTGATCGACGATTCGATCGATATCGAGATCGAAGACAAAGACCTGCGCATCGACACCTACCGCGCATCCGGCGCCGGCGGTCAGCACGTTAACCGGACCGACTCGGCAATCCGCATCACGCACGAGCCGACTGGCATTGTTGTGCAGTGCCAAAACGATCGCTCCCAGCATAGAAACCGCGCAACTGCAATGGAAATGCTGAAGGCCCGGCTCTATGAAAGGGAACTCAAAAGGCGCGAGGAAGAGGCCAATGCCATTGAAGCGGATAAATCCGATATTGGCTGGGGCCATCAGATCCGCAGCTATGTCTTGCAGCCCTATCAGATGATCAAAGACCTGCGCACCGGCGTCGAAACGGGAAACAGCCAGGCCGTTCTCGATGGTGACATCGATCAGTTTCTGGCGGCGTCGCTTGCCGCCAAGGCGGGCGCGAAACGGGCCGGAGTGGAATAGGCGGGCGGCGCGACCTTGGTGATCAAAGCAATGCAACGCAATGCACCAAACGAGACTTCCCGGCTCACCGCTTCGCCGGGGCCGGGAAGTCCGCTCGTGTGGGGTGGGCTGGGGAATATAGCTGTCTCAGGGTGACAGCCGCACCAGTCGCATGGATACGCGTCTACCCTTTGAGTAATTCAAACCGTCAATCGTCACCAGCGTTTGCACAGACGCGCCGGACAAGGCGGTTTCGAACTCCGGCCAATCCCGCGCCTCGATAGTCGCCAGGGTGCAGACGGGATCGGCCGAAAGCAATGGCGGCACGTCGCGCGCCCGGACCATGGCCGTCTCGGTGCCGGCCAGGAACACGAGGCTCGGCTCGCCATAGCCGACAGATACCAGTCGCGCCGGTTCAGTGCAGGCAGAAGGTGTGTAGTCTGCCACCGCCGCGGCCAGGCGGGAGGATACCCAAAGCTGCGACAGGCTGGGCACAACCAAGCTGTAGGAGGGCCAATAGGCCAGGCCGGCGGTCAGGACCACCGCTGCCAGCGGGAATGGAGCCTCAAAGGCGCGGCGGCCGAAACGGTACAGGGTATAAGAAACCGCCGCAAAGGCAGCCGCTGCCGCAATGTTACCGAGAGCAAAATCGCCGCCCAGGAATGGGGGGCCGGCGAACATCGCCAGCGCCAGCCCGCCAGCAACAACCATCGCCACCCAGACCGGCGCGCGGACCGCTTCCGCCACCCAGCGCAGTCGCGGTTTCTGACCGGCGCGGACCAGCATGTATGCGGCAAGCAGAGCAAGCGCCGGATACATCGGCATAACATAATGCGGCAGCTTGGTTGCCACTGCTTCAAACACCAGCCAGTTTGGCACGATCCAGGCAAGGCAGAACTGAACTGCCGGCGCCGCCCGCCCCCGCCATGCACCGAGCGCCGCAAACCCCAGTAAGGCTGCGGCGGGCCAGAACGTCGCCCAGACAAGCAGCAGGTAAAGGCCGGGCGGGCCGCCATGCTGTTCCTGGCCCGCATCAATTTTTGCCAGGAAATCGCGTCCGACCGCTTCTTCCCAGAACGCGCCGTCGGTAGCGAAATGAATGGCGACGAACCACGGCACGATCACCGCCAGCGCCAAAGGCACACCCCATAATGGCCTGAGCGCTGTCAGCCAACCAATACGCCGCTGCCAAATGCTGAGCGCCAGCGCGGTGAGGCCTGCAATCAACACCACGACCGGCCCCTTGACCAATACCCCGGCGCCAATCGCCAGCCAGAAGGCCGCCGCTGCCCAAGGCTCCATGGCGACCGGACCGCGGGCCGTGCCCGGGTTGTGCGCCATCCAGGCTTTTGCCAGTGCCCATTGCGCCGCCAGAATGCAGGCAAGCAATACCGCATCGGTCTTTGCCATGTGCGCTTCCGCGCCTGGCATGATGGATATGGCAAACAGCGCGGAACCGATGGCGCCAACCGGCCCCTTGAACAAAACCCGGCCGATCCCGGCTGTCAGCAGCACGCTCAAGACCATCCCAAACAGGGACGGCAGGCGGTAAGCCCAGAGAGCGGTCGGCTCGTCCGGCGCCAGCAGTGCAGCGGATGCGCTTTGCAGCCAATAGATGCCGATGGGCTTTTTCAGCCGGGCCTCGTCCTGGAACGATATCTCGACGAAATTGCCGGTTTCGACCATCTGCTTGGAGGCCTGGGCAAAACGCGGCTCGTCCCGGTCGAGCGGTGGCACCTCCATCTGCCCCGGCCAGTAGAGCAGAACGGCCAGAACCGCCAACAGAGGATAGAAGGCCAACGGACGCTCCGCCAGCCAGACGGCCCAGGCCGGAAGCCAGGGGTTCGGGGCCTTATTGGTCGGGAGGGTCGGCGCGTCCAATCAGCTTCTCCCGCCAGATGAAATAGATGTTACGGGCATAAATAATCAGTCCCAGCGATTGGCCGGCGATGAACACCGGGTCGGCGCGGTGGATGGCGTAAGCCAACAGCGTCATGCCGCCGGCAACGCTGAAATACCAGAAAACCTCCGGCATTACGGAACGGCGCGCGCGCTCAGAATAAATCCATTGCATGACGAAGCGCATCATGAACAGGAACTGCGCAAAAAAGCCGAGGATGATCCAAAACAGTTCATAGCCGGAGAGCGAATCGTACCAAGCCTGAAACGCGGCGATTGTGGAAGCCAGCATCTAGGCCTCATCCGCCTCATACGGGAACGGCGCGGCAGCCCGCGAGCGCAGCCAAAGGACACCGAGCAGATCCCGCAGCGATACCAAGGCGCGCCCCCAATTGGTGTATTTGGAAACACCGGCGGCCCGGGGGCGGTGATTCACGTCCACAAAGCGGGTCGCGTAACCATAAGGCGGCGCCAATGCCGGCAAGTACCGGTGCAGCCCGCGGAAGTTTGGCAGGTCGATCAGCAATTCGCGCCGGATCGCCTTCAACGAGCAGCCGGTGTCACGGCAATTGTCCCGCAGGACCGCCTGACGGATGGCGTTGGCAGCGCGGGAGACCACGCGGCGCGCAAACACATCTTCCCGCTTGCGCCGCAGGCCGCCGAGCAACCCCAGCGGGGGCTCGTCCGGCGCGCCATCCAGCAGCGCAAAAAGCTTTGGAATATCTGCGGGGTCGTTCTGGCCGTCGCCGTCCATCGTCACGATCCAGTCAAACTTCGCCACTTTGGCACCGTTGCGGATCGCGGCCGATTGGCCGGAATTGTGCCGGTGGCGCACCAGGCGGATTCGTTTGTCCTCCGCGCGCATTGCCAAAACGGTCTCCGCTGTCGCATCGGCGCTGGCATCGTCGATGAAGATGACCTCGAACACGGAATCCGCCGGTAAGACGTTCAAAATCTCGCGCGCCAGCGGGCCGACGTTCTCGGCCTCGTTATAGGCGGGGATGACGATTGAGAAAGGCGGCAGCAAGGGCGGAACGGGCTCCAGTCGGCTGGCAGAGTATGCCCGTAGCCCAGCACACGGTGCGGGTCAACTGCGGCGCTGCGGCCTGCGCGTGAGCGCGCGGGGTTGGCGCGGGGCGTGCGGGGCGCTACATGCGGGGTTGCCCTCACGACCTGATCCGGATCGCATGAAACTGAAATTTTGGAATCGCCCGCCGCGGGTGCCGCTGGTGCGGCTCACTGGCATGATTGCAGCGGATAGCGGCGGCTTCCGCCGCGGCCTCAGCCTGGAAACCGCTGCCCCCCTACTCAAACAGGCGTTCGAGATGCCGCGGGCAAAGGCGGTGGCGCTGGCGATCAACTCGCCCGGCGGCTCTCCGGTGCAGTCTGCCCTGATCGCCACGCGAATCCGGACGCTTGCGGCGGAAAAGTCTCTGCCCGTTCTCGCCTTCGTCGAGGATGTGGCGGCGTCGGGCGGTTACTGGCTCGCAACCGCAGCGGATGAAATTTTTGCCGACGAGGCCAGCATCATCGGGTCGATTGGGGTGATTTCGGCCGGGTTTGGCTTCACCGAGGCGATCGCCAAGCTGGGGATTGAACGGCGGGTCCATGCAGCCGGCGATAACAAGAGTATTCTCGACCCCTTCCGGCCCGAAAAGGCGGAGGACGTGGCCAGGCTGGAATCGATCCTTCAAGACCTGCATGGCATCTTTCGCACCCAGGTCGAAAGCCGTCGCGGCAGCAAGCTGGCGCAGGACGATCCCGAGCTGTTCTCCGGCGCCTTCTGGGCTGGCCGCGGCGCGTTGGAGCGTGGACTGATCGACGGCATTGGCCACTTCCGGCCGGTTCTGCGCGAACGCTATGGCGATGAGGTGGAGATCGTCCAGGTCAAGGCAAGGCAACCGCTGTTCAAGCGCCTTACCGGCGGCGGCATCGGCGCCGAGGGGCTGGCCGGCGAAGTTGCAGCCATGATGGACGAACGGCTGGCGCGCCAGCGCTATGGAGGGTAGCCGATGTTCGGTCTGAGCTTGACCAAGCTGATTGTTCTGGCACTTGCGATTTACGGCGCATGGCAACTGTTCCGCTGGATCGAACGCCGCAACTCCCAGCCTCCGGCGGCCCCTCCGCCGCAGGAACCGCCAGAGGAGGAGAGCAAGGCGGTAGAGATGGAACAGGACCCCAAAACCGGCGTCTGGCGTCCGAAGGACAGGGACTGAACGGCTCGGCCCAGAAGCCAATGTTCCTAGTTTCGAGCCGGCCCCAGCGCTCGCCTGAAAGCGGTTATGACTCCGCCAGCACCTTTTCCAGCCACGCAGAATGAGCCAGGGTCTCGTGCGCCCGCCCGGCAGCGCCGACGCACTGGACCCCAACCGGCATACCCTCCGGGCCTTTCAGGCCGGGCAAGGTGACGCAGGGCACGCCAAGCATGGTCCAGATGCGGTTGAAATTTGGAGAGCCGGTAAAGGCAAGGTTCCGGGGCGCCTCCCCCGGTGCGGCGGGGGTCAGAACTACCCCAAATTTCTGGAACACCTGCCAGAACATCGCCTTGCAGGTCGCCTGTACATTCCGCGCCCAGTCGTAATGCTCACGCGAATGGATACCGCCGGCGGCGATATAGTCCTTCAGCGGGACCGAGAGCTTGTCGTTGTGCATGCACCGTTCGAAGGCCAGGCTGCGCCAAGCCTCATAGCTCATGATCACCTCCTGGGCCTCCAGCGCATCCTTGAAGACAGCCGGCAGGTCGATTTCTGTGACAGAGCCACCCGCGGCCTGAACCCGTTCAACTGCTTCCTTCATCGCGCTACGTGTACCTGCTTCCGCCTCGCTCCAAACCGGCGTTTTGGCGAATGCGAACGAGGGGTTCGGGCCGACATCTGCCAGTGACTGGATTGGCGAGGCCTCCATTATGGAGGCGAAAGCGTTGGCGTCCGCAACCGAACGCGCCATGCAGCCGATGGTGTCCAGGCTTTCCGCCAGAATTTTCATGCCGTTGCGCATGATCCGGCCGTGGGTCGGCTTGTAGCCGACAACGCCGCAATAGCTGGCGGGACGGATGACCGAGCCTGCTGTTTGTGTGCCGATGCCAAGCGGCATCTGGAAATCTCCCACCCCCGCAGCCGAGCCGCTGGAGGAGCCGCCGGGCGTGCGTTCCGGATCGTACGGATTGCGGGTCGGCCCGGGGTTGCGCATGGCGAACTCGGTCGACACGGTCTTACCCATTACCACCATACCGGCATCGCGCAACAGCGCCACACACGCGGCATCCTGCGAGGGGCGGTTATCCGGATAAATGGGGGAGCCGTAAGTGGTCGGCATGTCGTGGGTATCGAGAATATCCTTCACGCCCACCGGCACACCATGCAGTGGCGACCGCGGCCGCTCCGCATCGCGGGCGCGGGCCTCGGCCAGGACCTGCTCCGGGTCGAGGTGGCTCCAGGCCCGAACCGCATCGTCACGCTCCGCGATTCTTTCCAGGCAGGCACGGACCAGCGCCTCTGACGTCAGGCGCCCGGTGGCGATTTCGCGGGCGGCGTCCAAAGCGGTGAGTTCCGTCGGATTTGGCATTGTGATGCTGCTCTCTGGCTTGGCGGTGGGCGATGGCTGGGGCATAGTCTGACGTCATTATACGTGCGCCGCCAAGCCGAATTCACGAATCCGGAAGTGTCATCATGTCCGAGCCCACCGCCATCCGCCATATACCCGGCGACGTTATCCGCGATCAGATCGAAGCGGTGTTGACCGCCTGGGGCGTTGCTACGGACCCGGCGGCAACTGCAGCCGAGGCATTGGCGGATGCCGACCTGCACGGCGTCGACTCGCATGGCGTCGGCCTGGTGCCAATGTACGACCAGCGCCGCGGCCAAGGCCGGATCAATGTCAGCGCCACCCCCAAGATCGTGCGGGAGAAGGCTGCCGTCGCCCTGATCGACGCCGATAAGTCGCTCGGCCATCCGGTGTCGGTGCAGGCGATGCGGCTTGCCTGCGACAAGGCGCGGGAAACTGCGGTTGCTCTGGTCGGCGTGCGCAATTCGAACCATTTCGGCGCCGCCGGTTACTATTCCCGGCTGGCAGCCAAACAGGGCATGATTGGCTTGGCGATGACCCACGCGCCCGGCCCGGCAATCGTGCCGACCTTCGGCCGCGATGCGGCGCTTGGCACCAACCCCATCGCTTTCGCGGCACCGGCGAAGCAGAATCAGCCGTTCGCGCTCGACATGGCAACCTCTACCGTCGCGCTCAACAAGGTCCGCAACTATTTCCGTCGCGGCAATCCTATCCCCGAGGGCTGGGCCATGGACCATGAGGGCCGGCCCACCACAGACCCCGAAATCGGCTATCAGGCCCGACGGGTGACGCCGGTGGGCGGCACGCGCGAGTTGGGCAGTCACAAGGGTTATGGCTTGGCGATGATGGTGGAAATCCTCTGCGCCGTGCTGACCGGCGCCTGGAGCGAACCGGGCGAGACCGATACGCGAGGCCGCCCTCTTAAAAGCCCCAACCAGACCGGCCATTTCTTCCTGGCAATCGACCCGAACCGGCTGCGCGACGGCGAACAATTCGGCGAAGACCTGGACCGCATGATCGACATGCTGCACGCAACGCCGCCGGTCGACCCGGCACGGCCGGTTCTGGTGGCGGGCGATCCGGAATATGCGATGTTTGCCGAACGCTCCGAAACCGGCGTGCCGCTGCCGGAAACACTGCTCAACGAACTGCGCGCGGTCGTCAGCCGCTGCAACGCACCGTGGCTGATGGGGTAGCGAAACCGCCGAACAGTCGCCGACAACCCCCGTAAAATCCCGCCCTGGAGCCAGTCACTTGCCCACCATCGCAGTCGATACCATCAAGGCCCAAATTTCCTGCGTGCTAACCGCCTGGGGAATGCCGGCCGATCACGTTGCCACCACTGCCGAATTAATGGTCGAGGCAGACATCCGCGGCATCGACAGCCATGGCATCGGCATGCTGCCGCAATACCACGACCGGCGTAAGGACGGGCGCATCATCGTGCCGGGCAATATCCGCGTGGTGCAGGACATGCCCGCCATGACTTTCATCGATGCAGGGCACGCCCTCGGTCATGTACCGGCCAAAATGGCGATGCAGAGCGCCATTGCCAAGGCGAAGGAGATGGGCGTTGCCATCAGCGTGGTAAGGGACTCAAACCATTTCGGCGCGGCGGGCGTCTATTCCACCATGGCGATTAAGGAAGGGCTGATCGGTATCTGCATGACCGGTACCAGCCAGCGCTCTATCGTGCCGCCGCGCGCGCGGGAGCCGATGTATTCCACAAACCCTATTGCCATGGCCGCGCCGGCGCAGCGAAACCCGCCGTTCAATCTGGATATGGCGACCAGCACGGTGGCGGTCGGCAAGCTCAACATCTACCGCCGGGCCGGCAAGGAAATGCCGGTCGGCTGGGCGTTGAAGCCGGATGGCTCGCCTGAGACCGATGCGGAGGCTGCGTTCTACGCAACACCGAAGCGGATGACCCCCTTGGGCGGCACGGAGAACGGCGGCAGCCATAAGGGTTATGGCTTGGCAATCATGGTAGACATTCTGTGCAGCGTGCTGTCGGGCTCTTATTTCGGCGGTCATGATCTGAAAACCGGCCAGCCTGGCGATTTCATCAACGTCGGCAGCTTTTTCCTGGCTATCGATCCGGCATTCTTCCGCGGCGAGCCTGGCGCGTTCGAGGCGGATATGGACGCCCTCATCGACCAGATGCACGGTATCGCGCCCCTGGATCCAGCCCAACCCGTGCTGGTGCCGGGCGAGCCGGAGGAAGCAGCGCGCGCCGAGCGGCTGAAAAATGGCGTGCCGATGACAGAGACTCTCTATGGCGAGATCAAGCGCGTGGCAGAGGAAAGCGGAGTCGAGTTCCTGCTGGAGTAAGCCCCTGTGGCTGCGGATCAAAAAGCCACGCCAGCCCGGATTGCACGGAAACCATTGAGAGCCTGGGAACTGATGGCTCCTATGACCTGACTATTTTGCGCCGGACGGCAAGAGCAGCAACGCCAACCCCTATCAGGGCAACCATTCCCGGCTCGGATGCTGACATAATGCGCAACGCGTAGTCATTGCCAAATCCGGTGGCGGCGTTTGATGCATTCAAAAAGTAAACATGTAGTCATTTATGGTATTAAACTCGCCACCAGCCAAAACGAAGATATTATTTACTGTAATTTTTACTGATGAACTGCCTAACAAATTGTCAAAGGCGATATCGTCTTCCCAGAGCTTTAACATCAGTGTGATCGGAAGTTTTTCAAAATCGCGCCCAAGATCAATAACCCCGAACGTGACTTTAACATCATTCCCCGACTTGGTGTAAGATAGGTTGGTGAGCGTTGGTACCGCATGAGCGGCACCCGCGGTGACCATAAGGCCAGCAACCAGAGTCACGGCTGCGCCCAATTGAGTGCCATATCGACCAAAACACCTGGACCACATATTAGTTCTCCTATCTTCGTTTTATTTAATGAAAAAATTTAAAAGGAAAATATATATTTTAAATAATTTTTTTATTTAATGAGTAAACAGGTGGCGTATATTTTTGTTTATGAAATGATTACTATAACTTTAACTATAGATAAACTTGCATGGTAAAATACAAAGACGATCCGCCCTCCCCCTGTCGCGAGCGAGAAAGCGCCGAAGAAAACGCCGATCTTGAAACCCGGGCGCGGAACCCCGATAAGATGTGCATACCCGCATCGATGATTTGAGGCAGGCCGTTACATAAGGGCCGAAGAACTGCATGAGCGCATTGTTTGAAGAGTTGGACTATTGCCCGACAGAGGCGGCGGCGCGGCATCTGAATCCCGCCGGGATTTTCAGTCTCTGGTTGAACGATCCGGCTGACGAACGTTTTCTGGTGCGCATGCGTGCAGCCTTCCCAAGGGCATGGGCCGAACCCGCCACCTTCCACAACCTGCTGCCCGAGCGGCCGTTCATTCAGACCGTCTATCTTGCAGAGACCCATGCCGAAGGGGCCGCATGAAACCGTTGTCCGCCAACAAATGCGCGGCGATGACCGTCGCCTGTCCGGTGTGCCGGACCGATGAGACGGCCGCGTTCGTTTCTGCCGAAGGCCGCGACTACCGGCGGTGCCTGGTGTGCGAGGCACGGTTTCTCGTGCCAAGCCAGCGGCCGACGCCTGCACAGGAACACGCGAACTATCTTCAGCACGAAAACGACCCCGGAAGACCCGGCTACCGGAAGTTCCTCTCGAAACTGGCCGGCCCGTTGATGGCCCGCCTGGAACACCCCTCGTGCGGGCTCGATTACGGCTGCGGGCCCGGCCCGGCCCTGGCCGCGATGTTGCGCAAGGCCGGGCATGCGATAGCGCTCTACGATCCGTTCTTTTTCCCGGACCCCGCGCCGCTAGGCCAGACCTACGATTTCGTCACCTGCACGGAGACGGCAGAGCATTTTCACGACCCCGCCGCGGAATTCGACCGGTTGCGCACCCTGGTGCGTCCGGACGGCTGGCTGGCGCTGATGACGTGTTTCCAGACCGACGATGCGCGTTTTGTGGACTGGCATTACCGCAGGGACCCGACCCATGTCGTGTTCTACCGCGAGGCAACGTTCCGCTGGCTTGCCGCCCGCTGGGGCTGGCACTGCGAGGTACCGGTCAAGGATGTGGTTCTGATGCGGCGTCCTCCGGCGCAGGCTGGTTGCCAATGACGACCTGGCTGCACGAGCAGCGTCTGGAAGCAGTGCACGAGGCGATCCGCGAGAGCGGCGCACAGAGTGTGCTCGATCTCGGCTGCGGCGATGGCGACCTGTTCCTGCGGCTGGCGCGAGAGCCGGCGATCGGGCGGCTGTTGGGGATCGACATTTGCGCCACCGCGCTGGACCGGCTGCGGCACAGGCTTAAGGGTGTGGAGGTTCGTGTGCCTGAAATCGAGCTTCGCATTGCCTCCTTCACCGATCACACGCCAACATTGGCCGGCTTCGACTGCGCCCTGCTGGTCGAGACCATTGAGCATATTGACCCGGATCGGCTGGGGCAGTTGGAATATGCGGTGTTTCATGGCATGCGCCCTGGCAGGGTGATCGTGACCACGCCGAATGCTGAGTTCAATCCGCTGCTGCGCGTACCCTCGCATCGCTTCCGCCATCCCGGCCACCGGTTCGAATGGCCACGCGCCAAGTTCCGGCAGTGGGCGGGGAAGGTGGCGGAACGCGCGGGCTACAGTGTCACCTGCCATGATATCGCCGGCTGCCATCCCGATGTGGGTGGAGCAAGCCAGATGGCAGTCTTTGGCATCAGTTCGGCAGATCGGCGGATCGCTGCCGGCTCCTGATAATACGTATCCCTGTATCTAAATAATGTGAACATGATAAAGGCCGAATACCAAGAAAAACAGCGCCTTCTCGCCTGCCATGACCTACTTTCCGAAAATCGGGCCGTTTATCCCAAACATCGATATCGGATAGCAGAGGGCCTGAAGGGCCTATCGCATGATCTGCCATTTGGGTTTTCTAACTTCGGCGAGAAATCGAAAGGGGGCAAACCGTAATTGCCGGCTTGTATCAACCCTTGCTGGCGTTGGGCGCGTTCCATGCCAAACTGCAGGCCTTGCCGTCCAGTGAGGCTGAGGCGTAGGGTTTCCTCTCAATAAGATAGGAGGCCCGCGCCCATGAAATTCGCCCTGCATTTCGGAAATCTAGCCTTTCCGGATGGCTCCGGCGCCAAGCGGCTGGCCCAGGCGGCGGAGAAAGCGGGGTTCGAATCCGTGGTCGCCATCGAGCATGTGGTGATCCCAAGCGAGTATGACTCGGTCTACCCCTACCATTCATCCGGCAAGCTGATGGGAACGCCGCGAATTTCCATGCCGGACCCGCTCGCCTGGATGAGTTATGCCAGCGCGGTCACAACCACCCTGAAATTCATGACCGGCGTGCTGATCCTGCCGCAGCGCAACGCCCTGGTGCTGGCAAAGCAGGTGGCAACCATGGACTATATGAGCGGCGGGCGGATCATGCTGGGCGTCGGCGTCGGCTGGCTCGAGGAGGAGTTCGACGCTCTCGGCGTTCCGTTCAAAACGCGCGGCCGTTACACCGACGAAGCCATGGCTGCGATACGCGCCCTTTGGGACGGCGACGATGTCAGCTTTGATGGCGAGTTGATCAACTTCCGCAACGTCAACTGCAACCCGAAACCGGCAAACGGCAGGGTGCCTTTCATCATTGGCGGGCACTCGAAATTCGCGGCACGCAGAGCCGGGCGGTACGGCGACGGCTTTTTCCCCGCGACCGGCATGCAGACCGATTTCCGCCCGGTCCTCGACCTGATGCGCGAGGAAGCAACGAAGGCCGGGCGCGATCCGGACGAGGTCGAGATTACGCTCGGCTGCCCCGGAGCGTTGCCCAATTCAGGCCAAGATCCGCTGGAAGCCATTGCCGAACGCAAAGCCCTTGGCGCGAGCCGACTGGTGCTGCCGCTCGACCCATTCCTCCCCAATCTGGAAGAAAACCTCGCCCGCTTCGGCGAGGACGTGATCGCGAAGGCAGGCTGAGACCGGGTCCCAAGGCCAATTCCCGGCCAAATCTCGCCCCTGGGCAGATGAAGAGCCGGGATCTCCGTATGGGGAGCGCCCCGCCGGCCCGCGCGCTTCCCGACCGGAGATCCCGGATCGCCGCTCCGCGGCGTCCGAGAATCGAGTGGCCGGTGGCCCCTATCCCGTCGCCAGCGGGCTGGTGACGTCGCGGAAGGTTGGCTTGAAGCTGGTCACGACATCCACCACACAGGGCTGGCTGCAATTCAGCGCCTCCTCCAGCGCAGCCGGCAAGGCGGCCGGATCAGTCACGCGGATACCATGGACACCGATGGACTTCGCAATCTGCGCGAAATCCATCTCTGCAAACGTCGAAGCAATCGTGCGGTTGCCCTGGCCATGCTTGACCCAGCCCAGCGCTGAGTTGTTCAGGATGACGCTGACAATCGGGATGTTCTCGTCCCGAGCGGTCATAATGCCGTTCATAGCCATGGAAAAGCCGCCATCGCCGGAAATGGAGACAACCTGCCGCTCGGGATAGACCAGCTTCGCCGCCAAGGCGGCCGGCACGGCGTAGCCCATGGCACCAATGCCGGGCATCAGCATGCTGCCGGCGCTCTTGCACTGGAAATAATGCACAGAGAACAGGCGGTTCTCGCCAGCGTCCAGCGTGAAGATGGCGTCATCGGCTGTCGCGGCCAGAATCTCCTTGAACAGGCGTTGCGGCATGATCGGGGTTTCGTCCGAATCGTAGTCCGGGCCGCGGAAGAAGCCGTGTGTCTCGCGGGCCGCATCCAGCGCGGCCTTGCGCTTGGCCAGCACATCAGAGGTTGGCGCGCCCTCGGCCACGATTTCCCGCTCGATCTGCGCGAGGGCCAGCTTGGCGTCACCAATCACCGAAACATCGCATGGAAAGGTCCAGGAGGCGTTTTTCGGCTCAATCTCGATCTGAATAATGGTCTGGCGTGCGGGGTCTATCAGATCCGGGTTCTCGTTTGCCGTATCTGCCGGGCCCAGGCGCGTACCGACGGCCAAAACCAAATCAGCCTGGCCGATGACCTGATTGGCGGTCGGCTGGCCAAAATTGCCGCAAACGCCAAGCGCCCAGTCGCCGGTCTCCGCATAAACACCCTTGCCTGAAGCGCTGGTGGCGACCGGTGCGCCGATCAGGCGGGCCAGCACCTCCAACTCATGATAGGCTTGAGCCACGCGGACGCCATTGCCGGCGATGATCACCGGCTGTTTAGCCTTTCGCAGGGCTGCAGTAGCGGCCTGAACGCTGGCCGGATCGGCTGGTTGGGGCTGCGGCAGGTAGTTTTTGGTCGAATAAAGGAACGGCCGCGCGTTCGGATCGACAGTCCCGCTCAACGCGCCAGAGTGATAGACGATGCCAACCGGCCCCCGCTCGCCGCTCAGCGCATGCTTGATCGCAAGTTGGGTCGCGTGAACTGCCTGGGCCGGATGGTTGGCGACGATGGTCTGCTTCGTCACCGCCTCCAGCGCCTTGCGCGTGTCAGCGCCGCCATACTCGCCCGTTCCGCCCTGATAGGGCGCGTGCTGAGTGTAGGGATGGCTGTCGCTGAAATCGGTCAGGAACAGCATGGGGGAGGAACCGAAATGCGCCTCCAGCGTGCCGAGCAGCGCGTTCGCCAGCATGAAAATGCCCTGGCCAGTGCAGACGCCCGGCTTGCCGGTCAGCCGGCCGTAGACCTCGGCCATGACGCTGGCGAGCTGCTCGTGCCGCACCAGCACCGCGCGGACCGTATCCTGATGGTCATAGAGCGCATCGTAGAGGCGGCCCATATTGCCGCCCTGGATGCCAAAGACCATGTCGATCCCGGCTTCTTCCAGCACGCGCACGATACCCTCGGCAGCACGCACTTCCTCGGTCAGCAGTTTTTCGGTCTTGGCCATGGCGGTTTCCTTCCGGCAGAACGGTATTGGGAGCGTTTGCCGGAAAGCCTAGGCCAGCGAGCGGGCCTAGAAAAGGCCCTCCACCTCGCCCGCTGCATTCAGACCAATCGCCTCGGCAGCCGGAACGCGCGGCAGGCCGGGCATGGTCATGATATCGCCGCAGATCAGGACCACGAATTCCGCGCCTGCGGACAGCCGCGCCTCTCTAATCTCGACCATGTGGCCGGTGGGCGCGCCCTTCGCTGAAGGGTCGGTGGAGAAGCTGTATTGCGTCTTGGCCATGCAGACCGGGAGGTGGCCGTAGCCCTTTTCCTCGAACTGCTTCAGTTGGCGATCCGCTTGACCCGAAAGCTCGATATCGTCAGCGCCGTAGATTTTCTGTGATACGGTCCGCGCCTTGTCAGCTAACGGCATGGCATCGGGATAGATCGGGCGGAATTCGGCCCTGCCGCTATCTGCCGCGGCGGCGGCGATTTCCGCGAGTTTGGTCGTACCCGCGCTTCCCTCTGCCCAATGGGTGCAGATCGCAGCCTCGACGCCGCGGGCGGCGCAGAAGGCCTTGATGGCTTTATGTTCGGCAGGGGTATCGGCGGAGAAGCCGTTGATGGCGACCACAGCCGGAACCCCATATTGTGCAATGTTGTCCAAATGTTTGCCCAGATTGCTGAGCCCCGCTTCCAAGGCGGCCACATTCTCGCTGTTCAGGTCCGCCCGGGCAACGCCGCCGTGAAATTTCAATGCACGGGCTGTTGCCACCACAACCGCCGCTGCCGGCGAGAGCCCCGCCTTGCGGCATTTGATGTCGAAGAATTTCTCGGCGCCCAGGTCTGCTCCGAAACCAGCTTCCGTCACCACATAGTCAGCGAGTTTCAGTCCGGTTTTGGTCGCAAGCACCGTATTGCAGCCGTGCGCAATATTGGCGAACGGGCCGCCGTGAACAATCGCCGGGTTGTTCTCCAGCGTTTGCACGAGGTTCGGCATCAGGGCATCGCGCAAGAGGACGGCCATGGCGCCATCCGCCTTCAAATCCTTTGCGGTCACGTAATCGCCGCCGCGGGTAGCGCCGACAACGATCTGGCCTAGCCGCCGCTGTAAATCCTCAAGGTCGCACGCCAAGCAAAGGATCGCCATGATCTCGCTCGCAACCGTGATGTCATAGCCGGTCTGGCGCGGGAAGCCGTTGGTAACGCCGCCGAGCGAGACAACGATATCCCGCAACGCACGGTCGTTCATATCCACCACGCGCCGCCAGGTGACCCGCCGCGCATCGAGGCCCGTCTCGTTCCCCCAATAGATGTGATTGTCCACCATGGCGGACAGCAAATTGTGTGCCGCTCCGATGGCATGCATATCGCCGGTGAAATGCAGGTTGATATCCTCCATCGGCACCACCTGGGCATAGCCACCGCCGGCCGCCCCGCCCTTTTGCCCGAAACAGGGGCCAAGAGAGGGCTCGCGCAAGCACATGACCGCCTTCTTTCCGATGCGGTTCAGCCCGTCGCCAAGGCCAACCGTCGTCGTCGTCTTGCCCTCACCCGCCGGCGTCGGCGTCATGGCGGTAACCAGGATCAGCTTGCCGTCCGGCTTGTCTGCCAGCCCAGGCGCACGGTCGAGCGCGATCTTGGCCTTGGTCCGGCCATAAGGCTCCAATGCCTCGTCCGGCAGGCCGAGTTTCGCGGCTATTTCAGGGATCGGCCGCAGGGTTGCAGCGCGGGCAATTTCGATATCGGAGGGGACGGACACGGCGTAATGGCTCCCGGGGCAACGGTATTGGTTAGGCGGGAGACTAACGTCATGTTGTTGCTTAGGCGATGGGACTTAGGATACCGGCCGAAAGTTGCCGCTGTCATCAGCCAGCCATTCCAACACGCCAGTCGCGATGCCGAAGAAGGCTCCGTGCGTCGTCAGCGTCCCCGCTTCGACCCGCTCCCGTACGAACGGAAACGCATTCAACTGCTGCAAGGAGTAGCGGACCGCGGCGCGCTCCAGCGCTTTTGCAGCCTCTGGCGCCTCTAGGCCTTGCGGGATCGATTCGTAGGCCGGCGCCAGCAGGGAGGCCCAGCGGGCGATATAGCGCCCGGCGGTAGCCTCGCCCATCGCCCCGTCGACATAGGCGCGAACGCCGCCACATTGGGCATGGCCCATGATGACCACATGCTCCACCTTCAGCACGGTCACCGCAAACTCAATGGCGGCGCTGGTGGAGCGGAAGGCATTGTCATCGGCCGGCGGCGGCACGAGATTGGCGACATTGCGCAGAACGAACAACTCGCCCGGGCCCGCATCGAAGATCATGGCGGGGTCGGCGCGGCTGTCGCAGCAGGCGATCAGCATTACCGTGGGCTGTTGGCCTTGCTCGGCCAAATGGCGATAACGGTCCTGCGCTTCCAGAAAGCGGCCGGCGCGAAAGCGGCGGTAACCGGCGTGCAGGTCTTCGATCGTGCGAATGCTGGTCATGCACTGGCACTCCTATCGTTGATGCGCTTGTCAGGGCAAAGGGGTGGGGCTAACGTCCGTGCACCCTTTCTAGTCAAATCCAAGGAAACGCCAAGATGGCAGATACAACTGTGGAATCGGAGATTCCGGGTAAGGTCTTCAAGATCGAAGCCCCGGTCGGCACCAGGGTCGAGGAAGACGACCCGATCATCATCCTGGAAAGTATGAAAATGGAAATCCCGATCGGTGCGCCCTGCGCCGGTACGGTCAAGGAAATCCTGGTTGCCGAGGGCGATCCGGTCGAAGAAGGCGACGAGGTCGCGGTCATCGAAAGCTAACTTATTACCACTCCTTTCCGCCGCCTCTCGCGCCACAGCGCATAGAGGCCGCCGCCGATCACCAGCCCGCCGCCGGCAAACGTCAAGGCGTCGGGCAGGTGATCGAACACAATCCAGCCGATAATCACCGCCCAAAGCGGCAATCCGTAATTGAATGGCTGCAAGGCAGAGGCTGGCGCCTGCTCATAGGCCCGCACCAGCAGAATATGTCCGGCCGACCCCATAACGCCCACCGCTGCCAGCAGCAGCCATTGCTCCATGGTTGGTGGCTGCCAGAGGAAAAGCCCGGCAACCGAATAGATCACCAGCCCGACCGTCGCAGTATAGAGCACGGTGGTCTGCGAACGGTCATAGGCCGATACCTGCCGCAGCAACACCTGATAGACCGCCCAAAGCACGGTCGCCACGACCGGCAGGGCCGCGGCCCAACCAAACAGGCCGGTGCCGGGCCGGACGATCAGCAGCACACCTAAGAATCCTATGGCGACCGCCGCCTTGCGATGCGGCCCGATCCGCTCCCCCAGAAACAGCGCCGCCATCACCATGACCAGCAACGGCGCGGCGGCAGCAATGGCATGCACATCGGCCAGATGCATGTAGGCAAACGCCTGGATAAACAGCGCCATCTCAGCCATCAAAATAACGGAGCGCACGATCTGCACCCACGGCCGTTTCGAGGCGAAGGCCCGGCGCAAGCCGATGCTCCGGTACGCCATCCAGGCGGCAACACAGAAAAACATCCAGTAGCGCACCGCCAGAATCTGACCAACCGCCATATCCGTCACCAGCAGCTTGGACAGCGCGTCCATGGTGCCGATGATGACCATTGTGCCCAGCAACAGCAGGATACCGCGGGCGATATTATCCTGCATTAAACGCCACTCCGGCACCGTTGGGGCGGCGCCAGCTCTGGAAAAAGGGTCAAAGACGGTCTCCGCCGGGATCAGGCCGCTTGTGGAATACGGTCGGCGATATGGCCGCGGAAATAGGGCATGACCTTCTCGGAGAACACGCGCGCCATGCGCGCATGGGTGTAGCCGGACAGGCAGAAGCTGGAACAGCCGGCATCCACAAACTCCTGCAAGGTAGCGGCCACCTGCTCCGGATTGCCGACAACGGCAATGCCCGCGCCGCTGCGAACGGTGGAAATGCCGGTCCAAAGGTGCGGATGGATTCTCATGTCGTTGCCGCTTTCGTCTAGCAGCTTCCATACTTGCCGGTTGGCTTCCGACGTGCGCCGTATTCCCTCCGCCGAATCACGCCCAGCGCGCATATTGGCGAGTTGGAAGCGCGTCGCACCATCAATCAGGCGGTACGCAGCATTCCAGGCCTCCGCTTCGGTATCCTCACAGACGATCTGTAGCCGCATGCCGAACTGAATGTGGTCGGCACGGCCGTACTTCTCCGCCCGTCCGCGGATATCCTTGATCTTCTCGGCAATGCCGGCCGGTCGGTCGCCCCAAAACAGATGCACGGTGGAATGCTTGGCCGAAATCTCCAGCGCCTGCTCCGATCCGCCGCCGAGGAAGAACGGCGGATGCGGCTTCTGGTATGTGGTCGGCTGCATTACCGAATCGACCTGATAATGTTTGCCCTTGTAACCGATGGGCTCCTGCGATGCCCACAGGCGCTTCATGATCTCGACTTCCTCGTCCATTTTCTCGTAGCGGACCTCTTTGGTGTCGAGCACGCCATCGGCGCGGGTATCATCGTCGTTGATGCCCGCAATCAGGTTGATGCAAAGCCGCCCGCGGCTCATCTGATCCAGTGTAGCAAACATTTTTGCCGCCAAGGTCGGGTTCATGTAACCCGACCGCAGCGCGATCAACGGTGCCAGATTTTTCGTCTTTGCAACGTAATAGGAAGAAACCACCGTCGCCTCCCAGCAGAAGGCGTTCACCGGCAGCAGCATGTATTGGTAGCCGCCATTGTCGACCGCCTCGACAATCTCATCGAACAGTTCGGGGCTTTGCGGAATGCGCGCGCTCGGATCGCCGAGATTGGTGCTGTCGCCGCTGGTCGGCAGGAACCAGCCAAAGGAGATGGGGCGGGCGGTCATAGGCGTTGTTCCTCGAATTCGATCGTTGACAGGAAAGCTAGTCCTGCGCCGGACCGTTGGGCAAGCGGCTTGACTTCTTTCGGCCCGGCGTTGATCTCCCGCCGATTGCGCCGCATCCTGCTCCCTCCCCCTTCCGCCGCGATCCGAAAGAGCCACATTTGCATGCGCCCTGAACCGACCGAATGCCGCTTCCAGGGAGGCCGCGCCACGCTCGCCTATTTCGACTGGGCGGGCGAGCCCGACGCGCCGGCATTACTCCTGGTGCATGCCACCGGCTTTCACGCCCGCGTTTGGGATCAACTGGTGCACGCCCTGCCGTCCGATTGGCGCGTCCTGGCGGTGGAGTTGCGCGGGCATGGACGTTCCTCGAAGGCTGGACCGTTCGACCGTTGGGAATATTTCGCGCATGATTTGGCAGAGATGGTTGGTCACTTGGGGCTTGAAGGCGCTTTGGCGAGCGGTCACTCCATGGGCGGCTGGGCGCTCTGCCATGCGGCATTGAAGCGGCCGCGCGCGTTCCGCCACCTCGTGCTGATCGATCCAACCATAAACTCACCCGAATTTTATGGAACGAACCGCTATCCGGATATGCACAGCGCCACAGATCACCCCGCCTCGCGCCGACGCAACGAATGGGCGGACTGGCGGGCGCTTTACGAGCGCCTGCATGACCGCGACCCCTATGCGCTCTGGCAACCGCAGGTGCTGGAGGATTATTGCCGCCATGGCGTATTGCCGAACCCTGTCGGCGAAGGCTTTATCCTAGCCTGCCCACCGTTGGTAGAAGCGTCGGTCTACATGAACAGTTGGCGCGCCTGTCTGCACGACCGGCTGAAAGAAATTGAGGCTCCGGTCACCATCCTGCGGGCGCAGCGGCGGGAACTGCCGAAGATCGGCGGCACCGACTATGCAGGCTCCCCCACGTGGGAGCGGTTGTGGGAGCTGTTCCGCCAGGCAGAGGATGTTTACCTGCCGGACTACACGCATTTCCTGCCGATGCAGAACCCGGCGCTGGTGGCGGAGTATATTGTTGCGGCCGACCGGCGCTAAACAGATGACACTACGCGACAAATCGACTGGCAGGCGGCTCTGGCAGCACAGCCCGAAACCTCGCATAAAGGCTGCTGACGTAAAAGTTGAGAGGCTGGGACCAAACCCCGCCTAGAGAGCTGTCGCCCATCCATGCGTTTGCTGACCCTCACAACGCTGTACCCCAACGCGGCCATGCCGACCCACGCCATGTTCGTCGAGAACCGTCTGCGCCGCATCGTGGCAACCGGGCGCGTATCCGCGCGGGTCGTGGCGCCGGTGCCTTGGTTCCCATTGCCCTGGGAAATATTCGGCAGCTATGCGCGCTTCGCCAGGGTGCCGCGGGAAGAGGAACGGCACGGCATTGTTATCACCCACCCGCGCTTCCTGACCATCCCGGGCCGCCCCACATGGCAACCCTGCGCCTATCTGCGAGCGGCCAGGGCCGAGGTTGCGCGGCTGCAACGCTCGGGTTGGGATTTCGACGTGATTGACTGCCATTATCTTTATCCGGACGGCGTGGCTGCGGCCCGGCTCGGCAAGGCGCTGGGCAAGCCGGTGGTGGTATCCTGCCGCGGCACCGACCTTAACCTTATTGCCGACCTGCCGGCCCAAAAGGCTCAGATCGAAGCCGCCATGGATGACATAGACCAACTGATTACGGTCTCCGCCGCGTTGGGCGAGCGCGCGGAGGCGCTTGGCTTTGACCCGGCGCGAATCCATGTGCTGCGCAATGGCGTCGACGATCAAGTATTCCGGCCGGTCGATGGGGCCACGTGGCGGCAGAAGGCGAGCGGGGCCGCTTCCGTCATCCTGTCGGTCGGCAATCTGATCCCGGCGAAAGGCCATGACCTGGTGATCCGGGCGGTAGCAGAATTGCCCGATGCGCACCTGCTGATTGCCGGGCAAGGCCCGGAGAAAGGTGCGCTTGCAGCGCTGGCCGCCAATCTGGGTATCGGCGACCGCGTCCAACTGGTCGGCACCATGCCACAGGATGATTTGAAAGCACTCTACAGCGCGGCGGATGTGTTGGTGTTGGCCTCTGAACGGGAGGGCTGGCCGAACGTGCTGCTTGAGGCTATGGCTTGCGGCACGCCAGTGGTGGCGACCGATGTCGGCGGCATTCCGGAGATCGTAACGGCCGCGGTAGCGGGGCGGATCGTGCCGGAACGCACGGCGGCAGCGATTGCCCGCAGCTTGCGCGACCTGCTTGCCAGCCTGCCGGAACCGTCCGCCGTGCGTGCCTATGCCCAGGGCTATAGCTGGGATGATACGATCGCCCGTCAGGTGGCGTTGTATGAACAGGTTGCAGCGGCGGCGCAGCAGCGCGCCTGAGCCGGGAGATGGAAAAGACTATGGCTGAGCGCATCGCAGTAATCGGCTTGGGATATGTTGGCCTGCCCGTGGCATTGGCCTTTGCCCGCAAGTTTCCCGGCACCATCGGCTTCGACATCGACCGCCGCCGCGTGGAAGCGCTTCAGGCCGGCGATGACTGGACGGGCGAATGTCAGGTGGAAGTCCTGAAAGCCTCCAGTATTCGCTTTAGCGCCGATGCTGCGGATTTACGGGACGCCACGTTTTTCGTCGTCGCAGTGCCAACCCCAATCGACGCCAACAACCAGCCGGACCTTCGCGCGGTACAGGGTGCGAGCCGCACCGTTGGATCTGCGCTAAAACCTGGCGATGTGGTTGTCTACGAATCCACCGTCTACCCTGGAGTAACGGAGGAGATCTGCGGTCCGATTCTTGCCGAGACGTCCGGCCTCGCGGCGGGTGTGGATTTCCACCTCGGCTATTCCCCGGAACGGATCAATCCTGGCGACAGACTGCACACGATCGAAAAAATCACAAAGGTTGTCTCGGGCGATGACGCGGCGACGCTGGATCGCGTCGCGGCGACCTATGGCGCAATTATCGCGGCTGGCATTCACCGGGCCTCCTCCATCAAGGTTGCGGAGGCGGCAAAGGTCATCGAAAACACCCAACGCGACCTCAATATTGCGTTGATGAACGAATTGGCCCTGATTTTCGACCGCCTCGGAATTCCCACGCGGGACGTGCTGGCGGCTGCAGGCACCAAGTGGAATTTCCTGCCGTTCACGCCCGGATTGGTCGGCGGCCACTGCATCGGCGTCGATCCGTATTACCTGACCGCGAAGGCGCAATCGGTCGGCTACCATCCCGAAGTGATATTGGCCGGGCGCCGGATCAATGACAGCATGGCGGCCTATCTTGGCCAACGCATGGTCAAACTGCTGGCCGGACAGGGGATTGCCGTCAGGGATGCCCGCGTCGGCATTCTGGGGCTGACGTTCAAGGAAAATGTGCCCGATCTGCGCAATTCGAAAGTCCCCGGGATTGTTAACGAGTTGCGCGATTTCCATGTCAATGTCGCCGTGCACGATCCGATGGCCGACCCGAAGGAGGCCGATCATGAATTCGGGTTATCGCTGGCTTCGCTGGATGAATTCCGGGATTTGGACGGTCTGGTGATCGCGGTCGCCCATGATGCCTACCGCAACAGCTCCGCCGCCGAACTGACCGGGATGGTAAAACCAGGCGGCGTTATCGTCGACGTCAAATCACTGTTGCACACCGCCGATATACCAGACGGCATGGCCTATTGGAGCCTATAGCAAGGAACGGCACGATGCTTGAAGCGACCCCCAGCGACGGCGTCCACCTCGTCACCGGCACCGCCGGCTTCATCGGCTTTCACTTGGCGGAGCGGTTGCTGCAGGAAGGCCGGCAGGTGATCGGTGTCGATTGCGTCAACGATTACTACGACCCGACCCTGAAAGAGGCCCGGCTGAACCGGCTGGGCAATCACAAGGGCTTCATCAACCACCGGGTGAAGCTGGAGGACAAGGAGGCACTGGCCGCCGTATTCGACCGGCACAAGCCGCGAGTCGTGGTGAACCTGGCGGCCCAGGCAGGCGTGCGCTACAGCCTGGAAAACCCGCAGGCCTATATCGACAGCAACATTGTCGGCTTTACCAACATCCTGGAACAGGCGCGCAAGCATGAGATCGAACATCTGGTTTATGCCTCGTCCTCCAGCGTATACGGCCTGAACACCCGCCTGCCCTTCTCCGTCGGCGACACGGTCGATCATCCGATCAGCCTTTACGCCGCCTCGAAGAAATCGAACGAGCTGATGGCGCACACCTACAGCCACCTGTTCGGCATCCCGACCACGGGCCTGCGCTTTTTCACCGTCTATGGGCCCTGGGGTCGGCCGGACATGGCCATGTTCCTGTTTACCCGCGCCATCCTGGCGGGCAAGCCGATCAATGTGTTCAATCACGGCCGGATGCAGCGCGATTTCACCTATATCGACGACATCGTCGAAGGCGTAACCCGCATCACCGACCGCCCAGCCCGCCCAGACCCGGATTGGTCCAGCGATGCACCGCATCCTGGCACCTCCTCCGCCCCCTACCGTCTGCAGAACATCGGCAACAACAACCCGGTCGAGCTCATGTACCTGATCCAGGTCATTGAGGAGAAGCTCGGAAAAAAAGCCGAAAAGGTCATGTTGCCCATTCAGCCGGGCGACGTGCCGGCGACCTATGCCAATGTCGATCCGTTAATCGCCGATACCGGCTTCAAACCGTCTACCAGCATCGAGGACGGCGTGAGCAGGTTCCTCGATTGGTACCGTTGGTATTACGAGGTTTAGGGGCAGCAAGCATGGCCGGCCTGCCCCTCACGCCACGCGAAATCGCGAAACGCACAGCCTATGCGGCCTATATTCAGTTCCAGGCGCCCGCACAGACCCGCAAGCTGGCCGCTGCCGGTTCGCAGCGGATCAGCATCCTCTGCTATCACCGCGTGGATGCCCGGCTGAGGGACAATGTCACGCTGGGCCCCGAACAGTTCGACCGGCAAATGGCCCTGATCAAACGGCATTACCAAGTGGTCCGGGCCGACGCCATAGTGCGGGGCGAAATCGACCGGCACGGCGACCGGCCTATCGTTGCCGTAACCTTCGACGACGGTTATCTGGACAACTACACCAACGCCCGCCCGATACTGAACAAGCATGGCGTGCCGGCAACTTTCTTTGTTTCCACCGGCATCGTCGATACCGACCGCGAATTTCAGCACGATATAGACAAGAATGTCCGCGGCCTGCCGAACATGACATGGGACCAGATCCGTGAACTGCACGCAGATGGGCACGAAATCGGCGCCCACACCGTAAACCATGTGAACATCGCCAAGGTGGACGAGGCGACGGCGGAGCGCGAACTGACCGAGTCACTCGCCTGCGTACGCCGGGAAATCGGGGTGCAGAATGTTGCCTACGCCTACTGCTTTGGCAAGCGATCCGATATCACGCCGCAACGGCGCGAGCTGGCGCGCCGGCTGGGATATACCGCGTGTTATGCCGCCTACGGCGGGACCAATGATGGCCCCATCGACCTGTTCGATATCAAACGCTTCGGCGTCAACTATGGCTTCAGCGAAACCGCGTTCCGCGCCAAGATCGAGGGCTGTCCCTATGGCGGGGGTGCCGAAGCGTCCGGTTGATCTTGCTGAGGCGCAGGCCCAGAGTAGACGAATGAGTGAAGATTTCATCGTTCAAGACCAATCCGCCGTCGCTGCCTTGCTGGCCGACCCCGCCACCCATGACGACGCCCAGCCGAAGCGCATCGACACCCACGGAGCCATGGTGTTTGTCGCCGGCGATACCGTCTACAAAGTGAAGCGCGCGGTGCGCTTTCCCTTTATGGACTTTTCCACTCTGGAAAAACGGCACGAAGCGCTGACAGAAGAATGCCGGGTCAACCGCCGCACGGCGCCGTCGCTTTACCTGGGGGTTGTGGCAATCGTGGAAACGTCCGGCGGTCATCTCCGGCTGGGCGAACTGGGCGAGGATGACGGGCAGGCAGTGGAATATGTGCTGGTCATGCGCCGGTTCGAGGCAACACTGGATGATTGCGCCAACACCGGTGCCCTCACCCCGGATCACATCGCAACGATTGCGGAGAAGGTTGCGGCCTTTCACCAGAACGCCGAACCCCATTACCGAACCGACCCACCCGCCCGCGTTGCCGATGCCATTGCCGGCGTGGTGCGCGAAATGCGGCAGAACCTTGAGGTGCTGGATGCATCGAAGGTCGATGCGTTCGAAGCCCTGATGATGGCCCGCCACGCTGCGGCGCGCCACATCATCCTTTCCCGCGCCACGGCGGGGCTGGAACGGCACTGTCACGGCGACCTGCATTTGCGCAATATCTGCCTGCTGGATGGCGAGCCGACCCTGTTCGATGCCATCGAATTCAACGCTGACTTTGCCCGCATCGACGTACTGTACGATCTGGCCTTTCTGCTGATGGATCTGGAGGCCCGCGGCGAGCGCGGGCTGGCCAATCTGGCGCTCAACACCTATCTGGACCGCCGCACCGCCGCCGGCTGGCCGGATGAGTCCGGGCTTGCCCTGCTGCCGCTGTTCTTGGCCCTGCGCGCCGGAATACGGGCGGAAATCGGCGCACACATGGCTGCGGTCCAGGATGGGGCCGGCAAGGCGGAAGCCATGCGCCGCGATGCGGTCGCCTATCTCGATCAGGCATTGGGCTATCTGCGGCCCGCCAGTCCGCGGCTTACCGTTGTTGGCGGCCTTTCCGGCTCTGGAAAATCCACACTGGCCGGCCGGCTGGCTCCTCTGTGCGACCCTGCCCCAGGTTCGCGCTGGCTGCGCTCCGACGTCCTGCGCAAGGCCTGGGCCGGCCTTGGGCCGCTGGAACGATTGCCAAGCGACGCCTATACCCCGGCGGCCTCCGCCAAAACCTATGACCGGCTGATGGAGGCGGCAGCACAGGCATTGACCGCCGGCCACAGCGTCGTGCTGGACGCGGTGTTCGCCCAAGCGGGCGAGCGCTTTGCCGGCAACGCCCTGGCCGCGCGGTTCGGCGTTCCCTTTACCGGCATCTGGCTGGATGCGCCGGAACCGACACGGGTGCAGCGCGTTGAGGGCCGGACCGGCGACGCATCCGATGCGGGCGGGCAGGTTGCAAAAGCCCAATCCGACTATGACCTGGGGCCCATTACCTGGCACCGGATTGATGCGGCCCACGGGCCAGATCGTGTGCTGGAGCAGGCAAAACGACTTTGGTAAGTACCATTCCATGATGGACGATGCATTTTCTGAGGAAATGCGGGCCGCGCTGCTGGCACGTCAGGCGGAACTCGTGAATCTGAGCCAGTCAACCGAAGGCGACCGTGCGCCCGTGGAGCTCGACCAAACCCGCGTCGGGCGCCTCAGCCGCATGGATGCCTTGCAAGGTCAGCAAATGGCGAAGGCAAATGACACCCGCCGCAGCCAG
>JAWLBX010000023.1:0-52415 GCA_041687435.1 Alphaproteobacteria bacterium
GATCGTAACGTGCCATGGGCAATCCTCCTCAAGCACGCTTGAACCCGATTTGACCAGCTTTGGGAATCCCCGATGATCGCTAATGAGTGTACGGCCTAGAGCCCCTCAATCCTCCGCCCTTAACGGCGCCACCAATTCCACCCCCGGCACGCGGATGCCGTCCGGCCGGCCGCTAGCGGTCTGGCCCTGGTGCTCACCGGTAAAGGCTTCGGGCAAAGCCGGGCCGTCGGCACAGGCCAGCCAAAGGCGCAGCAGGTGCCGGCGTTTTTCCGGCTCGGCGAAGTCCTCGTACGCCGTGCGGGAGTGGGCGATGGAGTGGTTGCAGACCAGTTGGATGTCGCCCGGCTCGAAGCCCATGTCCAGGTGCAGGGCCGGGTCGTTCGCCAGTTCGTCGAACAGGTCCATGGCCTCCACCTGCTCGTCCGTGAGGCGCGGGACCACGTCCATCAATTGCGCCTTGCGCACGGCGCTGCGCACATAGGTGCAGATCACCCGGCCATTGACCAGCGAGAAGGGCGGCGTGCCGTAATAGGGCTTGCGGCCTTCCGGAACCTCGCCCCAGCGGGTGCGGTAGAGCGGCTGCATCAATACCGCCGCCAAGTCCGGCCGCCGCTTCACCATCTCGTTATAAACCGTGGTGGTCGAAACGAGGGAGGACAGGCCGCCCGACTTACTCTTCTTCAGGCAGAGCAGGCCGACGAGGTCGCTGCTGTCGGTATGGTAGGGCAGGCGGGCGCTGGTCTGATAGCCGCGGGCGGTCGGGCTGTTGTAGTCCAGCCCCAAATCCTTCACATGCCCCAGCACATGGCCCTTGCCGTTCTGGCTCACCGCCTCGCCCCAATGGGTGCCGAGGCCCCAGAAGATGCGGGCCGCATCCGCTATGTCATAACGGCCAATCGGCAGGCCGCGCAGCAGGAAGAAACCGCGGCCATGCAGCACCTCCCGCCGGATTTCGGCCAGCCGCGGCGCCAGGGTCGGCAAGGGGAAATCACCTTCGCCAATGGCTAGGATCTCCCGGCCGCGCAGCGTTGCCAGTGCGGCTTCGATTTCTCCAATTTCCGCCGTGGTCAGCGTATACGACCAGTCGGATAGGCCGGTCACATCCGGCCCATACCAAGCCTGTGGTCCGGAGACGGTTTCCAATGGGCTTGTGGGCGAAACCAGTGTGTCGGGCATTGGCGGTGTCCTTTCGCATGGTGTGCGCATTCGCCGTTAGTATGGCGTGAGGCGCGGATTTATGCACCCCCATTCGACGCCCGACCCTTGATCCCGGTCAAGATGGGCGAGGCCGGGGGCGGCCATATTCAGCCCCGTACACACGCCATTGGACAGAGGTCATGACCCACACCCCCCACGAACTCGCCGAAATGTTTCCCGGCGATGCGGATATCATTCGCACTCTGAAGGCGGAAAACGCCCATTTTGCCAAGCTCGCGGACCAGCACCATGAGGTGAACCGCGCAATCCACCGGATCGAGACAGAAGTCGAACCGGCCTCGGACGAGCACGCGGAAGCCCTGAAAAAACAGCGCCTCGCGCTTCAGGATGAGATCGCGGCCATGGTAAAGGCCGCGAAGGCGCAATAGCGCGATTCCGCCAAACCGGGCGCGGCGCCTATTGGCAGCCGCGCGCCGTGCGGGCAAGGTGGGATGGCATTCCGTTTCCGCATTCCAAGCGAGGAAACCGTCCTGTCCCGCCGCCCGCGCCATATTCTGCCGGTAATTGCCTTGTCGCAGTTCGCCGGTGTTTCGCTCTGGTTTTCCAGCAATGCCATCCTGCCGGACCTGCAAGCCAATTGGCACCTGCCGGCAGAGGCGTTGGGCGATCTGACCTCGGCCGTGCAGTTCGGCTTCATCACCGGCACGCTGGTGTTCGCTTTCACCGCGATCGCCGACCGCATCTCGCCACGCAAGATATTCTTCGCCTGTGCTTGCCTTGGCGCAGGCGCGAACGGCGCCGCGGTGCTGCTGGACCAGGCCTTGCCCGCCCTACTGGCTTTGCGCTTCGCCACCGGGTTTTTCCTGGCGGGAATCTATCCGGTCGGCATGAAGATTGCTTCCGGTTGGTATGACAAGGATCTGGGCCGCGCGCTCGGCTATCTGGTCGGCGCGCTGGTGGGTGGCACGGCGTTGCCGCACCTGATCCGCGGCCTCGGCCAAAGCCTGCCCTGGCAAGAGGTGACGCTGGCGGTTTCGGTGTTTGCCGGCTGCGGCGGATTGCTGATGCTGCTGACCGTGCCGGATGGGCCGTTTCTGCGGGCCGGCGCGGCGTTCGACCCAAAAGCGCTGCTCACCGTGTTCCGCAGCCCCGATTTCCGTGGTTCCGCCTTCGGCTATTTCGGCCATATGTGGGAACTGTATGCCTTCTGGGCATTCGTGCCGGCTGTTCTGGCAGGCTATGCCGCGCTGCACGGTCTGATGCTGGACATTTCGCTATGGACCGCGGCAATCATCGCCATGAGCGTCCTAAGCTGTGTGGCGGGCGGCGTGCTTTCGCCCCGGCTCGGCAGTGCGCCGGTGGCGGCGGTGCAATTGATGGCGTCCGGGCTGTGCTGCCTGGCTTCGCCGCTTCTGTTCTTTGCGCCGCCGGAAATCTTTCTGCCCTTCCTGCTGTTCTGGGGGCTGATGGTGGCCGGGGACTCGCCGCAGTTTTCCACGTTGAATGCGCGGTTTGCGCCGCCGGCGCTGGTCGGTTCTGCGCTGACCATTGCCAACTGCGTCGGTTTTTCGATCTCCATCGTCAGCATCCAACTGCTGAACCGCACGTTCGACGATCTGGGCGCGGCCTGGGTGCTGATCCTGCTGGCGCCAGGGCCGGCGCTCGGTCTTTTGGCGTTGCGCCGGCTGCTGCGCCGGGAGGCGGTGGCGGCGACTATTTCCGCTCGATAAGCTGGTACATCACGCCATGGCCTTCCTTCGGGTGCAGGAACACCTGCTGACCGGCCTCGATCACCCGCGCGCCGCGGGCTTTCATGTCCGCCTTGGCGGCTTCCAGGTCCGGCACGGCCAGCGCAACTAGGTGCACGCCCTCGCCACGTTTCTCCAGCGAGGCGCGAATGTCGCTGTTCTCGCCAAACGGCTCACAAAGCTCAATGAAGGTGCCGGAAGAGCCAAGGCCGAGAATTGCCCGCCGCAGTCCCAACTCCGGCTGTTCCTCTGCCGGTTCGGTGACGGTGAACCCCAGCCGCTGGGTATAGTGCTCAATCGCTTCGTCCAGGTTTTCCACCCGGACGACGACATGATCGATCCATTTGTGCATGAGAGCGCTTCCTTCGTCTCGTTAGTGTTGCCATCATGGTAATCCCGGATTGTGCCGGGATGCCAGCGCCGAGTGTGGCGCCAACCGAAGGGCGGCAAATATGCGGCAGGTGGCAGGTGTGTCGGACCAGGCCAAAGGCATTCTCTGCCTCATCGCGTCCGGTGCCGCTTTCGGTTCGTCGGATGCCATGTCAAAACTCCTGACCGCCACTTATCCGACCGGCGAAATCCTGTTCTTTCAGTCCATCTGCATTGTCGGCGCGACGGTGCTGGGCGTGCGGCTGCGGCGTGGGCGGCTGCGCGGTCAGTTGCGTGTTCACGATTGGCGGCGGCAGCTGATCCGCGGTGCGATTTTCGTCATCAATTCGTTCATCTTCGTCACGGTCCTTAAATACTTGGCACTCGCGGACCTCATGGCGCTGCTGTTCGTCTCGCCGATCCTGGTCACACTGATGGCGCCCTACATGCTGGGCGAGCAGGTGGGCTGGCGGCGTTATGCGGCGGTTGGGGTTGGCTTCGGGGGTACGCTTCTCATCGTCAACCCGACTGGCGATTTCGAGGAAACTTGGCCAATGCTGCTGGCGCTGGTCGTGCCGACGCTTGGCAGTATCCGCGATATCATCACGCGGCAGCTGTCGCGGACGGATACGCCGGATTCGATGATGGTCGTCACCACCACCTGTCTTCTCATCGCCAGCACGCTGAGCCTGCCCTTTGCCTGGGTGACGCCGGACGGGGAGGGGCTTGTCCTGCTGGTCGTGACCGGTCTGCTGCTGGGCGTTGGCATGTATTTTCAGGTCTATGCCTTCACCCTGGGTGAGGCCGCCGTGGTCGCGCCGTTCCGCTACTTCATTCTGATTTGGGCAACAATCTATGGCTTCATTCTGTTCGACCATGTTCCGGGTGAGCGCACGCTGGTCGGTGCTGCCATCATCATCGCATCCGGCCTTTACATCTTCTTCCGCGAGGTTCGTCATAAGCGGACCGTTCCGGCCTCCGCATAGCCGCTCCGCCACATGACCCCCGCTCCCAGTGCCTCCGCCCAAATGAAGGGCATTCTGTTCATCGTCGTGTCGAACGGCATTTTCGGGCTGACCGACGCGCTGTCGAAGGTGTTGACCGGTACCTATCCGCCGGGCGAGATCCTGTTCTTCCGGTCTGTATTCGTGTTCGTTTCCATTGTGGTGATGGTGCTGGCCCAGGGCGGCTGGCGGCGGGTGCGGATTGTCAACTGGCGGCTGCAATGGGCGCGCGGCGCGCTGCTGGCCGGAACCTCCTATATTTTCGTTGTGGCCCTGAAACATCTGCCGCTCGCCGATCTGACCGCGCTGATGTTCATCTCGCCGCTCGTCCTGACGGCGATGGCTCCGTATTTCCTGAGCGAAAGGGTGGGCTGGCGGCGCTGGACCGCTGTCGGCGTGGGCTTTGCCGGTTCTTTGCTCATCATTCGGCCCAGCGGCGACGTCGCCCTTTGGCCGTTGCTGCTGGCCTGCACCATGCCGCTCACCATGAGCATCCGCGATATCATCACGCGCCGCCTGTCGATGACCGATACCGCAACCGGCATGATGATCTGCTCGACGCTTTGCGTGATGATCGGCGGGTTGGTGAGCCTGCCTTTCGGCTGGGTGATGCCCACATGGCAGGGCCTTGGCCTGTTCGCCCTGACCGGCACCTTGCAAGGTGTGGCGCAGTTCTTCCTGGTCTATGCCTTCATCTATGGCGAGGCGGTGGTGGTTGCGCCGTTCCGCTATTTTCTTCTGCTTTGGGCTACGCTCTATGGCTGGCTGTTCTTCGATGCCATTCCCAGGTGGGAAACGGTTATAGGCGCCAGCATCGTTTGTGCCGCCGGTCTTTATATATTCTACCGAGAGGTCCGGCATGGCCGGGAGTGAGCCAGCGACTCCCGTGGCGGGTCAGCTTCGTGGGATTCTCTATATCCTGGCATCCGGCGCGATTTTCGCGTTTACCGATGCACTGTCCAAGGTGCTGACCGGCACATATCCGCCGGGGCAGATCCTTTGCTTCCGGTCCGTGTTCGTGCTGATCTCCATTGCCGTGATGGTTTGGCTGCGTGGCGGCGTGGCGTCCGTCCGCATCCGCAATTGGCGGGGGCAGACATTGCGCGGCCTGATGGTGGCGGGCACATCGCTGGCCTTCATCATCGCGCTGAAGGATGCGCCACTGGCGGATTTGACGGCGCTGCTGTTCGTCTCGCCCCTGATCCTGACCGCCGTTGCCCCCTACTTCCTTGGCGAGAAAGTGGGGTGGCGCCGCCGTGCCGCCGTGGCTGTTGGCTTTTGCGGTACACTGCTGATTGTCCGTCCCAGTGGCGAGGTGCCGCTGTTCGCGCTGATGCTAGGGCTACTGGTGCCGATCCTGCTGACCGCCAGCGACCTGCTCACCCGCCAACTTGCCAGAACGGATACGGCGAACGCGATGATGCTGTTCACCAATTTCGTCATGGCGGGTGTCGGCATCGCTCTGCTGCCGCTGGGCTGGGTTACGCCGGATTGGTATGGCGTGTTGATTTTCGCCGGCGCCGGTACGTTGCAAGGCGTGGCGCAATACCTGTTGATCTATGCCTTCATGCATGGTGAGACGGTGGTGATCGCGCCGTTCCGCTATGTCATGCTGGTCTGGGCATCGCTTTACGGCTACCTGATGTTTGGCACGGTTCCGCGAACGGAAACCTTTATCGGTGCCGCCATTGTCATAGCCGCCGGCCTTTACATATTCCATCGCGAGGCCCGGCACGGACGAGGCTGAAGGGGCAGGCCGGGCTTTCTTGGGGTCAATTCGGCTCGCAATATTGCATGGTTGGTGTCGCACTGGCATGATGGACTTGTCACATAGTGCTTCCTTCCATGCCAGTTCAGGATTGTATTATAAAACCGCAGGATCAGGCACTCGGAGAAAAGCATCCATTTGAAGGCCAATACCCCATGTACAAGCCTCATGGACCAAAAATCTCTATCCTCGGTATTTTTATGTGTTTTGTTTCCGTCGGTGCAAAGGTATCATCAAATAACATATGCAAATGGGAGCAGGTTTATGAAAAATATTATGCAATTTTTCGCTCTGATCTTATTGGTCACAGCGGTTGGTGGATGCAATTCGGCTACCACTGGGGGGAATAAGGTAGTGAGCAGTGCTGCAAGTGACACTGCGGTGTCCACGGACCTAACTGCCCAGACGTGGACCGGTGGCTGGAGTTGGGAAAGTATCGGTGGTCCGATCACAATCACCGAAAAGGGTAATAAATTGTTCATGGTGTTGACAAACACTAATGGCACGTTGAGCAAACGAACTTTTGTTCATAAGGTTGACGATATTTATGAAGAAATGGCATCTTCAAACGTATCGCGGCATGCATTTGCTAAAATAAAAGTTAATAAAAAAACAGATTCTGAATTTTTGGCTGAATATACCTTCCAGAGAAGGTATGGAGGAAGAGCATATACTCTTAAAATAATAGCATCTTCTTAGATCAACAGCGGCGTCTGCGACACCGGCGGCATACCGCTCCAGCAGGGTTTCCGCCCGTACCGGGTCCGCCAGGAGCAGAATGGCCAGCCCCGCTGCAGCGTTGGTTTTCATGACCGGTTCCTTTGTCAGCGGGCAGTGACGAATGTGCCGCCCTGATAAATTTCTGCGGGGTTGTCCGGGTCAGTCAGCAGGTCTGCGGCCAGAACTTTCGCCGCGTAATCCTCCGAGCAATCTTGGGGCTTGTAGCCGAGGCGATAGGCGTTGGCATTGTCGTAGAACGTGCGGTCGTTATCGGAGACGCCAAAGACTATCTCGTACCGGATTTCCGGATTCTCCAGCCCGATGCGGCAAAGCTGGGCCATGTCGCGCGGGCTGATCCAGATCGAAAGCCGCCGCCGGTCCACCGGCGTTTCCGACACATTGCCGATGCGCATCATGAACACGCCGATGCCATGTTTCATTGCATAGAGCGCGCCGAGCGCCTCGCCGAATGCCTTGGAGACGCCATAGCGGCTATCCGGTAGCACTTTCATGTCCGGGTTCACCCGCTCGCCGCGCTGGTAATAGCCGACTGCGTGATTGGAGGTGGCGAAGCACACCCGCTTGACCCTCTGGATGCGCGCGGCCTCAAACAGGTTGTAGACGCCATCGATATTCTTTGCGCGGATATCCTCCCACGGCGCTTCGCCCGACTGGCCGGCAAAGTGCAAAATGCCGTCCGCCCCTTCGCACGCAGCGGTGAAGGCGTTGGCGTCCGTTATGTCGAGCGGCAAAAATGTTTCGCCGGAGCCGAGGTCCGTGACCGGCTGGATGTCGGCCAGGATCAATTCCGGATAGACCCCGGCCAATTCCCGCCGCAGGAAACTGCCGATAGACCCGGCAGCGCCGGTGAGGAGGATGCGTTGCATGGGCAGTTCTCCGCATGATGGGTCCGATGCTACCCAATGTAAATTATGGTTGCGTGTCCGGAAAGGACGAACCCGGCAGTAAGCGTTGCCGGGTTCGAGTTTAAGTGGCGTTGTTTCCGCTCAGGCTAGAGATCCCGTTTGAACCGATAGTGGAAGCGCTCCTGCCCGTCTGCAGTGACGAGGCCGACGGTCGGGGCGGCAAAGTGGATCGGCAGCAGCAGGGTGCCTGTGTCCGCCACTGAGGCCAGGAAGGTCTTGCGGGAGCGGATGCCTTCTTCAGGGTTCCAGTCCGGTGCGGCGGCCCAGGCCGGCTCGCGGCACTGGATGGCATGGTGCATCATGTCGCCTGTCACGACCGCCTTTTGGCCCTGCGAGTGCAGGTTCACGCAGCAGTGGTGCGGTGAGTGGCCGGGGGTCGGTGTCAGCGTTACCAGATCGTCCAACGCATAGTCGTCATCCACCAGCAAGGCCTGGCCGGCCTCGACGATCGGCAGGCAGTTGAACCGGAAGATGCAACCATAGGGGTCGCGGCCCTGTTTGTACTCCTCCTCCCAGATCGCGTATTCGGCCTTGTGGAAAATGTACTTGGCATTGGGGAAGGTCGGAACCCAGCGGCCGTCCTTCAGTGTCGTATTCCAGCCGGTATGGTCGACGTGCAGATGGGTGCAGAAGACGTAGTCGATGTCCTCGAACTGGATGCCCAGCCGGAACAATTCCTCCCGCCAGCGCTCCTTGCCGGGGAAGTCGAACGGGGCCGGCAGGTCTTTGTGTTCGCCGGTGCAGGTATCGACCAGGATGGTGTGGTGAGGCGTGCGGACGACAAAGGTTTGGTAGGTCATCATCAGCAGGCCGGTGGCGGGGTCGTAGACCTCCGGCTCCATGCTGGGCACATGCGCATCGAAGGTGGCCTGATCGAAGGCCGGGAAAAAGTCGGCCGGCTTGCGCCACGGCCCTTCGCGCTCGATGACTGCGTCGATAGTGATGTCGCCGATCCTGATCTGCCGCATGGCTTGGGAGTCCTCCTGGTTGGTTTCCCGCAGTCTAGCCAGCGTCGGAGCGTTGCGCCAATGGCCTCGCGCAGTGGGATGCGCTATTTTCATCCTGGCATTCAGGGAGATTTGCCATGGCTGACTTTCAAAAGTTTTCCGGCGAGGCCGCTTGGTACGGTGCCGATCTTGCGAGGCGCGGCAACTGGATTCTGGAACTGGAAGACGACCAGATTGCGGAGTTGGAGCGCGCAGCGAAGCAAACGCAGGGGCGTGACATTGCCAACCTGCGCCGTCAGGACCTGCCGCTGCCGGGGCTCGACCCTGTCCTGCGGCAGGTGCGCAATGCGGTGGTCGATGGTCGCGGATTTTCGCTGATCCGTGGCTTGCCGGTCGACCGCTGGCCGAAGGACATGATCGCCCGCGCCTACTGGGCCATCGGCCTGCGTATCGGCCGGGCGGTGGTTCAAAACCCCGCGGGGCACGTTTTGGGCCATGTGAAGGATATCGGTGGCGACGCCGACAACCCAAACCAGCGCGGCTATCAATCGGCGGCCAACCTGCCGTTCCATACCGATATCGGGGCGGAGGTGGTGGGCCTACTATGCCTGAGACCAGCCCGGTCTGGCGGGCGCTCCAGCGTCGTCAGCGCTGCAACCATTTGGAACGAGATTGTCGACCGCCGCCCCGATCTGGCGGCGGTGCTAACCGAACCCTTCTGCCGGGACCGCCGCGGGGAGGAGGCGCCAGGGCAGAAGCCCTGGTACATGATGCCAGTGTTCATGCCGACGGGGAAGCGCATGGCGGTTTCCTATGTCCGCCGCTTTATCCATAGCTGCCAGCGGCATCCGGGCGTGCCGCGCCTGACAGACTGCCAGATTGAGGCGATGGATCTGGTCGATGACATTGCCTACAGCCCGCGGCTGAAGCTGGACATGGATTTTCGACCGGGCGACATTCAACTGGTCAATAATTTGGTCACGCTGCACACCCGCACCGAATACGAGGATTGGCCGGAGCCGGAGCGCAAGCGCCACCTCTACCGATTGTGGCTGACTGTTCCGGATGGCTGGACCCTGCCGGAGCCCCTCTACGCCCGCTACGGTTCCGACCCGGCGACCGGTCGGCCGCTTGGGATCAACCTGCCGCGCGGTGTCACGATCAACGCGCCGCTGGACGTGACGGCAGCTTCTGCCGGCTAATCGCTTGCCGGCCGGCGGGATTGCAGCCGGCCGGGAGCAATCACCTATAGGTGCGGGCGTTTGTCGTGCGGATCGTCGTAAAGAATACGTTCTGCGGCGCCATCAAGATCTTCGTACTGGCCGCTGTTCAGGCTCCAAAGAAAGGCAGCGAGCCCCAGACCGCCCAGGAGAAGGGCAATGGGAATCAAAATGATCAGGACGTTCACGGTGCCGACCTCCCGCGCAGGCGTAGCGCGTTCATGGTGACCAATATGGATGATGTGGACATGACTGCCGCTGCAAGCAAGGGTGTAACATAGCCCATGACTGCGAACGGTATGCTGACGGAATTGTAGAGCACGGCCAGGCCAAAATTCTCGAACACGCGGCGGCGGGCAGCCTGCGCGACCGCAATGGCCTCCGGCACGGCCGAAAGGGAGGCGCCCTGAAACACCATGTCCGCCGCCGTTTGCGAGATATCGGCTGCCGTCGCGGGGGAGAGAGAGGCGTTGGCTGCTGCGAGGGCAGGCGCGTCGTTCAGGCCGTCGCCGACCATCAACACCCGTACACCATTGGCCTTGCAATTCTCCAGATAGGCGATCTTGTCCTTGGGGCTGAGCCGGGCATGCGCCTCGTCCACGCCAAGTTCGTCCGCCACGGCTGCCACCGGCCCCTGTTCGTCGCCAGACAAAATGGCCGTGCGCATGCCCCAGCCGCGCAGCGTATCGATGGCGGCCTTGGCGTCGGGCCGCAGGCGGTCGTGGAAGTGGAAGGCGACCGGGGTTGCGTCCGGTCGAGCCAGCCAGAGCGCCGTCTGATCCTGTTGCGGCGCATCGGTAACGCCACACCAGGCGGCGGACCCGATCTTCACATTGCCGGCCTGAATGCCGGCGCCCGCGGTTTCGAGGGCATCCGGTGCGGCGCCAATGGTTCCGAAGCGCTCCTCGGCGGCGCGGACAACTGCCTGGGACAGCGGATGCCGGCTGACCGCCGCAAGACTGGCGGCCAAGCGCAGATCGTCGTCGGCGATGCTTTCGGGGGCGAGCAGCGACGGCTGGCCAAAGGTTAGGGTGCCGGTCTTGTCGAACACGACCCGGTCGATTTCGGCGAACCGCTCCAGCGCGGCGCCGGTTTTCACCAGTACGCCACGGCGCATCAGCCGCCCGGCAGCCACCACCTGAACGGCTGGCACGGCAAGGCCCAGGGCACAGGGACAGGTGATGATCAGCACGGCAATGGCCGTCATCAGCGATTGTTCCACCCCGGCGCCGTAGATCATCCAGCCGGCAAAGGTGGCGGCACCCAGGGTATGAACCAGGGGCGCATAGATTTTCGCAGCCCGGTCGGCCAGCCGCACGAACCGGGCGCGGCCCTGTTGCGCGTTTTCCATCAGCCGGGCGATTTCCGCCAGCAGGCTGTCGTCTGCCATGGATATGGCGTCGATCGTGACCGCCCCGCCTAGGTTTACGCAGCCAGCATAGACTGTGTCGCCTGCTTTGGCGGCGGCCGGCATGGTCTCGCCGGTGACCAGGGCGGTGTCGAGCTGGGTAGAGCCTTCCAGAATACGGCCATCCACCGGAATTTTCTCGCCGCTGGCCACAAGTACCCGGTCGCCGACCGCAACCTCGCCCGCGGGAATGCGGTGATGAGCGCCGGTCTCTTGGTCGATCACCGTCGCCTCGGTGGCGGAAAGGGCCAGCAGGTTGCCGGCGGCCTCGCGCGCCTTGCCCCGCACGCGCGCATCCAGAAACCGGCCGATCAGCAGGAAGAACAGGAGCATGACGGCGGCATCGAAATAGGCTTCCTCTGCGCCCGTCCAGGTCTGCCAGAGCGACATGCCGGTGGCCAGCAGTACGGCAAGGCTGATCGGTACATCCATGTTCAGACGCCGGACCCTCAGCGCGCTCCAGGCGGAGCGGAAGAAGGGGCGGCCGGAATAGGCAACGGTCGGCAGGGCGATGGCAGCGGCGATCCAGTGGAACAGATCGCGGGTTACGGATTCCATGTCACCGGCAAGCCCCGCCCAGACGCCGACCATCAGCAGCATGATGTTAGCAGCGGCGAATCCGGCCACGCTCAGGCTGCGCAGCAACAGCCGCTGTTCACTGTCAGCAGCGTCCAATCCGCCGTCGAAGCGGGCGGCCTGAAAGCCGGTGCTGGCCAGGGCTTTTACCAGGCCCTGCACATCGATCCGGGCCGGGTCGAAGCGCACGCGCACCCGTTTGGTGGTCAGGTTGGCCCGCGCCTCAGCCACTCCGGCGGTCTCTCCGAGTGCGCGCTCAATACCGCGCACGCAGCCGCCGCAATGCATGTTGGAGACGGTGAGAACCGTCTCGCCCCAGTCCGGAGCGGTTACTGTTTCACCCATAGCCGAGCCGTAACCTTATAAGGGGGCTGATCGGGGGTATCCGGGCGCTGAACGGACAGGGAAACATCCCATTGCCCCGGCGCCAGCCCCGGCATTGCTGTGGTGTAAAGGCCGGGCCCCTGCCATGCAAAGCGGACCGGCTGGTCGAACGCATTGGTGGTCGGCCGGCCGATGCGGCCTTCGAGGGCCAGGGCGTCCACGGGCTTGCCCTGCCGGTCCAGCACCCGCACCTGCAGCGCTTCGCCCGCAAGTTTGACCTCATAGTGCCAGCCGGCGGCCTGCTGGGCATGGTAGGCATCGATGGTTTCGTTGTATTGGAGGCCTTTGCGGTACGGGTCTTCGGTCCAAAGCCCGGTAAAAGTATCGGTCGCTACGACGACGAACACGATGTTGACGGCGAACACCACGGCGAAAAATGCAATCAGCCCGAACAGGACATGGCGGCCGTCGATCTGTCGGATCATGTCAGCGGCTTTCCGGCAATCGGAAGGTGGTGGAGTTGCGCACCCGGTTTTCCCCGTTGGCGCTGGTGGCGGTGAATTGGATATCCAGGACGCTGTCGCCGGCCTCCATAGCCGCCTCGACCGCGGGGGGCGGCAGTATCACGAATGCGCGCACCCGGGTGAGGTCGTCGGGGTCCAGGGTGAAACGGTCGGCCGGCTGGTCCTGAAGCAAAACGGTGGCTTCCGGTTGTCCTTCAATGCCGATTTGAACATCCATCGGCTGGTGGGTCTTGTTCAGAACATGCAGCGTGTAACCGTTACGCACGCTGCCATCGGCCAGAGTGACGAACAGGGGGTTGCGGTCGCGCAGAACGTTGACCTCCAGTTCGGAGCGCAACAGCAGCGCGATCAGCATGGCCAAGCTGACGGCCGTAATCAGGCTTACATAAATGATGGTGCGTGGGCGGATCAGGCGAGGCCGGCCGGCTTTCTCCGGGTGGCCTTGCTGCGCGGCTTCCAGGCCGCGGAAACTGTCATAAGCGATCAGGTTCGGCGGCCGGCCGACCTTGCCCATAACCTCGTTGCAGGCGTCGATGCACAGCGCGCAGTTGATGCATTCCAATTGCGGGCCTTCGCGGATGTCGATGCCCATCGGGCAGACGACGACGCACTGCTTGCAATCGATGCAGTCGCCGCGGCCCTCCCAGCTTTCTTCCCGCCGCTTATGCCCGCGCGGCTCCCCCCGCCAATCGCGGTAGGAAACCATCAGGCTCTCATCGTCGATCATGGCGCCTTGGATGCGCGGCCAGGGACACATGTAGGTGCAGACCTGCTCCCGCGCCAAGCCACCCAGCAGGTAGGTCGTTGCGGTCAAGATTGCGATGGTGGTGTAGGCAACGATCGGGGCATCGCCCGTCACCAGATCGACCGCCAGGGTTGGCGCGTCGCCAAAATAGAACACCCAGGCGCCGCCAGTCAGCATCGCGATCAGCAGCCAGAGGCCGTGTTTGGTAACGCGCTTGCGCAGCTTGGATGCATCCATCGGCGCCTTATCCAGGCGCAGCCGGGCTGCGCGATCGCCTTCCACCCACCGTTCGACCACTAGCATCAGGTCGGTCCAGACTGTTTGCGGGCAGGTATAGCCGCACCACACCCGCCCCGCGACCGAGGTGGCCAGGAACAGGATGAGAGCAGCGAGGATCAGCAGGCCGGCAACGAAGTAAAACTCCTGCGGCCAGATCTCCAGGAAGAAGAAGAAAAAGCGGCGTTCCGGGATGTCGATCAGCACCGCCTGGTCCGGCAGGTGCGGACCGCGGTCCCAGCGCAGCCACGGCACCCCATAATAGATGCCGAGCGTGACCGCCATGACGATCCACTTGATCTGGCGGAAGGTACCGCGCGCGCGTTTCGGGTGGATTTTTTGCCGCCCGACGTAGAGTTCGCGCTGATCCTTGGCGTTGACCGCCTCAACGTCAGCCCGTTCAACAGAGTCCGTTTGGTATGTATCGAGCACGCGCGCGCCGCCCTTCTACTCGCCGCCGCCCAGCGAGTGTACGTAGATGGCAAGTTGTTTGATGGTGACGGGGTCGAGCCGGGTTTCCCACGCCGGCATGACGCCTGCGCGGCCGTTGTAGACCGTCTCATAGATGGCTTCGCGCGAACTGCCATACAGCCAAATGACGTCCGTCAGGTTCGGTGCCCCCAGTTCCTGATTGCCGACGCCGCCCTCGCCATGGCAGGCAACGCAGTTCTCCTCGAAAACCGTGGCGCCCCGCTCTGCCGCCGTTGCGTCATGATCCTGATCCGAAAGCGCCAAAACGTATTCGGTTACGTCATTGATCTGGGCGCGATCCAGGATCTGGAGGCGGCCAAACGCCATCATGTCGTTCAGGCGGGTATTGTCGTTTTCGGCCCGAATGCCATAAAGCAGCGTCGTATGGATCGCCTCCAGCGAACCGCCCCATAGCCAGGCATCATCGTTCAGGTTCGGGTAGCCGACAAAGCCCTGCGCGCCTGTGCCGTGACAGGGCGCACAGTTGTCGCCGAACGCCGCCTGACCGCCGGCCACGGCAAACCGCATCAGCTCGGGATCGGCCTGGATTGCCTCCAGGCTTTTTTCCGCAATCTGATCGTGCCAATGGCTTTTTGCCTCCTGCGCCGCGGCAATCTGCTGGGCCACGCTTTCCCGCTGCGAGTAGCCGAGAAGGCCGCGGGTATAGTCGTTGACCAAAGGGATCGAAGGATAAAAGAAGTAATATCCAATCGACCAGATGATGCATGCATAGAAAGTATAGAGCCACCATTTCGGCAGCGGCCGGTTCAGTTCTTCGATGCCGTCCCACTCATGCCCAGTGGTTTCGTAGCCGGTAACATCGTCTGTGCGCTTATTATCAGCCACGGCAGCCTCCACGGGTGAGTTTCTCATCCTTGACATCGTCATTAATATCGTCGTCGTCATTCAATGGAATGTGGGCGGCATGGTCGAACTTCGACTTATTCCTCGGCCATAGCGCGTAGACGAGAACGCCGGCAAATAGGCTGACGAAGATGATCAGCCCCAGCGTACCGCTGAATGCCCGTAAGCTTTCGTAATCCATGATTACCTCTCCCTAGCGCGCGTTCGCTTCGGCGTCGTAATCGGCGAATTCGACCAATGTGCCCAGCATCTGGAGATAGGCGACCAGGGCGTCCATCTCGGTTAGCTTGTCCGGATTTCCGTCGAATATGCGGACCTGAGCCTTGGGGTAGCGGTCCTGCAGGTCCCCCACACCATCCGCATCCGGATTTGCCTGTGCGCGCATATCCGCCAGCGCATTTTCGATCATGGCGTCGTCATAGGGCACACCGACCGCGCGGTTCGCTTCCAACTGCTGGCGGATCAGTTTGGTTTCCACCCGGTTTTCGGCCAGCCAGGGGTAGCCCGGCATGATCGACTCGGGCACAACCGCCCGCGGGTTCTTCAGGTGGAGGACATGCCATTCATCCGAATACTTGCCGCCGACGCGGGCCAGATCCGGGCCTGTGCGCTTCGAACCCCATTGAAACGGATGGTCGTACATACTTTCCGCCGCCAGACTGTAGTGTCCGTAGCGCTCCACCTCATCGCGCAACGCACGAACCATTTGGCTGTGACACGTGTAGCAGCCTTCCCTGACGTAGATATCGCGCCCGGCCAGTTCCAGCGGGGTATAGGGCCGCATGCCCTGCACCTTTTCGATCGTGCTCTTCAGATAGAACAGCGGGACGATCTCGACGATGCCGCCAATGGCTACGACCACCAGCACGCACACGGTGAGAAGGAGCGAGTTTCGCTCCAGAAAAGCGTGTTTCTCGAACATGTGCGCTTACTCCGCCGGGACAGAGGAAATTTGCGGAGCCGGTGTCACCACCGTCTCCTTCTCGCGCACGTCGCCCCGGACGGTGCGCCAGAGGTTGTAAGCCATGATCAGCGCTCCGATCAGGAACAGGAGGCCGCCGAATGCGCGGATGATGTACATCGGATGCATGGCCTCGACGGTTTCGACGAAGCTGTACTCTAGGAAGCCCAGCGAGTCGTAGGCGCGCCACATCAGGCCCTGCATGATGCCGGACACCCACATCGACGAGATGTAAAGCACGATGCCGATGGTGGCGATCCAGAAGTGCCATTCCACCAGGGCGGCGGAATACAGCCGCTCCCGTTTCCAAAGCCAGGGTACCAGGCAATAGATCGCGCCGAAGCTGACGAAGCCGACCCAGCCGAGCGCGCCGGAATGCACGTGGCCAATGGTCCAGTCGGTGTAGTGGCTGAGGGCATTGACCGCCTTCACGCTCATCAGCGGCCCCTCGAACGTGCTCATGCCGTAGAATGCGACCGAAACCACCAGCATGCGGACGACCGGATCAGTACGCAGCTTGTCCCAGGCGCCGGACAGCGTCATCAGGCCGTTGATCATGCCACCCCAACTCGGCATCCACAGCATGACGCTAAAGGTCATGCCCAGGGTCTGCGCCCAATCCGGCAGGGCGGTGTAGTGCAGGTGGTGCGGACCGGCCCAGATGTAGAGGAAAATCAGCGCCCAGAAGTGCACGATCGACAGCCGGTAGGAATAGATCGGACGGTTCACCGCCTTCGGCACAAAGTAGTACATGATGCCGAGGAAGCCGGCGGTTAGGAAGAAGCCAACCGCGTTGTGGCCATACCACCACTGAATCATCGCATCCTGCACACCGGACCAGGCAATGTAGCTTTTGGAGCCGGCAAACGTCACCGGGATAGTGATGTTGTTCACGATGTGCAGCATCGCAATTGTGACAATGAATGCCAAATAAAACCAGTTCGCGACGTAAATGTGCGGCTCACGCCGTTTCATGAGCGTGCCAAGGAACACCAGAAAATACACAACCCAGACAACAGCGAGCCAAAGATCAGCATACCATTCAGGCTCCGCATACTCCTTGCTTTGCGTCACACCGAACAGATAGCCCGTGCCGGCAATCACGATGAACAGGTTGTAGCCCCAGAACACGAACCAAGGCGCCCAATGGCCTGCCAGCCGCACCCGGCAGGTGCGCTGCACCACGTAGAAAGAGGTGCCGATCAGCACGTTGCCGCCAAACGCGAATATGACTGCCGAGGTGTGTAGCGGGCGCAGGCGCGAAAATGTCGTGTATGGCCAGTCGAAGTTCAGCGCCGGAAATGCCAGCTGCCAAGCGATGATATCGCCGACCAGGAAACCGGCGATGCCCCAAACCATGGCGGCGATGACGCACGCTTTGACCACCAACTCATTATAAGATGAGCCGTCGGCGGGCTGGCGCCGGCCGGCTGCGATTTCGCTGGCATTGTTGGCGATCGCGATAACGCCGACAACACAGCCCAGGATCAAAATCCAGGCGTGAAAGGCGAAGATGCCATCTGTCGCTCTTGCGGCTAGGGCAAGGCCGATCAAGGCCCCGAGTATGAGCCCGATCCCGGCGATAACGTCCGAGAACTCGCGCCCTGAGGGTGTTCGCGCGGCTGGTGCCATATGCGCCTCCACTGGCTTGGAACATTCAGAAAAACAGTATGGGGGTGTTGCACACTTCAGCTTGACCTATATCAAGAAAGGCGTTGCACCTTTGGTCGCAAGCGGTCAATAGGGCGTTGGAATTTCAATTTTGTGCTTGGGGTGCGATCTCGGGTGCCGGTGGATGACCGCCGGCGGTACATAATCAGTGCGTGCCGTAATGAATTCTTAAAATTCACATGCTAATCAATCTTTTACCGGGTTTTGACAAATAATCGCTAAGGTTGTGCTGGTCCCTGCAAGGCAATTTTCGGGCAGGCAGCCATGCCTGGGCTGGCGTATATCTGCCGTTCCGTCTCCTTTTCGCTCATTGATTATGAAATATAGACACGAGTATTGTGGGTAATTTACAAGAAATTTTCCAATAAATTTGAAAATTTTACGGTAAAAGTAATACATATTTAGGAACAAATATGGCAGATTTGTCGCAAATGCATTGGTGTGCCCGATTGAATTTGCATCAAATTTGCCAGATGTGATAAATAAGGGGGCGGGTGTAAAGCGCCGTTGATAAAGGTGGCCCTTCCCGCCGTTTGATATCATCGGTTGCATAAATCGCGGATTTGTTGGGCACTTTGGGAGGCGGCTTCGTGCAGGTGTTTGGCCATCACATTAGGCGTATGACAGTGTTCCTCTGCGTCCTGGAGGCGGCGATTTTTGTGGCCGCTTTCTTTGCGGTCGCAATTACCCTGCCGCTTGGCAGCGTCGCCCCCTTGTCTGTCGGCCTGTTTTTCGAGGCGGCTGTGGTTCCGGCCCTGTTGTTGTTCCTGTCGATGGTTGCCCTGGGCACCTATAACATCGACATTCTCCAATCACCGCGGAACGTGACCCAGCGGCTGCTGGCCGTTGCCGTTCTGGGGGCGGTTGCGATTCTTGGTCTGACGGTGGTGGGCATTTCCGATCATGTCACCGCACGCCAGCTGATATTGGCGGAGGCTGCAGCCTTTCCACTGATTTTGCTCGGCCGTCTTGGCATTCGCCATTTGACGGCCATGCCGGTATTGCGGTCTCGCGCTTTGGTTTTGGGCACTGGCACCCATGCGCGCCGGGTCTGGGAGGCGTTGAGTGGCGACAAGCTGGGCCGGCTCTATCGCTTTGTCGAGCTTCGCAGCGGCGACGAACTGCATCCGGAGGTACCAGCGGCGCGGACCATGGCGCGTCCGCAATCGCTGGCGGATTTCGCCATCAAGTCGAATGTCGACCAGGTGGTCGTTGCGCTGGACGATCAACGCGGCCAGATGCCCATGGACGAACTGCTCGAGTGCCGCATGCGGGGGATCAAGGTGCATGACGCCAGCGCTTTCATCGAGCGGGAAACCGGCAAGATCGATCTGGAAGGCTTGCGCACCAGTTGGCTGGTGTTCGAGGACGGCTTCCGGATCGGCCGTTTGGGGCAGGTTTGCAAACGGGGATTGGATATCGCCGTATCAGCCAGCCTTCTGATTCTGTTCGCGCCGGTCCTATTGTTGACCGCGGTTCTGATTAAACTGGATTCGTCCGGTCCGATATTCTACCGGCAAACGCGGGTCGGTCTGAATGGAGAGCCGTACAGCATTCTGAAATTCCGCAGCATGGTGCAAAATGCGGAGAAAGACGGCAAGGCGCAGTGGGCCAAGTCTGGCGATGCGCGCGTGACGCGGGTCGGTGCGATCATCCGCAAGGCGCGGATCGATGAAATTCCCCAGGCAATCAATGTTTTGAAAGGCGACATGAGCTTTGTCGGTCCGCGGCCAGAGCGCCCGGTGTTTGTCGACCAGCTGGCCGCGGAAATTCCCTATTACACCGAACGGCACCGGGTGAAACCCGGGATCACCGGTTGGGCGCAAATCAATTACCCGTATGGTGCCTCTGTCGAGGACGCTCGGGAGAAGCTCAAATACGACCTGTATTATATCAAGCATCAAAGCTTGGTGTTTGATATCATTATCATTATGCAAACCGTCAGGATCGTCCTGTTCGCGGAAGGTGCGCGCTAGGGGCGGGGCGCCGGAACGCGGTCATGGCGGCGTCGCTGCCTTGCCATGGCACCCTTTGATGAATTGATGGCAGGGGAAATGGGCGCAACTGCATATCTTCTGGTCCTGATCGGCTTCGGCTATCTCGCTTGGCTGTTGACCCTGATCGGCCGTCCCGGCCGCCGCCGCGGCGCGTTTGCGCTGGCCGCGGGCTCGACCGTGGTCTGGGCGGTGGCTAACCTGTGGGACAGTGCCGTTTTCCCTTTGCCTGTCGGTGTGTTGTCGGTGACGGGTGTCGTGCGGCTGTGGGCGTGGATGTGGCTGATCGAGCGGATTCTATCGTTGTGGGGTGGCGCCCGAATCGACCCGGAAACTGGGAGCAAAATTCGCGGCCAGGGACGCACGCCGATGGCGATTGCATCCGGTGTGGCACTGTTGACGGCGGCGCTCGCGATAGCCGCCGACGTCGCGGGGCCAATTTATGAGCCGCTCGACAACGGTACCATGGGGCGGCTTTGCTTGGCAGTGATTGGCCTTTTGCTGCTGGAGAACCTGCTGACACTGGCGCCGTCGCCGGCGCGCTGGGCGATCAAGCACATGCTAATCGGGTTCGGTGCCGCCTTTGCCTTTGACCTGTTCTTGTTTTCAGAAGCGATGCTACTGAAACAAATGGGGGAGGTGACGGCAGACGTTTATCCCTTTGTCATTGCCTTTGTGCTGCCGCTGGTCTGGATCAGCGAGCGGCGGCTGCGCGGTATTCGCAGCGGCATCGCGGTAAGCCGTGCCGTGATGCTCCGGACGACGGCGCTGGTCGGAAGTGGCCTCTATCTGCTGGGGGTGGCGAGTGTCGGCTTTCTGATCCAGCGGTTTGGCTGGACCTGGGGGCCGGCGCTGCAAATGGCCGGCTTCATCGGCGCGCTGCTCGTCCTGGCCGTCATGCTGGCCTCAAGCCAGGTGCGGGCCCGCACACGCTGGTGGCTGTCGCGCAATTTTTTTCGCCTGCATTACGATTACCGCAGCGAATGGTTGCGGTTTGTCGAGACGATGGCGGGTGAAGATGCGCTGGCCGGCAGGTTGCACCAACGCGCGATCAAGGCAACGGCGGACCTGCTGGACTGCGCCAGCGGCGCTCTCTACCTGCGTACCCGTCACGGCGGTTTTCGGCTGGAGGCCGAATTGGCTTTGAGCGCCGCCCATGACGCGGGCCCCCCGCCGGAGCCGCTGCTGCGACGGCTGACGCCGGAGACGCCGATCATTGATTTGACCGACGCCAATCTATCCCTGGCCACTGTAGAAAATGAATGGCGCAACGCGATTGGCACAGGCTGGGTGCTGCTGGGCTTGCAGCACCGTCGGCGGCTGGTCGGCGCCCTCTTGTTGGCAACGCCACGGGTTCGACGGCCATTGTCCTGGGAGGATCGCGATCTGCTGCAAATCTTCTCTGCCCAGATCGGCTCCTATATCGCGGAGGAACAGGTAACGCTGGCGTTGGCGGAAGCCCAACGGTTCGAGCGTATTAGCAAGAATTTTAGCTTCATCGCCCACGATATCAAAAATCTGGTGACGCAATTGTCGCTGATCGTCAGCCAGGCGAAGCGGCACGGCGACAACCCGGAATTCCAGCAGGATGTGTTGAGCACAGTATCGGACTCGGTCGAAAAAATGCGCACCATGCTGCTGCGCCTGCGGGAGGTTCAATCCGACGACGATCAGCCGCTTCGGCAGCGGATCGCGCTCGGGCCGATGGTGACAGACCTGTTTCAACGCAAAGGCGCGTTGATTGGCCGTTTGACCGTTGGCGACCTGGACAGCAACTTGCAGGTTATGGCGGAGCCCACCACTTTATCGGCAGTGCTTGAAAATTTGGTGCAAAATGCATTGGATGCGGTCGGGGAGAAAGGACAAGTGACTGTCAGTCTGGTTCGCCGTTCCATTAATGATAAGGATGAGGCAGTAATAACCATTGAGGATAACGGAGTAGGCATGACGCAGGGCTTTATCGACGATCACCTGTTTCAGCCGTTCGTTTCCACAAAGGACACCGGCTTCGGTCTCGGCATGTATCAATGCCGGGAATGGGTCGAACGGTGGCAGGGACGGCTGGAAATGGAGAGCAAGCCGGGGCAGGGCACAATCGCCCGCGTCGTGCTGCCCCTTGCCGCCGACGCGGATAACGCGGCATAGGTACGGAACAGGGGGCATATGGCTTGAGTGACAGCAAGAACGGCATGACGCTACCGAAAGCAGCCACGAACGAGGCAGGTTTACCTTACCTTCTGGTCGTGGATGACGATCCCGGTATCCAGCGAAGCCTGAAATGGTGTTTTGACGACTATGAAGTCGTCACGGCTGGCGACCGGGCATCTGCGCTTAAGGTCATGGAGGAGTTGCGTCCGGCCGTCGTGACACTGGACCTTGGGTTGCCGCCAGCTGTTGATGACGCAACCGAGGGGTTGGCGACGCTTAGCGGCATTCTGGCGATCGAACCGGCGACCAAGGTGATTGTGGTCAGTGGCAACGAAGATCACGCCAACGCCGTCCGCGCGATTGCGGAGGGGGCCTACGACTTCTACTCAAAGCCGATCGACGAAGAGGTTCTGCAACTGATCGTTCGCCGCGCCTTCCATGTGTATCACCTGGAAGCGGAAAACCGCGCCCTGCGCACGACATCGGCCGACGATCATGGCATTCTGACAGCCAGCGGAAAGATGCAGGCTGTATGCAGTATGGTGGAGAAAATCGCGCCGACCGACGCGACGGTTCTTCTGTTGGGCGAAAGCGGGACGGGCAAGGAGTTGCTGGCCCGCGCCCTGCACAAGCGTGGCGGCCGCGCCGATGGCCCGTTCATCGCGATCAACTGCGCGGCCATCCCAGAAAACTTGCTGGAAAGCGAGTTGTTCGGGCACGAGAAGGGCGCATTTACCGGAGCGATCAAGTCTCTGAAAGGCAAGATCGAACTGGCAAACGGCGGCACCCTGTTTTTGGATGAAATCGGCGACATGCCGCCATCCCTCCAAGGCAAGCTGCTGCGATTCCTACAAGAGCGGGAAATCGAGCGGATTGGTGGGCGCGAAATCATTCCGATCGACGTTCGAGTGGTCTCGGCCACGCACCGTAACCTGCGCAAGTTGATCGACGAGAGCGCTTTCCGCGAGGATCTCTACTACCGGATCGCCGAAATCGTGGTCGATATTCCGCCCTTGCGGGATCGGGATGACGATGCGGTAATGCTGGCGCAGCATTTCGCCATTCGGTTTGCCACGCAAATGCAAACGCCAGCCGTCAAACTGACCGCCGACGCAGCGGATGCAATCAGGGCTTACAAATGGCGCGGCAATGTGCGTGAACTGGAAAACCGGGTGAAGCGCGCGGTGATCATGGCGAACCGGCCACTGATCAATGCTGCCGATCTGGACTTGCCGAGTGTGACCCAGCGGGCCCGGGCAAATTTCGATGGGCCGGCGCACTTGGTCAGCCTTCGCGACGCACGCGAACAGGCAGAGCGCCAGGCGGTTATTGCGGCGTTGCGCGGCCTCTCCGGCAATCTTTCCGCCGCAGCCAAAGCGTTGGGCGTCAGCCGTCCGACCTTATACAATCTTATAAAGCAACACGAATTAACCTCAGACGTTGAAGAGGGGACTGGGTCATGACCAGAACCATCGGCACCTATTCCGTGATCCGCTCGCTGCGGAGCGCCGCATTGGCGGCCCTGCCCCTGCTTGCCGTCTCTATGGCAGGGCCGGCACTGGCCGATAGCGCGCGCTCTCAAGACTATTTCAAGGATGCGCTGGAATGGCTGCAGAAAGGCGATGGTCGGGCAGCGTTGATCCAGTTGCGCAATGCAATCAAGGAAGACCCCAACAACTACGGCGCACGGTTGCTGCTGGGGCGTTTGTATCTGGAATCGGGCAATCTCAGCGCTGGCCGGAAAGAGCTGGAAATCGCCCACAACGGCGCGCCCAGCGACGAAACCGAGGTGTTTTACGGCCGCGCCCTGTTGGCCGGGCGTGAGTACGATGCCGTTCTTTCCACGGTTCAGGAGACTGCCAACGACCCGGCGTTCATGACGGTCAAGCGGCTGATCCGGGCGGAAGCCATGTTCGGCCAATCCCGGTTGGACGACGCCATGGCGGAGGTCGCCCCGGTTCTGGCCAGCGAACGTACCCAGCCGCAGGCAAACCTGATGGCGGCTAGGATCAAGTCGACCCAGAACGACTTCCAGGCCGCGCATGAGTATGTCGACGCGGCGCTCGCGGGCAATCCTGGCCTGATGGAAGCCCACCTGATGCGGGCTAATTTGTTCTATGCCACCCGGAATATGGACCGCACGCTGGCGGCGCTGGACCGGGCGGTGGAATTGGCGCCGGACGATCCGCGGCCGAAAATGCTGATGGCGGAAACGCTGATGCGCCTCGGCCGGCTGGAAGAGGCGCGTGACATGGTCGTGGCCTTTCAGGAAACCCGCGAGGATGACGTGCGGGCCGCCTATCTGCTGGCGCGGATTTATGCGACCCAGGGCAAATATGAAGAAGCCGACCAGGAGTTGCGCAAGATATCGGAAGCTGTTCGGCAAATTCCCGCCGCAGGGTTGCTAGCCGGTGTCGTGAAGTTCCAGCTGGACCAGTATGCCCAGGCGGAAAGTGCGCTGGAACGGTATGTGCGAATAGCCGGCGACGAGGCCCGGCAGGCCCGCCGTCTGATCGCGACAATTCAGTTGCGGACCCTGCGCCCGCGTGCGGCGCTGATTACGCTGGAGCCATTGATCGGCGCGGACTCCCGCGACATATCCAGTCTGCAACTAGCAGCCAGCGCCTATCTGCGGGTCGGCGATCTGGACAATGCCAAGCTGATGTTCGGGCAGGTGATGCGGCATGGTGCGCCGGCGGACGTCCGCCAAGCGCGGTCGTTTTATCAGGCTCTGGAAGGTGGAAAGCCGGATGTGACTGGCAGGCTGAAGCTTGAGCCGGTCGTGCTGCAGACATTGACCGTCCTCGATATGCTGCGCCATGGCGAGGAGGAGGACGCGCTGAAGGAGGCGCTGCGGCTTGCGGAGGAAAACCCAGACAATGCGACGGTCGCAAATCTTCTCGCGGGCATCTATTTCGCCCGTGGCGATTTGGCGGAGGCGCGGAAGTATATCGAACCGGCTCTTGAGAATAATCCGTACGATCTGACGCTGATCCGCACCATGGACCGCATCGATGTGTCCGAAGGCAATTTCGATGCGGTTGAAGCGCGGGCACGCGCGGCGATGGAGGCCAATCCGGAAAACGAACAGATTATTCTGCGGATGGCGCAATTCCTGGCCCAGCGCGGCCGCCGGGACGAAGCCATCACGTTGTTGAATACCAAGACGGATGCCCTGCCTGAGGCCATCGGGCTGCGTCAGACGCTGATCCAGTTCAGCCTCTCAACCGACGATACCGATGAAGCACGGCGGCGTGCGGATGAGGCATTGGCGATTGGCCAGGCGGGCCAACTGAACGGATTGGTGCTGGCCGGCGATGCCTATATGGCCCTGCGGGATTTTCCGGCTGCCATAGATGCTTTCACGCAGCTTGTGGGGGCAACCAACCAGGCTACAGGCGCGCTGCTGAAACTGGCACAGGCGCAATTCCAGGGCGGTGATCTGGATGCCGCCGCTGCAACGGTGAATCAAGTGCTTGCCGCCGAACCCGATAACGCTCTCGCTCATCGTTCGCTCGTCTCGTTGCATCTCCGGCAACGGGATGGCGAAAGCGCGTTTGCAGCAGCCGAGCAGGCGGCGGAGGTCAACCCCGTGCTTGGGTTGCAATTGCGGGCGGAAGTTTACCGCCAGACCAATCGCACCGACCGGGCGATCCAGGAATTGCGCGATGGCTTGGCGCAATATCAGATCAGCGAACTGGCGCAGCAGGCGTTCCGGCTGATGGTGGAAGCCGACCGGAGCGACGAGGCGAAGGAGCTGATGTCGTCCTGGCTGGTCGATCATCCGGATGATCCCGAGTCGCTGCAACTTCTCAGTGCGCTGCAAATCCAGGAGCGGGATTATGAAGGCGCAGCGGCCCATCTGGAGCGTGCGTATTCGCTGCTGCCGAACAACCCGGTGGTGCTCAACAACCTGGCATGGGTGCGGTATGAATTGAACCGGCCGGGTGCGTTAGCTGTGGCGCGGCGCGCCTATCGCCTCGCTTCGAACGCGCCGGCGGTGATCGATACGCTTGGCTGGATTCTGGTTCAGGAGGGTGAGGTCGAGGAAGGCGTCAAACTGCTTTACACGGCCAATGATGCAGCCCCGCAAGTGGGCGACATCGCCTATCACTTGGCCTATGCGCTGGAAAAAAGCGGCAAGATCGAGGACGCGATCGCGGTTTTGGAACGGGCGTTGGACCCGGCCACCGAGGCGCAGTTCGATCAGGACCGCGCCAACGCGGAGGCCCTGCTGGCCAAATTGAAAGCCGGCTGATGCGCCGGGTTTGCCAATCCACTATCCCTCGCCCGGCAAGGTGCGGGGGATAGTGAATGTCCGGGCTCTGGCAATATCGCGGTGTTGTTGCCGTGGAACAGGCCATAAACGAGGTTCGAGAGAACGATGTCTGAGGATGCCTTTCCCCCGAGACTGCTGCTGATCGGGGCGCAGAAGGCCGGCACAACGACGCTGGCTTTTTTGTTGGATCAACACCCGGATATCGCACTTTCTGATCCAAAAGAGCCCGGATTTTACGTCAGCGCCTATGACAAGGGCATGGGCTGGTACCGCGGTTGCTTTCCGGCCCAACTGCCGGCAATGTTGCTCGACGCATCGACCGGCTACACCATGGCGCCGGTCCATAATGGAGCGGACGATACGGTGCCGCGCCGGATCAAGCAGGCCGTACCGGATGCAAAATTCATCTACGTGCTGCGCGATCCAGTGGATCGCACGATATCGGCCTATTGGCACGACAGGCGCTCCGGCCGGCTGACCGACGGCCTGCGGGAGACGGTCGACCGGCAGCCTTTCTATGTGAATGTCAGTTTTTATCACAAGCAACTGGCGGCATATCTAAAGCATTTCCCGCGCGACCGGTTTCTGTTCATCGACTTCGAGGAATTGAGCCGCGACCCGGTTGAAGTAGCCAGGCGCTGCATCTCTTTTGCCGGGCTGGACCCGGACCGCGGCGCGCTACACTTCGATGAGCCGCGCAACCAATCATTTCAGTTCAATGGGCTTGGCCGCATCTTTTTTAACCTGTTTCCGAGCGAGCGGGCAGCCAGTAAGTTTGTCGGCATCGTCAAAAGCCTGACTCCCGGCTTCGTTCACCGGTTGGCAAAGGCAGTGATGACGAAAAGCACGACCGATACGGACGATAACGATCGCGATTGGCTGGCGAAGCGTTTTCAGGACGAAAACCGGCGCATGGAGGAGCTTTGCGGTTTCCGGTTTTACCGATGATCGTGGCCTTTGTGGCCGATCATGCCGGCCCTGACCGGGCGCCTGCATGCGTAAGCTGGCGCCATTTACATCCTTGACCGCCAATGCTATCGGAAAATGACTATTTGGAGACAGTCGGCCATGTGCAGGCCTGACCCATCTCTGCCCGCCGCCGACCACTCGCAGGCTACTCATGAAAATTCTTGCCGGAAACAGCAACCGCCCGTTGGCTGAAGCCATCGGACGCTACTTGAATCTGCCGCTGACCAGCGCGCAGATCAAGCGCTTCGCGGACATGGAAATATTCGTCGAGATCGACGAGAACGTGCGTGGCGAGGATGTGTTTGTCATCCAGTCCACCAGTTTTCCCGCGAACGATATGTTGATGGAGTTGCTGGTGACCATCGATGCGCTGAAGCGCGGCTCCGCCAAGCGCATCACCGCGGTCATCCCTTATTTCGGCTATGCACGGCAGGATCGGAAAACTGGCCCGCGCACGCCGATCTCGGCCAAGCTGGTGGCGAACCTGATTACCACCGCCGGCGCCAACCGCGTGTTGACCATGGATCTGCACGCCGGCCAGATTCAGGGGTTTTTCGATATCCCAACCGACAATCTTTATGCCCAGCCAGTGTTTGTCAGCGAGTTGCGCCAGCGCTATGCCGGCGAAGATCTGGTGATCATCTCGCCGGATGTGGGCGGTGTGGTCCGCGCCCGCGCCATTGCCAGCCGGCTGGAGGCCGATCTTGCCATTATCGACAAGCGGCGCGAGCGGGCCGGTGTTTCCGAGGTCATGAATATCATTGGCCATGTCGAAGGCCGCCGTTGCGTGCTGGTCGACGATATTGTCGATTCCGCCGGCACGCTCTGCAACGCTGCCAGCGCGCTGATGGACCGCGGGGCCAAGAGCGTTGCGGCATATGTAACCCACGGCGTGCTGTCCGGTGGTGCCGTGCCGCGGGTCGAAGCCTCGCCGATGGAGGCGCTGGTGATCACCGATAGCATCCAGGCGCCGGAGCCGGTGTTGGCGGCTCACAATATCCAGCAGCTTTCGATTTCGCGTTTGCTGGGTGAGGCCATCCTGCGCATTACAGAGGAACGCTCGGTCTCCAGCTTGTTCTGTTAGGCTTTTGCCATCCGTTTTGTGCCATCGCCCGGCAGTTCGTCGGGCTTCAGCAGAGCAATGAACAATGGCCCCAGTGCAACGATCAGGCCAAGATGGGCAAAGGCCATGCCCCAGGCCAGGGTTCCCTCGCCGCCGAAAGCATCCAGCACCAGCCCAAAGGTGAGAGGGCCCATGATGCCGCCAACAAAGCCGATGGTGGAATGCATGGCCATGGTCGTGCCGCGATAGGGCTCCACCGCATTGCCGATGGCGCCGGCGGTGATGGTGGAACTGTCGCCCGCAACGGTCCATCCATGGATCAGCGCCAAACCGACGGGCAGAATGTAAAGCACTGCGGAACTGAATCCGGCAATCAGGCAGACGGCGGCTGAACTCAGCATGATGATCGTAGCCACCCGCCGCCGCCCGAACCGGATCAACCACTCGTTGCCGACAATACTGGCAGGCGTGCCAATCAGCGTCAGAATCATCGCGATCTCGGCCGCGCCGATCAACTGCCAGCTTACACCGTGCTTGGCAGCGGCATAGGTGAGGAACGCGACGATCCAGGCGCGGAGCGCGAACAACTCCCAATTGTGCACCATATAGCAGAGTGTGTAGGCCAGAGACGACCGGTTCTTAAGCACCGGGCGGAAGTCGAGCAGCGCGGTGCCGGGCCGCTGCTGGTGCTTTGGCTGTCCCCAGGGCAGCACCACCAGAACGATACCAATGCCGATGATTGAAAGCACGCCGGGTACCCAGAACGCCGCCTCCCAGCCGCCCCATTCCGCCAGCCAGCGGGATACGACATAGGAGGAGCCGGTGCCGATGCCAAAACTGCCCGTGTACCACGCTATCGAACGGCTATGCCCGCCGCCCACCTGGTCGCCCAGGGCTTTCAGGCCCGGCATGTAGGTGCCGGCGAGGCCGATGCCGGCCAGGAACCGGAACAGCATGGCGCTCCAGAACCCATCGACCAGAAAGGCAAAGCCAAAGGCGGCAATCACGGTAACGACTGAGCAAAACAGCCAGATTTTTTTGGGGTCCAGCCGGTCGGTGAGCGCGACCAGCACGGGTACGGCGGCGGTGTAGCCGATGAAAAGGCTGCTGCCGACCCAGCCGGCCTCCGTGTTGCTCCAAGACCACCGTTCCATGAAATCCGGTAGCAGCGCCGCGACACTGGAAAAGCCGAGCATGGTCAGGATTTCCGCGACGCACATGGCGGCGATCAACTGGACTGGTGACAATTTCATGGGATGAGATTCGGTGGGCAGACGGGTTCCAAGGAACGCATGGTGCGCATTTAGCCGATCATTGCCAAGACGGCTTTTGCAAAGCTGATTACCGCCAGAGCCGCCAGCACGATAAGCACCCAGCGGCGAAACCTGTCCGGGTCGGCGCGATGGAACATTTTCGTGCCGATCCATGCGCCGAGAAACATTGGCGGTGCGGCCATCGCGACCCGCAGCAGGGTTTCCGTGCCGACCAGCCCCTGATAGGCGGCCATTCCGCTGGCGAACAGGTCGGCGGCGCCCAGATAGGCGATCAGCGAGGCCCGGCTGACTCCGAGGGCAAGCGGTCCGGAATAGTAATACAGCACGATCGGCGGACCGCCGGTCGATGTGGCACCGGTCAGAGCGCCCGAAACCACGCCGACACCAAGAGTTCCCGCAACCCCCGGCTGTTTCTGCAGCCGCCAACCAGAGCGCAGCATCAGGCACGCGCCCAGCACGACTGCCGCGATGACCGCCTGCATCGGCGGCGGCGGCAGATTCGCCAGCGCCGCGAGACCGAGCGGCGTTGCGGCGATGCATGCGGTCAGCAGCAGCGCCACACTGCGCCATTCCACCTTACGCCAAACTGCAGGCAGCAGGCCGCCCGTGGCGATCACTTCCAGGATGAGGATCAGCGGCACCGCCTGGCTGGCCGGTATCGCGAAGGTCAACCCAACCACATAGATCATGGAGGAGCCGAAGCCGGTGAAGCCGCGGATGAACGCGCCAATGCCGAACACGGCAGCCAGGTACGCCAGTTCCACCCACTCCAGTCCTGCAATCAAAACCAGGCTCCCATCTTCAAAAGCGAACCGCCGTCCCGGGCCTTATGTTTGGGACGGCGGCTGAAACTGCCTTTGCCCTTTTTGGGCTTAACGCGGCGCTGATGGAAGAAGCGATCTGCCAGGCGCCGCGCGGGGTCATTGCGTGGCTTCATCGGTAGGGCTCCAAGGTCGATTGAGACGGTGCGGATATAATCGCTGCCGCAGACCAAATCCATCCATTCCGGGATTGCGCCCGCAGGCGCGCATGTAATTGGTGCTTGCTGGCCGCCGGCCGAGCGGTCAACCTAGGCGTCAATCTGGCATCGACCAGAAACCATGCGGAGAAACGCCATGAAGTTCGGAATTTTCTATGAATTGCAACTGCCGCGCCCCTGGGGCCCCGACGATGAGCGGCAGCTTTACCAGAACGCTCTGACGCAGGTCGAACTGGCGGACAAGCTGGGCTATGACTATGCGTGGGAGGTCGAGCATCACTTCCTGGAAGAATATTCGCACTCGCCGCAACCGGAAGTTTTTCTCGCCGCCGCCAGCCAGCGCACCAAGAATATTCGCCTTGGCCATGGCATTATCCAGTTGCCCTCGAACCACCCGGCCCGTGTGGCGGAAAAGGTCGCCTGCCTTGACCTGGTAAGCAATGGCCGCGTCGAATTCGGCATGGGCGAGGGGGCGAGCATTACCGAACTTGGCCCGTTCGACCGCGACCTGGAGACCAAGCGCGAGGTGTGGGAGGACGCGGTCCGCTGCATCATGCCGATGTTCACGACCGAAGGCTGGGAATACGACGGCCCCTATTTCAAATTCCCGCTGCGCAACGTTCTGCCGAAGCCGGTACAGAAACCGCACCCGCCGCTATGGGTCGCCTGTTCGCAGTTGGAGACGATCGAGATGGCCGGGCGGCGCGGTATCGGCGCGCTGGGCTTTCAGTTTCTCAGTGCCGACATGGCGCACGCCTGGGTGCATGCCTACTACAACTCCTTCGTGAAGCGGCAGGAAAAGCTGGCCGACTACCAGAGCAACTGCAACATCGCCATGGTCAGCTATTTCATGTGCGCGGAGACGGACGAGGAGGCGCGGCGCCGGGCGGAGGGCGTGACCTTCTTCCAGTTCTCGCTCGCCTATTACAGCGGCTCCAAGGGCCGCAAACGGGCAGACCCGGGCACGGTCAGCCTGTGGGATGAATACATGGCCTGGAAGAAGGCCAACCCGGAAGCGGCGGAAAAGGCTCTGCGCGGCGGCCTGATCGGCTCGCCGGAGACGATCCGCAAGAAGCTGCGCCGCTTCAAGGAGAGCAAGGTCGACAGCATCATCCTGCTGAACCAGGCCGGCCGCAACACGCACGAGCACATCTGCGAGAGCCTGGAACTATTCGCCCGGGAGGTCATGCCCGAATTCCACGCCGACATTCCCGAACACGAGGAATGGAAGCGCAAGGTGCTGGCCGGCGAAATCGAACTGGAAGAACTCGATACTGAGCCTTTCAAGGATCGCGGCGGTGTCGGCAAGGGCGTCACCATCGACAAGCTGGTAACGGCTGGCTGAATGAGCGTCCCGGTCACCGCGCCGCGGTGACCGGTGCCGGCTGCCGCGCCTCAGGCGTCCAACAACTCCGCTGCCTCCATTGCCGCATAGGTCAGGATCGCGTCTGCGCCCGCGCGTTTGAAGCTCATTAGTGCCTCCATCATCGCGCGGTCATAGTCGAGCCAGCCCTGGATCGCCGCGGCCTTCAGCATCGCATACTCGCCGGACACGTTATAGGCCACGGTCGGCGCGCCGAAGGCGTCCTTTACCCGGCGGATGATGTCGAGATAGGGCATGCCGGGCTTGACCATCACCATGTCCGCGCCCTCGGCCAGGTCCATCGCCACTTCGCGCAGCGCTTCGTCGCTGTTGGCGGCGTCCATCTGATAGGTTTTCTTGTCGGCCGTTCCCAGGTTAGCGGCAGACCCGACCGCATCGCGGAACGGTGCGAAATAGGCGCTGGCGTACTTGGCCGCGTAGGAGAGGATGCGGACATGGTCGAAACCTTCCGCATCCAGCGCCTTGCGGATCGCGCTGATGCGGCCGTCCATCATATCCGACGGTGCGATCACATCGCAGCCGGCGCGGGCCTGGATCACCGACTGCTGGCAGAGAATCTCTACCGTCACATCGTTCTGCACGTAGCCGTTCTCGATCACGCCGTCATGGCCGTGGCTGGTGAACGGGTCGAGCGCGGCGTCGCAGATGATGCCGATTTCCGGCACCGCATCCTTGATCCGCCGCACGGCATCGCAAAGCGCATTGTCCGGGTTCACGGCTTCGGCCCCATCCGGGGTTTTCAGGCCGGGTTCGACCAGCGGGAAGATGGCGACGGCGGGAATGCCGCGCTCATAGGCCTGCTGCACGGCGGCGACGATGCGGTCGGGCGAGTGGCGGAACTGGCCGGGCATGCTGTCGACCGGCTCGACCAGGTCGGTGCCGGCGCGCACGAAGATCGGCCAGATCAGGTCATCGACCGACAGCCGGTTTTCCGCGATCAGGCGGCGGGTCCACGCGTCGCGCCGGTTGCGGCGCATGCGGGTTGTGGGATAACCAGCACTCGGGAAATGCGAGACCATGAACCGGCCCTCCTGCGAAACAAAACGAGGCGCCATGCTATCGTCACCGCCGCAGCCCGCAAGATGAGCTTTTCGCACAGGTTGACCAGGAGCCTTCTACCGCCATGCCTTTCGATCTGACCGAAGACCAGATTGCCTTTCAGGATACCGCGCGTGCCTTTGCCGAGGAGCGGTTCGCGCCCAATGCCGCGCGCTGGGATGCGGAGCGCATTTTTCCGGTAGAGGAGTTGCGCGCCGCCGCGGCGTTGGGGTTCGGCGGCATCTATGTGGCGGAGGACGTGGGCGGCTCTGCGCTGACCCGGCACGACGCCGCCGTAATTTTCGAGGAACTTGCGGCGGGCTGCACCTCGACCGCGGCCTATATCTCGATCCACAATATGGCCGCCTGGATGATCGATAGCTTCGGCGACCAGGATCTGCGCGAGCATTTGCTGCCGCAGTTGTGTTCAATGGAGTTGCTGGCGAGCTATTGCCTGACAGAGCCGGCTGCGGGCTCGGATGCAGCCGCGCTAAGGACTAGCGCGGTGCGGGATGGCGACGATTATGTGCTGAACGGCTCCAAGGCGTTCATCTCTGGCGGCGGCCATACGGACCTTTATGTCACCATGGTCCGCACCGGCGACGATTCCCCCCGCGGCATCACCTGCCTTGCGGTGCCGAAGGATGCGCCCGGTCTTTCCTTTGGCGAGCCGGAGCGGAAAATGGGTTGGAACTCGCAGCCGACGGCCATGGTCAACTTCGACGATTGCCACGTGCCTGTCGCCAACCGCATCGGCGCGGAGGGCGAAGGTTTCAAGATCGCCATGGCGGGGCTGGACGGCGGGCGGATCAATATCGGCGCCTGTTCGCTGGGCGCGGCGCGGGCGGCGCTGGAGGCGGCCAAGACCTACATGGGCGAGCGCAAGGCATTCGGTTCGCGTCTCGCCGATTTCCAGGCGTTGCAATTCAAGCTGGCCGACATGGCGACGGACCTGGAGGCCGCCCGGCTGATGATCCACAGGGCCGCGCGAGCCTTGGATGCCGGGCACCCGGAGAAAACCATGTATTGCGCCATGGCAAAACGCTTTGCCACCGACGCCGGCTTCCAGATTTGCAACGAGGCGCTGCAAATCCACGGCGGTTATGGCTATTTGCAGGACTTCCCGTTGGAACGCTATGTGCGGGACACGCGCGTGCATCAAATCCTCGAAGGAACCAACGAGATCATGCGCGTCATCATTGCCCGACGCCTGCTTCAGGATCTAGGCGGTTAGCGGCACAGTCGAGGCTGGGGTTGATTTCCATCAAGTGCAGCAGGCGGGTTTCCTGATAATCGTGCCGGAAACGGGCTTGTGGAGCATTGTACCTGCCGTTCGTGCTACTGCTTCCTGACACAAGTCCTTTCCGCTTTGCTACGGGGACATTCTTATGACGCAACATCCGCAAATTCGTGCGTTTTTTGACAGGCCGACTGGCAGCCTGCAATACGTCTTTCACGACCCGGCGACCAAGAAGGCTGCGATTGTCGATCCCGTCTGGAACTTTTTTCCTGAAGCGGGCGCGGTAACCACCGAAAGCGCCGACGAAATTCTGGCCTATGTCGAGGCGGAAGGGCTGAGCGTGGAATGGGTGCTCGATACGCATCCGCATGCGGATCATTTTAGCGCGGCGCCGTACCTTTCCCAGAAGCTTGGCGCCCCCACTGCGATCGGCGAGAAGGTGACGGATGTCCAGAAACTCTGGAAGGGGCTCTATCATCTGGGCGATGACTTTCCCACCGACGGCAGCCAATGGGACCGCCTGTTCGCCGCCGGCGACGAGTTCATGGTGGGCGAAATTCCCGTCAAGGTGATGTTCTCGCCCGGCCATACGCTTGCCTCCATCACCTATGTTGCGGGTGACGCTGCGTTTGTGCACGACACGCTGATGATGCCCGAAAGCGGTACCAGCCGTGCCGATTTCCCTGGCGGCGATGCAGAGCAGCTTTGGGATTCGATTCGCGCCATTCTCGACCTGCCGCCGGAAACACGGCTCTATGTGGGGCATGACTACCCAGCAGATGGCAAGGCGCCCGAATATATGGCTACGGTTGCCGATCACCGTCTGCGCAACCGGCACGTGAAGGATGGGATCGGCAAGGCCGAGTTCATCGAAACGCGCACGGCGCGCGACCGGACGCTGAAACTGCCGGACCGGATGCTGGCGGCGCTGCAAATCAACATCCGCGGCGGCCGCCTGCCGGCGGCGGAAGCGGACGGTCACAGCTATCTGAAGATACCGGTTGGAAAGTTCGATCCCCGATGAGCTGAACTGGGGCGTTGGCTTGGCGCTTGCCGATTCGCCCCCCGCTTCCCCCCCCAGTCTCGCTTTTTTGGCGGCGCGGGGCAGGTGTGGCATGGTATCAGGCGTTGGACACTAACCGATAGGATCGCCCGATTATGACCGATGACATCCTGTTCGACCGCGACGGCACGCTGGCCAAAATCACGCTGAACCGGCCGAAGGCGCTGAATGCGCTGACGCTGGAAATGTTCGACGAGATGGACCGACAGCTTGTTGAATGGGCGGAAGATCCTGGCGTTGCCTGTGTCGTCATCCGCCCGGTGGCCGGCAGCCGAGCCTTTGCCGCCGGCGGTGATATCGAGCGGCTCTACCGCGAACGCGGCGAAGCTTACACCGCCACATTCTTCTGGGACGAATATATCGTCGACTGGCGCATCCATCATTATCCGAAGCCATATGTCGCCTTCATGGACGGCATCGTCATGGGCGGCGGTGTCGGGGTTTCGATCCTGGGCAGCGTGCGGGTCGCGACGGAGAATACCGTGTTCGCCATGCCGGAAACCGGTATCGGCTTCTTCCCGGATGTGGGCGGCGGCTGGTTCCTGCCCCGGCTGCCGTGGCGGCTTGGCGTTTATTTGGCGATGACCGGCGCGCGGCTTTCCGGCGCGGATTGTTGTGCCGTCGGCCTCGCCGACATCTATATTCCGCAGGAGCGGCTGGACGATGCCGCCGAATTTCTAGCCAATCTGGAGCCCGGCGCCAGTCGCGAGGCGGCGATGGGTGTACTTGACGTGTTCGCCGCAAAGCCACCGGCAGCAAAGATCACCGGACAACTCGCCCAGATCGACCGCCTGTTCGCGGGCGAGACGGTGGAGGACATCTTCAACGCCCTGTTCGAAGACCCAAGCGACGATGCGCAGAAATGGGCGAAGGCCATGGCCGGCAAGTCGCCGACCTCGCTGAAAGTGGCGCTGGAGCAGTTGCGCCGCGGCGCATCCATGACCTTGGACGAGGTGCTGGCTATGGAATTCCGCCTGTCCCAGGCTTTCTGTGCCGACCATGATTTTTTCGAAGGCGTGCGCGCGCTGATCGTCGACAAGGACAACCAGCCGATGTGGCAGCCATCGAGCCATGCTGGTGTCTCCGACGAGCGGGTGGCGAGCTACTTCCTGCCGGCCGCAGCCGGAGAACTGACTTTCGATCCGCCGGTTCGCCGTTACTCGCCGGGCGAATGAACTCCTCACGCAGCGGATTGCGGATTGCCGGGCGCGGGGATAGGGTCGAACTCTCCCGGAATTGATGAAAAGGATACCAGTATGGCGCGCATCGGCTTTATCGGCGTCGGCAATATGGGCGGTCCCATGGCCGCAAACTTGATCAAGGCGGGCCATACCGTGACCGCGTTCGACCTGTCGGAAACAGCTGTGTCCGCCGCTGTCGCGGCTGGTTGCGCCAAGGCGGAAACCGCCGCAGCGTGCGCCAAGGGGCAGGATGTGGTCATTACCATGCTGCCGGCCGGCCCGCATGTCCGCGCGGTCTACGGCGCCAAGGGCGAGCAGGGTAGCGTGATCGATTCGGCAGATGCCGGCACCCTGTTGATCGATTGCTCGACCATCGACGTCGCCTCCGCCCGCCAGGTTGCGGCAAACGCGGCTGAGTGCGGGCTGGAGATGGTGGAAGCGCCGGTGACAGGCGGTGTTCCGGGTGCGGTCGCAGGCACGCTTACCATGATCGTCGGCGGACCGGGGGCGGCGTTCGAAAAGGCAAAGCCTTATCTGGAAATCGTCGGCGGCAAGGTCGTGCACTGTGGCGAGGCCGGGGCCGGGCAGGCGGTGAAGATTTGCAATAACATGATGCTGGCCGTCACGATGATCGGCGTTGCCGAAGGCATGACCCTGATTCGTGCCCTGGGCATCGACCCCGCGATCCTGAAAGAAGTTTCCAGCGCCGGTTCCGGCAACAGCTGGGCATTGACCAATTACAATCCGGAGCCCGGGCTGACCGAGGGTGCGCCCGCCAACAACGGCTACAAGCCGGGCTTTGCCGGCGCGATGATGGCCAAGGATATGGGCCTGGCGATCGAGGCCGGCGCATCCGCTTCCGTGCCGCTGCCGCTGGGTGGTGCTGCGGCGCAGATGTTCCGGCTCTATTGCAAGGCCGGGATGGGTGACGACGACATGTCGGGCATCATTCGCATGCTTAAAGACTGGGCACCGGATTAACCGCAAACATTCAGCACGTTTTCAACCCTTCGCTGTAAATTGCCTGCCACTGCGGGAGGGGTCTGCAGTGAAGGGAAAACCGATGCGTCACTATCTGGAGTGTGTTTCCTGGATCGAGCGGCTGCACCGCTTATTCCTGGACGTGGTGAAGGCGGAACTGGACGCAATCCGTGTCCGGGACATCAACAATGTTCAGAGCCTGATCCTATACAGTATCGCCGGCAATGAAATCAGCGTCGGAGAACTGACCCAGCGCGGCTATTTCCTTGGATCGAACGTCTCCTACAACCTGAAAAAGATGGTCGAGGCCGGCTATCTGGAACAGCAGCGCTCGCCGCACGACCGCCGGTCGGTGCATGTGCGCCTCACCGAGAAGGGGACCGCGTTCTGGGAAACCCTCGACGCGGTGTTTCAGCGCCACGTTGCGCTGCTGGATGAGGTGGATCTGAGCGAGGAGGGCCTGGCCGATGTGGGTCTATGCCTGCAACGGCTCGAAAAATTCTGGAACCTGGCGCGCACCCGCGTGCCGCGGCCGCCGGAACCTCTGGTTGGCCGGCCGGTTAGCGAGGAAGAAGCGCAAAGCTATTTCCAAACGTCCAAGCGTCTGGCGGCGAATTATTGAGCGGGCAGACGTCTTCAGTCGACCAGCGCATAGTCTATGGTCGAGACAACGCGGACGGTTTTGTGGATTTGGCCTTTCTCATGCAGGCTAGGCGCTTGGTCGCGCGGCAGGATCTGAAATACGCCCTGCGAGGCGCGGCGAATGCCGCCGACCTTGGCGCCGGCGTCGCGGGCAAACTCCGTAGCACCCTCACGGGCGTTGGACAACGCATCAGCCAGCATTGCGGGTTTGATCGCATTCAGTTCGGTGAACAGATAGTTGGGCCCGGAGGTATAGCCCCCCTCGGTCGACAGGATAACGCCGGCGCTGACCAGTTGCCTGACCTCCTGCGCCAGCGCCTCCACTTTCGCGATGGCGCCGCTGCGGACCAGCAAGGTCTCGCTGACGATGTAGCGGCTGCGGATTGGGCCGGACTGGTATTGTTGCGCCAACTGGTCGATGACCGAGAATTGCTGCACGCTGATGGACCTCGCCTCGATGCCCCCGCCGGCCAGGAAATTGCGCACCACCCGCTCGTCGGCGGCGAGCTTGGCGAGCGCCTTGGCCAGGTCGTCGTCCGTCGCAGTGAAGCGCAGTGGCCAGATCGCCGTATCGGCCATGACATTGCGTTCCGCCAAGCCTTTGACCGTTACGGTGCGGTCCACCGTCCGGGCCTCGATGAAGGCGCGGGAGAATTCCAGCGCGCTGAAGGCTACGCTGGCCGCGATTAGCAGCCCCGCAATGGCAATGCCTATGGCCAGGCGCATAATGCCGTTACTCCCCTTTGAACTCAGCCTTGCGCTTGCCGACGAAGGCGCGAATGCCCTCCTGCATGTCGGCAGAGGCGGCGCAGGCCAGAATGCCCTCGCGTTCGGCCTCAAGCTGACGGTCGATGTCGGAATTCAGGCTCTGGTCAATCAGCTTCTTGGTCCAGCCGAAGGCATAGCTGGGGCCGCTTGCCAGCCGCTTCGCCCATTCCATCGCCGCGGCGTCGAGGTCTGCGGTCGGCACCACCTTGTTGACGATGCCAAGCCGTTCCGCATCCTCTGCACCGAACCGGTTGGACAGCATGGCGATTTCCATCGCCTTCCGCCGGCCAACGATGCGGGGCAGGAAGTAGGTGGAGCCGCCGTCCGGGCTGGTGCCCAGGTTGGAATAGGCCAGCGTCATCATCAGGTTGTCGGCCGCGATAGCCAGGTCCGGCGTCATGGCCAGGCTCATGCCCGCGCCGGCCACGGGCCCGTGCAATGCGCCGATGACCGGCTTCGCCATGCGTACGATGGCACGGGTGGCGCAGTGGAAGTCGTCCAGCATGCTGCCGATATGGACCTGCAAATTGTCCATGTTCTCGTGGAAGCCGGCCACGTCGCCGCCCGCCATGAAGCCCCGGCCGGCACCCTTCAGCACGATGGCGCGCACGCCCGTATCGGCTTCCAACTCGTACATGGCATCGCGCAACGCGATTGCCATGGCGTGGTTCAGGGCGTTCAGTACCTCCGGCCGGTTCAGGGTGACGACGGCTACGCCACCGGAGCGTTCGACGAGGACAGGTTTGGTGGACATGGCGCTATATTCCTAGGGCAGGGGATCATCAAACGGGCCGTGACCCTACCGCCATGGCGCGGAGAGAATAATCACAGCGCAACAGGGTGCAACGCCCGCCTCAGATCCGCGGTGCGGTGGATAGCAGGACGCCGAAAATCATCTGTGCGGCGCGGTGAATATCGGCGATCACCGGCTGGCAATTCGGGTCATTGGGGGCGTTTTCGCAATAGTTCATCCATTCCATGTTCAAATCCCAATAGGCGCCGATCACGCCGGTAAAGGTGGCGTAGTTGGCCCGCAACGGCTGGTGCAGCAGGAGGGTTTCGAAGGCGAGGGACGGCACGAATTGCGGCGAAAGGCCGACAATGGTCTTGCGGTTGACGGTCAGGCCGTCGCCGCGGTCATAGGGGCCGATATAGGAATATTCGGGGGAGGGCGCCCATTGGCGGGCGGAGCGATAGACGAACGCGTCCTCAAACTGGACCGAAACATATTGCGCTTCCTCAATGGACTGCACGAACATGCTGGCGAAATCGACCGTGATCCGTCCGGTATTGTCCAGAGCGCGGCAAATCTGGCCCGTATTGCGCACGGTGGTCCAGTCCGGGATGGCGACGGCCGCGCCGCCATCTACCGGCTGGAAGGTGTGATATCGGAAATAGGCAACCTGCCGCTCCGTCAGTTCGAATTCTTCCAATAGTTGTTCGACGCTGTCCAAATCCTCATGCCCGACCGTGAGTTCGTGGAAGGTGCGGGTGCCGGTGTAGACGAACTGAATCCCGCCGCAGGTAAAGTCAAAGTCTCGCGGCGCCGCGGCCTGCCCCTGCTGGCCCTGCGAATCCGGTGCAGAGTTGGCGAACAGGCCGGCCACGGCCCGGCCTGCGGGCAGGCGTTCCTCGGAGGCAAGCAGAGCCGTCAGATGGCTGGCGGGAACGGCCCAACTGACGGATGCGGCGCCGCTTTTCAGCCCGCCGGAGCCGACGCCCACAACCCGGCCCTTCATGTCAAAGATCGGCGCGCCGGAATGGCCGGGCAGCAGGTGGCCGTCCAGGCGGAGAATGTCTAAGTTCACGTCAATGGCACCGCTCTGCTCCAACTCCCGCCGGGTTTGCGGTGGCACCATATCCGCCAGGCGGGAAGAGCCATAGGTCACGCGCAGGCGCTTGTTACTCATCGTCGGCGCGGACAGGTAGTAGCCCAGCGTCTCCACTTCCGCATCGACCGCGGGGCGGTTCGGCTCCTCCCGCAACGGCTCGGCTGGCGTCTGCCCGACGCGGAGCAGGGCCAAGTCGGCGGGGGGCAGCACACGGGCGATGGTTGCCGATTGCGTCTGGCCGCCATGCTTCTCCCAATAGACGGTGACACCCTCGCAGCCGGCCACCACATGCGCCGCCGTGACCACATGGCCGGCCGGCCCATAGGCGAAGCCGGTAGCGACGCGGCGCTCCGCCCCCTCGGGGCCAGGGCAGCCGCGCGCCTGCACCTGCACCACGCTGCGGGCAAGCTGTTCGCGCAATTGCGGGTTTAGTCCTTGCGCCGGGGCGGTGAGCGGCAGAAGGCAAAACAGTAGGGCAATGAGAGCCTGGCGCATCGCCTATGGCCTCTGGCAAAGGGCGCTGATAGCGGCTTTCAGGGCCGCGAGCCGAGGCGCATCGTCAAGCCCCGTTGCAACCGAGCCGGCCAACCGGGCCCAGACACCGCCTTCAGCCTGCATGGCGCCAGCCATTGCGGCAGCCGAGCCGTAGGGCCGGGCCAGCAGCGCATCGCAGGCGTCATTATCGGCAGGGTCCGCAAACAGCGCGCCGGTGCCAGCGTTAGCGGTTTTGGCCTCACCTGTCTGCCGCCCTGCCGGGACCAGACCAAGCCGCTGGAATGCGGCGAGGGCGCTGGCCTCGCCTTCCTCAAAGCCGGCTGCTACCCAGCGATCGCGGATATGGGCGGGGGATGGCTCTAGCCAGCCATGGGTCCGCGCGACCAGCCCAACCAGGACGGCCAGCGTTCCGGTGACGGCGAAGCCGGCAACCCGGCCGCCGTTTCCGCCGGAGATCGGGCCGGCTGCAGATTCCGACCGCAGGCCGAACAGGGTGCCGAGGATTGTGACCAAGCCGGTCACCACGCCTGCCACCACTTCAGAGGCCGACAGTCCGATCAGAAGACCCAGAAACAGGCCGAGCGCGGCACCAACGCCAAAATCCCGCACGCAAACACACTCCCATGGCAGGGCTGCGAACGAGCATTCTGCCCGAGCCGGCATGAAACGCCAAGCGGCCTAATAATGGCGTCCAATGACTTTGTTCGGTGCCGTTGCGGGTTTGCGCTCAGGCCAGATCGAGCGCGTGTTCTTTCAGTGCGTCCATAGGCAACACCGCCAGAGTCTCGATATGGGTCGCGCGCAGGTAGACAGGCGCGGCCTTGCCGGCCTCATAGGCCTCGCGCCAGCGACCGGCGCACACGCACCACCGGTCGCCGGGCTTTAGGCCGGCGAAGCCGAATTCTGGCCGCGGTGTCGACAGGTCGTTGCCGGTTTCCTTGGAAAAGGCGAGGAATTCCGCCGTCGCCTGTACGCAGACCGTATGCATGCCCACATCCTCCGCACAGGTATTGCAGCAGCCATCCCGGTAAAATCCGGTTACCGGATCAAGCCCGCAAGGCTCCAGTGGCTCGCCGTAAACGTTGATCGATTCATCCATCATATTGGGACTCCGCGCGGCTATCGTTCGGTCTGGACACCTTAACCCATTTTTCTGGCAGCCTCGAACGCGCGTATTGGCACCGTTGCGTTTCAATGGCGTGCTGCCTTCCATCAACCTGCCGTTAATCAAAGCGTCATGATGATCCGGCACGGTCGAAAGCCTGTGCCGGGGCGGCCGAGTCAGAGCGAGGTTCTTGATCCCGGGTTGTTTTCAGCCGGTCCATTGTGCCGGGCGCTTGGCTTTCCGGATCTTCGGGTGCTTGTCGATCACCGCTATGCTGTATGATTCTCGCCTTGCGGCGCTAGGCGCGGTTGCTCTCCGTACACTGTGCCGGCATCACCCGGGCACGACGATTGACCGTGCCGCGGGAAAGAGACGAGATGGCTACTTTTAAGACTCTGGATGATTTTGACGTTGCCGGTAAACGCGTGCTGGTGCGGCTGGATCTGAACGTGCCCATGGCCGATGGCCGGGTGACCGACCTGACCCGCATCGAGCGGTCCATACCGACCGTGCGCGAATTGGTGGGAAAAGGGGCCAGGGTCGTGGTTCTGTCGCATTTCGGGCGCCCGAAGGGGGCGCACAATCCGGAGATGAGTCTGGCGCCGGTAGCCGAAGCGTTCGCGCAGGTGCTGTCCCAGCCGGTTGCGTTTGCCGAGGATTGCATCGGGGATGCTGCAGCCAAAGTGGTGAACAATCTGATCGATGGTGACGTCGCATTGCTCGAAAACCTTCGCTTCCATCCGGGCGAGGAGAAGAACGATTTTGCCTTTGTGAAATCCCTGGCAGCCCTAGGCGACATCTACGTAAACGACGCGTTTTCCGCCGCGCACAGGCCTCATGCCTCGACCGAGGGGTTGGCGCACTCCCTGCCGGCAGCCGCTGGCCGGCTGATGCAGGCGGAGTTGGAGGCGTTGAACGCTGCGCTTGGCAACCCGGCCCGTCCTGTGGCGGCGCTGGTGGGCGGGGCTAAGGTTTCCTCCAAACTCGAAGTGTTGCTGAACCTGATTGGCAAGGTTGATACCCTGATCATCGGCGGCGGCATGGCCAACACCTTCCTGCACGCGCTGGGCAAGCCGGTCGGTGTGAGCCTGTGCGAGAAAGACCTTGCCGACACCGCCAGGGCAATTCTGGACAAGGCAGCTGCCAGCGGCTGCACGGTTGTGCTGCCATTGGATACAATCGTCGCTCGCGAGTTCAAGGCAGGCGCTGCGTCGCAGGTGGTCTTGGCCTGCGCCTGTCCCGACGATGCGATGATTCTGGATATCGGCCCGGCCGCCATTGCCGATCTGGAACAGCGCCTGGCCGAGATCAAGACGCTGGTCTGGAATGGCCCGATGGGCGCGTTTGAAATCGAGCCGTTCGATGCTGGCACCAACGCCGTCGCCCGCGCGGCTGCGGCTGCGACCAGGGGCGGGCGCATGGTGACCGTGGCCGGCGGCGGCGATACGGTTGCGGCACTTGCCAGGGCCGGCGTGGTAAAGGATTTTTCCTATGTCTCGACGGCTGGCGGCGCCTTTTTGGAGTGGCTGGAAGGCCGTGAATTGCCCGGCGTGGCGGCATTGACGAAGGACTAGAGCCATGGCGCTCGACAACGCATCGGTGCAACGGGTGCAGGCAGCACTGCGCAATGCCGGCTCGCCGGCGCAGGTGATGGCGCTGGCACAGACAGCCCGAAGCGCCCAGGAAGCCGCGGACAGCATCGGCTGCGCGCTTGGCGCCATCGTCAAATCGCTGGTGTTCGAGGTGGGCGGGCAGCCGGTCATGGCCCTGGTCGCCGGCGACCGACGGTGCAACGAGGAGGCCCTGCCAGCCGCCCTCGGCCTGGAGGGCAAGGCGAAACGGGCCAGCGCCGAAACGGTGCGGGCGGCGACGGGCTTTGCGATCGGCGGTGTCGCTCCCGTCAGCCATCCCCAGCCATTGCCGACGGTGATTGACGCGAGCCTTGCACGGTTCCCCGCCGTCTATGCTGCTGCCGGCCACCCGCATTGCGTTTTTCAGACTACGCCGGACGAGTTGCAGCGCCTGACTGGTGGCATTGTCAGCGAAGCCATCGCAAGCGCCTGACAGCGCCGGCCAACGGCGCTATCCTCCGCGGCATCGAGCCAATAGCCAACGAGGAAACCCGCCCATGGCCGCCCGCGTGCCCTATCTCAACCCCGAGGATCTGCCGGAAGATCAGCGCGATCTGCTGAGGCGCCCGATCTGGCTGACCCGCGCGCTCGTCAACAGCCCCGGCACCGCCCGCGCCTTTCACGGACTGGGCAATCACATTCGCTATGGCATGACGCTGGATATGCGCCTGCGCGAATTGGCCATCCTTCAGGTCGGCTGGCTGGCCCGCTCGCCGTTCGAGTGGAGCCACCATGTCAAGCTGGGCATGGATTTCGGGGTGACCAAAGAGGACATTGAGGGCTTGATCGCGGAGACCGAAGGGCGGCAGAGCAATTTGGGCGATCTGGAAAAGAAAATCCTGCGCGCAGCCCGCGAGATGGCCGAGAATGTCGAGATGCCGGAGCCGCTGTTCCGGGAGCTTCAGGCGGAACTCGGCAACGAACAGATGGTCGATCTGGTCGTTGCCATCGCTACCTATTGCGCCGTAGTGCGCATCCTGGCCTCGCTCGCCATCGAGGTGGAACCGGAATACCAGCCCTATCTCGACATGTTCCCGCTGCCGGCAAACTAACGGAAGGAAACCGAACCCATGCGTTTGAAAGACAAGATCGCCATCGTCGTCGGTGCGGGCCAGTCACCGGGGGAGGGCGTCGGCAACGGCCGGGCCACCGCTCAGGTGTTCGCGCGCGAGGGCGCAACGGTTGCCTGCATCGACATGCACCAGGACCGTGCCGAGGAAACCGCGGAGATCATTCGCAGCGAGGGCGGCAAGGCTCTCGCACTCGCGGCGGACATCACCACCGAGGCGTCGATCCAGGCGGCTGTCGAAGCCGTCGCCGCCGAATGCGGCCGTATCGACGTGCTGCACAACAATGTCGGCGTGTCCATTGCCGGCGGCGACAAACCCCTGGCAGAACTGACGGAGGAGGATTTCGACCGCTGCAACGCCATCAACCTGCGGGGCATGATCATGACCTGCAAGCATGTGGTGCCGGTCATGCAGAAACAGCGCGCCGGCAGCATCGTGAATATTTCATCCATGGCCGTGCGCAGCCGCTATCCGCTGGTGGTCTACAAGACCTCTAAGGCTGGCGTGGTCGCGCTGACGGAGCAGCTGGCCTACACCAATGCAGAGTACGGCATCCGCGCCAATGTCATCTTGCCGGGTTTGATGGATACGCCAATGGCCGTCGATACCCGCGCGCGCGAATGGGGCAAGACACGGCAGGAAATCGTCGAGATGCGCAATTCGCAGGTGCCGCTTGGCGGGCAGATGGGCAGCGGCTGGGATGTCGCATACGCCGCCCTGTTCCTTGCCAGTGAGGAGGCCAAGTTTATCACCGGCGTGACCTTGCCGGTCGATGGCGGCGCGAACATCTGGGTGCGGTAGGAAGACACTGAGCCCCGGAAGCGCATGGCGCTTCCGGGGAGCGAAGAAGCCAAGGGCTAGCCCAGATCTGCGCTGAGCTTGTAGGAGTGGGGCATCGCCGGCGGCATCCCCTCTTTCTCGTGGCGGCGTACGACGCTCCGGGCGATGGTGCGCAGATGGACCTCGTCCGGGCCGTCGATGAATTGCAGGGCGCGGCCCCACGTCCACAGGTAGGAAATCGGCGTGTCCGGTGTCAGCCCCATGGCGCCAAACACCTGCATCGCCCGGTTCGTCACCGTGGTTTGCAGGCGCGCCGCCACCACCTTGATTGCGGAGACCGCATCGCGCGCAGCGCGGTTGCCGTGCTGGTCGATCATCCACGCCGTTTGCAGGCAGAGCAGCCGCGCCTGGTCGATTTCGATCCGGCTGAGCGCCACCTGTTCGCGCACATTGTCGTGGTCGATGGTGCGCTTGCCGAACGTGTTGCGGTTCAGGCCGCGGTCAAGCATCAGGCTCAGCGCCACCTCGCACTGGCCGATGGTGCGCATGCAGTGATGGATGCGGCCCGGGCCAAGCCGCGCCTGGGCGATCATGAAGCCATCGCCTTCCTCCGCCAGCAGGTTGGAGGCCGGCACGCGGACATTGTCGAACACCACCTCGCAATGGCCTTCCGGGCTGATGTGATGCATGACCGGAATGTTGCGGACGATCTTCACGCCGGGCGTATCCGGGGGCACGATGATCTGGCTTTGTTGGCGGTGCGTTGCCTCGTCCGGGTTCGTCTTACCCATGACGATCATCACGCCCAGGTTCGGGTGGGCGGCGTTGGTGATGAACCATTTGCGGCCGTTGATGACGTATTCGTTGCCGTCCCGCTCGATCCGCGTCTGAACATTGGTGGCGTCCGAGGAGGCCACTTCCGGCTCGGTCATGCAGAAGGCGGAGCGGATTTCGCCATTCAGCAATGGCGTCAGGTATTGTTCCTTCTGCTCCGGCGTGCCGAACATATGGAAGACTTCCATGTTGCCGGTGTCGGGTGCGTTGCAGTTGAACATTTCCGCCGACCAGTAGATGCGGCCCATGATCTCGGCGAGCGGCGCATATTCCAGGTTGGTGCAGCGGGTGCCCGGCTGGTCGTCCGGCAGGCTGGGCAGGAACATGTTCCAAAGGCCCTCGGCCTTGGCCTTGGCCTTGATGTCCTCGCAGAAGGGCGGCGGAAAGGTGCCGGCCTCGGTCAGTTCGTGCCATTCCCGGTCGCGCGGGGCGATTTCGCGCTCCATGAACTGGGTGAGCTGTTCCTGAAGGGCTTTGACTTTGTCCGAATAGGCGAAATCCATCGGAAGTGTCCTCGGTACGGTTCGTTTGATCGGTTTTCAGGCCGATGTTGCGCAGCAATCGGCCCGACTGGCAACGGCCCCTTAGGTCGCGCGCGGCGGATACAGCCGGAATGCCAGGGCTGGCAATACCGCAAAGCCGGCAATTGCCAGGGCGGAGGGGAGAAGGGTGATCGATTCGGCGGCAAAAATCGCGGCGACCATACCCGCCAGTACGCCGCCGCCCATCTGCAAGAACCCCAGCAAGGCGGATGCCGTGCCGGCCCGGTCCCGGAACGAGGCCATGGCTCCGGTGATGCTGTTCGGACGCATCAGGCCGGTGCCGTGCATCACCACAGCCATGGGTAGCACCAGCGTCATGGCATGCTCGATCCTGATGGCCGCACCGGCCGCCATCAGCACGCCGCCGGCCGCACTGACCAAGGTGCCCAACCGCACCATCTGCGCCGGGGTCCGCGTGCGCGATAGGCGGGCGGACAGGCTGGCGCCGGTGATGAAGCCGATCATGACCATGGCGAAAAACACGCCGAACATCGCCGGCTCATGGCCAAGCTGGCCTATCAGAACGAACGGCGCCGCCGGGATGAACGAGAACAGCGCGCCACTCGACAGCATCGAGGGCAGGGCGTAGCTGACAAAGCCGCGATGCCTGATCATGTCCCAGTAATTTAGTGCGATCCTGCCGAAGCGTGTTGCTCGCGGGTCGCGCGCCGGCAGCGTTTCGTCCAGCAGCAACAGCACCAGCGTCAGCATCAGGGCGCCGGTCAGGGCCAGGGTCAGGAACACGGCTGTCCAATCGAACCAAGTCAGCAGAGCGCCGCCGATCATCGGCGCGGCGATTGGGGCGACGCCCATCCCGGCAGTGACGATAGACATGGCGCGCTGGGCGGATTTGCCTTCGTATATGTCGGCGACCACCGCCCGGGCGACAACAGGCCCCGCGCAGGCCGCCACGCCCTGAATGAAACGCGCGGGCAACAGCACGGCCAGGCTTTCGGCCTGCATGCAGATCAGGCCCATGGCGGCGTAGATTGCCAGTCCGCCCAGCAGCACGGGGCGGCGGCCGAACCGGTCTGAGGTCGGGCCCAGGACCAGCTGGGCAATGGCGAAACCTGCCAGGAACACGCCCACGATCAACTGTGCCTTGGTCTCCGGCTCGCCGAAAGCGGCAGCAATGGCAGGCAGGCCGGCCAGCGGCATGTCGATGGAAAGAGGGGTGATGCCCGTCAGACCGGTCAACAAAATGATGACGGCGAGGCTCTCTTTGCGCAGCACGGCGGCAGTGTCCTTATCGCCCAACGCGTGCGAGGGTGGGCAAACCAAAAGCAGGGCGGTATTTAACCGGGCGTTGCAGATTGCCTTGCCCTTTTCACGCCTCTGCGGTGCTTTGGCCGCACGGGTAAGGTTGCAGGTGCGCATACATGTATCCGCTTTGCGGAATGTCCTGGCATTCCGGTGCGTCCAGCGTGGAAATCGTTAAGACCCTCTGGCAACATCAGGAAATGGACTGATTGGAGGCGTTGAAGTGTCTCAACCGGAAGCATACAGCTTCCAATCCGGTTACGCGCACGTTGGCGATGTGCGCCTGCATTATGCGCGGACTGGGCATGGACAGCCTCTGATTTTGCTGCACGGCTGGCCCGAGTTTTGGCTGACCTGGCGCAAGATCATGCCCTTGCTGGCGGACCGGTTCGATGTGATCGCGCCGGACTTGCGCGGCTTTGGCGCCAGCGACAAGCCGACATTGGGGCCATCGCGGCAGCAGACACCGGATGTGATGGCGCGAGATATTTTGGGCCTGATGGATGCGCTTGGCCTGAAGAAGGCTGGCCTTGTCGGGCATGATGTTGGCGCCATGGTCATGCAGGCCGTCGCGTTGCAGGCGCCGGAAAGGCTGACCGGCCTGTTTTTCTTCAATTGCCCCTATCCCGGTATCGGCCAGCGTTGGTATGCGCCCGAGCATGTCAAGCAGGTCTGGTATCAGAATTTCCAGCAACTGCCCTGGGCCGCGCGCATGGTCGGACAGAGCCGGGAAAGCTGCGCTTTGTATTTCCGGCATTTCCTGACCCATTGGCCGGCACGGATCGATGCTTTCGACGACGATTTCGAAGCATGGATCGACAATTTCATGAAACCCGGCAACATTCAGGGCGGGTTCAACTGGTACCTGTCCGTCGCCGAAACACGGCTCGCCATCGCCCGCGGAGACCTGCCGCCGCAACCGCCTATCGGTTTGCCCACCAGGGTGTTGTGGGGGCGGCACGACCCGGTGTTGAGGCCGGAATGGGCCGATCGGATTCCCGAGTTTTTCCCTCGCGCCACCTTAGAAATCTGCGAATCAGCAGGCCATTTCGTGCACTATGAAGCGCCAGAGGAAGCTGCAGCAGCCGTGCGGTTGCTGTTTGACGGCTCCGGTCTCAACCCGCCAGTTGCAGGGCGGCAGGATCATCGTTAGGGCACGAAGCGTTCACCCTGCGCGGGACGGCCAGGCTCGCGCAGGGTGAATTTCCGGCCTGCCGATGCAGGCGTGGCTGTCGCGTTAAGCGTGCGCAATCTACGCCCGCGATTTCCGGCGCAGCGCAGCCACGCCAAGCGTGCCGGAAACGATGAGTGCCAGCGCCGCCGGGACGGGAACCGGGGATGACGGCGGCTCGACCGGCGTCGATATTTCTGCCGTGAAGCCAATGTTCTGGAAATCGACTTCGCCGTTCGAGCCGGTCAGGAATGCGGTAACGAACTGGACGTTCAGAGGGGCTGCCAGTGCTATGTCTTGCGCCTTGATCCCCGGCGACGAGCCGAGGTTTGGCATGATGGAAAGACTGCCGACCTGAACGCTGGCGCTGTTGAAGAATGTAAAGTCGATATTATCGACGTCATAACCTTCCCCGGTATAATTCCAGAAGTGCAGTGTCGATATGTCGTATTCTTGATTAAAGTCAAAGAGCAATTCCAGGCCACCGCCAACTTGGTCGGCTGTAAACCAGATGTGTGTGTCTTGGTCGTGAAATTCTTCGGAGTCTGCGGATGGCGCGTCAATGACTTTGTCGATTGTGTTGCCGTTCATAAACGTATTGTTAAAGGTGCCCGGAGACGTACCGGCGCCGACACTTACGCTGATTTCAGGGCCTTTGAGGTAAACGGGTGCAGCTTGCGCTGTTGTGGCTGCCAATGCCAAAACGGCAGCAATCAAAACGTGTTTTTGCATTGTTCTCTCCTTGCATATTGTCGGAACTTTATTTGTTCCTTGTTGCAGATTAAAAACATGTATGTGCATGTCAAGGTTCTAATGGTCGGCACCATTGTAAATTCAATTCACCTTTTGGTTGTTTTGAGAATTTATTTACAATTCTTGACAGATTTTGGCGCTGGCCCGCGCACGGTTGCGGGATTGTGGCTCTGTCGTCCCGACTGTCTGTGGTCTCGGCAAGCGACCAAGCATGCGGTAGGATTGCAGCCATCATCCGATTGAGAGGGACCGCGACCGAATGTGCCCGCCCTGGCAACAATACAAAGCCCTGACCTTCGACGTAGGCGGCACCGTGTTCGATTGGCACGGCACCGTCGCCCCTGCCGTCGCGGCGATGTTGCCGGATGTGGACGCCCGTGCTTTCGCCAACGATTGGCGGCGGACAATGTTCAAGCTGCTGGCCGAGGTGAGGGCGGGGCGGTTGCCGCGGCATAATTCCGACATCCTGCATCGCCTGGCGTTGGATCACGTGATGCCGCGCTTCCCCTCCGCCATTCTGAGCGAGCGCCAGAAGGACGAACTTGCCAGCGCCTGGCACGTTCTGAACGCCTGGCCGGATGCCGCGGCGGCCATTGAAACATTGCGCAGCCACTATACCGTCACGGTGCTGACAGTTCTGTCCTGGCGGTCGGTCGTTGCCTCGTCGAAGGCGGCGGGCATCGGTTGGGATGGCATCCTGTCGTGCGAGTTCCTCCCGGCCTACAAGCCCGAAAAAGCCGCCTACCTTGCCGCGCCGCGCCTGAGCGGCTGCGCCCCGCATGAAACGGTCATGGTTGCGGCCCATGCCGACAATGACTTGGAACATGCGCTGAAAGCCGGGCTCGCGGCCGCCTATTTGGACCGTCCCGCAGAATATGGGGAGGAGCGGCCGCCGGCGCTGCCGGAACGCCGCTACTTTATGGCAGAGGCGGTGGATTTCGCCGATTTGGCCCGGCAATTGACCGATCCCGATTATCTCAAGGACGTTTAACGCCATGGCTCCCGACCTTTCCCTGGCCGCGATCCTGCCGGAAGACCATGGACTGCTGGTCGGCCGCATCTGGCGGCCCGCTCCTGTGGCCGGACCCAGCGTGGTGCGCATCGACGGCAGCCGGGTGGTGGATATCACCCGCGCCTTTCCCACCATCGCCGACGTGCTGAATGCGCCGGACCGCGTGGCCCGCGTCCGCCACGCTGCTGGTGAACCTGTGGGCGACCTTGCCGACCTGCTGGCCGAAAGCGTGCCCGGCCGTCGCCAGGGACCGCACTTTCTGGCGCCCAGCGACCTGCAACCGACCAAGGCGGCGGGGGTTACCTTCGCCATTTCCATGCTGGAACGGGTGATCGAAGAGCAGGCGAAGGGCGATCCCGCCCGCGCCGCAAGTCTGCGCCGGACGATTCAGGACCAGATCGGCGCCGACCTGTCAGCCATCGTACCGGGCTCGAAACAGGCAGAGGCGCTGAAGGCCAAGCTGATCGAAATCGGGGCGTGGTCGCAATATCTGGAAGTCGGCATTGGGCCGATGGCTGAAATCTTTACCAAGGCGCCGCCGATGGCTGCTGTCGGCCTCGGCGCGATGATCGGCCTGCACCCGGATTCAACCTGGAACAATCCGGAACCGGAAATTGCACTCGCCATCGCGGCCTCTGGCGAGGTGGTGGGGGCGACGCTCGGCAATGACGTGAACCTGCGCGATGTGGAGGGGCGGAGCGCCCTGTTGTTGGGCCGTGCCAAGGACAACAACGCCAGCGCTGCACTCGGTCCCTTTCTGCGCCTGTTCGACGAAACGTTCGGCATCGACGACGTTCGCGCGGCCCAACTGACCCTGAAGGTTTTGGGTGAGGACCAGTTCGTGCTCGAGGGTTCAAGCGACATGCGCGCCATTAGCCGCGACCCGCTGGATCTGGCGGCGCAGACACTCAGCGCCCATCATCAATATCCGGATGGCGCTTTTCTGATGTGCGGCACCCTGTTCGCGCCGATCCAGGACCGTGCTGCACCCGGCCAGGGTTTCACCCATAAGACGGGCGACTGGGTCGAGATCGCGAGCCCGAAAGTCGGCCGGCTGGCGAACAAGGTTGGTCTGACTACGGACGCGCCACCTTGGACCTTTGGCGTTCGGGCATTGATGCGGAATCTGGCGCGGCGCGGTATCGCGGTCTAGAGCGCTTTTGTTTCTGAATGAGTCGTAGGGGATTCCCTTCATGCCGAATTTCTGATTCAGAATAAGGGCTGGTGAAGGAGGCCAGCCCTGATGG
>JAWLBX010000024.1:0-51165 GCA_041687435.1 Alphaproteobacteria bacterium
GAGAAACTCGCCGAATTCATCCAGGAATGCCGCGCGCTCGGCACCTCCGAAGCGGCGATCGAACAGGCAGAGAAAAAAGGCTACCGCACCGGCCTGGTCGGCGAACACCCCTTTGTCGAGGGGCTGCGCGTGCCAGTCTATGTCGCCAATTTCGTGCTGATGGACTATGGCACCGGCGCGATTTTCGGCTGCCCGGCGCACGACCAGCGCGACCTGGACTTCGCCCGCAAGTACGATCTCTCGGTCCTGCCGGTGGTGCTGCCGCCGGGGGAGGACCCGGCCACCTTCCAGGTGGGGGAGGAGGCCTATGTCGGCCCGGGCAAGATCTACAACTCCGCTTTCCTGAACGGTCTGGAGGTGGAGGAGGCCAAGCAACAGGTCGGCGAACGCCTGCAGGAAGCCGGCGACGGCGAGCCCACCACCGTTTACCGCCTGCGCGACTGGGGCGTCAGCCGCCAGCGCTATTGGGGCTGCCCGGTGCCCGTGATCCATTGCGAGGCTTGCGGCATCGTGCCGGTGCCAAAGGCGGATTTGCCGGTGCTGCTGCCGGATGACGTGACCTTCGACAAGCCCGGCAACCCGCTGGACCATCATCCCACCTGGAAGACTGTCGATTGTCCCTGCTGCGGCAAGCCCGCCCGGCGCGAGACCGACACGTTCGACACGTTCTGGGAATCGTCCTGGTACTTCCTGCGCTTCTGCGACCCGCACAATGCGGATGCGCCGTTCTCGCGGCAGGCCATCGACTACTGGATGCCGGTGGACCAATATATCGGCGGGGTGGAGCATGCCGTGCTGCACCTGCTCTATTCCCGCTTTTTCATGCGCGCGCTCAGCGATTGCGGCTATGCCGATATGAAGGAGCCGTTCGCCGGCATGTTCACCCAGGGCATGGTGCTGCACGAAACCTACCGCGCTGCCGATGGCGCCTGGTTGCAGCCGGACCAGGTGGAAACGCGCGATGGCGGCAATTTCAAAATCGGCACCGACCAGGCCGTGACCATCGGCCGGTCGGAGAAAATGTCGAAGTCCCGCAAGAACGTGGTCGATCCTGAACAGATCATCGCCTCCTATGGCGCGGATACCGCCCGCTTCTTCATGATGAGCGACTCGCCGCCGGAACGCGACCTGGAGTGGACCACCGCCGGTGTGGATGGCGCCTGGCGGTTCCTGAACCGGGTCTGGCGTCTGGTGACGGAGCCGGCCGTGGCACCGGCGCCGGCCGGGTCGCCGGCTCCCGCAGACTTCTCCGATGCGGCGGTTGCGCTGCGCAAGGCCAGCCACAAGGCGCTGGCCGCGGTCAGCGACGACCTGGACAAGTTCCATTTCAACGCCGCGGTCGCCCAGATCCGCACGCTCGCCAACGCCATCGGCGATGTAAAAGCGGGGCAGACGGATGAGCCCGGCATGGCCTGGGCGATGCGCGAGGCGGTGGAATTCCTGATCCAGATGCTGGGCCCGATGATGCCGCATCTGGGCGAGGAAGCCTGGGCCGAACTGGGGCACAAGACCTATCTGGCCGATACGCCCTGGCCCGTTGCCGATCAGTCCCTGGTGGTGGATGATACCATCACCATCGCCGTGCAGGTGAACGGCAAGACCCGCGGCACCATCGACCTGCCGCGCGACTGTCCAAAGGACCGGGCGGAGAAGGCCGCGCTCGAACTGGCAGCGGTGCAACGCGTATTGGACGGCAAGACGCCCCAGAAGGTAATCGTCGTGCCGAATCGGATCGTCAATGTGGTGGCTTAGGCGCCTCGTACTTGCGCTCGGCCTGCTGGCGTTGGCCGGCGGGCAGAGCGGTTGCGGCTTCCAACCGGTCTATGGCGGCGGGGACGAGCGCGGGGGGGCTGCCAGCGAATTGCGGCACGTCGCCATTGAAACCGTGCCGGACCGGGTCGGCTACCGGCTCAAATCGGAACTGGAGCGGCTGTTCGGCAATCACGGACAGCAGGCCGAATACCGGTTGGCCATCGATCTGGACACACGTAGCGCGGTGACGGCAATCGACAGTGACGACAGCACCCTCCGGCGGAACCTTCGGCTGGTGGCGGCGGTTTCGCTGACCCCGGTGGGCTCGGACCAGCCGGTCTATCAGCGGACGCTGTTCAGCGACGCCGGCATCGACCAACTGCCGTCCGATTTTGCCACCCTGGTGGCGGAGGATGCGGCGGAACAGCGGGCGGTGGAACGGCTCGCCCATGATATCCGCCAGCGGCTGGCAGTTTATTTCGCGTCGCAGCGCTAGGCGGCTGCCATGGTCAAGGTTGCCCCACGCAGCACTGCCCGCTTCGTGGCCAGTCCCCCGGCAGAGGCTGCCGTCGTTCTGATCTATGGCCCCGACCGCGGCCAGATCGGCGAGCTTGCCCAAACCATCGTCAAGGCAGTGGCCCAAGATCCCACCGATCCCTTCCGTGTTGCCGAATTGGCGCCGGCGGCGATCCAGGACGACCCCGCCCTCTTGGGCGATGAGGCGCGGGCGATGTCGCTTACCGGCGGGCGGCGGGCGGTGCGGGTGCGCGGCGCGGCCGATGCCCTGACCAAGCATCTCGACTCCTATCTCGACGATCCGTCACCGGATTCGATGATCGTGCTGGAGGCCGGCGAGTTGCAGGCGCGGTCCTCGCTGCGCAAGCTGGCGGAGAACCATGCACGGGCGGCGGCCATCGCTTGCTATCGCGATGAGGGCGCAGGCCTTGCCAATCTGGTGACGGACGTGTTGGCGGCCCACAAGGTCCGGATTGCGCCGGATGCGTTGCGCTATGTCACCCAGCAACTGGGCGCGGACCGGCAGGCAAGCCGCAATGCGCTGGAGAAGCTCGCGCTCTATGCCGGCGATGGCGGCCAGGTCACACTGGAGGATGCCGAGGCCGCGGTTGGCGATATCAGCGGGTCCAACCTGGACGCGCTGGCCCACGCCGTGGCTGCCGGTCAAAGCGGCGAGGCGCAGAGGCTGGTGCAGAAGCTGTTTGCCGATGGCACCAACCCCGTGCAGGTGCTGCGCTCGCTAGTTCGCCATTTCAACCGCATTGCCGAGGCGCGCGCCCACGTCGATGCCGGGATGGAGGCGGAGGCGGCGGTGGGCAAGCTGCGTCCGCCGGTGTACTTCCGGGCCAAGCCCGGCATGGTTGCCGCAGCGCGTGGTTGGAGCACGTCCCGGCTGCAAAACGCATTGGATCGGCTGCTGCAGGCGGAGATCGATTGCAAGACGACCGGTATGCCGGCAGATTTGATGTGCGCCCGCGCCGTGCTGGCTTTGAGTGCTGCGGCACCGCGAGACCGCCGACGGTAACATCAACATACTGATATTTATTCTAAATTCAGTCATTTCTTGAAAACTGTTCATGCATCCCGAGATTTTGGTGGTGGAAGGATGCAGTATTCCGCGGCGATACCTCCAATACGTGCGACAGGGGGCAGAAAGGCGATCAGACTACGCGGAACCCGCTGGTTTTATCTCGTTTCTATGTTTCGCCTATTATTGGATTGGATCTGTTGCATTCTCCGTTCGCGTCTGATCCGCGCCATTTGGGCCGGGTAGGCACCGAAACGCCATGAGGGAACAAACGATATGCCTGATAAGCAACTGTACACCGACAAAGAGAAACAAGCCTATGCCGAACGGCTTCAGGCAGAGATCGACAGCTGGAACGCGGATATCAACAAACTTCGCGCCAAGGCCAAACTCGCCAGCGCCGAATCTCAGCGGAAATACCAGGAAGAGATTGAGCGGATCGAGGAGAGGCGCGATGCGCTGGAAGCCCAGTTCGCGGAACTGAAGACTGCGAAGGCCGACGCTTGGGATGACCTTGTTCAAGGGGTCGAACGCGCCTGGCGCGACATGAGCGAGGCGATGAAGAAAGCCGCCGGCCGGTTCCAATAAACGGAAGGATGACCAACACATGACGATATCTCGTACCCTTGCCGGGGCTGTTGCCTTGGCTCTCGTCGCCGCGGCCCAAAGCCCGGCTCTGGCCGAAGGCGCGGCTGGCAAAACCTCGGGTTCGGAGGACAGGACCGCCGTGGACCAGGTTTGGTCCGGCATTTCCAAGACCGTTAGCGGCGTCGGTACCTATACGGCCCGGCAACGGGACAAGGCCGAGGCCGAGGCCAAGGAGGCCATGGCCGCGATCGACGAACAGATCGAAGGCGCCGAACAGACGATGCGCGAGCAATGGGCCTCGTTGTCGGAAAGCACCAGGGAACAGTACCGCAAGCGGCTGCAAGACCTGCGCCATGCCCGCAATGAACTGGGCGAGCAATACGGCGCGCTAGAAAACAGCACCGACCAGGCTTGGGATGACCTGGCCGACGCGTTCTCCGAGGCCGGCAGCAACTTGGAACAGGTCTGGCGGGATTTCTACGGCGACCGGGGCACGGATCAGGACGGCGGCAGCGGTGCCGGCGAGAAAAAATCGCAAAACTGACGGCCAAGGGGGCCGCATCGGCGGCTTGAAGCCTTAAGGCCATTCCACCCCGAACCGAAGCCCGCCGGTTGAGGGTGGAACGATTCTGGGAAATGGGTTAGCCTTTAGTTCAATGTGCCCGATCGGGCATTTCTCACACGACCGGACTTTGAGGAGTTGGCATCGCATGAGCGAAGCGCGGAACATTGCAACGGCGAGCAGGAGGCCGTCGGAGGTTGATGTCGTCGTCGTGGGCGCGGGGTTCTCCGGCCTCTATCTGATCGCCAGGCTGCGCGAATTGGGGGTGTCGTTCCGGGTGTTCGAGGCGGGTAGCGGGGTCGGCGGCACCTGGTACTGGAACCGATATCCGGGTGCGCGATGCGACGTGGAAAGCATGCAGTACTCCTATTCCTGGGACCCGGAGCTGGAACAGGAATGGCGCTGGAGCGAGACATTCGCACCGCAGCCGGAGATTCTGGAATACGCCAACCACGTCGCCGACCGTCATGACCTGCGCCCGCATATCGAGTTCGATACCCGCGTGGAGGCAGCGGCCTTCGACGAAGCATCGAAACGGTGGAGCGTCGAGACCAGCCAGGGCGAGACGGTTTCCGCCCGGTTCTGCATCATGGCGACCGGTTGCCTGTCCTCCCCTCGCGCGCCGGATATCAAGGGCGCAGACAGCTTCGGCGGGCCGACCTATCACACTGGCGAGTGGCCGCACGAAGGTGTGGACTTCTCCGGCAAGCGGGTTGCCGTGATCGGCACCGGATCTTCCGCCATTCAGGCGATTCCGGTCATTGCGGAGCAGGCCAAGCATCTGACCGTATTCCAGCGCACGCCGAATTACTCCATTCCGGCCCGTACCAAGCCGATGTCGCCGGAGTACGAGCGTGATTGGAAGGAGAACTACCAGGAACGGCGCGAGATCATGCGCCATACCCGCGTCGGCAATTTCTTCGACCAGTCCGATCTTTCCGCGACAGAGGTATCTGAGGAAGAACGCCGCCGGATTTTCGAGGACCGATGGGCCGTCGGCGGGACGCGGTTCATGTCGTCCTTCAAGGATATCGCCACCAACCAGGCCGCGAACGACGCAACGGCTGAATTTGTGCGCGAGAAGATCCGCGGGATCGTCAAGGATCCGGAAACCGCTGAGATTCTGGTGGCCAAGGACTATCCCATCGGCACCAAGCGCATCTGCGCCGACAGCGGCTATTTCGAGACATTCAACCGGGACAATGTCCGGCTGGTCGATATCAACCGCAACCCGATCCATGAAATCACGTCCAGGGGTGTGTTGGCGGGCGAGGAGGAGCACGAATTCGACGCCATCGTATTCGCGACTGGCTTCGACGCCATGACGGGCACCCTGCTGAAGATCGATATCAAGGGGCGGAACGGGCTGACCCTGAACGAGAAATGGGAGGCCGGACCGCGCACCTATCTGGGCCTGATGACTGCGGGTTTCCCAAACATGTTCATGATCACCGGCCCGGGCAGCCCCTCCGTCCTTTCCAACATGATGGTCTCGATCGAACAGCACGTTGATTGGGTCACTGACTGCCTCGCCTATCTGCGCAAGCACGGCATCGCCGCAATGGAGGCCGATTTGGCCGCCGAGGATGCCTGGGTCGAGCACGGCAACGAGGTCGCTCACAAAACGCTCTATCCCAAGGCGGCGAGCTGGTACATGGGCGCGAATGTGCCGGGGAAGCCGCGGGTGTTCATGCCTTATATCGGCGGCGTCGGTGCCTACCGCGTGAAATGCGATGACGTGGCGGCGAATGGGTATGACGGTTTCCGTCTGGAGCCGGAAGGCAGTAAAGCTGCCGCAAGCCAGGCAGCGGAATAGCGCGCTTGCGCTGCCGTTCGGCCATCCCACCGGACTGTTACAGAGTGTCGATCAAAGCCCCCGCGCTGAACCCTGCGCGGGGGCTTTTTCCGTTTGGATTTCCGAACGGTTGCGATCAGAATTTAATGCTGAATCAGCCGAGACAGTCTGGACCTGCGCAATCGAATTGGCTCACAATAGCGGCTAATTACAATCATAAAGACTGAAGGGAACGCTTGATGTCCGAACCGGTTTTATCCGTAGAAGACTTGGTCGTGCGCTTTCATTTAAAGCGCGGCACTCTGACGGCGGTGGACGGCCTGTCATTTGAAGTGAACAAGCGCGAAACGTTCGGACTTGTCGGCGAAAGCGGGTCGGGGAAATCCGTGACGGCCAGGGCGATCATGCGCCTGCTTCCAAGCCCGCCGGCCAATGTCAGCGCCACGCGCGTCAGTATCGATAATCAGAACATCTATGAACTGGATGACGAGGAGATCCGGAGTATCCGCGGGCGAAAGATCGCGATGGTGTTTCAGGAGCCGATGAGCGCGTTGAACCCGGTCTATTCCGTCGGTGCGCAAATTGGTGACGTGCTGCGCACCAATCTCGGCATGAACAAGGTAGAGGCGCGAGAGCGGACTATCGAACTGCTGGAATTGGTCGGCATCCCGTCCGCCCGCGGCCGGGTCGATAATTACGTACATGAGTTTTCCGGCGGCATGCGCCAGCGCGTGATGCTGGCGATGGCGTTGTCCTGCAACCCGACCTTCCTGATTGCGGACGAGCCGACGACGGCGCTGGATGTGACCATTCAGGCGACGATTCTGGAGCTGATCAGTTCCATGATCGACCGGTTCGACATGTCTTTGCTGTTCATCACCCACAATCTGGGCGTCGTCGCTCACGCTTGCGACCGCATCGGCGTCATGTATGCCTCGCACTTGGTGGAACTGGGGGAGAAGCGGGAAATTTTCCGCAATCCGATGCATCCCTACACCGTCGGATTGCTGAATTCGATTCCGCGCATGGACCAGCAGACCAAGTACCTGACGCCGATCGAAGGGTCCGTTTGTAACATGATGGACCCGCCAACCGGCTGCAAGTTTAACCCGCGCTGCCAGCATGCGATGGATATCTGCCGCCGCGAAATTCCAAAATTCCGTGAGGTGGCGCCCGGGCACTGGGCCGCCTGCCACCTGAACGACCAGGCCGCCGTCTGAACCCTCTCGATCCCTTCGTGATAAAGGAGCCTACGCCCGTGAGCGCTGCGCTGTTGGAGGTCGAGAACCTCACCAAGTATTTCACCCTGAACGGCGACATGGTCTCGCGTCTGGCCGGCAAGACGCAAACGCTGAAAGCCGTGGACGATATCAGCTTCGAAATCCGCGCCGGCGAAACCCTGGGGCTGGTGGGGGAAAGCGGCTGCGGCAAGTCCACGACCGGCCGCCTCATCACCCGCCTGATTGAGCCGACCAGTGGCCATATCCGCCTGAAGGGCGAGGATATGCTGGCCTTCGACAACCGCCGCATGCAGGCGGTCCGCAAGCAGGTGCAACTGGTCTTCCAAGACCCGTATTCCTCGTTGAACCCGCGCAAGACCGTCATGCAGATCCTGGCCCGGCCGTTGGAGCTGCATGGCCTGGCGAATGATTGGCGCAGCAAGCGCGAGCGGGTGCTGGAGTTGCTGAACCTTGTCGGGCTTGGCTTGGAGCATGTGGACCGCTACCCGCACGAATTTTCTGGCGGCCAGCGCCAGCGCATCGCTATCGCGCGGGCCCTGTCGGTCGATCCGGAGCTGGTGATCGGAGACGAGCCCGTTTCGGCGCTGGATGTTTCCGTGCAGGCGCAAATTCTGAACCTGTTCCGCGAGTTGCAGGAAAAATTTTCACTCACCTACCTGTTCATCGCGCATGACCTGAGCGTTGTCCGCCATATCTCGGACCGGGTCGCAGTCATGTATGTTGGCAAGATCGTCGAGACCGGGCCGGTGGAGGAGATATTCGCGCGCCCGCAACACCCCTACACCAATGCGCTGATGGCGGCGGTGCCGGAGGCCGATCCGGATAAACCTGCGCCCAGGTTGACCTTGCAGGGCGAAATCGCGACGCCGATCAATCCGCCACCCGGCTGCCGGCTCTGCAAGCGGTGCCCGATCGCGACGCCGAACTGCGAGACCGACCCGCCGCCACTGCGGGAAATCGCCCCGGATCATTACGTGGCCTGCCACAACGTCTGAGCCGGGCAATGGCTGCACGGCAGCAACAAAAAGGGCGGGGCCATCGCGGCTCCGCCCTTTTCGTTAATTTGACTGCAGAAGCCGTTACCGCTCGGCAAGCCTCGGGTCGAGGATATCGCGTAGCCCGTCGCCGAACAGGTTGAACGCCAGCACGCTGAAGCATATGGCAAGGCCGGGGAACACGGCGATCATGGGATGGCTTTCCAAGTGATCCTGCGCGGCGCGCAGGTCGCTGCCCCAGTCGGGAGTCGGCGGTGGGGTGCCAAGGCCGAGATAGCTCAGGGCCGCGATGATGAGGATCATGTAGCCGAGCCGCACGGTCGCGTTCACAATCAGCGGTGAAACGCAGTTCGGCAGGATTTGCCCCATTGCGATCAGGAAACTGCGCTCGCCCATAACCTGTGCGGCTTCCACATACTCCTTTTTCGCCTCTACCAATGCCGTGCCGCGTGCCAAACGGGCAACTTCGGGCCAAAACGCCAATCCCAGGGCAAAGACCAATATGGCATCGTTCCAGAAGCCGTAAAGCTTCCATTCTCGGGCGACGGTAACGATCAGCAGGTACAATAATAACCCTGGAAAGGCTAGGAAGCCGTCGGTTACGCGCATGATTATGCTGTCGAAACGCCCGCCATAGAAACCTGAGCAAATCCCGACGGGAATGCCGATGGCCAGACCGAACGCAACGGCGGCCATGCTAATCAGGATCGTTCGCTGCCCGCCGATAATCACCCGGCTGTAAATGTCGCGTCCGAACTTGTCGGTGCCCATAATGTGTTCAGCACTGGGCGGTGCGGTGCGGTCCCGGTAGTTCGACTTGATCGGATCGTGCGTTGCCAGCGATTGGCCAAACACGACGATCACCATGAGGCAGGCGATCAGAATGGCGCCAATCGATGCCGTCCGGCTTTTCCGCAACTCATAGAAGGCATTGCCGATATTGCTGCGGAGCCGGCGCATGTGGATGCGGAAAGGGGTTTCATCGGCAGCAACGCGATCCGTCCGGTGGCGGGATCGTAGTTGAAGGTCGGTCATGGTTGTGTTTGCCTTCTCTTGCCGCCTAGGTGCCCGTGCCGACACGGGGGTTCAGCACCCGGTACAGCAGGTCGACCAGCAGGTTGATGATTACCACCATAAAACCCAGAAACAGGATGCCGGCCTGGATCACGGGATAGTCACGCAATTGAATGGCCTGATAAATCGTCAAGCCAATGCCCGGCCAGGAAAAGATAGTCTCCAATACGACGGTGCCGCCGAGCAGGTTTGCGAACTGAAGACCGGAAATAGTGATTGTGGGAATCAGGGCATTGCGCAGCGTGTACTTGTAGATGACCTTCCGCTCCGAAAGCCCCAGCGAGCGATGCGTGATGACATAGTCCTTGCCGATTTCGTCGAGCATGCTGGATCGGGTCAGGCGGGTGGTATAGGCTGCCTGCCGAAAGCCGATCGCGACCGCGGGCAGGATCAGATACCAGATACTGAGGCCGAAATCCTCGCCTGGGCCAACATAGCCTGATGACGGCAGCAGGTTGAAATAGAGGGAAAACACCAGAATACTGAGGATCGCAAACCAGAATTCTGGAATGGATATTCCGATCAACGACGTGATTTGGGCAGTGTAATCGGTAATGCTGTTCCGGCGGACTGCTGCGATCGTGCCCAAAGGAATGGCAATCAGCAACGACAGGCCAATACCGACCACTGCCAGATAGGCGGTGGCGGGAATGCGCTCCAGCAATTCGGTCGCGACCGGACGCCGGGTGATCAGCGAGTTCCCAAAATCACCTTGAACGACTTTTTCGAGCCACAGCCAATATTGCACGACGATCGGCTGGTCCAGGCCCAGCTCTTTCTCCAGCGCCGCGCGAACCTCCGGATCGTCGATGGACTCGGTTCCGCCCATCGCATCGATCAGGTCGCCGGGTAGCGCATGAACGAACCCGAAAACGACCACGGTCAGCACAAATACAACAGGAATCAGCTGTAACAGCCGATTGATGGTGTAGATCAACATGTACAGCCCCGCTACCGAGAGAGGGATTATGCAAAAACGGCGCCGGGCAGGCCGGCGCCGGGTGTTATGCTTCTAGGCAGCGTCGTCGAAATGGGCGGTACGGATGCCGCCGCCAGACCAACTGTAAGGGCCTGCGATTGCAGGAGCATAGCCTTTCAGCGAATTGACGCCTGCTGTTGTCAGCGGCACGCCGTGATGGCAGATCAGAGCGGCCTCATCGTTCACGATGCTATCAACCTCTGTGTACATTTCCTTGCGGAGGTTGTTGTCGAGCGTCAACTTTGCCTCTTCGATCAGCTGATCGCAGCGTTCGTTCTTGAAACCGACGCGCAGCTTGCCTTCATCACCCTGGGAATGGATCCAGCGGGAATACCAGCCATCTGGCTCGAAGCGGTAACTGGTGGCTGTCGAATCGATGCCCCAATCGTCTTTCGAGTATTTCGCACGCAAGGCGGGGTTGTCGAACACCTCGTTGGTTGCGCCGAAGCCGGCATCCATGAGCATGGCGTGCAGTATTTCACCACCGTTGCGCATGTATTGGAATTCCGTCCGGGCGACAACGGCGATAGGCATGTTTTCCATGTTCAGTTTGCGGAGAATAAAGCGCGACTTCTCCGGATCGTATTCCGGTCCGGGCTTCACATCCGGCATGTGCCAGGGGCTGGCCGAGGTGTAATAGCTGTGTGTTGCCTCCGAAAGGCCGTTGAACACGGCCTCGTGGATGGCCTGCCGATCAATCGCATGCGCCACGGCCTGCCGCAGCAGTTTGCCGTCCGGCGCATCCATCGCAAACGGGCCGGATTTCGCGTTGATGTTGAAATGAGCGCCGCCAACCTGGGCCACATCCCATGTGTTGAACCGGTCGGCGTAGTCGCGCCGGAAGTCCGGCACGTCGAAATACGACATGTTCTCGATCAAATCGACCTCACCACTGCGCAGCGAGGTGAGGCGTACCGAGTCGTCCCGCTTCGGGTAGCCTTCGATTGCGTCCAGATAGGGGAGGGGTTTGCCGTCCTCGCCCGTTTCGAAGTAATTCTCGAAACGCACCAACTCGGTCTTGGCGTAGCGCTTCCAGGAAACGTACTTGAAGGGGCCACAACCGACGGGGTTGGTATCCGCCTGGTCGACGCTGGCAGGCGACATCAGGTTGACAGGGTAGTAAACGACATTCCCTGCAAAAACCGCACTTGGCCGTTTCAGGTGAATATGGATGATGTGCTTGCTATCGACCTCCATCCGGTCGACATCCAGCAGGCTCGAGCGGGTAAAGGCGAATCCGATGGCGGGGTCGAGAATGCGCTCGAAATTCCACTTCACCGATTCCGCATCGACATCGGCGCCGTCATGGTATTCCACACCCTTGCGCAGCCGGAAAGTATACCGCATCAGGTCTTTGGAAACTTCCCATTCTTCGGCAACGCCGGGAACGATGTTCATCTTCTGGTCAATATCCAGCAGGCCCTGGGTGATGCCGGCCAGCGGATTGGAGACGTAATAGGCAAGGCTGCGGTGCAAATCCAAGCCGGAGCCGTCGACGCGGGTGGCGAACCGTAAGGTTCCGCCCCGCTTCGGCATTGCGCGCGCGGTTGCCGGCATTCCTGCTGCCATAACACCGGCCGCAGCACTGGCGGCGAGAAACTCACGCCTGTTCAGGCCGTTAGCCCAATTGTTGCGGACATTAGACATTCCATTGTCTCCCATCTTGCCCAGGCTACTGTTTCGGACAGCGCGCCGTGGCGTCGTTTCCAGATTCTCTGGGTTTGCTTTATTGTTTTTTTGCAAACCCGGAGACGGCTCTTGCACCGTCACTTGGAAACCCTACCCTCCGCCGCGACAGACTGGCAAGCGGATTGCGTGATAAATTTCATTCTATTATTTGCAACCGCTGGTGGGGTTCGGCATCGGTGGAGCGGCGCCGATGCTTCAGTCCATAATGAAATTTGGAAACCCCTCGGCCACCTCGCGTTCCGTCATCTTGCGGTATTTGACAGCGCTGCCGTTGTAGCCCAGCACCCGCAGCACATCGCGACCGGCGACGTTGCGGTTGACGCCGGTCTGCCAGCTTTTCACTTGGCTGGCGAGCAGGATGGCGGCGGCTTTTTCCACATGCTCGCCCCACTCCGTTACTTTCTCGGGCCGCGGCTCGACCCGGGTCAGGCCGTGCTTTTGCATGTGCTCCACCAGCGGCACGACGAAGTCGATAATCTGCTCGCTGTTGCGGGGAATGTTGCCGCGTGCCGTGTGCGGGCCCAGCACCATCAGCATGTTGGGATAGCCTTCGGCCTGGACACCCAGATAGGTTCGCGGCAGGCCCTCCGCCCAATCGTCCCGCAGAACCCGGCCCTCGGACGTGCGGATATCGATCCGGTCATAGGGGCCAGTGACGCCGTCGAAGCCGGTGGCATAAATCAGCATGTCGAACGGGTGCTCCCGGTCCGAACATTGGACGCCCCGCGGTGTGATGCGCTCGATCGGGGTTTCGTTCAGATCGACCAGCAGGACATTGTCGCGGTTATAGGTCTCGAAATATCCGCTTTCCAGCGGCACGCGGCGGGTGCCGAAGCCGTGATTGGTCGGGATCAGCTTTTCCGCGATTTTTGGGTCTTTCACCCGTTCGCGGATTTTCTTGGCCACAAAGTCGCTGAGCAGGCGATTCGCTTCCTTGTCGATCAGCACGTCGGAGAAATTGCCCACCCAGATGCCGAAACCGGGCTCGGAATACAGCTTTTCCCAGAATGCCTCCCGCTCCTCCGGCGGGGTTTCCAGCGCCTTGCGCGGGTCCGGGGTGTGAATGAAGCAACTCACCGTTTCGCGGCAGCGCTGGTAGATCTTGTCGAAGCGGGACTTGATGTCCTTCTGTTCCTCCTCCGTGATTTCGCGGTTGTGCAGCGGCGCCGCCCAGTTCGGGTTACGCTGGAACACGGTCAAGTGAGCGGCCTCTTTGGCGATCACCGGGATCGCCTGGATCGCGGTCGCGCCGGTGCCGATGATGCCGACGCGCTTGCCGGTAAAATCCACCTTCTCCTTCGGCCAGCGGGCGGTGTGGAAAGCGGTGCCTTCAAAGCTATCGCGGCCTTCGATATTTGGCATCACATGGGCCGATAGCGGCCCGAGTGCCGGAATGAGCAGATTGGCAGTGTACTGCTCGCCCGAGTCCAGCGTGATGGTCCAAAGCCGCGTAGCGTCATCCCAATAGGCGGCCGTCACCTCCGCGTTGAAGGTGATGTCGCGGCGCATGTCGAACTTGTCGGCGACATAGTTCATGTAGGCGAGCGTATCTGGCTGGGCCGAGAAATGTTCGCGCCAGTTCCATTCCTGCAGCACCTCCTTCGAGAAGGCAAAGCCATAGGACCAGCTTTCGGAATCGAATCGCGCGCCTGGATAGCGGTTCCAATACCAAGTGCCGCCGACATCGCTGCCATTATCGAATACCCGGAACCGCACGCCCAACTCACGCAGGCGGTGGATCAGATAGAGGCCGGACATGCCGGCGCCGATGACGATCACCTCATAATCTGCGGTTGAGACTTTAGGGGCCGGGGCCGCTGCCGTCTGGGTGTCTGGCATGGCGAAAGTTCCTCGATATGGGACGAAAGTGCTGTTTGCGGCTTTGCATAGAATGGCCGAGGCGTTCGCCGCGCGCCAACCGAAAACGCACTGAGGCGGATGACCGCGGGGCCGATTGCACGGCATTGGTGTATAGAGCGGACCTGCAGCCTGCCGGTCTTTGCGTGCCGGATGAAAGAGCTGCGCGGCACAATATCCTTGACGCCCAAGGGCGGAGTCCTTTTACCTCCGCGCCCAAATGCATGCTGCGAGGCAGCGCCACACCACCCGTCAGGAGGACTGGCCTTGAAGGCCACCGATATCACTGATCCCAATTACTTCCACAAAGTCGTGGATTGCCAGTGGGCCTGCCCGGCGCATACCCCGGTTCCGGAATACATCCGCCTGATCGCGCATGGCCGGTATTCCGACGCCTACATGATCAACTGGAAGTCGAACGTGTTCCCCGGCATCCTAGGCCGAACCTGCGACCGACCGTGCGAGCCGGCCTGCCGCCGCGGGCGGGTCGAGGATGAGGACCTTTCCGGCAGCCGCAAGGAGCCGGTGGCCATCTGCCGCCTGAAGCGTGTGGCGGCGGATTACAAGGACGACGTCAACCACCGCATGCCAAAGGCGCCGGCGGCCACGAATGGCCGCAAGGTTGCCTGTCTCGGCGCCGGTCCCGCTTCGCTCACGGTCGCGCGCGATCTGGCGGTGCTGGGCTATGAGGTCACCGTGTTCGACCAGGATCCGCAGCTTGGCGGCATGATGCGGACGCAGATCCCGCACTTCCGTCTCCCCGTCGAGGTCATCGACGAGGAGATGAATTACATCATGGGCATTGGCAATATCAGCTTCGTTCACAAGCGGATCGACAGCCTGAAAGCCGTGCTGGATGAAGGATGGGATGCCGTGTTCGTCGGCACCGGTGCGCCGCGCGGCCGCGACCTGGATATTCCGGGCCGCGAGGAAGCTTCGCCGAACTTCCATATCGGCATCGACTGGCTGTCTTCGGTCTCGTTCGGTCACACCACGACAGTCGGCAAGCGCGTGATCGTGCTGGGCGGCGGCAACACCGCGATGGATTGCTGCCGCACCGCGCGCCGCCTGGGCGGCGAGGATGTGAAGGTCATCGTCCGGTCTGGCTTTGAGGAAATGAAGGCGTCCCCCTGGGAGAAGGAGGACGCCATGGGCGAGGACATTCCAATCCTCAACATGCTGGTGCCGAAGGCGTTCAGCCTCGAAGGCGGTAAGCTGGTCGGCATGACCTTCGAGAAGGTAAAGGCGGAATACGATGCCAACGGCCGCCGCAAATTGGTGCCGACTGGCGAGCCGGACGAATTCCACGCCTGCGACGACGTCCTTTGCGCCATTGGCCAGGAAAATGCCTTTCCGTGGATCGAGCGCGATATCGGCCTGGAATGGGACGAGCGCTGGGACATGCCGGCGGTGGACCGGGTGACCTTCCGTTCCAGCCATCCGAAGGTGTTCTTCGGTGGCGACGCGGCGTTCGGCCCGGAAAACATCATCTGGGCCGCCGCCCACGGCCACGATGCGGCGATCAGCATCCACAAAATGCTGGAAGGCGAGGACATTTACGACCGTCCGGCGCCGCTCCAGGATATCGTGAGCCAGAAAATGGGCATCCACGAATGGAGCTACGACAACGACATCGCCATCGACCCGCGGTTCAAGGTGCCCCACCTGGACAAGGTGAAGGCGCTGTCCGACATCAATGCCGAGGTCGAACTTGGCTTTGATATCGAACTGGCCTGGAAAGAGGCGCAGCGCTGCCTGAACTGCGACGTGCAGACAGTGTTCACCACCGATCTGTGCATCGAGTGCGATGCTTGCGTCGACATCTGCCCGATGGACTGCATCACCTTCACCAACAATGGCGAGGAAGACGAGCTTCGCCAGCGGCTGATGGCGCCGGCTCTGAACAAGGAGCAGGATCTTTACGTCTCCGACGCGCTGCCCACGGTGCGGGTGATGGTGAAGGACGAGGACGTCTGCCTGCATTGCGGGCTTTGCGCCGAACGCTGCCCGACCGGCGCCTGGGACATGCGCAAATATTTCATCGAAATGACACATGCTGGTGACGGCTGCCGGGGGGTGTGATGACACAAGCAATCGAAGCAACGAACGAGTTCGTCGTTAAGTTCGCCAACGTAAACGGCTCCGGCTCAGCCAGTGCGAACGAGCTGTTTGCCCGTTCCATCCTGCGGATGGGCATTCCGGTCAGCCCGCGCAATATCTTCCCCTCCAACATCCAGGGCCTGCCGACCTGGTACGAGGTGCGGGTGAGCGAGAAGGGCTATCTGGGCCGGCGCGGCGGTGTCGATATGCTGGTGGCGATGAACCCGCAGACCTGGAAGCAGGACGTGGCGGAACTGTCGCCGGGCGGATACCTGTTCTACGATTCCACCCGGCCGATGCCGCAGAGCATGTTCCGCGACGATATCAACGTCATCGGCGTGCCGCTGACCGCGATTTGTAATGCGACCTACAGCGATGCGCGCCAGCGCCAGCTGTTCAAGAACATTATTTATATCGGCGCATTGTCGATCCTGCTGGATATCGACCCGGCGGTGATCGAACGGCTGTTCGGCGAGCAATACAAGGGCAAGGAAGCCCTGATCGACGCCAACAAAATGGCGCTGAAGCTGGGCCGCGACTGGGCGACGGAAAATCTCGATCCCGCCTTGTGCCGATTGAAGGTGCGCCCGACCGACAAGGTCGGGGATCGCATCTTTATGGAAGGCAACGCGGCGGCCGCGCTCGGCTGCGTCTATGGCGGCGCCACGGTCTGTGCCTGGTATCCGATCACGCCATCATCGTCGCTGGCGGAGGCGTTCCAGTCCTTCTGCCAGCGCTATCGGCGCGAGAAGGAAACCGGCGAGGCGAAATACGCCATTGTACAGGCGGAGGATGAATTGGCCTCCATCGGCATGGTGATCGGCGCGGGCTGGAACGGTGCGCGCGCCTTCACCGCCACCTCCGGCCCCGGCATCAGCCTGATGACGGAGTTCATCGGCCTCGCCTATTTCGCCGAGGTGCCGGCGGTGCTGATCAACGTGCAGCGCGGCGGCCCCTCCACCGGCATGCCGACCCGCACGCAGCAGGCGGACCTGCTGTCCTGCGCCTATGCCTCCAACGGCGATACCAAGCACCCGCTGCTGTTCCCGGAAGACCCGAAAGAGTGTTTCGATCTTTCCGCCGAGGCGCTGGACTTGGCCGACCGGCTGCAAACGCCGGTATTCGTCATGACCGACCTGGATATCGGCATGAACCAGCGCCTGTGTCAGCCGCTCGAATGGGACGACAGCCGCCAGTATGATCGCGGCAAGGTGATGACTGCGGAAGAACTGGAAGCCGGCAAGGATTTTGGCCGCTATCTGGACGTGGACGGCGACGGCATCCCCTACCGAACATATCCGGGCACGCACGAAACCCGCGGCGCCTACTTCACCCGCGGCACCACCAAGGACCGTTACGCCCGCTACTCGGAAGAGGGGCCGGTGTATGTGGACAATATGGAGCGGCTGGAAAAGAAGTGGCAGACCGCACGCAATATCGTGCCGCAGCCGATCCGCCGTGATGCGGCAGAGGCGACAAAGTACGGCGTGCTCTATTTCGGCTCCACCAGCCCGGCCATGGACGAGGCGCTGGACTTGCTGACCGAGCGGGGCGGCCATGTCAACGCGCTGCGGCTGCGCGCCTTCCCCTTTCCGGAGAGCGTGCGCAACTTCATCCTGGAACACGACAAGGTGTTCATCGTGGAACAGAACCGCGACGGCCAGATGCGCGGCATGCTGATCAGCGAGTTGGAAATCGATCCGGCGCGGATGATCCCGGTCTGCCACTATGACGGTACGCCGATCACCGGCCGTTTCATCGCCGGCGCCATTGGCAACCACCTCGAAGAGTTCAAAGTCGTTTCCCTCGAAAGGGCTGCGTCATGACCTATATCACCAAGCCGAAACTGCACCATCCGGCGCTGCCGAAGAACGAGGTCGGCTACACTCGCCGTGATTACGAAGGCGCCATCTCGACGCTATGTGCCGGTTGCGGCCACGACTCGATCAGTGCCGCCATCGTGCAGGCCTGTTTCGAGCTTTCGATCGAGCCGCACCGGGTGGCGAAGCTCTCCGGTATCGGCTGCTCGTCGAAAACGCCGACCTACTTCCTCGGCAACAGCCACGGCTTCAACACCGTGCACGGTCGCATGCCCAGCGTGCTGACCGGCGCCAACCTGGCGAACCGCGACTTGGTCTATATGGGCGTCTCCGGCGATGGCGACAGCGCGAGCATCGGCCTTGGCCAGTTCGCGCACATCATGCGGCGCGGCGTGAACATGACCTATATCGTCATGAACAATGGCGTCTATGGGCTGACCAAGGGCCAGTTCTCGGCGACGGCCGACAAGGGCTCCATTGCGAAGAAAGGTGCGGTCAACAACGATAGCGGCATCGACTTGGCCTCGCTGGCGATTATCATGGGCGCCAGTTTCGTCGCGCGCTCGTTCTCCGGCGACAAGGCGCAGCTTGTGCCCCTGATCAAGGCTGCGGTGAGCCATCCCGGCGCTGCCATTCTCGACGTGGTCAGCCCGTGCGTGGCCTTCAACAACCACCAGGGCTCGACCAAGAGCTATGATTTTGTGCGCGAGCACAATGAAACGGTGAACCGGCTCGACGTGATCCTCGGCGCGCCGCCGATAACCGCGGATTATGCGCCGGGCGAGGTGGTAGAGGTGCCACAGGCCGGCGGGGCGACCCTGCGCCTGCGCAAGATCACGCCGGATTACGATCCATCGGACAAGGCTGGCGCGCTGGCGTTTATCGAGGACAAGAACCGGGCGGGCGAACTGGCGACCGGCCTCCTGTATCTCGACCCGCTGCCACAGGACCTGCATGCCAACCTGAAAACGGTGCAAACGCCGCTGAACCGGTTGGGGGAGGGGGATTTGTGCCCCGGCAGCAGCGTGCTCGACACGATCAACGCTGCGCTTCGCTAACGTGAAGCCGGCGGGCAATGCCGGCTTGAGCATTTGAACGGGCGCGGTCTGCCAACAGCCCGCGCCCGTTTTCTTTGTGTGCCGCGCCTCAGTCGTCGCCGGCTGCGGCCTGGGCCTTGGCATTGCCTGGCATAGAGGCCTTGACGGCCGCCCTGACCACCGGCGTTTCCTCTCTCGATGGCGCCTGCATCAGCGGCTTTCGCGCGAGCGCGGCCTCGATATGGGGCGCAAGTTCCTTTGCCTTTTTCTCCTCACGCTCCTGCACTTCCGCGTGGTAGATCGGCATGACCTTTTCCGCGAACAGTTCCATCGATTCGGTGATGTTCTGGTTGGTGTTGCGCCCGGCCTGTTGCATCAGGATGACCTGATCGACGCCGGAATCGGAGAGGCCGCGCAGATGGCGGATCATGTCGTCGGGGGTGCCGATTCCCTGGCTGTCATACTCGCCACGGGCGCGCGCTGCCTCGATCAGCCGGTCGGTCGCATCGCCGCGGGCCTTGATGAAGTCGCTCCACATGTCCGAATGGCCGGGCACGAAATCCTCCGCCACCAGCTTCTGCTGGGAATAGCGGAAGAACTCGAAATTGTCCTTGCCGCGCCGGATCGCTTCTTCCCGGTCCTCGTGCATGGAAAAGGCGGAGACGACGGCGATGTTCGGGTTGACCGAACGGCCCAGCGGCACGCATTCCTCCGACTTGATGATGCCGTAATAGATGTCGGCCCAAGTCTTGGCCTCGTCCGGGTCGATGAAAGAGAAGGCCAGAGCGCCGATGCCGTTCTTGGCGGCGATGCGGATGGTGTCGCGGTTGGTGCAGGCCATCCACAGCGGCGGGTGCGGCTTCTGATAAGGTTTTGGCAGCACGTTGCGGGCCGGCATGGAAAAGCCGTCGCCCTCGTAGCCGGGGTACGGCTCCAGCGCCAGCATGTTGCAAATCTGCTCCGCCGCTTCCAGCGCGTGTGCGCGTTTGGTCTTGGCGGAAATGCCGAACGCCCCCAGCTCCAGCCGCGTCGCGCCCTCACCGAGCCCGAAATCGACCCGGCCATCCGACAGCAGGTCCAGCGTCGCGATGGTCTCAGCCGAGCGGGCCGGGTGGTTGTAGTTCGGGATCACCTGTTTGATGCCGTGGCCAAGGCGGATGTTTTTCGTCCGGCTGGCGGCAGCGGCCAGTAGCACCTCCGGCGCGGATGAATGCGAGTATTCATCGAGGAAATGATGCTCCACCTCCCACGCGTAATCGAAGCCAAGCTGATCGGCCAGAATGATCTGCTCCAGCGCCTCCTTGAACAGGCGGTGTTCGTCGCCGTCGTTCCAGGGGCGGGGCAGTTGCAGTTCGTAAAAGACGCCAAAACGCATCGGGCAGGGATCCTTCCCAGGGGGCTGTTGCACTTTGGGCGCAGGATCGTGACTATGCCTGCCGGGGTCAAGGCTACGGTCTGTCGGTTGCAGGCAAACACGAGGCTTCCCCTTGGCGATGGCGTACCATTACATTTGCGGCCAAGCAAAATTCAAGACACACCGCGCACGAGGATATCGCCCATGGTGAACACACTGAACGGCAAGGCGGCCGTCACCGGCATCGGGGAAACCGCCTATACCCGCGGCACTGACAAAAGCTCCATCGGGCTGATGTGCGAGGCGTCGCTGAAGGCGATTGCCGATGCGGGGCTGAAGCCGAACCAGATCGACGGGATCATCCCCTATGCAGTCGGCCCGGTGGCAGAGGAGGTCATGACGAATTTGGGCCTGGAGGACATTCGCTTTTCCGGGCAGACGCCGATGGGCGGTGCCAGTGCGGTTGCCGCCTTGCAATGCGCCGCAGCCGTGATTGCGGCCGGGGTCTGCCGGCATGTGCTGCTGGTGCTGGGCCGGCGCGGCTATTCGGATTCGCGCGTGGCGACCCGGCTGGCGGCCATGCCGCAATTCCGCATCGTCGGCGAGTTCGAGAACCCGGTAGGTGCCATCGCGCCCGCCCAGCTCTACGCACCGATGGCCCGGCGGCATATGGAGCTTTACGGCACCACGCCCGACCAGTTCGCCGAAGTGGCCATCGCCATGCGCAACCATGCCATGCTGAACGACAACGCCATCATGCAGAAGCCGTTGACGGTGGGGGATCACCACGCCAGCCGCATGATCTCCGACCCCTTCCGCCTGTTCGACTGCTCGCTCGAGAGCGATGGGGCCTGCGCGGTGGTGGTTAGTGCCGCCGATGCGGCGCGCGACACGCGGGCGCCGGTGCGCATTCTGGGGGCGGCTGAGGGGCATCCGGACTCACCCAGCACTATCACCCAGCGCCGCGACATTACCACGCTGGGCCTCGCCAAGGCCGCGCCGCGTGCGTTCGAAATGGCGGGGGTCAGCCACAAGGATATTCATGTCGTCCAGATTTACGACTGCTTCACCTTCACGGTGATTGCGGAGATCGAGGATTTGGGCTTCTGCCAAAAGGGCGAGGGCGGGGCCTTCGTCGAGAGCGGGCGCATCCGGCTCGGCGGTGAACTGCCAGTCAACACCCATGGCGGCCTGCTCAGCCAGGCGCACATCGCCGGCATGAACCATATCTACGAACTGGTGCGCCAGTTGCGGGGAGAGGCGGGGCGTGCGCAGGTTGAAAACGCCGAGATCGGCCTTGTCACCGGCTATGGCGATCTGGGCGATGGCTCCATCGCGATCATGCAGAAGGGAGCCTGAACCATGAACGACGTCTATTCCAAACCGCTGCCCGAACCCAGCATCGATTCCAAGCCGTTTTGGGACGGGCTGAAGGAGCATCGCATCCTGCTGCAAACCTGCGCGAACTGCGGCAAGAAACGCCATTATCCGCGGCCGGTCTGCGATGCCTGTCATTCCATGGACTGCGACTGGACCGAGGCAAGCGGCTGCGGCGTCATCTATAGCTGGACGGAGACGCATCACCCCTTCCACATCGGTTTCAAGGCGGAGGTGCCCTACATCCTCGTCACCACCGATCTGGAGGAAGGCGTGCGTGTGCAAAGCCAGCTGATTGGCGCCAAACTTCAAGACCTGAAAATCGGCCTGCCGGTGGAGGCTGTTTTCGCGGATGCGGCGGAAGGGGTTGTTCTGCCGTATTTCCGGCTTGCCCGGTAAATGTGGTCCAAAACAGCGCGCGCCATCTTGAATGATGGCGCCGCCTCCGCGATGGTAACATGTGCTGTCGTACAAGTCCCGTCGAACGCGTGAAAGCCGTGACGCGTTCGTCAGCCGCCAAGAGAACACCAGGGCCGATGGCATGACCTACGATCAGCATTTCGACAGCCTGCTGGGCCGCCTGAAGGCCGAGGGCAACTACCGCACCTTCGCCGAAATCCTCCGCGAGCGCGGCAACTTCCCGAACGGCATGCACCGTACCGGAGAGGGCGAGCAGCCGATCACCGTCTGGTGTTCGAACGACTATCTGGCCATGGCCCAGCACCCGGCCGTAACCGGCGCCATGCATGAGGCGCTGGACAAGGTCGGCGCCGGCTCCGGCGGTACCCGCAACATCGCCGGCACCACGGCCTATCATGTGGAGCTGGAGCGCGAGTTAGCCGACCTGCATGGCACGGAGGCCGCCCTGGTCTGCACGTCCGGCTATGTCGCGAACGAGGCGGCGCTGGGCACGCTGGGGCGGCTGCTGCCGGATTGCCTGATCCTGTCGGATGCGCTTAACCACGCTTCCATGATCGACGGCATCAAGACCGCCCGTTGCGAGCGTGTGGTGTTCCGCCACAACGATCTGGGGCACCTGGAGGAGTTGCTGGCCGCGCAGCCGCTGGAACGGCCAAAGCTGATTGCGTTCGAAAGCGTCTATTCCATGGACGGCGATTTCGCGCCGATCGCCAAAATCTGCGATCTGGCGGAGACGTACAACGCACTGACCTATATCGACGAGGTGCACGGCGTCGGCCTCTATGGCGCGACCGGCGCGGGCGTGGCGGAGCGTGACGGCGTCTCGGGGCGGATTGACGTGATCTCCGGCACGCTGGCCAAGGCGTTCGGTGTCATGGGCGGCTATATCGCGGCGTCTGCCAGGATTTGTGACGTGGTGCGCAGCTTTGCCGCCAATTTCATCTTCACCACCTCGATCTCCCCCGTGATCGCCGCCGGCGCCATCGCCAGCATCCGGCATGTGCGGAGCAGTTCTGTGGAGCGTGACGCGCTGCACGCCAATGCGGCCTACCTGAAGGCCGGGCTGCTGGCGCGCGGCCTGCCGCTGATGGCGAGTCCCAGCCATATCGTGCCGGTGCGCATCGGCGACCCGGTGCGCTGCAAGGTGCTCTGCGACCGGCTGATGGCGGACCACGGCATCTATGTGCAGCCGATCAACTACCCGACCGTGCCGAAGGGGGCGGAGCGCATGCGGCTGACCCCCAGCCCGCAGCACACCAAGGCCGATATCGACCGGCTGTTGGATGCGCTTGAGGCCCTGATGGGCTCCAACAGCGTCGTGCAAGCGGCGGAGTGATGCCAGGCGCACAATCAACCGGACCGGTCGCCGTTTTCTTTCCTTGGTATGGCGCGGTGCCCGGACAGGTCGGCATAACACCTTGACGGCGGCGGGGGCGGTACATAAGTTGATTGGCATGACGAAACGCTTTGACCTCCTGCTCCTTATCGGCCCGGCGCTCCACTGAGTGTCGGGACAAAAGTGCTGAGCTAGTTTTCTGGTCTAACCGTTTAGGTTCTCATACCATGCTATCCATCTTCAATCTGCGCGCTTCGCGACTTAGCGGCGGCCGTCGGATTGCGTCCTGACGGACCAGCGGCCCCGGCGGCCGTGTGATGCGCCGCACCCTTTGCATAGACCTGTTCCGCGCGCCCGCCTTACAAACCCGGTGCCCGCGCCAGCCACGGAGAATTGAGCGTTATGCACGCCACCGCATCCGAAAAGTACAAACCTTACGCCTATCCCTACATCCCGGCCGATTTCAGTAACCGGACTTGGCCATCGAAGACGATCACGGCGCCGCCGACCTGGTGCAGTGTCGATCTGCGCGACGGCAACCAGGCACTGGTCGAACCGATGGGACCGGACCGCAAGCTGCGCTTCTGGAATGCGCTGCTGCAAATGGGCTTCAAGGAAATCGAGGTCGGCTTCCCGTCTGCCTCCGATACGGATTTCGAGTTTGTCCGCCACATCATTGACAACAAGCTGATCCCGGACGACGTCACCATCCAGGTGCTGACCCAGTGCCGGCCCGAACTGATCGCGCGCACGTTCGAGGCGATCAAGGGCGCGCCCAGCGCGATCCTGCATTTCTACAACTCCACCTCCACCGCCCAGCGCCGCGTCGTGTTTGGCATGGATGAAGCCGGCATTACCGAGATTGCCACCTCCGCCGCCAAGCTGGTGCGGGAAATGCACGAGGCCGGCGCCGCGGGCGATACCAAGGTGCGCTATGAGTATTCGCCGGAAAGTTTCACCGGCACCGAATTGCAATTCGCCGTCGATATCTGCGAGGCGGTGATGGACGTGCTGGAGCCGACGCCAGAGAACAAGCTGATCCTGAACCTGCCGGCAACAGTCGAAATGTCGACGCCGAACACCTATGCCGACCAGATCGAATGGTTCAGCCGCACGATCAAGAACCGCGACTCCATCATCCTGTCGGTGCATCCGCACAACGACCGCGGCACTGCCGTCGCCGCGACCGAACTGGCGGTGATGGCCGGGGCTGACCGGGTCGAGGGAACCCTGTTCGGCAATGGCGAGCGCACGGGCAATGTCGATATCGTCACCCTGTCGCTGAACCTGTTCACCCAGGGCGTCGATCCCGGGCTGGTGATCGACGACATTAACGAACTGATCCGCACGGTGGAATATTGCAACCAGCTGCCCGTGCACCCGCGGCACCCCTATGCGGGCGAACTGGTGTTCACCGCCTTCAGCGGCAGCCATCAGGACGCGATCAACAAGGGCATGCGCGAGGTGCGGGAGAAAAAAGGCGATCTGTGGGATGTGCCTTATCTGCCGATGGACCCGGCTGATGTCGGCCGCACCTATGAGGCGATCATCCGCATCAACAGCCAGTCCGGCAAGGGCGGCATCGCCTATATCCTGGAAACCGACTATGGCGTGACGCTGCCGCGCCGCGCCCAGATCGAGTTTTCCAAGGTCATCCAGCAACTGACCGACCGTGAGGGGCACGAGGTGCCGCCCGATCAGATTTGGGATGTGTTCAGCGCCGAATATCTGGACCAGAACGGGCCGATCACCTTCCTGCGCTATCAGACCATTCCGGGCGAGGATGACAGCCGCAACCTGACGGCAACCCTGCGTGTATTCGGCGAGGAACGGCAGATTGAAGGCAAAGGCAACGGCCCGATCAGCGCATTTGTAGACGGCATGTCCAACGCTTTCGGCTTCAACCTGGACGTGGTCGATTACCGGGAGCACGCGGTCGGCGCCGGCAAGGACACCACCGCCTATGCCTATGTTGAAATGCGCGCCCCGGACGAGCAGACCTTGTTCGGTATCGGCCAGCACGCAAACATCGTCGAGGCGTCTCTGCGGGCGGTGGTGAGTGCGGCCAACCGCGCGCAGCGCATGGGGCTGTTTCGAATAAAGGACTGACAGCCTCAGAACTTTACAAGAACCGCCCCGGGCCGAAAGGCCGGGGCGGTTTCGTTTGTTGTACCGATCACCGGTTCGTCCGTCGGCAGCGGTTGCGGGACTCGCAAACCGCCTAAAGCCGCGGCCGGTCCGGCCAGAAGCGCACACCCTGGCGTGCCTGTCCGCCGCCAAGGCCGATGGCCGTGCCGTCGGCGCGCCAGCAGGCAGCCCCTGTCATGCGGCCATCCGCACCGATGGCGATGCCATTCATGCCGCCACCGATGTGTGGGCTGGGCAGCACCGGATGGCCGCATTCGGCCAAAGCCGCTGCGACGGCGCGGCCATAGCCGTGCTCTACCTCCACTGATTCGCCCTGGGTCCAGACGCGCGGCGCTTCGACCGCTTCCTGCAGGCTCATGCCGTGCGCCAGCAGGTTGACCAGCGCCTGCATGGCCGAGGGAAAGATGCGCAGGCCGCCGGGCAGGCCGAGCGCAAACCGCACCTGGCCATCCTTGCAAGCCATCATCGGAGCCATGCTGGTGGTGACGCGCTTGCCCGGCTGGATGGAATTGGCGCGGCCGGGATGCGGATCGAACAGGTTCATGTAGTTGTTGGCGATCATGCCGGTGCCGGGAATGATGAAGCGGGCGCCGAACAGGTTGTTGATCGTCTGCGTCGTCGCCACCACCCAGCCATCGGCATCCGCTACCGTCAGATGGGTGGTGTGGTCGGATTCGTAAGCGCTGACGCCGAGGGCGTAATCCTGGGTGCGGTCCATGAGGATTTGCGCGCGGCGCTCTGCTGCATAAGCGGGGTCCAGCAGGCGTTCCACCGGCACGGTCACGAACGCCGGGTCGGCCGTGGAGGCAACGCGGTCGGCAAAGGCGATTTTCAGCACCTCCACCAGCAAATGCGTCGCGTCCGGCGAGCCAAAGCCCAGGCCCGGCAGGTCGAAACCGTCCAGGATTTGCAGCATTTGGTTGACGTGTACGCCGCTGGCGGCAGGCGGCGGCGGCCCGATCACCTCAAAGCCGCGGTAATGCCCGCGGATGGGCTCGCGCAGGATGGGCTGGCAGGTTGCCAGGTCATCACGGCTGATGAGGCCGCCCGCACGGGCCATGTGATCGACCAGCGCGCCGCCTATGGCTCCATTATAGAAGGCGCCGACCCCCTCGCGGGCAATGGTTTTCAGCGTTTCGGCATAGTCGCCTTGCACCAGCCGGGTGCCGGGCCGGATCGGGGTGCCGTCGGGCAGAAAGAGCCGCGCGATCTCCGGGTCTTTGGCGAGGTCGGCCTTGACCTCGTCCGTGCATTCCGAGAGGTAGGGCGTGGTCAGGAAGCCGTGTGCAGCAAAGCGGATGGCTGGTTGCAGCACATCGGCCAGTGAGAAACGCCCGAACCTGGCCAGAGCCTCCGCCCATCCGGCCAGTGCCAGCGGGGTCGCCATGGCCAGCGGTCCGCAGGTGTTTTTCCGCCCCGCTGTTTCCAACCGCCGGTCGGGTGTATCGGCCACCGGCTCGTACATGTCCGGGCGGGCGGCGAGCGGTACCTTGCTCAGGCCATCGATGACCACATGCTCGCCATCCGGGGTGCGGATGTGGCAGACGCCACCGCCGGTGATGCCGACCATCATGGGCTCGACAACGCTCAGTGCGAACAGGGTGGCGATGGCGGCATCTACCGCATTTCCGCCCGCCGCCAGCATCTCCGCGCCAGCCGCGGCGCCCAGTGCGTGGTTCGCCGTCACCATGCCGCGCGTGCCATGGGCGGGCTGTTTCTCGCATTCGAAGGTGACGTGTGCGCGGTCGCGCCATGTCTTGGTCATTGCCGAGGCTCCAAGGGGGAACGGGACTTCAATCCAAGCGGATTTTCGCCACGTACACCAGTGGGTGCGCACAGATGGAGGAACCTGGGAATGCTGCGGCTGCTTTTACGGACAATGCTGGCGATTGCCGCCATGATCGGGGTGTCGGCAACCTGGAACAGTGCGGCGGCCTCGCCTGAGGGATGGGCGGCACTGCGCGAGCCAGGGGCCATCGCCATCATGCGCCATGCGCTTGCGCCTGGCACCGGCGACCCGGCCGCTTTCCGTCTGGATGATTGTTCGACGCAGCGCAACCTGGACGAACGCGGCCGCGACCAGGCCCGATCCATCGGCGCGGCGTTTCGTGCGAATGGCATTGGCGTGGACCGGGTGATGTCCAGTCAGTGGTGCCGTTGCCTGGAGACCGCGGAATTGTTGGGGTTTGGTGCGGTCGAGCCCCTGCCATCCCTGAATTCGTTCTTCCGCGACTACTCCCGCAGGGATGCGCAGACCGCTGAGACCAAGGCCTTTCTGGGTATGCTTCCGGCGAAGCAGCGGGTGGTGCTGGTGACGCATCAAGTCAACATTACGGCCCTGACCGGAGCCTATCCGGCATCCGGCGAGGTGTTCGTGCTTCAGGTGAACAAGGCCGGCGATGTTGAAGTGACCGGACGCATCCTGATCGCGCCCTAGCGCCGCGTCAGTGCGTCGGGTAGAGGCCGGCGGTCCTGCCCCGCAGTTGAACCAGGGCCAGCACGGCGTCGATCATCGGGGTATCCACACCAACGATATCGCCGAGTTCCGCCACCGCCGTCACCAGCGCGTCGATTTCCATCGGTCGGCCGCGTTCCAGATCCTGCAGCATGCTGGTTTTGTGTGCGCCGACATTGGTGGCGCCCTGCAGGCGTTTTTCGAGCGAGACCTTGAAGCGCGCGCCTAGCGCCTCCCCCACTGCTTGGCCTTCCTGCATCATCTGCGTCACCACGGCGCGAACCCCGGGGTCGTTGCCGATCTGCTCCAGCGTGGCATGGGTCAGCGCGCTGATCGGGTTGAAGCAGAGATTGCCCCAAAGTTTTACCCAGATCTCGTCGCGGATCGCCGTGCGCACCGGTGCGCGCAGGCCGCCGCCGATCAGCGCCTTGGACAGTGCCATCACCCGCTCGCTGCGGGAGCCATCCGGCTCACCCAGCGGATAGGCGTTGCCTTCGATATGTTGGCAGATTCCGGGTTCGACGATTTCGGCTGCCGGATAGACAATGCAGCCGATGGCACGCTCCGGCCCCAGGTCGCGCCATTGCTTGGCGCCGGGGTCGACGCTTTCCAGCGTGCGGCCTTCGTGCTCGCCGCCGAGGCCGTGGAAGTACCACCACGGCACGCCGTTCATGCAGGTGACGACAGCCGTTTCCGGCCCCAGCAGCGGCTGCATCCGGTCGACGACGCCGGCGGACTGATGGGCCTTCAGCGTGACGATCACGTAATCCTGGGGGCCTAGGCTGGCCGGATCGTCCGTCGCGTTTGGCTGAACCGTGAACGTTTCGGACTCGGACCGGAAGGTGAGGCCGTTTTCCTGCATCGCCTTCAGGTGCGGGCCCCGGGCGATAAGCGAGACCTCGTGCTCCGTCCGTGCCAGCATGGCGCCCAGATGCGCACCGATGGCGCCAGCGCCGTAGATCGCGATTTTCATGGCCCGCATTTCCTTCCAGGCTAGGTGCCGAGGCCCAGTTTCTCGGCCAGGCCGATGCGTTGCAGCTTGCCCGTCGCGCCTTTCGGAATTTCCTCCAGGATCAGCACCTTGCGGGGCACCTTGAAGTCGGCCAGGTGTTCGGCGGCAAATGCGCGGATTTCCTGTTCGCTCGCCTCCATCCCTTCGCGCAGCACGACAGCGGCGGCGACATCCTCGCCCAGCGATTTGTGCGGCATGCCGAATGTTACCACCTGGGCGATGGCCGGGTGATCCATTAGGACGTTGTCCACCTCCGGCGGGGAGATTTTCTCGCCGCCGCGGTTGATGATTTCCTTCAGCCGTCCGGTGATGGTCAGATAGCCCTCATCGTCCATCACGCCCTGATCGCCGGTGCGGAACCAGCCATTGGTGAAGGCGGCGGCGTTGGCTTCCGGGTTGTTTTCGTAGCCTTTGGTCACATTCGGGCCACGAATTACCACTTCCCCCGTCTCGCCAGCGTTCAGGATCGTGCCGGCCTCATCCATGATCTGGACTTCCGGACCGGCGGCGACCCCGACCGTGCCTGGCTTGCGTTTGCCTGGCGGCAGCAGGTTGGAGGCCATCTGGTGGGCGGCTTCCGTCATGCCATAGCTTTCGATCACCGGGCAGTTGAAGGTTTCCTCCAACGCAGCCATGACCTGAGGCGGCAATGACGACGAGCTGGACCGGATCAGGCGCAGATTGCACCGCTCCACCGCTTCCTGGTTGCGGGGCGCGCGGGCCAGAATGGCTTGGTGCATGGTGGGCACGGCCGTATACCAGGTCGGCTGGATTTCGTCGGTCCAGGTGAAAAAGCGCAGCGCGTTGAAGCCCGGCGTGCACCAGACGCTGGCCCCGGCGGCCAAGGAGGCAAGCGTCGCGGCCATCAGGCCGTGGATATGAAACAGCGGCATGATGTTGAGGCATTTGTCGGCCGGGGTCAGGCCCAGGGTTTGCACGATATGGCCGGCCGAGGCACAGACATTGCCCTGGGTCAGCGGCACGATCTTGGGCCGGGACGTGGTGCCGGATGTGTGCAGAACCAGCGCAATATCCTCTTCCGCCGCAGCGCCGCTGGCGCTCGCGTGGCTGGGGGTCGCGCCTTCGGCGTAAAGCTCGAACACGCCCGCCGGCGCGTCGCCCGGCACGCAAAGCCGTAGGACCGGCACATCCAGCCGGTTGGCAACCGTGACAGCCGGCGTCTCGTCACCTTCCATCACCACCAGTGCCTTGGCTTTCAGATCTTCCAAATAGAAGGTGAACTCGTCCTCGCGGTAGGCGGGGTTGAGCGGCGCGGTGGTTGCGTTTGCGCCGATGGCGACGAACGCCGCGGCCATCTCCGGGCCGTTGGGCAAGACGATGGCCACGCGGTCATTGCGGCCGATGCCAAAATCGTTCAGCGCACGGCCGATATTGTCCGAAAGTTTGTTCAGGCCCGCATAGGTCAGCGGCTTGCGTTCGGGCGCGCCGATGGCAGGGGCGTCAGCCTCGCCGGTGCGCAGTAATTCTCTAATGGTGGTGGCGGCCATGGATCAGGCTCCTTCGCCGGAAACAGTCAACGCCACCTTATACGGGACGAGGAGGGCGCCTGCCTAGGCTGCTGCGTCGGCCTCGCCGTTTTCTTCAGGCCCTTCGTATTTGTCCGGCCACAACTCACGCACGACGGAACGGCGCGAGGAAAAGGCGTAGCATGAGTTTAGCGGCGGCCCGTTGCGCATGGACTCGCCTTCGGTCATGCCTTGGAGGCGCCGTTGATATTCACGATACGGAAATACCGTCTGATAGGCGGTAGTGCCAAGCGGATACAGAATTTCCAGAATATGGGTGCAGCCCTGGTCACGGCCATAGACGGCCTTGACCTTGCGCATGTAACCGGCACCGATGCGGATACCGGCTAGGCGTTTAAAATTCAGCGCCGCCAGCGGGCAGATTCCGTAGGGGGTTTTCAGGCTCGCCGCCTCCGCAGCGACGATGGTCAGACTGTCATCTACCGTGATCCGGACCAGCATGTCATGCACCGGCTCGCCCGGTTCCACGGTGCCGCGGTGGTGGTTCTCGAACGGATAGGCTTTGGTGTCGGTTATCCGGCCTTCAATGTCGAACAGGCCATCTTCACGGATGAAGCCTTGGCATTCGACCTTGCGGGTGTGCAGGAGCTGGCGGCCCGGTGAGGCCGGACTGAGGCCGGTTGGGAGGTCGGTCATTCAAGGAATCCACATGATGCAACGCAGCAATTGCTGTCTGTCATACCGGCCAGGGGCGCAGGTCCGCAAGTCTTGGAGCCCGCAAAATGTCGCAACAGCCACGTGCGTCCCGATTGGGCTGCCGGCAGCCGCGGCAACGTCCGTCATTGGCGGCTTGCCGCCATCGCTCCGGCGACGAGCCGGCGAGGGGCAAGAAGGGGATTGTTGCTTTCAAGCGTAAAATCAAGAGCGACGACTGCAGTTTTGCCGGAATCCCGGGCTTCCCTCATCGCCAGGAATCTCTATATGGCTGGCTTGTGTTCTGAGTTTTTGTGCCGTGTCTGCCGCCCAGTGTCGTGTGCGGGTCATGACGCGGCTACAGCTATGATACGCTGGCCATTGCATGGCTGGCAGGAGGCGTACTTTGTTTGAACCGATCCAGCGACAGGGCCGGCGGTTTTTCTCTGCCGATGATCCGGTGTTTCTTTTGCGGTGGCTCCGCCATCCGACCAAGGTGGGTGCGGTCACGCCTAGCGGGCGGGCGCTTGCCGCGGCGATGGTGCGGCCCGTGGACTGGTCGAAGCCCGGACACGTTGTCGAACTTGGTGCGGGGATGGGGGCTTTTACCCGCGTTTTGCTGGAGCAGGCGCCCAGCATCGACCGCCTGCTGGTGGTGGAGCGCGACCCGGTATTCTTCGCGCGCCTACAGCGCCGGTTTCCAAGCGCGCCACTCGCCATGGGTGATGCCGCCGATCTGCCGAGCCTGATGGAGCGCCATGGCCTTTCAGAGGTGAGCACGGTTGTCTCCGGCCTGCCGTTGCTGTCGATGCCGCGGGACGTGCAGCGCCGTATAGTCGTTGGCGCGCTGGACGCGGGGCCAGACCCGGTATTCATCCAGTTTACCTATGGCTTCCGCAGCCCTGTGCCGGTTGGGAAATTAGCGGAATGGGGAGTTCGAGCCGAGCGTTGCGGTTTTGCGGCGATGAACCTGCCGCCGGCCTGGGTCTGGTGCTACCGCAAGGCTTGAGGCTGTGCCGTTACTGCAGGGGGAGCCGTGCGGCGCGCATTCGGCGGTGAGATGCGCACAGCGCTGATGCGGTTGCCGGTGCGACGCAGGATGCGGAAGCGGAAACCGAAAAAGGCGAATGTCTGCCCTGCCTCGGGAATCAGCCGGGCTTCGTAGAGGATCAGGCCGGCAATCGTCGTCGCCTTGTCGTCCGGCAGGTTCCAGTCAAACTGGCGGTTCAGGTCGCGGATGGTCACGGTTCCGGCGGCAGTGACGGAACCATCCGGTTGCAGGCGTACGCCGGGGACGGAAACATCGGTTTCGTCGGTGATGTCGCCGACGATCTCCTCCAGAATGTCCTCCAACGTCACCATGCCCATCAGCGCGCCGTATTCATCCACCACCAGCGCGAAGTGTTCGCGGCGCTTGCGGAAGGCCTGCAACTGGTCCCAGAGCGTTGTCGTGTCCGGAATGAACCACGGCTCGGCCGCGATTTCCTGAAGGTCGACATGGCTGAGCTCGGTGTCGCTGTTGCGCACCGCACGCAGCAGCGCCTTGGCGTGCAGCACGCCGACAATATTGTCGGGATCGTCCCGCCAGAGGGGAATGCGGGTATAGGGGCTGTTCAAAACCTGCTCCACAATTTCGTCCGCCGGCAGGCTGGCATCGACCGCGACCATGCGGGAACGGTGGGTCATCACGTCGGCGATTTCCACCTCTCCCAGTTCCAGCACGCTGCGCAGCATGTGACGCTCGACATGGGTGTCCGGATCGTCCGAGCGGTGGTGCAGCTCGATAGCGCCGCGCAATTCTTCTTCCTGCGCCTCATCGCTGGCACTGTTTTGCGCTGCGATTCCCAGGAGACGAACGAGACCACGCACCAGCCATTGAATCGCAATCACGGGCGGGGACAGCAAGCGCACCAGCCGCCGCACTGTTGGCGCGACAATCAATGCCATCTGGTCCGGGTGGGTGATGGCGATGGTTTTCGGCAGCACCTCCGCGAAGATCAGTACCAGCAGCGTCATTACCAGGGTGGCGACCGCGACACCGGCTTCTCCGAACAGGCCAACCAATACGGTGGTCGCCAGTGATGCGGCCAGGATGTTGACCAGGTTGTTGCCGAGCAGCAGCGCCCCCAGCAAGGTCTCCTTCTCTTCCCGCAGGTTCCGGACGATGTTTGCGCGCTTGTCACCCTGCCGGGCGCGGTGGTGCATCCGCGCGCGGCTGGCCGCCGTCAGCGCCGTCTCCGAACCCGAGAAAAACGCGGACAGGCAAAGGAGGACGATGACGGCAAGGGCGGATAGCCAGAGATTATCGGTCATGGATAGCCGGAACCTGTGTTGGGGTGAGCGCGGTCTGGTGCCGGCTTACTGGCTCGCGGCCCCGCTGGCAACGCAGGTTTGGTTTTTACGCCGCCTGAAGCAGGGGGGTCAGCCGCTCGAAGACGGCGGCGAACATGGCCGGCGTCAGCCGCCCGGTCTGGGTGTTGTAGCGCGAGCAATGATAACTGTCCGCCAGGATCAGGCGGCCGATTTGGTGGTGCGCACCGTGGGCGAAGGGCCGATGGGCCGGGCGCTCGCCCAGGGCGCGGACGACGCTTTCATGCGCGATCCGGCCGAGCGCCAGGACGGCTTTCAACTGCGGCAGGTGTTCCAGTTCGCCGAGGAGGTAGGGGCGGCAGGCGTTGATTTCCGCGCCGACAGGCTTGTTCTGCGGCGGCAGGCAGCGCACGGCATTGGTGATGCGGCAGCCGATCAGGCGCAACCCGTCCTCCGGGTCCGCCCCGTATGCGCCTTCTGCGAGGCCATGGCTCAACAGCGTGCCATACAGCAGATCGCCAGCATAGTCGCCGGTGAATGGCCGCCCGGTCCTATTGGCACCTCTCAGGCCAGGGGCAAGGCCAACGATCAACAGCCCGGCATCTGCGGGACCGAAGGACGGTACCGGCGCATTGTGCCAGTCGGGGAATGCGGATTTCTGCTCTGCCCTGAACGCCGCCAAGCGCGGGCAGAGCATGCAATCTGCCGGGGGGGCTTTAATTGGCGACGACATCCTCATCGTCGAAGAAATCGTCTTCGTCTTCGTCTTCGGGCATGTCCATCGTGCGTTGGGGCCGGCCGCCGGAGCGTTCGACATATGGCTGCAAGGCAGCCAAATCGACGAAATGATCCGCCTGTCGGCGTAATTCGTCTGCCACCATTGGCGGCTGGGATTTGATTGTCGAGATCACGGTCACCCGCACACCGTGGCGCTGCAGCGATTCCACCAAACGGCGGAAATCGCCGTCGCCGGAGAACAGTACGATATGATCGCAGTGATGCGCCATTTCCATCGCATCGACGGCCAGTTCGATATCCATATTGCCTTTGATCTTGCGCCGGCCCATGGCATCGGTGAATTCTTTGGTCGGCTTCGTAATCATGGTGAAGCCGTTGTAATCCAACCAGTCAATCAATGGCCGAATTGGAGAATATTCCTGATCTTCCATCAGTGCGGTATAGTAGAAAGCCCGTTTCAGGTACGTGTTTTTCCGGAAATATGCCAGAAGTTTCTTGTAATCTATGTCGAAATTCAGGCTGCGGGCAGCGGAATACAGATTGGCGCCGTCAATAAAAAGCGCCGTTCTTTCATCTGGATAGTCTTTTACCATGTAAAAATCCGGAGTTTGAGGTGGAAAACAAAGCGCTTTCGGCGCGGTCAATGATAATGGCAAATTCGTCAATACCTTTGGCGCCAATGCGCCCCATGCGGCTTTATTAAACATTGCATGGTTCCATCGCAAGGCTGGATTGCATAGAAAGAGGGGCTGGCTGGCGCGCAGATTGCCGCGTTATGTGGTGTGGCGTTGCAGGGATTCGGTTCATGGCGTACATTGATCGTTTACCTGAAAAGGAGATGACCGAATGGCGCGCGTTACCGTCGAGGATTGTGTTGAACTGGTCCCGAACCGGTTCGAGCTGGTTGTGCTGGCTGCCCAGCGCGCCCGGGAGATCTCTGCCGGTGGCGATCTGACGGTCGATCGCGACCGGGACAAGAACCCGGTCGTTGCGTTGCGCGAAATTGCGGAATCCACCGTTGGCCTCGACGATCTGCGCGAGGGCGTGATTCAGAATCACCAGCGCCAGATGGAGCCTGCCTTCGCCGATGACGAGCGCGGCCAGGCAGCTTTGGGCGGCCCCGGTACGGACGATGACGATCCGCCCCCGGCTGAAGAGTTGGACTTGGCCTCGCTTGCCCGCGAACTCGCCCAGCAGGCCGGTGATTTCCAGAATAGGGATGACTGATCACGGCAGTGCAGCCCTGCCAACCGGTTTCGGCGTCGAGGATGAACTTGCGTGCTGCGGCACACTGATCTGATTTCTGCTGTGCGGGAGTACGATCCCGACGCCGACGCGGATAGTATCGAACACGCCTACCGGTTTGCCGCCGAACTGCATGGCAGCCAGCGTCGGGCCTCTGGCGAACCTTACATATCCCATCCGCTGGCTGTTGCCGGCATTCTTGCCGGCAAGAAACTGGACCCGGCGACCATCAAGACCGCACTCCTGCACGATACGGTGGAAGATACGGCGGCCACGTTAAGCGACGTCAGCAGCCGCTTCGGCGAAGAAGTGGCCGGTCTGGTGGATGGCGTTACCAAACTTTCCAAGCTGGAACTGCAGCCTGACCAATCCAAGCAAGCGGAGAATTTCCGCAAGCTGGTGGTCGCGATGTCGCGCGACATCCGCGTGCTGGTGGTCAAACTGGCGGACCGGCTGCACAATATGCGCACGCTTGGCTATGTGCGCAGCCCGGAAAAGCGGACGCGCATCGCCAATGAAACCATGGAGATTTACGCGCCGCTTGCCGAGCGGATCGGTATGCAGGACTGGCATGACGAACTGACCGATCTGGCTTTCGCGGAACTCCACCCGGAAGCGCGGCGCTCCGTAATGGCGCGGCTGGATTACCTGCGGGAACGTGGGCAAAGCCTAGTTGGCCGCGTGATCCAGACCTTGCAGAAAGACCTGGAAGTCGAGGGCATCCATGCCGAGGTCGCCGGCCGGGAAAAGTTGCCCTATTCCATCTGGGAGAAAATGAAGCGCAAGGATGTCCCGTTTGAGCAACTCACGGATATCATGGCCTTCCGCATCATCGTTGATGATGTGAGCAGTTGTTACCGTGCGCTTGGCGTGCTTCACAGCCATTACCGCGCGGTGATCGGGCGCTTCAAGGACTATATCAGCCTTCCCAAGGTGAACGGCTACCAGTCGATCCATACCGCCGTGCTGGGGCCGGAAAACCAGCGGATCGAAATCCAGATCCGCACACACGAAATGCACCGCGTGGCCGAATACGGCGTGGCTGCGCATTGGAGCTACAAAGAAGGCCATAGCACCGCCGGCACGGACGGGCTGCAATACAGCTGGATTCGGGGGCTGCTGGAAATCCTGGAGCAGGCGTCCGGCGCGGACGAGTTTCTGGAGCACACCCGCCTGGAAATGTACAAGGATCAGGTGTTCTGCTTCACGCCCGCCGGTGCGCTGATTCCGCTGCCGCATGGCGCGACTCCGGTCGATTTTGCCTATGCTGTGCATTCCGATATCGGTGACCATTGTGTCGGTGCCAAGGTGAACGGAAAGCTGGTGCCGTTGCGAACCAAATTGCAGAACGGCGATCAGGTGGAGATTTCGACCTCGCGCGGGCGCAGCCCGTCGCCGGAATGGCTGCAATTCGTGGTGACCGGCAAGGCGCGGGCCCGCGTGCGCCGGGCGGTGCGGCTGCGGGAGCGCGACCAGTACGTCACGCTGGGTAAGGAAATTCTGCGGTCGGTGTTTTCCGCCAACCGTTCGGAGTTGGCGGAGCGGGCGTTGACGCCGGCACTCGATCATTTCGGCTATGCGACGCCGGATGATCTCTACGCCGCGCTGGGCGAAGGCGTGCTGAGCGATCACGCTGTCTCCAACATTCTGTTTCCCGAGAAGCCTGCGGACGACAATGTTGTCGCTCTGGCTCCGGCCCGGCGTCAGCGGGCAAGGGAGAGGGAGACACCGCCGTCGGTTGCGATTCGCGGCCTGATTCCTGGCATGGCCATGCACTTTGCCCGCTGCTGCCACCCGCTGCCGGGCGATGCGATCGTCGGCATCGTCACCTCGGGCAAGGGCGTTACCATTCACACTTCGGACTGCGCCTCGCTGGAAAGTTTCCGCTTCACGCCCGAGCGCTGGTTGAATGTGGACTGGGATCCGGAGGCGATTGCCGGCCATGTCGCCCGTCTGCGGGTTACCTCCGCCCATCAGCCGGGGCAGTTGGCGCAGATCAGCGCCAGCATTGCCGCCAACCGCGGCAACATCACCAACCTGCGGTTTACCAACCGCGCTGAAGATTTCTTCGATATGTTGATTGATATCGAGGTGATGGACGTTTCGCATCTGGGCAATATTATTGCCGCGTTGCGGGCGCTGCCGACGGTCGCCTCCGTCGAACGCGCGCGCGGCTGATCCGCGGCCACGCCAGCAAGAAAGCGATCCGACGATGGCACTGCCTTACCTCCGGCTCGGTATCAACGTCGACCATGTTGCGACCGTGCGCAATGCCCGCGGTGGCGACAATCCCTGTCCGATCCGGGCGGCGCTGTTGGCGCAGCAGGCGGGTGCCGACGGCATCACGGCTCACCTGCGCGAGGACCGGCGCCATATCCGGGATGATGATATCCGTCGTCTGCGCGCGGAGGTCGGGCTGCCGCTCAACTTCGAGATGGCGGCAACGGCGGAGATGCGCGACATCGCGCTTGCGGTGCTGCCGCATGCCGCGTGCCTGGTGCCGGAAAAGCGCGAGGAATTGACGACGGAAGGCGGGCTGGATGTGCGCGGGCACCACAATACCATTGCGCCGGTGGTGCGGGTATTGGTGGATGCGGGTATCCGGGTTTCCCTGTTCGTCGAAGCCGATCCAGACCAGCTGCGCGCCGCGGCCGACGCCGGCGCTGCGGTGGTGGAACTGCACTCGGGTTCCTATTGCGACGCGCCGCCGGCCGAGCGTCCGGCCTTGCTGAAGCGGCTGCGGGACGCGGCGGCGCTGACGGCGGAACTGGGACTGGAATGTCATGTCGGCCATGGTCTGACCTTTGATACGGTCGGGCCGGTGGCGGGAATTCCGCAAGTTGTCGAATTGAACATTGGCCATTTCCTGATCGGTGAGGCGATTTTCACCGGCCTTCGCCCTGCCATCCAGCGGATGCGCGCTGAAATGGATGCGGGGCGGCAAATGGCACTGGCGCAGACGGGCGACGCATGATTCTTGGGATCGGCACGGACCTGATCGACATCCGGCGGATGGAGAAATCGCTGGACCGTTTCGGCGACCGTTTCACCAGCCGCATCTTTACGGAAGTGGAGCGGGAAAAATCCGACCGGCGGATGCAGCGGGCCGCCAGTTATGCCAAGCGCTTTGCTGCCAAGGAAGCCTGTGCCAAAGCGCTGGGCACCGGCATCGCCAATGGCGTTTACTGGCTCGATCTTGGTGTCGAGACATTGGAAGGCGGCAAGCCATCCATGTGCCTGACCAATGGTGCGGCTGCGCGGCTCGCCGCGTTGACGCCTCCGGGTATGCAGGCGCAGATACATCTGACGATTACAGACGATTATCCGCTGGCGCAGGCGTTTGTCGTGATTTCGGCCGTCCCGGCCAACGGGGCGGATTGAGAACGTACCATGGTTAGCCCGCATACAGGCAGGCCTGATGGCTCAAAAAGGATGACCCAAGTGGCAAAACAATCGAGCGGCGGGCTGGTTTCAATCCTGCGAACCGTCGTGATCGCAGGCGCTATCGCCTTCACCTTCCGCAGCTTCGCCTTCGAGCCGTTCAACATTCCGTCCGGTTCGATGCTGCCGACCCTGCTGGTGGGTGATTTCCTGTTTGTTTCGAAATATTCCTACGGCTACAGCAAATATTCGTTCCCTGGCAGTCTCGACCTGTTTTCCGGCCGCATTGGCGGCTCTCTGCCAGAGCGTGGCGATGTCGCCGTGTTCCGTTGGCCCAAAAACACGTCCATCGACTATATCAAGCGTGTGATCGGTCTGCCGGGCGATACGATCCAGATGCGAGCCGGGCGGCTTTACATCAATGGGGAGCTTGTGGAGCGCGAGCATGTCGGCATCTACGAGGATGCGGACCAGCGCGGCGTCGTTTCCCGCATGCACATGTACATAGAGACGTTGCCGAATGGCACGCGCCATCACATCCTGGAGCGCAGCGACCGCGAGCAACTCGACGATACCCGCGAGTTCGTGGTGCCGCCGGACCATTTCTTCGCCATGGGCGACAACCGCGACAATTCCCAGGACAGCCGCGTGATGAGCAGCGTCGGTTTCGTGCCGATGGAAAATCTGGTTGGCCGGGCCGAACTGATGTTCTTTTCTATCGACGACCGGAAAGGGCTGTTATTCGGCATCCCGAACGGTATTCGCTGGAGTCGCATCTTCAACACGATTTCGCCATGATGGTGGTGGCGTGAGCGGCGAGGCGGCATCTTTTGCTGTTCCGGACGCGCTGGCGGCCCTGCTGGGGCATGACTTCCGCGATCCCAATCTGCTCCGGGCGGCGCTGACTCATCCCAGCACCGGCGAGCGCATGGAACGGCAGACCTACGAACGGCTGGAATTTCTTGGCGACCGGGTCCTGGCGTTGTCTATTGCCGAACTGTTGCTGGAACGCTTCCCGAAGGATGACGAAGGCGCGCTGTCGAAGCGGCTGGTCAACCTGGTGCGGGCGGAAACGCTGGCGGTGGTGGCGGAGGGTATGGGGCTGGAGCGGTATCTGGACGTGGCAGCCTCAGCCCGGGCCGAAGGCGGGCGCGCCCGCATCTCCATGCTGGCGGATGCGGGAGAGGCGGTGATTGGCGCGCTCTACCTTGACGGCGGGTTGGAGCCGGCACGGGCCTTCGTCCGCCGGCATTGGGCCGAAGCGGTGGCGGCCGGTGGCAAGCGTCCGCAGCAGGACCCGAAGACGAATTTGCAGGAATGGCTGCAGGGCAGGGGATTGCCGTTGCCGACCTATACGGTCGTCAACCGGGAAGGCCCCGCGCATGCGCCTGAATTCACGGTGGAAGTTGCGTCGGAGGATGGGCGCGCGGCCACCGCCACCGGTGCCAGCAAGCGCGCGGCCGAACAGGCCGCGGCCGAGGCATTGCTGGCCCAACTGGAGGCCTCTGAATGAGCGATCCGGCTGAACCGCAACGCTGCGGTCTGATAGCCCTGGTCGGTGCGCCGAATGTCGGCAAATCGACTCTGATCAACCGGCTGGTGGGTGCCAAGGTTGCCATCGTCACGCCAAAGGCACAGACGACGCGCACCCGCGTGCTGGGCATTCGGATGGAGGGGCCGGTACAGGCGGTGTTCGTCGATACGCCCGGCATCTTCAAGCCGCGCCGCCGGCTGGACCGCGCCATGGTGCAGACCGCCTGGCGCGAGGCCGGCGATGCCGACGAAACCTGCTTCCTGATCGACGCGGGCAAGGGCCTGGACGCGCCGACGCAGGCCATTGCCGAACGCCTGAAGGAAAGCGGCCGCGAGGTCGTGGCCGTGATCAACAAGATCGACAAGGTGCGCCGACCGCGCCTTTTGGAATTGGTGCAGGAGTTGACCGCGCTGCTGCCCTGCCGCGACGTGTTCCTGATCGCCGCGATCAATGGCGACGGTGTTGAAGACCTGTTCGGCAAGCTTGCCGCCCGCCTGCCGGAAGGCCCGTGGCTGTTCCCGGAGGACCAACTGTCCGACATGCCGGAACGGCTGATGGCGGCGGAGGTGACGCGCGAGAAGCTGATGTTGGCCTTGCGCAACGAACTGCCCTATGACCTGACCGTAGAGACCGAGGACTGGCAGGAATTCCAGAACGGCGCGCTGCGTATTTCCCAGGTCGTATACGTCGCGCGGGACAGTCAAAAAGGCATCGTGCTGGGCAAGGGCGGCGAGCAGATCAAGCGCATCCGCGAATCCGCCCAGCGGGAATTGCAGGCAACCTATGGGCTGCCGGTGCATCTGTTCGTGCACGTTAAGGTTCGCCCTGGTTGGGACGAGGACCGGGCGCATTTCCGCGATCTGGGGCTCGATTATAACGTATGATCGAATGGCAGGACGACGGCGTGCTGCTTTCGGCCGAGCCGCATGGCGAGGGGCACGCGGTCGCCCAGATCCTGACCGAGGCGCACGGCCGGCACGCCGGGCTGGTGCATGGCGGCGCGGCCTCGCGCCGGGCGCACGAATTGCAGCCGGGGGCGGAGGTCAGCGTCGCCTGGCGGGCGCGGCTCGCTGATCATCTCGGCACCTATTCCTACGAATTGCGCAGGCCGCATGCGGCCTTCTGGCTGGAGGATAGGCGGCGGCTCGCGGGTATCGCGTCCGCCTGCGCCGTCGCAACAGTGCTGCCGGAGCGGGAGCCGATGCCCGGCGTCTATCACGGCCTGCTGGCCCTGTTCAGCGCCATGGAAGGCGAGGCTTGGCCCGCCGCCTATGTGCTGTGGGAGCTGGGCGTGCTGGGCGCGCTCGGCTTCGGGCTGGCGCTGGACCGCTGCGCCCGCACCGGCGCGACCGAGGGTCTCGCCTACGTCTCGCCCCGCACCGGCGCCGCAGTGACGGCGGATGCTGCCGGCGATCTGGCGCCGAAGCTGCTGCCGCTGCCGGCGTTCCTGGCGGGCGGCGGGGATTTCGACGACGCGGCGATCGCTGCCGGCCTCCGCCTCACCGGCCATTTTCTGAAACGCGACGCCTTCGGCGCGATGCACCGCGACCTGCCAGCCGCCCGCTACCGGTTGGCGGATTGCTTCGCGCCAGAATCGCCCGTATCGCAAAGGATCAACCGAGAGGAGTCCGCGTGAGCGACGACCAACCACCCCAGGAGGGCCGCGACCCGATCCGGCCTGTCGGCTTCGAGGAGGCGCTGTCGGAGCGCTATCTCGCCTACGCGCTGTCCACGATCATGGCGCGCTCGCTGCCGGATGTGCGCGACGGGCTGAAGCCGGTTCACCGCCGCCTGCTCTACGCCATGCGTGAGCTGGGCCTGAACCCGCGCGCCGGTTTCAAGAAGTGCGCCCGCGTCGTCGGCGACGTGATGGGCAAGTTCCACCCGCATGGCGACGCTGCGATCTATGACGCCATGGTGCGGCTGGCCCAGGAATTCGCGGTGCGCTATCCGTTGGTCGAAGGGCAGGGGAATTTCGGCAATATCGACGGCGATAACGCCGCCGCCATGCGTTACACCGAGGCACGGCTGACCGCTATCGCCGAGGCACTGCTGGAAGGCATCGACGAGGACGCCGTCGATTTCCGCGGCACCTACGACGGCGAGGGCTCGGAACCGGCGGTATTGCCGGCAGCTTTCCCGAACCTGCTGGCGAACGGCGCCCAGGGCATTGCCGTCGGCATGGCGACGAACATCCCGCCGCATAATGCCGACGAGATATGTCAGGCGCTGCTGCTGCTGATCAAGAACCCGGATGCCACCCTGGCCCAAGTGATGAAGCGCCTGCCGGGCCCGGACTTCCCGACCGGCGGCGTGCTGGTGGAAGATTCGGACAAGATCGCCCAGGCTTACGCCACCGGCCGCGGCTCGCTGCGTCTGCGCGCGCGGTGGGAGAAAGAGGACCTGGGCCGCGGCCAGTGGCAGGCGGTGGTGACGGAGATTCCCTACCAGGTGCAGAAATCGCGCCTAGTGGAGAAGATCGCGGAACTGCTGGACGCTCGCAAGTTGCCGCTGCTGGTGGATATTCGCGACGAGTCGGCGGAGGATGTGCGGCTGGTGCTGGTGCCGAAATCCCGCACCATCCCGCCGGAAGCACTGATGGAATCGCTGTTCCAGCAGACCGAGCTCGAAACCCGCTTCGGCCTCAACATGAATGTGCTGGACGGCGGCACCGTGCCCCGGCTGATGGGGCTGGTCGAGGTGTTGCGGGCCTTTCTCGACCACCGGCTGGAGGTGTTGCAGCGCCGCACGCAGTACCGGCTTGGCCAGATCGCGCACCGGCTAGAGGTGCTGGCCGGCTATCTGATCGTCTATGCCAATCTGGACGAAGTCATTCGCATTATCCGCGAGGCCGACGAGCCCAAGCCGGCGCTGATGGAACGTTGGGACCTGAGCGAGGTGCAGGCCGACGCCATCCTGAACATGCGCCTGCGCGCGCTCGCCCGCCTGCAGGAAATCGAAATCCGCGAGGAATACGAGAAACTTGCCGCAGAACAGGCGGAGTTGCAGGCGCTGCTGGCGGACGAAGGTTTGCAATGGGGCAAAATCAGCGAGCAGATCGCCGAAATCCGCACCAAGTTCGGCGCCAAGACACCGCTTGGAAAGCGCCGGACCGAGATTGCCGGCGCGCCGGGCGAGGTGGACCTGTCGGTCGAGGCCCTGGTCGAGCGCGAGCCCGTGACGGTGGTCGTTTCCGAACAGGGCTGGGTGCGCGGCCTGAAAGGCCATCTCGCCCCCGATGCGGAGGTCAAATACAAGGATGGCGACGGCGAGCGCTTCCGCGTGCCCTGCCATACCACCGACAAGCTGCTGCTGTTCACAGCGGGAGGTCGGGTTTACACGCTCGCGGCCGACAAACTGCCCGGCGGCCGCGGTCAGGGCGAACCGCTGCGCCTGCTCGTCGATCTGGCCGCGGAGGACAAGCCGGTGACGTTGCTGGTGGCAGCGAAAGACCTTGGCCTGATCCTGGCGTCCAGCGATGGCCGCGGTTTCCGGATCGCTGCCGACGCTTGCATCGCCCAGACCAAGGGCGGGCGGCAGGTGATGAACCCGGCGGGCGAGGCCGAACTGGCCCTGGTTCATCCCGTGGCCGGCGATCATGTCGCCGTCATCGGCGAAAACCGCCGCCTGCTGGTGTTCCCGCTCGAAGAGCTGCCGGAGATGGGCCGCGGCCGCGGTGTCATGCTGCAACGCTACAAGGATGGCGGCCTCAGCGACCTGACCACGATCACGCTGGAAGAGGGGCTCGCCTGGCAGAGTGGCGAACGGATGCGGCGGGAGACCGACCTTGTGCCCTGGCTTGGTAAGCGCGGCGCGGCCGGACGGCAGCCGCCGCACGGCTTCCCGCGGGACAACAAGTTCGGGTGATGATTGCCGCCGCTTGAGGCCGCTTTCGGGAAGGCGTTATAACGGAAGCAAGAAATCCCGCCCTTCCGGAGCAGACAGAGCCATGGCCGAACCGATGTGGACCCCGAGCGAGGCGCGGATGGCGCCGGCCCATATGCGCGCTTTCATGCGCATGGTCGGCAACCGCACCGGCCGGAGCCTTGCCGACTACGAGGCCCTGCATGCCTGGTCGGTCGAGGAACCCGAGGCTTTCTGGACAGCCGCCTGGGACTATTGCGGCGTGGTCGCGGATACCCGCGGCGACACCGTCATCGCCGACAAGGACAAAATCCCTGGCGCCCGCTTCTTTCCGGATGCCCGGCTGAACTTCGCCGAAAACCTGCTGCGCCACACCGGTGGTGCGCCGGCGCTGATTTTTCGGCGGGAGGACGGGCTGCGGCAGGAATGGTCGTGGGACGAATTGCGCGAATTTGCAGCGCGGGTCAGCCACTCCCTCGACCAGCACCATATCGGCGAGGGCGACCGGGTCGCGGCCTACCTGCCGAACATGCCGGAGGCGATTGGCGCCATGCTGGGCGCGGCGGCGGGCGGCCGGGTCTGGTCGTCGTGTTCGCCGGATTTCGGCGTGCAGGGCGTGCTGGACCGGTTCGGCCAGATCGAGCCGAAAATTCTCTTTACCGTCGATGGTTACAAATATGGCGGCAAGCGCATTGACATCCGCGAGAAGGTGGCGGAGGTGGCAAAGGCGCTGGATAGCTGCGACTGGGTTGTCGTCATCCCGTTCTTGGATGAGGAGCCTGACCTCTCCGGGATTCCGCGCGCGGTCAGCCTGAAGGATTTCCTCTCCTGGAGCGAGCCGGCGGAACTGACCTTCAAGCAACTGCCCTTCGACCATCCGCTCTACATCCTGTTCTCCAGCGGTACCACCGGCGTGCCCAAGTGCATCGTGCACAAGGCCGGCGGCATTCTGCTGAAACACTATGTCGAGCACGTGCTGCACACGGATGAGCACGTGGGCGACCGGCTGTTCTATTTCACCACGCTCGGTTGGATGATGTGGAACTGGCTCGCGAGCGGCCTCGCCGCCGGCTCGACCCTGATCCTGTACGACGGCTCGCCCTTCCATCCGGGGCCGAACGTGCTCTGGGATCTGATCGCGGAGGAGAAGTGCACGATCTATGGTACGTCCGCCAAGTACATCGACGCCATCGCCAAGGAGGGTTTGCGCCCGCGCGAGACGCACGATCTCTCCGCATTGCGCGCCATGCTGTCGACCGGCAGCGTGCTGGTGCCCGAAGCGTTCGACTATATCTATGACGCGATCCTGCCGGATGGGCAGGTCGCCAGCATCTCCGGCGGCACCGACCTTTGCGGCTGTTTCGTTTCCGGCAACCCGTTGGGGCCGGTCTGGCGCGGCGAGTTGCAATGCATGAGCCTGGGGCTCGCCACCGATGTTTTCACCGAGGACGGGCGGTCGGCGCCGGTGGGCGAGAAGGGGGAGCTGGTCTGCACCAACGCCTTCCCCTGCATGCCGCTGGGCTTCTGGAACGACCCGGACGACAAAAAATACCATGCGGCCTATTACGAGCGCTTCCCCGGCGTCTGGTGCCATGGCGACTATTCCGCCAAGACCGAGCATGGCGGCATGATCATTTACGGCCGCAGCGATGCCACTCTGAACCCTGGCGGAGTGCGCATCGGCACGGCGGAAATCTACCGCCAGGTGGAGCAGCTGAACGAGGTGGTGGAGTCGCTGGTGATCGGCCAGGACTGGGACAATGACACCCGCGTCGTGCTGTTCGTGCGCTTGCGCGACGGGCAGGAGTTGGACGACGCTCTGACCCAGGCGATCCGCAAACGCATCCGGGAAGGCGCCTCACCCCGGCATGTGCCGGCGAAGATCGTGCCGGTGACGGACATCCCGCGCACGCGCAGCGGCAAGATCGTCGAACTGGCCGTGCGCGACGTGGTGCACGGCCGCGAGGTTAAGAACAAGGAGGCGCTCGACAACCCGCAGGCCTTGGAACAGTTCCGTGGCCGACCCGAATTACGGACCTGATTTGGAAAGGTGTTCCCTGTCGCCTATCCGCCCAGCCGTACCGGCACCAGGCGGGGGCCGCGGACTTGGCCGCCGGCCCAGGTCACGCCTTCCTCCGAGATCAGAGAGAATTCCGGAAAGCGTTCAAACCAGAGCCGCAGGCCGACCTGTAATTCCATCCGCGCCAGGTTGGAGCCGGCGCAGCGGTGGATGCCGGTGCCAAAGGCGATGTGGCGGTTCTGCTGACGGTCGATCACCACCTCTTCCGGCCGGTCGAACACCTCTGGGTCGCGGTTGGCGGCGGGAAAGGTCATCAGCAGCTTGTCGCCGGGCTTCATTTCGGCGCCGTGGATGGTGATTTCCTCGGTTACCTTCCGCGCCATGGTGACCGGCGAATAATAGCGCAGGATTTCCTCCACCGCGGTCGGCAGCAGGTCCGGCTTCCCGGCCAGCCGCTGCCTGTGGTCCGGGTGGGTCGAGAAGTGATAGAGGGCGGAGCCGATCGAGCTCCAGGTGGTGTCGATGCCCGCAACCAGCAGCAGGTTGCAGATGCCGGCGACAGTGTGGACAGAGAGCTTTTCGCCCTCGACCTCCGCATCCAACAGCCGGGAGATCACGTCTTCGCCCGGATTTTGCTTCCGCTCCTCGATCTGTTCATAGAAGAAGCTGCGGATTTTCTGCCGGGCAGACCGGCGCAGGTCCGGCTGGGTCTGGCCCAGTTCCAGCAGGTCTTGCGTCCACTGCGTGAACTCGGCCGCGCGGGCCATGTCGATGCCCAGAATGAAGGCGATCACCCGCGGCGGTATCTGCTGGGCGTACTCTGCGGCGGCGTCACAGCTATCGCGGCCTTCCAGATCGTCCAGCAGACCGCGGCAGATCTCCTCCGTCATGCCGCGATAGCCCTCGACCGCATGCGGTGAGAAGAACGGCAGGATCAGCCGTTTGTAGGGCGAGTGTTCTGGCGGGTCCGCCGTGATCGGCGGGGTTTCGGTGCCATAGGCTTTCAGTTCCGCCACCAGTTCCTCTCGCAAGATCGAGTCCGGCGGGATCACCGTGACCGAGCGGGACGAAAAGGTCGGAACCATGTTCGCCATCTCCTGAATGTCCTTGTAGCGCACCGGCATCCAGGAACCGCCCCAACGGGTGGTGTGGGCAATCGGGCATTTCTGGCGCAATTCCTGCCAAACGGGCCCAGGATCGCGGGTATACCCCTCGTCCATCACATCATAGTCCGTAGCCCAGTCATGGACGGGGCATTTGCCGGCGGCTTGCGGTTTAAGATCATCGGGCATTGGCGCGGTCCTCCGATTTACTCTGCATCGTCAAGGACGGTGATGGCGAATTCCGGGCAATTGTCGATGCACAGTTGCGCTTTTTTTTCCATGCCCGGCGGGACCTGACCATCGTTCAGCGCCGTGGCAAGGCCAAAATCATCGACCGCGAACAGTTCTGGCGCAAGAGAAAAGCAGCGGTTATGCCCCTGGCAAAGGTTCGGATTGACTCGAATACGCATGGCGGTCCTTCCTATGTTTTGATTTTGCAAACGATTATCTATTTTACTGGCGTTTGGGCGCGTTCGACTGAACCATGCCGAAATTATCATCCCGCGGGCCGGCGCGGTAGATTCTGATTGTTATGACCCGCGGCGGTTCAAGAGGTTCGCCAGCATCATGCCGCCCAGCATCGCCGCCGCGAACAGCCAGGCTGGCCAGCCGTCGAGGCTTAGCACCGCCAGCGCCGGGCCGGGGCAGAGACCGACCAGACCCCAGCCGAGGCCGAACAGGGCAGCCCCGCCAACCAGCCGGGCATCGATCACGCGGGAGGCCGGGCCGGGGAACTTGGTGGCCAGGAATGGCGTGCCGGTGTGCGTGAGGCGCCAGGCGACGGCCATCGGTAGTATGGCGCCACCCATAACAAAGGCCAGGGTCGGATCCCAGGCGCCGCCCGCGACATCGAGAAACGCCAGGACGCGCGCCGGGTTGACCATGTCGGAGATCGTCAGGCCTAAGCCGAAAATCGCGCCGGCCAGTAAGGCAATGGCAATCCGCATAACTTATCCTCCCACCACAGGCCGCAGAAACACGGTCGTCAGCACCGCCACGGCCATGAATACGCAGACGGCAATGATGGAGCGCATCGACAGGCGCGACACGCCGCAAACCCCATGGCCGCTGGTGCAGCCATTGCCCAGCACGGTGCCGAGGCCGACGATGATGCCGCCAGCCACAATCAGCGCCGGGTTTTGGGTGATGCTGATATCGGGCGGCGCCACCAGCAGGCCGTAAAGGGCAGGGGCTCCGATCAGACCGGCAATAAAGGCGATGGTCTCCGGCCGGTCATTGCTGGCCTGCCGGACGGTTCGGGAAACGATGCCGCTGATCCCGGCGATCTTGCCGTTCGCCAGCAGCAGCAGGGCAGCAGCCGCGCCGATCAGCAGGCCGCCGGCCAACCCCATCAGCACATCGGTCAGATTGAAAATCATGGATCAGCGGCCTCCAGCCATCAGACGGTTGCAATCGGCGAGGACGGCGACCCCACCGCGCCCGGCAGCCGCAGCGGCGGCGCGGTCAGCAGGAAGCGGGTGCGGTTGTGCTCCCGCAGCCATCGCGCCAACTCGGCCAGGTACCAGAGTTCGCCGATATTGACGCCCAGCTTGAACAGGCAAAGCTCGTGCAGGGGCAGTCGGGCGTAGCGCTCCGCCATTGCCGGGCGGGAGGGAAACCCCTCGACCGCGTAATTGTCGGCGCAGATCACGGAAATGCCGGAATCGGCGATCCATTGCTGCAAGCGTCGGTCGCGGCCGTTGAGAACGGCATAGGAATTGTGCAGTTTCTGCTCGTCCGGGTCGCCATTGGCCTGCATGATGTAATCCGCAAAGCCGGTGTAGATCAGCAGCATGTCGCCGGGCGTGACCTCGATCTGGGTGGCGTCCAGCGCCCGCATCCAGTCATCATAGCCGACATAGTGGCGAGTCTCGCCATAATGGCGCTCCAGATCGACCAGTACGCCGCGGCCCTGCATGCCCTTCTCGGCCATGTTCTCGACACCCAGCTTGCGGGCGCCGGTGGTGTCGCCGGTTTCCTCGACAGTGCCATCCAGATTGTAGCGCACCGGCCCCTTGATATCGACGTGGCCTTGATAGCCGTTGTAGAAGCGGATATCTCGTTCGCCGTCGCCATTGGCATCGAACAGGCTGCCGACGTGGGCAAAGGTGTCCCACTGCGTCGCGTATTGCAGCACCATATCGACCCGGTCGTCATTGCCGACATCGGTAAAATGCGGATCGTCCAGGGCGGCAGGATAGAGGTAGCGCATCGTGCCGTCCGGCAGCTGCGTTGGGCGAAGGGTGTAGGGGCCGCGCGCCGGGTTTAGCTTGTTACCGCCCGGCAGGTTTAGTGGCAGCGACAGGCAGAAGGAAATCCCCTCTTTCACCTCGGCTACACCCTCCAGCACCTTTTGCGGTGTGATCAGATTGACCCGGCCGAGTTGATCGTCCTCGCCCCAATCGCCCCATGTCGAACCTTCGGGGCGGATTTTCCAACGTTTGGCCATCGTGTGCTTATCCTTAGCATGTGTGATCCCACAGGGGGGCAGCATCGCCCGGGCCCGCGGGCGGCGCAAGCCACTGGTCAAGCCTGGATGGATTGGGCAGAGTGTCGGCTTCACCGAACACGATATCTGCAAGCAAAAGGAAATGCCTGATATGCAAAATCCCTTCAGCATGGAAGACCGTAACATCCTCGTCACCGGCGCGGCGCAAGGTATTGGCCGCGACGTGGCCAAGTCCGTTGTCGGCCTTGGCGGCCGTGTCGCCGCTGTCGACATGAATGGCGACGGCATGAAAAGCTTGAAGGATGAATTGGGCGACGCCTGTCTGACTTACACCGGCTCGGTGACGGACCAGGGCCTGACCGACCAGATCGTGCAGGACATGGTCAAGGAGTGGGGCTGGGTGCACGGGCTGTTCAACAATGCCGGCATCGTCCGCGCTGCCATGATCCACAAGATGGAGCGGGAAACCTGGGACCAGGTGATCAATGTCAACCTGACGGGCGTCTATCTCACCCTGCAATCGGTCGGCCGGCAGATGATGGCCCAGGCGAATGGAGAGAATGCACAGGTCTGCAACGGGCAGATCGTCAACGTCTCCTCCATCGCGGGCACTGCGGGCACGATCGGTCAAATTAACTATGGTGCCGCCAAGGCCGGCGTGCTGGGCATTACCATGAGCGCGGCCAAGGAATGGGCGCGCTATGGCGTCTGCGTGAATTCCGTGGCGTTCGGCACCGTGGTCACGCCGATGACGGAGGTGGTGCGCGGCCCGAAATTCGCAGCGCAGACCATGGCCCGCATCCCGCTCGGCCGCTATGCGGAAACTAGCGATGTATCGCCGACGGTGCTGTTCCTTATGAGCCCGGGGTCGACCTACATTACCGGCAAGAACATCACCATCGATGGCGGCGTCACTGCAATGTAATGAAAATAGGGATATGTACCTATTGCCCTTCATGAAGGGCGTGAGTATAACCACATCACTGGCTGGCGCCGCGGACGAAACGAGGTGCCGGCCACTACCCGTCCTTCCTATTTGGTTGGCGGGCTGGTCATTTTGGGCCGCCTGATGAGGGCGGCTTTTCTGACCGGAAATACATTATTTTCGGATAGTGTATCAGCTCTTGAACAATTTAGCGTGCGTATGGAAGGGATGCGCGGGCGGCGGTGTTTTGGTTTATGCGACTGATGTTGCGTGGATTTTTGC
>JAWLBX010000025.1:0-50984 GCA_041687435.1 Alphaproteobacteria bacterium
CCCGTGGAGCTCGACCAAACCCGCGTCGGGCGCCTCAGCCGCATGGATGCCTTGCAAGGTCAGCAAATGGCGAAGGCAAATGACACCCGCCGCAGCCAGGAACTGCAGAAGATCGCCGCAGCCTTGCGCCGGTTCGATGACGATACCTATGGCCTCTGCCTGCGCTGTGGCGACGAGATTGCGGAAGGCCGTCTGCGGGCCGACCCGGCGACGCCGCTTTGTTTTTCCTGCGCCAACGGCTGATTACGGCCGTTTCGGCCGTCGGAATGTCCGGAGACGGGCCCCGCCCAGCGTAAGGTCTCGCCAATCACCCTCGAATTGCAGCACGGCCGCCGTTCCCGTCGCAAATTTCTCCCCGGGTAGGGTTGCCAACTCTGCGGCCAAATCCTCCAATCCGGGATTGTGGCCAATGACCAACAGGGTCGCGACATCGGGCGACGTCTCCGCGATCAGCGCCCGATAATGGCTGGATTCCGCCAGATAAGCCCTCGCGTCAAACCGAACCGGCAGCGACTCCGGCAGCAGGGGTGCCAGATAGCCCCATGTCTCCACGGTCCGGCGTGCCGGGGAACAGATTACGGCATCGGCCGGCCATTTTTTGGCGATCCATGCCGCCATGGCAGGCGCAACCTTGTGGCCCCTCGGCGCGAGCGGCCGCTCGATATCGGCAAGGGCCGTCCCGTCCCTATCGGACTTGGCATGCCGCCAGAGCACAAGGGTGCGTTGCATCGGTGGTGCAATCCTTCCGGTCAACTCGCGATAAGCCATCAGCGAGCCAGCCTCCCGAAACGGCGCCAGCGCAGCCATTGCGGCCACTCGGCGCGCCGGTTCCTCGGCCGCCAATGCTTCCAGATAGGGGCGGGCTTCCTCGAAACCGGAAAGCAGCCCGGTGTGCGCCGTCAGATCCTGGTACAGACCCAAACCATCCTGCGCGCGCTTCAACCGCGGCAGCAACGCCTTGACCGCGGCTGACGGGTAAAGATTACGGAAGAACTCCAACAGATAGCGAAACTGCTTGCCGTCCTTGCGCAAGGCGTGCAGCATTTCTGGCGGCGAGTCCGGTGCTAGGTTTTGGGCATCCGTAACGAACCGTTCCGCCGCCGCCAGCAGGGCCGCGTCGGCAACCCTCCGAAAGGCTGGGCCTGCTGGCTCCATTTCGACCAAGTCCGCCCGCCAGCGCTTGCAGAAACGCGTAAACCGCTCGGACTGAAGGGTGGCGGCGAGGTTGGTCCATTCGCGCTGCCGCTCTGCCTGCAAGGCGGCCTGCAAATCCGTGGAAAACTGACGGGCATCACCCGCCAGCAAGACATCGAGGTCGCGCACCGGCGTTGTGATCTTGCCAAGCCAGCGCAACTCCTTCTTGCCGTGCTTCGCCACCTTCGCCGGCAAGTAAACACCCGTCGCCTTGAGCAAAGCGCGGGACTGGCGCACGGCGATGCGCAGCTTGTGCAGGTCTGCCGGGTTCTTGTCGGCCAGCACCAGCGGCGCCTTTTTTTCGATCACGGACAGGCCGCGGCACAGCAGGCCGGCTATCGCCTGCGCCGCTGGCACCCGGTCAGGTTCATTAGCGGCAGGAGTATCGGAAACGCCAAGGTTCTTCACGTCAGCATCGCTCCCAGGCAATAGCCCGCTTTCAACTACGATATATAGATATAGGCACGTTGCATCCCCGCCGCTATGGTGCCCGCTTCCCGCCGGCCGGTAGCCGAACGCTTTTTGCTGCGATGATAGCCCTGCTCTCTCTCCTGCCCTGCGCCGTGGTCGTTGCAGCCGTTCTGGGCTTGCGCCGCAGCGGGCTGATCGCTGGACGCAATGAGATGGGTCATAGCAGCCACGTAGATCGACCCGCCCCAGCCTGCCATCGTGATAGCGCCGGCGTCGCAGCATCGTCCTTGGCCTGATCGGCATGAGTCTGATGCCATAGAGGCATCTTTCGGTCGCTGCCCTGCTGGCGGCCTTGCCCGACAGAACCCAGGCGGACGAACGTGAAGCATTGCGCCGCGGCCTGCAGCTCGCGGCCGCATGGATGGCGATAATGATCGCCAGCGGCTGGGTCCAGGTGGCTCTCGCCCGTTAGACGTGCTGGCCCCCGTTGATATGCACCTCCGCCCCGTTAACGTAGGATGCAGGTGCGGTGCAAAGGAAGTAGATCGTCGCCGCCACCTCCTCCGGCTTACCGAGGCGTTTGAGAGGGATTTCCTTCTCTACGATCTCTTCCGTGCCGGGCGACAGGATCGAGGTATCGATCTCCCCCGGCGCAATTGCGTTTACCCGCACACCGAACGGCCCGAACTCCCAAGCCATTTCCCGCGTCAGCGATGCCAGCGCCGCCTTGGACGTGGCATAGGCTGACCCGGCAAAGGGGTGGACGCGCATACCGGCGATCGAGGTCACGTTGATCACGGCGCCCTTGGCCTTCGCCAACTCCCCGATCAGGCCGCGGACCAGAAGCGCGGTCGAGAAGAAATTGACATTGAACACCTGTTCCCACACCGCCCGCTCGGTCGCCATTATCCCCATGCGCGCAACGCCTTCGGCTTTGGGCGAGATTGCGGCGTTGTTGACCATCGCATCCAGCATGCCGTCGCCCAGACGCGAGCGGATGTCCGCAATCGCATCGGGCAGGTTATCCAGATCCGACAGATCCAGCTGGATATGGTTGTCCGCGCCGCCATCCCACGGGCAATCCTCGCTGAAACCCTGTCGGGATACGGTGAGCACGCGCCAACCGGCAGCGCTGAAGCGCTTTACCGTGGCATGGCCGATGCCGCGGCTGGCACCGGTCAAGAGTAGGGTTCGTTGGCGATTGTCGGACATGTCTCAGCCAGCCTTTCCTGAGCAAGGCGCACACCTTAGCAGAAAATGCCGTCAGCAACCGGCCTCTATCGTAAAAAGTCTTTTAGGACGCAGAGCGGGTCGAAACCGGTCGCCCCGCGCAAGCTTTAGCGGGGGTTCGGAAACACACGAACCCCCGCGCTGCCTCAAGAAAACGTCGCCGTCACCTTGCCGAGCGGGCCAAAATCCGCTTCCGCCACACACGGGCTCGGACACTGGATCACGCCGGTGGCGGAGCCGGTGGTCACGAACTGGCCTTTTTCCAGGGTAATGCCCCTGGACGACAGGAAGTTGGCGAACCAAGTCAGCGCCTCCAGCGGATGGCCCATCATCGCCGCACCCTTGCCGCGCCCCTTCTCCTCGCCGGAGAAGGTCAGCACCACCTCGGTATCGGCGCAATCCTTGCTTTGCCAATCCGGAAATTCGTGGCCGATAACGAAACGGCCCGTGCCGCCGTGATCGGATACCGAACCGAGCGCGCCAAGCGAGTGGTTGTCGCCCAGCCGCCGCTCCGGAATCTCGAAGCCAACGATCAGTGAGCCGACCGCGGCCTCCACCTCGGCGCGGGTGTAGGGCTCTTTGCGTGGCGGCAGGTCCGCGGCCATGCGGAAGGCGTATTCGCTTTCGACAATCGGCCCCAGCATATCCGCATGCTTATAGGTCACGCCGTTCTGGTCGATCATGTCGGCCGTCAGGAAGCCGACAAAGGGGCCGGACAGCCCCATCGCCTTCTGCGCTGCCGACGCGGTGGCGCCGATCTTCCAGCCGACCACCGGCTTGGTGTTGGCAGCATAGATCGCGGACCAGATCGCGCCTGCCTCCGCCTCTGTCTTGGGTTTCAACGCATCCGGAAGATCTGCCTCACGCCGGCGGGCGGCATTGGCATCCATCAGGAACTGGGCGGCTTCTTGGATCTGGTTTGGCGTCATCAGGCGTTCTCCTGCCGGGCTTTTACGATATCGTCTGCCAGCCGGCCGGAGAGTTCCTGCAAGTGGTCGAACCGCCATTCAAAACTGCCGACGCCCATGGTGAGCGACCGCAGTTCGACAATCATGTCGCGGATTTCCGCCTGGGGCATGTGCGCTTCGACCCGGTCCCATCCAGACCAGCCTTCGCGTGCATCATAGCCCAAAATCTGCCCGCGTCTGCCTGACAAGAGGCGTTGAACCGCCGCAGTCGCGCTGGCCGGCGTGTACACCGTGACATGAACGATGGGTTCCAGCAGCACCGGCTTGCACTTCGGCATCGCCTCCTGCATCGCCAGCCGGCCGGCGGTTTTGAACGCCTGTTCCGAACTGTCGACGGAGTGGTATTTGCCGTCCGTCAGCGTCACCGCAACGTCGACCACGGGAAAACCAAGCGGGCCGCGGTAAAGGTATTCTCGCACACCTGCCTCCACCGCCGGGATATACTGTTTCGGCACGGCACCGCCGACAACCGTATTGGAGAACCGGAACCCCTCTCCCCGCCCAAGCGGCGCGACAGTAATGTTGACGTCGCCGAACTGCCCATGCCCGCCGGACTGTCGCTTGAAACGGGCGTGCTGATCCGTACTCGCCTGGATGGTCTCGCGGTACGGGGTCGCGATTGGCGCGGTCGTAACAGCAACGCCGAATCGGTTCTTCAGCCTGTCCAGTGCAATTGCCAATTGCTGTTCGCCCTGGCCGCGCAGCACCAGTTGCTGCATTTCCGCATCCTGTTCCGCAACCAATGAACAATCTTCCTCGCCCAGCTTGTGCAGCGCGCCGGTCAGCTTTACCTCGTCCTGGCGGTTTTCCGCGTGCAGCGCCACCGCGTAGCTCGACGGCGGCGGCACGGGCCAACCCTCTAGCATCGAACGTCCATCATCGGCGCGCAGGGTCTCGCCGGCCATCAGGCTCTCAACCCTGCCGATGGCGATGACCTGCCCGGCTTCTGCCTGGGGCCGTTTCGCGGTTTTGTCACCCTGTATGCCCAGCAGCGTGCCCAATTTTTCGCCGCCCAGCACATCGCCTTCTTTGACCGTTCCGGCCAACACACGGCCAATGGAAAGCTTGCCGGCATGGCCTGCGTGCAAGGTCTTGAATACCTGTACCGCCGCCGGACCTTCCGGGTCGCAGCCGAGCCGCTGCGCCACCAGCGCCGGGCCCGGCGTGTCGTGCCGCAGGGCTTTGAGAAGCCGCCGCACGCCGTGATCCTTTTCACCCGCACCAATCATTACCGGCACCACCAGATCCTGGCCAACATCGGTGCTCAGATAACTGTAAATCTCCCGTTTGGCTGGAACCTGGTCCTCCAGCAACTGTTCCAGCAAGGCGTCGTCAAAATCCGCCAGTGCCTCCAGCATTTCCTGCCGCGACTCCTCCTTGCGGTCGAGGAATTCCTCCGGGATGGAAATCAACTCGGACGCTTGCCCGGCCTGATAGCGATAGGCGCGCTCGCTGATTAGATCGACATAGCCGGTAACATGCTCCCCCTCCCGTATCGGCACCTGACGCAGCACGAGAGGACGGGCAGAAACTGCCTGATAGGCCGCCATCACGTCGCGCACCCGCATCTCGGTCGTATCCATCTTGTTGATGAACAGCATGTGCGGAATGGCGTGCTCGTCGAGGAAATGCAGCAGCGGCGCGATGGTGAGCGCGCGCTCCGGCAGCGGTTCGCACACGACCACGGCGATATCGGCGGCCATGCATGCGGCTTTGGCTTCCTGGGCCAGTTCGATAGAGCCCGGGCAATCCAGAATGGTCCAGCGTTCGCCCAAATAACCCGTTTCTGCGACGCTCACCTCGGTGCTCATGGAGCGCGCACGCGCTTCGGCGCTGCTATCACCGACCGTGTTGCCATCTTTCACCGAACCCTTGCGATCAATGGCGCCGGTGATATGCAACATACTCTCCATCAACGATGTCTTGCCGGAGAGATAGGGGCCAACGAGAACAGCGCAGCGAGGCGGTCTGATGCCGTTGGCGGTTCCGGTGTCATTGATGTCAGGCATAGGCGCAGGCTCCCGGTTCGAGCATTGCCGGCGCGTCTCCAAGCCTGACCATCAAGGCGCTGGACCGCGCCGCTAATCGTATGCTGCGATAGTCTGGCGCGGCTGCGCAACGAAAATGTTTCAAACGCGAGAGACTGAAAACACCGCCGGCAACTATCCTGGTGCTGCGCAAGGCGATTGCCAGCAAGCAGCGGCAGCAATACTCTTGGCCGAATACTCTACGCGTCAATCTGAAAAATAAGGAACGCCCGCCATGACCGACGCCGAACCCCGCCTGCCCCTTTCGCGTTTCAAGGTTCTGGACATTACCCGCGCGCGAGCAGGACCGACGGCGGTGCGCCATCTGGCCGATTGGGGGGCGCAGGTCATCCGGATCGAGCAGCCAGTTGGCACCGGTAACGACGATGCCGCCGCCGGCTCTCGTCACGGGTTCGACTTCCAGAACCTGCACCGCAACAAGCGCGCCATGACGCTGGACCTGAAGAGCGAGGCCGGCATGGCGATCTTCATGGAATTGGTGAAGGAAGCCGATGTCATCCTGGAAAACATGCGCTCCCAGGTGAAATTCCGGCTCGGCATCGACTACGAGTCCGTGCGCAAGGTGAACCCCGGCATTGTCTACGGCTCGATCAGCGGTTTCGGCCAGGATGGCCCTTACGGCCCCCGTCCCGGCGTCGACCAGATCGCGCAGGGCATGGGCGGGCTGATGTCGATTACAGGCCTGCCGGGCCAAGGGCCGGTCAGAGTCGGCATTCCAATCGCCGACCTAACGGCGGGCGGCTTCCTGGCCCAAGGCGTGCTGATCGCGCTGCTCGACCGGGAAGTGACGGGCGTCGGCCGCTGGGTCACGACCTCGCTCTTGGAAGCGCAGATCGCCATGCTGGATTTCCAGGCCGCGCGCTGGCTGATCGCCGGCGAGGTGCCGCAGCAGGCCGGCAACGATCACCCGACCGGCATTCCGACCGGTCTGTTCCCGACCAAGGACGACATGGTGAACATCGCCGCTTCCGGCCAAAGCCTGTGGGAACGCTTCTGCAAGGCGTCCGGCATGGAATGGCTGATGACCGACGAGCGTTTCCGTAGCCGCGACGACCGCTCGCGCAACCGGCACGAATTGAACGCGCTGATTGCCGAGACCACCAAAACCCAGACTACCGCCTATTGGGTGGAAACACTGAACGAGGCCGGCGTACCTTGCGGTCCCGTCAACACCATCGACCGGACCTTCGCCGACCCGCAGGTCCAACACCTGCGCATGGCGCGCCCGATGCGGCACCCGGATCTGGGCGAGGTCAAAGTGGTGGCCCAGCCGAACAATATCTCCGGCTATGAGAAGGATATCCGCATTCCCACACCGGACCTGGGTCAGCAAACGGACGAACTGTTGCGCGAGATGGGCAAGACCGACGCTGAAATCGCCAACCTGCGCCAAGCCGGCGTGATTTGAGACGGTTGGGAGCCGGCAACGGCCGGCTCCTTCCCGGCTTATGTCAGCCGGTAAACCCGCGCGGCCGTATCGTGATACAGCGCAGCCTTTTCCGCGGCCGAATAGTTCGCCGTCAACCGCTTGAACGAGTTCCAAAGGACGTTGTAGCTGCACGCCACCTTGTCGACAGGAAAATTGCTTTCGAACATGCAGCGCTCGACTCCGAAAATGTCGATAGTGTGCTCGTAATAGCGCCGCGTGCGCTCCATCAACTCTTCGGATGACGGCGGCTTGGGCTTGTCATGCCAACCAAAGCCGTTGACCTCCATCACCAGCCCACCCAGTTTCTCCATGACATTCGGACATTCCGCCAGCGGGCCGATGTTCTTGCGCCACGCCGCAAACACCTCGTCCTCCTTGCCCGCATAGGGACCGACGCCGATCGGGCCGCCAAAATGGTCCAGGATGATGGTCGTGTCCGGGAATGCCCTGGCCAGGTCGACAAGATCCGGAATCTGGGTGTGGAAACACCATGCCTCAAAGGTCAGATTGCGCGGGGCCAAATGCTTGAATCCGGCCCGGAAGGTTGGGTCCAGATACATTTTCGGCGGCGGATTGGTGCGGTGATTGTCAACGTCCGGCGACGCATCCCAGGTAGCGCCGACACGAATGCCGCGGAACCGGCCGTTGCCAGCCGCGATGCGGGTTTTGCCGTAAAGGCCAGAGGCCGCCATCGCCGCGATGCCGTTGACGAACTCTGTCTCGCCAACACATCGCAAATGTTCCGGCCCATCCTGCCGGAACATCGCGCCGCACTCAATGAACACCGTTGAGACGATGTTATGGCCGCTGCTGACATCTGCCACCATCTCGTCGGTCAGATAGCGCTGCTGCACATAGTGCGCGCCACGCGCATCCCACAGATGATGGTGTGGGTCGATGATTGGCAGGTCGGGCTCCACCGTTTCTTCCGGGGCAAGGTCGAGCCAGGCGGCATTTTTCGAGGGCTGCATTGGGGCGTTTCCTTTTCTTGACGGTGCAGCGATCCTATTCCGAAACCCTGCGCACGCCTATAGCATGAGCCCATCCCTTTCTAAGGCGGAGCACCGACCATGACCAAATCTCTTGAAGGCAGAGTCGCCATCGTTACCGGCGCATTTCGCGGTCTCGGCCGTGCCTATGCCGAAGCCCTGGGCCGCGAGGGCGCGGCAGTGGTTTGCGCCGATGTCCGCTATTGCGACGACACGGTGGCCGGCATCGTGCAGGCGGGCGGCAAGGCCGTTGCCGCCACATGCGATGTTACCGACATGGCGGCCTGTCAGGCCATGGCCGATCTGGCGGTGCAGCGCTATGGGCGCATCGACGTGTTGGTCAATAACGCTGCCCTCTATGCCAACATGAAGGGCGGCAAGTTCGATACGCTCGACCCGGCGGAGTGGCAGAAAATGCTGGATGTGAATGTCACCGGCATATGGCATTGCTGCAATGCGGTGATCGGCCAGATGCGGGAACAGAAGAGCGGCTCCATCATCAACATCTCCTCGCTGGCCGCTGTGTATGGCTTCCCGAACGCCGTGCACTACGCCATGAGCAAGGGCGCGGTCATCGGCATGACCCGTGCCATGGCGCGCGAGGTCGGGCGCGACTGGATCCGCGTCAACGCCGTTGCCCCCAGCGCCGTGATGACAGAGGGCACCAAGGAATTCTTTGGCGAGCGTCTGGACAAGGCGGCCAGCACCATCGCCCAGGGGCAGGCCCTGCAACGCAACCTGGAGGCGGACGATCTGACCGGCACGATCGTTTACTTGGCCAGTGATGCTTCCAAGTTCGTCACCGGTCAGACCATCATGGTCGATGGCGGCACCGTCTTCCTCTAGCTGTCGACCACTGCACTGCCAGCCCGCTCGGGTCATACCGCCTGATCGGGTGGCCGCGGCTTTTCTAATTGTTTTCCTTGCATTTCGTCGAATGCGTTCCAGAATATAAAATTGGTTAGGACTATTTCGCGGTATTGTCGCGCGAACCGGATTTGCAAGCACGTGCCGCGACGGGGAAACAGTATCGGAGGTTAGCCGATGTTGTTTGGCAAATTGCTGCAACAGGTTATTCAAAATGGTCACTTGACCCTGATTGACGCTAACGGATGGCGCCATGATTTTGGTGCGATTGGCGACAGCGATCACGTCACCATTCGTTTGCACGACCCTGCCTTGCACTGGAAACTGGCCCTCAACCCCCGCCTGTATCTTGGCGAGGCGTTCATGGAAGGCACCTTAACGGCCGAGGACGGCGGCGACATTTATGATTTTCTCGCCCTCGTCGGCCGTAATAATGCGCATCAACCGGTCAGCCGTCTCGATGGGCTGCTGATGCGGTTCCGCCATTATGCCCGCCGGCTGAGCCAGGCCAACCCGATTGGCCAATCACAGCGCAACGTGGCGCATCATTACGATCTGTCTGACGATCTCTACGAGATGTTCCTGGACCCGCGCCGACAATACTCCTGCGCTTACTTCCCCCGGCCGGACATAACACTCGCGGAAGCCCAGTTGGCGAAACTCAATCACATCGCAGGCAAACTACGCATGAAACCCGGTCAAAAGGTGCTGGATATCGGCTGCGGCTGGGGCGGCATGGCGATGCATCTGGCCGAAACCGCCGATGTGGAGGTCACAGGCATCACGCTTTCGACCGAGCAACTTGCCTATGCCCGCGCCAGTGCTGAGGAGCGCGGTCTGGCCGGGCGGGTAAGGTTCGAATTGCGCGACTACCGGGATGAACGCGGCACCTACGACCGGATCGTTTCGGTCGGCATGTTCGAACATGTCGGCGCGCCGAACTACGACACGTTCTTCCGTTGCGTCCGCAACCGGCTGGCTGATGATGGCGTTGCATTGCTGCACACCATCGTGCAGATGAACCCGCCGCAGCCGACGAACCCCTGGCTTTTGAAATACATTTTCCCGGGCGGTTACTGTCCCGCTCCATCGGAGGTCATTGCCTCTGTCGAGCGTAGTGCCCTCTGGATCACCGACATGGAAACGCTGCGCCTGCATTATGCAGAGACCCTGCGCAACTGGCGCAAGGCATTCCATGCGCATTGGGACGAAGCGGCGAGCCTCTATGACGAACGCTTCTGCCGGATGTGGGATTTCTATTTGGCGGGCGCCGAGCTTGGCTTTCGGTACGGGGGCCACATGGTGGCCCAGGTCCAACTGGCCCGGCAGCAAGACGCCGTGCCCCTGACCCGCGATTACATGTACGACGAAAAACCGGAACCGCGGGCAGAAACCTATCGGCCCCGCCGCGTCGCGTGATAAGGAAGAAAGAGCCCTTCCCCACCGACCGGAGCATTTCGCCGCATGGCCAGCATCGCCTATCCCAATGCGCCCATTCCGGCGGGCATCCGCTCCCGCTTTGCCGACAACGGCAACGGCCTGACCATGCACTACCTGGAAGCCGGCTGGCAGAAGCCAGACCGCCCGATGGTGCTGCTGCTGCACGGCTTTCCGGAACTTGCCTACAGCTGGCGCAAGGTCATGCCGGCTCTGGCGGCAGCGGGCTATCACGTGGTCGCGCCGGATCAACGCGGTTATGGCCGAACGCTTGGCTGGGATCCGGCTTATGACGGCGATCTTGCCTCCTTCCATGCCCTGAATCTGGTGCGGGACGCGCTGGGATTGCTTCATGCGCTTGGCCGCAGCCAGGTGCAGATGGTGGTCGGACACGACTTCGGCGCCATGGTTGCCGGCTGGGCGGCACTTGTGCGGCCGGATTTGTTCCACCGCTGCGTGCTGATAAGCGCCCCCTTTTCCGGCCCGCCCGGCCTGAAACTGCCCAACCCGGCCCGGGACTTGCACGTTGACCTTGCAGCGCTGGAACGGCCGCGCAAACACTACCAGTGGTATTACTGCACCCGCCTTGCCAACGCGGACATGCAAGGCGCACCGCAGGGCATGCAGGCATTCCTGCGCGCCTACTTTCACCAGAAAAGCGCCGACTGGGCGGCGAACGAACCGCATCCTCTGGCCGAATGGAGCGCGGCAGAGCTGGCCAAATTACCTACCTATTATGTGATGGACCTTGCCCAGACCATGCCGGAAACGGTGGCGCACGAAATGCCATCCGCTGCCTCAATCGCCTCCTGCGAATGGCTGCCGGATGACGAGCTTGCGGTCTACGCCGCCGAGTACCTGCGCCTGGGCTTTCAGGGCGGGTTGAACTGGTATCGCTGCCGGGTCGCGCCGCAGTTCCGGCCGCGCGAACAGCTTTACGCCGGACGCACCATCGACGTTCCCACATGGTTCATATCGGGTCAAAGCGATTGGGGTACCCACCAATCCCCTGGCGCATTCGAGGCGATGCAGACCCGCGCGTGCACTGACTTCCGCACCGCCCATCTCCTGCCCGGCGCCGGACACTGGGCGCAGCAGGAACAGCCAACCGCAGTGGCGAAGCTGCTGGTGGAGGCAGCGACTGCCTAAGCCGCGATCTCCCGGATGAATTTTGGGGCCAGCCGCAGCAGTTCCTGTGTGTACTCATGCCGCGGGTGTTCGAACAGGGTCTCGCTGTCTGCCACCTCACACAATTCGCCGTAACGCATAACGGCAATGCGGTCGCACATCTGCCGGATCACTGCCAAGTCATGGCTGATGAACAGCATGGTCAGGCCCAGGTCGTCCTGCAAATCCTTTAGCAAATTCAGCAAGGACGCCTGAATCGATACGTCGAGCGCACTGGTCGGCTCGTCGCAGATCAGAAAGCGGGGCCGCATCACCAAAGCCCGAGCAATGCAGATGCGCTGCCGCTGGCCGCCAGAGAACTGGTGCGGATATTTTCCGCCCGCATCCGCCGCAAGGCCGACCCGCTGCAACACCTGCGCCGCCAGGTCGCGCGCCTCGGCAGCGCCGGCCATGCCGTGGTGGATCACCGGCTCGGCGATGATGTCCCGCACCCGCATGCGCGGGTTCAGCGAACTGAACGGGTCCTGGAAAATGATCTGCATGTCGATGCATTCGGCCCGCAGCCGTGAAGCCCGCCCCAGGCCAGTGATGTCGCGGCCGTTATAGGTAATCCGCCCTTCCAAGGGGATCTCCAACCCCACAATCATCCTGGCCACGGTCGATTTGCCGGAGCCGCTTTCGCCTACCAGGCCAAACGTCTCCCCCTGGCGGATTTCGAGCGAAACGTTGTTGACCGCTCGGAAATAGGTATTCCAACGCTTCAGCACACCCTTGGTCTTGATGAACTGAACGGACAGGTTTTCGACCTTGACCAGCGGTTCGTCTCGATACGCGGCCCGCGTCAATCCATCGAACCAAGTCAGACGATTGGTCATGGCCTCGGTCGTGCTGGTCTCGCCCGCCTCGCCACTGGCATGGACCAACTCGAACCGGTCCAACTTCACATCGGTCCGCGGCACGGCCGCGATCAGGCTTTGAGTGTATTCGCGTTGCGGCCGGTTGATAATGTTGGCGGTCGTGTCCAATTCGACCACGCGCCCGTGCCGCATCACCGCCACCCGGTCCGTCACCTCGTTGATCACAGCCATGTCGTGCGTGATCAGGACGACCCCCAACTGCCGCTCCCGGCAGAGGGTTCGGATCAGCTCCAGGATTTCCGATTGGATCGAGACATCGAGCGCCGTCGTCGGCTCGTCCGCAAGCAGCAGGTCCGGCTCACCGGCCAACGCCAGCGCGATCACCACCCGCTGCCGCATACCACCGGAAAACTGGTGCGGGTATTGGCTGACCCGGTGCTCCGGTTCGGGGATACCGACCTGCCGCAGCAACTCCACCGCCCGCGCCCGCAGCGCTTCGCCGGAAAGGCCAAGGTGCAGACGCACGGTCTCCATGATCTGAAAACCCACCGTCAGCACCGGGTTCAGCGCGGTCTGCGGATCCTGGAAGATCATGCCAATTCGCTTGCCGCGAACCGCCTGCATCCCGTCATCCGAAAGCGCCATAAGATCGGTGCCATTCAGGCGAATGGCGCCTGTCTCGATGTATCCAGGATAGTCGATCAACCGCATGATTGCGGTGGAGATCGTCGACTTTCCCGCCCCCGACTCGCCGACAATGCCCAGTATCTCGCCAGCGTCGACGGCAAAGCTCACGTCGCGCACTGCGATGAATTTGCCCGTGCGCGTCGGATAGACGACGGTTAGGTTTTCGACTTCGAACAATGGCACGCGCGCTCGCTCCGCTAAGGGCCAGTGCCGCACAATCTAGCCGGTTCCGCCGCGCCTGTCAGCGCAAAGGCATAGGGCGCCATTCGCCTATTCCGCCCGGCCCCGGCCTCGCCTATTGTGTGCCGCAAATGACCCTCAGCACAGGATACGCTCCATGGCCCTCGTCGCGATCCAGATGGACCCGATTCACTCAATCGATGTGAAAGGCGACAGCTCGCTGATGCTGGCGCTGGAGGCACAGCGGCGCGGGCACGAATTATTCCATTATCTGCCGAACGGCCTGTCGCTGAAAAACGGCAAGGTCATCGCCCGCGGCCATCCGCTGAGCGTGCGGTATGACCTGAAAGATCATTACACCATGGGCGAGGAGCGCTCGATGGATCTGACGGAAGCGGCAGTTGTGCTGATGCGCCAGGATCCGCCTTTCGACATGTCCTACATCACCGCGACGCACATTCTCGACCATATCCACCCGAAAACCCTGGTGGTCAACAACCCGTCCGCCGTTCGGAATGCGCCCGAAAAACTGTTTGTCACCCATTTCGAAGACATCATGCCGCCGACGCTGATTTCGTCCGACCGGCGGGAGATCATGGCATTCCGGGACGAGTACAAGGATATCATCGTCAAGCCGCTGTTCGGCAACGGCGGCGCCGGCGTGTTTCACCTGAAGCCGGGTGACGAAAATCTCACCTCGTTGTTAGAACTCTTCACCCAGATGTTCCGGGAGCCGGTGATCGTCCAGAAATACCTGCCGGAAGTGCGTCAGGGCGACAAGCGCGTAATCCTGGTGGATGGCGTGGCCGTTGGCGGCATCAACCGCGTGCCGGCAGAAGGCGAGGCCCGCGCCAACATGCATGTCGGCGGCCGCGCGCTCAAAACCCTGCTGACCCCGCGCGAGCGCGAAATCTGCGAGATCATCGGCCCGACCCTGCGCGAGCAGGGCCTGATCTTCGTCGGCATCGACGTGATCGGCGACTTCATCACGGAAATCAACGTCACATCGCCGACCGGCATTCAGGAAATGAACCGCTTCGACGAAACCAATATCGAGCGCCTGATTTGGGATGCGATCGAGGCGCGGCTGTAACCGCCGCGCCTTCGCGCCTTTCCGCCGGTCGAATCGTCAAGCGTGGCGCAATTCCACGTGGACCACATCCGTGCGCCCATAAGCGAAAGAGGCGGCGCAGATCTCCAGATAAAAGCGCCAACTGCGCATAAAACTATCGGAATAGCCCAGCGCCTTGATTTTCGGCCCGGCCTCCTCGAACCGCTCGACCCACTCGCGCAGGGTACGGGCATAATCCTGGCCAAAACGGAACATATTTTCCGCTGCCAGCCGGGCCCGGTCCGCCTCCTGTGCAATCCGCTCGGGCGACAGAAGCATGCCGCCCGGAAACGTATAGTGCCGGATGAAGTCGGAGCGCGAGCGGTAGGATGGAAAATGGTCGTCCTCGACGATAATCGCCTGGATTGCTGCCCGGCCATGTTCGGCCAGCCGCTTCTTGATCTGGCCGAAATAGGCCGGCCAATATCGCTCGCCCACCGCCTCGATCATTTCGATGGAAACGATGCTATCGAACTTTCCCTGCACGTCGCGGTAGTCGCATAGCTGAATGTCCGCGGTCTTGCCCGCCAGCCGCTCCGTCGCGAATGCATGCTGCGAGGGGGAGATGGTCAGCGCCGTGACGTTGCGGCCATCATCCGCCGCTGCTTCGGCGAAGCCGCCCCAGCCGCAGCCGATTTCCAGCACCCGCTCGCCTGTGTTTTCCGTGCGGTCAAGCAGACGGCGGTATTTTTTCGTCTGCGCCTCCTCCAGCGAGACATCTGGGCTTCCATACAGCGCGCTGGAATAGGTCAGCGTCCGGTCGAGCCACAGCTTGTAGAAGTCATTGCCTACATCGTAATGGGCCTTGATATTCCGCCTGCTGCCACTTTTCGAATTGCGGCGCAAAAACCGGTCCGTCAGCAGAAACAGTGCCCGGTTCCACGGCGAACCATGCAGATGGGAACCGAGCGCATTCTCGTTGGCAAGCGCCAAATAGGTCAGATCTTCGATCGAGGGCGTATCCCAAAGCCCCTCAATATAGGCCGCGCCGAATCCGATATCGCCGCGTGCGGCCAGCGCCGAGATTGCCCCCCAATCACGAACCGCCAATTCCGCTTCGCGTCCGCCACCATTGCCGAAACGATGCCGCTCGCCCTCCGGAGTGACTACCGTCAGATGACCGACATCAATACCCTCGCAGGTTTTCAAAAACCGGCGCGCGACAGTGTTGGAAACGGAAGGACGGCCGCCCTTCGCTGCAATATCGGCCCGGTTGGCCGAAGATTCATGTGTGGACGAGCTCATCGGATCACTTCCCTCGTAGGCCTAACGCCGCTTCTTGGTTAGCGCATGATTCCCTTTAACCGCAGACCCAGTCTCCGGATCAAGCAAAACACGCAGCCTTATGAGGCTGCCCATTTGCCGATCATATTTCCACGTGCTTTTCGTCAAGAGCAACCGCAAATCACTAGGCTGGGATTACGGCGTGCGCTTCGATTTCCACCATGGCGCCATCGGCGATCAGACCGCTGACTTCGACCAGGGTAATGGCCGGAAAATGACGCCCCATGGTGACCTTCCAGGCATCGCCCAGCGCACGGCCCGCCGCGCGGTACTCAGCCAACGAGGTCACAAACCATGTGAGTTTGGTCACATGCTCCGGGCTGCCGCCCGCAACCGCCAGAACTTCCAAGACATTAGCGAGCGCCTGCCGGCACTGCTCGGCAAAGCCATCCGCCATTTCTCCGGTCAGTTGATCATGGCCGACCTGTCCGGCCACGAACACATGCCGGCCTTCCGCCACTATCCCGTTCGAGAAACCGGGCGGCCGTGGCCACCCCTCTGGCTGCAAAACATCCATTACCATTTGAGACCTCCTAACCGTTCTGGGATCGCTCGCGGCGCTTCTGCCGGCGCCACCAGGCCCAGCGTGTCGCAACCCTGCCCTGAATCGATACCTCCGCCGTCAGCATCAGCGCCGCCGCCAACAGCAAAGGCAGCAGGAAATACACGGCGCGATAGGTGATCACGGCGGCCACAATCGTCTCACGGCTGATCGTGTCCGGCAATAGCAAAAGCAGTACCGCCTCGAATACGCCCAGCCCGCCCGGCACCTGGCTGATCATGCCGCTGACATAGGCGATCACGAAGATGCCGATGAAGTGCCAGTAGTCGAGCCCGCCATGGACGGGCAGCAAAAAGAACAACGCCCCCGCCGCGAAGCCCCATTCAACCGCAGCCGCGCCAAACTGGGTAATGACGATGCCCAGCCGTGGCGGCGGCAAGGTGACCCCTTTCAGATTGATGGTTGGCCACTTCAAAAGGCTCCAGGCCAGATAGGCACTGCCGACCAGCGCCGCAGCGACGCCAATCAGATAGGCCGATGACACCGGCAACTGGGTGGCCAGCGCCAGCCCCTCTGCATTGCGCAGAATCAACAAACCGGCAATTGTCACAATCCCCAGCACATAGGCTGTACCGCCGAAAACGATCACCCGCGCGATATCGACCAGCGGCACTTTCCACTGGATGAAGAACCGGTAGCGCACGGAATTGCCGGTGACCGCACCGAAGCCAAGGTTGTGGCTGAACGCATAGGAAATAAACGAAACCAGGAGGATGCGGGCAAACCGCATCTCCCGCTTGATATACTGAAACGCGGTCGAGTCGTAGATCGACAGTGTCAGATACGCCCCAAATGTGCACGCCAGCGCCAAAAGGATGCTGGATAGCGAAAGCTCATGAAACTGCGTCAGGACTGCATCGAATTTCAGAACCTGGATTTGCTTCCACAAGACCCAAACTGCCGCCGCGGAGACGCCTATGCCGACAAGAATGCCGGCGATATGGGCGATTCGTTTCCACATACAGGGCTTGGTCCTTTGCTCGACTGGCTGGGGAGGCGGCGCAAGGGGCTGTGCCGCCGCTTCTCCCTACGATCTATACGCGCTTGAACTTCGGAATCGTAAGATCGTCCGACACCTTGTCGAATACAACCTCAACCGCCTGACCAATCGCGACGCTGTCCGGGTCGTCCGTAACCAGATTGGACATGACGCGCGCGCCCTCCTCCAACTCCACCGAGACGATCACATAGGGACAATCGCCGGCAAAAGCCTGCCCGGCCGGGCGGCGGGCGACGGTGAAGGAGTAGATCGTGCCCTTGCCGCTGGCCTCGATCCACTCCACCGCGCTGTCCACCACGCCCGGCGTGAGCTGGCGGCTGTAGAGAAAGGTCTGGCCCGTCGTGTTGCAGCGCTGGATCATCAACCGGCCCTCTTTCGCGCCATCCCAGTATGGGGCGCTGTCGGGGTCGATGCTGGGAACTGGTTTGTTATAGGTCATTGCGCAGCCCCCTTAATCTTTGGTGTTCGAAAGCACGACGGTCGCGCCGGACGACAGCACGCCACCGGTACCGTGGCAGACAGCGTTGGTCATGTTGCCCGCCTGGCGCGGCCCGCATTCGCCGCGCAACTGGCGTGTCGCCTCAATCAGCAGGAAAATGCCGTACATGCCGGGGTGGCAGTAGGACAGGCCCCCGCCATTGGTGTTCATCGGGAATTCGCCGCCGGGCGCGGTGCGCTGGCCCTTAACGAAGTCCTTGCCCTCGCCTAAGCCGCACAGACCCAGGGCTTCCATGGTCAGCAGCACCGTGATGGTGAAGCTGTCATAGAGCATGGCCATATCCATGTCCTTTGCCCCTCGGCCGGCCTGGGCATAGGCGCGCTTGGAGGAATGCTCGGCCACTTCCAGATGGGCCATATCCGGCATGTAATTGATGTTGACGTGGCTGGCGCTCTCGCCATGGCCCAACACATAGATGGGCTTCTGCTTCAGATCGCGGGCGCGCTCCTCCGTCGTCATCACTACTGCGCCGCCGCCATCGGTCACCAGGCAGCAATCGAACCGGCCCAGCGGATCGACGATGGGCGCCGCGTTCAGCACGTCGTCCAGGGTCATAGGGTCCTGAAAGGCCGCGTTGGGGTTCAGACCGGCCCAGGCGCGGGTCGCCACGGCGATCTCCGCCAGGGTCTCCCGCGTCGAGCCGTAGACATGGGCGTGCCGGTTCGCAGCCATTGCATAGGCCCCCGCGGGCGACGGCAGGCCCGCCACCATGTCCCACTGATTCGAAAATAGCGCCGGCCGGCCACCGAGCGAGCGCGCTGCCTGGCTTTTCTGAAGCGAACCATAGAGGATCAGCACTGTATCGCACACACCTGCCTTGATCATCTCGTAGGCATGGCCGGCGTGCAGCACGAAGGCGGACCCGCCGACGTTGGTTCCGTCAAGATATTTCGGGAAGCGGATGCCGAGGTACTCGGCGAGTAAATTCGGCTGCATGGCGCCCGGCCCCGGCATGCCCCACATGCCGGCGACCGCCAAGCCATCGACATCGGCCATGGTCAAGCCGGCCTCGGCCAGCGCCTCATTGGCGCAATCGCGTTGCATGCTCAGAACGTGCGTGCCAGGCAAGGCGCGGCCGCGTTCATGGGTCGGCGCATCGCTGACGCCGACAATCACCGGTTGGCGGGACACTATCCGTTTCCTCATTTAAGTGCATGAATCGGCGGCCAAGCAACGCGTCTCGCGCGTTCGTGTCAAGGCGACTTGTGCGCCACCCACGCTATCGCCGTTGACACGCCAGCGGCAGCGGCATCCAAATAGTCAAAGAGCCGGTGGGAGAGACCCTATGCGTTTATCGATTGCCCTGGCGATCATGGCTGTTTCCATGGTGTTCGGCAGTGCCGCCGGCGCCGGCGACCGGCATGCGGGGTACTACTACCCGCCACCGGAAATGGTTGAGGAGTATACCGCACGCGCCCCCATTCTGGACGGAAACACGCGTGCCCGGCGCCTATCCTTTGTCAGCGGCATCATCGCAGAGATCGCTGCGCAGCCTTACCCGCCGACCTACGCCATATTCGCCAAGGGAACGGCCGCCGAAAAGCTCATCATCGTTGGCGTGCGCGACGGATTTTACGACACACTCTACCGCTCGCGCGCCCTGCTTGCCGCCATGACCTCGCTATCGCGTGCCACCCCACTGTTCCAGGAACTTGACCCGGACCAGGAATATACGTTTTTTGACCTCTGCTACATGCTGGGATTTCAGCAGTTGACTGTTACCAACGGCCGCAAATTTTCACATCAAATCGAGTTCTTGCGACCGAAACTAGACTCACAGAGTCAATAAATTTTAGTGCTCATCCCGATCCCGCCTGCCGCTGCACGAAGCCGGCTATCCGCGTGCCAACAGGGGCCAGACGCTCGAACGGCTTGGCCAGTGCCGCCATGATCCGGTAATGGCCGACCCCGCGCTGCAAATCGACTGTCACGCGCCCGCCCGCCGCCCGCATTGCCTCCGCAAACCGGGTGGTGTTGAGCGGGTAGACCAGCGTATCCTTCAATCCATGCAGCAGCAGCATCGGCGGCGTGCCGCCGCGGACGAAGGATAACGGGATCGTCTCCTCCGGTTTCGGCCAATGCTCGAATACGGATCGAACGCTGTCATATTCCGTCAAATTCACCACATAAGGCCCAGATATACCGATAAACCCAGCAAGGGAATCAGGATCGACTCCCTGGGCACACAAATAACGCCGGTCCAGAACCAGCAGTGACCCGGTATGGGCGCCTGCGGAGTGCCCCATGACGAACACGGTCCCGGAATCCCCGCCATAGTCCCCCACATGCTGTTTCACCCACGCCACCGCCGCTGCCCCATCCTCGACAAAGGCCGGAAACCGCACTGCCGGATGCAGCCGGTAATCAGCAACTGCAGTCATGATCCCCCGCCTCGCCAGGGCTTCACCAATGAAGCGGTATTGACTGCGCGAGCCCCAGCGCCAACTGCCGCCATAAAAGAACACAACGACAGGGAACGGGCCCACGTCCGCCAGTGGCCGGTAAAGGTCCAACGCCTGGCGCGGCTCGGAACCATAGGCAAGACCGAGCGTTGCCTCATACCCCTGCCGTGGCACCAGCCAATCAAGCGAATGCAATGGCGACGTAGCGGCCAGGATGCGACCGCCAATATCAACCGATCCGCTTTTAATTTTTGATATCAGCTTATTGCCCGGCATTTTTCATGTTAAATATGGAGATGTAGAATACTCTTTCGGCCGAAATCACACCAAAAGCGCCGGCACTCAACCGGGCTGCCGAAGCAGCTGGCTGAGCGCCACGGCCATCACCTCCGCCGATTGCACCATGTCCTCGATTACGACAAACTCATCCGGTTGGTGGGCCAGATCGAGAATGCCGGGGCCGTAAGCGATACAGTCGTGGAGCTGGCCTATACGGGCGATATGCTTTTGGTCGTAAGTACCTGGAGAAACGATGAATTCCGGCTTTTTCCCGAAAACACTTTCAATTCCATGCGCCACCGCCAAAACGACGGCAGCATCTTCGGCTGTCTGCGTCGGGATCACCTCGAAGATATCGCGCATGGCATAGCGGAAATCCGGCCGCGTCGCCGCCAGTCGGTCGAGTAGCGTCCGTACCTCGCCCTTCACGTCCGCCAAATTTTCCTCAATCAGGAACCGCCGGTCGATGACCATCCGTGCGCGGTCCGGTACCACCGGTGCAGGCAGGCCGTCATAGGTATCGTCTTCCGGTGGACCGGCATGGATCGAGTTGATGTTGAGTGTCGATGACCGCGCGCCCTCCGGCACCACCGGCATCTGCGTTTGCCGCTCCGCCAGTGCGGGAAACAGCTCCGCCTCGAATGCCTGCAGTACAGCGCCCATATGCCGGATCGCATTATCGCCCAGGAACGGCATGGAGCCATGGGCAATATGGCCGTGCGTCTCGATCTCCGCCCACCACACGCCGCGATGGCCGAGGCAGATGCGGTCCTTGTTCAGCGGCTCCGGGATGATGACGTGATCGACCCGCGGCTTGGAGAACAGGCCCATCCTGGCCAGATGCGCCACGCCACCATAGCCGCCCGACTCTTCGTCCGCCGTGCCGGAAATTTCGATGGCGCCCGGAAAATCCGGCCAGACCTCCAGCAAGGCCTCCACCGCGATCACGCTGGCGGCCAACCCGCCTTTCATGTCACAAGCGCCGCGGCCATAGAGTCTGCCATCCCTTATGGTCGCCGCAAACGGATCGACCGTCCAGCCGTGCCCGACCTCGACCACGTCGATATGCGAGTTGAAATGCACGCATGAACCGGCCGAACGCCCGTCACGCCGCGCAATCACGTTCCAGCGCGGATAACGGTCCGAATCGCCGGGAGCACCCGTGCCACGGATGTATTCAACCTGAAACCCTATTTGTTTCAGTCGATTACCAAGCAATTCGCAGGATTCACGATAAGATATGCCCGGCGGATTCAGCGACGGCACCCGGATCAGATCCTGGGCGAAGGCAACCAGTTCCGCTTCCTTTGCACGGACCCGTGCGCGGAGGGTATCCAGATTGAGCATCGACACTGCGTCTCCCGCTACCGCATCGGCGGCCCGCAGACATTGCGTCCGAACCGCAAAAAACCCAGCGGCGGCGTGCCGGCAGTCGGCCCCTACCCCCGCTCCCGCATCAGCCGCGCCTTGTCGCGCTGCCAGTCGCGTTCCTTGATCGTTTCGCGCTTGTCGACCTTGCGCTTGCCTTTGGCCAAGCCGAGGGTCAACTTCGCGATTCCGCGGTCGTTGAAATAGATTTCCAGCGGCACCAACGTAATGCCTTCGCGCTTCAGCGAGCCCGAAAGGCGCTTAATCTCACGTTTGCGCATCAACAGCTTGCGGTGCCGCTTAGGCGCGTGGCCGAAATGCCGGGCGCCCGGATATTCCGGGATGTGGGCATTGATCAGCCAGAGCGCGCCACCTTCCTCTGCCGCGTAGCTTTCGACGATAGAGGCCTTGCCGGCCCGCAGCGATTTGACCTCGCTGCCGGTCAGCATCAGGCCAGCCTCCATCGTCTCCTCGATGAAGTAATCGAAGCGGGCGCGGCGGTTTTGGGCCACCACGTTCTTGGTTGGACTCGGTTTCTTTGCCACTAGAGCAGGGCCCTCCGGCCCCTAAAGGCTGCGATCAGAGCAGACCCGCATTCACCATCGCCTCGCGCATGACCTCCTGGGTCTTCGGCTCGGCCGGGGTCATGGGGAGGCGGGTATCCGGCAGGCAGTGGCCCAGCAGGTGAGCGCCATATTTCGGCCCGGCCGGGCTGCGCTGGTAGAACATGGCCTCGTGCAACGGCATCAACTGCATGTTGATTTGCTGCGCGCGATCGACGGCGTGCTGCTGCCAAGCCTCATGCATCATCGCACACAGTTTCGGCGCGACATTTGCGGTTACCGAGATGCAGCCGGCACCGCCCTGAGCCAAGTAGCCGATGGCCGTGCCATCCTCACCGGACAATAGGACAAAATCATCGCCGCACGCCATCTTTTCCAGGCTGGGACGCTGCAGGTCGGTGGTCGCGTCCTTCACGCCGACAATATTCGGCAGCTTGGCGAGGCGCGCCATGGTCTCCACCGACATATCCACCACGCTGCGCGGTGGAATATTATAGATGATGATCGGGATATCCGCACAATCGTTCACAGCTTTGAAGTGCTCATAAAGCCCTTGCTGAGTCGGACGGTTGTAGTAGGGCGTCACCACCAACACGCCGTCGGCCCCGGCCTTTTCCGCATGCAGGGTCAGGTCGATCGCCTCCGCCGTATTGTTGGAGCCGGCGCCGGCGATCACCGGCACACGGCCGGCGGCGGCTTCGATGCAGAGCTCCACCACGCGTTTGTGCTCCGCATGGCTCAGCGTCGGCGATTCGCCGGTGGTGCCACAGGGAACGAGGCCGTGCGTACCCTGCTCAATCTGCCAATTGACGAAGCGCTGGAAGGCGTCCTCATCCACTTTGCCGTCCTTGAAGGGCGTAATCAGCGCGACGAGCGAACCCTTGAACATGGCGGCGACTCCTTGACTTGGAAAACTGTAAGGCGCGCACCCTACCGCAGCGCGGGGGGTGGCGGCAAGCGCCGCTGCGTGCTACGCGACATGCTTTCAATTCGCAACGCTGGGACAATTGGCCATGAGCAGCCTGCAAGACATTCAAGCCTGTGTGTTCGACGCCTATGGCACGCTGTTCGACTTTTCCTCTCCCATGGAGCGCCGGCGAACCAAAATCGGGCCGGAGGCGGACCGATTCAACTTGCTATGGCGGCAAAAGCAACTGGAATACAGCTGGTTACGCTCCCTCATGGGTGCGCATGCGGACTTCTGGCAGGTCACTGCGGAGTCGCTCGATTACGCGCTGGCCGCCTGTGACATTCACAACCCCGCGCTGCGTGCGGAATTGATGGAACTCTATCTCTCCATCGCTCCGTATCCGGATGCGGTGGCAACAGTGGCACACCTGAAACAGGCGAAAAAGCAAACCGCCATCCTTTCCAATGGGTCGGTCATGATGCTGACCGCGGCGGTTAATCATTCCCGCCTCACGCCGCACCTGGACGCCGTGCTGTCCGTAGACGAGGTCGGTCTGTACAAGCCGCACCCGCGGGTCTACCAAATGGTTCTCGACCGGCTGGACGTACAGGCGCATCAAGTGCTTTTCACGTCAGCGAATGCGTGGGACGTGGCGGGCGCCGCACATTTCGGGTTCCAGGTCGCTTGGTGCAACCGCATGGGCAATCTGGCAGAAAAGCTGCCCGGCAGGCCGATTGCCGAAATCAAGAGCCTGGACAAGATTCCGGCGCTACTGGGCGTTTAATGCTGGACGCTTGGCACTGCGGCAGCAGCCCTATCGCTTTTCCGTCCAGCTTTCGCAGAATGCCAGCGCAGACGTGCTGAACGGCCGGCCTTCGCGTTCGCGCGGCCAAGCCTGCCCCTTGGCTTGCTGGCCGTTCATGACAAGCCGCGTGCCCGCCACCGGAATCAGCACCGTGTTGACACCGTAAGGGCGCTCGCCCGGCTGGGTGTGGATCATCAGCGGGTCACCGAGATCGAACCAGGTCAATGACAGTTCGTCGTGATCGCTGCTCACATATTCCGTATAAAAGCGGTGCGGGTCGCCATCCTTGTCGAACACGGCCTCTTCCACCGGAATCGAGAGATCGGCCAGTTCGGGGTTCAGCATGCCCTGAATGGTCTGCTGCAACCACCGTGCCATCGCGATATTATCGGACCAGATGCGCCACTGATTTCCGGTGAGTTCACTTTTCAGATAGAGCACATGCCCCGGCCCCGCCGGCGACAGAACGTTGCGCCAATAACTGGCCACAGTGGTCTCCGGCCCGCCGTCCGTTTCTGAAATACGGATGAACGGGTTTTCGCCGCAGCAAAGCACGCGGTTTGGATCGGCAGACATGGGCGGGTCTCCTCTTGCCAATGAGGCGACAGGCTACGCCGGCCCGGCCGGCAGTGTCTACTGCAACAGCATCGGCGCACGAGCCCACCGTCGCTTTGCCGCTGGGCCTTGCTACCGGTTATGCGCGGCGGCGGAGGAAGCCCGCAAACAACAGCCCGCTTGCAAGCAAGCCCAGAACCGCCGGCTCCGAAACGATCTGCCCGCGGATTTGACCCGCTGGCGACACCGGCGTGTGTATGTTGAAGTACAGGCCACGGCTGAACAGATTGCCGAGTTGCAGCGCAAGATCCGTGCCCGCATTGCCTTCGCCGACATCCCAGGCGCTGGAAATCGTGCCTGCGGCCGCGTCGATCATCAGATCGCCGTTCAAGTCGCTGTTTGGCGAGATCAGGCCGAAGACAACGCCGCCGTTCACCCCGGCGGGCGCGGCGTGAATGTGCATCGCGACGACGTTGTCGTCAGTTGTCGCCGTTTGCGTGCCGTCCAGGTCCAGTCCGAACAGCTGGATATTCATCTCCAGGCGGGTCATGAGATCGTTGAGAACCAGGGTTGCCGTGCCGCTGGCGCCAAGCGGCGTCGGTGGCGCAACCTCCTGCGCTTCGGTCAGGCTGGCGCTGAAGATTGTGACGGCGCCAGCCGTTTGCACCAGCCCCAGCGCCATTGCCGCAGCTAGGCAAAGTGATTGCAAATATTTCATAAAAGACACTCCCTTTGATTGATTTAAGAAAACGGCACCGATTGTTCGGAACCGCTGTTCTCATCTTCGCCGGCAAAATCGGTTCCGGCGAGAACTCCCCGCAAGAGGACGGTGAATCTCACGAAAATGTGATGCGGATTGCGCCGCGGCGCGATGATCGGACGTCAGTATCGGCAGCGCTGCACAGGCCGCGATTGCGTTAAATTTTGCCCCCGTCGGATCAGCAATGCTAAGCTTTCGCTACTCCTTCCTCAGCAGCGGCTGGCCCAATGCAACAGCATCATCTCCAATACCCCTGGTTCGGCGAACATCCGACCGTCGGCTACCGTGCCTATGGCGATGCAAACAACCCTAACGTCCTGATCTGCGTTCACGGCATCTCCCGCAATGCGAGGGATTTCGATACTATCGGCGAGGCCCTCTCCGACCTTTACTATGTCGTTGCCATAGACATGCCCGGCCGTGGCCGCAGCGACTGGATGGACGACAAGGGCCACTACGGCTACCCGCTCTATGAGACGGTGGCGGGGGAGGTCATCGCGATGACTGGTGCGCAACAAGTGGATTGGATCGGCACGTCCATGGGCGGAGTTATTGGCATGCGGATAGCCGCGATGGACAATTCGCCGATCCGCAAGCTAGTGCTGAACGACATTGGCCCCTTCATCCCGGCGGAAGGCAGACGCCACAACGGCCACAGCTTCGGTCTCGACAATCGCTTTGCCTCGGAAGACGAAGGCATAAACTGGATACGGGAAAACCGAACAGCCTTCGGACCCTTCACCGACGCCGAATGGCAGAAGTTCGGCCGCGATTCCCTGCGCCGGATATCGGACAGGGAATGGGGTCTGGATTACGACCCCGGGCTGGCGGAAACCCGATCCATGGACGATTATAACGCCTGGGACCAGTGGGAGCGGATTGCCTGCCCGGTGTTGTGCGTCTGGGGTCTCGATTCGGTCCTGCTCAAACCAGACACGGTTGAGCGCATGCGCACAACCGGCCCGAAGGCGCAGGTTCACGAAGTCCCGGGCGTCGGCCACTGCCCCGGTCTGGTCGATCAGGATCAAATCCAGGCGGTGCGGCGGTTCCTGACGGACTGACTCCGCATCACTCCCGGCATCATCGTACGCCCTAGGCTTGCTTCGCCTCAATCAACTGGCGGCGGATTTCGCGGGTTTGGCGAATCAGTTTTTCGATCTCCTCCCCCTCACCCCAGCGGATGGCGCGTTGCAGGCGTGCCAAGTCCTCCTGCATTCGCCCTGCCACTTCCAACAGCGCATCGCGGTTGTTCAGGAAAATATCGCGCCACATGATCGGGTCGCTTGCTGCAATGCGGGTGAAGTCCCGGAAACCGCTAGCGGAGAACTTGATAACCTCCTGCTGCAGCACGCCTTCCAGGTCACTGGCGGTGCCGCAGATGGTAAAGGCGATCAGGTGCGGCAGGTGGCTGGTAATGGCCAGCACTTGATCGTGATGGCCCGGTTCCATGATCTCGATCATGGAACCCGCGGAACGCCATAGGTTCGCTACCTTCTCCACCGCTTCCTCGTCGGTACCGGGCGGCGGTGTCAGAATGCACCACCGGCCTTCGAACAGGTCTGCAAAGCCTGCGTCCGGGCCGGAATACTCTGTGCCGGCAATAGGGTGGCCAGGCACAAAATGAACGCCATCCGGAATATGCGGGCCCAAATCACGCAGGACCGAGCGCTTGGATGAGCCGACATCAGTGACGATCATTCCCGGCTTCAGCCCCGGCCGCATGGCCTTGCCGACCGCATCGAACGAGCCGATCGGTGTCGCCACCACGACCAGGTCGGAGCCCGCCACGGCTTCCGCGGGACTTTCATGCACGCTGTCGGCCAGGCCCAGGTCCAACGCACGCTGCCGATGATCCGGATTGCTGTCACAGATCGCCAGATGGGACGCTAGATTTTCCCGCCGGATGACATGTGCCAGCGAGGCGCCGATCAGCCCGATGCCGATGATGCAAATACGATTGAACGCCGGTTCCCCGCTCATACTTTTCCCATAGCCTCGCGCCCCATAAACTCACGGAGTGCCGCAATAACCGCCTGATTGTCCTCTTCCAAACCCACAGTGATGCGCAGGCAGTCTGGCAGGCCATAGCCCGCCATGCGCCGCGGAATGATCCCATGCGCGTTCAAATGCTCGATTGCCGCCGGCGCATCCCGCCCGGTTTCCGTTGGGAACCGGACCAGAATGAAATTCCCCTGGCTTGGCGGAACCTCCAGCCCCAGCGAGCGGATTTCTGAGGTAAGCCATGGCAGCCAATGGGCATTGTGGGCACGCGAGCGCTGCTGATGCGCCGTGTCGTTGATGGCGGCCACGCCCGCGGCCTGGGCCGCGCTGTTGACGTTGAACGGGCCGCGCACCCGGTTCAGCACCTCGGCAACCGCTTTCGGCGCATAGCACCAGCCAAGCCGCACCGCGGCCAGCCCGTGAATCTTGGAGAAGGTGCGGCACATCACGACATTCTGGTTCTGCCGCACCAAGTCCGCCGGGTCGCCATAGTCGCTGGCGGTCACGTACTCGACATAGGCTGCATCCAGAACCAGCAGAATATCCTCACGCAAGCGGGCGCGGAAATCGCGCATGGCGCTCATTGGCAGATAGGTGCCTGTCGGGTTGTTCGGGTTGGCAATGTAGACGATTTTGGTCCGTGGGGTCACCGCCCCCAGCAGCGCATCCACGTCCGCCGTCAGATCGGTTTCCGGCGCGGCAACAGGCCGGGCGCCGACGCTTTGGGCAATGATCGGATACATGGTGAAGCCATGGGCGGAATAGACGATCTCGTCACCGACGCCGGCATAGGCATGGCCCAGCATGGTCAGCAGTTCGTCGGAGCCGGCGCCGCAAACGATCCGGTCCGGTTCCAGCCCCTCAGCCTTCGCAATCGCCTCGCGCAGCACGCGTGCGGCGCCATCCGGATAGCGCTCCAGCGCCGCCGCGGCATCGATATAGGCCTTGCGTGCCGCATCGCCAGGGCCAAGCGGGTTCTCGTTGGCCGAAAGCACGATCACGCGGTTGTGCCCGGCAAGGCCGTGCTCGCCTGGCACATAGGGGGCGATACTCATGATACCCGGTTGCGGGGTGAGAAGGCCGGTCTGATCCGTCGCCATGGTCGCTATATCCTGACAGGTTTAGGCGAGCGGGACGGCATAGCCGCCCAGCACGCGAACATCGACAATGCCTGGCGTCGCAGCCAATAAAGCCAGCGCCGGGGAATCGGCCGCAATCAACCCTTCCACCTCCACCCAGGCGTGGCAATCGGCCAGCAGCGGCTCGCTTGCCAGCTTGAGCCCAGCGGCTTCGACCGCGCCCATCACCGTGGCCGATATGGCTGACGCTTCCAGTGTCAGCCCCAGAATACCACAATCCTGACTGCTCTCATCCGGCGCGAACGGTGTCAGCACCATTGCCTCGCCAGCCGTGCCAGCCCGAAAAAACGGAAGGCGCGCCACAACCTGCAGCGCGCCTTCGGGTGTTCCGGATTGCAGCAGGCCGCGCCACCATGCACCGGCACCGGTAGCGGACGGCATGGCGACTACGGCCGCAGCCGCGCCCAGATCGCGCAGGATCGAGAACGCATCGGTAGCATCGGCAACCGCATGGTATTCCGCACCCAGCCCGAAATGATCCCGAGCCAAATCCCAAACCGCACCGCAGCCACCGGGAACAACGATTCGCTGCACGGCCTGGATGCGGGTCGCGCCGGACATGATCTCGCGCCAGATGCGCAGCAAACTCGCCGGCGGAAAATCGCCGTTATGATGGCCGAGAAGGGTGCGCAATACCTCCGCCTCCCGCCCCGGCCGGAAAGGCGGCGTCACCTCGCCGGCGTCGGTTGCGGCTTTTTTTGCACGCAGAACCCCTTGCACGACCTTGGCACGGTCTTGCAAAAGGTGTTGCATCTCGCGATCGATGCGGTCGATTTCCGCCCGACGGTTGGCAAGATCGGAGGAAGCTTGGGACATTCGGCAACTCTGGACTATAAGGGGTCTGGCGATGCCGGCCCGAAGACGACCGGATCGGCAGTACTGGCGACTAGACATAAAGCGGCCACGAGCCGAAATCAAAGGCAACATTGGAACAGCCCACCCACACCCCACCCATTCCGCCCGCCGCGAGCCCGGTGGCCGTCCGCAATGGCGGACAGCCGCTGCCCGGTTACGCACTGCAATTGACCGAAACCAACCCGCTGCCATTGGACGGGGGAATCGACCTTTCGCCGGTTACCCTCGCCTACCAAACCTATGGCACCCTGAACGCGGACAAGTCGAACGCGATCCTGGTCTGCCACGCACTGACCGGCGACCAGTTCCCGGCCGAGTTACACCCGATCACCGGCAAGCCCGGCTGGTGGGAGACGATCATCGGCCCAGGCAAGGTGCTGGATACCGACCGTTTCTTCCTGATCTGCGTCAACGTGCTCGGCGGCTGCATGGGCTCGACGGGGCCATCCTCGACCAACCCGGAAACCGGCCAGCCTTATGGTCTGGCCTTCCCGGTCATCACCATCGGCGACATGGTGCGCGGCTGCATGCGCGTGGTCGATGCGCTGGGCATCGATCAGCTTTTCAGCGTGGTCGGCGGCTCCATGGGTGGTATGCAGGTTCTGAAAGCGGTAGCGGCCTATCCGGACCGGGTATTCAGCGCCATTCCGATCGCCACGGCGGCCTATCACACCGCGCAGAACATCGCCTTTCACGAGGTCGGGCGTCAGGCAATCATGGCAGACCCGGAATGGTGCAACGGCGATTATCTGCTGTATGACAAGATGCCCCGCCGCGGCCTGGGCGTTGCACGCATGACCGCGCACATCACCTACCTGTCGGAGCCGGCGCTGCACCGAAAGTTCGGGCGGGCACTGCAAAACCGTGACAAGGTAAATTACGGTTTCGATGCCGATTTCCAGGTGGAGAGCTATCTGCGCCATCAGGGCTCTACCTTCGTCGACCGATTCGATGCCAACTCCTACCTCTACATCACCCGCGCGATGGATTATTTCGATCTGGTGGCGGAACATGGCGGCGGCTCGCTCGCCAAGGCTTTCCTTGGCGTCCGAACGCGCATGTGCCTTGTCTCCTTCACTAGCGACTGGCTGTTTCCCACCTCCGAAAGCCGCGCCATCGTGCACGCAATGAACGCGGCCGGCACGCCGGTCAGCTTTGTTGAAGTCGAAACGGACAAGGGGCACGACGCCTTCCTGCTGGATGAGCCAGAGATGTTCCGGACGCTGCAAGGCTTCATCGATGGCGCCGCCGCCGCAAGGGGGCTGGCGCGATGATCGATCCTGCTGTCGAAATCCGGCCGGATCTGCAAATCGTGGCCGATTGGATCACTCCGGGCACGCGCGTGCTCGATATCGGTTGCGGTTACGGCGCCTTGCTCGCCTATCTGGCGCGAGAGAAGGGCGTCGATGGCCGCGGCATCGAAATCCGGCGGTCAAAGGTCAACAGTTGCGTTGCCATCGGGCTGCCGGTGATCCGGGGCGATGCCAACACCGATCTCTCGCTCTATCCGACCGGCAGTTTCGACTACGTGTTGCTGACCCAGACTCTGCAGAATGTGGACGACCCGAAGCATGTGCTGGAGGAACTGATCCGCATTGGCAGCCGGGCCATCGTCTCCATTCCGAATTTTGGGCACTGGCGCATCCGCCTGTCGCTGCTCCTGAATGGCCGCATGCCGATGACGGAGGCGCTGGACGAGCCCTGGTATGAAAGCAAGAACACCCATTTCTGCACCATCCGGGACTTTCTGGCCCTGGCGGATGATATGGGGCTGGCTATCGAGCAATACGCCGTGCTGAACTCCAAAGGCCGGCAATCCAGCGCCCGCGTGACCAGCCGCTGCGCCAATATCCTGGGCGAGCAGGCCGTGTTCATGCTGCGGCAAGGATCATAGCCAACCTTGGGTGAAGCCATTTGATGGGCCCCGGATAGCGGCTGCACCGCTATCCGGGGCCCAAAAATTCGAATGGGCGGTGGCCCTCTATTCTTGCGGATAGCGCCAGGGCTTTGCCGGCTGTTCCGCATCTTCGTCCAGCGTCCACATCGGCAGGGCGATCTCGTCGCTCACCTTCTTGAACACCATGCGCATGCGGCTGCCGATGCCGACCTGCCTGACCAGTTCCGGCGGGGCCATTTCGCCATCCGGCGTTACCAGGTTGCCGGCAACGCGCAGGCCCTCGAACTCGCTCGGCTGGCCCTTCTGCGTGTCGAGTTCGACCAGCAGCAGCATGTAGGGCGCCACCGCCTTGAACGCCGGCTGAATGGCGTGGTGCACCTCATTATAGGAATACACCGTGCCCTTGCCTTCCACCGGCACCCATTCCGACTCCGCGTCGCCGGTCCAGGGGCAGCGAGTGGTCGGCGGGTAGCGGACCAGGCCGTTGTTCGGGTTCTTCTGCAGCCGGAACTCACCCTTCGCGCAGAAACCGAAGAAGTCTTTGTTCTCGTGATCCAGGTCGTCGATGGTGAGCGTCATGCCCAGGTGATCGGCGGTGATTTGAGTCGTTGCCATTGTCTTGTTCCCTCGCTCTCGCCTCAGCCCTTGACCATGACCATAGCCGAACCGGTGCCCGGCATGGCCCAGCCGAGATTGGCCGTCACATTCACATCCTTTACCTGCCGGCAGGTGCCGGTGTCGGAATAGTCGTGGGTGTGGATGCGTTTGCCATCCGGCCCGATGGGGCAAACGTCATCGACCTCACCCCGCAACTGGCGGACGTTCTCGATCACCATGTTGATGCCGTGGGTGTAGCCCTCGCAGAGATGGCCGCCCGCGGTGTTGTTCGGCCGCTTGCCACCCAGGCGAATGGTGCCGTTGGAGACATAGTCCCCGCCCTCCCCCTTTTTGCAGAAGCCGTAATCTTCCAACTGCAGCATGCTGGTGAAGGTAAAGGCGTCATAGGCGCCCGTCACGTCCACGTCCTCCGGCCCGAGGCCCGCATTCTTCCACAGAATGTCCTTTGCGTAATGACCAGCCACGGTGCTGATCGGCCCATGCTGATAGTGCATGTCGATACGCGGCTTGCAGCAACGGCCAACGACCGAGCGAATAAGCGCATGCGGCCCGTCGCGGTGGTCACGGGCGCGCTCCGCCCGGGTGACGATGATGCAGTTGGCGTTGTCCGTCTCGACACAGCAATCCAACAGATGCAGCGGCTTCACGATGAACCGGCTGGACAGCACGTCATCCACGGTCACCGGGGTTTTGTAATAAGCTTTCGGGTTGCGCGCTGCATGCTGCGAATGCGTGACCTTGACCATTGCCACCTGCTCCGGCGTCGTGCCGTAATCGTACATGTGGCGCATGAAGGTTGGGGCGAACATCTGGCCCGCCGCCTGCCAGCCATAAGCGCGGGAGTGCAACTCGTCGCCCTTCACCGGCACGGCCGATCGGGCACCGGTTCCGCCGATCCGCACTTGGCTGAAGCCGTTCATGGAGCGGAAGATTGCCACCGTTTTGCACATGCCGGCCTCGATCACGCCCATGGCGATACCGATCAGCGCCTCGGTCGAGGAGCCGCCGCCGAACACGTCCATGTAGAAATTGAGGCGGATGCCGAGGTCGCCGGCGATGAACGGCGAAAATGTGCTGTCACCGCTGGAATAGCTCAGCATGCCGTCAACATCATCGGCGGTCATACCGGCATCCGCCATGGCCTTGGAAATGGCCTCTGTCGCCATGGAGCGGGTGGTGCGGTTGGAGCCGCGCAGGTAGGCGGTCTCGCCGATGCCGGCGATGGCGTATTTGTCGGCCAAGTGTTTCGGGCTCGACGCGTCAACGTCGGAGACGCTGGAAAGGGACATGGGGCTTCCTCGCTGAATGATTATGGTTGCCGCACATTACGGCATGAGCCTGGCGAGGGGGCAAGGGGGAGTTTCCCCTTCCCCCGCAGTTACGGCAGCAACCGCAGCCGGCTGATCCCCGCCTTGATGCGCGTATCGGTGTCGTCACTGTCCGCCGAAACCGCCAAGCCGACCAGACTTTGCACCGGTTCGCCGAAGGCCGCCTCATAATCGGCGGCTAGGTCGGCGCTTTCCTGTTCCGCACCGGTGCGAGCCCCGCGGCGGATGATGGTCCGGCCGCGCTCGCCCAGATAGGGTGTCGGCAGGATCGCGCCGTTCGGGTGATCGCCACCCCAGACATACATCAGCACCCGTACGTCCGGCTCGTCCAAAAGATCTTGCAGATCGCTGCCTTGCGCCTGCTCCGCCACGGCTTGCGGCAGAAACACAAAATACAGCGCCAGATTTCGGTCGTCGCCACCCTTGATGGTCAGGTCGGTCGGCGGCACGCTTTGATCCACCCGCCAGCGCCAAGCCGCATTCTGGCTTCCCCATTGATCTTCGGACAGCCTGGTCCAAAGCATCGAAACGGTCCCATTGGAACGGACGGTGAGCGCGTCGCCATTCAGACCGAAATCATTGCTGGAGAACAGCGAGAACCGCTGCTCCCGCCACGAATCGCCGAATGCGACCGAGGAGGCGTGCGCACCGCTAGCCCCGAGCACAAACGCTGCCGCGGCAATGATCGAACAGACTTTCATCGAAAAAACATCCCTGAAATCCGTATGTTGCGCGCAATGCATAACCACTCAGGTCTACGTCCTCAAATCACAACCGGATCACCCTGGCGTGCGTGCGGCCGTGGGCCGGTTGGCTCTGGTCACAGCGCCTCCGCCGTCTATGATGCAGGTCAAGAAACCATCCAGCCGACAGCGGAGACGCCCTGATGCACGGACGCGACGTATTCTTCGAAAGCCTGAAAGCCCACGGGGTCAGCCGGATTTTCGGCAACCCCGGCACGACCGAGAGCCCGCTGCTGGACAACCTGGCCGACCATCCGGAACTGGAATACATCGTGGCGCTGCACGAGGGCGTGGCGGTCGGCGCGGCGGCCTATTACGCGCAGGCGACCGGCACCACCGGCATCGCCAACCTGCACGTGGCGCCGGGGCTCGGCAACGGCATCGGCATGGTGTTCAACGCGCTGAAGGCAAATGCGCCGCTGATCGTCACCGCCGGCCAGCAAGATACGCGCATGCTGCTGCGCGCGCCGGTGCTCAGCCACGACCTCGCCGCCATGGCCGCACCCGTCACCAAGTGGAGCGTGCAGGTACAGCACGCCGACGATATGGCGGATATCATGCGCCGCGCCTTCAAGATCGCAAACGACCCGCCCTATGGCCCAGTGTTCGTGGCCCTCCCGATCAACGTGATGGAGCAGCAGACAAACAACGCCGCCCTCACCGCCGGCCCGCTGCGCCGCTCCCCCCGGCCCGATGCGGATGCGCTGGCGGAGATGGCGGCCAAGCTTAGCGTAGCCCGCTCTCCCGCCATTGTTGCCGGCGACGACATCGCCCGTGCCAGTGCCTCCGCCGAACTGATCGCCCTGGCGGAGAAATTGGGCGCGGCGGTCTGGCTGGAGGGCATCCGCGCGCAGTCACCGCTGCCGAACCGGCACCCGCTGCTGCGCGGCACCCTGCCACTCGAAGCCGGCAACATCGCAAACACGCTGGCCGAGCACGACTGCGTGCTGCTGCTGGGTGGGCCGTTTTTCGAGGAGGTCTGGTTCGACGACACCTCGCCCTACCCTCCCGGCCTGACGGTCTTGCAGATCGAGGAATCGGCCTCGCAGCTTGCCCGCAACAACAGCCTGACGCTGGGCGCGGTCGGCGGCATGAAGCCGTCCCTGGCGGAACTGGCCGAGAAAGTCTCGCCGGATGCCGCCGCTGCCAAGGCCCGGCGGGAGGCGCTGGCGCTCGCCAGGGAGCAGGAGCGCGCCAGCCAAATTGCCCGCTCCGAACGCGCCGCCACCCGCCGCCCCATGGCCATGTCGGTGGCGATGGAGACGCTGGGCACGGCCGCACCCGCCGGCACGGTCTACGTCGAGGAGGCGATTACCGCCGGGCCGGACTTCAACCGGTCGGTCGAGATTGCCGGCGCCGGCCACTATTTTTCCGGCCGCGGCGGCGGCATCGGCCAGGGGCTGGCTGGCGCCATCGGCGTTGCGGTCGCAAAGCCGGAGGCGCAGGTGGTGTGTGTCTCGGGCGACGGCTCGGCCATGTACTCGATCCAGTCGCTGTGGAGTGCCGCGCACCACAACCTGAACATCGTGTTCGTCATCCTCGTGAACCGCGAATACCGCATCCTGAAGCATAACATCGACAACTACCGTGGCCGGTTCGGCGTCGTGAGCAACCGCGGCTATACCCATATGGACCTGGAAGGCCCGGACCTGGGTTTTATCGACATGGCCCGCGGCATGGGCCTCGCCGCAGAGCAGGTGAGCGAGCCGGAGGACTTCAAGGCCGCACTGGAACGTGCCTTTGCCAAGGATGGCCCGTCCTTGGTGCAGGTGATGATCGAAGGCAAGGCCTGAGGGGCAGAGAGGGCCTGCGCCCCTGCCCTCAACCTTCCGCGATCAGGCGGGCCAACTCGTCCGGAGTGGTCAGCATTGGGTAGTGGCCAGTGTCGATCTCGTGCCAACGCGCGCCCAGTTTCTGGGCGCAGCGTTCCTGGTGCGGACGGCCGGGGTTTTGCGCTTGCGGGCAGTAGATGACCGAAGCATCCCATTTTTGCTCCCAGAAACTCTCCAGCTTAACCGGCTCATAGAAACAGGCGCGGGGATGCAAAGTCATGCGGTCGGCGGCCCAATCGCGCAAGGCTGGCTCCATGTCCTTGAAGCTGCGGCTGACCAGATCCGCCCGATCCGGCCCGATGGCGAATTCGCCTTCGATTGTCGCCGGCGAAGTGACGATGTCACGGATACGCTCGCCATTGAACAGCGCCAGCGCATCGGCGAACACCACACGGCCGACCCGATCCCGAGCACGCTCGGCAACGCGGGCCATGACCATGCCGCCGGAGGACGTTCCCGCCAGCACCACGTCCGACAGGTCTTCGAGGCGCAGCATCTCCACCACCTCCTCCGCCTGGCTCTCGGTCGTGATGCCGGAGCGGACGGAGGCAGCCCGCTCGCCACAGCCGTCGAGACACGGCACATAGACGCTGTGCCCCTGCCCGCGCAGGCGCTCAGCCACCGCTTTCCAGATCCAGGGGCCCTGATAGGCGCCATGCAGCAGGACAAAGGTCGTCATGGGCGGTTTCCTCAGCTTGATGGTTGGCTTTCATTATCGCTCTGTGCCGGCGCGCCCAGGCCTCTGGCCCGCCGGCACAGAGCATGGCCCCGTTAGAAGCTCGGCGGCATGGCGAAGGCGTTGTCCTCATAGCCGGGAACATAGTTGCGGTTGTTCATGCGCGGATCGCGGTTGACCAGGGGGCGGGCGTACATCGGGTGGCGCATGCTGCGAACCTCATGCTCGATCCGCACCAGCGCCTTGCCATCCGCCGGGTCGAAAACGTCAAGGAAGCGATATTGATGCTGGTCGCTCTCCTCCGAAACCATGCCGCGCTCCAGCAGTTTTTTGTACGGGCCGGAGAAGTCGGCCAGATAAACCGCAATGTGATGGCCATCATAGTCCGGTAACGGTCCGTCCGTCTCGCGGAACACCAAGGTCTGGCCATCGCCGGCTGAGACACGGGCGACGGCGGCGGCATCGTCCTGTGTCGCTTCGGCGGACGTGTTGATGATCTCGTTATAGAAGCGGGCAATTCCTTCGGCCGTGCCCTTCGGCGCGTCGATCTCGACATACGGCATGCCGAGGCGCATCGCACCGAAGCGCTCGCCCGGCTCATAACAGCGGATGCGGTTGCCCCAGGGGCAGGTCACCTCAACATAGTCATTGTGTTCGGCGTAGGCGAACTGCGTGCCGGCGAGTGCATCCTTGACGGAGGCCAACCGCTCCAGCAGCGCCCCGCGGTGCGGGATCACCAGGCCGGTGTGCCCGGTCAGCACCTGGGCTTGCTGATGCGTCGGCAGGTGGAACTGGGCTTTGCCGACATTGATCCACATGTTGTTTGTGCCAGCCATCAGATAGGGATCGCGGGTCAGCCCCAGCCCCATCAGATAGAAGGTCACGGCCAGTTGCTGATCGGCAACGCGGGTATTGACATGCTCCAGCAGCACGATGTTGCCAATATCTTCAACGGTACGGTCAAATTTCGCCATGGCGGACAGTTCTCCGGTTGTTGGCTGCGCTTACAGGAACATGGTCGAGGCGGGTGGAAGGTCGAGCAGGTGACGCCCGACATTTTCGTAATGATCCATCCTCGCCTGCACCTGTTGGCTGGCAGTCAGCGCATCGCGCAGACGGCGCTCGAACGGCTGGCTGGGGAAAATCGCCGTGGCACCGGCGGCGCGGTAGATATCGGTGGTCAGCGCCACCGCCTCGTTGATCGCGTGGGTGCAGGTGAGCCGCAACGCCACCCGCTCGTCCAGGCTGATGGCATCGGTCTTGGCGACGCTGGCATAGACATTGTCGGCGGTGAAAAAGACGGCCCCGCGGATCATCCGCAGCCGCGCCTCAAACCGGGCCAGTTGTCCTTGAAACACCGGGCTTTCCCGCAGCGAGGAAGAGGCGCCGCGCGGCGTCTTTTGCATGGCCAGATCGCGCAACGCATCCAGCATGGCGCGGGCTATGCCGATTTGCAGGCCAGTGAAACCAACCGCATACACCAGCGAGGTGTTGATCCGGTAGATTGGCGCTGTATCGGTCAACGCCGCTTGGTCCTCGCGGTCGGCGGTCTCATCCGCCGGCACGAACAGATCCTCGACCTCGAATGTGTCACTGCCGGTACCGCGCAGGCCCATCACATCCCAAACGTCATGCACTATGGCCTTCCCGCGTGCGAAAATGGCGGTCCGGTCCACCCGCTTGCCATTCGGATGATAACAGGGCGTTTCGCCGTCGGCCTCGTACACATAGCTATGGCCACCCAGAACCGTGGCGTGGCGTGAACCGCTGGCGAACTGCCATTTGCCGCTGACACGATAGCCGCCATCGACCTTGACCGCCTTGCCCTGGATGCCGGCACCCCAGGCCAGCACCGCGTCGGATCGGCCGAAGATACGCTTGGCCGCCGCAGGTTCCATGAACGCCGCGGCCATGGCGCAGCCGCCGCCCTGGCTCATCACCCACCCGGTGCTGGCGTCGGCCGAAGCGATCAGTTCGATCACCTCGCCAAAGGTGCGCAGGTCCACGGCCTCACCGCCGACAGCGCGCGGCAGCAGCAGACGAAAGAGGCGGGCATCATGCAAGGCTTTTAGAACGCGCGGCGGCAGCTCGTTCGCTGCTTCGATCTCCGGCGCAGCATCGCGCAGCAATGGCAGTACCGCGGCCGCCCGGGCGCGCGGGTCCAAAGAGGCCACATCCCTCACATTGTTCATCAGCTGCGCCTTCCCTGAAACCTCACTCTTGCCAGCCGCGCGGCGATTATCGGTATCGCCAGCCTGCACCGCAAGACTTTGGCATCATAACCGTAACGGCTCAGCGAATGCCAACCCCCTTTGGCGGGCGGTATCGAGCGGCGTGGGCAAAACCTCTGGGCCGTGAGCACTCGCGCACCTATTCTTCCTCGCGCGCCTCGGCCATGACTTCGAGGGTCGGGAAATGGAAGTCAGGGGTCACTGGCGCCTCCGGCGGCATGGTCGCGCCCCAGCCATCCGTATCGATCCGGCGGTCGATCCAGGCACTGGTCAGGCCATGGGCCTTCGCCTGCACGTGGTCGTGAAACAGGGACTGTGCGGTGTGCAAAATCTTATCTGCCGGAATGCCCGCCGCGGCCTCTTTCTCAATCATATAGGCAAAGTTGCGCGGGTTCGGCTTGTAGCTGCCAATGTCCTCCGCAGTATAGACCGCATCGAATACGTCGCCCAGTTTCGCCCTGGAATGCTCAAAACTGGCACGGTCAACGTTCGAGAGAATGACGAGGCGATAGAACTTCTTCAGCCGCGCCAGCGCTGCCGCCGCATCAGGAAATGCGGGCCAATCCTTGACGGAGTCGCCGAAAGCCTCTGCCTCCGCATCCGTAGCCGACAGGCCCCACGCCTTGGCCATGCGGTGCAAGGTATGAGCGAGCAGTTTCGGATAGAGCATATCCGGCGTCTCGCGCTGCTGGGTGGATTCGCTAGTGGCGAAGGTATCCAGAATCTCGTCATCCGACTTGCTAACGCCCTTGCCGGCAAGCCAGGGCCGCACGGCGGCAACGATACCCCCTTCCCAATCGATCAGCGTGCCATAGCAATCGAAGGCGAGAGTCGAGAAGTCCGAGAGTTGCATCGGCCTGGTTCCAATATCTACGTATCAAGGCCGTATCCCAAAGCTCCGAGGTCCGAGCAAATGTTTAAGCGGTGCCTCAGACCATTCGACCCAGCGGCAGAGATAAGGCCGGGTCTCGCGCGGATCGATCAGTTCGTGCATGGCAAAGCTTTCCGCCCGCGCATTTGGCGAGAGTTTGGCGGCCATTTCCGCCTCCAGCCAGGCACGTTCGGCCGCGGGGTCGTCCGCAGCCTCGATCTGCCGGCGGAATGCAACGGCAACACCGCCCTCCAACGGCAGCGCGCCCATCTCGGCACTCGGCCAGCCAAGGACATAGGCATTGGCGCCATAGTGGGCGGCACCGGCAACGCCATAGTTCTTGCGCACCACCACCGTCGCCCAGGGGTTCTCACACATGGCGGCGGCCAGCACGGCGGAGGTGCCATAGCGCATGGCGCCCGCAGATTCCGCACCCGGACCGATCATGAAGCCCGGCTCATCGACGAAGGTGACGATGGGCAGGTGAAATGTCTCCGCAATCTCGATCAGGCGGCGGACCTTCTGCGCGGCCTCCGCCGTCATCGCGCCAGCCAGATAGCGGCAGTCGTTGGCGAACAATGCCACCGGCCGGCCATTCAGGCGCGCATAGCCCGTGATCAAGGCCGGCCCATAGGCGCGGGCGAACTCGAACCAGCTGCCATCATCGACCACCATGCCGATCAGCTTGCGCATATCATAGGCCTGCCGCCTGTCGGTCGGCACGATGGACAGCAGGCGATCGTCGCAACGGTCCGCCGGGTCCGCGCAATACTGGACTGGCGGCAACTCCCAAACATTTTGGGGCATATAACTGAGAAAGCGGCGGATCATCCCAAGCGCAGCTGCCTCGTCCTTGGCCACCGCATCGATCACGCCGGATTTGGCGTGCACCTTCGGCCCGCCCAGTTCCTCCTTGGTGATCGGCCTGCCGAGCGCCCGCTCGACCAGGGCGGGGCCGCCGATCATGACACTCGAATTTTCCGCCATCACGGAGAAGTGGCTGGCAACCAGGCGCGAAGCAGGCAGGCCAGCCACGGCGCCAAGACCGGCCGTGGCGACCGGCACGGTCTGCATGCACTGAGCGACCGATTGAAAGCGGGGCGTCTCATAGACGGGCGAGCCGACCGGCCCCTTGCCAGTCGATCCCGTCACGGAGCCGCCGCCGCCCTCGTGAATGCGCACCAGCGGCACCTGAAACTGAAGCGCCAATTGTTCGACGAAGACACTTTTGCGCAAGCCGGCGGCATTGGGCGAGCCGCCGCGCACGGTAAAATCCTCGCCGCCGATCGCGGTCAGCCGGCCATCGATCTTGGCCAGCCCGGTGACATAGTTCCCGGGTGTGAAGCCGGTCAGGTTCCCCTGCTCGTCCCGCTCTGCCCCGCCCGCGCCGATGCCATGCTCAGCGAAGGAACCGCGATCGGCCAGGGTATCAATCCGCTCGCGGATGGTCATGAAGCCCTTGGCATGCTGTCGCGCAACCGCCTCATCGCCTCCCTGTTTCATGGCCAGGGCGCGCTTGGCATTGATGTCATCGACTTGGCGTTGCCAGCTCATGAAAAAATGTCCTTGGACAGTGGAGAATTGGCGCGAATGCTAGTCGGGAACATGCGCCGAGGCAAACCAACCCGGTGACAGACGGCGCCGGCTCCAGCAGATTGCTCTGAACCTTGCCAATATCGGACCGCGCTATGCCCTTCCTCGAAACGCCCGCGGGCGCCCTGCACTACACAGTGACGGATATTGCCGCCCCATGGGAGGCATCGGCGCGCGAAACGATTGTATTCTGCCACGGCGTCGCGACCAATGCCGACATTTGGAGTGCCTGGCTTCCGGCCTTGGTTCAACGCTATCGGGTCGTACGGTTCGACACGCGCGGCTTTGGCCGGTCCGCCTTGCCACCCGGAGACTTCCAATGGACGTTGGCGGCGCTGGGGAATGACATTCTGGCCGTTGCGGATGCAGCCAGAGCGGAGCGCTTTCACCTGGTTGGCGAGAGCGCAGGCGGCACCGCGTGTTTGGCGCTTGCCGCGCGCGAAGGCAGCGGCGGGCGGGTGCAGAGCCTGACCATGCTCTCCACCGGTCATGTCGGCGGTTACATCCGGAATGTCGATCCTTGGCGGCAAACGATCGAAGCGAACGGGATGGAGGCGTGGTCTCGGCAGATGATGCAGCGCCGCTTTAAAGCCGGTGTACTGTCTCAAGCCGCATGGGACTGGTTTCATGGTGTACAGACAACCACCGAGCCGAAGGCACTTTTGAGCGCGGCGGACATGCTGCTGGCGGCCGACTTGCGGCCGGACCTCGCGCGCGTTGGGATGCCGGCGCTGATCCTTTCCGGCAGCGAGTCGCCTTTCGTGCCGTTGCAGGCGGCGCACGACCTGGCACAGAGCCTGCCAGATCCCCGTTTGCGCGTATTCCCGGGCGTCCGTCATGGGCTGCCATTCAGCCACGCAGTTGCCTGCAGTCGGATACTGGCAGGGTTTCTGGCCAGACTGCGCACCAACTGAGCAATCACCGGTCATTTTCACGCCAGATTGATTATTTTTCGAACAATTACCTAAAATTGCGTCAAATAAAGGCAATTTCCGCTTGAGTTGCCTCTTCCATATGCGCATTGCTCATTTCATGATGTCAATTTGCGCATGGAGAGTGCCCCAATGCTCTGTTTCGCCCACATCGGCGCGGCCCTGACCCTGAGTCTGCTGCTACCCCTGCCCGCATTTGCCCAGGATGCATTGAATTCCGGTGATACGGCCTGGATCATTGCAGCAACGGCCCTGGTGCTGTTCATGACCTTGCCCGGTCTGGCGCTGTTCTATGCCGGACTGGTGCGCAGCCAGGCCGTTCTTTCTGTCGTCATGCAATGCTTTGCCATCGCCTGCCTGTCCAGCATTCTCTGGCTGGTTGCAGGCTACAGCCTTGCGTTCGGGGATAGCATTGCCGGCTGGGTTGGTGGACTCGACAAGGCGTTTTTCTCCGGTGTTACGTCCGATGTGTTGAGCGGCTCGATCCCGGAGATCGTGTTTGCGATGTTCCAAATGGCCTTTGCGGTCATCACACCTGCCCTGATCGTCGGCGCCTATCCGGAGCGGATGAAATTTTCCGCAGTATTGTGGATGAGCAGCCTCTGGCTGTTGCTGGTCTATGCGCCGGTCTGCCACTGGGTTTGGGGTGGCGGCTGGCTGTCAGAAATGGGCGTGATGGACTTCGCAGGCGGCATCGTCGTGCATGCGACCGCTGGCGTTTCCGCCATCGTAATCGCGATGATGCTGGGTGCCCGCCGTGGCTTTCCGGAACAGGTGCGCCCGCCCCACAATCCCGGCATGACCGCCACGGGTGCGGCTATGCTGTGGGTCGGCTGGTATGGCTTCAACGGGGGCTCGCAACTGGCGGCGGACGGCGGCGCGGGCATGGCGATTGCTACAACCCACATCGCGGCCGCCACTGCCGCGATTGCGTGGATGGCGATTGAATGGATCAAGTTCGGCAAGCCCTCCCTGGTAGGCGCCGTAACCGGCGTCATCGCCGGGCTCGCGACCGTAACGCCCGCCAGCGGCTTTATCGGGCCAATGGGTGGGCTGATCCTGGGCTTCACGGCAGGCATTGTCTGCTTCTACGCGGTGCAGATCGTGAAGTTCTCGCTCAAGATCGACGATTCGCTGGATGTTTTTGCGGTCCACGGCGTCGGCGGCATTATCGGCTCCCTGCTGGTCAGCGTGCTGGCTTTGGCGGTCTTTGGCGGCGGCGGCTTGGCGGAGGGGCAAACGGTTATCGGCCAGTTGGGTGTGCAGGCGCTGGGCGTCGGCGTGACGCTGGTCTGGTCGGCAGGCTTCACCTTCCTTATCTTAAAGGTGACTGGTGCCTTGACCGGCGGCCTGCGCGTCACGGAAGAGCAGGAAATCGAGGGCCTCGACATCGCTTTCCATGGCGAGAGCGGCTACGACCTGGGCCGATAGGGAGAGTGGAATGAAACTCGTGATCGCAGTCATCAAACCGCACAAGCTCGACCCGGTGCGGGAGGCGCTGACCGAAATCGGCGTCTCCGGCCTCACCGCCAGCGAGGTCAAGGGGTTCGGCCGGCAAAAGGGCCATACGGAGATCTACCGCGGTGCAGAATACACCGTCGCCTTCCTACCCAAGGTAAAGATCGAACTGGTTATTCCGGACGATCTGGTTGAGCGCACTATGGAAACCATCCGGCAGACAGCCGAGACCGGTCAGATCGGCGACGGCAAAATCTTCGTGCTGGACGTGGAACGCGCCATGCGCATTCGCACCGGGGAAATTGGCGAGGAGGCGTTGTAAGCGCCTCCCCGCCGCGGCGGGCCTATGGCCGGGCGGTCGCAGGCACTCTATAAGGGACCAATCCACGACGACCGCAGCCAAAGCTGGAAGCCCTGCCCCATGACCATCGAATTCGACGACTTCCTGAAGGTGGACATTCGCGCCGGCACGGTCGTGAACGCCGAACCGTATCCAGAAGCGCGCAAGCCGGCGATCAAGCTGGAAATCGACTTCGGGCCGGAGATCGGTGTCAAGAAAAGCTCGGCGCAACTGACTGTCCATTATACGCCGGAAAGCCTGATCGGCCGGCAGGTGCTGGCCGTGGTCAACTTCCCGCCGCGCCAGATCGGCAAGGTCCGCTCGGAAGTGCTGGTGCTTGGCCTGCCGGATGCCGATGGCGCGGTCGTGCTGCTGCGCCCGGCCCAGGCAGTGCCGGACGGCGGACGGATGCACTGAACCGCCGTCCCAAAGAAACGCCCCGAACGAGAGGAACCGACATGCAATCCATTCAAGGGAAGATCGCCTGGATCACCGGCGCGGGAACCGGCATCGGCCGGGCCGCCGCCTTTGCCCTGGCCGAAGCCGGCGCGACCGTCATCCTCTCCGGCCGGCGCGTGCCGCAGTTGAAGGAGGTGGCGGAGCAAATCGCCTCTAAAGGGGGCAAGGCCGAGACGGCGCCGCTCGACATTGCCGACACCGCGGCCGTCGATGCCGTGGCCGAACGAATCGAAGCAACACACGGGCGGCTCGACATTCTGGTGAACAGCGCTGGCGTGAATGCCCCGACCCGGCACTGGCGCAATATCAAGCCGGAAAGCTGGAACAGCATCATCGACATCAACCTGAAGGGCGCCTTCAACGTCTGCCACGCCGCAGTGCAGCAGATGCGCCAGCAGCGCGACGGGCTGATCATCAATGTTTCTTCCATGGCGAGCCAGACCCGCACCGGCGGCTTTTCCGGCTTTCCCTACGGTGCAGCCAAGCGCGGGCTGAACGTGATGACGGAAAGCATCAACGAGCAGAACTGCCATATCGGCATCCGCGCCTGCGCCCTCTGCCCTGGCGAGGTCGCGACCGAAATCCTCGACAAGCGCCCGATTCCGCCAAGTGCCGAGGAACGGGCAAAGATGCTGCAGGAGGAGGATCTGGGCGCTGCCGTCCTGTTCATCGCGCAGATGCCGCCGCATGTCTGCATCAACGAAATCCACATGACCCCAACCTGGAACCGCAGCTACATCGGCTCCGACGAGTTCGCGATTCCAAGGGATGATTGAGGCCCGCCAATCGGCACAGCGGGCCAACCATAAAAATAGTGGAAACAGCCATGACGGAACTCATCGGCAAGATCGCGGTGATCACCGGCGGCGTCAGCGGCATCGCGCAGATAGCCCTGTTCCTGGCGAGCGACCGGTTGAACTTCGTAAACGGCCAAGCGATTATGGTAGATGGCGCGGTCGCGAACGGCGTGCTGTGGGCTGACCAGACGCCTGCCTACAAGACCAACCGCCCGATCAACGGGTACAACCCGGACGAAGGATGCGCGATGGAGAAATTAACTACATATAGTTTGCATCGCACATCTAAAATTCTGGGGAAAAGGGAGAGCAATGGATTTGGCTAATTATCATAGAATCGCTTTGGTTTCATGCGTGAAAACTAAAGAAAATAAAGCACGACCAGCAAAAGATTTGTACATTTCTCCGTGGTTTACCAAAACAAGAGCGCTCATAGAACGATCTGGTCTGCAATGGTTTATTCTTTCAGCTGAACATGGCCTTTTGTGGCCGGACCAAATTGTGGAGCCCTATGAGCGCACCCTGAACAGGATGCCGGTCGCTGAGCGAAAGAGATGGGCCGAACGTGTGAAAAAGCAAATTGATAATGACATCCTCGCAGCAGATGAAATTATCATTCTTGCGGGCCAACGTTATCGTGAAAACCTTATGGGCCACCTAAAACAGCGCTTCGCCAAAGTCACGATTCCAATGGAAGGGCTGACCAGCGGGCGGCAATTGAGTTGGCTAGACCATGCCACGTCTCTCTGATCTTGATGAATTTTACCGATTGCTTGACCAGCTTGAAGTGAGGATCGGAGGAAGACGCCGTTTAGCAGACTGTAACGGTCGAATGTACTGGCCGCAAAGAGGAATCTACTTCTTTTTCGAGACGAACGAAATTCGTGGAAAAGACCCTTTATGCCAGAGGGTTACGCGCGTGGGCACACACGCTTTGAAGAAGAATTCTCGTACGACTCTCTGGAACCGCTTGAGTCAACATCGCGGTTCGGTCAATCCGCGCGGGGGTAACCATCGTGGTTCGATCTTTCGCCTGCTTGTTGGGGAAGCGATGATCAACCGCAATCCTACATTTGCAGTTGAGAGTTGGGGGCAAGGTTCGTCAGCATCCCGTGAGGTCCGGCAAGCGGAAAATCCACATGAAATTCGGGTCAGCGAATACATCGGGAACATGAGCTTTATTTTCCTTCCGGTACTTGATGATGCCGGCCCTAATAGTGCAAGGGGAGTTATCGAAAGAAACATAATCGCGTTGCTGAGCGGGTTTGTTCATTCGCGGATAGATCCGCCGAATCCAGATTGGCTCGGCACGGCCAGCAGTCGAGATCGAGTGCGTCGATCAGGACTTTGGAACAACAATCATGTCGGTGACGACTATGACCGTCGCTTTCTAGGTTTGTTCGAAGCGTTAGTGCACGAAGCATCGATGGGATAACGAGGACTGTTCCCTTGAGGGAGGCAACGCCTTTCGTCTTTGGCAACGGTTGCCCAAACTCCCACACCGTGGCAGATCATTGATCTCTGGTCATTCCGGCAAGCGAGCACCCCATGTCTTCCAAACAGTGGCAATTCTGGATCGACCGCGGCGGCACGTTTACCGATATCGTCGCGCAGACGCCGGATGGCTCGCTCGTCAGCCACAAGCTGCTGTCGGAAAATCCGGAGCGTTATGCCGATGCCGCGACCCAGGGCATCCGCGACTTGCTGGGAATCGCTCCCGGTGAGCCGATCCCGGCCGAGCGAATCGCCGCCGTCAAGATGGGCACCACGGTCGGCACCAACGCGCTCTTGGAGCGCAAGGGCGAGCGCACGCTGCTGGCGATCACCGAGGGCTTTCGCGACCAGCTCCGCATCGCCTACCAGAACCGGCCGCGCCTGTTCGATCTGAACATCAAGCTGCCGGAACTGCTCTATTCCAACGTGGTCGAGGTGCCGGAGCGGCTCGCGGCCAATGGCGAGGTGGTGACGCCTCTGGACGAGGCCGCGGCGCGCGCCGGGCTGCAGGCCGCCTTCGATGACGGCTACCGCGCCGTCGCCATCGTGCTGATGCACGCCTACCGCCATTCGGCGCACGAAGCGCGGGTGGCGGCGATTGCGCGCGAGATCGGCTTTGCCCAGGTTTCGGCCAGCCACGAGGTCAGCCCGCTGATCAAGCTGGTCAGCCGCGGCGACACCACCGTGGTGGATGCCTACCTCTCGCCGATCCTGCGCCGCTATGTGGAGCAGGTGGCGGGTGATCTGGGGGATACGGCCCTGCAGTTCATGCAGTCGAACGGCGGCCTGACCGCGGCGGAGCGGTTTCAGGGCAAGGACTGCATCGTCTCCGGCCCCGCGGGCGGCGTGGTCGGCGCGGCGCGGGCGGCGGCAATGGGCGGGTTCGAGCACATCATCGGCTTCGACATGGGTGGCACCTCGACGGATGTCAGCCACTACGCCGGCGACTTCGAGCGCACGTTCGAGACGCAGGTGGCAGGCGTGCGCATGCGGGCGCCGATGATGCAGATCCACACGGTTGCGGCCGGCGGCGGGTCGATCCTGTTCTTCGATGGCGGCCGCTACCGCGTCGGGCCGGAGAGCGCCGGCGCCAACCCCGGCCCGGCCAGCTCCCGCCGCGGCGGCCCGCTGACGGTGACGGATGCGAACGTGATGCTGGGCCGGCTGCAATCTGACTATTTCCCAAAGGTGTTCGGCCCGGAGGCGAATGAGCCGCTCGACTTCCACACGGTCAAGCGCCAGTTCGCGGGCTTGGCAGACCGCATCCATGCGGAGACCGGCGACACGCGCAGCCCGGAGGAAGTGGCCGAAGGCTTCCTCGCCATCGCCGTCGACAACATGGCGAATGCGATTCGCGAGATCAGCGTGCGTCGCGGTTATGACGTGACCCGCTACACGCTCTGCGCCTTCGGCGGAGCCGGCGGCCAGCACGTCTGTCGCATTGCCGATGCGCTCGGCATGACCAAGGTGTTCCTGCACCCGTTCGCGGGCGTACTGTCGGCCTATGGCATGGGCCTCGCCGATCTTCGCACGGTACGCGAACAAAGCATCGAGCGCCGGCTGGATGCCGAAGCGCTGCCGGAATTGCAGGCCACGTTTGCCGAACTCTCCAAGGCTGGCGAGGAGGAGATGGCGGCACAGGGCATGCCACCCGCCCGCCGCCGGATCGAGCATCGGCTGCATCTGCGCTACGAGGGCACGGATTCCTCGCTGGAAGTGCCGTTCGAAGCGGATGTCGACGCCCTGCGCGAAGCGTTCGAGGCCGCGCACAAACAGCGCTTCGGCTTCGTCATGGCCGAAAAGGCGCTGGTCGCGGCTACCGCGGTCGCCGAGGTGATCGGCGAGACCGACGTGCCGGAGGAGCCAAAGCACGCGCTCGCTCCGGTGGACGCGAGGCCCCTCGCCCGCCGGCCGATCTGGGCGGATGGGCGCTGGCAAAACGCGCCGTTCTACGACCGCGAGGCGCTCACCCCCGGCACGACCGTGGACGGCCCGGCGGTGATCCTGGAGCCGACCGGTACCACCGTGCTGGAGCCCGGCTGGCAGGCGCGCATGACCGAACGGCTGCATCTGGTGCTGACCCGTGTCGAAGAAATGCACCGCGACCACGCCATCGGCACGGAGGCGGACCCGGTGCGCCTCGAACTGTTCAACAATCTCTACATGTCGATTGCCGAGCAGATGGGCGCGGCACTGGAGAACACCGCCTATTCGGTGAACATCAAGGAACGGCTGGATTTCTCCTGCGCGATTTTCGATCCGGAGGGCTTCCTCTGCGCCAACGCCCCGCACATGCCGGTGCACCTCGGCAGCATGGGCGAGAGCGTGCGTTCGATCATCTGCACGCGGGCGGCGACGATGAAATCCGGCGACGTGTTCGCCCAGAATGCGCCCTACAACGGCGGCACCCACCTGCCGGATATCACCGTGATCGCGCCGGTGTTTGAAAACGGCAAGGTCATTTTCTATGTCGCCAGCCGCGGCCATCATGCCGACATCGGCGGCAAGACGCCCGGCTCGATGCCGCCGGACTCAACGCATATCGAGGAAGAAGGCGTGCTGATCGACGACTTCCTGCTGGTCGATGGCGGCCGGTTCTGCGAGGTGGAACTGCGCGACCTGCTTTCCAGCGGGCGTTATCCCAGCCGGAACCTGGATCAGAACATCGCCGACCTGCGCGCCCAGATCGCCGCCTGCGAGCGCGGCATCCAGGAAGTGCGCGGCATGGTCGGCCAGTTCGGGCTCGACGTGGTGCAGGCCTACATGCGCCATGTGCAGGACAATGCGGAAGAGCAGGTGCGCCGCGTGATCGACCGGCTGGGCGACGGCCAGTTCCGCTACGAACTGGATGACGGCAGCCACGTGCAGGTGGCCATATCGGTGGACCGGGAAGCGCGAACGGCAAGAATTGACTTCACCGGCACGAGCGAGCAGCAGCCCACGAACTTCAACGCGCCCAGCGCTGTGGCGCGGGCAGCAGTGCTCTATGTGTTCCGCTGTCTGGTCGCGGACGACATCCCCCTCAACGACGGTGTCCTGAAGCCCTTGGAAATCGTCATTCCGAAGGGCTGCATGCTGAACCCGGAATATCCGGCTGCGGTTGTTGCCGGCAATGTCGAGACATCACAGGTCGTCACCGACACGCTGTTCGGCGCATTGGGCGTGATGGGCGCTGCGCAAGGCACCATGAACAATTTTACCTTCGGCAATGCGCAGTATCAGTATTACGAAACCATCTGTGGCGGCAGCGGGGCCGGGCCGGCCTTCGACGGCACCAGTGCCGTGCACACGCACATGACCAACACCCGCCTTACCGACCCGGAAATCCTCGAATGGCGCTTTCCGGTCCGGCTGGACAGCTTCGAAATCCGACGCGGCTCTGGCGGCGCCGGAAAGCACAAGGGCGGCGACGGCATCGTGCGCAAGGTGCGGTTCCTGGAACCGATGACCGCGGCCATCCTCTCCAACCGTCGCCGCGTGCCCCCTTACGGCATGGCTGGCGGCGAAGCCGCCAAGGTGGGAAAAACCTATGTCATCCGCACGGATGGCGCCCGCGAGGATCTGGGCGGCCAGGGCCAGACAGAGATGGCGGCAGGCGACGTGTTTGTGATCGAGACGCCTGGCGGCGGTGGGTATGGGCAAGTGTGAGGGAGCGCCGCTATCCGGCAACCAGCTTATGGCTGGTGAGGTGAGGAGGAAGACAGCCTGAGCACACGGGCCCCTCATTGTCGCGCTACGCGTCGTAGATCCTCTGAAAAGCAACGCGTTCGAACGCAGCCGCAGGCCCTGCCCCACAATTTGCCGTCCATGCCAACATTCAGAACGGCAGAAGGGGTTATGCATTATAAATAAGTGTTAATTCCTATTTATTTCTAGAGCGGATTCGTTTCATTCCGGCTCGTAGCCGCATGCAATGAAGAAGTTCCGAGCGTCGTTTGGGGTGATGGCGTCGATTGCGTTGCGGATGGCGTTCCATAGCGCGGGAAGTGTGCGGGCGGCGGCCTTTTTGAGTAGCGCCTTGATTTTGGCAAAGGCAAGTTCGATGGGGTTGAAGTCGGGACTGTAGGGCGGCAGGAACAGCAGGACGGCTCCGGTAGTCTCTATGGCCTCTCGGATGGCGATGGGCTTGTGGGCCGGCAGGTTGTCCATCACCACCACGTCGCCGGGGCGCAGCGTTGGCGCCAGGACCTGCTCGAC
>JAWLBX010000026.1:0-43185 GCA_041687435.1 Alphaproteobacteria bacterium
GAACGGGCCGCGGGCCATGAAACGGTGGCCTTCCGTCTCCGCCCCGAACGCCCGCTCGCCCAGGCTGCCACCCAGGTCGAGCGAGCCGGCGAGCGGCTTGCCACCAAACACGACATTGATGCGGTGCAGAGGGCGCACATAGCGGAATGTGCCATCGGCCCAGCGCATGGATTTCGGCCAGGGCAGGGCGCGGATGGCGTCGGCGACGATCTCCGGCAGCACAGCCTCGGTCGGCTTGCCTTCGGTCTTAGAAACTGCGTACCAGAACTCCGCCTTACCAATCGTACGCTTTTCACATTGGTCGAGGGAGGTGAGGCCAGCGGAGCGTAGGAAGCCATCTATGGCCTTTTCGGGCGCGCCGACTCGGGGACCTTTGCGTTCCGACGTAACATCGTATTGGCGTTCAAGAAGGTTATACACCACTACAGCAAGGCGGCGCGGCGTCACGTAGACTCGGACTCGCTCTTCGGGAAAGCCAAGAGCCTCCTGCCGTAGATAGTCCTGAACATCACGTTTGAAGTTTTCCGCAGCCCTCGCCTGCATGCGGGCGGGGATTTCCTCGGACAGCAGTTCGATCAAAAGCTCACGCACGGTGCTAAGCGCCCCTCTTTACAAGCGTCGTTGCGAGGAGCGTAGCGACGAAGCAATCCAGCCCAACGGTTCCGTCACGTCTCAAAGCCGGTCTGGATTGCTTCGCTCCGCTCGCAATGACGGAGAGACATTTCTTGCTATGAGGTCGCAGGGTTAGAGCGGGACGAACCATCACGCCGCCTCCTCAGCCAAATGCCCGCGCGCCTTGAGCCAACCCTCCGCAGCACCCCGCGCCAGCGCCCGCACCCGGCCGATATAGGCCTGCCGCTCCGTCACGCTGATCACGCCGCGGGCGTCCAGCAGGTTGAAGGTGTGGCTCGCGGCGATGCACTGGTCGTAGGCGGGCAGGGGCAGGCCGGCTGCCAGCAGCTTCGCGCTCTCCCGCTCCGCATCCTCGAAATGGCGGAACAAGGTTTCGGTGTCCGCATACTCGAAATTGTAGGCGCTGAATTCCTGCTCGTTCTGCAGGAACACGTCGCCATAGGTCATGCCGGCGCCGTTGAAATCCAGGTCATAGACGTTCTCGACGCCCTGAATATACATCGCCAGGCGCTCCAGCCCGTAGGTGAGCTCGCCCGAAACCGGGTTGCAGTCGAAGCCGCCGACCTGCTGGAAATAGGTGAACTGCGTCACCTCCATGCCGTCGCACCAGACCTCCCAGCCGAGGCCCCAGGCGCCCAGTGTCGGGCTTTCCCAGTCGTCCTCCACAAAGCGGATGTCGTGATAATCCGGGTCGATGCCGATGGCGCGGAGCGAGCCCAGATAGAGGTCCAGAATATCTTCCGGGTTCGGCTTCAGGATCACCTGGAACTGATAGTAGTGCTGCAGGCGGTTGGGATTCTCGCCATAGCGCCCATCGGTCGGGCGGCGCGACGGCTGCACATAGGCCGCGCGCCAGTGTTCCGGCCCCAGCGCGCGCAGGGTGGTTGCCGGGTGAAAGGTGCCGGCGCCGACGCACATATCGTAGGGCTGCAATAGCGCACACCCTTGCGCGCCCCAATAGCGCTGCAGCGCCAGGATCATGTCTTGAAAGGACAACGGGGCATCGGCCACGGTCTAGCACTCGCTTTGCGGGCGTTGTAATGCGCCGCACGAAAGGCCCAGACGGTTACAGATTCAAGACGCCCCAACGCCGCAGACGCAGCGGCGCCTTGCTTTTTTGCATGGGCCGTCTGGTGTTGTTCCGCCGGATGAACCGGCAGGCCTCAGTGCCGCGCTGGTCAGTGTTCCACGCTTTCAATCTCGATATCCGGCGTCAAATCCTGCCCGGCCGGTTCCTCCGGCTGAGTGGTAAAGCCGGTCAGGCCGGTCATGGTATGGCGGTCGCGCGTGATTTCGACCTCGCTGCGGGCATAGCAGGTCAGCAGTTCCGCCAGGGACCGCAGGGCGTGCATGTGGATGCGTTCATAGCCATGACTGGCATCCACGCCGAACGTGACAAGCGCGGTCCGCACGTCCGCCCCCGCCTCAATCGCCGACGCACTGTCCGAACGGTAAAAGCGGAATACATCCTTCTGGTAGCGGATGTCGTTGTCGCGGCAGAGCGCCGCCAGCTTTCGCGTCAGGTGAAAATCGAACGGACCGGTCATGTCGGCCATGGATATGGTGACGCCGAATTCCGCCGAATTCTGCCCTGGCGCCGCCGTGCCGTTATCGACCGCTACGAGCGAGGCAATGTTCGGCAGCAGGATGGAGGCGGCGCCATGGCCGACTTCCTCCGCAATGGTGAACAGCCAGAAAATATCGACCGGCGGCGGATCGGCCTGAACCATCGCATGCATGGCCGCCAGCATGATCGCGACGCCGGCCTTGTTGTCCAAATGGCGGGAAACGATGAAGCCGTTATCCAGGAATTCCGGTTGCGGGTCGATGGAAACGATATCGCCGATCTCGATGCCGAGCCGGTGGATGTCATCCGGGTTGTTCGCATAGGCATCGACCCGCAGTTCCACATACTCCCAGCCAATGGGGAGGGCATCGACGTCATCGCCATAGGTATGGCCAGAAGCGCGGAGCGGCAGGATTGTGCCACGGTAGGCGCCGGCATCGGTAAAAACCGTGGTTCGCGCGCCTTCGGCAAAGCGGGCCGACCAGTGACCGATGGGCACCAGTTGCAGCCGCCCGTTCGGTTTGATGCCCTTCACCTGCGCGCCCAGGGTATCGACGTGCGAAACGATGGCGCGGGCCGATGTCAGATTGTGCCCGGCAAGCCGCGCGCGGATGGCGCCGCGCCGGGTCAGATCGTATTCCACCTCGAGCTTGTCCAATTCGCCGCAAACATAGCGAACGACAGAGTCGGTGTAGCCGGTCGGACTTGGGATCGCGAGAAGGGCTCGCAATCGGTCGCGCAGATAGTCGATGTCAATCGTCAGACGGAGGGGGCTATCGCTCATTCCATGCTCCGGGCCCGTGCCTGGCGGGCCGCTGCGGGGATGCTGAGGGGGAATAACAGGTCGATGAACCGTTCGGCTGTCGGCTGCGGCTCGTGATTGGCAAGGCCGGGCCGTTCGTTTGCCTCGATGAACACATAATCCGGCTGCCGTGGGCTCTTGACCATCAGGTCAATGCCTGTGACCGGGATTTCGATAGCCCTGGCGGCCTCGATTGCGGCGGAAATCAGGGTTGGGTGTGTCTCGGCTGTTACGTCGTGGATCGTGCCGCCGGTATGCAGGTTGGCGGTCTTGCGAACTGCAATCTCTACTCCGCGCTCCGGCACCGAGTCATAAGTCAGGCCGGCAAGTTGCAAGCTGCGCTCGGTCTCCTCATCCAGCGGGATGTGGCTTTCACCACCGGTTGCGGCCGACCGGCGGCGGCTTTGCGCCTCGATCAGTTTGCGCACGGTGGCGGTGCCATCGCCGACAATCCGCGCCGGGCGGCGCAGGGCGGCGGCCACGACCTTGTAATCGATGACCACCACGCGCAGATCCTCACCCGTAAAGCAGGCTTCTACCACCACTTCGGGGCATAGCGCCCGCGCCCGCTCGATGGCCGTGGTGATGTCGTCCAGACTGCTCAAGCCTACCGCAACGCCCTTGCCCTGCTCGCCACGCGCGGGCTTGACGACAACGCTGCCATGCTCCCGCACGAATGCCGCAATGGCTTCCGGGGTCAGGTCGGTCAGCTGCTGCGGCACCTGTACGCCCGCAGCCTCGACAATTCGCCGGGTCAGGCGCTTGTCGTCGCAGATGGTCATGGCAACTGCGGAGGTAAACTCGCTCAGGGCCTCACGGCAATGCACGCTGCGGCCGCCGTATGTCAGCCGAAACAAGTTGGCCTCGGCATCGGTGACCGTAACGGTAATGCCGCGCCGCTTGGCCTCGTCGGTGATGATGCGGGCATAGGGGTTCAGGTCCGCATCCGCGGCGGAACCCGTGAACAGGCGCTCGTTGATTGGGTTCTTGCGCTTGATTGCAAACACCGGAACGCGGACGAAGCCCAGTTTTTCATAAAGTGCGATGGCCTGGGTGTTGTCGTGCATCACCGACAAGTCCATGAAGCTGGCGCCGCGAGCCTTGAAGTGCTCGGCCAGCCGCCGCACCAAACCCTCCCCTATGCCGGCATGGGGGGCATCGGGCGCAACGGCAAGACACCAAAGCGAACTGCCGCGTTCCGGATCGTCGAAGCATCGCATGTGATCCAGGCCCATCACCGTGCCCAGGATTGCCCCGGTTTCAGCATCCTCCGCTACGAACACGGTCATGGACCGGGCATCGCGGTGCGCCCAGAAAAACTCGGTCGGAACCGTTACCATGTTGTGCGCGGAATAGATCGCGTTGACGGCGTCCGCATCCTCCCGCGTTGACAGGCGGCGGATGAAGAAGGTCTGCCGTCGCCGCCGGGCCGGCCGGTAGGTGGCAAGGTCCAGCCGATAGGTGTGGGACGGGTCGAGGAACAGTTCCTGCGGCGCCTGGGCTAGCATCACGTGCGGATCGCGGACATAAAACGCGATGTCCCGCCGGTCCGGGCCTTCCGCCGCCAGCACATCGACCACATCGCTGTTGTCGGTAAAGGTCTGGGCGAAGATCAGGCGGCCCCAGCCGCAATTGACGACCGCATCGGGCTTTGGCTGACCTTCGCTCGTTGGCGTCGGGCGGTTGCCATATTGCCGTTGCCGCCGCAGGCGGTGCTCGTAAGCGCCACGGCGGCGATGGGGAGGCGATTCGCTCATCTCAAACCCCGTGTTGCTGCAGCCATAACTCCAGCAGCCCTATCTGCCAAAGCTCCGAGCCACGCAGCGGCGTGATGTGGTCGGTTGGGTTGGCGAACAGCTGTTCCAGATAACCGGCCTGGAACAGGCCACGCTCCCGCGCGGCGGGGGAGGTCAGAGCATTGCGAACCATATCCAGATAGGGGCCCTGGATGTATTTCAGTGCCGGAACCGGGAAATATCCTTTCGGCCGGTCGATGACCGCGGACGGCACCACCCGACGTGCGGCAGCCTTCAGCACGCCCTTGCCACCATCCGCCAGCTTGTGTTCCGCCGGTATGCGGCCGGCCAGTTCCACCAGTTCGTGATCCAGGAATGGCACGCGCGCTTCCAGCCCCCAGGCCATGGTCATGTTGTCGACCCGCTTCACCGGATCGTCGACCAGCATCACGTTGGTATCGAGTCGCAGCGCCTTGTCCACCGGATCGTCCGCGCCCGGAAGCGCGAAATGTTCGGCAACGAAAGCCAGGCTCTCGTCCCGCTCGGCCAGATAGTCCGGACTTAGATGCTCCGCCAGGCGCGCGTGGCTTCGGTCAAAGAAGGCGGCGGCATAGTCGCTGACGGCATCGTTGGAGCGCGCCAGCGGCGGATACCAGTGATAGCCGCCGAACACCTCGTCCGCGCCCTGGCCCGACTGCACCACCTTGATAGTCTTGGAGACCTCCCGCGATAGCAGGAAAAAGCCGATATTGTCGTACGAGACCATGGGTTCCGACTGGGCGCGGATTGCCAACGGCAGGTTCTCCCGCATTTCTTCCGACGGGATCATGATCTTGTGGTGATTGGTGCCGTAGTGTTTGGCGATCAGGTCGGAATATTGGAATTCATCGCCACTTTCGCCGTGCGCTGCTTCGAAGCCGATGGAGTAGGTGGCAAGGTCTTTTTGTCCTTCCTCGGCCAGCAATCCAACGATCAGGGAGCTATCGACACCGCCGGACAGCAGCACGCCCACCGGCACGTCCGCCACCATGCGGCGGCGCACGGCGGTGCGGAGTGCTTCCAGCACCATGGTTGCCCAGTCCTCGCCGCTGCGGGCGCTATCCTCGGCGCTGCGCTCGAAAGTCGGCCGCCAATAGGTTCGGTCACTGGACTGGCCGTCCGGTTCGATGGTGCGGATGGTGGCGGCCGGCAGCTTCCGCACGCCGGCCAGAATGGTGCGCGGCGCCGGCACGACCGCGTGCCAGCTCATGTAGTGGTGCAGCGCTACCCGGTCGATGGAGGTATCAACGCCGCCCGCGGCCAGCAGCGCCGGCAGGGTCGATGCGAAAGCGAGGCGCTTGCCATCCTCCGCATAATACAGCGGTTTGATGCCGAAGCGGTCGCGCACAAAGAACAGACGGCCGCTTGCCCGCTCATGCAGGGCGAAGGCGAACATGCCTTGCAGGCGCGGCACGGCTTCCGCACCCCACTGTGCCCAGGCCCGCAGGATCACTTCGGTATCGCCGGTGGAGGCGAAGCGGTGGCCCAGCCCCTCCAACTCCTTCCGCAATTCGGGATAGTTGTAGATGCAGCCGTTGAAGGCGATGGTCAGGCCGAGGTGGGTGTCGACAAACGGCTGTGCCGCCGCTTCCGACAGATCAATGATCTTCAAGCGCCGATGACCGAACCCGACATTGCTGCGGATGTGGACCCCCGCACCATCAGGTCCGCGTGGGGCCATGACGTCGGCCATCCTCTGAATTCGCGCCGCCGAGGCAAAGGAGCCATCGAACAAAATCTCTCCGCAAATGCCACACATCCGCCAGCGTCAAACCTCCGCATTGTGTTGGAATTATCTGGAAGATAGTCGGTTTGACCAGACGATTAAAGTGTCCGTAGGTATAATAATTTCTCGATCTGATTTTTGATGTTATTAGATATTATGATGTATTATTCCCTAAAAATCCCCAAAATCCCAAGGAATATTAAATTTTTTAAATTCAATTATTACAATACAAATTCTAGATATCATCATAAATTATTTAGGTATTTTTGTTGTTTAGGGAATTTAGGAACTGAAATCGTCACTCTTGAGCCAGAGGCGATGCGGTTTCTTGGCCGGGTTACGGTCTCGCCCCTTCTTGCTCTCAATCCCAACCGGGCGGGCGCAGCGTATGCCAGTCGGTTGCGGCCTCGTAGGCTGCGCCGCACCTCACCAGAAGGGCCTCCGATCGGTGGCGCCCGACAAACTGGAACGACAGGGGCAACCCCTCGCTGGACAGGCCGCACGGCAGGGCTAAGGTCGGCAGGCCGGCATAATCCGTCGGCCAGGTAAAGCGGCCATTCCATGGGCTGCGGTCCGGCGGGATCGGGCCGTAAGAAATTTCCGGCGAGACCGGATAGCCCGCCCGCGCGGTCGACGGGCAGAGAAACACGTCAACCTCTGCCATTAGCCTGTTCATCTCGCCATTGCATTCCGTGCGTAAAATATGGGCAGCAGCGTAATCCATGGCGGTATGCCGGTTGCCGATTTCCAGCCACTGCCGGAACCAGGGGCCATACTCGTCCGCCCGCGCCGGGAAAAAGGCCCGGTGTGCGTCTGCCGCTTCCGACGTGCAGATCACCTGCCACGCTTCCATATACTCGCGCAGCCGGGCGGGCATGGAGACCGGCACAATCTCTGCCCCCAGTTTCGCCATGACATCCCTCGCAGCCGCGACGGCAGCGGCGAAATCTGGCGCCATGTCCTCACTCGCATAACGTTCGTCAAAGCCGATGCGCAGTCCCTTCACACCCTGACCGATGTCAGCCAGCAAGTCTGGCGCTGGATAGGGCAGGGAGGTAGGGTCGTTCGGGTCATGGCCGGCGATGGCCTGCGTCACGATCCCCGCATCGACGCTGGAGCGGGTAAGCGGGCCGACATGATCGAGTGTTTGTGCCAAGTCCAGCACGCCGTAGCGGCTGACCAGCCCATAGGTCGGTTTCAGGCCGACGGTGCCGCACACTGCAGCCGGATGACGGATCGACCCGCCGGTGTCGCTGCCCAGCGTTGCGAAGGCCAGCCCCGCCGCCGTCGCAGCACCGGAGCCGCTGGAGGAAGCGCCGGACCAGTGCCCCGTGCGCCAGGGGTTCTCCGGCACGGCAAAGTCCGGATTGTAGCCGGCCATCGCCCCCTCGGTCAGGTTGACCTTGCCGAGCAGCACGGCACCGGCGGCACGCAGCCGCTCCACCACCGTGGCGTCGTGATCCGGCACGAAGTCCGCCAGGACCTTCAGCCCGCCCATGGTGCGCACGCCCTTGGTGTAGCAAAGGTCCTTCACCGCCACCGGCACGCCATGAAGCTTGCCCTTATAGGCCCCGGCGCTGATCTCCGCCTCCGCCTGCCGCGCCTCGTCCATGGCGCTTTCTGCCATGACGGTGGCGTAGGCTTTGAGTCTGCCGTCCAGCGCCTCGATCCGCCCCAGCATGTGTTGCGTCACCTCCACCGGCGAAAGCCGGCGCGCTTCGATCTCGGCCGCGAGCGCCGCGATGGTCATGTAGTGGATCGGTTCGCTCATCGGTGCTTGGACCCCTCAGGCTTTGCGGATGCGGAAAATCAGCGTTTCGCCATCCTGCCGGGTTTCTTCCAGCGTGTCGCCGGTCATATCGCAGAAGGCGGGCACGTCCCTTGCAGAAGCAGGGTCGTCTGCGTGGAGTTCCAGCAGAGCGCCGCTCGGCAACGCTTTCAAAGCGCGGCGAGCGCGCAACACCGGCATGGGACACTTCAGGCCGGTTGCGTCCAGGGTCTGGTCAGGCATCGCCGTATCAGAACTGGTTGAGTGGCAGTTTCATGTACGAAACGCCGTTACTCTCCGGTTCCGGCAATTTCCCGGCGCGGATGTTCACCTGGATCGACGGCAGCAGTAGCCCCGGCACGGCCAATTCGGCATCGCGTTCCGTGCGCATCTTTACGAAGGTGTCCTCGTCGATCCCATCACGCACGTGCTTGTTGCTCTTGCGCTGCTCGGCGACCGTCGTTTCCCAGGCAATTTCCCGTCCGTCCGGGGCATAGTCGTGGCCGACGAAGATGCGGGTTTCTGGCGGCAAGGCTAAGATGCGCTGGATTGACTGATAGAGCGTCCGTGCGGAACCGCCAGGGAAGTCGCAGCGGGCGGTGCCGAAATCCGGCATGAAGATCGTGTCGCCGCAGAATACCGCATCGCCAATCACATACGTCAGGCAGGCGGGTGTATGCCCCGGCGTGTGCATCACTTTGGCCTGCAGACTGCCGATGGCAAACTGCTCGCCGTCGGCAAACAGATGATCGAACTGGCTGCCATCGGTACGGAAATTATCGTCCAGATTGTAGATTTTGGCAAATCCGGCCTGGACCTCGTTGATGTGGTCGCCGATACCAACAGTGCCGCCCAAGGCCTCCCGGATCACTGGCGCCCCGGACAGGTGATCGGCGTGAACATGGGTTTCCAGAACCCATTGCACCGTCAACCCCAGATCCTGCACCTTGGCGACGACCTGCTGGGCAAAGGTCGTGCTGGTCCGCCCACTGGCGATGTCGAAATCCATCACTGCATCCACGACTGCGCATTGCTTCGTGACCGGGCAGGCAACAATGTAGCAGATCGTCGACGTACCGGCGTGCAACAGGGCATGAACTTCGGGTTTCTGTTCGGTCGGCATGGCGCGAACTCCTTATACGCTCAACGCAGGGTACGGCTTAATTTAATGGCCGCAAAGGCGTTGCGAACTGATCTGGGTCATTCGGTCCGAAGGTTTGCCGACAGCGTCCGGGGATAGTTTGGCTGCGGAGCGAGACATCCTGATAACCGCGACCGTGTGCGGCCGGTCGCAGGTATGGCGGTGATGGGACGCATTCCCTTATAACGGTGGTCCGATTTGGCCAACCATCAGGAAACACCCAGCCATGACCGATCTCGTTACCTACACATCCGAGGGCCGCATCGCCCACATTCAGTTGAACCGGCCGGAAAAGCTGAATGCGCTCTCCAATGCCCTGGTCGCGCAGTTGCGGGATCAGTTGGAGGCGTTCCAGGCGTCCGACGACCGCGTTGCCATCATCTCGTCCGCGGGTGAGAAGGCGTTTTCCGTCGGCGCGGATCTGAAAGACCCGCCGCGCGACCCGGACCTGTGGGAATGCATGCCGGGCACCGGCGTGTTCATCGACAAGCCGATCATCGCCGCGATCCATGGCTACTGCGTCGGGGGCGCCTATTGTTTGGTGCAATTCTGCGACTTGGCGGTTGCCGACGAGACCGCCGATTTCTTCTATCCCGAAGCGCAGATTGGCTTCTGCGGCGGCCTGATCGCCAGCCATGCCGGCCGGGTGCCCTATAAGGTCGCGATGGAGTTCATGCTGACCGGCAAGCACTTCTCCGCCCAGCGCGCCTATGAGGTTGGGATGGTCAACAAGGTGACGCCAAAAGGCCAGGCGGTCGAGGGCGCAATGGAATATGCGCGCGTCCTCGCTGACTCTGCGCCGCTGGTGATGAGCGCGCTCAGCCGCTTCACGCGCGAGACCGTGCTGCCGCGTGGCCCGTCGGAACTCTCCGGCCTGGCCCGCAAGCAACTGCTGCGTGTCTCGCGGAGCGAGGACCAGAAGGAAGGCGGCCGCGCCTTCGCCGAAAAACGCAAGCCGAACTTCCAGGGCCGCTAAGCCTCGTGGCCTCGTATCCAGCCTCTGCCAGTCAGCGGCTGGATACGAACACCTGCGCGATCCGGCGCGAGGATTGCGCCATCAGATAGATGCCGCCGTCGACCTCAATATAGACATGGCCGCGCGGCGGGTGGCGGAAGCCGTAATCGCGATACCGCGACAGCACCCGATATCGAACATACTCAGGCAACACATCACCCCGCTGCCAGCGCTTTTGATGACCGGGAGGCACACACTGCCCCTTTTTTGCCAACCCTGGCGGGCAGTGGGCTTGCGGCGGCGGGGCATGCGCCACCGGGGCGCGATGAGGCGTGGGTCCATAATGGGGGCCCGCACATGCGCCCAACAAAAGCCCTAAACCGGCCGCCGTGGCTATCTTGGCAAGGATGGAAGGAATGGGCATTGGTATTTTTCTTTCGTGTTTTCCATGATGGCGTAGCAATCGCAGATGGGAATGCCCGCTTCTGAAAGCGAATGCCTCAACTGCGGCAGCCTTATGGCCAGGCGGTGACGCCAGTGTCGCGTAGCGTCTTGCAGCGTTCCGCATCATAGCCGAGCCATTCCCTCAGTACCTTTTCGCTGTGCTCGCCTGCCAGCGGCACGTGGCGGTCCTCCCGAACCGGGGTTTCGGAGAAGCGAACGGCAGGGCCCGTGACCGGAAACCGGCCTTGAGTCGGATGCTCGACCTCGACGAAGTGGCCGCGGTGCGCCAGTTGTGGGTTCTCGGCCACATCCTTGATCGTTGCGACCTTGGCGGTTGCGAGGCGTTGTTCCAGTAGCAGACGCTCCACCTCCGCCGCGTTCCTGGTCATGGTCCAATCGGTAACGATTTGTTCGCACGCGACGTAGTTTAGCTTGCGCGCTTCCATCGTCGCGAACCGCACGTCCTCGGCCAATTCCGGTCGGCCCATCACCTTGCAGATTTTGGCGAAATCGCTGTCGTTCGCCGCGGTGATGTGGACGAAGCCGCCACAGCCGCAGGGAAAGGTGTGGGAGGGCACGGAGACCGGATTCTTGTTGCCCTGCCGCCGCTTCGCCCGCCCGAACATCAGGTATTCGGACAGGACCGTGTTCATCAGCGTGGTGGTGCCGTCCAGCATGGAGACGTCGACCCACTGGCCTTTGCCCGTGCGTTCCCGCGCCTGCAGGGCAGTCAGTGTGCCGATGACGGCGTGCAGGCCGGTCAGGTAGTCGGTGACGATGGTGCCGGCGACGGTCGGCGGGCCATCCGCCGGGCCGGTCAGTTCCTGCAAGCCGCTCAGCGCCTGGATGACCGGGTCGTAGGCGGCGCGCTCCGCCCAGGGGCCGGTTTGGCCGAAGCCCGAAATGCGGACCAGGATCAGCCGCGGGTTCAACTCGTGTAGCCGGTCCCAACCGAAGTCCATCCGTTCCAGCGTGCCGGGACGGAAATTCTCCACCATCACATCGGCGACCTTGGCAAGATCGGCCAGCACTGCCTTGCCGTCGTCGGCGTAAAGGTCCAGCGCCAGGCTGCGCTTGCAGCGGTTGAGCGTGATGGCGAACAGGCTGTCCGGCTTCCCTGCCATACGGTCCAGCGCGCGGGTCGCGTCGCCGGTACCCGGTGGTTCCACCTTGACCACATCGGCGCCGAAATCGCCCATCATCTGGGTGGCGTGCGGCCCGGATACGAACCGGGTCAGATCAAGGACGCGGACGCCCTCCAACGGTGCGGTCATGACGGCAAAGGCTCCAGCAACTGGCTGAGGACTGTGCGCCGGCGCTGGACTGTCAGGCCCACGCCTGCGAGGCTGCGAACGAATGCGGGCCTTTGCCACTCACGTCAAGGCGGCTCAGCCGTTTTATCCGACCGGCCGGCGGGTGATCGGCGCGGCCGGTCGGACAGTAACGATCAGGTATCAGCCCCGTCAGACGAAGAACAGATCGTCAGCGGCCGGCACCGGGACGGATTGGTCGGCTTCGTAGGTAATCGCCATGTCATCAACGGCGATGCCGCCATCCACGTCGATAAAGGTGAACCAAGCGTATCGGGCATCGCCACTGGCGTTGCTGATATCATCGTTCGTGTCGGTGCGCGTTTCCTGGAAAATCAATGTGCCGTCATCATCCAGGACCGAAAAATCGACTGCAAGATCGCCCAGATTGTTCTCATAGAACCGATGTTCGAATGTGTACCATCCGTCCTCTGCAATCACTGCATTGTTGGCGAGGATATCCAAGTCTTCGCGGGGTGCAAAGTTGCTGTTGTTCGATGCACCGACATACATTTCACCGCTGCTGCTATCCTGGGTTACATGGAAGATGTAATCTCGCAGATGGCCATCGCTCGCATTGCTTGCCGCTACAGAATAATCGAACCCTTCGCCATCCGCCCAACCGGAACCGCCATCGGCTTGCGGATCGAGGTAGATTTTGAGCGAAACCGTGTGTTCGTCAAAAGGTATTGCCCCCTGATTGAGCAAAGAGTCAAAGGGAGCCGAACTGTTGTCGCCCTCCAACACGGCATGGAAATCGCCGCTGGCGGAGGCAATGCCGTCAGTGCCGCTCGCAACCTGGGAAACCGTTCCATACCAGCCACTGTTGGCATCATTCCAGTTTGCGGTGTCCGTCTCGAAATCCTGCTCGAAGCGATAGACCGTCGGCGCGTCGATCTGGTTGGCGAGATCGACCAAAATGAACTCCTGATCGTCCATGATGATGCGCAGGTCATTGGCGTTGCCGTCCCCGTCGTCATCGACCCAATCGATAAGCGTATCGCCAGAATTACGGCTGCCGAAATGCAGCAGATCCGAGCCGTATTCGAAATCATAGAAGCGGATCGTTTCCGCATTGTTGTTGGAATTGGAGATGATGAAAAGTTCTGCAATGTCGGCGCCGTCCACGGTATCGGCACCGTTATCCACTTTCACACGTTCATAGAGAGCCATTTGGTTTCCTCCTTGGACTCAAGCGTTTCAAGTCATGACCACGCAGGAAGGAATCGCACTTGAAAACGGGAATCGCCGCTACTGATCGGTTCGGAGTGCGGTTTTTGTACCCCCTGAGGTATCATAGTTTTGATCAGCATTGATGATGCTTGCACTCAAAAGTCGAGGGCGCAACATACAAAATGTATGATATTAAAATTTATAACCAAAACAAATCGTTACTATGCGATAGCACTGGATCGAAATGTTGGCGCTTGGGGTCTAGGCTTGTATGTTTTCCTCATCTCCCAGCAAAATGACAGAGATTTTATGCCTAAATATTGTGTTCCTGTATGAATTACGCCCTTTTGGTCATGAATATTATTTTACCGTACTGCCTCACTACTATGCCGGCGGGTGGCTAATTCCCGAACGCCATTCCGGGCGTCCGGGCGTCCGGGCGCTGCGGGTAGCGGTGCCGCTTCAAACCGTTCGGGTTGGTTCGATCAGCCTTTCAGGCCGATCGCATCGGCGTAGGTGCGGCAGGCTGCGATGTGTTGGTCAATGGTCTCGAATGGCGCGTCGATGGTGCGGAAGGTGCAGTGACTGACGCCCATTTCGCGCCAGGCCTCCGTATCGTCAACCCATTGGTTAACCGAGCCCCGCTTTGCCAGCGCAACGGCGTTTACTGCAAACTTCGCCTTATCCCGCTGGTACTTATCGAGCCAGCCATCCACCTGGTCCAGCACGCGCTTGCCATCATCGTCCGGCAGCATCCAGGGTTTGGTGAACCAGCCGTCGGCAATCCGGCAGGCGCGCTCCACCGCCACATCCTCGAACGCGCCAATCCAGAGCGGGATAGGCTGCTGAACGGGCAAGGGGTTGATGCCCGCGTCATTGATTTCGTGATACTTGCCCTTGAACGTGACCAGTTCATTTGTCCAGAGCTGACGTAACACCTCGAACTGTTCTTCATAGCGGCGGGCGCGGTTGCGGAAATTCTCGTTCAGCGCAACGTATTCGATCTCGTTCCAGCCGATGCCGACGCCCAGCGTCAGCCGGCCCTGGCTCAGCACGTCCACCTCCGCCGCCTGTTTTGCCACCAGTGTAGTCTGGCGCTGCGGCAGGATCAGGATGGCCGTTGCCATGCGGACTTTCTGCGTGACGGCGGCGAGAAAGCCGAACAGCACCAGCGGCTCATGAAATTGCCGGTCACGGGTGTAGTTGACCGACCAGGGAACCTCGTTCGGCTGCCGTGCGCCCAGCACGTGATCGATGCAGGAAATGTGCTGAAAGCCCATCCCCTCCACCGCCTGCGCGAAATCACGGATAGCGATGGGATCGGTCCCGATTTCGACCTGGGGGAAGGCGACGCCGATTTCCATAGGTGCAGTTTCCTCGTTTGACGCCCGAAGGCTTGCCGAATTACGCAAACTTTAGCGGTGCCGCGGCAGTACGGGCAAGAGCCGCGCGCCCCGCAACCCGGCAGGTGGAATTATGAGCTCTGCGGGCGGGATATTTGCGGGCGAATTGCCCCATTGGCATGGCGTTCTGCCGACTTCGTGTTATGCAAGATACAGATACAGCATCGACAATGCATCGGCGATGGCCATATGTCCTGAGACGGTGCCAAAGCGGCGGTTCATAAACTGGCTCAAACGTGACGGAGTGATTGAGAGCGATGACGGCAGCATCCCCCCTTGCGGTTCATACGGATATCGTGCGGCCCGAATGGATCGACTACAATGGCCATATGAATGTTGCCTTTTACGTCCTCGCATTTGATTACGCCACCGATGCATTTTTCGATCATATCGGCCTGGGAGAGGGATATAAAAACAAATACAACTTCTCGACCTTTACCCTGGAAGGTCACATTACCTATGATCGGGAAGTGCTGGAGGGCGATCCGCTTGCCTTCAAGACCTATCTCCTCGACTATGATGAAAAACGAATTCACTATTTCCACGAAATGTACCATGCAACCGAAGGTTATCTGGCCGCGACCAACGAACTGATCACCATGCATATCGATATGAGCAAGCGCCGCTCTGCCCCGTTTGCGCCGGAGATGCTGGATCGGCTGGAAGCAGTCATGCAGGTTCACAAAGATCTGCCCCGGCCTGAAAAGGTCGGGCGGACCATCGGAATACGCCGCAGGGCGGGATGAGGGGTAATATGCAGGCTTTGGTTCGGCTGGCCCTTGCCGGTCTTTGCTTGCTGGCCATGGCCACGCCAGCCCGTGCCGAATGTGTCGACCCTGCCGGACCGGGTGTCGACTGGACCCGGTGTTATTTCGACGAACGCAACTTCTCCGGCATGGATCTGAGCGGCGCCAAGCTGAAGGATGCCACTTTCAGCCGGGGCAACCTGACAGACGCGAATCTGTCCGGTGTCGATGCCAGCCGTGCCAAATTCATCCACGCTGAAATGCTACGGGTGCGGCTGGATGGTGCCAATATACGCGAGGCGGATTTCACCAACGCCGACTTGCGCGATGCCTCCATGCGTGGCGCCGATTTGAGCCGTGCCCGTCTGTTCCGCGCCGATCTCCGCGGTGTCGATTTCACCGAGGCTCGTGTGCGCGGTGCCGACCTGTTGGAAGCGGATCTTTCGGGCGCCCTGTGGGTCGACGGCCGCCGGCGCTGTGCGGAGGGCTCGATTGGGCAATGCCGTTAAACGGCGGAACGATCCGGTCGCAGGCGGTCACCGGTGTCCGGGGGCTGGTGCACCATGAACAGACGCTGCTTATGGTGCTGGCCATTGCTACCGGTTTGGCCGCCGCATTCGCCGCCGCCGGTTTTCGCGAACTGCTCGGGCTTTTCCAATGGGTGGCATTCGGCACCGCTGCCGACGACCTGATTGATTTTGCCGTCGGCCTGCCGTGGTGGCAGCGCCTGGTCGCACCGGCGTTGGGCGGTTTGATCGTTGGCCTGTTCATCCATCACTGCGTTCCTGGCCGGCGGCCGGTCGCAGTGCCGCAGGTGATGGAGGCCAGTGCGCTACATGGTGCCAAAATGTCTCTGACGCAGGGGATCAGAGGCGCCATCGCCAACGCGGCCACGCTGGGTTTTGGCGGCTCTGCAGGTCGGGAAGGCCCAATCGTGCATCTGGGTGCAACCATTGGCTCGCGGATTGCCAAATCCATGCGTCTGCCTCGCAATCACGCCCGCACTCTGCTGGCCTGTGGAATAGCCGGCGCGGTCGCTGCTTCGTTCAATGCGCCACTTGCTGGCGTTTTTTTTTCGTTGGAGGTGGTGATAGGTCATTACGCGCTGACCGCCTTCGCGCCCATTGTCGTTGCATCGCTGGTCGCCACGGTTATCTCGCGCTGGATGTATGGCGATTTTCCCGCCTTCATCATCCCAACCTACGAGTTCTCAAATCTGGAGTTTCCGGCATTCGCGATTGTAGGCGTTGCCGCCGCGATCCTGGCGGTCGCATTCATTCGCGCCGTCAGCCTTGTCGAAAATGGGATGGAGCGCCTTCCGGTGCCGGTGTGGTTCCGCCCTGCAATCGGTGGTTTTGGCGTCGGCTTGATCGCGATTGCCTTTCCGGAGGTTCTGGGAGTGGGCTATGGCACCACCGACGACGCGCTGAAGGGTGAATTGGCGCTGTGGCTGCTGCTGGCGCTGATCGTGGCCAAGACGGCAGCAACCGCGCTGACGATCGGCAGCGGCTTTGGCGGTGGCGTTTTTTCGCCATCGCTATTCCTCGGCGCAGTTCTCGGCGGTGCCGTGGGTACCATTGCAGGCGCGGCGGCGCCTTATATTGTGCCCATCGACCAAGCTGCAGTGTTCGCAGGGGAAGGCGCCTACGCCATGGTTGGCATGGGCGCTGTCGCCGGCGCTGTCCTGGGCGCCCCTATCTCGACCATCCTGATCATCTTCGAGCTTACGGGCGATTATCAACTGACCATGGCTGTGATGCTGGGCACGGTGATCGCCAGCGTCATCACCAGCCAATGGCATGGCAGCAGCTTTTTCCGCGATTCGCTCATGCGGAAGGGCGTTGACGTTTCCGGCCGGATCGAGGCTGATTTGCTGCAAACGCAGCGGGTGGATACTCTGATGAGTACGCAATTCTCCTGGGTCGGGCTCGATACCGGCTTGGCTGACTTGCGCCTTTACCTGCGCACCGCCCCTTATGGCGAGCTGTTCGTCTTGGCAGAGGATGGGCGGCTATTCGGCACTATTGTTCTCAGCGATCTGGATGAAGAAGCGGCCTTCGATCACATCCTCGATGACTTGGTTATAGCCGCCGATGTCGCCCGCCGTCACCCGCCAATGCTGGAAGCGGGTGACAATCTGCAAGACGCCATCACCTTGATGGAGACCGTCCAGGAAGAGAACATTCCCGTTGTCGACAACCGCCGCAATCGCCGTCTGGTCGGATTTGTTCACGAGAAAGACGTGATGCTTGCCTATAACAGGGCGCTCGTCCGGCTTCACCGCGAACAGGGTGCAGCATTTTAACGGGCGCCGATTGTATCGGTCCGGCAAGCATTTAATATGGCCACCAAGTTTTACCGTCCCCGTTATGCCGCCGTTTGGAGCAACCCCATGTCCCAGCCCATCGACGCTGTCCTCGCCCATGCCGATGCCGATCTCGACGGTTCGCTCGGCCGGCTGTTCGACTTCCTGCGCATTCCATCGATCAGCACTGACCCGGCCTATAAGGATGACTGTCTACGGGCAGCACAATGGGCTACCGACCGTCTGAGCGAGTGCGGTTTCAAGGCAGAAATCCGGCCGACGACGGGGCATCCCGTGGTCGTTGCGCATCATGATGGCGCCGGCCCGGATGCTCCGCATGTGCTCTATTACGGCCATTATGATGTGCAGCCGCCCGATCCGCTAGAGCTTTGGAAAACCGGCCCGTTCGAGCCCGTGCTGGTCGATGGCCCGCACGGGCCGCGGATCGTCGCCCGCGGCGCTGTGGACGACAAGGGCCAGGTGATGATGTTCTTCGAAGCCTTTCGCGCCTGGCACGCCGTTCATGGCAATCTGCCCTGCCGAGTCACGGTGTTTTTGGAGGGGGAGGAGGAATGCGGCTCGCCCTCGCTGGTGCCATTTCTGGAGGCGAACCGGGACGAGTTCTCCAAGGCGGATATCGCTGTCGTCTGCGACACGGGCATGTGGGACGTGGATACGCCGGCCATCACCACCATGCTGCGCGGCATGGCCTATACGGAGGTCAAGTTGACCGGCCCGAGCCGTGACCTGCATTCCGGTCTTTACGGTGGCAGCGCGTTGAACCCGATCAATGCGCTCGCCAAAATCCTCGGCGATTTGACTGATGACCAAGGGCGAATCCAGCTTCCTGGCTTTTATGACGGCGTCGAAGAACGTTCCATGGAGCAAAAGGCGGAATGGGATGCCCTTGGGTTCGACGAGGCCGCATTTCTGGCCGATGTCGGCCTCTCGGCTCCCGCCGGCGAGGCGCAGCGTGGTGCGCTGGAGCGGCTCTGGGCACGGCCGACTGCGGATATCAACGGCATCTGGGGCGGCTACATCGGCCCCGGCTCCAAAACCGTGATTGCCTCGGAGGCGTTCGCGAAAGTCTCTTTCCGACTCGTCGGCAAGCAGAATCCGGAACAGGTGGTTCGTGCGTTTCAGCAGTTCTGCGAGGAACGGGCGCCCGCGGGCGCCAAGGTGGAGGTGTCGGACCTGCACGGTGCGCCCGCCATGGAAGTTCCGCTCGACCTGCCACAATTGCAGGCTGCCCGCGCCGCCCTGGCGGACGAATTCGGCCGGCCGGCGGTATCGGTAGGCTCCGGCGGGTCTATTCCTGTTGTGGAGAAGATGAAACGCATTCTGGGGCTGGATAGCGTGCTGATGGGTTTTGGCCTGAACGACGACCAGATTCACAGTCCGAACGAAAAGTTCGAGCAGGTTTGCTTCCACCACGGCCTCCGCTCCAACGCCAGACTTCTGGCAAAGTTGGCAGAGGGGTGACAATGCCGAGGCAGGCGGGCTGGCAGCCGGTGCGCATCCTCAAGGCGCTGGATGGCTCCCGCAGCCTCGGCTGGCCGCGGGAAAACCGGGACGTGCGCCCGATGGCGGCATGGTGCGAGAAGCACTGCAAGGGCCGCTGGGTCATCGACCTGAACGAGGATACTGTCGCCACCTTCCGCTTCGAACACAGGCGCGACGCGCAAGAATTCGCGCTGCGCTGGTTTCCTTATAAGTGCGTTTGAGGTAGTGCGTCAGCGGCGATTTCCGGCGTGCGATCAAAGCGTTTCGTCAATCGCAATCGCAGCGCTATGCTGGACAGAGGTTCATCACTCCGCAAACGCTTCCAGGGATCATTTCGTCCATGCTGCCCATCAAAGACACCGTCACCGTCGTCACCGGTTCCTCCAGCGGCATCGGGGCCGCCACCGTGCGCCTGTTGGCCGCGAACGGCGGCCACGTGGTCATCAACTATTCGAAAAGCGCCGATGCGGCTGAAAAGGTGGCTGCCGATTGCCGGGCCCATGGCGTCCAGGTGCTGGTCTGTCAGGCCGATGTCGGCAGCGAGGCCGACCGGTTGCTGCTGGTGGACGAGGCGATGAAGAAATTCGGCAAAATTACCGGTCTGGTAAACAATGCCGGCACGACAAAGTTCGTCGACCATGCCGATCTGGCTGGCCTTTCGGAAGAGGACTTCCACAACATCTACCACCTGAACGTGGTCGGCGCATTCATGATGACCCGTGCCTGCGAACCGCATATGCGCGCCGGCGGCAACGGCTCGGTCGTGAATATTTCATCAGTGGCAGGGGTTATGGGCGTTGGCTCATCCATTGCCTATGCCGCCAGCAAGGGCGCGCTCAACACGATGACGCTGTCGCTGGCGCGTGTGCTGGGGCCAGAAATCCGCGTGAACACGGTTTGCCCGGGATTCGTCATCGGCGAGTGGCTGAAGCAGGGTATGGGCGAGGAAAAATACGAGGCAACCCGCAACGCACTCGCCCGCGGCACTGCCCTGCACAAGCCCGGCGGTACTGCGGAGGACATGGCAGAGGCCGTCGTGTGGTTCCTCTATGGCGCCCGCCATATCACCGGAGAGTTCCTGCTTACCGACGGTGGCCAGCACCTTGGTCAGGCGCCGCTGGTGGCGCGGTAGGGATATTTTGACATCCCGGCTGGTTCTGCATCGCCCCGCAACAGAGCCGCGCTCGCAGGCGGGCGTGGCTCGACCGTCCCGAGTGACGATGCCCTTTGGCGCACGGTTGATGCAGAGCCTGCAGGAAAAAGCTACCGGCAATCCCGGCTCGCAGCGCTTGCTGGCGCTGCAGCGGCAGGCGGCGCGGGCGGCCTTGGCGCACCCGGCGAGGCCGGTGCTGCAACGGCAGATCACGGTGGAACGGGTCGATTACAATCCGGATACTGGCGAGTATCGGGACGGCTTTGTAAATCAAGCCGCCTTCTATGTCGACCTGCGCACACGGATCGGCACCGATGCCGGGATCGCGGCCGGGCACAAGAACATCCGCAACGATGTTCTGGGAGTGGTCAGCGCCACCGATTTCGAACGGCCATCCGTCATCGATGTTCGCGAGGCGATCCTGGCAGAAGTCATCCAGCAATACGGCAATCGCGGCCGGCCGTTGGGCGGTGCGCCCTTGCTGCAGCGCTTTCGTGGCCATATCGAAGCCGCGCTGGTGGCGAACCTCCAACCCGACCACGCCATCGCAATGGACGCTGCCGAGCAGCAGGGCTTCGACCAATTGGCGCAGTCAGCCGGCGTTGTCATGAGCCGCGCAAAGGGTGTGCCGAACACGCTCGCCCATGCCAATCTGCCCGGCGTGGTTCGCGGCCGGGTCGATGCCGTGCTGGGAGAAATCCGGGCCGAGCGCGCGTTGTGGACCGTCGGCGCGCTGACCACGGCGATGTGCGTGCCGGAGAACAGTATGGCTTGGTCCGGGCCGATTGCCGGTCGGCAGCGAGGGCTGCACTACCAGGGCAACCACTCGAACAATGCGGGCTGGCTGCCAGCAGTACCCGCCCCGCCCGATCATGTTGCCGGTATCGGAAACCGCATCCTGCAAAGCGGCCAGATGACCCGCCGGCTGCGCAATATCCTCACCTCCGACAACCCGGAAGCAGGGCTGCGCAACGATTCGGGCGCTCGTCGGGTGCTGTTCGAGCAGTTGAAGGCGGCAGAGCTGGGACTGCTGACCGACACCATGGTGAAGGACAGTGCTCTCGCCTCGCTCTGCCAGGGAGTTTCGGCCTATGTCGAATTCAACCTGCCGGGCGGCGTTAGCCGGCTGGTGTTCAACCCGACACCGGGCGCCAACCGGGTCTACCTGTCGGCACACTACAAGTGGCGGCAGGGCTACAACCCGTTCTTCCAGATAACCGGGTTCCCGGCCGTTTGAGCGGGCAGTGGCAGGCCGCTACCCCGCCGCCGCCAGTTTTGCCAGTGTCTCAGTCAGGCGCGCGACGCCATTCAGACGGCTTTGCGGTTTGGGCCAGTCGCGCGTCACCACCAGCTTATGATCCGGGCGCAGTTTCGCCTTACCGTCCTGCCGTTGCAGGAATTGCACCAAGCCCGACGGGTTTGGGAATTGGTCGTTGCGGAAGCTCAGGACCGCGCCTTTCGGCCCGGCGTCGATCTTCTCGATCATCGCCTGCCGGCAGAGCGCCTTGATCGCAATGACCTCCAACAGGTTCTTGGCTTCATCAGGGACAGGGCCGAACCGGTCGCCCAATTCCGCCGCGAACCCGTCGATCTCACTGCGAGATGTCATCACCGAAAGGCGGCGGTATAGATTCAGACGGATATTCAATTCCGGAACATAACTTTCTGGGATCAAAACGGATGTGCCAATATTGATCGTAGGCGTCCAGCGTTCGTCCCGCCCGCCTGCAGCAACGCCGCCATCGCGGGCTTCGGCCACCGCTTCCTCCAGCATTTGCTGGTAGAGTTCGATCCCAACCTCACGAATCTGGCCGGATTGTTCCTCGCCAAGCAGGTTGCCGGCACCGCGAATGTCCAGGTCATGGCTGGCTACGGTGAAGCCGGCCCCCAGATGGTCCAATGTCTGCATGACCTCCAACCGGCGCTGGGCGGTCTTGGTGATGGTTACGTCGTTCGGCAGTGTCAGATAGGCATAGGCCCGCACCTTGCCCCGGCCGATGCGTCCTCGGATTTGGTAAAGCTGCCCCAGGCCAAACATATCCGCCCGGTGAACGATCATTGTGTTGGCGTTCGGAATATCCAGGCCGCTTTCGATGATGTTGGTAGCGATCAGCATATCGAATTTGCGATCGTAGAAGCCGTTCATCACGTCTTCCAGTTCCCTGGGGGGCAGGCCGCCGTGCGCTACCGCGACCTTCAATTCGGGCAGCAATTCCCGTACCTGCTCCTCAACCTGTCGCAGATGGCGGACGCGCGGGCAGACATAGAACACCTGGCCGCCGCGGAACAGTTCGCGCTGGACCGCCTCGCGGATCACCAGCGGATCATAGGGCTGCACGAAGGTTCGCACTGCCAGCCGGTCGACTGGCGGCGTCGCGATCAGGCTCATCTCGCGCACGCCGGACAGCGCCAGTTGCAGGGTGCGGGGGATTGGTGTGGCGGTCATCGTCAGAACATGGATATCGGCGCGCAGCTTCTTCAGACGCTCCTTGTGCGAAACGCCGAAATGTTGTTCCTCGTCAACAATTAATAGCCCCAATCTGCTAAACTGAATTGTTTTGGATAGCAGGGCGTGCGTCCCGACAATGATGTCGACCTGACCGGAAGCCAGCCCCTTTTTAACCTCCGCCGCACGCTTGCCGGTAACCAAACGCGACAGTTGCTCAATCTGCACTGGGAGGCCCTGGAACCGCTCGGCAAATGTTTTGTAGTGCTGCCGTGCCAGCAGGGTGGTCGGCACGACGACGGCTACCTGGAAACCTTCCATCACCGCCAGAAAGGCCGCGCGCAGGGCAACCTCGGTCTTGCCGAAGCCGACATCGCCGCAGACTAGGCGATCCATTGGCCGGCCGCTCGCGAGATCGTCGAGAACGTCGTCGATAGCCTTGATCTGGTCGTCGGTTTCGGCGTGCGGGAAGCGGGCGCAAAACTCCGCCCACGCCCCTTCAGGCGGCAGGAGTGCGTCCGCCTCGTTCACGGTGCGGGCGGCCGCGGTCTTGATCAGTTCCGCCGCCATGTCGCGAATGCGGTCCTTCAGCCTCGCCTTGCGCGATTGCCAGTTCGCACTGCCCAGCCGATCCAGCTGCACTGCGCCGTGATCTGCGCCATACCGGCTTAAAACTTCAATGTTTTCAACAGGCACATAGAGTTTATTATCGTCATAATAAATGAGTTTCAGGCAATCGTGCGCCGCACCGCCGGCGCTAACAGTCTCCAGGCCTTCGTATCGGCCGATGCCGTGATCAAGGTGGACCACAAGATCGCCTTCCGCGATCTCGCTGACCTCGGTCAGGAATTGGTCGGCGCGGCGGCGGCGGCGGGCGCGGCGGCTGATCCGCTCGCCCAGCAAATCCTGTTCGCTAAACACGACGAGGCCATCACTCTGGAAGCCGTGTTCCAGTTCCCAGACCGTGGTCGCAAGTTGCGGAAGTTTAACGCCGTTTCCGGCAGCCTGACTCTCCAGCCCGGCCCGGTCGCGCAGCAGATCGGACAAGCGCGCCGCGGCACCGGCGGAATAGGCGGCGATTAGAACCCGCCGCCCGTGCTTCCATTCCAGTAGGATGCGTTCGGCTACGGCGGCATAAAGCTCAGCATCGCCCTGGATACGCGCTTCGGCAAAATCGCGCACCCGCCGTGCGCCCAGATCATAGACCTCACCACCATGGCTGTCGTCGGCCGCGAAGCGATGCCAAGTTGCAACGGCACGTTCATCAGCCAACGCAAACCATTCGTCGGGCGTCATATAAAGCCGGTCCGGCGGCAGCGGCCTATAGATACCGCCTTCGCCGGCGCCCATGGTCTCGCTCAGTTGCACGCGCGCAGAAAAATGGTCGGCAATGGTGTCGAAACGGGCGCGCTGCGCTTCTGCAAACTGATCGTCCAAAATGAGGGCGGCATCGCCGGGCAGGTAGTCGAGCAAGGTGGCCATATGGTCATGGAACAGCGGCAGCCAGTGCTCCATGCCAGGGTGCCGCCGGCCCGCACTCACACTTTCGTAGAGCCGGTCATCCGGCCCCGGTATGCCGAAAGCGGTGCGATAGCCGACACGGAAGCGCTCAATCGCATCCTTGGTCAGCCGCAACTCGTTCATGGGCGCAATGGCAAACTCGTCCAATACGCCGGTCGAGCGTTGGGTGAGAGGATCGAAGCGTCTGATGCTCTCGATCTCATCCCCGAACAGGTCGAGCCGCAGCGGCTCTTCCTCTGCAGGCGGATAAAGGTCTATCAGACCGCCGCGCACAGCATATTCGCCCGGCTCCATCACCGTATCGGTCCTGTTGTAGCCGTTGGCATTGAGAAACGCCGTCAACTGCTCCAGATCGAGCTGTCCGCCCTTTTGTGCTTTGAACTGGGCGCCGTCGAAGAACGAGCGTGGCGGCACGCGCTGGACAAACGCATTGACCGTTGTGACCAGCAACCGCGGCGCCTGTCTCTCCAGTCGGCCGAGCGCCTCGATTCTGGCGCTGAGGACATCCGCTTGCGGGCTGGACCTGTCATAAGGCAGGCAATCCCAGGCCGGCAGGAACAGCGTATCGGTTTCCGGCGCGAAGAAACGCACGCCTGCGAGCAACCGCAGCGCCCTTTCCTCGTCCAATGCCACAGCCAGCACGCACGGCATGTGCGGATCGGCCAGCGCCTGCGCGAGCCAACGGGCGTCTGCTCCCTCCGGCGCACCGGCAAGCGTCAGGCGGCCGGGCAGCCGAAAGGCCTGCGCATCCAGTTTGGGCGGCTGGCTCAGGATTGCAGTGTCACTCATATGCTTGGTCGGAACGCCAGTAGCCTGTCCAGAAGGGGGGTGCGGAGATTGGCCGGCACGGGCTCGCGGCCCGTGATCCAATCCATCAGTTCGGGATCGATCCGATCCAGCACTTTCTCAAAATCCGCCAATTCCTCCACCGTCATTTCGGCGAGGTATGCGTCGGCAAAGCGGCCGAGAATCAAGTCGCTTTCCTTGGTGCCCCGGTGCCACGCCCGGAAAAGCAGGCGTTTGCGGGTTTTTTCGAGGTCGGTCATTGTCATCGCTCCACGATGTGCACGCGCGGCTTCGGGAAGGCAAGGTGTCGTGTTGACCGATAGCCTACGCAATCACGAGCTGTCAGGATCATTCCTGCAGCCGGATGGATCAAATATCCAGCACGGTCTGCCGGGCATCGCCCGCCATAGCCTCGGCTATCAGGGTGTCGGCATCGTCCGTCTCAACCTCGCGCAGCAATTGGTCAAGTGCAGCGTTGTCATAGACGCTTTCCCGCCCGACCTCCAGCAGCACCGGCACTGCCAGCGGTGACACCCGATCCAAACGGCGCCATTCGACGCGCTCGCGGGCGCGGGCCAGGAACTCGCTCAGCCGGCCGATGTCGGTCAGGCCGCGGGCAGCATCCCGGCGGGTCGCGCGCAGCAGCAGGTGATCGGGCTCGTGCCGGCGGAGGACGTCGTAGATCAGATCGGCGTTAAAGGTAACCTGCTTCCGGCTTTTTTCCTGTCCCGGATGGCGGCGCTCGATCAGGCCGGCAATCACGGCGACATTGCGGAAGGTACGTTTGAGAAGGGAGCTTTCCGCCATCCATTCCTCCAAATCGTCGCCCAGCATGTCCTCCGCGAACAGGTCTTCCATGTCGTGCGGTTCGGCAAGGGACCAGATGGCGATGACATAGTCAGTTGCGACGAAGCCCAGCGGCCCGAGGCCGGCGCGCTGCATCCGCCGGGTCAGCAGCATGCCGAGCGTTTGATGTGCATTTCTTCCTTCAAAACAATAGGCTACCAGGTAACACTGGTCGCCGCGTGGAAAGGTTTCTACTAGCAAGCCCCCGGGGTTCGGCAGGGCGCTTCGCCAACGTTGCATGCGCAGCCATTCCAGCACATCCGCCGGCATGCCCTGCCAGCGCCGCGAGTCCGACAGGATCGCACGCACGCCGTTCGCCAGATGGGTGGTGAGCGGCAGACGGCCGCCGCCATAGGCCGGCACTTTCGGCGCCTCGCTGCTCGCACGCCGGGTTGCGACCATCATCTCGCGCACGCCGAGAAATTCCAGAACTTGGCCGGCGAACATGAACGTATCTCCGGGCACAAGGCCCTGCACGAAAATCTCCTCCACCTCTCCCACGACGCGACCGCCGACTCGGACCTTCAGGGTAGGGGACTCGACGATGGTGCCGATATTCATGCGGTAGGCGCGGGCAAAGCGCTGATGGGCGATACCCAGCCGGCCGCTGCCGGCCGGGCGCAGGCGCTGATAGCGCTCGTACTCGCCGAGCGCATAGCCGCCGGTGGCGACGAAACCGACCACATCGTCAAAATCCTGGCGCGAGAGATCGGCATAAGGGCCGGCTTTTGTGACTTCCGTATAAAGGTCATCCGGATAAAATGGGCCGCAGCAGGCCATGCCAACGATATGTTGTGCCAACACATCGAGCCCGCCCGGCTGAGGCGGCAGGCCGTCCAACTGACCGGCGTTGATAGCATCCAGCGCCGCCTGACATTCCAGCAGTTCGAACCGATTGGCCGGCACCAGGATGGCTTTGGAAGGCTCGCCAAGGCGGTGATTGGCACGGCCGATGCGCTGCAACAGGCGCGATACGCCTTTGGGGGCGCCGATCTGCAGCACCAAGTCCACATTGCCCCAATCGATCCCCAGATCGAGGGAGGATGTCGCCACCACCGCCTGCAGGTCGCCCCTGGCCATGGCCGCCTCAACCTTCCGGCGCTGTTCGGCGGAGAGGGAGCCGTGGTGCAGGGCGATCGGCAGGTTGTCCTCGTTCAGATGCCAGAGCGCCTGGAAGATCAGTTCCGCCTGCGCGCGCGTGTTGACGAAGACGATGCTGGTCTGGTGTTCGCACAGGGCCTTATAGACTGGCTCGATGGCATAGAGCGCCATGTGGCCGGACCAGGGCATGCGCCCTTCCGGCACCATGATCGTGATGTCCGGTTTGACGCCGCCGCGGCCGATCACCAACCGCACATCATCTGCCCGGCCCGCCGTTGGCGATAGCCAGCGCTGCAACGCCTCACGGTCCGCCACGGTGGCGGAGAGGCCAACACGTCGCAGTCCGGGCGCCAGCGCCTGCAACCGTGAGAGGCCGAGGGCCAGCAGATCGCCGCGCTTGTTGTCGGTCAACGCGTGCAGTTCGTCGACAATCACGGCGCGCACGCCGGCGAACATGGCCGGGGCCTCCGGGTAGGACAGCAGCAGCGCCAGGGATTCGGGGGTGGTTAAAAGAAAATGCGGTGGATCAGTCTTTTGCCGGACCCGCTTACTTGCGGGCGTGTCGCCGGTGCGGGTCTCAATGATGATCGGCAGCCCCATTTCGGCAACTGGCACTTCCAGGTTGCGGTGGATATCCACAGCCAGCGCTTTCAGGGGAGAGATGTATAAAGTGTGCAGGCCATCGGGTATGCCGCGGGTGATGAGATCCGCAATCGAGGGCAGAAATCCGGCCAGAGTCTTGCCGCCACCGGTCGGTGCGACCAGCAGCGCGCTCTCGCCGCGGCGGCCTGATTCCAACAACGCAAGCTGATGCGGATGCGGGGTCCAGGCACGATCTGCAAACCAGATTTGCACCGGTTTTGGAAGCATTTCGGCCATTTTTCCAGTGACGGGCCTTCGAATCCGCTTAGTGTTACCTATATCTTTTGTTTACTCCTACCCCGTACACGAAGGGGCGATCCATGGCCGAGAGTCAATTGAGCCCGGACCGGCAGAAGAAAATCGCCCTCGATCTCTTTCTAGAGGCTTGGGACAGGGCGATGGAAGTCGGTATCGATTCCGATTTGTTGAGCGAGGTTCTCATCTATATGGGCGTAACCGATCTTGTTGCCGACCGCGGCGAGGATTGGACGGCCGATGTATTTGAGGATCTGCCGGAACGAATCCGAGAAGGCGAGTTCACCATGCCGGAGGAGTTCCTCGATGGGTATTTCCCCGGCCAGCCAAACCCGGATTTCGCTTAAGCATTGGCGCCCGCCCGCCCGCGCCGCTATAGTTCCGCGCACGGCCCCGTAGCTCAGCAGGATAGAGCGCCGGATTCCTAATCCGTAGGTCACAGGTTCGAATCCTGTCGGGGTCACCATTCTTTCCCCTGTCCGACCCGGGAATATTTGCCGCCATGAGTTTGCCCGACCGCGCTGCCATCGAGGCCGCAGCCGCCCTGGTGCATTCGCACATGCGGCCAACGCCTGAAATCAGCTGGCCGTTACTTGCAAAGCGCCTTGGCACCCGCGTCATCGTCAAACACGAGAACCACACACCCATCGGCGCGTTCAAGGTGCGTGGCGGCCTTGTTTATATGGACGCGCTACGCCGCGAGCAGCCAGACGTGAACGGTGTCATTACCGCCACCCGCGGCAATCATGGGCAGAGCGTTGCCCTTGCCGCGGCCCGCTATGGACTGAAGGCCACCGTCTATATTCCGCATGGCAACTCCGTCGAGAAGAACGCCGCCATGCGTGCCTTCGGGGCAGAATTGGTGGAGGAGGGGCACGATTTCCAGGCCTGCTATGAAGCCTGCATCGCCCGGGCGGAGACGGACGGCCTGCACCTGTTGCCGAGCTTTGCGCCGCCACTGATCGCCGGTGTCGCGACCTATTCCTGGGAGTTCCTTTCCGCTGAGCCGGATCTTGACGTGGTCTATGTGCCGATCGGCCTTGGCTCCGGCGTTTGCGGCATGATCGCAGCCCGTGACGCCCTTGGGCACAAGGCGGAGGTGGTCGGCGTCGTCTCCAAAGAAGCGAACGCTTATGCCCTGTCGTTCGCTGCAGGCAAGCCGGTTGCAACCAACAGCGCCGACACCATGGCCGACGGCATGGCTTGCCGCGTGCCGGTTGCCGACGCCGTGGCGATCATCAATGCCGGCGCGGCCCGGATCGTTCAGGTGAGCGATGCGGAGATCAAGACCACCATGCGCGCCTACTATACCGATTGCCACCAACTCGCCGAAGGGGCGGGTGCAGCACCGCTTGCGGCGGCGACGCAGGAGCGGGCGGCAAACGTCGGCAAGACCATCGGTCTCGTCCTGAGCGGCGGCAATGTGGACATGAATATCTATGCCGGTGTGTTGGCTGGGGCGTAACCGCCCGCGGAAAAGCTGCGAAGCCAGCGGCTAATGGGCGGCTTGGCCTGGGCGCTGGCGATGGATTAGGGTTCGGCTCCATAATCAGACACTGCCGCAGAAAGGCCAGCCGCCATCATGCCCACGCCACCGATCAGCCGCTACCCCGTGCCGGAACTTACCGATTTGCCGGACGACATCCGGGCCATGATCTTGTCGGTTCAGGAAAAAGCCGGGTTTGTGCCCAATGTCTTCCTGACGCTTGCCCACCGGCCGGATGAGTTCCGCGCCTTTTTCGCCTATCACGACGCGTTGATGGAGAAGGACAGCGGCCTTTCCAAGGCCGACCGGGAGATGATCGTAGTCGCCACCTCTGCAGGCAATGGATGCCTGTATTGCGTCATGGCGCACGGCGCGATCCTGCGCATCCGGGCGAAGAACCCGCTGATTGCCGACCAAGTTGCTGTCAACTATCGCAAGGCCGATATCACGCCACGACAAAGGGCAATGCTGGATTTTGCCATGAAGGTCTCACAGAATTCGCAAGCCATCGACGATGCGGATTTTGAGACCCTGCGCAGCCATGGCTTCTCTGACGAGGATATTTGGGACATCGCGGGCGTCACGGCATTTTTTGGCCTCAGCAACCGCATGGCCAACTTCCTCTCCATGCGGCCGAACACCGAATTTTTCGCCATGGGTCGGGACAGCGGCAAGGCAAAATAACGGCGATTGTAACGCTGCAACTGCGGCGGGAATTCAGACTTCCACGTCTGCCATATCGCAGAGCGCCTTCCAGTGCTCTTCCGAGACGGGCACGACAGAAAGGCGGGACTGCCGTACCAGCGCAAGATCGTCAAAGCGGCCATCGGCCTTGATGTCGGCCAGTGTGATCGGCTTGCCGACTGGCTTGACCGCCGTCACCTCCACCATGCCGAACTTACCGGTTTTGTCCGACGGATCGTCATGGAATTCCTTGGTCACTTTGACGATGCCCACGATCGCCCGCTCGTTCACCGAATGGTAGAAGAACCCCAGGTCGCCCACTTTCATCGCCCGCATGTTGTTGGCGGCCTGGTGGTTGCGCACGCCATCCCAGCCTTCGCCATCCGGCAGTTTGCGGATCTGATCGTCCCAGGACCAAGTGCCCGGTTCGGACTTGAACAGCCAGTACGCCATGCGCGGTTTCTCCATCAGTTTCGGGGACATGGCCTGCCAGCGGCCGTGAGTCAGGGCTTCGATTCCCGGAAATCGGCGCTTGTAGGCCATGGTCTGCGAACCGTCGATCCAATAGCCCAGATAGACGTAAGGCTTTCCAGCTTGCCGCATCGCTTCAACCAGGCGCAGCACGATATGGCTGCCCAGGCTGCCTTTGGCATCCGGCTCGAAATAGCTGTAGACGGCAGAGATGCCGTCGCCCAGCCGGTCGCAAATGCAAGCAGCGACCAGGGCATGCGTATCCGGATCCCGCAATTCCAGAAGCCAGGTGTCCACGGGGCTGTCGGAGACCATGGCTTCAAATTCCGCACAGTCCATCTGCGCCATCTCGCTGTTACCATGGCGGGCGGTGACATAGCGCTGAAACAGCGAGAAATGTTCGGCATTGGCGACCGGCGGCACAAACCCGGTTACGAGATCGCTTTGATGCTTCCAGATTCTGCGCATGGATCGGCTGTACCGAAAGGCATCGGTATCGATCCGTACCGGCACGCAAGCTTGGCAGTTCTGGCAGGCGGGGCGGTATGCCAGATGATGCGACCGGCGAAAGCCGGCGCGCGACAGGTCAGTGTGCATCTGCATCAGGTCGGGGCCGCGCAATTCCATCACCAATTTCTGCTCCGTCCGCATCGGCAGGTAGGGGCAGGGAACCTGAATGGTGGCGAAGAATTGCCGGAGCCTGTTGGGAAACGCGCGGTTCATGGGCGCTGCGGGCTACTCGTGACAGTCCAGAGAACCGAGCGCATTCAGAAACGATTGCGCCCGGTGCATCCAATCGAAAACGGCGGATGCTTCATTAAATGCATTCTGCTGCATTCGGTTCAACCACTCAAGATCGTCAATGGCCGCGGTTATTCCGCTGGCAAGCCCGGCCGGCGTTTCCGCAATAAGCGCGTTGTCAATTACGCCAGCAGGTTGTCCTTCCAGGTTATCCGCTAGCGCCGCGACCGGCAGGCGGTGAAAAATATAGTCCAGGGTCTTCAGCTTGAAACCGCCGCCGACATCCTCTGCAACAAGTCCGAACCGGGCATTGGCGAGATGCGGTGCTAGGTCGGCGACAGGGCCGGCAAATTGCAGGCCGGGGCGTTGCAATTGCCGACGCAACGCTTCGGGAACAGTGCCGATGACCTCGGTCTCAATGCCTTGCCGGGCAAGAACCGGGATGGCCTCCACGGCCCAGCGGCGGAGGTTCTGTTGTTTGGCAACCCATTCGAACCGGCCCACCAGCACAACCCGGCGCGGCGTGTCCCCGGTGAGTGTCCGCGTCGTGACACGCGGGCCGCTGTAGCCGGGTTTCAGTTCCAGAACCCGTCCGGAACCGGGTGCGCGGGCGAAGGCTTCGGCATCGGCGGCAGTGATGGCGGTGATCAGGTGAGCGCGGCGAATCAGTTCGCCCTCGAGGTGGGCATATTTCGCCGCATCGCGCCGCATAATCATGCGCTTGAGTGGCGAGGCCTCGCCCTCCGCCACCTGTGTACGGACCGCACCTTCCTGATTGTGGGCGATATAAATCAGCGGGCAGGCGAGGCGACCGGCATTCTCCACGGCCCAACCGCACGCCGCCTGGTCGATTACTAAGGCTCGCCAGGTTTGGGTGTAGAGCAAGGTTTGCAGGCGAGTGGTTATGCCAGGGTGCGCCAGCTGCCAAACACTGGCGGGCCATTGGCTGCCAATTCCCAGCACCCGGTGGCGAAGGCGGGGCAGGGGCACAACCTCGACGGTCGTGCCGGAAATGGCCGGCCCGTCATTCTGGGTCAGCAGGGTGACCGGTTGTCCGGCTGTGCCAAGCGCATCCAACAGGCCGCCACTGTAAACTTGATTGCCAGCATGGCGGCGGCCCGGATGGGTCACGCTCAGCCAGAGCAGGGGGCGGGTTATCGCCGGGCTTCCCGTCATGCGCCTCAATCGTTAGTCTCCGCGGCAATGGAATTGGCTTGTCGAGCCAACTTCCTTCTAACTATGACGCTGCCGCCAAGGAAATGCCTTAATGACCGAACAACCCGCCATCGATTCCCGCGCCTATCGCGATACGCTCGGGCGGATGCCGACCGGTGTTACGATCATCACCACCTGCGATGAGGCCGGAGCGCGCGCGGGGGCGACGGTGGGTTCTTTCACCTCGCTGTCGCTCGACCCACCCCTGGTGCTGTTTAGTCTCGATAAATCAGCCATTTGTCACCAGCAATTTGTTGCCTGCTCCCACTTTTCCGTAAACGTACTGGCGGAGGATCAGACCGACCTTTCCGGCATTTTCGCATCCAAGAACGAGCGGCCGTGGGATGAACTGGCCCTTGTCAAGGGCGAGAAGAGCAACGCGCCACTGCTGGCCGGCTGTGTCGCCTATATCGAATGTGCCCACGAAGCGACATATCCAGGCGGCGATCACGATATTTTCGTTGGCCGGGTGCTGTCCTTGCGGGTCGAGGGGTTGGACCGGCGGCCGCTGCTGTTTTTTGGCGGCACCTACCGCCGGCTTGATAGCGACGTGGTTAGCTAGCGAATCCGATGCTGCGCACGCCGATCATCCCCCGCGTCTCCGAGACCGACGGCGCGGGCCACATCAACAATTGTTTCGTGCCGATCTGGCTGGAGGCCGGCCGGCGTGAAATCTTCCGCATCATTACGCCGGACCTCGGTTTCACTGCGTGGCGGGTCGCGCTGGTCAACACGAATATTGACTACACAGCCCAGTTGTTTTTCGCTCATGAAGCCGAAGTGCTCACCTGGGTCGATCATGTCGGCAACAAGTCGTTCCGACTGTATGAGGAAGTCCATCAGACTGGACGTTTGTGCGCGCGAGGCACGGCGACATATGTCTACTTCAACTACGATACCCAGCAGGGCGAAACAATCCCGGGCCAAGTTCGGGAGGCATTCGCTGCCCATATATGGAATGCAGACGATACCCAAATCGCCTGAAAGTTTCAGCTGTTGGATGCAGGACCAGCGGAAGCGACGCTCTGCCCCTCTTGCGCCCGGTAGCGGGCGGGCGTAAAAGGCTCGCTTCGCTGCTGCTCGGTGCTGCGCATCGTCGGCATGGCGGCCTTATATTTCGAACAATGGTTCCAGGAGTTTCCCATGGCGGCTTCCAATAGCCTTGACGCCACCATCCGCAACGACGCCGGCACAGGTGCGGCGCGTGCGGTCCGCAACGATGGCAAGGTGCCGGGCGTCGTTTATGGCGGCGCTGGCGATGCGGTCAGCATCGCGATCGAGTTGCGCGCGCTGAACCGTACCTTGAGCGTTCCAGGGCTGATGACCCAGACCATCGCGCTGACCATCGACGGCAAGACCGAAACGGTGAAACTGCAGGATGTGCAACGCCATCCGGTCACCAGCGCCCCGCTGCACGTGGATTTCCTGCGGGCGGCGTAACGTCGTCTATGGAGAAGGGCGAGGCCGCGAATGAGCCAGACGCGCCTGCTGATCGGCCTCGGTAACCCTGGCGCCAAGTACGAGGCCACCCGCCACAACATCGGATTCCGGCTTCTTGATGCAATTGCAGCGCACTATAACGCGCCGCCGTTTCGCGCGCGCTTTAACGGCGCGTTCAGCGAAATCCGGGTGGATGGGGCCAAGGTGCTGCTGCTCAAGCCGCAGACCTTCATGAACGAGTCTGGCCGGTCAGTCGCGGCGGCGCTGAAGTATCACAACCTTTCCATCGACGACGCCATCGTATTCTACGATGAACTCGACCTGCCGCCCGGCAAGGTGCGGGTGAAGCATAGTGGCGGTCTGGCGGGCCATAACGGCCTGCGCAGCATCAATGCGCATTGCGGCCCGCACTTCTGGCGCGTCCGCGTCGGCATAGGCCATCCTGGCCAGCCGGAGAAGGTGGCCGGCTATGTTCTCCACCCCTTCGCCAAGGCCGACAATGCCTGGGTTGGGCCGCTGCTCGACGAGGTGCCGCGGTTATTGCCGTTGCTGCTGGCGAACAATGACGGTGAGTTCATGAACCGCCTGCATCAGCGGATGGGGCCGGTGCTGGGGCCGGAGAAAACGGAGAAGGAGGGTTCCGGGGAGAAGCCGGAGGTATAGACTGTCCGGCGCCTCCCCAGCCGCTGCCTATTCTTTCAGCCCCCGCTCGCCCAGCAGGGCATCGCGGATCGGCATGACCCACCGGCTGCATCTCGGCAGAGACCTTGAGCACCACGAATTGCGGCCTCTCCGCCGTCTAAAGCGCGGTGCGGAGCGCGTCGATGCCGGATGGTTGACGCCCTTATGTCTGACAAATACCCTCCGATAGGGTGTTCGGGGGAGATGTTGCAATGCGCTCCCCTTGAGGACGTCCCCGCCGGCGGGCGGGATCATCCGGAGCGAAAAAGGGACTAAGCATGTTAGCGATATTCTCCCACTTGCGAGCCGGCGTGTGCGCCGGCGTTTGTGCCGGCCTGATGGCCGTCGGGGCACAGGCCGCACCGTTTGCCGACCCTGGAACCGACGCGACGGCCAGTTTCGGCTTTTTCGACGTGAAAGGGTTCGATCCGTCCACCGGGCTTTCGACCCGACCGATCCAACTCCTGATGGTTGGCGCCCCGTTGGACGCCCGGACAGGAGATGTCTTCGCCGACCCGGTGGCGTTTTCCGCGACCCAGGAATTGGCGGCGATGGGCTTCGAGCCGATTTCGCCGATCATCCTGCCACTTGTCATGGAGACGGGATCGGTGAACGATGGCGTATCGTTCAGCAACCTGTTCGACCGCAGTGCCGTGACCGACCCGGCAAGCACACCCGGATCCGAAACTGGGAATTTTGTGTTCACGATCACGGAGACCACCGACGTTTCTATAACGGGCACGACGGCGGATTCCAACCTGGTGATGGACTTCGATATTCTGGTTACGGACCCGAGCGGGTTTTTCGATCCGACGGCGGGGACGATGCGCCTGGCGGCCACGTCGCAGTTGACCGGCCTCACCAACGAAACCCAGAATCTGGAGTATATGCTGGATGTCACGGTTCCCGGGCCGGCAGCCGTGCCGGAGCCGGCCGTGCTGGCGCCGCTGGTGGCGGGCTTGGCTGGTATCGGCTTGATTTCCCGGCGCCGGGGCAAGACGACAGCGGCCTGAGGGCGTCCCCGTATAGGGGGCAAACAAGAAGGCTCTGAGCCACTGACCTGACAACAACGCCCGGGCGAATGGGATCTTTCGCCCGGGCGTTGCTTTGGTGTGAGCGCTGCCTATTCTTTCAGCCCCCGCTCGCCCAGCAGCGCCTCGCGGAAGCGGGACTTGCCGATAGAGCCGTCGCGAATCGGCATGACCACCGGCGGCATGTCGCTGGAAACCTTGATAAGCGCAAACAACGGCCCTTCCGCCGTGTACATCGCGGTCCGCAACGCATCCAGGCCGGTTTCGTTGTGCACCTCCAGCACATGCGGAAAGCCGCTGGCACGTGCGATGCCGGCAAGGTCCACACCCTCTGCCGTGTGCGCCACCTGCCGTCCGGTTTCGCCGAACCGTTCGTTATCGATGCAGACGATGGAAAGGTTAGCGGGGCGGCGCACCGCAACGGTCGGCAGGGCATAGAGCCCCATCATCAGCTCCGCATCGCCCGCCAATGCCAGAACGCGCCGCTTTGGCTGCGCCAGCGCCAGCCCCAGGGCAGTCGGCACGACGCTGCCCATCGCGCCCAAAAGATAGTAGTTCAGCGGGTTTTCGCCCGCGCTTTCCGCATCCCAGATGGCGGAGCCGAGACCGGCGACGATCAGAAGCTTATCGGTTCGTCCTTCCAGCAGGCGGTGGATCGACGGGCGGCGGGGCAGGAGATTATCAGCCATGGTCTAGACCCCTCACTTGAAAACTTTGGCGCCGATGACGCGCTGGCCGATCAGCACTGCCACCGGGCAATAGGAATGGAACGCCAGCCGCGCGCCGGCCAGCACCGTTTCCGCAACTTCGTGCGCATAGTTTACGCGCATGACGACGACGCCGGCGGCCTCCAGAATCTTCTCCGCGGACTGGCCGCCATGCAGTTGCCAGGGATTGAACTCACCCCACTCGCCCCGCATGGTGATGATGCTGAAAAACGGGAACCGGCCGGATGTGGCCAGCCCGAGGGCGTTGATCGTGTTGCCGATGCCGGATGACTGCATCAGCATGGCAGAGCGCTGCCCGCCAAGCCATGCGCCGCAGCACACGCCGACGCCCTCGAACTCGTTCGCCAGCATTCCGGCCTCGATTTCCGGATCGGCCAGGCACCTGTCGATAACGTGGCTATGGCCGGCGTCCGGTACGTAGTGCACCTGCTTGACCTCAAGCTCTTTTAGAGCCTGATAAATTTCTTCACGCCAATTGGGTTCGGCGGTGGCGGTATCTGCCATCTTGCGCTCCTGCTTATCGGTAGGGTTCACTATAGTCAGAACGGAACGAGGAAACAGCCCATGCCGACAAACGGTTATCAACACATAGACGTGCGCCCGATTGCTGGCGCGTGCGGCGCCGAAATTCACGGCGTCGATCTGAACAACCTGTCCGATGAAGCCTTTGCGGAAATTAAATCCGCTTGGCTGGAACATCTGGTGATTTTCTTCCGCGGTCAATCGCTGGGCGACGAGGCGCTGAAGGCGTTCGGCCGGCGGTTCGCGCCGCTGTTCCGGCACCCGAACTTCGTACCGCAGGACGACCAGCCGGACATCGTCCGCGTCTACACCTCGCCGACCGACCAGCGCATCGTCGGGGAGGACTGGCACGCCGATACCACCTGCATGCCGGAACCGCCGGCCGGTGCGGTGCTCTATGCAGTGGAGGTGCCGCCCGCCGGGGGCGACACGCTGTTTGCCAACCAATACCTAGCTTATGAGACCCTGTCGCACGGGCTCAAGGCGGCGTTGGACGATCGGACCAGCCTGCACAGCGATATTCGCGTGGCAGGGCCGCAGGCGAAGGCACGCATCTCCGGCCGCACTTCCGTGACCCGTGCCGACGACGAATGGCGCCCGACCGAGGCCATGCATCCGGTGTTCCGCACCCATCCGGAGACCGGCCGCAAGTCACTGTTCGTCAATCGATCCTACACCCAGAATTTCGACGGCATGACGGAGGCCGAAAGCCAGCCGCTGCTGGATTATCTGGAAAAGCATGCAACCCGGCCGGAACTGACCTGCCGCTTCCGCTGGGAGAAAGGCTCGGTCGCCGTATGGGACAACCGCTGCCTGATGCATATCGCAATGCATGACTACAAGGGCCACTGGCGGAAGATGCACCGGGTGCAGATGGTGGGCGACCGGCCGGCCTGAACGCTTCCGCTGGCGACGGTTAGCGCCGGTCTTGCGACAGCCGGTCGAGGATGGCGCGGGCGACCGTCGCCCGGTCGTCCACGGGCGTGTGAGCCCAGCTTGCGAGCGGTGGCCCGTCGAACCGCCGCGCGCAGCCATCGGCGTAGAGGCCTTCCAGAAAGCGGCGCAGGCGCGTGCTGCCGCCTGGCAGTTCTGCCACATGCACGGGTGCGCTGGTGAAACAGGCCTCCGACAGCATGTTGGCGCTGTCCGATGTGACGACGATGTGATCGGCCAGCGCCAGCAGCCCGAAATAGGGATTGGGTCCATCCTCCTCGCCGCCCCAGAAAAAGGCTTGCGGCAGCGCGTTGCGAAGAATGGCGGCATTTTCCGCGCCGGTACGGCGTGAGGTGGTGACAAGGAGGGAGGCGCCGCTATCCGCCAGGCCTTTCAGCTTTGCCGCCAGGGCGCGCGCATCACCGGTGCCGAACGCATAGGCCTTGCTCGTGCCGCCAATCAGGACAGCAACCCAGGGGCGGGGGCAGGCCTCAAACCGCGGGCGCCATTCCGTGGCGGATTCCGCCAGTTTTTCCGCCGTAACGCGGTGTATGGAGCCACGGGTCTGGATGACGTTCGGGCCGGCGAGCCCATCATGACGGGGGGCCGCGACCAGATCGAACAGGCCGGGCGCGCAATCCGGCGTCTGGATGTAGACCGTGAAAATTCCAAATTTGCGCAGCGCCAAAGCCGCCGGAATACTGCGCCGACCGCAGGCGATGACCAGGCCGGGCAGAGGCGGGGCGAAGTCCCCCGGATTCTCGACCAACGCGCCCAGTCTCCTCGTCGCCCAATGGCCGGGCACCCAGCGCCAGGGCAGGCGCGGTTGCACCGTTTTTTCTGAGATTTCCGCCGGGTGCTCCTCCGCCACGGCCTCCGCCAGGCCCAGCGCCTGCGTGCGCATCCCGGCCTCGCCGGTGGTCAGGGTCCAAATGCGCAACATGCGCCTAAAGTGCGCCTTCGGCCTTCAGGGCCGCAATCTCATCGGCTCCGACGCCAATGCCGCCCAGGATTTCCTCCGTGTGCTGGCCAAGGGCCGGGGCCGGCGTGCGGATGGCGCCCGGCGTGTCGGAAAGGCGGGGCACAATGTTGTGCATGGGAATATGGCCCATGTCCTCGTCTGGCAATTCCACCAGTGCCTCCCGCCCGATCACATGGGAATCGTGACGGTATTGTTCGGCGCTGTAGACCGGGCCGGCCGTCACTTCCAGCTTCTCGAAGAATTCCAGGTTTTCCGCCAGGGTCTTTTCCGCAACCGCATCGGCCACGACCTTGTCGACATAGTCCATATTCTGAACCCGTGCGGCATTGGTGTTATATCGCGGATCCTCGCACATATCCTCCCGCCCGATGGCGCGGAAGATGCGCATGGCCATGGCCTGCATCGAGCCGCTGATCGCCAGCCACTCGCCATCCTTGGTCTGGTAGGTGTTGCGGGGCGCCGCGGTGATGGAGCGGTTGCCGGCCCGTATCGGCGACTTGCCGCTGGCCGCATGCACCGCCGCATCGCCACCCAGAATGGCGTGCAACGGCTCCATCAACGACAGGTCGATCACCTGCCCTTTGCCGCCATTGGCAGCGCGCGCCTGCAGCGCCACCATCGCACCGAATGCGCCATAGGTGCCGGCGACCATGTCAGCCAGCGCCATGTTCGGCAGCGAGGGCGGCTTGTCCGGAAAGCCGGTTTTCATGGCAAAGCCGGTCATTGCCTCAATCAGCGTGCCAAAGCCCGGCCGCTCGCGGTAAGGTCCGGTCTGGCCGAACCCGGTCACGCGCAGGATCACCAGTCCCGGATTGCGGGCGTGCAGCACGTCCGGCGCCAGCCCCATCTTTTCCAGCCCGCCGACGCGATAGTTTTCGACGAACACATCCGCGGTTTCGACCAGCTTCAGAAGCAAGTCTTTTGCCCGGTCGTCGCGCAGGTTCATGCGCACGCTTTTCTTGTTGCGGGCATAGATTTTCCACTGCACTGGATGCCCCCCGGCGCCCCAGGAACGCAACGGGTCGCCATCCGGCGGTTCGATCTTGATCACCTCCGCCCCGAAGTCGGCCAGCAATGTGCTGACTTGGTTTCCGGCCACCAGGCGGGAAAGGTCGAGCACGCGCAGCCCATCGAGCGGGCAGGCGGCGGTGGGGGTGAAATCTTTGACGGGTCCGATGGGCATGCAATCCGGTTCCGGGTGGTCTTGAAAAATTTCGGGTCAACTTAGATCACCCGGTTACGACTCGCCAGATTGTAGCGTCACGTTGGATGATCCGGCCATACTCCGCGTCAATTAGCTGCCGTCCTGGCTCTGCAGCGAAATGAGATGCGAAGGGTTACAGAACTGCAACATCGCCCCGAGCCAGGAAAATTCAGCTTTCTGGCGCTCATGCATTGCGTATGGTGGACGCTTAAATGAACGTCGATCTTTAAGAATGGGTGATATATGGACGATGGTAGGCGGATATTTACCGAGAATGAGCATGGCATATTGGTTCCGATGCGCGTAGCCGCACCGCCATCGGAAGACGAACTTCAGCACCTCATCGCGCGTTTTCCTGAGATTGTCAGTGAGGATGACGGCGATTTGCTCCTGATCCGCCGGGAGCAAGGAGTTCCGGGCGAAGAAGACGGTTCGGATCGTTGGTCGCTCGACCATCTGTTTGTCACCCGGAGCGCTGTGCCGGTGCTTATCGAGGTAAAACGCGCTTCTGACACAAGACTCCGCAGAGAGGTTGTTGGCCAGATCCTAGATTACGCTGCTAACGGCGCGGCATTCTGGCAGAAAGGCACTCTCAAGGCCGCGTTCGATAAAACGTGCGAAGAATCCGGAGAAGACCCGGATCTGATTCTGAACGAGTTTCTCCACGATGACGATTCGGCGGAATTCTGGGATCAGGTCGAGGCAAATCTCGAGGCTGGACGGGTCAAACTTGTCATTGCCGCCGACAGCATTCCCAGCGAATTGGCCCGCGTCATCGAATTTCTGAACGAGCAGATGCGGGCAGAGGTGCGTGCAATCGAGCTACGCTACTTCCTGGGCGGAGATGGTCGCCGAACACTCGTCCCCCGCATCATCGGCGAGACTGAGCGGACTCGGGCCACGAAATCCAGTTCCGGCCGCGTCAAGCGTGGTCCGATTTCGGTCGAGGAGTGGCTGGAGGAGTTCACCAATGCGCGCGGCAACGATGCCGATACCGGCGCTCGGAGCCACTTGGACATGATCGCCCGACTAGGCGGGCAAACTAAGGTTACGTCAACGCAGGGCTCGCTCGCAGCACAGTTTGATGGCAAAGACGGCAAATTGATCTATCCGCTAAGTCTCTGGAGCAACGGGACGATCACGATCAACTTTATTTGGACGTGTGATCGACCCCAACTTGTGGATGAAAATGTGCGTCAACACCTTCTTGATCGGTTTAACGAGGCTGTCGGCGGCCTTTCGACGAAAAACCTGAAGGGGTTTCCTGCTTTCCCTGCTGACCGACTGGTGGGTGGTGCTATTCGGGAGGCCTACGAGGCTGCGGCCAGGGACTATGTAGCGCTGGCGATTGCTGATGGCTCAGAGCCATAGGACCGGCAGTCGGCCATTCACACGTTGATATGCCTGAGTTTTATCGGAGTTATTCGCCATGGCCCGTATCGCCGTCGCCGGTTTCCGGCACGAGACCAACACCTTCGCCCCAGCCAAGGCGAGCCTGACCGATTTTGAACAGGGCTATTCCTGGCCGCCGCTGACCCGTGGCCCCGCGGTGGCCGAAGCGGTAAAGGGCTACAACCTGGCTCTTGCCGGGTTTATCGAGGCGGCGGAGCAGGCGGGGCACGAGGTGGTGCCGTTGCTTTGGGCTTCCGCCAGCCCGTCCTCGTATGTGGAGGAACGTGCCTATGAGCGCATCGCCGGCATGCTGGTCGATGCGGTTCAGGCGGCGGCGCCCGTGGATGCGGTCTATCTCTCGCTGCATGGCGCCATGGTGGCGGAGCATTTGGAGGATGCAGAGGCCGATACGATCAAGCGGGTGCGTGATGCACTGAATCCACAGGGCTGGCGCATTCCGGTGGTCGTTACGCTCGACTATCATGCCAATATTTCGCCGGCGATGGTCGGGCGGGCCTCGGCCCTGCTGGGTTACCGCACCTATCCGCATGAGGACATGGCCGCCACCGGCACGCGCATGCTGCCCTGGCTGGAGCGGCTGCTGGCGGGCGAGCACCTGACAGAGCGCGCCTTCCGCCAGATCCCGTTCCTGTTCCCACTGGTCTGGGGCTGCACCACACACCCGCCGGCCTCGCGCATCGTCGCCATGATCGAGGGCCTGGAGCGCGAGCACGGCGTGCTGCTGACCTTCGCCGGCGGCTTCCCGGCGGCGGACATTCACGACTGCGGGCCGAGCGTCGTCGCTTACGGCCCGAGCAAGGCCGCCTGCCTCGCCGCGGTCAACGCGCTGGCCGAGGCGGTGATCGCGGCCGAGCCGGAATTCACCGGCGCTCTGCTGGGACCGGAGGAAGCCGTGGCCAAGGCGCTGGCCCACTCCGGGCCCGGCCCGGTCGTGATCGCCGACGTGCAGGACAACCCCGGCGCGGGAGGCACCGCCGATACCATGGGCCTGCTGAAGGCGCTGGTGGGAGCAGACGCGCCGGGCAGCGTCTGCGGCATGATCTTCGACCCGCATGTCGCCTCGCTGGCAACGCGGTCGGGGGAGGGGACGGAGATCAGCGCGGCGCTGGGCGGCAAGCATGACGTGCCGGGCGATTCGCCCCTGACCGCGACGTTCGCGGTGGAGAAGGTGGGCGACGGCCTGGTCGATTGCGAGGGACCGCTCTACAAGGGCGCCCACATGGACCTGGCGCCGATGGTCCTGCTGCGGCTCGGCAATGTGCGGATTGTCGTGTGCGGGAAAAAGGTGCAGGCCGCCGATCTCGCCTTCTTCCGCCATCTGGGTGTGGAGCCGGCAGAGGCGCGGGTGCTGGCGCTGAAATCCTCCGTCCACTTCCGCGGCGCCTTCGACCCGATTGCGGCAGAAACGATCCTTTGCGCCGCGCCGGGACCGATGGTCATGGACCTGAAGGCGCTGGCGTTCCGGCGGTTGAGGGTGGGGGTGCGGAGGTGAGGCGCTCACCTTGACCGCTTTTGTACCCGAAACGTAACGTCCGGCACGCTGCACCTTGGCAGTGCCTGTATTTGCCCGGAAACTCCTAGAGCGCTTTTGTTTCTGAATGAGTCGTAGGGGATTCCCTTCATGCCGAATTTCTGATTCAGAATAAGGGCTGG
>JAWLBX010000027.1:0-41821 GCA_041687435.1 Alphaproteobacteria bacterium
AAGCCAGGTTGCTGAGCCATCGCGACACTCCTTGATCCGATGACCCTAACGATTCACAAAATTCGGCCAAACGCCAGGGTTTCCGGAGGTGTCCACGTGCGGGCAATCTCGTCAGGGTTCCGGTTTACTTGGCGTCGCTATCGCAGCCATGCTCACGAGATGGTTTCAAGCCAACGGGCATGGCGGTATGGTAAAGGTCTTTCGCTGCGCGCCCGCTCGAGGAACCTGCTTCGCATGATTCGCAAAGATATGCTCCACACAACCGCCCACGAGATCACCCGCCGCGCGGCTATTGAGATACCGACGGACTATCTCTCGGGCCTGGAGGGCATGGCGGCGAAGGAAACTGAAGACCTTTCCTCCTTCGTCCTCCGCGCCATGCTCGACAACTACAAAGCCGCCAAGGAAGACGCCCGCGCCATGTGCGCCGATACGGGCGTGCCGCGCTTTTATGTGAAGGTCGGCAACGATGCGAAGGTCGAAGGCGGCATGATCGCGCTGGAGGAGGCTCTGCGCGCCGGCCTCGCCAAGGCTACGCATGATGTGCCGCTGCGCCCGAACCGGGTGCATCCGCTTTGGCGGCACGATAACAACAACAATGTCGGTATCAATGCGCCGGAGGTCGAGTATTCGTTCGAGCCGAATGCGGATTGGATCGACATTACCACGGTGCACAAGGGCGGCCTGTTCGGCACTGACTACCGCATGTTGTTTCCGGGCGACGGCATTGACGGCATCAAACGGTTTTTCCTGGACGCCATGATCGCCTTCGGCAAGCGGGGCCTCGCCTGCCAGCCGGCGATTGTTGGCATCGGCCTCGGCGGCTCGAAGGATACCAGCATGGTGCTGGGCAAGCAGGCTGCGTGCCTGCGGACTGTCGGCGACCGTAACCCGGACCCTAAGATTTCCGAGCTCGAATTGGAACTGATGGAGATGGGCAACAATATCGGCATGGGGCCGATGGGCTTTGTCGGCTCCTCCATGGTGGTCGATTGCCATATCGAGGTGGGTTATACTCACACGGGCGGCATGCCGATGAGCGTGCACAGCTTCTGCCTGTCTAGCCGCCGCGCCGTAGCACGTCTTTACCCGGACGGGCGGGTCCAATACCGCACCGATCCCGAATGGTTTACCCCCTATCACCGACGGAATGACATTTCATGGCAGCCGGAAGCCGCAAGACAGTCCGCCTGAAAACCCCGGTCCGCGCGCAGGACCTGGAACCGCTGGAACTCGGCGACGTGGTCTATCTGGAAGGCCATGTCTACACCGCGCGCGAAGGTGTCTACCGCCGTGTGCTGACCGAGGGGCATAAGCTGCCGGACGGGCTGACGGGCCTAACCAACGTCTCGTTCCACTGCTCGCCCGCAGCCAGCGTGAACGAGGATGGCACCTTCAATATCGGCGCCGTCACCGCAACCGCCAGCTTCCGCTTCGGCTCCCTGATCCCCGCCTGGTTTGAGGCAAGCGATTGCCTGCTGATCCTGGGCAAGGGCGGCATGACGGAGGAGGACTACCGCAATGTCTTCGTCCCTCGCGGCGCCCGCTACCTGACCACGGTCGGCTATGGCACCGGCGCCCTGCTCGGCCGCGGCATCAAACGGGTGAAAGAAGTTCACTGGCTGGAGGAACTTGGCATCGCGCAGGCAATCTGGGTGCTGGAGGTCGAGAATTTCGGCCCGTTTTTGGTCGAGAGCGACGGCGAGGGCCGCTCTCTGTTCGAGCAGCACAACAAACGCCTGAACCAGCGGATCGAGGGGCTCTATGACGGGCTGAAACAGCCGGCACTGCACCGCTATGGCGAGACCGACGACCGGCGGGAGGAGCTGATCTGATGCCCCTGCCCTTCGCGATCAAGGCGCTGGACCACGTTGTTCTGCGCGTCGCCAACATTGATCGAGCGATCCGCTTTTATCGCGAGGTGCTCGGCTGCCGCGAGGAGCGGCGGGTGGAAAGCATTGGTCTGGTGCAAATGCGGGCCGGTTCCGCCCTGATCGACCTGGTGCCGCGCCCCAAGGGAGAAACGGCGGACAAGGGCAACATGGATCACTTCGCCCTGACGATCACGCCGTTCGATCCGGCAGCGCTGACCGCGCATTTCACCGAACACGGCGTCACAGTTGGCGAAGTCGCGCGCCGCTACGGCGCCGAGGGTCACGGGCCATCGATCTACCTGAGCGATCCCGACGGGAACCAGATCGAACTGAAAGGCCCGCCGGAGAGCTGAGACGCCAAAGAAAAACCCCGGCCGCAATGCGGCCAGGGTTTCAACAGTAACGGTCCCGGCTGGTTGGCCGGGACCCGAAGCAGTAATCAACCGGCGGATGCAGCCGCACTCGGACGTGCCGCGACGCGGTCGTACCAAGCTTGAATATTCTTGTGATCCGGGTTGATCGGCTGGTTGACGTTTTTGAAGAAATCCAGCCAGCTGAATAGCAGGACGTCGGCGATGGTGAAGCGGTCGCCGCATATCCACTCCTTGCCTTCAATCCAGCCATCGAGCTTGCCCAGATTGTCCTGGGCGATCGCCTTCAGGCCATCGGATGCCTCCGGCAGGCAGCGCATGCGGCTGCTGAACATCTTGACGCCCTCGCCGAAACGGAACCCGTTGCCCATGGGCTCGCAGATGTTCAGATCGATCCGGCGGGTCCACATCCGCGCCTCGCCCCGTTCCTCGGCATTCGTGCCGATCAGGGCTGGGGTCGGATGTTTCTCCTCCAGATACTCACAGATAGCAGTGATTTCGGAGAGGTGCTCTCCACTATCCAATTCCAGGCAGGGCGTCTGCCCCGCCGGGTTCCGCTTGAGGTACGCTTCCTGCCGGTTCTCGCCGCCACGAAGGTCGACATCCTCCGTCGGAATATCCAAGCCTTTTTCGGCAATGAACATCCGCACCATGCGCGGGTTGGGGCCGATCGAATTGATCAATTTCATGAGGCAAAGCCTCCCTGTTTCCGGGCTGTTTATGGATCGACGCGCGCGGTCGCAGTGCCGGTGATGACGGTCTTGCCGTCCTGATTCACCGTTTCGACGGTCAGATCGACCACTTTCTCGCCATTCTCCTCGCGGATCTCAGCGACCGTGGCCTTGGCAGTAAGCGAGTCGCCGGGCCAGACCTGATTGGTGAAACGCACACCGTACTTCTTTAGCCGGCCGTCGCCGACATAATTGGTCAGCATCTTGCCGGTCAGTCCCATGGATAGCATGCCGTGCGCGAACACACCCGGATAACCGGCCACTTCCCTTGTATAAACGTCATCGGTGTGCAGTGGATTGTAGTCGCCGGACGTGCCGGCATACATGACCAACTGAGTCCGGGTCAGGTCGTCGACCACGAGTTCCTCGTGCGTGTCGCCGACTTTCAGCTTGCTTGCAGAGAGTGCCATTGGTTCCGTTCTCCCTTATTTTTGCTCAACCGGACGTTCGGTTTTCACGCCGACGCCGCGGGAGGTGACAACCAGTTCGCCGTTCTGGTCGCGATATTCCTGGATGGTCTCGGTGAAAGTCAGCTTGCCGGCACGGGCGCTTTCCTTTTCCCAGGTTTTGCCGGGTTTGGTGGTGACGGTGTAAACGTCGCCCGGCTTCGGCTGGCGGTGATATTCGAAGTGCTGCTCCGCATGCAGGCCGCCGGTCGATTTGGCCGGCTCTGTCAGGCCGGTCGGGTTCTTGCCGGACCCGAACCACTTCTCGCCCGGCTTCGGCCGCAGGTGATAATCCGGGTCGAATTGTGCGACGGCTCGCGGAAAGGTCGGCGGCGCGATAATGTGCCCGACCTCGGTCTCTTTCGCGTATTCCTCGTCATAGTAGATTGGGTTGGGATCGCCGACCGAGCGCGCGAACATCATGATGTGAGTCGCTTCGACCGGGAACTTGATCTCGTCAGCCACTGGGTTTCCTCCGATTTGCGGGTAAGGGCTGTTTCGTAAGCCTGACTTACTCTATCCCGAGGTTCCGTCCGGTTCCAGACGTAACGCACGAAATCTGTCAGATTAGGATTTGCCTCATGCCACCGCGCCGCAACGTGTCGCAACGCTACTTCGAGGATTTCGCGGTCGGGGAGAAATTCTACGCCCCGTCGCGGACTCATACGGAATCGCTATTCTATGCCTTCCAGTTGGCGAGCGGCGACAACGCCCCGATTCATTACGATGTCGAATACTGCCGCCAGAAGGGCTACCCGAATATGCTTGCCCATGGCTTTCAGACATTGATCCAAACCTGCCCTGGCGCTACCGATCTGGCGGAACAGATGGAAGACGCACTGCTGGGTTTTCTCGAACAATCCTCGCGTTTCCTCAAACCAGTATTCGCCGGAGACACGCTTTATCCGGAGCTGGAAATCACGGCTTTAATGCCGCAGCGAACGACGGGAGTGATGACACTGGCGAACCGAGTCTTTAATCAGCGAGATGAGCTTTGCCTTGAAGGCGAATTAAAATTTCTGCTTCAGCTGCGAGGTAAAGCCTGATGTAATTCTCCCGACACAAGCGCATGCGTGGGTGAGGAGAGGAACATCGCCCGGGGCAATGGTCACGGACAAATCGGAAGTCAGTCGGTTTACCGGTTGCTGCGGAATTCGCTGGTACGAACTGGCGGACAGGGGGTGCAGTCTATGGTAGGGTTCAGCACAAAATATGTTGCCATATACCTGCAGGCAATTCGGTAAAGGCAAGGTTGGTTGCACGATTTATGACATTAACCGGACCATTCAATCCAACGACAGATCCACTGCCACGCAAGACAGTGGCCCATCGGCCCAGCCAAGCCTCCACCTATTGGTGGCAGCAAGCCCTGCGGCGGTTCGATGATGTCATCATGTCCGCCTCGACGCGGATTGCAGGTCCGCGCAGTTCCCTAATCATATTGTTGTTTCATGGCTTGTATCGAGATGAGGCGGAAGCCTTCACCGGCTGTGTCGACCCCTATCAGCCGCTGACGGAAGCCGACCTGGCCAAACTTATTCAATGTTTCCATCAGGCTGATTACACGTTTATCACCCCGGAGGACCTGCATCGGGAATTTGCGCCGAATGCCCGCTGTGTCCTGCTGACCTTTGACGATGGCTATGCTAACAATTTGCGGGCCGTGCCGATTCTGAAGCGCTTCAACGTGCCCGCAACCTTCTTCATCGCCACCGGCAATATTGCATCAGGGGAAGCGTACTGGTGGGACGTTCTGTATCGGGAAAGGCTGCGCCGTCAAACCAATCATGCCGAAATCGTGGCCGAACGTCAGAAACTGAAGGCGTTCGACAATAGGGGTATCAAGGCGCGCCTTTATAAACTCTTTGGCGAAGATGCCTTTAAGCCAACCGGCGAAATAGACCGGCCGATGTCCATCGCAGAACTGCAGTCCCTCGCGCGGGAGCCGCTGGTAACGCTGGGCAATCACACGGTCGATCATGAATTGCTAACACGCCTCCCATTGGAGGAAGCGCGCCGGCAAATCATCGGATGCCAGGATATGTTGACCGAATGGACCGGTGATACACCCCGCGTCATCGCCTACCCCAACGGCGTCCATAATGCCGCGATCGTTGAAGCGGCAGAGCAGGCCGGGCTCACTGCAGGGCTAATCTCACAGCGTGGCAAGACCGGTCTGCCATTCAAACCGGGAGACCGGATGCGATTGCCTCGCTTTGCCCTGACCGGCGGCAGCAATACGGAGCGGGATTGCAAGGTGGTCATGGCGCCATTCAGCCTGAGCGGTGTCAAGCAGGCCATTCATTCCCGCCGCCTGCAGCGCGCCCTGCCCTAACCAATCTCAAGATCGTCCCGCCAGCGGTTGCGGATCAGCAGAGCCAGCGCAAAGCTGCCGCAGGATAACGCAGCCATGACCCAGAACGAATAACCACCGAGCTGCGCGTACAGCCAGCCGCTGACCGCCATGGTCAGCCCCATTGCCATACCCATGCCGAGCGAAGAATATAGCGCCTGGGCGCTGGCCGACATGGCCGGCGCGATATGGCGCTGGATGAAAGTCATGGCAGCCAAGTGGGTGGCACCGAAGGTGAAGCCATGCAGCACTTGACAAGGCACCAGCAACCACAATTCCGCCGTCGCACCCGTGCCGGTCCAGCGGACGACGCCACAGGCCGCGCCGAGCAACAGCATTCCTGGAATGCCGATCCGCACCAGCAAGGGCCGGGCAAATGCGAACAAGGCTATCTCGGCGATGACCCCGACCGCCCACAAGAAGCCTATCAATCCCTCCGAGTGCCCGGCGGCCTTCCAATGCAGGGTAGCAAAGCCTGTCAATACCGCGTGGCTGGCCATGTTCATGGCGGCACAGGCGAGGAAGATCAGAAACAACCGATTCGACAGCAGGTGCCGCAGTGGCGGCCGGTCGCGCACTGCCGGCGTGGCCGTAATATTTGGCAACTGTTGCGCCGCCAGCCAGATGGCGACCAGCGCGGCGATGAACAGGTACAGCATCCAGTCGGGCGAGCGCCCTTCGAGAAAGGCACCGAAGCCCATTGAGGTTACAATAAACGCTGCCGAGCCCCAGGCCCGCAATTGCCCGTAGTCGAGCCCCCTCGCCCGCAGATTCAGAAGGATGAGATTCTCACCCAATGGGTTCACTGGCGCCTGCACTGCCATATGCAACAGGGTCAGGAGCAGTACCGGCCAAAAGCCATAGGCTGGCAGCATCATACAGGCGGTTACGATTCCGCCGAATGTCAGCCAGACCACAAGCGGCTTGCGTTCTGCCCGCATATCGGCAAAGCGTGCGACCAGCGGGTTCACGCCGGCCCGCACGAAACTGCCTGCCGAAAGCAGTAAGCCGATTTCGGCCGCGGTCAGCCCCCGGTCTGCCAGCCAGACAGGGAAAAACGGCTGAAAAATCCCGACCATGCCGAACATGCAAGTGTAATAGATCGCAATGCGCAGCCGGGGCGACGCGCAGGGGGCAGCGATTATGTCAGAAACAGGCTTGGTCATAACCGCCCGTCTCTACACCGGTTCGCCGGCAAAGGCTTGCCTGATTGCGCCGGAGAGTGCTTATGTCCGCCGCGTCCAAATCCCTTCCCGCTTTTCGAGGACCAAATGCCCCATGAGTGAATGGCGCGATGACATATTCGACTGCTTGCAGGAGGCCGGCGTTCGCCAGGTCGCCTATGTTCCCGATGCCGGACATGCCCGCCTGATCGAGCGCTGCCACGAAGCCAACACCATGCGCGCGCTGTCGCTCACGACCGAGGAAGACGGCGTGGCGCTGCTGGCCGGAGCCTGGCTCGGCGGCGACAAGGGCGTGCTGCTCATGCAGTCCTCCGGTGTCGGTAACACCATCAACATGCTGAGCCTGGTGAAAAACTGTCAGTTTCCGCTGGTCACGCTCGTCACCATGCGCGGTGAATGGGGCGAGTGGAACACCTGGCAGGTGCCGATGGGCCAGACCACGCAGGAACATTTCGAAGTCGCCGGGGTCATCTGCTATCGCTGCGACAAGGCCGAGGACGTGAAAGAGACCGTCGCGACCGCGTTGCGCTTTGCCTACTACACCAATTCCGCCGTCGCCGTGCTGCTCGGGCAGCGGTTGATCGGCGCCAAGATTTTTGCGGAGGACTGAGGCCATGGCAACTCTCAACCGTCGCGACGTGGTCGCGAAACTGCTTGCTGACCGGGGCGAGGATCTGCTGGTCGTCACCGGGCTTGGCCAATGCGCCTATGATTGCTTTGCCGCCGGCGATGACCCGCGCACCTTCTATTTGTGGGGCGCCATGGGCGGCGCCGTGCCGATGGGCATGGGCATGGCCGTCGCTCAGCCGGACAAGCGCGTTCTGGTAGTTACCGGCGATGGCGAATTGCTGATGGGCCTGGGTGCGCTAGCCGCTGCAGCGACCGAGCACTTGCCGAACTTCGCCGTCGCCGTGATCGACAACGAGCGTTATGGCGAAACCGGCCAGCAGAAGACCGCCACCGCCCGCGGCTCGGATATCGCCGGAATTGCCGCCGCCGCCGGCTTTGCCACTACCAAACTGGTGACCGCTCAAGCGGATGTTGCGGAGGGTGTCCGCCTTTGCCGTGAGGGCGCCGGCCCGGTGCTGGTGACTTTCAAGGTCGATCCGGCAAGCCAAGCGATGGCGATCCCGCCGAAAGACGGCGCCTATCTGAAGACCCGTTTCCGCCAGGCAGTGGTAGGCAAGATTTAACCCCCTGCTTCCACGCTCCCTGTTTCCCGGCCGCCGCATCAGCGGTGAGCCGGGACTGCCGCTTTCGGCCGACATTCCTTTCTCTATAAACTACAGTACCGCAGGCGGCACGCGCCCACCAAAATCGGTGGCGGCCTCAAAAGCATGCGCGACCCGCAATGCCATTGCTTCCTCTTGGCCTGCGCAAACCACTTGCAACGAGGTTGGCAGCCCCGCCCGGGTGAAACCGTTCGGCAGGGCGACGGCGCAGCCTTCGATCAGGTTGACGAACCGGGTCAATACCGCCGGCGTATCCATTTGGTTGACCTCAGCAATAGGCATTGCAGCACTCGCAATGGTCGGGGTCAGTAATGCATCATAGCCTGCCAGGGCTTCCGCAAATTCGCGTTTGATCCGCTGCTGCTCGTCCAGGGCAGCGATGTAGGCAGTTGCCGGCATGTCCTTCCCGATCCAAATGCGCGGCCGCACTGTGGAGTCGATCGGCAGGCTCATATCATCGACCAGCTTGCCGACATGGTAATAGCCGTCGCTGCCAATGATCCGGCCCAACGCCATGCCCAGGTCGTTCAGGCGGTAGGGCAAGCTTACCTGCTCGACGATCGCGCCCAGCCGGCGGTAGGTTTCCAGCGACGCGTCATAGGCTGCCAAAACCTCCGCATCACAATTGGCGCGATCAGCCTCTGGCATCGCCGCCAGACGGACCCCGGCAACGCCGCGTTTCAACGTTGGCATCGGGTCCTCGTAGGACAAGCCCAGCGTGCGCGGTTCGCGGGTATCCGGGCCTTGTAGAACGCGATAGAGCAGAGCCGCATCCTCCACTGTACGGGTCATCGGGCCGGGGGTGTCCAGTGTGTGGCTAAGCGGCAGCACGCCCAGTGTTGGAATTCGGCCGATTGTCACTTTCAGTCCAACATGCCCACAGAATGCGGCGGGCAACCTTACCGATCCACCTGTATCCGTGCCGATGGCAGAGGCGGTCAGTCCTGCAGCAACACTGACGCCCGATCCGGCGGAGGAACCTCCGGGGATGCGCTGCACCTCGCTGTCCCACGGGTTCCAAGGTGTGCCCATATGCTCGTTGGTGCCCCAGCCACCCATGGCGAATTCGACGGTGTGCGTTTTGCCGATTACGATCATGCCGGCGGCGATCAGTCGTTCAGCCAGCACGGCCGTTGCAGGTGAAATTCGCTTGTTCCAAACCGTGGAGCCGCCGGTCGTCACCCGGCCTTCCATATCCACCAAATCTTTCAGGGCAATCGGCAGGCCGTGCAGAGGGCCGATTCGATGACCAGACCGGATCGCTGCCTCGGCCGCATCCGCTGCCGCGCGGGCCTCCTCGGCGTAAACCGCTATGAAGGAATGCAGTTTTTGATCGAACCGCGCGATACGTTCCAAATAGGTATCGACGATCTGGCGAGGACTTGACTCGCCCGAAGCAACCGCCGCAGAGAGAGCGGCAAGAGACTGAAACGCTATCATATTGGAACTCCAACACCGGCAGGGTGTCAAACTATACCCACGCACCCGCTGCCGGTCGATAGCCGCATCCCCGCCTTTCAGACGAAAGACGATGCGGCGATTTGCACGACTTTTCGTTGTAATTCCGGCTCAATCGACCTGTTTGGTTTGCAATATGTAAATGCGCTGGAATTTTGTTCTAAAAATGTAATAATCCGTAGAAAATATATTTTTACAATATAGGAAAATTAATTTTTGCACATTTATAAATGTTGATTTTAGATTCAATCATGCCAATACTATTATTAATCGTACACAAGCGGCAATATACTCTCTTTTTATGGCGATTCATGGGGTTTTATGTTTAAAATATCCCAGACAATATTTTTAAGTAAAATGAGCGCAGTTGCAACCAAAACGGTCTGACCGCGGTGTTAGTACGAACAATTTGTTGCAAATTCTTTATGCGAACTTATACATAAGCGCATGCCTGATTGGCCGGGCGGCAGGTCAGGCAGAGCGAACAACGCGCAAGGTGCGACGACATTGGGGGGTCGGCTGAGCGTGAAGGGAAACATTGAATGCTCGAGTTTAAGCCAGAAAATTTTCGGCACGCCTGCGAGAGCGGCGATGACGAAGCGCAGCTTTATGCATTTTGGACACACAGCCGGACCGGCCTTGCCGCCGCACGTGAGGGGGATGAGGGGACGGTGGATTCCTGTCGTCGCGCCCTGTTGGCGATGACCGACTTCTTCGAAGGAACGCCAGTTGCCACGAAAGCCTTGGTGGCGATCCAACGGATGGATGATGCCTTGGCGGAGAAACTTGGCCGGCCGGCGATGCCTGACAAATGGAAGTTCCAAGCGAGCGACGGCAACGAGCCGGCCTAAGCACGCTCGCCATTTCGCAACCAAACCGGTCCCTTTCAAACCGCGGCCCCTAATCGGCCGCGGTTTAGTATGTGGTTGGGATCGAAATTCGCTTTGATGCGTGCCTGCAACGCCGCAAGGCCGGTGCTGACTGGCGGGAACACGGCAATATTCGTGCGGAGTCCTGGCGCACCGCGAATCAGGGTTGCGTGGCCGCCGCCATGGGTTGCCAATGTCTCGCGGATCGCCGCAGCGCCACCGTCGGCAATGTCGGCATCTGTTGCCAGCCATAGCAACCCGCCGCCCCAGTCCATAAAGCCGGCCGCCGCGGTCGTTCTGATGAGCGAGCGCCAGACAGCCGGCGCACTGGCCGGTGGCAGGGACAGGCGCCAGACGGGCCGTTCGGTTGGGGTGTGCAATCGGATGACATCGCGGATCCCTTGCCACCGGCTGGTGCTCTCGGGCCTATCCAGATGCGATTGCTCCCGCCCCTGCCCTGCCAACAGAGCCTGTGTAGCAGACAGGCGGGCCTTAACCGATTCAGGGAAACCTTCGATCCTCAGCAACGTTTCGCCGCTTTCTGGAAGCCAGGCTGCGCCGGAAATCTCGTGCGGACTCTGAAGGGCGAGTCTCATTGCTGCGACGGCTTGCTCGGCTGACTGGCCATGCAGCACGAGGGTCTTTGTATCCTCCGGCGCGGGCAACACCTTGATCGTCACTTCGCTCATCAGCGAAAGTGTGCCCCACGAACCGGCCAAAAGCTTGCACATGTCATAGCCGGTGACGTTCTTCACCACCTTGCCGCCAGCCTTGAATATCTCTCCCCGGCCGCTAACCGCCTCGACGCCGAGGAAGTGATCGCGCGCCGCCCCGGCCTTAAACCGTCGCGGCCCGGAAAGATTCGCCGCCAGCACACCGCCGATCGTACCGCGGGCAGCTGGTCCGCCAAGGAGCGGGCCATAGTCCATCGGTTCGAATGCCAGTTGCTGGTTGTGGCTTTCCAATGCGCTTTCGATGGTCCACAGCGGCGTTCCGGCGCCGCAGGTCATAACCAACTCGTTGGGTTCGTATTCCCTTATCCCGGCAATTTTTGAGAGATCGAGCAGGTATTCCGCATTGGTTGGCCGGCCAATCGCGCGTTTGGTGCCGGCGCCGACAATCTCAGTCGCGGCCTTGCGGCTCGCCAGCATGGCAACCATGTCGCGCAGCATCGTGATATCGGCGGGGCGGAGATCGGTGGTCATGTTCCGCCGCCCCTTCAGAACCGCGGCAGGTCGGGGAATGGCATTTGGCCGGCCCGGATGTGCATGCGGCCCAGTTCAGCGCAGCGGTGGAGCGTAGGGAATACCTTGCCGGGGTTCAGCAACTGTTCGGGGTCGAAGGCACATTTGAGGCGCTGCTGATGCTTCAGGTCATCCTCGGTGAACATGTGCGGCATCAGGTCGCGTTTTTCGACCCCGACGCCATGCTCCCCTGTCAGAACGCCGCCGACCTCGACGCAGAGCCGCAGGATGTCAGCGCCGAAATCCTCGGCCTTTTCCAGTTCCCCCGGCTGATTCGCATCGTAGAGGATCAGCGGATGCAGGTTGCCGTCGCCTGCGTGGAAAACATTCGCGACCCGCAGGCCGTAATGTTCGGACAGTTCCGCCATGCGGTTCAGAACGCGCGGCAGGGCAGCGCGCGGGATGGTGCCATCCATGCAGTAATAATCTGGCGAGATGCGGCCCACGGCTGGGAATGCCGCCTTCCGCCCTGCCCAGAAATTCTCCCGCTCCGCCTCCGTCTCTGAAATGCGCAGAGAAACCGAGCCCGCCTCCTCCGCAATCACCCGAACCCGTTCGATCAGCTCATCGACTTCCGCCTTTGGGCCGTCGAGTTCGACGATCAGCAATGCCTCGACATCCAGCGGGTAGCCGGCATGGACAAAGTCCTCCGCCGCATGAATCGCCAAGCGGTCCATCATTTCCATGCCGCCGGGGATGATGCCCGCGCCAATGATTTTCGCGACGCAATCGCCGGCTCTCTCGTTCGAGGGAAAGCCAAGCAACAGGGCGCGGGCGGTTGCCGGCTTCGGCAGAAGGCGGACCGTCACCTCGGTAATGACACCAAGCAAACCTTCAGAGCCGCAGATAATACCCATCAGGTCATACAGCTCGGAATCCAAATGTTTGCCACCCACTCGGATGATCTCGCCATCCATGAGCACCATTTCCAGGCCGAGAATGTTATTGGTGGTGGTGCCATATTTCAGGCAATGAACACCGCCGGAGTTCTCCGCGACATTGCCGCCGATAGTGCAGGCGATCTGGCTCGAAGGATCTGGCGCGTAATAGAAGCCGAGGTGAGAAACTGCCTGGGTCACGCCCAAATTGGTGACGCCAGGCTGCACGACTGCACAGCGATTCGGCAGATCGATTTCCAGCACTTGCTTGAACTTGCCAAGCCCCAGGGTAATGCCGTCCTCCAACGGCAGCGCGCCGCCGGAAAGACTGGTGCCGGCCCCGCGTGGCACGATCTTGACGTTGTTCTGGTGACAGTATTTCAGCACCTGGGCGACCTGCTCTGTTGTCTCAGGCAGCGCTACGATCATCGGCAACTGGCGGTAAGCGGTAAGACCATCGCTTTCGTAGACTCGCCGTTGATTCTCCTCGGTAATCACGCTTTCCGCCGGCAGCATGGCACGCAAATCCCGCGCGATCTCTGCACGACGGGCGAGGACAACGGCATCGGGCTTGGGCATGCGCAGCATGAACGAGGGCTCCAGAGCGATCAGGAACTGAAGCGCCACCATAACCTCGCACCATCAGCCAGGGCCAGGGTTCTTCGCGTCCTGCGGAAATGTCACGGCAGGTTGCGGCAGATCAAGGGCCGCGCATGTGAACACTTAAATTTCACGCCAAGAATTAATAAAAATACAATAAGTTAAGCCGCCACGGAGGCGGCTTCAATCTAACCGGATAATTTTACCATTCCTATGCCTGCAATCAATCGCAAGCATAGGAATGACGCCAGGGTCAGCCCTGCCGCGCCTTGAACTTGCGGATAGTCTTGTTTATCACATAGACACGGCCGCGGCGGCGCACCAGACGGCAATCCTTGTGACGGTTTTTCAAGGTTTTCAGCGAGTTGACAATTTTCATTGGCCCGGCCTTCGTCGGCTGTCATCTATTAGGGAGAGTAGCGAAGCGCGGCTTATACGCTCTGAAAGCCGGTAAAGTCAAGGCCATGGCGGGGAAAAGCGATTGCGCCATATGTTCCGGACCCTGTAGCCTTGCGGGTAGCGTGGCGCCATTCGCCACTTGGCGCTGCCGACACCACCATTGGAGGAGACCCCAACGAATGGATCCCATCCGTTACGTGGATGCCCTGGCCGAAAAATACAGCGCCATGGGTTTTCCACCATACGACTGGAGCCGCTACGACGACGCCCCGTTAACTCCGCTCACCAAGCCGCTGACCGAATGCACGGTCGGCATGCTGACGAGTGGCGGCGTTTCGCAATGCACCATGCCCCCCTTCGACCCGGATGCCCGTAACGACTTCCGCCTGGACGATGTGCCGGCGGATGCAGATTCGACAGGCTTCCAGATCCACGACAGCTATTACGACCATTCCGACGCCGATGTCGATCTGAACTGCGTCTTCCCGATCGACCGCCTGCGTGAACTGGCGGCGGCGAGCGAGATTGGCGCTGTGGCCCCGCGCTTCTGGAGCGGTTTCATGGGCCGGATCTACAAGCGCCGCGCCGTACTGGAGGAGCATGCGCCAGCTTTGGCCATGAATCTGAAGGCTGACGGCGTCGATGTTTTTGTTGCGGTACCTGCTTGACCGCTCGATCACCAAACCGTGGGTCTGGTCTGTCGAGTTGTTGAAGCTTCTGGTATCCCGACCGTCTGCGTGTCTACCGGGCGCGATCTGACGGCGCTGGTGAAGCCGCCGCGCAGCCTGTTTGTCAATCATCCGATGGGCAATCCGTTCGGACGCCCGCACGATACGGAGGCGCAAACTGCCATTGTGCGCGCAGCCCTGCATCTTGTTGCCGAAAGCAACGAACCCGGCGTGCTGGTCGACTATCCGACCGAGTGGAACGAGCCGTTCGGGTTCCGGGTGCGGGAGACGCCGAAGGACTATCAGTTGAAGCCGTAGGGCCGCTACCCGCGGGCCGGTTCCGGCCGGCCCGCGAAAAGCACGGCTGGTTGTTAAAGCCCCTCTGCCTCGCAGAAGGTTTCATTGTAACAGGCGCCGCGCTCGATATCGGTCCGCAGATCGGCAGACAGCAAGGCGTTTACCGTCTGGCCGGTCGGGCTGGTGCGCAGCCAAGTGCCCTTGGGCGAGTAAACCACCCCAGGCCGCACCGCCTCCGTCACGTGCGCTTTCAGGTGAACCTCGCCGAGGGCATTGAAAAGGCGCACGGTCTGCCCGGTGACGATCCCGCGTGCCGCCGCATCGGTCGGATTGATCTCCAGCCGTTCCAGCCCATCCGAATCCGCACTGGCTCCAAAGGTGGCGTTGGTGCGCTTGTCTGACGAGGGCGAGATCAGCACCAGCGGCAGGTCCTGCGGCGGCGCCTCATAACGCGGCAGGCCAAAGCCAAACAGTTCCTCGAGATTCTGCGAAAACAGTTCGATCTTGCCGGAAGCCGTGCCGGGCCGCACCGTCTTGCAGAGAATCAGTTCGGCACCGCCATCCGCTGTCATGGCAAGCGCGCGGTCCAGCGGCACCTGGCTGGGCTTGAAGCCCTGCAGGCGCGGATCGGCATCCGCAAAGGCATCGTCCATGAGTTCATCGTCGCTCGCCCGGAAGATCGGGTCGTCGAAACCGAAGCGGCCGGCAAGCCGGCGGAAGATCTCCGTGTTCGGCAGGCTTTCGCCCACGCAGGGGATCACCGGCTCGGCCCGTTGCAGGTATTGCTGGCCGTAGGCGCCGTAGATATCCGCATATTCGAAATGGCTGGCGGCGGGCAGCACCACGTCGCAATAGGCCATGCTGTCGGTCATCACCACGTCGGCGCCGCAGACGAACACGTCGTCCTCCTGCGCCAGTGCCTCCCGCATCAGGTTCTGGTCCGGGTGGGTGGCGACCGGGTTGTGGTTGTAGATCATCACCGCCCGGATCGGCGGGTCGAGGCTGCGGTCCAGCAGCTTCTCCGACACGTCGACGATATTGATGGTGCGGGTGCCCGCGGGCACCAGATCCGGCCGTTGCAGGCGCAACGTCGTCTTGGGAAAAGCATTGCCGGGCTTGGCGAACACGCCCGCCCCCAGCCGGCCGTGCTGGCCGGTCAGCGCCTGCAGGGCCATGGCCGCGCGGATGCCGGAGCCGCCGCTCGCCCCGCGCTCAATGCCGTTGCCGACCGAAACGCCGATATTCCTCCCCTCGCAATACCAGTCCGCAAACCGGTCGAATTCCTCGGCAGAAATGCGGCAGGTGGCGAACACCTGCTCGCGTGTCACTTTGCGGGCCTTGGCCATGAAGGGCGCGTAGCCCTCCACCCATTTGGCGATGAAGGCTTGGTCGTGCGCGCCGCGGCGTTCCAGTTCCGCCGCCAGGCCGAGTGCCAGCATCACGTCGGTTCCCGGATGCACGGCGATGTGCAGGTCCGCCTGCTCCGCAATCTTGGTTCGCTTCGGGTCGATCACCACCAGCCGGGCGCCGTTCCACTCGCGCGCGGCGTTGATCTCACGGACCAGATGCAGGTTAGAGACGGTGACGTTGTTGCCCCAGACCACGATCAGGTCGGAATGGCGCAACTGATCCGGCGGCATGCCGGGTGCGGTGCCGTAGAGGCTGGCATAGGCCGTGCCGCGCACGATTCCGCAGAGCGGCCCGCGCGCCAGCAGGGAGGCGCCGAGCTTATGGAAGAAGCGTCGGTCCATGCTGCCGCCAGCCAGCTCGCCATGCGGGCCGGCATAGTTGAAGGGCAGCACGCTTTGCGGGCCGTGCTTCGCGATGGCGCGGGAGAAGCCGGCGTGGATCGCGTCCAGCGCCTCCTCCCACGAGATCGGGGCGAAGCTGCCGGAGCCACGCTTGCCGATGCGCTTTAACGGATGCGTCAGGCGGGCGTCGCCGTGCACAAAATCCGGGTAGTGGCGGGCAACCTTGTTGCAGATCACGCTGGCGGTGTAGGGGTTGGCGTCCGACCCCCGTACCTTCACGATCCGGCTGTCCTGTACCTCGATCGAAAGGCTGCAGGTATCCGGGCAATCCAGCGGGCAGACGCTGGGCTTTATGAGAGTGGCGGTATTCATGTCGGCAGGCTCCTAGCGCACATACCGCAAAATAGCGCGATTGGGCGCGTTTAACCAGCAGTCAGCCAGTCACCGGCGCCGGCGGGGTCTTTACCCCACCCCCGGCCTCACCAACACCCGCTTTTCGCCCCCCTCCTCGCGCGCATACTCCCGCGCCAGGGGGTTGACCACATCCGATAGCGGCGCAGCCTGCTTTGATCGCCGCACCTGGGTTTCCGGCGGCGTCCCGTAGTCGGTGGTGCGTTGCACCGGGGAGCGGCCGGCGCGGCGAATGACGTGTTCCATCAGTTGCGGCGGCCATTCCTCGCCGTGGGTGGCGCCGGCGGCGCGGGTGATGCTCTCGTTCATCAGGGTGCCGCCCAGGTCGTTGACGCCGGCGGCGAGCGCGGCCGCAACGCCGGTCTCGCCCATCTTCACCCAGCTGGTCTGGATGCTGCGGAAGTGGGGGTGCAGGGCCAAGCGGGCGACGGCATGCATCAGCAGCGCCTCCCGGAAGGTCGGGCCGGGCCGCGCCCTGCCCTTCAGGTAGAGCGGCGCCTCGTGCGCCACGAACGGCAGCGGCACGAACTCGGTAAAACCGCCGGTCTCCCCCTGCAGGTCGCGCAGACGCAGCAGATGGCGCGCCCAATGCTCCGGCCGCTCGACATGGCCGTACATTATGGTCGCCGTGGTCTTGAAGCCGGCCTTGTGCGCGGCCCGCATGCCGTCCAGCCAAAGCTGCGTCGTCAGCTTGTCCGGGCAGAGGATCTTGCGCACCTCGTCGTCCAGCAGCTCCGCCGCCGTGCCAGGCAGCGTGTCGAGCCCCGCCGCCTTCAGATCCTGCAGATAGTCTGCCAGCGGCCGCCCCAGCGTCTCTGCCCCCTGGAACACCTCTAGCGGCGAGAAGGCATGCACGTGCATGTGCGGTACCGCCTGCTTCACGGCCCGACAGATATCCAGATAGGTCTGGCCGGTATAGGCGGGATGGATACCGCCCTGCATGCAGACCTCGGTTGCCCCGCGCTCCCATGCCTCCACCGCGCGGCGCTGGATCTCGTCCAGTGGCACGACATAGGGATCGCCGCGCAGGCTCTCCGTCAGCTTGCCCTTGGAAAAGGCGCAAAACTGGCATTTGAAGTAGCAGACATTGGTGTAGTTGATATTGCGGTTGACCACATAGGTCACCTGCTCGCCCATCACCTGCCGCCGCAGCCTGTCTGCTGCTTGCGCGACCGCGCCGAAATCCGGCCCTCGGGCCTGGAACAGCGTGACGATCTCCGCCTCCGTCAGATCCTCGCCGGCGAAGGGCTTTGCCAGGATGCGGGCGATCTCGGGCGAGGCGATTTGCGGCTCCTCCAGCCAGCGGAGGTCGCTAGCGGGCGGCTCGCTGGACGTGCCGGTGGACCACGTATCGGTACGGGCCAGGCCGTCGGCATCCATGGCGTGCAGCACGGCCTTGAGCAGCTTCTTGTCCACCCACTCGGCCGCACGCTGGGCATAGCGCGGATAGACCGTCAGCCGCTCCACCAGATGCTTGCCGGCGGCGGCGGTGTCGGCGGCCAGCTTGTCCAGGTGCGGCCAGGGCGCCTCCGGGTTCACATAGTCGGGCGTAAGCGGGGAGACGCCGCCCCAGTCGTTGATGCCGGCATCGACAATTGGCTGCAAGCCCTCCGGCGAGAGGTTCGGCGGCGCCTGCACGCTCATTTCGGGGCCGAAGATCAGGCGGGCGACAGCGATGGTCCAGAGCAGCTCCTCCAGCGAGGGCTCGGGTGCGGTGTGCATCTTGGTGCCCGGCTTGGCGCGGAAGTTCTGGACGATGATTTCCTGGATGTGGCCGTAATCCTCGTGGATTGCCCGGATCGCCAGCAGCGATTCGATCCGCTCGGCCCGGGTCTCGCCGATGCCGATCAGAATGCCGGTGGTGAACGGCACCCTCGCCTCCCCGGCCGCGCGCAGGGTATCGAGCCGCACGGCGGGCGCTTTGTCGGGCGAACCGTGGTGCGGCATGCCCTTCTCGGTCAGTCGATCGGACAGGCTTTCCACCATGATGCCCATGCTGGCCGCGACCGGGCGCAGCGTCCGGATCTGGTCGGCCGTCATCACGCCGGGGTTCAGGTGTGGGATCAGGCCGGTCTGCTCGAACACCGCCTCGGCGCAGGCGTGCAGATAGTCGAGGGTGGAGGCATAGCCCATGCGCTCCAACTCCTCCCGCGCCACGCGGTAGCGTGCCTCCGGTTGGTCGCCAAGCGTGAACAGCGCTTCCTTGCAGCCCATCTCCGCACCCTGGCGGGCGACGGTCACGACCTCGTCCACGGTCATGAAGGCCTTGGTCAGATTGCGCGGCGCCTGGGCGAACGTGCAGTAGTGGCAGACATCGCGGCAAAGATGTGTGAGCGGAATGAATACCTTGCGGCTGTAGGTGACGAGCGGGCCGAAGCCCCGGTCGCGCAGATGTGCCGCGGCTTCCGTCAGCAGCGCGAGGTCTTCGCACTCGGCAAGCGCAAGGGCTTGGGCGTCGTCCAGGCGCGCGCCTTCGCGCGCCGCGGCCACGATGGGGGAGAACATGAGCGTATCCACTGGCGGTGCTTCGGTGAGCGCATCGCGCTCGCATCGTTTTCTGTGTGGGCTATTGAGAACTGCCCGCCCCGGCGCCTTTCCGGGGGGCCGCATCGCGGCATGGGCGGCAGTTTGCACACCCGTGCCGCCGGGGTCAATCGCCGCCCTGCCCGCCGTGTGCTCAGCGGATGAAGCGCTTTACATAATCGGCGCCAAGACCGACCGCCTCGAAATGCTTGCGCGCGGCATTCACCCGATCGAACACGTCGGTGGAGCCGATGGTGTTGCCTTCCTCGTCGCAATAGAGCAGCGCGCCGGTGTTGTGGAACAGGGTCAGCATGTGGTCGCCCTCGTCCACCACCAGCGTGTGCACGTCGCCCGGCGGCTCAAAAAGGTACGAGCCGGCGGTGGCGACCCAGTCGCGCTCCAGATAGCGCCAACGGCCATCCAGCACGAAGCCATGCACCGGCGCGGGGTGACGATGGCGCGAAACAACTCCGGCTTGCGTAACCTTGGTCAGATGCACCCAATAGCCCTGGCTGACGTTCAGGCACAACGGACGCGACCAGCGGCCCGGACCGTTCGGCACCCAAAGGCGCTCGTCCTCCGGCTCGAGCCCGTCTTTCCAGAAGATTTCGTCCAACATGTCTTGCGGAACCAGCGGCGAGTAACGGGGTGTGAGGGAGTCTGGCATTGGCATTCCTTCAATGTTCGTCCGGGCAATGCTGCCCCAGACATAAGGCTTTGGCTGACACGTCCAGCGTGTCATATTGGTTGTGATGGGTCGGGATCGACTGCGTTGGCCGCCAACCCTTCCGGCAAGCCATCGCATTGCTCGAGGATGGATTTTGCACGGTTGCCGGTGGAATATCGCATGATGGACGGTGAACTCAACCAACTGATTTTGGAGATTTATGACACAATTCCGGATCCTGGGCGCTGGCCACTGGTCTTGGACCGTTTTGCAGAATATGTTGGCGCCCGCGGCTGCATCATTTCGGAGATCGAAGGGATTGGCGACGCCCGCCGGATCGTCACGCCATACCTTTCCACAAAGTACGATGAAAAGGCGATCCAGAAGTATCTGGAATCCTACGCCCATTTCGAATTTCTGGACCAGGCGCGCTACGAGGAGCTTTCGCAGGCGCAACGCGATGCCATCGACCTGATCGATCAGGAAACCTTGGCGGGCGACGACCTCGAAGCGTTTCTGGCACGCCCCAACGTGAAGCGGATGCAGGCAATTGGCGTTGTGCAGCGTGCAGGCGGATTGTTGGACAAGGATAACACGTTCCGCGCCCGTTTTTCCGTTCACTTCGGCAAGGAAAGGGGGGGATTTTCGGCGGAAAAGAAAGCCGATCTCGGATTGCTGCTGCCGCATATCGCCAAGGCCATCGAAATCGGCCGCCCTGTCAAGCAACTCGAAGCCACAAAAGCCGGTATGGTTGCGGCAATGAACCGGTTCCGGATGGGAGTCTGCATTCTTGACCGTCACGGCCGGGTCGAAGCGGCGAATGATGAGTTCCTGCGGCAGGTCGAGACTTATCCTCAGTACACGATCGACCAGAACAAGCGGCTGCATCTGCACCACAGTGCCGATCATAAACGGCTTAATGACATGCTGACCGATACCTTGACCCACGGAAAGCATGGCGCCCGCCCGCGGAAAGAGGCAATCATGGTTGCAGGTGCGGAAGATGTCATTGAATTGGACGACATCGGAACCCTGTGTGTTGAGGTTGCGCCCGTGCACAGGATCAACGAAATAGGAACGTCAGAGTTCAACGGCGCCATCGTCTATAGCCTTGATACCAGCAAGCCGATGCCGTTCGACCCGGTCATGATGAGCAACCGGTTTAACCTGTCGAAAGCAGAAACAGCGCTGCTGGAGATGATTGCGAACGGGCTGAGCAATGCGCAGATTGCGGACCAGCGCTGCCGCGCGGTCGATACCATCAATGCACAGGTCAAAGCGCTTTTGAGCAAGACTGGTGCGGCCAACCGCACCCATCTGGTACGGTTGATGGCGTGCTTCGGCACAGATTACTTATTGCCCGCGGCCGAATGAGCGGTTGCCGTGTCGCCGGCGCGGTTAGAACCCGGCCGGCAGTTCCACACTGCTTGCCGTCAATTGTGCGGCGAGCGCCTGTTTCAGGCGCAGAAGCCCAGGCTCGTCCTTCGCCTCACAGCGCGCTACCAGTACATCCTGCGTGTTGGATGCCCGCAGCAGCCACCAGCCATCGGCTGTGTTGACACGCACGCCGTCGGTCGCGTCAACCTCTGCGCCCGCCGCTTTCAGGCGTTCGTGCACCTCATCCGGCACCACAAATTTTCGGTCTTCTGCGCATGTAAAGCGCAATTCCGGGGTGTTCATCACCGCGGGCAAGGTCTTGCGGAAATCGGCCAGGGTGTCGGTGCCGGTGGCAAGCACGCCCAACGTCCGCACGGCTACATAGAGCGCATCATCATAGCCATAATACCCATCGGCATAGAAAATGTGGCCGCTCATCTCTCCGGCAAGCGGCGCCCCAACCTCGGCCATCTTTGCTTTGATGAGGGAATGGCCGGTGCGGTACATCATTGGCTGGCCGCCAGCCGCGGCCACGGCATCGAACAGCACTTGGCTAGCCTTGACGTCGGCGATGATCGTCCCGCCTGGGTGGCGGGAAAGGACGTCGCGCGCCAGCATCACCAGCAACTGATCCGCCCAAAGCACCTCGCCGTTGCCGTCGATCACGCCGATGCGGTCGCCGTCGCCATCAAAGGCAATGCCGAGTTCCGCGCCAGCCGTTTTGACCGCGGCCTGCAATTGCTCCAGCGTTTCCGGCAGGGTTGGGTCCGGGTGATGCACCGGGAAAGTGCCATCCACTGGCGCATTGAGAACCGTGTGCTCACCAGGCAGGTGGGCAACCAGGGCCTCAACCGTCGGGCCCGTGGCGCCGTTGCCGCAATCCCAGACCACCTTCAACGAACGACCCGGTGTATAATCCGCCAGCACGCGGTCGACATAGGCTTGGTTGATATCCACCTCGTCGACCCGCCCGGCACCGGTGGCAAATTCGCCTGCTGCCGCGATGCGCCCGATCTCCTGAATATCCATTCCGAAGAACGGCCTTTTCAGCAAAGCCATCTTAAAGCCGTTGTAATCCGGCGGGTTGTGGCTGCCCGTGATCTGAATTCCGCCATCGACATCCGCAAGATGGTAGCAGGCGAAATAGAGCATAGGCGTCGGGCTCATTCCGATCCGCACCACATCGATCCCGCCTGCTGTCAACCCTTCCACGACCGCATCTGCCATCGTGGGCGACGACAGGCGGCCGTCATAGCCAACGGCGATTTTGCGCCCCCCGCGGGCTCTGACTATCGTGGCGAACGCCTGCCCGATGGCGCAAGCGTCGGTTTCGTGCAAGGTGTTGCCGACAATGCCGCGGATGTCGTACTCGCGCAGGATGGTAGGGTCGAAATGGTGCTGCATGGGCCGGTCACTCCGCCGCGTGGTTGATCTTGGGCGGCTGGCCTTCGTAACCGCGGCCGATGCCGTAATAGGTAAAGCCTGCGGCCCGCATGTTTGCCGGATCGAACAGGTTCCGCATGTCGACCATCACCGGTGCCCGCATCAGACTTTTGATTCTGTCCGGCGCCAGATCCCGGAATTGCTTCCATTCGGTGACAATGGCCACGCAGTCGGCATCCTGAAGGGCATCCTCCGCGTCCGTCGCGTAGTATGGTCCCTCTCCCAGTTCCTGCCGGCCTGTGGTCATGCCTTCCGGATCGTAGGCACGGACCTGGACGCCGGCCTTCAGCAGTTCCGGAACGATAACCAGCGCGGGCGACTCGCGCATATCGTCGGTCTCCGGCTTGAAGGTGAGGCCCAGTACGGCGGCAGTTTTGCCTTTTGCAGCCGCCCAGCCGCCAAGCCCGGCAATAACCCGCTCCGCCATTGCGTATTTGCGCTTATGGTTGATATCGGCCACCGTTTCGACGATGCGCAACGGCGCGCCGTACTGGCGGGCACTGTAGGTCAGTGCCATCGTATCCTTGGGAAAACAGGAACCGCCATAACCAGGGCCGGCCGCCAGGAACCTGCTGCCAATGCGGTCATCCATGCCGATGCCCTTGGCGACCAATTCCACATCCGCGCCGGCTTTTTCACAAAAATCGGCAATTTCATTGATGAAGGTGATTTTGGTCGCCAGGAAGCCGTTGGCGGCATACTTGATGAGTTCTGCGGTCACCAGATCAGTGTGGAGAATTGGCACGCCCTTATTCGACAACGGCTGATAGAGCAGGTCCATCGCAGCCTTGGCGCGGTCACTTTCACAACCGACGATGACACGGTCTGGGTTCAGGAAATCCTCGATCGCTGCGCCTTCGCGCAGGAATTCGGGGTTGGAGACTACATCCCACTTCGTCCCGGCTGGGGCATGCTTGGCCACGAGGTCGCGGATGACGCGGTTGGTGCCGATCGGCACGGTGGACTTGGTAACAATGACGGTCTGCCCGGTCATCGCCTTCGCCACTTCTTCCGCCGCGGCAAATACATGAGAAAGATTGGCGGCGCCATCGTCGCTTTGCGGAGTGCCGACGGCAATACACACCAAATCGGCCTCTGGCACCACTGCCGCCAGATCCTCAGTGAAATGTAAACGTCCCGCCGACGTCAGTCGCGTTACCATCTCCTTCAGACCGGGTTCATAAATCGGTATGCTGCCAGTCTTCAGCGCCGCTATCCGGCGTGCGTCGATATCGACGCATGTCACGTCGAACCCGAACTCGGCGAAGCAGGTTCCGGTCACCAAACCGACATAACCGGCGCCGATCATTACCACTTTCATGAAGCCGTCCTTTTCACGCCAATGGGCTTCCCATAGCCGGGCAATCGTTCAAATTTGTTGCAGAGCCTTGCAGCGGGCGCAAACGGAACGTCCGGCGTCTGCCTCAACCCCGATTGAAATAGGGCGCGAGCACCGCCCGAACTTGGTCTCTCAGATCCGGCCGTTCCAACGCGTAGGCGATATTCGCCTCCAGATAGCCGACCTTGTCGCCGCAATCGAAGCGGTGGCCGGCGATGCGGACGCCATGGAATGGGTGGCTGCCGACCATCAGTGCCAAGGCGTCGGTCAGTTGGATCTCACCGCCCGCGCCCACGGTCTGTTTCTCCAGCAGGTCCATCACGGCGGGGTCGAGGACATAGCGGCCGATGATGGCCAGGGTCGAGGGGGCATCCTCAGGCGCTGGCTTTTCCACGAGCCCTCTCACCGTTGCGAGCCTGCCGTTGTCGTCCTCAACGTCCAGCACGCCGTAGCGTTTGGTGTGTTCTCGCGGCACGTCCATTACGGCAACCACATTGCCGCCCTTTTTGTCGTACACGTCGATCAACTGTTGAAGGCAGGGCGTATCCGATTGCACCACATCGTCAGGCAGTAGGACGGCGAAGGGTTCGTTGCCCACCAGGGCCTTGGCTGTCCAGACCGCATGCCCAAGGCCACGCGGTTCCATCTGGCGGACATAGGCGACGGCCCCGGGCGGCAGCATCATTTCGCGAACGGTTTTCAGCGCTTCATCATTGTGGCGCCGTTCCAGCATGGTTTCGAGTTCGAAGCTATAGTCGAAATGATCCTCGATTGCATGTTTGCCGCGACCGGTGACAAAAATGAAGCGTTCGATCCCTGCCGCGCACGCTTCCTCCACCGCGTACTGGATGACCGGCTTGTCGACAACAGGCAGCATCTCCTTCGGCATGGCCTTGGTGGCCGGCAAGAACCGGGTTCCCAGCCCTCCGACGGGAAATACCGCGGTGCGGACTTTTGACGGCATGGAAATTCCTTCGCGCGAAGCAGCTGCGTAGCGGTTGCGGGCTATACAACCGATTGCTGCTGCCACCAATGCGGTCAATCGTCAGGCCGGGCAGCGGCCTAGTCTCCGGCAAGCAGCAAGTCTTTGGCGGCGTTTATTTTTGCTGCGAGATAGGGGCTGCCGCCTTTGTCCGGATGGGCGTGCTGCATCAACCGCCGGTAGGCAGAGCGGATAGCGTCGGCATCTGCCCCTGGCTGCAAACCCAGAATCTGATAGGCTTCCTTCTCGGTCATGGAACCCTGGTTTGCCGCTGTGCCACCGGTGTCCTCGCCTCGGGCACCCGCGTTGGCTGTTTCCCGCCAGGCAGCACCAAGGGTACGGTCCAGATATGCCTCCAGCAGCCTTGCGCCATGGTCGTCATGCGCGGCCATCCAATGGTACAAATCCAGCAGCAGCACGTCGTCGAGGTCGGAAAGCCGGCGCCCCTCGAACGGGCCGTCAAGGATCATGCCGTCCATCTCGCCAGTGTCGTGGTCAAGTTCCATCGCCAGCGAGTCTGTCGAGACATTAGAGCTTTGCCCCTTGCTCGGGCCTTTCGCGGCCTTCCACATGTTCTTCATTGCGCGTGCGCGCAGAACCCAGGGCAACAGCGCAGGAACAGCCATCAATGCCCAGGTGAAGCGGCCGAGAAGCAAGAGCCCCAGGATCACGGCGACGATCAGGACGAAAGCGATCGCCTTCAGCATGCTGGCGATTTGGGAGGGGTTGGCTTGCACATACCAGCGACCGATCAGCCAGAAGCCGATCAACAGTAAAATGCCCAGAAAAAAATAAACGACCACCCGCTCCGCTCCCTGTCCGACCTAGCGTTTTGGCAAAGCCTTCATAGCCGCGGCGAGGCGTTTAACGTCCGCCCCTTTGCCGCCCGAGTAATCCGCCAACGCCTTGTGGCCGCCAGCCGCAAACACAGCGACGGCGCGCAGCAGTTCGGCCAGTTGCGCTGCGCTGCCCTCGTCAAAGGGGCAATAAGCGCCCCCCGTCAGTTTCGCAATCTGTTTGAAGGCGTTGGCCGCAAACGGGTTTGGGCCTTCTTGAAACATGAAGACCGGCACCCCCGTCAGCCCCAACTCGCCGGCACGGTGGCAAACTTGGTCGATATCCTCCTCGAAAGCATCGCCGACAAAGACCAGCGCACCAACCTTTTGCTTTGCCGCCTCGTCGCGGGCGTGCGTTAGCACCTTGCCGATCTGCGTCTGCCCACCAAGGCAAGCGACACCGGTCATGGCTTTGAGCAAGGCTGCCGATTCAGTGTACCATTTCGAGGCCTTGCACTCCCCAAAACCCCGGTAGAACACCAGTTGAATCGCGAGATTGCCGACGCCCGCCGCCTCCCGGAACATCTCTGCCTGGAGATGCATCGCCCGATCCCACGAGGGTTGACGCGAGGCGGTGGCGTCGAGTGCAAAAATCAGCCGCCCCGCCGCCGCACTCGCGGGCTTCGGCGCGGACTGCACCCGCGAGAGGAACGCATCGACTGCCGCCGATCGGCCGGCCGCTGCAGGCGCCTTCTCGCGCTTTTTGTCAAGGTCACGTGCCATGGCGAGAATGTGGCGTGCAAGGCGCTGAAATGGAAGAGGGTGTGATGTTTACGCCCTCCCGGCGGCGCAAAATCCCGGTGGATGGCCGATGGGTCCGCTCAGCTCCTTCGCGCCGCGGCCCTGGCTGCCCGCGCCAGCCGTGCCTCCCGGTAGGCGATATAGGTGGCGCTGGCGAAGATGATCGAACCGCCAATCCAAGCCCAGGCATCCGGAATTTCGTGCCAGACGATATAGCCAACTATGCTTGCCCAGATCAGGCGGGTGAAGTCCAGCGGCAGCACCGCGGTCGAGTCGGCCCGGCGGAAACTTTGCGCAAAGGCCAAATGGCCGAGCGTGCCAAGAATGCCAATCATCGACAGCCAACCCAATTGCTCCCACGTCGGGGTTTCCCAGACGAAGAACGCGAACGCGCCCGTAATCGGCGTCAGAAACAGGCCCATATAGACCGTCAGCGTCGCACTGCTTTCCGTGCTGCTCATGGATTTGATGATAGCGATGGCCAAGCCCCACGAGACCGAAGAGGCGATGATCAACAGCGTGCCGAGGTTGATCTCTGCGAAGCCCGGACGCACCACCAGAAGCATTCCGCAGAAACCCAGGGCCAGCGCTGCAATCCGGCGAATGCGGACCCGTTCGCCCAGAATAAGAATGGCCAGCAGCGTCGCAAACAGCGGCGCGGAAAAGCTCAGGGCGGTGGTTTGCGCCAGCGGAATCAGGGTAACGCCGGTGAAGAACGCCAACATACCGCACGCCTGAATCGAACCCCGCAGTGCGTGCACACGGAGTTTTCTGGTCTTGAGCGGACGAAGCCCCTGCTGCAGGAAAATCGGCGTCAGCGCGATCAGTCCGAACAGGTTGCGGAAAAACGCAACTTCGAACGGCGGCAACGTCTCGCCGACATGCCGGACCATGGCTTGCATGCAGACAAAACACACGGTCGAAAACAGCATCAACACCGTGCCCTGAGCGGTACCATCGGCACGGTTGAAGGCGCCTTGCAGCGCGCCAATACCAAACATGAACAGAGGGACTCCAAACAAGAAGACGCTTGCCTAGCACATCTTTCAGTGCGGAAGGCGCGCTATTTCTGCAGCCCCACCATGCGCTTGTCACGACCGCATCGCTGCATTGCGTCACGCAGCGTTCAGGATCCATGCGCCCGTTTTTGGGCTTTGATTATGGAAAAGCGGCTACAGATTTTCGACAATTATTCCGTGTCGGCTCTTGGCTTCTGATGCGCCCTCGCCTAGGTGTTAGCGCTCCATCCGCAAGCCTCCTGAAGTGGAGAGCCCATGGCTGACGACAGAGCGGCCCTTGTTGCCCACTATGCCCGTGTCCGTGCACAGACGGAGGCGTTGGCGGCGCCCCTTTCGGCCGAGGATCAAACCGTCCAATCGATGCCGGACACCAGCCCGACCAAATGGCACCGCGCCCATACCACTTGGTTTTTCGAAACCTTTCTGCTGGGTGCGTTTCAGCCTGGGTATGAGCCAGTCGATCCGGATTATGCCTTCCTGTTCAATTCCTATTACGAGCAGGCCGGCCCGCGGCATGCCCGGCCGCATCGGGGCATGATCACGCGCCCCGGCATAGCAGCCGTTGCGGATTACCGCGCCGCCGTCGACGAGCGCATGGCGCGGTTGATCGAAACTGCACCTGAAAGCCAGTGGCAGCAGATTGCCGCGCGTATCACGCTTGGCTTGCATCACGAAATGCAGCATCAGGAATTGCTGGTCATGGACATGAAACATGTCCTTTCTTGCAACCCGACCGGCCCGGCCTACGCTGAAATCCCAGCCAGGGCGGACGGCGCGACAGCCCCGGAAAGCTGGGTCTATAATGAGGGTGGACTGGTCGAAATTGGCCATCGCGGCAATGGCTTTGCCTTTGACAATGAAGGGCCTCACCATCAAGTCTACCTGCGTCCCTTCCGGCTTTCCTCCAGGCCGGAAACCTGCGGCGCCTGGTTGGAGTTCATAGCCGACGATGGCTACTCCCGCCCGGAACTCTGGCTGTCTGAAGGCTGGGCAACGGTGCAGGCTCAGGGCTGGGAAGCGCCACTGTACTGGCAACGCAATGATGACGGCGAGTGGCAGCGCTTCACCTTGCACGGCTGGCAGGCGATTGATCCGCGCGCGCCCGTTAGCCACGTGAGCTATTTTGAGGCTGACGCCTACGCCCGTTGGACCGGCTACCGTCTGCCTTCGGAAGCAGAGTGGGAAATAGCGGTCGATGGCGCGCCCATTGCTGGCCAATTCCTGGAACAAGGCGTCGTAGAGCCCCTGCCCGCCTTCCTCAATGGACCCGACGCGCATGGCCTGCGCCAAGCGTGGGGCACGGTCTGGGAGTGGACGCAAAGCCCCTACAGCGCCTATCCGGGTTTCCGCACCCCGGCGGGAGCAATCGGCGAATACAATGGAAAATTTATGGTGAATCAGATGGTAAGCCGTGGCGGTTGTGCCTGGACTCCAGCCGAGCAAATGCGGCCCACCTATCGCAATTTCTTTCCCGCCGGCACCCGTTGGCATTGCTCTGGCGTGCGCCTGGCCCAGGATGTGGATGGCCCTTTGGTATGAGCGAATCGATGATTGATCAAGACGCACTAACGGAAGTGCTCGAAGGCCTCGGCCGGCGTCAGAAAACGCTTTCGCCCAAATTTTTCTATGACGCCCGCGGGTCGGACCTGTTCGAGCAAATCATGCGACTGGATGAATATTACCCCACCCGCACCGAGATCGGCATTCTGCGCGACCATGGGCCAGAGATCGGGCAGGCCATCGGCACCGATGCCGTCATCGTCGAATTCGGCGCAGGCAATGTGGAGAAAGTGCGTTCGGTGCTGGATATGCTGGAGCGCCCGCGAGCCTTCGTTCCCATCGACATCAGCGGCGAGCATTTGAACGAAGCCGCCGCCCAGTTGGCGGAGGCATATCCGGGCCTCACCGTGCTGCCGGTTACCGGAGACTTTACCAAGCCCTTGGCATTGCCGGACCATGAAGCGTTGCGGGATGCCAAGCTCACGGGTTTTTTTCCAGGCTCCACCATTGGCAATCTGCTGCCCAATGAGGCGGAGGCTTTTCTTGTAACAGCCCGCGAGGTTCTGCGTGACGGCGATCTTTTGATCGGTGTGGATTTGCAGAAAGACCCGGAAGTTCTGAAACGTGCCTATAACGACCGGGCCGGCGTTACGGCCGACTTCAACCTCAATATGCTCTCGCATCTGAACGCATTGGTCGGCGCGGATTTCGATCCGACACGCTTCCGGCACTATGCGTTTTACAATGAGACCTTGGGACGGATTGAAATGCACCTGATCAGCCGGCAGTCGCAGACCGTGACGGTCGGCGGCCAACAGTTCCGGTTTGCCGAGGGTGAGACGATCCACACGGAATCCTCTCACAAATACACGCTGGAGGGGTTCGCGGCACTGGCGGCACGGGCCGGCTGGAAAACGGCGCAAACCTGGTGCGATCCGAAGCCATGGTTTAGCTTGCATCTGTTGACGCCCGCCTAAGCCTAAGGACCGCAAACATCCCGCGAGCCCGCGACGATGGTGGGGATTGTTATGGCAGCGGCTCGTGCCTATTATTTGTTTCCATGCGAGCCCCAGTCCTCATCATCGTTCACCAGCGGTTGTCCTATCCTGGCCGTGTTGGCCAGATTCTCATGGCGCGCGGGCATCCGCTTGATATCCGTTGCCCGAATATCGGTCAGGCATTGCCGCCGAGCCTCGACCCTTACGCTGCCATTTTCATGTTCGGCGGGCCGATGTGCGCGCTTGATTGCCATATTCCGGCGATCCGTCAGGAACTCGACTGGATGCCCGAGGTTTTGGAGTCCGGAAAGCCCTTTCTCGGCATTTGCCTGGGCGCACAAATGCTGGCCCGCATGCTTGGCGCCCGGGTGTGGCCGCATCCGGAAGGACGTGTGGAAATCGGCTATACGCCCGTCACGCCGACGAATGAGGGACGCGCCTATTTCGACGGCCCGATGAAGATGTTTCAGTGGCACCGTGACGGCTTCGACCTGCCCCATGGCGCCACCCTGTTGGCCACGAACGAACACTTCCCGCAGCAAGCCTTCCGTTACGGCGATAACGCTTACGGCGTGCAGTTCCACCCCGAGGTCACTCGGGACATCATGGAACGTTGGAGCGTCGGCGGCGGGCACATGTTGCACATGCCCGGGGCCCAGCCGAAGGAGGAGCAGATGGCGGATTACCCCAACTGCGACCCGCTGATGACGTCTTGGACAGAGCGGTTTTTGGATCGCCTGTTTGGCGTGGAACAGGCTACCGGGGAACTGGCGGCTTGAAAAAAGCCGGCGGCTCCGGACGTAAAGGCCCGAAGCCGCCGAAACTTGCCGGTCAGACCACCGGGCACATTCCGCCGTCGACATTGATGGCAGTGCCGTTGATGTAGCCGCCCGCATCGCTTGCCAGGAAACAGGCCAGGTTCGCGAACTCCTCCGACGTTCCCAGCCGGCCCATGGGCAGATTCTTGCCCATATCGGCCAGAAACTCATCCAGAGTTTTCGACTTGTCGCTGGCCTCCCAGCGGCGCACGTGCTGGTCGGAGACGATCAGGCCGGTGTTCATGGCGTTGACCAGCACGTTAAAGGGCGCACCCTCGCCCGCCATCACCTTGCTGAGCGCCATGCCGGCGGCACGGGTTACCGCTGTCGGTGCACCGCCCGGACGCGGCGCCTTGGCGCCGGTGTTCAGCACGTTGATAATGCGGCCCCAGCGGCGCTCCTTCATCGGCGGGAACGCAAGCCGGCTCATCCGTACCTGTGCCATCAGTTTGAGGGCGAGATCGGCTTCCCAGATCTCGTCGGTGACCTCCTCGAACTTGCCGGTCTGGGATTGGCCGGCATTGTTCACCAGGATATCGACCTTGCCGAACGCTGCGACCGCACCATCATAGAGTGCCTTGCATTGCGCCGGATCGGTCACGTCGGTTGGAATCGCTTTGGCTGCTCCCTGCACCTTGGCGTTGATCGACGCTTCTGCGCTGGCAAGCGTTGCGGCGTCGCGCGCGGCGATCACCACGGTCCCGCCAGATTCGGCAAACTTGGTTGCCATGGCAAGGCCAAGGCCTTTGCTGCCGCCAGTAATGATGGCCGTGCGGCCGTCCAGTCTTACATCCATAACCGGGTTCCTCCCTCAGGTTGAAAGCCGGGATTAGAGGCGTGGTGACGCTCGCAATCAAGCCACCCTTGGACCTTTTCCCGATTCCATGGCATGCAAAGGACTTATCCGAAGTCATGGCAGGCCGATGGACGAGCAACCGACCCCACCTCCCAAAACACCAGAATCTGGCAGCACCTTGCCCCAAGCCCTGGCGCAAGCGCTGCAAGAGGCATCCCCGGACGAGCTGCGCGCCTTGCGGTCCGCTTTGTCTCGCGCGGATAATCGCCCATGGTACGGTGCCCGACCTATTCTGGCAGCGCTGGGGGTTTCTGTGCTCCTATCCGCCACGGCGGTTGCGGTAACATTGACCGCACCATTTTACCGGAGCGACGGTGATGCGGGAAACGCGGGCCGTCTGGCCGTTTTGGAACAGAAGCTCGCCGCATATCGCTCGGAACAGAACACCCTGGCCGCCACCCCCGAGCGGCGCGTCATGCCGGCCGGGGATTCGCAGGCTGGGGATTTCGCGGGGCTTTCGGCCAGGCTGGAGCAGCAGGCAGCGGCGATGGAGGAGTTACGCCGTAATGTACAGGCTCTCCAGGCAACCATGCCGGGAACCACATCGCGGGCGGCGGAGCCCGAAACCGGTAGCCAACCGTTGCAGCCGGAAAGCAGCGGATTATCGCGGCGGCTCGATGATTTGGAGAGGTCCAGCATAACTGCCCTTGGCACGCTTGATGAACAGTTGCAGGCCATCGCCGGCGATCTGGCGGCACTCCGCCAGCAAGACCTCACGCTGGCAAATGAACTGGAGAATACCCGTGTCGCGCTGGAGGCGGAATTGGCTCAGTGGCGGGAACGCCATACGCCGCCGCTATGGCGGATGTCCGCCAGATTGGCAGGGCAGACCGTCCAATTCTCGGAGGGCAACCGCCTTGCGGACGAGCCAAAAACCGAAGCCTTGCTCCGCCGTATCGCGGCATGGCTGATGGAGGCCGAGCCGGAGATTGGTCTCCGTATCGTCGGCTATGCCGATATCGACGGATCCGGCGAGCAATCAAACCGGATCACCTCGCAAAAGCGCGCAAATGCGGTGCGCGAGATGATGCTTGGCCTGGGCATACCCGAAAACCGTTTGATTGCCGTCGGGCGCTCTACCGAGGACCGCTTGGTCGATGACGACAGTTCAGGCAATCTCAACCGGCGCGTCGCCTTCGAACCCTTCCTTCGCGCCAGTTCGCCGCCATAGCGCGATACCGTCGCATCGGTTACGAATTGTATGGATCAGCAAAATGCCGCCTTCTGCAATGGGAGCTCGAAATGCCCACCGCCTCACCTGTCAGTAATCTGGACGAAGCCCGCGAAATTTTGTTCGGTGACCGGCATCGGGAGCTGGATAGCCGGATCGGCAGAGTCGAAGCGACCGTTGCCTGGCACAGGGCGGACATCGCCGCCAGGGTCGATGCGGTGGAGCATAATTTGACCCAACGGCTCGACGAGATAACCGGCCAATTGACCAGCCGGATTGCTGCGCTCGAAGAAGATTTGGCTGAGTGCCGGCAGCAACTCCGCAAGGCGCAGGCGGGCAATGGAGATGCCGGTTCCCATGACTGACCAGACACGCCCCAACGATCCTGGCGAGGCTCAACGCCTCAAGGAAGCCCTGTTCGGGCCAGAGATGGCCCAACTTCGCACCCTGATGCAACGCTATGGTGACGATGCTGCCCTGGCGGAAAGCGTCCACCGGGTGATTGTCGATGTGCTGCGCAAGGCCGGCATTCACGATCATGACCGGGTGGCGGAGGCGTTGGCGCCGATGGTCGTGCAAACGGTCGCGCAGGAAATTCCGCGCCAGCACGGCCGTATCGCCGGCGCGGTGATGCCCCATGCCCACCGGCTGCTGGCCCGCGGGGCGCGCGGCGCCGTCACTGCCGCGGCAAGGGCAATCGATACCGCCGCATCCCCCCTTATCTGGACGCAGCGCATTCAGGCCTACCGGCGCCAGCAGCCATTGGCGGCAGTGCAGGCTGGCAAGGGGCTATGGCTGGAGGGCATGGCACTGCTGCAAGGCCCAACCGGTAACGATGTGTTCAATGATTTTGACGATTCGCACACGATCGACCTGCTGACCGCCGCCGCCACTCATACCGTCGCCGACGGTACTGCCGTGCTTCTGCCGGGGATCGACGATTATCACTGGCTGGCGCGCCGCGACGGGCTGGTCTGGCTGGTTGCTGCCCGTGGGGCGGAAGGTCAGGCAATCGGCAGCAGGCTTGCCCGTATCTTCGACGAGTTTTGCAGTCATTGGCGGGAAACATTCGAAGCGCTTGGCGGGCAGACGCCAGACCCGTTTTTGACGGCCAACATGGCCCGGGACCTGGATATCCGCTGCCGCAACGCCTTTGGCACCGCGCCAGGCGACCCGCCACCCCGCCCGCGGCCATGGTTCGGCTATGGTGTGCTGGCCGCCGCGGTGCTCGCATTGGCTGCATGGGGCGGTTCGTCGGCGTGGCAGGCCTATCAGGAAGGCGAAGTGGTGGCAGAGGCCGAGGCCGCGCTGCAGGCAGACCCCCTGCTGGCCGATCTGCCGCTGACGATGCAATACGACGCCGATAGCAACCGCATCATTGTCCGCGGCGTCGTCGGTACGCGCGGCCTGTCTGGCAGGGTTGAGGGAGCGCTCGAATCCGCCATGCCGGGAAAACAGGTCGACGTGTTGCTGATCGCGCCGCCGCTGGCCCCGGCGCCAAGCCAGCAGATCGTACAGCCGTCGGGTGGCCTGGAAGATCAGGTGCAGGATCTGTATGCGCGCCTGAACGGGCTGCAATCGCAATTGGCCCAAGCCTCGATGCAAACCTGGTTCGCCCAGCAGATCATCCGCTTTAATTCCGGCACCGATTATTTCGACTCCGCCCTGGTGCAACAACAAATCCAGGCGATTGCACAGCTGTTTCGCGACTGGCCGCCGGAATTCAATCTGCGGATCGTTGGTTATTCCGACAATACGGGCAGCGAGACGATTCAGGAGAGAATCGCATTGGACCGTGCGTTGACGGTCATGCAGGCGCTAACCGGCGCCGATGTGCCCAGCAGCCGGCTGATGGCCGTAGGCCGTGGCGCGGCCAAACCGCTGTCTATCATTCAGGGCGATGAAAGCATCAACCGCCGCGTGGAGTTCGAGGTTTATTCCCCCGCTGCGCTAGGCGGTTAATATCAACAAACTTTTGGAAAGGGAGCCGCCCACATGTCTCTGCTGCTGCGCCAGATTTGCCTGGTCGCTCATGACCTGGCCGCGACCGAAAAAGCCTTTGCCGACGTTCTGGACCTGCCGGTTTGCTTCCGCGACCCGGCAGTCGGCCGGTGGGGGCTGGAAAATTTTCTTTGCCCGGTCGGGTTCTCATTTCTGGAGGTGGTCGCCCCACTGGCTGGCAAGCAGCCGGAGGAGACTGCCGCCGGCCGCTATCTGGAGCGGCGCAAGGGCGACGGTGGTTATATGGTCATCCTGCAAGCCTCCGACGACATTCACCCGCGGCTGTATGAGCGCCTGCCAGACCTGGACGTGCGCATCGCGACCGAGATGGATTATGGAGACTTTCGCGGTGTCCAACTGCATCCGCGCGATGTCGGCGGCGCCATCCTCTCGATCGACCGCAACGATTTGGACCCGGACGATCCCATCCGGCCCGATCAGCCCTGGCACCCAGCCGGTGGTACGGCCTGGCGGGACCTGGAGCCGTCGCATCTCATAACCGGCTTTCACGCCGCCGAGTTGCAAAGCGACCAGCCGGAGGCTCTGGCCAGCCGATGGACCGAGGTGCTGGACCGGACGCTGTCCGTGGACGCACAGGCCAACCCCTGCATCCAACTCGACGACGCGACCCTGCGTTTCGTCAAGGCGCGTGACGGCCGCGGCGAAGGGCTTGGCGGCCTGGACCTGGCCTGTTCCGATGCCGACGAGGTCAAGCGCCGGGCTCTCGCGGGCGGCTTCACGGTGGAGGATGACACAGTGATGCTGTGCGGGATACGATTGAAGCTGGTTTAGCAGGGTCTTGGCGGAAAGGAGTGGGAGTCGAACCCACCAGACAGCGTTGGCGCCGTCTCGACTGGTTTTGAAGACCAGGCCGGCCACCGGACCGGATTCCCTTCCACAGCCCCTATGTGCCCCAGACTGGCGCCGGGGGCAATCACCCCGGCATCAGCCGGCGGATTTTGGTTCCGCCACCATCTGCGCCAGCGTCGTGATGACGACGGCGATGACCAGCAGGCCGCCAGCAACCGGGAATACCCATGCCTCGCCACCCGTATCGACCAGCGCACCGAAGACGACGCCGGCAAGCCCGGATCCTATAGACAGGCCAACGAACACAAAGCCGAACACCCGGCCGCTGCCGCCCGGCGGGGTGATCGCCCTGACCATCAGATCGCGCGCCGGCAGCACGGCGCCAAAGCCAAAGCCGGAGGCGATGAAGATGGCGAACAGCAGCAGGCCCTGAGGCGAGAGCACCGGCGGCAACATCATCAACGCGGCGGCAAACAGCAGGCACACCGCCGCCACGAGGCCATGCCGGCCGAACCGCTCCGCCAGCACGCCGCCCGCCAAAATGCCGGCGGCAATTGCGAACTGGTAAGCGCTCAGCACCTGCGCCGCGCCAGCTTCGTCGGTCAGGCCCATCTGCACCATGGCGACGACGCCCTGGCTGCCGATTCCACCGGTTGCCAGGCCATAGGTCGCCAGGAACAGGAAATACAGCAGGACCGGCGCGGTCAGCAGCACCGACTTCGACTTCTCGCCAGGAATCTTTGGCTTCGGCTCGACCCGTTCGCCCGCCAGCGCGTCCCCCTGTGCCAGGATCACCAGCGCCGCGGCAAGGCCGGCAATGCCGACCACGATAAAAGCCATGCGCCAGTCGAAGGCTGCCGCCAAGGCCACCATCGCGACAGGCGCCACGCCGCCGCCGAAAAATCCGGAGAATGTGTGGAGTGAGTACGCCCGGCCAAGCCGCTTTTCCGCGATTTTTGCGGCGATAATGGCATAATCGACCGGGTGAAACACGGCGTTGCCAACGCCAGCCAGCACGGCAAACAACGCAAACATCCAAAAGCCATCCGAAAGGCCTATCGCAGCAATTGCCAGCGCATTCAGGCCCAGGCCGGCGGCCAGCATCTGCCGGGCGCCAATCTTGTCTAACAACGCGCCGACGGGGGCCTGCAACACGCCACCAATCCAGGCATAGCCGGCAATTGCACCGCCCAACATGGCAAAGCCAACCTCAAATTCACGCGCAAGCACCGGCAGCATGGGAGGCAGGCAAAGAATGTAAAAATGGCTCAGAAAGTGCCCGATGCCGATCAGCGAGAGAACGCGGGTCTCACTGGCTGGCTGGGCGGTGATTGTGGTCATGCGGACGAGCCTTTCCTGGCGCGGTCGAGCCGAAACCGTATGCCAGCCCTCGCCAATGTTCCAAGCCTGTTTTCCATTTTTGACGAAAAGGTCTGTTGCTTTGAAAAAACAAATCCAGCAACTTTTGCGGGCATAAAATTCAATCAAAATATGAGTCGTCGCGTGCGCCGTTTCCGCTCTGCCATGCTGTTGATCGTGAGTCAGGGCGCAAGGCTGGCCGGACCAAGCCTTGCGCTACTGCTGCTTGCAGCGCTTTGGCCTGCCGGAACGTTTGGGAGCTTCGCCAGCGCCTATGCTCTTGCCTCGCTTGTGGGACTGTTGCCGGCGACGGGGCTTTCCGCCTGGCTCCTCGACCGGAGCGCCCGCCAGCCCGGCGCAGCGCGGCCGATGCTGCGCCGGGCTTGGCTGTTGCTGGCTGGTTTCGGAATTGCGGCGGTGGGATTGGCTGGCTGCGTTTCAGTCATGCTGCCGGACTATTCGGACGCCATCCTTCCCACCCTTACCTTGGCCATGCTGCTGGCTGGGGCAGCAGACAATGGATTCGCCGCCTTGCGCGCCCAACGGCGGGAGGACATGGTGGCTGTCATCGCCTTGCCTGCCAATGCCGCCCTCCTGGCAAGCGCTGCGCTGCTGCATGGCGATGGTGCAGAGGCAATCGCCTGTGCCTGGGCAGGCGTGCGCGGGGTCCAGGTTTTGGCGCTCAGCCTAGCCGCAGCGCGGACATTGCCGCGCTCAACCTCACCCGGTCCGCCATTGCGCCAGGTTTGGCCTTTCTTCGGTAGCCAGAGCGCTGGTGTGGTTTATGGTCAGGCCGATACGCTGCTGGTGCATGCGCTGGCGGGAGAGGTGGCGGCGGGGCTCTACAATGTTGCCGCCCGCTTGCTGCAACTGGCGAGTTTTGGGGCGCAAACGCTGGCGCAATGGTTCCAGCCGAGACTGGCGGCAGCGCCCGCTGGCAGCACGCCTTGGCTGAGGCAGCGCCGGTTTCTCAGGATTGGCCTGGGCGTAACCGCCATTGCCGGCGCTGCCGGATTCGGTGTCATCGGGCCGGCTCTGCTGCCGCCGGTCTTGGGTCCGGCCTATGCGGCCGCCGCGCCGGTGATCAAGCTGGCGGGTCTGGTTCTGATCGCCCGTTGCGTCGTCGCAGGCCAGTGGATCGAATTGACTGCGTGGCAGCGAGAGGCTCACCGGGCAGGGCATTCGTGGCTACTTCTGGCGCTGTTCCTGACGCTGGCTTGGCCACTGACATTGCAATTCGGGGGACTTGGCACGATGGCCGCACACCTGCTGGCACTCGGGCCGATTGCCGCGTTGAGTGGCCGCAGTTTGGCGCGCGCTCGCCAGACGTGAGCCGAACAGCTAAAACAGGCGCATGGTGAAAGACTTCCCCCATGTCGGACTGCTGATCACGTGCTTGGTCGATACCATGCGGCCGGAAATTGGCTTTGCGACCCTAAAACTGTTGGAACAGGCCGGCTGCCGCGTTTCGGTGCCGGACGCGCAAACCTGCTGCGGCCAGCCTGCCCTCAATTCAGGCGCCAGGGCGGAAGCGCAGGCGTTGGCCAAGCGCGTGATTGCGGCGTTCGAGCCGTTCGATTACGTGGTTGCCCCCTCCGGCTCCTGCCTCGGCACGGTCAAGGCGCATTATCCGGAATTGCTTGCCGATGATCCGGTCTGGCACAGACGGGCCGCGCAGGTTGCGGCCAAGTCTTATGAAATTCTCTCCTTCCTGGCCGATGTGCGCGGATGGCAGCCACAAGGCGTCCGCTTTCCGGCCAGAGCCACGTATCACCACACGTGTGCCGGCCTGCGGGAGCTAGGCATCTACGCCCAGCCATTGCAGTTGCTGGAACACGTTGATGGGTTGGAAATCTTACCGTTGGAAGGCGAGACGGCCTGCTGCGGCTTCGGCGGCACGTTTGCAGTCAAGTACCCAGAAATTTCCACTGCCATCGTCTCCGACAAGACCCGTCAGATCGCGGCGACAGGCGCGGATACGCTGCTGGCTGCCGATCTTGGCTGCCTGATGAACATAGCCGGCAAGCTGAGCCGCGAGGGCCGCGGTGACATCCGCGTGTTTCACCCGGTCGAAATCCTGGCTGGCATGGCCGATGGCAAGGGAGTGGCCGGCCGATGAGCACCGCGCTGCGCTCCCCCGCCAACTTCAGGCGCGAGGCCGCCGAGGCGGTCACCAAGCCCTCGCTCAAAATCGCGCTGGATCGCACCACCGGCCTGTTGCAGCGTCGCCGCACCGATGTATTGAAGGCCTATCCCGAGTTCGAAGTGACGCGGGAAATTGCCAAGAACATCAAGGACCACACCCTCGCCCATCTCGACCACTACTTGGTCGAGTTCGAGCGGAACGCCACCGCCGCCGGGGCGATCGTGCATTGGGCGGAAACGCCGGAGGAAGCCTGCCGCATCGTCATCGACCTCTGCCGGCAGGCCGACGCGAAGTCGGTGACGCGGGTGAAATCAATGCTGGGCGAGGAAATCGGCCTGCCGAAGGCGCTCGCCGCCGCCGGTATCGACCGGGTGGAAACCGATCTGGCCGAGCACATCATCCAGCTGGCCGACGAGCCGCCCTCGCACATCGTCATCCCGGCCATGCACAAGACGCGGGAGGAGGTGGCCGAACTTTTCGCCAACCACCACAAGGAACCGAAGATCGACGGCGAGGTGGGCACGCTGGTGGAAAGCGCTCGGCAGGAGTTGCGCGCCAAGTACGTCGCCGCCGATGTCGGCATTTCCGGCGCCAACTTCCTGATCGCGTCGACCGGCAGCGTCTGCACTGTCACGAACGAGGGCAATGCGGAGCTGACGACGGAGCTGCCGCGCATGCACATCGTCACCGCCGGCATTGAGAAGCTGGTGCCGGAGCCGGAGCACGCGCTGGTGCTGCTGCGCCTGCTGGCGCGCTCGGCCCTCGGCACCGAGTTTACCCAGTACACCAGCTTCTTCACCGGCCCGCGCCGCGAAGGGGAGACTGCGGGGCCGGAGGCGATGCATATCGTGCTGGTCGACAATGGCCGCACGCAGATGCTTGCAGGCGAGATGCGCCCCATGCTGCGCTGCATCCGCTGCGGCGCCTGCATCAACCATTGCCCGGTCTACGGCGCCATCGGTGGGCATCCCTACGGCTCTACCTATCCGGGACCGATGGGCAGCGTGTTGACGCCCGCGCTGGAATCGCTGGAGGTGGCAAAAGACCTGCCGCACGCCTGCACATTGAACGGGCGCTGCGCCGAGGTCTGCCCGGTTAAGATCCCGCTGCCGGACCTGATCCGCTCGCTGCGCGACGACACCTGGCGGCGCAAGCTGGTGCCGAAGCCTGCGCGCTGGGCGGTGCAAGGCTGGGCATGGATGGCCATGCGGCCGCGGCTTTACCGGCTGGCAGCAGGGTTGGCCAACCAAGCACTGCGGCTTTGGGCCGGCCCGCGGTCTATGATCGCGAAATTACCGCTGGCCAGTGGCTGGACCGACAGCCGCGATCTCCCGGCCCCAATCGGCCCGACCTTCATGGAACAATACCGGCGGAGGCAGCGCCGATGAGTGACGCCCGTACCCGCATCCTTGCCCGCCTTGCCTCTGCGAGAGGCAAGAACGCGCCAAATGCCGAGGCCATTGCGGCAGAACGTGCGGCACTCATACCCGACGCCAGCGCAACGCAGCCCACCTTTGCCGAGCAGCACACTCTTACGCGATTTGAAGCGATGGCGACCAGCGAGCGCCTAACCGCAACCGTTTCACATATCGAAAGTCTGAAGGACGTGCCCGCCGCCGTAGCAGCCTATCTCGCGCACAGGGGTTTATCCGCCGAGGCAGCGGTGGCACCGGCGCTGGCGGATTTGGAGTGGGGCGAGATCCAAGCCTCCACGTCGATTACACCGAACCAGCCGGTTGCGGTGACAATGGCCGAGGGCGGCGTGGCGGAGACCGGCAGCCTGATCTTCCGCTCTGGCCCCGAAACGCCGATGCTGCACAACTTCCTGGGCCTGCACCACATTGCCGTGGTACGGCAGGATCGGATCGGGCGCTACCTGGAAAGCGTGTTCGGCCCGGATGCCCCGGCACTGCCCCGCATCATGACACTCGTCACCGGCACCAGCGGCACCGCGGATATCGAGGCCGTCAACATCCGCGGCGCACACGGGCCACGCTACCTGCACATTCTGTTGGTGGGGTGAGAGTCGAAGAAAGCCGAGAAGACGCTGACCTTTAATAACCTTTTAGACCTCACCGGCATAGACCCCAAGACGGTAATCGCCCTCAGGCACAGGCCATCAGAGCGTAAACTCCGTCGGGTGCTGCCCTGGCTGGCCGCTGAACATGCAGAGATGTTTAACGCCTATCAGCAAACACAACGCCCGATTGTGGAGAAGGCACTTCTCACTGTTCACCATATTGCCGCGTTCATCGGTCAGGAACCCAGCAGGGCTATCTTTGTCGGCCTCTACCAGAGAGTCGGCGAGGAGTTGATCAGCCGGCAGGACTTCTATGCCAAGCCCGAAGTCCAACGATTGGTCGGCCTCGGCCTAGAGCGCTTTTGTTTCTGAATGAGTCGTAGGGGATTCCCCTCATGCCGAATTTCTGATTCAGAATAAGGGCTGGTGAAGGAGGCCAGCCCTGATGG
>JAWLBX010000028.1:0-38689 GCA_041687435.1 Alphaproteobacteria bacterium
CTGTGGTTTCCGTGTTTCCTGCTGGGCCTGCCGATGGCGGTGATGTTCTACGGCAATATCGCCGCGGTCCAGTTCATCCCCATCGGCCTGGCCGCGCTACTGTTTTTCACCTTTCCGCCGCTGATCACACTGGGCGAGGCCTGCCTGCAGCGACGCATGCCTGCCGGGCTCCAATTGCTGGCGGTATTGGCGGCGTTTGTCGGGCTGGCGATGATGCTGGGGGTCAGCTTCGAGACGGCGCACCCGCTCGGTATCGCCCTCAGCCTGTCCGCCTCCATCGCCACCACGGTCAACGTGATTGGCAGCGCCCGCGTGCTGCCGCGCGGCGACCGCTGGGTGATGTTTTGGCACATGGCGCTGGTGGCAGCGCTCACCCTGATCGTGGTAGCCGTGGCGACGGATGCGGTCATCTTGCCAACGGCGCCTGGCGGCTGGGCCGGAATGTTCGGGGTTGCCTTGTTGCAGGCCAGCTCCATTCCGCTGTTCTATGTAGCCATTCACCATATCGGCCCGGCGAAGAGCGCGGTGCTGACCAACCTGCAGCCGGTGATCAGCATTGCCGCGGCCTATCTGCTGTTCGGCGAAATTTTGACGCCCCTGCAATCCGCCGGTGCGGCGCTGGTGCTGGGCGGCATCATGCTGATGCAGTGGAGCGACATGCGCCGGCGGATGTGAGGCCGCATTTCCGCCGTTTGCCGGTGCCGGTGCGTCTGTGTATATCTGCGCGCTCTGCGCTGTCGCTGGCAAGGAGCCTGCTACCCATGACCGCCGTCCCGGCCGATTTTCCGGCCGCTTACCGCATTTCCGATCCGGTCGATCCGCATGAAATGGTAACCGGGCCGTTCTACGAGCCGCTCGACCCCGGTGGCGATCCGCGCATCGTGCTGCTGGTGGAGGAAAAGCACTGCAATTCCGGCGGAGTGACGCACGGGGGCTTGCTGATGACCATGGCCGACCTCACCTTGTGTGCGGCGGCGCGCGAGGGCCTGCCGGACGAGCGGGCCATAACCGTACAGTTGGACGCGCAATTCGTCAGCGCCGGCGAGGCCGGGGATTTTCTGATCGCGCGGGCCGAAGTGGTGCGCCGCGGCGGCAAGCTGATTTTCGTGCGCGGCCAGATCACAGCCGGCGACCGGGTGCTGCTCACCGCCAGCGCCGTTACCCGCCGCGTCAAACGCAACCCGACGAGTTGAACTTCATGCTTGTGCCCCGGTCGATCCTGCTGTTGGCCGCCTTTGCCGGCCTTGGCATCGCCGTGTTGCCGGGGCCGCTGCGCGCCGGTGCGCTCGACCAGCCGGAAATCACCGACTACCGCATTTGGCAATCAACCCGCTGCCACAGGCCGCGCGTGCCGGACGTGCAGATTACCGATGCGGTGACTTTCAATCTGGCGGTCGAAGGCTTTAACCAGTATCTGCTGCACATGCGCCGCTATCTGGAATGTGCGGAACAGGAAGCCAACGAGGATTATGCCAGCCTCAAACGCGCGCTGGAGCAGGGGCTGGCCCGGGTTCGCAGCGAATCGTTGAACGATTTGCAGGAAGCGCGCGAGACCATCGAACAATTCCGACCGCTCTACGCACCGGAACCGCAGAGCGGCGAACAGCCGGCGGGACAACCTGATCAATGAATTTATACGCACCGAAAGTCGGGCTCGTCAGCCTGGGCTGCCCCAAAGCCCTGGTCGATTCCGAACGCATCGTCACCCGCCTGCGCGCGGAGGGCTACCAGATCGTCGGCGACTATGCCGGCGCCGATCTCGTGCTGGTCAACACCTGCGGCTTCCTCGATAGCGCCCGGGCGGAAAGCCTGGAGGCCATTGGCGAAGCGCTGGCGGAGAACGGCCGCGTCGTCGTCACCGGCTGCCTGGGCAAGGAAGCCGACCTGATCCGGCGCGAACACCCGGATGTGCTGGCGATCACCGGCCCGCACCAGTACGAGCAGGTGATGGGCGCGATCCACGAGGCGTTGCCGCCGGCGCACGACCCGTATCAAGACTTGGTGCCGGAAGCCGGGCTGCGCCTGACGCCGCGCCACTACGCCTATCTGAAGATTTCCGAAGGCTGCAACAACCGCTGCTCGTTCTGCATCATCCCGCAAATCCGCGGCGATCTGGTCAGCCGCCCGCTGGCGCAGGTCATGTTTGAGGCGGAAGCGCTGGTCCGCGCCGGCGTCAAGGAATTGCTGGTGATCAGCCAGGACACCAGCGCCTACGGCCTGGACCTGAAATATGCGCCCAGCAACTGGAAAGGCCGGGAATACCAAACCCGCTTTCTGGATCTGGCGGAGGCGCTGGGCTCGCTCGGTGTCTGGGTGCGGATGCACTACGTCTATCCCTATCCGCACGTCGATCATGTGCTGCCGCTGATGGCGGAGGGCAAGGTGCTGCCCTATCTCGACATCCCCTTTCAGCACGCCAGTCCGAACGTGCTGAAAGCGATGCGCCGCCCGGCCAATCAGGAAAAGGTGCTGGAACGGCTGGCGGCATGGCGCAAAGTCGTGCCCGACCTTGCCATCCGCTCCACCTTCATCGTCGGCTTCCCTGGCGAAACGGACCGGGACTTCGATGAACTTCTCGATTGGCTGGAGGAAGCGCGAATCGACCGGCTCGGCTGCTTCCAGTATGAGCCGGTAGCGGGCGCACCCTCCAACGACCTGCCCGGCGCCGTGCCGGACGAGGTGAAGCAGGAACGCTTCGATCGGCTGATGGCGTTGCAGCAGGAAATCAGTGCCGAAAAGCAACTCGCCAAGATCGGCCGTGAGTACGACGTCATCATTGACGACGTGGACGAGGACGAAGCGATCGGGCGATCCTATGCCGATGCGCCGGATATCGACGGCCAAGTCTATCTGGACGGCGAGAACGAACTGGAAATCGGCGAGATCGTCCGCGTCCGCGTTACCGACGCCGACGCCTACGACCTGTGGGGCGAGGTGGTGGAGTAACGCCTGGCTTTTCGGCCAGAAAGGCGGGCGAAAAGCCCCCTTCTGGCCGAAGGTCTCACCGCGTATTAACCGCGGCTGGCGTTGTCAACCTGGTTTCCGCCCATGAGTCCGCTGCAGCACGCCCTCGACGAAGGGCGCCGTGCCAATGGCCTCGAACCCGGCATCGGCGAAATAGCCTTCGACATCCGCCGTCGAATGCGCAAGGCCCGTGCCGTTGACAATGGCTTCCGACAGACCCCAGAGCGCGGCGTCGGCCGGGCCGGAGCGGTCGGCATTCAGCGCTTCGCCGATCAGGTGCATCTCTCCGCCAGGCGCCAGCGCATCATAGGCCTTTTTCACCACCGCGCGGAATTCGTCCCGCCCGTACATGGGCAGGTTGGAGGCCATGACCGCCACGTCGGCGCCTTGCGGGAAGGCATCCTTGTTGAAGTCGCAGGCCAGCGCTTCCACCCGGTCGGCGACGCCGTTCTCCGCGATGAACTCCCGCGCCACCTCGGCCACCGATGCCAGGTCGAGCACGGAGGCCTTCAACTCCGGATACAGCTTTGCCGCCTCGATGCAGTAAGCGCCGGAACCGCCGCCGATGTCGATCATGTGCTTCTTGCCGGTCAGGTCCACCTGGCGCAGGAACAGCCGCCCGGCGCCGCGGCCGATGGAATAGGTGGCGCGGTGATAGCGGCGGGCGTCCTCGACCGTGAAGTTAGAGACTTTCACATTGTCGGCCCGTGCCGGTTCCGGATTGCGCAGAATGTCCGACAGCCGGCCCCATTCGTTCCAGTCTGGTTTGGTGAACAGCATCCATTCGCCGGCATAGTTGGGCTGGCCCTGCACCAGAAAGCGCTGGACGTCCGGCGCATTCTTAAGCCGGTCGCCGTCGCGTTCCACCAGGCCCAGGCCGACGCAGGCGACGATGATGCGCTCGCCATGCAGTGGCGTGACGCCCATCGCCTGGCTGAGCGCGGCCTCGGTGTCGTGGCCTTGGGCAATGTGCGTGAACAGGCCCAGTTCGACGGCAGCCATCAGCGCCGCGCTCTCGCGGTAGGCGCGGACCATGCGTTGCAGGCGAACGGTGGTGGGGCGGGGGTTGGCAGTCTGGTTCATAAGTCAGGCGTTTCCTTCTTTCGGTCTCATGCCGGGTAGCAGCAGCATAGCAGCAGCAACTACGTGGAAGGCAACAAACACCAACAGCGCACCCGTATAGGAGCCGGTGCCGTCCCGCAGCCAGCCGGCCAGACCGGGGCCGAAACCGGCGCCGGTATAGAGCGCGATATTGGCGAAGCCATAGACCTTGCCATAGGCAGCCGGCCCGAATGCTTCCCGCAGCAGCAGCGGCGGCAGCATGACGATATTGCCGATCACGAAGCCGGCGATGGCGGAGCCCAGATAAAGGCCGGTGAGATCATTCGCCTGCAGGACGATATAAATTCCAAGGCCTTGCATCAGATAGGTGGCGGCGGTCAGCCAGGCGATCGGCATTCTGGTCGTCAGCCAGCCGGTGACAAGCCGGCCGGCCGCACCGGCCGCCACGCCCAGGCTGATGGCGTAAGAGGCGTCCGCCGCCGACAGCGTCTCGCTCAAATACGAAAGTTGATGGGCCAGATAGCCAACCTGGGCGGCCAGCCCCAGCCCGCCCGCCAGCGCGATCTGCCAGAAGCGCACGGTCCGCAGCGCATCGCCCAGGGTGAAGCTGGCTTCCGCGCCGCGGATCGTCTGGCCTTGCGCGTCCGCCGGACGGCGCAGCACCAGCAGGGCGAGCGGCACCATGGTGGCCACCACCAGCAGGCCGAGCGCCGTCACCGTGGCGCGAAAGCCGTATTGCGCACTCGCCGCCACCATTGCCGGCACGCTTACCGCCCCGCCGACGCTGGCACCGGTCAACGCAAGCGACAAGGGCAGGCCGAGGCGCGAGCCAAACCAAGGCACCAGCGATGCGCTGATCGCTGGTGTCGCGATCAGCGGATAGCCGGTCGCCAGCAAGGCATAGGCGGCATAGAGCTGCCACGGTTCCTGCAGCCAGCCCATCGCCGCGACGCCGCCACCGACCGCCAGCCCGCCATAGGCGACGGCCAGCCGGGTGCCGAACGTGTCCGCAATCCAGCCGAACAGCAGTGTCACCGGGATCGCTAGCCAGAAGAACAGGGTGATGGCATTGCCGATCAGGCTGGTGCTCCAGCCGTGTTCGGCCTTCAGCGCCGGCAGATAGACCGTGTTGCCATAGAACACCGTGCCCCAGGCGAGCAGGGCCATCCAGAAACAGACCGCGGTGATCAGCCAAGCGCGAACCGGGGTTTTCGTCTCGTTCATTCGGAAATTGCCTCGTGCGGCACCAAGTGCGGCGCTTCAATGGGGTGAGAATGCCCGGATTGCAGGAGCCGGTCGAGACCTGGCCGCATCTGCCGCGGCATGACTTCCGGTTTCGGGATACCAGCCTTGCGGCGGCGGCCGAATCCCTGTCGGATAGAGCGAATCAGCCCGCCCGAAAACTGCACACGCCCGATGCCCGACGGCGACCTGCTCGCTTCTGCCTCTATCCGACCCGACCACGGCCTGCCGGACCGCGATCCGCGGGCGGTGCTGCATGACGTGTTTGGTTATAGTGATTTTCGCCCCGGCCAATGGCCGGTGATCGAGGCAGCACTGGCGGGGGAGCCAGTGCTGGCGATCATGCCGACCGGCGGCGGCAAGTCGCTCTGCTATCAGCTGCCGGCGCTGGTGCGCGACGATCTGAGCGTCGTCGTCTCGCCGCTGATCGCCCTGATGCGGGACCAAGTGGCGAACCTGACCGCGGCGGGCGTGCCGGCCGGCACCATCAATTCCGGCAACAGCCCGGAGGAAAACCGGCGGGTGCTGGCAGCCGTCCACAATGGCGAGCTACGCGTGCTGTATGTCTCGCCGGAGCGGCTGCTGACGGACGACATGCTGGGCCGGCTGCGCAATCTCCGCCCCGGCCGCATCGCCATTGACGAGGCGCATTGTGTGAGCCAGTGGGGCCACGACTTCCGACCGGACTATCTGCGCCTGTCCGCGCTGGCGGAGCACCTGCCGGACGTGCCGCGCATGGCCTTGACCGCAACGGCGGACGCCGCGACCCAGCGCGACATCGTGGACAAGCTGTTTCCTGGCCAGCAGGCGAAGGTTTTCATCTCCGGCTTCGACCGCCCGAACATCCGCCTGTCGATCCAGCCCAAGGCCAGCGTCAAGGCGCAGGTGCGGGCATTCGTGCAGCGGCACAAAGGTTCCGCCGGCATTGTCTACTGCCGCTCGCGCAAGCGTGTGGAGGATGCGGCGGCGGCCCTGCAGGCAGACGGCATTCCGGCGCTGGCCTACCATGCCGGCATGCCGGCGCAGCAGCGGGACGCGATTCAGGACCGCTTCATTGCCGAGGATGGGCTGGTGATGTGCGCCACCGTTGCCTTCGGCATGGGCGTGGACAAGCCGGACATCCGTTTCGTCTGTCACCACGATTTGCCCGGCTCGATCGAGAGCTATTACCAGGAAATCGGCCGCGCCGGCCGCGACGGCGACCCGGCGGAGGCGCTGCTTCTGTTCGGCACCGACGACATCAAGCTGCGCCGCGACCTGATCGAAAGTTCGGGAAAATCGCCGGAACAGAAGCGCATCGAACACATGCGGCTCAATCAGCTATTGGCGCTGGTCGAGACCGGCGATTGCCGGCGGCAGGGCCTGCTCGCCTATTTTGGTGAAAGCCGGCACGCGCCTTGCGGCAACTGCGACCGCTGCCTGCACCCGGTCCGGCGCGAGGACGGCACCATCGCGGCGCAGAAATTCCTGTCCGCCATGGTGCGCACCGGCCAGCGCTTCGGCGCCGAGCACCTGATCGCCGTGCTGCGCGGCGAGAAGAGCGAGCGGATCGCCAGCCTCCGCCATGACGGCCTGCCGACCTTCGGCGTCGGCAAGGAGCATTCGAAGGCCGAATGGCGCTCCATCGCCCGCCAGTTGATGGCGGCGGACGTGATCCGCAGCGATTTCGAGGGTCATGGCGGCCTGATCCCGGGCGAGCACGCCCGCGCCGTGCTGAAGGGCGGGCGCAAGGTGGAACTGGTGCGCGATCCCAAGATCGCGACCACGGCCAGACTGCGCCGCGACACGGCGTCTGCCGGCGACGAAGCAGAACTTACCGGCGCTGCCGCCGATACCTATGAGCGCCTGCGCAAGCTGCGGGCGCAAATGGCGGCAAAGCGCGGCGTGCCGCCCTATGTCATCTTCTCCAACCGCACCCTGCGCGAGATGGCAATCGCAATGCCGCGCACGTTGGATCAAATGGGCGCGCTTCATGGTGTCGGCGCCAGCAAATGCCGCGATTTCGGTCCGGCGTTCCTGGAGGCGCTCAGGGCCGGTTGAGCGCCCTCAAGGGCTCAGGGGCGTTTGATCGCCTTTAAGGATTGTGATGCAGGGTGCCGTTGCGCATCGCCTGCATGCGCTGGGTAACGGGGTCGTCCGGTCCTGTCGCTACCACGATCTGGGTCTGCGTGACCTCTGCACATTTCTTGCCGTCGGCGTCGGTGACGATCGTGCGCCAGACCTGCGTGGTACGGCCGACATGCACGGGGGTGCAGTCGCCGACAAGCCTGCCGACCGGCGCGCCACGCAGGAAGTTGGTCTTGGATTCCAGCGTGCTGGTGCGGCAGTTGTCGGGCAGGTTCATGATGGCGCCGCGGGCGCCGAGCGTATCCGCGAACGCCATATAGATGCCGCCATGGATCACGCCGTTACCGTTGGAATGTTCCGCGCCGGTATCCATTTCTGCCAACACCCGGTCTTTCGATACCTCGATAAACCGGATGCCGAGCGCCTGGATGAAGTTGGCGGCGCTCATGTGTCAGCATTGGCCTTGCGGTTTTCGGCGCGGTTTTCTACCGGCTCGGCGACCGCGTCCACCACCACCGGCACCGACTTTTCATCCTGCGTCTCCGACTCCCCTGCCTCCGTCTGGGTGACCGCGACGGCGTTACCGGTGTTGGAGCTGAGGCTGGTGGCGTCCAGAACCGGGAGGGCGGCCATCTCCAGATGGTTTGGCACGCGCCATTCCAACGTGCCGAACAGTTGGCTGTCGTGGCAAACCGCCGACCAATCGGCCTGAACCGCGCCGGTCTCGCTGCACACCCAGGCCTCGTCCGGCGGGGCGGCGGCGGCGCGGGCAAGCCAGTCGCGCGCGGCATCGGGATCGTTGCGGCCGTCGGCCTCGATCTCCGCCATCAGGCGGCAAACCCGGGCGGAGGGGTGGCGACGGGTCAGCGGCCGCAGCGCTTCCGTCGCAGCGTCCCAGCGTTCGGCGGCAATGGCGAAGCGGGCGACCATTACGGCGCTTTCCGGGTTGTTCGGGTTCAGCTGGGCGAGCTTGCGGGCAAGCTCAAGCTGCTTGTCTGCCGAGACCGTATCGACGACACCGCGGAACGCGTCCGCCAGCATGGGGTGGGGATTGGCGCGCCAAGCGTGCTCGATCACCCCTTGTGCCTTGCCGCGGCGTTTGGTTGCGATGCGCATCCGCGCCAGTTGCGCCGCGGCCGGTATCAGGGAGGGGTTGGCCTTGTGGGCGACTTGCGCTGCCGACAGTGCGCCGGCGGTATCGCCCTGGGCGGCCAGAGCCCGGCTGCGCTCCACATTGATCAGCGCCCGCGCCTCCCGTGCCTGTTCCGGCGTGCGCAGCTTGCGCTTGGCCAGCTTTTCCAGCGTTTCTGCCGCTGCATCCCACTGGCCAAGGCGGGCTTGCAGGGTCAGTTGCGCCTCCAGCACCCAGGCGGCGCCCGGCTGGCTTTCGTGCGCGCGCTCGACAAAGTGCAGGGCGTCACGGGTCCGGCCCTCCTTCATCGCCTGCATCCATAGGCCGCGCAGGCCGAGAAAGGCGGTTTCCGGGGTTTCCGCCAGCCTGTCGAAATAACGGCGCGCCGCCTGCTCGTCACCATCCAGTTGCGCGGTTTGCGCTGCCAGCAGGGTGGCCAGCGGCTGGTCCGGCACCAATTGCGATGCGCGTTTCGACTGGCGGCGGGCTTCTTCCCGGTCGCCGGCGGCAATCGCCACCATGCCGAGCGAAATTGCCTGTTGGCCGCGCTCGCGCTTCGAACGGCCATAGCGCGATGCCAGGGCCCAGGGCGCCCGGATCAGCCAGGAAATCAGCCAGAAACCGCCGATCGAGACGATCAGCAGCAGCGCCAGCATGCCGACACCCCAGGCGAACGACTCGTTGATTTCCAGTCCCTGCCAGGAAATCGCGATGGTGCCCGGCCGGTCCATCAACCAGTCGGCGGCGAAGATGATCGCGCCGAAAACAAGGAAAATGAAGATCGCGCGAATCATTTGGAAGCCTCGCTAATGCCGGCCAGCACGGATTTGTCCCAGGCGGCGATGGTGGCCAGAGCCTCACGGCGTGCGGTCAATGCCTCCCGCCATTCCATCACGGCGGGGAGTTGTTCGGCAACCGGCGCAACCGCCGCGTCTGCCGCCTCCAGGTCGCCGCTCGCGAGCGCTTTCTGCGCGGCGCGCAGGCCGTCGGTTACCGGATCGGCACCCAAGGCCGGGCCATCGCCGATCCGCACGCCCTTCAGCAGCGTGCCAACGGCGCTGTCCACCCAGGAGCTGCCGGATTCGACCGGGCTGGCGTGCGGGCGGCCCCGGGCGATATCCGCCAGTTGCTGGCTCAGCCCCGCAGCCGTCGGTATGCCCGTGTCGGCGTGAGCGGCCCAGCCGCCAGTCATATCGACATCCGCTGCGGCGGGCAGTGTCTCGCGCACCCGTTGCAGCGGGCTGGCGAAGGGGGACCCGGAATCGATCATCCGGCGCAATTCCGCGAGTGCAACCAATTGTTCGGCGACCCGCGCCGGCTGGGCAGTTTCCACCCAGGTTTCGATCCGGTCCAGCCGTTCGGCAAGGCTGGCGACCTGGCTGTTCAATTGGGCAATGGCCGCGCCGGTGGCGGCCGCTTCTTCCGCCTGTTTTGCCGTGAGCGCCTGCAGCGCTTCGGCGCTCGCTGTAGCCTGGCTGGTGACGCTGGCCAGCGCCTCGGCGACCGTGGCCGTCTGTTCCTTGAGCGTGGCAAGCTGTTCGGCCTGGCTGTCCAGGCGGGCATCGACGGTGGAGACCCGCACATTCACCCGCTCGCCGATGGCGGCGACGCCCTGGCTGTTTTCAGATGTACGCTTGGCAAGCTCCGCCACATCGACCACCAGCTTGTCGAACCTGATCGGGTCGGCGAAGGCCGGGACCTTGGCCAGGTCGTCGATGCGGGTCGAAACCGCGGCAACCTTGGCCGCGATGGCGTCGCGGTTGGCATTGCTGGCCCGCAATTCCGACCAGAGCCAGATCAGCGCGATCGCGGCCAGCGCGGCGACCGCCACGATGGCGACCCAGTGCGCGGCGACCGATTTCGAACGCCGTGGCGTTTCGTCTGCGGTTTCGGTGGTCGCAGGGGAAGGATCGGTCATCGCCTCTTCTCGGATAGGCTGCGGAACATCGGCCGCGGCGGGCGCAGCTTGGGCTTCGGACAGTGGAACAGTCAGGTTAAATCGCCTGCCTAGAAGGCGTGTTGTCAAGCGCGGCGCCTGCGGCAACGGGGCACCCCAGGCTGCGCGCCAACCCTGGGCCTGCAACAGCGCCGCGATGCGGCGGCTCAGGCAAAGCGCCGGTATGCGGCGGGCCTGGGGCAGTACGCCCTCGCGGCGGCAGGCTGCGGCAAAGGCGCGGGCCGCGCGGCCCGAATAGAGCGTCACCGCCTGCACATCGCCCGCACGGATGGCCTGCCGCACCGCAGGCAGCAGCGTGCGGGCAGGTTCGGCGGTATAGCGCTCTGCCAGCCGAACCTGGAAATCCGGCAGCATCCGGGCCAGGTCACGCGCGCGGTGGCGGCCGGCGAGATAGACGATGGGGCCGTATTCCGGGCGGCAGGCGGCGCGAATGTCCGCCGCAAGCGCGCGGGCATCATCGGCAGGGCGCACGTCGTCGAAGCCGCACCGCCGCGCGGCGGCAGCCGTCGTCCGTCCAACGGCGAAAACCGGGATTGGCTGGGGAAACATGCCGGCATGGATGGCGCGAAGCGCGTGGGTGCTGGTGACGATCACCGCCTGGGCGCCGCCGGGGTCGGGCAATGGCTCCGGCAGGGGCTTGATCCGCAGCATGGGCTGCACCAGAACGCGCATGCCGCGTGCCTTCAGCGCCCGGCGCAGGGCGGGCGTCGCCGCATCCGGCCGGGTCAGCAAAACGGCAGGGCGCCGCCTTGGCTTCTGCTTCGGCGCTATGGGCCGCGCGGCCAGTGGCCTTACGCGGTCGAAGCGTCGGCGGGTCCGATGAGCACGGCAGGGTCGCATTGGCGCTTTAGCTCAGCCCCCAGGTCACGTCCGAGATCGGCTCCCTCCGCCCAGTCGCCGCAGCCTTCCACTTCCCACATTTCGGAGCCGTCGGGCCGCAGTACGCGCGCGGAGATGGTGAGGCGCCCGCGGACATCCGCCCGGGCAAGCGCCGCAATAGGGGTATGGCACGAACCGCCCAATTCGGCCAGCACGGCCCGTTCGGCGCGAACCTCTGCCGCAGCGGCAGGATCGTTCATCATGCTGAGCAATGCCAGCAGCACCATGTCATCCGCGCGGCATTGCACGGCGATGGCGCCCTGCCCCGCTGCCGGCAACATCTCTGCCGGGTCGAGCAGGGCGTCGATATGCTCGGTCTTGCCGAGCCGGTTCAGCCCGGCCGCGGCCAGAAATGTCGCCTGCACCTCACCCGCTGCCAGTTTTCGCAGGCGGGACTCGACATTGCCGCGCAGCAACTGGACCTTGATATCCGGGCGGACCATCAGCAGTTGGGATTGCCGCCTGAGCGAAGCGGTTCCGACGATCGCCCCCTCTGGCAAGTCCGCCAGTGAGTTGCAGCCGGGTGCGATCAGCGCGTCACGCACATCCTCACGCGGCAGGATGGCGGCCAGCACTGTGCCGGGCGCCAGGTCTGTTTCCAAATCCTTTGCGCTGTGCACGGCCAGATCGATTTCGCCGTCGGTCAAGGCGCGCTCGATTTCCTTGGTGAACAGCGCCTTGCCGCCCAGATCGGCCAGCCGCCGGTTCTGGATGCGATCCCCGGATGTGCGGATGATGGTGAGTTGCGGCGCCGCCTCGCCGGTCAGGCGGGCGTCGGTGCGGGCCATTGCCTCGGCGACGGCGCGGGCCTGGAACAGCGCAAGCGGGCTGCCGCGCGTTCCGATGCGAAAGGGTGGACGCTGGACTGTCATGCGGGCATGTGTAGACGAGTGCCTTGCCGGTGCAAGAAATTCTTGGACCATCGGCGGGCGGCGAGCGATGGGAACCGGTTGTGACTGATTGTGTGCTGGGTATCGAGACCAGCTGTGACGAGACGGCGGTGGCGCTGGTCGCAAGCGACCGGACGATTCTCGCCCAAAAGATTTACAGCCAGTTGACCGATCATGCGGCCTATGGCGGCGTGGTACCGGAAATCGCGGCGCGCGCCCACCTCCAAAAGCTGCGGCCGCTGATCGAGCAGACCTTGGCCGAAGCCGCCATGGCGCCGCAGGCCATTGCCGCCGTCGCCGCGACCACCGGCCCCGGCCTGATCGGCGGCGTCATTGTGGGCGCGACCATGGCCAAGGCGCTGGCGTTCGGCTGGGGCAAGCCGTTCGTCGCGGTCAACCATCTGGAAGCGCACGCGCTGTCCGCCCGGCTGTCCGACGGCATCGCGTTTCCCTATCTGCTGCTGCTGGTCTCTGGCGGACATTGCCAGTTGCTGGCAGTGGCGGATGTCGGCGCCTACACCATATACGGCACCACCATTGACGATGCGCTGGGCGAAGCGTTCGACAAGACCGCGCGGCTGCTGGGGCTGGGCTACCCCGGCGGGCCGGCAGTGGAGCGGTTGGCCCGCGGCGGCAACCCCAAGCGGTTTGCGCTGCCAAGGCCGCTTTCGGGCCGGCCAGGCTGCGATTTCTCTTTCGCCGGACTCAAGACCGCCGTGCGCCAGGCGATCCAGACCTTGCCGGCAGGAGAGGCGGACGATCAGGTCGCGGCCGACCTTTGCGCCAGTTTTCAGGCCGCATGCGCCGACATCCTGGCGGAACGCTGCCGGCACGCCATCGCGCGCTTTGCGGAAGAACACGGCCGATGCGAGCGGCTGGTGGTGGCCGGCGGCGTCGCCTCCAATCAGGCGCTGCGCGAGCGGTTGAGAGTGGAGGCCGCGGCGCTTGGCGCCAGCCTCATCGCGCCGCCGCCGGCACTCTGCACCGACAACGCGGCGATGGTTGCCTGGGCGGGCTGGGAGCGCTTCTGCCGCGGCCAGCGTGACTCGCTCGCGACCGCGCCGCGGCCCCGTTGGCCCCTGGATGCGCCGGACATGCGGCTTGGCACGGGCACCGTTTAAGGGGCGAGCCACGGCCGGGCCGGAAGGCGTGAACTGACGCGCTCCACCACGCCCCGATGCAGATACAGCAGCACGGTTTCGTCCCAGCCGGCCCACCAGTCGCAGCCGGGAAGCTTGTAGCGGGCAATGCCATAGGTCGCCGTCAGGCAATCCCCGGCGGCGTCCGGATCTTCTACCAGCGCCAGGCTGCCGTCCGGTGTGGTCAGGCGGCAGGCCTGGCCGTCGCAGGCGAAGGCGGTGCCGGGCGCGCCGGCCTCCATGCCCTCTGGCCAGGGCCGCTCGCGGCCCGCGGTCTCTCCCAGCCAACGCTCGCGCACGAAGCCGCCCCGCCCCGTCATCCAATAGCCGCCCTGCCGGTCGCTGATCGCCAGCAGATCGCGGGCGACGATGGCGTCGGGCGCGCGTGCGGTGAGCGGTGCGGCCAGGCCGATCAGTACCAATGGCAGACCCCACCAGCGCCAAGGCTGCTGCCAGATCGCCCACCAGAGCCCGCCGAGCACCGCACAGCCGATACCCCAGAACGGCACCACGCCGACCTGCCCGACCGCGCCTTCCGCATTGCCCATGGTGTGCGCCACCCACAGGATGACATCGACGCCGGCGCCGGCTGCCTGCCAGACCGGCACCTCCAGCCCCAGCGGCGCCAGCAAGACGCCTAGCATCAGCGCCGGCATCACCCAGAAGCCGAACACCGGCACGGCGATCAGGTTGGCAAACAGGCTCAGCAGGGCGATGCGGTGGAAGTGGAAGGCGGCAAAGGGCATGGTCGCCAGCGTTGCCACCACTGTTGTCGCCGAAACGCCCAGCAGATAGCGCACGGCCCAGGGCAGCCGCGGTGCCCGCACCTCTCGGCTGCGGCGCCAGCGCCGCCAGGTCTCGAACACGGCAACCAGGCCGATGACCGCGGCGAACGATAGCTGAAAGCTGGGCGAGAGGATCGCATCCGGCGCCGCCGCCAGTACGATCACCACGGCCCAGGCCACCGGTCGCATCGACAGTTCCACCCGGTCCAGCAGCAATGCGATCAGAACCAGGCCCAGCATGATCATCGCCCGCTGCGTCGGCACGCTGCCGCCGGAAAACAGCAGATAGCCGATGCCCGCCAGCAGGCCGGCCGACGCCGCCCATTTGTGGATCGGATAGCGCAGCGCAAGATAGGGGATCAGCGCGAAGGCGCCCCGCAGCGTCACCAGGATCAGCCCAACCGCAAGGCCGACATGCAGGCCTGAAATCGCCAGCAGATGCCCCAGCCCGGCATTGCGCATGGCTTCGGCATCCTCGCGAGCGATATCGCCGCGTCCGCCCGTCGTCACGCCGACCAGGATGCCGCCGGCATTGCCGGGAACGTCGGTCAGCAGGCGGCCGCGCAGCCAGGCCCGCGCCCGCTCCATCAGGCCGGGCGGGCGGCATTGGCCCGCCAGTTGCGTTGTCTTGCCAAGCCAGCCCTCCGCGCCGATTCTGTCGAAAAACGCCAGCCGGCGCGGGTCATAGCTGTTCGGGTAGATGGCGCCGCTAACCGGAAACAGCCGGGCGTTGACGGCAAGCCGCGAGCCAGGGCGCAGGCCAGCCGGCGGGTTACGCCAGCGGAACCGTGCTTTCAGGCTTGGCGGCAGCGGTGTGTCCGGCGACCAGCCGGCGACGATGACGTCCGTATAAGTGGTGCGCGGCGTCACCTGCTCGACACAGACCTCCGCCGTGAAGCGTTCGGTGCCGCGTTGCAGGCGGGGTGCCTCGGCCATGGTGACGTGCAACTGTCCGGCGCTGAAGCCCGCGGCCAGCATCAGCAGAACCAATGCGATGGCCCGCAGCGCCGGATAGGGGGCCAGTACCGCCAGCAAAGCCACAGGGCCGGCCAGCGCGGCGCCGGCCAGCGGCGGCGGTTCCGCCGGCAGCAGAAAGTACACGGCCACGCCTGCGCCGAAAGCTGCGGCGAGCCATAGCGGCCGCCGTCGTGCCTCCGCCGCCCAGGTCTCGGCCAATGCCGCCTGGCCGGCGCGGGCGTGGCGTCTCAGCCTGCCCTGCCAGCGCCGCGCGACGGTGCTATTGACGCTGGTCAGGCCCATGCCGATAAACCATGCAAACAACCCGCTTTGGTGTTTTCGCGTATCTGCGATACAGCGGGCAAAATGGTTAATACTTCCCTAAATCGAATGGCCCCGCGCAAATGTCTGTTGTGACCCGCTTTGCCCCTTCGCCGACCGGCTTTCTGCACATTGGCGGCGCGCGCACCGCGCTGTTCAACTGGTTGTTCACCCGCCACCACGGCGGCCAGTTCCGTCTGCGGATCGAGGATACCGACCGCAAGCGTTCCACCCAGGAAGCGGTGGATGCAATTCTGGATGGTCTGCGCTGGCTGGGGGTGGATTGGGATGGGGAGGAAGTCTACCAGTTCCGGCAGCAGGCCCGGCATGCGGAAGTCGCTTATCAAATGCTGGAAGCGGGTCATGCCTACCGCTGTTACTGCTCTACCGAGGAGTTGGAACAGATGCGCGAGCGTGCCAAGGCCGAAAAGCGGCCGATGCGATACGATGGCACCTGGCGCGACCGCGACCCTTCGGAGGCGCCCGCCGGCGTCGATCCCGTGATCCGTCTCAAGGCGCCGCAGACCGGCGAGACCGTGATCGAGGACCGGGTGCAGGGCCGTGTCACGGTGCAGAATGCCGAACTCGACGACATGGTGTTGCTGCGCGCCGACGGCACGCCGACCTATATGCTGAGCGTGGTGGTGGACGATCACGACATGGGCGTGACCCACGTGATCCGTGGCGATGACCACCTGAACAACGCCTTCCGTCAGGCCCAAGTGTTCAAGGCGATGGGCTGGGATTTGCCGGTGTTCGCGCACATTCCGTTGATTCATGGCCCGGACGGCGCCAAGCTTTCGAAACGGCACGGCGCGTTGGGCGTCGATGCCTACCGCGACATGGGGTTCCTGCCCGAAGCTGTGCGCAACTACCTGCTGCGGCTCGGCTGGGGGCATGGCGATGACGAGATCATCTCCACCGAACAGGCGATCCAGTGGTTCGACCTGGATGGCGTCGGCCGCTCGCCCTCGCGCTTCGACATGGCGAAGCTGACCAACCTGAACGGCCACTATCTGCGCCAGGCCGACAACGCCCGGCTGGTGGCGCTGACGGTGGAACGGCTGGAACAGGCTCATAACATTACCGTGACCGAGACCGGCCGGGCCCGGCTGCTGGCAGGCATGGCCGGGCTGAAGGACCGGGCCAAGGATCTAAACGAGTTGGCCGAAAACAGCGTGTTTTACGTGCGCGACGGGGCGCAGCCGCTGAATGCCAAGGCGGAAAAGCTGCTCGACGACGAGGACCGCGCGAACCTAGCCGCACTCGCCCGGAGGCTGGCAACGCTGGAGCCCTGGGACGAGGAGGCGCTGGAAGCCACGGTCCGCAACCAGGCGGAGGTGTCAGGGGTGAAACTCGGCAAGGTGGCGCAGCCGCTGCGCGCGGCCCTGACGGGCTCGAATGCCTCACCCGGCCTGTTCGAAGTCATGCGGATTCTGGGGCGGGAGGAGACGCTGGCGCGGCTGGCGGGCCAAGCTTAAAGCGGGGCGATTGTCAACCGCTTGCATTATGCGCAAGGTGGCTTCAACCATAGGCGTGATAAGGGTTGCCGGCAGTTTGGGCGATGCGCTGTTTGAATTGCAAATCGAAGCCCGCGGCCTTATGGTGCAGTGCAACCAATTACGACCGGGCGGCCGATTGAAGCCAGAACGGGACCTTTAAAGAACGAGGAAGATGATGTCGGAAACCGGAACCAATCATACGGTGACCATCACCGATAACGAGAGCGGCAAGCAGGCGACGATGCCCGTCCTGCATGGCACGGCCGGCGCACCGGTGATCGATATCCGCTCGCTCTATAAAGACATGGGCATGTTCACCTTCGACCCCGGTTACACCGCCACTGGCTCGTGCCAGTCCAAGGTGACCTATATCGACGGCGACGAAGGCGTGCTGCTCTATCGTGGTTATCCGATCGAGCAGTTGGCCGAGCAGTCGAACTATATGGAAGTCTGCTATCTGCTGATGAACGGCGAGCTGCCGAACAAGGCGCAGTATGAGAATTTCGACCACACCATCACCCACCACACCATGCTGCATGATCAGATGCAGAGCTTCTATCGCGGTTTCCGCCGCGACGCGCACCCCATGGCGGTGCTTTGCGGTGTGGTTGGCGCGCTGTCTGCCTTCTATCACGACTCGACCGACATCAACGATCCGCACCACCGGATGGTCGCAAGCCACCGGCTGATCGCGAAGATGCCGACGATCGCAGCGTGGGCCTACAAGTATTCCATTGGCCAGCCCTTCGTCTATCCGCGCAACGATCTGGGCTATGCCGCCAATTTCCTGCAGATGTGCCATGCCGTGCCGGCTGATGACTACAAGGTCAACGAAGTTGTGGCCAAGGCGCTGGACCTGATCTTCATCCTGCACGCCGATCATGAGCAGAACGCCGGCACGTCCACCGTGCGCCTGGCTGGTTCCACCGGTGCCAACCCGTTTGCCTGCATCGCGGCCGGTTGCGCGGCGCTTTGGGGTCCGTCCCATGGCGGCGCCAACGAAGAAGTGCTGAAGATGCTGACCGAAATCGGCACGAAGGAAAACGTGCCGGCCATGGTGAAAAAGGCGAAGGATCCGGACGATCCGTTCCGCCTGTTCGGCTTCGGCCACCGCGTCTATAAGAACTTCGACCCCCGCGCCAAGGTGATCCAGAAAGCCGCGCACGAGCTTCTGAACGAGCTGGGCCTCACCGATCCGCTCATGGAAGTGGCGATGGAGCTGGAGCGGATCGCGCTTGAGGACGATTATTTCATCCAGCGCAAGCTCTATCCGAATGTCGATTTCTATTCGGGCTTCATGCTGAAAGCCATGGGCTTCCCGGTCAGCATGTTCACCGCGCTGTTCGCCATTGGCCGTACCGTCGGCTGGATCAGCCAATGGTCGGAGCTGATCGAAGACCCGACGCAGAAGATCAACCGCCCACGCCAGCTTTACACCGGCGTTGGCCCGCGGGATTACGTGCCGCTTTCCAACCGTTAAATCCTCGCCACTCAGGGCTTGATCCCTGGGCAGCGTATGGGTCTGATAGAAGCCCCGGGCCGATGGTCCGGGGCTTCCGTTCGTTTGAGGAAACGCCGAAATGCCCGAAGCCATGATCGTCACCGCCCAGCCCGAATCCGCCGAAGCGGGGGCCAGGGTTCTGGAAGCCGGCGGCAATGCCGTGGATGCCGCCATGGCGGCGGCGCTGGTGCAGGGCGTGGTAGACCCGCAGATGTGCGGCATCGCCGGGTTCGGCAATTGCCAGATCTACATGCCCGGCAAGGGCGTGCACACCTGCCTGGATTTTCACGGCAAGACCCCGCTCAGCGCCACGCCGGACATGTGGCACAATCTGCTGATCGAGGAAACGCGGGATGGGTTCGGCTTCGTGCTGAAGGACCATGTCAATGACCTTGGCTACGGTTCGATCACCACGCCCGGCTCGCTGATGGCGTATTTCGAGGCCGTGCGCGATTTCGGCACCTGGGACTGGGCGGATGTGGTGGCCCCCGCCATCGCCCAAGCGGACGAGGGCTTTGCCGTTCGCCCGCATGTCTATTACTGGTGGACGCATGGCGCAGCGCTTGGCCGGGTTCAGGTGGAGGAGCGGCTGGCTTTCTCCCGTACCGGGCGGGATGTCTATTTCACCGATGACGGTAAGGGCGGGCGCCGCTTCAAGCGCATCGGCGAGCGGGTGGTGAACCCCGACATGGCCGAGACACTGCGCATCATTCAGCGCGACGGCGTGGACAGCTTCTATCGCGGCGCCATTGCCGATGCGATTGACGCCGACATGCGCGCCAATGGCGGCCTGATGCGCAAGGCGGACCTGGAGGCCTACAAGGTCGGCCGGTCGGACCCGCTGGAAACCCTGTACCGCGGCCTGCGCGTCACCAGTTGCCAGCCGCCGGGCGGCGGGGTGATGCTGCTGGAAATGCTCAATATCCTGGAGCATTTCGACCTGGCGGGCATGGGCCACAACAGCGCCGATTATATCCGCACCGTCTGCGAGGCGATGAAGATCGCCACCGCCGACAAGGAGGCGCATGTGGGCGACCCGGCCTTCGTCAAGGTGCCGCTGGAACGGCTGACCGGCAAGGAATACGCGGCCGAATGCGCACAGCGTATCAAGGCCGGCGAGCGGGCAACGGTGGAACGCCTGACCGCGGAATCACCGCAGACCACCCATGTCGCAGTGGTCGATAAGGACGGCAACTGCGTGACCATGACCCATTCGCTCGGCATGCCGTCCGGCGTCATCACGGATGGCCTCGGCTTCATGTACAATGGCTGCATGAGCGTGTTCGACCCGCGGCCGGGCCGTGCCGGCTCCGTTGCGCCGGGCAAGAGCCGCTTTTCCAGCCTCTGCCCCGCCATCGTGTTCGAAGGTGATCAGCCCCGTGTGGTGATCGGCGCGCCGGGCGGTACGCAGATCGCCATGGGCGTGCTGCAAGCGCTGCTGAATGTCATCGACCACGCCATGCCCATCGACCGGGCGGTGAGCGTGCCGCGCTTCTCGTCCACCAGCAACGCGATCGACATTATGAACCGCATTCCGGATTATGTCGTGGAGCCGCTGCGTGCGGATGGGTATGAGGTGATCCGTTCGCCGTTGACCTTTGGCATCGCCGCAGTGCACGGCATTGTCATCGCAGCCGATGGCCGGATGGAAGGCGGCGCCGATCCGGGCCATGACGGTGTGGCTCTGGCGGTTTAACCGCCGGTCGGTTGATTTGGCGCAATGACGGCAGGCGCGCTCTGCGTGTCAGCTTGCCGGCATAGACGCCTCTCTCGCGGATTGTTGCGCTGTGACCCATCCGGACCTGCCCCGCCTGCCTTCGGCCAAACTGCGGCGCCGCCTTGGCCTGACGCTGGTGGTGCTCTATGGCCTGGGCGTCACCATTGGCGCGGGCATTTATGTCCTGATCGGTCCCACTGCCGGCCAGGCCGGCGTGCACGCGCCGGTTTCGTTCATCGTGGCCGCCTTGGTCATGGGGTGTTCGGCCGCCAGCTTCGCCGAATTCGTCTGCCGTTTCCCGGTCAGCGCCGGCGAGGCGGCCTATGTCCGCGCCGGTTTCCGTTCGGAAATCGCAGCATTGCTGGTGGGCATTGGCGTGATGCTGGCGGGCGTGGTGTCGTCGGCGACGATCAGCATCGGCAGCGCCGGCTATATCGGCGCTTTCCTGGAACCGTTGGTGCCGGTCAACGGCGCTTGGCTGACGGTTGCCATCGTGCTGGCGGTGGCCCTGGTGGCCTGCATCGGCATTCTGGAATCCGTCGCCTTGGCCGGGCTGATGACGCTGGTGGAAATCGGCGGCCTTCTGGCCATCGTCATCGGCGGGCTGTTCGGCCCGGCGGACGTGCTGGGGCGATTGCCGGAAGTCGTGCCCTTGTCGCTGGATGGGGCGCTGTGGGCCGGGATTTTCGGCGCGGGCCTTCTGGCCTTCTATGCCTTTATCGGGTTCGAGGACATGGTGAATGTCGCCGAGGAGGTTCGCGACCCCGGGCGGACCATGCCGCGGGCCATCCTCATCACCCTGATTGTTACCACAGCCCTGTATTTTCTGATTGCGGCGATTTCGGTACTCGCGGTGCCGCCCGCTCAACTGAGCGCATCGCCGGCCCCGCTGGGGCTGGTGTTCGCAGCGGTGACGCCATTATCGCCCCTGGTGATCATGGTCATCGCGGCGATTGCCACCTTCAACGGTGTCATCATCCAGGTCATCATGGCCTCGCGCGTGCTCTACGGCCTGGCGGATCAGGGGACAATCCCCGGCTGGCTTGGCCGCGTGCTGGGTTGGGTCTATCCTCGCACCGGTACGCCGGTTGTGGCGACGGCGGTTGTGGCCGCGGTCGTCGGCGTGCTGGCGGTATCGTTCCCGATCGAACGGCTGGCAGGGCTGACATCGCAAATCGTGCTGGTCATCTTCGTTGCCGTCAATGTCGCCCTGATTGCTGTCAAATGGCGTGAGCGTGGCGTGCTGGATTTGCCTGCGGATGGTTTCCGCGTGCCCATCGCCATTCCCGCCGTGGGCGCGGCCCTCAGCCTTCTCTTCGTGCTGTTCGGCGGGTAAGCGGCCAGCGGGCGGGTTAGGTCTTTGACATCAGCATCTTGGCGCATTCGGCTGCCAATTTGCGATCCGGCCGGCTTTCGCCCGGCACGGTGGCCCAGCCGGTTTCCATCACGATAGTGTCGCGCTGATAGCTGGGCGCATCCGCCAGTTCCTGCATCACAGACGCCCTGGCCGGATCGGTGCGTGCGTATTCGAGGCAGTAAGGCACCTGGGCGGCCACCGCTTCGGAATTTGCGCGCGAAGAGGCCAGCGTTTCCGCCTTGGTGCCGGTCATCCAGCCACCGGCATAAAAACCAAGAACGGCCAGCGCAATGGCGCCGCCGGCGGCGCCTATAAGCCCAGGCTTGAGCCAAACGGATGCGGTCATATCAGAATACTCCAAACGAACTTCGGAAACCTGCGGCTCGGTCCCAGGCCGCAGGGGGGGCGGAAATCTGTCCCGCAGGTCAGCCCGCAGACTTGGACGGCGCCGTCTTCTTCGGCACGGGCTGCTGTGGCATTGGCTTGGCCGAAGCCTGCTCCGCAGCGGTGGCGTTGTCTTTGGATGTTTGGGTCGTTTTCGAGAAATCTTTGAAGGACATATTATTCACTTTCAATAGATATTGAATTTTCAGCCTCAGGTATCCAAACATATTTGGTGTTTTTGTTAGGAAATACAATAGTGGCATATTGCAGTATAATAACAATAAAATGGATACAATGGCGGAAATCCGCCAATTATTATTTTTTACGGGGGGTTTTTTATATTGAAATGTTCAATCCCGTGTTTGGGGTTCCTGCCGCGGGTTCCCGTTAGCCCGCTTCGCATGGTGTCCGGAATGCGCTATGCATAGACAGGCTGCCGCGTGCGGCTGCTGGTGTGATGGAAAAGAGGTACGCCTGCCCATGCCGATTGCCCTTTCCATAAATGGCGTGTTCTGCGCCCTGCCCGACGGAATGCCGCCCGATACGCCGCTGCTCGATATCCTGCGCAATACGCTGGGCCTGACCGGCACGCGCTTCGGCTGCGGGCTGGAGCAATGTGGCGCCTGCATGGTGCTGGTGGATGGCCGCCCGGTGCAGGCATGCACGGCGGCGCTCGATTCGGTAGCCGGCAAGCAAATCACGACGGTAGAAGGACTGGCGGGGGCCGATGGCGCGTTGCATCCGCTGCAAAAGGCCTTTCTGGACGAGCAGGCTGGCCAGTGCGGCTATTGTCTTTCCGGCATTCTCGTTTCGGCGAAAGCGTTGCTGGATGCAAACTCCAGCCCGTCCCGTGGCGAGATTGCGGCGGCGCTGGACGGCAATCTCTGCCGCTGCGGCTCGCACGTGCGGATCCTGAAGGCCGTGGAGCGGGCGGCGGCGGCCATGCGGGCAGAGGGCTGAGCGATGAACGATGCTGTGACATTGCCGCTGAGCCTGACCAGCAATCCGCGGCTCGACCTATGGGTAAGGTTCCAGGATGACCGCACCGTGCGCGTCGCTTCCGGCAAGGTGGAGATGGGCCAGGGTATTGTAACGGCGCTGGCCCAGATTGCGGCAGAGGAGTTGGACTTGCCGCTGGACCGGGTCCGGCTGCTTTCCGGCAGCACGGAACACGGCCCGGACGAACTTTATACCACATCCAGCCTTTCGGTGATGGTGTCGGGCGCTTCGATCCGCCTGGTTTGTGCGGAGGCGCGGGCATTGCTGGCCGAACAGGCAGCACTGCGGCTCAACTGCGCGCCGGCGGATTTGGACGTGGCCGACGGTGCCTTCGTGCGCGGCGGCGAAGCAACCGGCCTCGACTATTGGGACGTGGCGTCAGCGGTTGACTGGAGCCAGGCGCCGACCGGCCGGGCTGCGCCGAAGCCGGCCGCTGCCTACCGCGTCGTCGGGCAAGCGGTGCCGCGGGCGGACCTGCCGGCCAAGCTCACCGGCAGGGGCGAAGCCTTTATCCACGACATGCAGCCAGCAGGCATGGTGCATGCCCGCACGCTGCGCCAGCCGGGCCGGGATGCGGTGCTGCAATCGCTCGATGAGGCAGCGTTGCGGCGCGCCAGCGGCGACCCGGGCCTGCGCATTGTGCGCCGGGCGAATTTTGCGGCGTTCGTCAGCGGAAGCGAGCGGGCGGCCGAAAAAGCCGCGCGTTTTGCGGAAACCCATGCCCGATGGGCCGGCCCCCGCACCCTTTCGCCGGCTATGGGCGAGGGCGCCTGGTTGGTCGGGCGGCCGTCGGACCTGCGCGAGATTGGGGCGCCGCCAGCCGATACGACCGACGCGGCAGGCACGGTTGCGGCGACATTTACGCGGCCTTACATCGCCCATGCCTCCATGGCACCGTCGGTGGCGCTAGCCCGGTATGACGGCGGGACGCTCACAATCTGGTCGCACGGTCAGGGCATGCACCCGCTGCGAAAGAATGTGGCGGCGGTGCTGGGGCTCGATCCGGGCCGGGTGGTCTGCCATCACCGCCACGGCCCCGGTTGCTATGGCCACAATGGCGCGGACGACGCGGCGCTGGACGCGGCGATCGTTGCGGTGGCGCTGCCGGGTGAGACCGTGCGCCTGCAATGGCGGCGGGAGGAGGAATTTGCTTACGAACCGGTGAGCCCGGCCATGTCCGTCTCCGTACGCGTCGCGGTCGATGCGGATGGCTGGCCGTTCGATTGGACACAGGAAATCTGGGCGCCTAGTCACGTGCAGCGCCCCGGCACCGGCACCGGCTACATGCTGGCGCACGAGGCGCTGGAAAACCCGCCGCCGCCCGTCCAGGCGACGGACCCGCCGGAGGAGCGGGGTGGCGGCGGCACCCGCAACGCCGTGCCGCTCTACCGCGTCGGGGCGCACCGCATCCGCCATCATCTGGTGCTGGAAGGGCCGGTGCGTACCTCCGCGCTGCGCGGCCTCGGCGCGCCGGTCAATGTGTTTGCGATCGAGGCCATGATGGACGACCTTGCCGCGCGCGCCGGCCAGGACCCGCTTGCCTACCGGCTGGCGCTGCTGGATGACCCGCGCGCCCGCGCCGTGCTGGAGCGGACGGCCGCGATGGCCGGCTGGGCCGGGCGCGGGCCGGGCGGCGACGGCAAGGGGCTCGGCATTGCCTTTGCCCGCTACAAGAACATGGCCGCCTATTCCGCCGTCGCCGTGGCGGTGACGGTGGCGGACGACGTACGCCTTGACCATGTCTGGAGCGCGACCGACGCGGGTCTGGTCATCAATCCGGACGGCGCGCGCAATCAGTTGGAAGGTGGCATTGTCCAGGCGGCCAGCTTTGCGCTGAAGGAGGCCGTAAAGCTGGACGGTGGCGGCATCGCCTCCCGCGACTGGGACGCCTACCCCATTCTGCGCTTTTCCGAGGTGCCGCCGGTAGACGTGGAACTGATCGGATCGGCAGACGACCCCGCACTTGGCATGGGCGAATGCACGGTCGGCCCCACCTGCGCCGCCATTGGCAATGCCGTCGCCCACGCGCTTGGCAAGCGGATATGCGATATGCCGCTGGACCGCGACCGGATCATGGCGGCGCTGTTGGCGTAGCCATTGCAGGCGGGCTGGAATTTGCGCATGGTTCGCCGATGATCCACTTAAAAGGCCTGATGATGGGGCTGTCGGCCCGGCTGCTGCTGCTCACGGTGCTGTTCGTGATGCTGGCGGAGGTGTTGATCTATGCGCCATCGGCGGGCCGTTTCCGGCTGACCTATCTGCAGGATACGCTGGCGAATGCGCATTTGGCGGTGCTGGCGCTGTCCGGCTCGACCGAGCAGCGGGTCCGCCCCGCGCTGGAGCGGACCCTGCTGACGCATGTCGGTGTCCACACGGTCGAGGCGCGGCTGGGTGCGCATTTCCTGCCCATGCTGGGGGCGGAGGAAATGCCGGATATCGACGCCCATTTCATTCTGGATTCCGGTTCGTTTTTCAGCCTGATCTGGGATGCATTCGGCACGCTGATGCAGTCGGAAAACCGCGTGTTGCGGGTGATCGGCCCGTCGCCGCTGGACCCCTCGGTGCGGGTCGAAGTGGCGATGGACGAGACGCCGATGCGCACGGCCCTGGTGGATTATTCGCACCGCATCCTTCAGCTTTCGTTGATTATTTCAGCGATTACGGCGTCACTGGTGTATCTGGCGTTGCAACTGATGATCGTTTGCCCGGTGCGGGATCTCACTAGGTCGATGCTGCGCTTCCGCTCCGCGCCGGAGGACGAAACGGTCGAGCCGGCGGTTTCCCGAAGGCGCGATGAAATCGGCACGGCAACGCGCGTGCTGGCGGATATGCAAGCCACGGTCCGGCAGGCGTTGACCCAGCGCCGGCATCTGGCAGCGCTGGGCGAGGCGGTGGTCAAGATCAATCACGATCTGCGCAACATTCTGGCGTCGGCCCAGTTGATCTCGGACCGGCTGGCCGACAGCGACGATCCGCGGGTGCGCAAGGCCGCCCCCGGACTGTTGCAGGCTATCGACCGGGCGGTGCGGTTGTGCAGCCAGGTGGTGCTCTACAGCCAGGCGCGCCGACCGACATTAAACCTGCGGACCGAGCCGTTGGCCGATCTGCTGGAGGAAGCGGGCGACAATGTGCTGGCCCTGGCCGAGACACTGGCGACGGACGCTCCCTGGCAATGGACCAACGACGTCGGCCACGACGTATTCGTGCGCGGCGACCGTCAGCAATTGCTGCGTGTGTTCGAGAATATCGCCCGCAACGCCTATGAGGCCGGCGCAAGCGAGGTGCGTTTCACCGTCAAGGACAATGGCGAGCACTGGGCGATCAGCGTCATAGACAATGGGTCCGGGTTGCCGCCGCAGGCACGGGACAACCTGTTTCAGCCGTTCAAGGGCTCTGCCCGCGATGGCGGCACCGGCCTGGGCCTGGCCATTGCGCGCGATTTGGTGGCGGCGCACGGCGGCAGCTTGCGCTTGGCTGCGACCGGAACAACAGGTACACGCTTCATCGTCGAGTTGCCGAAAGCGGCTTGGCGGAACGACAGACGGAGACAAGCGGTATGAGCACGAGCCCACGCGGCCAGGCAGTTTGGGACCCTGGCCAGTATCACAAGTTCGGCGACCACCGCCTGCGGCCGGCGCTGGAACTGTTCGAGCGCGCGATGCTGGCCCTCGGCCGGCGCGAGCCAGGCGCGGTGTACGATCTGGGCTGCGGCGGCGGCGAGATTACCCGGATCATGGCCGAACGCTGGCCGGAAACTCATGTCGTCGGGCTCGACAGTTCGGCGGAGATGCTGCGCAAGGCTCAGGCGGCGGGTGTTTCGCGGGTGGAATGGCTGGAAGCGGACGTCAGCACCTGGCAGGCGGAGCCGAAGGCCGACCTGCTCTATTCGAACGCGACGCTGCATTGGGTCGATGGCCACACCGACCTGTTCCCGCGCCTGGTGGATCAGTTGAGGCCCGGCGGCGTCCTGGCGGTGCAGATGCCGCTGTCTTTCGATCAGACCAGCCACGTGCTGCTGCGCGAGACGCTGGAGGGGTTCGGCACGCCGGAATTGCGCAAGTCCGTCGCCCGCAAATGGGTGGAGGATGCGGACTGGTACTATGACCTGCTGAAACCGCACACCGCCTTCCTCGACATTTGGGAGGTGCGCTACATGCAGGTGCTGCAGGGCGACGATCCGGTTCTGGAGTGGGTGAAAGGCTCGGCCCTGCGCCCGGTGCTGACCGCCTTGCCGCAGGATGAGGCCGACCGGTTCCTGGCTGCCTATGGTGCGGCCTTGCGCAGGGCCTACCCGAAGCGTGCCGGCGGCGAGACGCTGTTTCCGTTCCACCGGATGTTCATGGTGGCTGGCAAGGGCTGACCGCGCCGGCCTCAGTACGGCCCTGGCTCGATGGCGCTGCCGTCCGCGAACCGGTTGGTGCGGAAGCGGGCGAGGTCGTGGCCCGAGGAGCGGCCGCGTACCAGGTCGGCCATGATCCGGCCCACCGCCGGGCCTATGCCGAAACCGTGGCCGCTCAGGCCGGTGGCGATGAACAGGCCGGGCAGGCGGTGGTCCTCCGCGATGTAGGGCACGGCGTCCGGCGTCACGTCGATCATGCCGGCCCAGGCCTCCACGATTTTTGTGCCGGCAAGCTTGGGAAAGCGCTGCGGCAGCCGCTCCTCGATGCGTTTGACGACAACGGGCGAGGGATCGGGGTTGAGCACGCGCCGGCGCTCGAACGGGCTCTGCTCGTCTGCCTTCCAGCGCCGCGGCGTGCCCCAGGCGCCGGGGTAGCCCTTGGGTGCGGCCGGGATCAGCTTTACGTCCTTGGCCGACAGCTTCAGCAGCTTGCGATACTTGCCGAGCCAGCGGAAGGAATTGGCCGAGACGAAGTGTTCCGCGAGGTCGCCGCTGGTGATCGTATAGCCGCCATCGGCACGCCGGCGCATGGTCAGGCCGGGGGTGGAGATGTTGGGGCCATAGACATCCGGCGCCTCCTCGGTCCGCGCGACGGTGGAACGGATGGCGAGCTGCGGCAGCGACAGGCCGGCATTGTGGGCGAAGTGCGTGCTCCACGCGCCGCCGGCCAGCACCGCCTGTTTGCAGGCAACGCGGCCCTTCTCCGTGACGACCCCGGTCAGCCGGCCGCCGGCAGTCTCCAGCGTGCGGACGGCGCAATCCTCGACAATCACCGCCCCGGCCCGCTCTGCCGCCCGCGCGAGCGCCGGGATGGCAACGAACGGCTCCGCCTTGCCGTCGCTGGGCGTGATCGAGCCGCCAAGCCAGCGCCCGCCCGCCGGCGGTGCGATGTGCGGATATTCGCGGGCCACGTCCTCCGCGGTCAGCAGCCGGGTGTCGAGTTGGTGCTGTTTGGCGATCTCGTGCCAGGCTTCGTACTTTGCCATGAGCGCCGGCGTGCTGGCGAGGTTCAGGCAGCCGTGCTCGGTAAAGGCGAGGTCCGCCTCGCCAGTGCGCTCCGCCAGGCCACGCCAGATGCGGTTCGCTTCCATCATGATCGGCAGTTCGGCCCAGTCGCGGCCCTGCTGGCGCACCCAGCCCCAGTTGCGCGAGGATTGCTCGCCCGCCACCCGGCCCTTCTCGCACAGCAGCACGCGCATGCCCGCTTCGGCCAGGAAATAGGCGGTGGCCGTGCCGGCAACGCCCGCGCCGATCACCACCACATCCACGGCCTCCGGCAACAGCGCGGAAAACTGCACCGGGCGGGCTTCGGTAATCATGGAGGTCATGGCGGCGCTCCTCTGGGTCGGCAGGGATTACAAGGCGTTGCGCACCCGCTCGGCGATTTCTTCCGGTGTCGCTTCGATGGTGAAATGGGCGACGAATTCGCCCTGCGTGTCCATGAAATAGATGACCGACGAATGGTCCATCAAATACTCGGTGCTGGCGCTGCTTTCGCTCTTGGCATAGTAGACCCGATAGGCCTTGGCTGCCTGGTCGATTTGATCTGGCGAGCCGGTCAGGCCGACCATGCGCGGATGGAAGGCTTCCACATAGGCTTTGACCTGATCGACCGTGTCGCGCTCCGGGTCGATGGTGATGAAGACCGGGGTGACATTGGCGTTGTCCGGCAGCAGGTCGACGGCGGCAGCGACCTTGGCCAGCTCCGTCGGGCAGATATCGGGGCAGAAGGTGTAGCCGAAATAGATCAGCAGGTTCTGGCCGAGAAAGTCCTGCTCTGTCCGGGTTTTGCCGTTCTGGTCGACCAGTTCGAACGGGCCGCCAATCAGCGCCTTGCCGGTAACGCTGGAGCCGCCTTCTGTGCGCATGAAGGCATAGCCCACCAGTAGGGCCAGCAGCATTGCCAGCGTGATGGCTAGCACCAGAACAATACGGTTCCAGGGTAGTGATTGACGGGGCACGGATCAAATCTCCCGGCGGGCGTGTCAGCCCGCCAACCGGACCAGCACGACCAGTGTCGCGATGAATTGCACCATGTTCAGAAAAGCGCTGCGCTTGTGCAGGTCGGCAAAGGCCTCCGCCGCGCCGGGCGTACCCTTTTCGCGTTCGTCATGTGCCGAAACCGTGCGCGGCATCAGGTAATAGCGGGCGAACACGAAACCCAATGCAACCAGCGCCATGATGATCGCCTCCGCCGTGCGGACCGGCGCGAAGGTGAAGGTGGCGATGCCTGCAAATGCCAGCGCCAGCATGTAGAAGTTGGGGAACAGGTCGCGCACGAAGCGATCCGCAATGCCTTCCGGCAAAAGCTTGAACGCCTGTGGTGCGAAAAAGGCGGTGAAAAACAGCATGCCGCCAAATAGCGAGCCTGCGGCGACATTGGCGATCGCCAGCAAAACCGATTCCAGAACGGGGTCCATGGCAGGCCCCCCTTAGATCTGCGAGTAGCCGGAGCCGGGGGTGGTGACGCCGCGGCCCTTGGCGCCTTCCATCCAGCCGAACTCGCCCAGAATTTCCTGGCTGTAGCAGACGCGGCCGTTGACTTTGAGCGCCGGCTCGCTGGCCAGCAGCAGGGTGGCTTTTGCCATCAGGTCCGGGTGTTCGCCCTTGGGATCGTCCATGCTGTCTACCAGCTTGAAATAGACCGTGCCGGGTGTGGGCACCACTTGGCTCGGCGAGAGCGCGGTGACGGCGATATTGCCGTATTGTGCCACTTCCTGGGCCAGGCCCTGGGTGAAACGTTCCAGCGCGGCCTTGGTCGCGCCATACATGACGCCGCCGCGCGCGCTGTGGTCGGCATAGGGGCCGCGGCCGGGGCCAATGGCCGAGCCGCTGGAGATGTTGACGATCGCGCCCTGGCCCGCCGCTCTCATATCCGGCAGCACCAGCTTGGAGAGGATGAACGGCGCATGCACGTTGATCGCGAAGCAGCGCACCCAGCGGTTGGTCGGGTATTCCTCGGTCGGGATGTAGTAGTTGAGCGCCGCGTTGTTCACCAGCAGTGTCACCGGGCCATAGGCCTCGCGCGCCTTGGCGACCAGTTCCTCGCAGCTTTCCTCGATGGAAACGTCACATGTGACGGCGGTGGCCTCGCCGCCTTTTTGCCGGATGTTTTCAACCGTGCGGGACAGCGAGCCTTCCAGCATTTTGTGGTCGCCCTCATTCACGGTGCGGGCGGAGCAGATGACGCGCGCGCCCTCCGCGGCGAACAGTTCGGCAATCTGCTGGCCGATGCCACGGCTGGCGCCGGTGACAATGGCGGTGCGCCCTGCGAGTTTGCCCATGGCCAATTCTCCGTTCATGCCTGAATGCTTCGATCAGCCGGAAGATTAGCCCAGTGCCGCGGCTTTGGCGACCGCGGCATGATGGGTCAGGGCGCGATGGAGGGTTGCAGGAAGAAGGCCGGAATTTCGTTGTCGCCAAAGCCGAGTTGGGTATCGTCCTCGGACTCGCGGCGGTTGCGGCGGCCGCGGTCGCTAGTTGCGGCCGGGCGGGCATCGCGCTCGCTGCGGCTTGGCTTGCGCGGTGCTGCGGCCCGTTCGGCCGGCGCCTCGGCTGGGCGTTCCTCTGCCGGGCTTTCTTTCGCCGGGCGTTCTTCCGGCCGGCTGGGGGAGCGGCTCGACGACCGTGATTTCGAGGCGCCGCCGCTGCGGCTGCGACGGCGGGAGCGGCCGTCACTCTCTTCTTCGCTGAGGTCAACCGATGCGAAATCGGGCAGTTCGACCTGCTCGATCTCTTTCTTCAGCATGGCCTCGACTGCCGCCAGCAGTTTGGTATCGTCGGAGGAGACCAGGGTGAAGGCGCGGCCGCTGCGGCCGGCGCGGCCGGTACGGCCGATGCGGTGGATGTAATCTTCCGCGTGCAGCGGCACGTCGAAATTGAACACATGCCCGACGCGCGGAATATCCAGGCCGCGGGCGGCCACGTCGGACGCGATCAGCAGCCGGACCTCGCCATCGCGGAACTTATCCAGCGTTGCCATGCGCGCCGGCTGTGCCATGTCGCCATGCAGGCCGGCGGCGTCAAAGCCATGCTGGTGCAGCGACTTGACCAGGATATCGACATCGCGCTTGCGGTTGCAGAAGACGATGGCGTTCACCACCTCCTCCTGTTCGATCAGTTTGCGCAGCGCCTCGCGCTTGTCGCGCTCAGCCACGACCACCTTGTGCTGGACCACGGTCGCCGCCGGGGAGGCCGGCGGGGCAACGGTGATTTCCTTCGGGTTGATCAGGAACTGGTCGGCCAGCTTGCGGATGGGCGGTGGCATGGTGGCGGAGAAAAACAGCGTCTGGCGCATGCGCGGCAGCAGGCCGACGATCCGCTCGATGTCGGGAATGAAGCCCATGTCGAGCATGCGGTCGGCCTCGTCGATGACCAGAACCTTGCAATCCGACAGCAGGATGTTGCCCCGTTCGAACAGGTCGAGCAGGCGGCCCGGCGTCGCGATCAGCACGTCAACACCGCGTTCCAGCGCGCGCTGCTGATCGCCCATGCGTTCGCCGCCGATCAGCAGGGCGAAATTGAGCTTCTGGTAGGCCGTATAGGTGGTGAAATTGTCAGCCACCTGGGCTGCAAGTTCCCGAGTCGGCTCCAGAATAAGAGAGCGCGGCATGCGCGCCTTGGCCTGGCCGGAGGCGAGGATGTCGATCATCGGCAGGGTGAAGGACGCCGTCTTGCCGGTGCCGGTCTGGGCACAACCCAGCACATCGCGACCCATGAGCACGACCGGAATCGCGTCACGCTGGATCGGGGTGGGCTCAGTGTAGCCGGCATCTTTGACGGCGCGCAGGACTTCTTCGCTCAGTCCCAAGGCTTCAAAGGTCATATAAGCCTAACGCGCAATAGTGGTTAAAACAGGCGTGCGCAGAGACACGCGTTAACTTGCACATGCGGCTAACAGCCAAGGCGCCAAAAGTCAACCATTTAGCGTCATGGAGTGGGAAAGGTCTCCGTGTCGCGCTGCGAATTCGGATTTTCCGGCGGAAACAATTCCCGGCCGACAGAGCGTACCAACCGCCGCAGATTCGGATCGTCCGGCCCTGTGAGCGGCGGATGTTCGGCACTGACGAATGACAACACTTCATCCGCATAGCAATAGGCCGCACCAAGACGCCCCGGTTTGCCCGGCGGCGGGCTGGCGGGGGCGATTGGATTAGGGCCGCAGATGTCCTGCTGCGTGGTGCCGCCGAAGACGGCGGCGGTGCGGTAGCCATCCATCTGTGGCGGGGCGGTCGGCACGAACACGACATCGTGGTTGACATGCGTTCCCTGCAGCGCATCCGCGACGCCTGCGGCAAACGCCGCATCGCTGGCACCTGTCGGGTTGCCGAAAACCGCCAGCGCCATCTCGCCATTGCGGGCGCCATAGTGGGCAATGCTGCCGGAATAGCTGCCGTAATGGGTGTAATGGATACGCGATCCGTCGACTGTGCAGCCGGCGATCAGCAAGGCCAACAGGCCGGCCAGAACCGAATGCATCGGGTATAACCCTCCATTACGGGGCCAGGCAGCAGGGTGCGGCAGCCCGCCTAGATATCGAGACTTTCCACGAATTGGGCATTCTGTTGGATGAAGGCAAGGCGCAACTCGGGTTTCCGGCCCATCAGACGGTCGACCAGATCGCCGGCCTCGCGCGCGGTGCCGGTGCCCTGCTCCGACAGGCCGATATCGACTCGCAGCAGGGTACGGGTCGCCGGGTTCATGGTCGTTTCCTTGAGTTGCGCGGGCGGCATTTCGCCCAGCCCTTTGAAGCGGCTGGTTTCCACATTCTTACGGCCCTTGAAGGTGGTGGCCAGATGGTGTTCCCGGTCGGCATCGTCACGGGCATAGACGGTGGTGCCGCCCGCGGCCAGCCGGTAGAGCGGCGGCATGGCCAGGAATAGATGGCCGCGGGTGATCAGGCCCGGCATTTCGCGGAAGAAAAAGGTCATCAGCAGGCTGGCGATGTGGGCGCCGTCGACATCGGCATCGGTCATGATAATGACGCGCTCGTAGCGCAGCCGGTTGAGGTCGAACTGCTTGCCGTTGCCGCAGCCCAGCGCCTGGGTCAGGTCGGCCAGTTCCTGGTTGGTGCGCAGGCGTTCGGCCGTGGCGCTGGCGACGTTCAGGATCTTGCCGCGCAGTGGCAGTACCGCCTGGGTCTTGCGGTCGCGCGCCTGCTTGGCGGAGCCGCCGGCGGAATCGCCTTCCACCAGAAAGATCTCGGTATTTTCCGGCCCGCTGTGGGTGCAATCGGTCAGTTTGCCCGGCAGCCGCAGGCGGCGGTTGGTGGCAGACTTGCGCTGCAAGTCCTTTTCCGCCCGCCGGCGTAGCCGATCCTCCGCCCGTTCGACCAGGTGAGTGAGCAGGGCGCTCGCGGCCTTGGGATCGGCGGAAAGCCAGTGGTCGAACCGGTCGCGCAGATTGGCTTCCAACAGGCGCTGGGTTTCCGGACTATCCAGCCGTTCCTTGGTCTGGCCCTGAAATTGCGGGTTCGGGATAAAGACCGAAAGGGCGAAAGCGGCGGACCCGATCAGATCGTCGCCGGTGATTTGGCCGGCTTTTTTCTGGCCGGATAATTCGCCGAACGCCTTTACCGCCCGCAGCAACGCGTTGCGGAAGCCGTTCTCGTGGCTGCCGCCGGATGGCGTCGGAATGGTGTTGCAATAGGAATGGGCGTGCGGGTCGCCGTGGTCGTCGCACCACGCAATCGCCCATTCGCAGCGCCCGGCGCCCTCGCCCGGAAACGTCAGCTCACCGGCGAACAGCGGCAGCACGGGCGCGCGCTCCTCCAGCAGAAGGCCCAAAAAGTCGGCCAAGCCGTTAGGGAATTGCAGCTCGGCTTCTGCGGGTGTCGGACTTTCCGGCGGCAGCAGCTCGGCCGCACACTTCCAGCGGATTTTGACGCCGCGGTAGAGATAGGCCTTGGAGCGGGCCATGCGGTAGAGCCGGGCCGGTTGGAACTTGGTGCGGGGCCCAAAAATCTCGCCATCCGGCTTGAACTGAACCATGGTGCCGCGGCGGTTGGCGATGGCGCCGACATTGGCGATCGGCCCGTCCGGCGCGCCCTGCCGGTAGGTCTGACGATACAGCGTGCGCTCGCGCGCTACCTCCACTACCAGCCATTCGGCCAGCGCGTTGACGACGGAAATGCCGACGCCGTGCAGCCCGCCGGAGGTGGCGTAGGCCTTGGAGCCGAACTTGCCGCCGGAATGCAGGGTGGTGAGGATCACCTCCAGCGCCGACTTGTCCGGAAATTTCGGGTGCGGATCGACCGGAATGCCCCGGCCATTGTCGCGCACGATCAGGGAGCCGTCGGCGGCCAGTTCCAGGTCGATCACGCTGGCGTATCCGGCCACCGCCTCGTCCATGGCGTTGTCGAGGACTTCGGTTGCCAGATGGTGCAGCCCGGCCTCGTCCGTACCGCCGATATACATGCCGGGCCGCCGGCGCACCGGCTCCAACCCCTCCAGCACCTCGATATCAGCGGCGGAATAGTCGGACTTGGCGGCGGCGGAGGCGAAAAGGTCGGCCATGATGTGTAACGGTCCCGGTGGTTTGCTGCGGCACTGGCCCGCTCGCGCGACCGTGATTTGACCGGAGGCGCCAGGGGCAGGCTGACTGGCTTCAACCTAGAACGATTCGGAGAAGCGACAATGCGGACGATGCGCGCGCTGTGGATGGTCGCGGGCCTGCTGACCCTGTCCCGGGCGGCCCTGCCCTGGTCAGCGATGGCCGGCGCGGCGGATGTGGTTGGGGTGGACGTGACGGCGGAGGGCGGCGGTTCCTTCAGCTTCGTCGCGACGGTGCGCCATGCCGACGAAGGCTGGGAACACTACGCCGACCGCTGGGACGTGGTGGCGGTGGATGGCGCCACGGTCTATGGCGAGCGGGTGCTGCATCATCCGCATGTGAATGAGCAGCCGTTCACGCGCTCGCTCCGCGGCGTCTCGGTTCCTGCAGGTGTGCGTGAGGTCATGGTGCGGGCGCATGATAAAGTGCACGGGTTCGGTGGTGCCACGATGGCGGTAACGCTGCCGGGGCATTAGGCTGAGGGCTTGAGTGGCGTAGCGGCGGCACCATTTGAGCCTAACGCATGCGCATCTTCGCGTTTCCTCTTCAACAGTCGGGACCGGTACCGATGCCTGAATTTTTGCCGTCTATTAGAAGATTCGTCGGTATGGTCGTGCTTTTGGCCCTTGCTGCCTGCGGCGGGCCGACCGCTTATGCGCCGGCCACGAATGGGGACGACGGTTACACGGAACGGCAGATCGAGGGCAATCGCTACCGTGTTCAGTTCCGGGGCAACAGCCTGACCGACCGTCAGACGGTGGAGACCTACCTGCTGTACCGGGCTGCGGAGGTAACACTGGCAAGCGGTCACGATCATTTCCGCATCGTTGAGCAGGACGTCGAGCCGACGACGACCTACCACGGAGACGGTTCGGGTGTCGGCGTATACGGTTCGCACGGCTATGGCTACGGAACCGGCATTGGCCTCTCGCTGGGCACGACGCTGGCGCCGGTGACCAGTTACGAGGCGGCCGTCAACATTTTGGTGTTCAAAGGGCCGAAACCCGCAGGCGATCCCAACGCCTATGACGCGCGCGAGGTGATCCGGCTGATCGGGCCGACCGTGCGCCGGCCGAAACCCGATTAGCGGCAATCATATCCGCCTGCGGTCGAGCACCGGCTTCCGGCCGGTGCCGTAGCGTTTCAGCGCGCCATCCTCGCCTACGGCGTTCGGGCGCTGAAAGATCCAGTTCTGCCAGGCGCTGAGCCGCGCGAAGATCTTGGTTTCCATTGTCTCCGGCCCCGGGAAGCGCAGATTGGCTTCCAGGCCGGTCATGGCGTCGGGGGAAAAGCTGGCGCGCTCCTCCAGAAACACGCGGATCTCATCCTCCCAGTCTATCTCGTCGAAGGCGAAGGTGACGAGGCCGAGCGCCTCTGCCCCTTCCGCGTCGAGAGGCTCGCCGGCCGCGCTTTTTGCGGCCTGCAAGGCGCCTTCATCGCCCAGAAAGCGGGTGGCGAGGCGTGGCAGGCCGTTCGCCATCGGCAGTGGCCCGAAATTGCTGGCCGAAAGCGTGAGCGTGGCCTCGGGCCGGTTGTCGCCCTCCAGCCCGCCGGTCAGCATATAGCTGCGGTCGGCGGCGAACGCGAGTTCGGCCAGAAGCGCGGAGAAGCATGAGCCGGGGCCGATCAGCGCCACCAGCGAGCGCGAGGTGACATCCAGGCGCTTCAGCGTGCGCTTCCAGTAGTGGCGGATTTCCGCGGCGAGCCAGTCGCCGGTGGCGGCGGTTTCGGCCAGAAAGGCGTCGTGGGCCAGCACCAGGGCCGGATCACCCTGGGTTTCCAGCAGCCACACGCCGATTTCCGGTTCGTTGAGGCGCAGATCCAGGATGGCGTCGTCGAGCGCGCGCACCGCCGCAAGGCTCCAGGCGGTGGCGCCTTGTGTATGCAGGGCGGCAGCATTGTCCGGCGGCAGCTCGGTAGGGCCGAGCAGGGTCAGGCGGGCAGTGCCGGCTTCGCGGTCCGTATCTACCGATAAATGCGAATAGGCGATGGCGTCTGCGGAGACAGTCTTGGCCAGCGGCGGCAGGGCAATGCCCGCCGCCTCGGCCGGGCGGGTGGATGCGGCGGCCAGTGCTTGCACGTGTTCGGCTACCGCCACATCGAAACCGGTACGGGGCGCGATGGCGTCGACCAGCCGCCAGTCGACAGCGCGCTTGCCGCGAATGCCTTCCTCCAACGTCGCGAACACATCGGCCCGGTCGCGCCGCACGTGGCGCTTGTCCACCACACGGGTCAGGCCGCCGGTGCCCGGCAGCACGCCCAGCAGCGGAACCTCGGGCAGGGAAACGGCGGCGGTGCCGTCGTCCACCAGCAGGATGACGTCGCAGGCCAGTGCCAGCTCATAGCCGCCGCCGGTGCAGGCGCCATCGACCGCAGCCAGGAATTTCAGGCCCGATGCTGCGCTCGCCTCCTCCATCGTGTTGCGGGTTTCGTTGGTGAACTTGCAGAAGTTCACCTTGTGGGCATGGCTGGCGCCGGCCAGCATGCGGATGTTTGCGCCGGCGGAGAATACCCGCGGTTTGGCTGAGCGCAGCACGCAGACCTTCACGGCCGGATGCTCGAACCGCAGGCGCTGCACTGCATCCGCGAGCTCGATATCGACGCCCAGGTCGTAGGAGTTGAGTTTCAGGTCGTAGCCCGGCATCAGCCCGCCATCCTCGGCAAAATCCAGCCAAAGGGTTGCGGTCTCGCCCTTCACTTCCAGGCGCCAGTGCCGGTAACGGGTTGGGTCGGTCTGGCAGTCGATGCGCATCGGGGCTGCTCCAACGGAAACTTTGTGCAAGTTCCGGCCCGGTATAGCGGATTTTTCGCGCGCAGCCAGCGGCAGAACCGTATAGGCTGCGCCGCAGGCGGTTTGGCGCTTTGCCGGGCCGGTTTGATCTAAATCAGCGCGATCCTCACATTCCGGCATACGATGCTGTCACCGGAATTCGGGATCCCAGAGCGGCGAAGGAGGCTTTTTTCATGACCATCCGCACGGTTTTGACAATGTTGGAAGGCGGCGACAGCGACGTGGTCGATCTGACGGCGGTCGGGGAGTTGGTAAAGACGTTCCCGGCGCATGTGGACCTGCTGCACGTCCGCCGCGACCCGCGCACCGTTATGCCGATGGTCGGCGAAGGCCTGTCCGCCGACCTGATCGACATGGTGCAGAGCCAGGTCGAGAAAGAGGAAGAGACTCTGGCCGCGCGCTGCCGCGGCATCTTCGAGCGCTGGGTGTCCAGCACTGGCCTGCCGCAACTTGACGCGCCGAGCGGCGAGGCCAAGGCATCAGCCCGCCTGGTCGATATGGTGGGTGAGAGCGCCTCGCTGATGGCCACGTTGGGCAAGATGGCCGACCTTGTGATTTTGCCGGCGCCTTCGCTGGAGGGAGGGGACCTTTCCCCCGCAGCCGAAGCCGCAATCTATGACACCGGCCGCCCGGTGCTGTTCTCGCCGCGGCGAGAACTGCCGAGCCTCGGCAAGCGCGTGTCGCTGTTCTGGAACGACACGGTCGAATCCAGCCGCGCCGCCAAGGCCGCCATGCCGTTCCTGAAAAAAGCCGAGGCTGTGCAGATCAATTCCTTGCTGGACGATTCGGTCGACGAAGAGATGGTGAAGGCATTTGCCGCATCGTTGGCTTGGCACGGCATCAAGGCCGATGTGCGCCTGGTCGAAGAGGATGATCGCACGGCAGGCGAGGCGCTGATCGATGCGTCGTGGGAGTTCGAGGCCGATCTGGTGGTCATGGGCGCGTTCAGCCATTCCCGCCTGCGCGAAATGATCCTGGGCGGCGTGACCCGTCACATCATGCAGGTGGCCGGCCGGCCGGTGCTGATGGCGCACTAGGCCGGGGCGAAATTTCGCCCTGCGCGTCGGGGGGCGGGCCGCACCAGCCCCCCGCC
>JAWLBX010000029.1:0-38465 GCA_041687435.1 Alphaproteobacteria bacterium
GGGCTTGCTCCAATGCCTCTGCCGCAGCCTGCCGCTGCCGCACCTCACGCTGCAGGCGCAGATTGACGGCAACGAGCTGTTTGGTCCGCGCTTCGACCTCCGCCGCCAGTTCTTCGCGGTGCTGCTGCAACGCCCGACCGGCTCTCCGGTCTGCCGTAACGTCTGAGAACGTCACGACAAAACCCTGGTCGGGCATCGCCCGAAAGGCGGCTTCCACCACCGTATTGCCGGGATAATGCAGATCAACCTGCATCGGCGGACGCGGCCGGCGGCGGCGGATCCATTGTCCGACGGCTTTTGCGACACCCCGGTCAATGGTGGCGCGGTGCTGTACCATCAGACGGATCAGCTGGCGCACGGACATGCCGCGGCGCACGGCGTAATAGGGAAGGTTCAGCACCTCGCACGCGCGGCGGTTCCAGATGACCAATTCCCGCTGCGCGTCGAACACGCTGACACCCTGGGCGATATTGGTGACGGTCGAGGCGAGCAGCGCGGCACTCTCCGCCTCCGCCCGCAGGCGCCGCGCCTCCTCCTGTTCCATCACGCCGGTGATATCGGTACAGATCGAGACGGTACCGCCATCGGCGGTGCGAATATTGTGGACCTGGACGATACGGCCATCGCGGAACCGGTGGACGTAGTCTCCGCGCGGCCGGCGATGGCTCTGCAACATATATTCGAGCCAACGGTCCGGATCCTTCACCGCCTCCTCGATCTCTCCCAGGCGAACGGACTCCTGCAACAACTGCCTGTACGGCACACCAGGCCGCAGCAGCAGCCCCAGGGCATGCCACATGTCATAATGGCGTTGATTGAACAGGTTCAGGCGGTCGTCCGAGTCGTACAAGGCAAGGCCACCCACCTGCGACATCAGCATCTGATTGAACCACGGCATCCGCGCCAACTCCCGCTCCATCGCAGCAATATCCAGCGATGGGGAAATTGAGCGCGCCGGTCGGTCGGTCGGTTGGTCCAAGGTCGCCTCTCTTCGGTAAAGGTGTTCGCGGCAGTATTGCTTGCCAGCCGCGGCAGGTGAACCCCCTGCCCTTCGGCCCGGCAGAATGGGATCAATTTCCGGTCGGCGGCTCGCTGGCGGTACCCCCAAACAGACGGCGCAGGAGGCCAGGCGCCAGGGCGGTCAGCGGATTGACGTTGAATTCCGGTTCGCTGGCATTGCCGGTTGCGCGGTAGTTGGCGGCAAACAGCCCCTCCCCGCCGGTGAGAACGTCGCCGATCAGCGGAATCGACCGCAAAACCCGGTTGACGGAATAGGCCGGTACAATCGCGCCGCTGATATCCAGCACATTCCTGTTCAGATCGACCCACCCTTGGAAGGTCGCGCCCAATTCCCCGCCAGCTACGCGCCCGTCCTCCAGCAACAGGATGCCATTTTCCAGCCCAAATTCGGTATCGAATCGGTCGACCGACCAACTCCGCGCCAGCGCGGGCCGGTCGATGGTGCCGCCACTAAACAGGCGGACCAGAAACGGCGCCTCCTCGAACACGCCACCGAACATTAACGCCGTTCCGGTAATGGCGTCATCGGCCCGGGACATGCGGGCATTGATCTGCAAGGTGCCACCCTGCACCCGGTCGGTGATACCCAATGCCTCCAGCAACGCGCCGGCATCGCTGGCATTGAGTGCCGCAGCACCGTTTCGCAGCACCTCCGCCGAAACCTGGCCGCCGCCGGCGCTATTCGCGCCCAACGACGCTGTGCCGATCGCGCCGTTTTCCAGCACCGTTACCCCGCGCACGGACTCGAGCGGCGGGCCGGAGCCAACCTGCACCGCTGCCACCTCCAGGTCGATTGCCAGCCGGCCGCCTGTTGTCGGGCTGCCATCCTCTGCGCTGGAGTCGGTCAGGTCCTTCATCAAAGGCCGTGCGTCCAGCCGCGTCCCTGCGACCGAAATGCGATATCCCCCCTCTGCTGCCGGGGCACCGACCACTGTCACGTTCGTATTTGCGCCATGGCGCAGTTCGCTGATACGGATATCAGGCGGTAACCCAGTTGCATCCCGCCATTCAACGTCACCGGCAATACTAAGCTGTGGCGCGGTCAACCGGAAGGCATCGACCTTGCGCAACCGGCCGTTGTCGATCCGAACCCGCGCGCTGACCGCAGCGTATTCCCCCGGCGGGCTTTCCCAGTCCAACAGGTTCAGGCGCATGCGCGCGCCGGAAAGATCGGCCGCAACATCGATCGTGGTGGAGCCTTTGACCGGCTCAGTCGCCGTCATATCGACCTTTACCGGGCCGGAGACGAGGTCTGGCGAAAATGGAAATTCGGCGAAACCCAACTGTTGCCGCGCCCGGTCGTCAAGCGTGCTCTGAAGCTGGAAACGGCTGCGATAGGGCATGCGTGCGCCATATCGCAAGTCGCCCGTCAGCGCCACCGGCGCACCCGCCATTTCGGCGTCGCCTTCCAGGTTGAGCGCTGCCTTGTCGACCTTGAACCGGATTCGGCCCTTGCGCAGATCCTGATCGAACGCCGCGTCCGGCAACACCAGGTCGCGGGTTGTACCCGTTGCCTCAATCTCGATCTGATCGAGCGTCAATTCTTGGATCGGCGGGAATGCCGCTTTCAAGGTGCCGGCTATCGTGCCGCCCAACTGGTCCGGCGGCAGGTCGAGGAACCGGGCAAAACCTAGCGGCTGCCGGTCCAGAACCGTCATCAGCCGGCTGGCCGGCCCCGAGATATCGAACGACATCGCCGTCCGCTCATGCCCCTTGCCCTTGTCGATCCCAACGAACTGCAATTCCCCGCCGGTGACCTGCATTCCCGCGGTCGTACCGCGCAGAATGGTGGCTTCGAAAAGTGTTTCGGTAATACGTGCGTCGGCATCGAGCCCGGTCGCGTCCGGCATTGGCGGCCAATACGTCAACGCCACGTCCCGCAGCGGCATCCGGGCCTCTACCCGCACATCCTGCGGTTCGCCGAAGCCCGGCTCATCGGGCAGGCGGAACGTGATCTCGCCCTTTACCCCGGGCACCATACCCTTGTGCACCTGGTCGACGATCCAGACGCGGGCACCCTCGCCAACGCCGATCGGCCAAAGCCGTTTCAGGTCCGCGATATCCAACTCGCCCGCAACGATCTCCAGCCGGCCCTCGCCGCCCTTGGAGGCGCTGCCCGTCACGGAGACCGGCAGGGCCGTCTGGTCTGCCGCCCGTGGCAGGCGGATATCCAACCGGCGCAACACAATATCCCGGCCCTGATCCGTGATCCGCAGGTCCATTGTGCTGGAGCCAACCGCCAGCGGCTCCGGTAGCACACCCGGCAAGGCCAATTGCCCGGGCTCGGTCCGCAAGAAAATCGCAGCATGATCGACACCACCGCTGCGGCGCACCATTGCGTCGATATCCGCGAAGACTCCGATATCCGCGCCGCCGAGTATTTCCGCACCTGGCACGATGGTGGACAGCCAAGCCAGGTTCAAACCGCTGGCTGAGAACTGCACCCGTGCCTGATCGGCGCCATGCAGTGCGCCATAACCGCGGAGCCGGGCGAAATTGCCCGCGTGCGATACGATGAATTCATCGACCTCCAGCGACCGGTCGCCGAGCCGCAATCGCCCCACCGCGGTGGCAGAGTCAAAGGCGAGATGCCGACGGATTCCTGGCAGGGTCAGCCGGCCACCGCCAACGTCCAAATCGTACCGCACATTCTCCGGCAGAGATTGGGGCGCAAACGCAGCCGACAGTGTGCCGCTGACGGCACCATCCCATTGGACCACCTGGGTCAACGCCGGCAGCAACTCCAGAACCAGCGATGGCTCCAACCGGTCCAATGTTATCGTGAGTTGTGCCTGGGCCGTTTTCTCTGCCGGTGGCCCGGCGGTCGCCGGCCCGCCATCCGGCGGCATGGTCAGGTTCCAACGAATGCCGCCCCCGCCTTCCCCGATTGTTTCCGCGTTATCGCCTGGGCGGCTGGCGACGCCGGCCTGTCCAGTCCAGGCAAATCCCGTCTCGTCATTCAGCAACCGCATCTCGGCTCCCCGGGTCTCTTGGGAAATACCGAGCAGCGGATCGATGACCCGGAAGGTCAGTCCTTTCATCTCGACAGATTGCAGATAGCGCAGCCGTGGGTCTTCCTGCAGCAACTGCCGAAACGCGGACAGCCGGACACCATCGCTGTCACCATCCGCGTTATCGACAAACGACAGTTCAATACCCTCGGGCCCCCGCTCCGCCGTGACCAGCAGGCCGTTGGCGGTGATCCGATTCGGAGCCAAGATGCCGTGTTGCACCAAAGCGGGGACGCTGAGGCCGACCTGGGCGACCGGTAAGGTCGCCAGGGGCGTATCAGACTGTCCACTGCCAGGATCAACCCGGTAGACGGCCATATCCTCTGCCTCGAACACGAAACCAATTCCATCGCGGCGCAGGCGGAAGCCGCCAAGTTTCACCGCCAACGTTCCGTCCGCCGGCGACAGAGCCTCCTCGATCTGCGGAATGGCAAACCGCAGAGAAACCGGGGCTTGCGCAATCCGCCAAGCCAAAAACGCCCCTGTCAGGATGGCAACGGTGAGCAGGCCGAGGATTATGCTCGCAATCCAACCTGCCGGCCCCCGCCCAAACGCGAGACGCCGCTTCGTGATCCATTGCAAACCTCGTCGCATGCGAACCTTTCAAGTGTGCGCTACACTGCGCGCCCGTGTGTGGGATTGGCGGACGCCAACCTGACGTAATTTAGGATAGGCATCATGTTTTGCGATCATATTGGCGAGATGCCGCTGCCTGCCGATCCCGTCCAGGCCGAAACCGGGCTGGAACGGTGGCTGGACGCGCTGGCCAAAGCCGGCCCTGGGTTGCAACAGCATGCTGACAGCCTGCTGGCATCGGGCAAAGCCCGCGACTTGCTGCTCGGCGTGTTCGGATGCAGCCCGTTTTTGGCATCGGTCGCCGCGCAGGAAGCGGCCTTCTGCCTGTCCCTGATTGCGGATGGCCCCGATGCCGCCTGGCCAGACGCGCTTGAACTCCTCTCCACAAATCCCGCATCCGACGAGGCCGCCGCGAAATCCTGCCTCCGCCACGCCCGCCGCCGCGCCGCCCTTGCAATTGCCATCGGTGATGTCACCGGCGCCTGGAACCTGCAGCAGGTTACGCACGCGCTTTCCGATACCGCCGACGCATGCATCGAATACGCACTCGCTTTCACTCTGAAGGAAAAGGAGAAACGTGGCCGGGTGACCCTTGCAGATCCGGATCACCCCACGCGGGACTGCGGAATTTTCGCCCTGGGCATGGGCAAGCTGGGCGCGCGGGAGTTGAACTATTCCAGTGACATCGACCTGATCGTTCTCTACGAGCCCGAGAAAGTACCCACAAAACGGCCGGACCGCCTTGGCCAGGACATGGCGCGGCTCACCCAGCAATGGGTGGCCCTGTTGCAGGACCGAACTGCCGATGGTTTTGCCTTCCGCACCGATCTGCGGCTGCGCCCCGATCCGGCCTCGACCCCGCCCGCGATCGCGGTTCCCGCGGCGGAGGTCTATTACGAAAGCACCGGCCAGAACTGGGAACGCGCGGCCATGATCAAGGCTCGCGTTGTCGCTGGCGATCACACGGCCGGCGAGGCCTTCCTGGAATTTCTCACACCGTTCGTCTGGCGCCGTTCGCTCGACTTCTGGGCCATACGCGACATCCACTCGATCAAGCGGCAGATCAACGCCCATCGTGGCGGCAGCGCGATTGCCGTCGCCGGCCATGACATCAAGGTTGGGCGTGGCGGCATTCGCGAAATTGAGTTCTATGCCCAGACACAGCAATTGATTTGGGGAGGCCGTGAGCCGGTCCTGCGGGTCAAACCCACCTGCGATGCTCTCGACGCTCTTGTCACTGTCGATCAGGTCACGCCGGAGGCCGCGGAGGAACTGAAAGCCTGTTACGCCTATCTGCGCCGGCTGGAGCATCGGTTGCAGATGGTGGCCGACCAGCAAACCCAGAAACTGCCCGAGGAAGACGGCCTCGACGCCATCGCCCGCTTCATGGGCGAGGCCGAAACGGCCACCTTCACCGCCAAGGTTCGCAAGACGCTGGAAACCGTCGAAGGCCACTATGCCCGCCTGTTCGAGGATGAGCCCGATCTGGCGGTGGAGGGCCTGGGAAACTTGGTTTTTACCGGCAGCGACCCCGATCCGGGCACGCTCGAAACCCTCGCCGGCCTGGGGTTCCGCAATGTCGCCAGGGTCGATCAGGCCGTGCGCGGCTGGCACCATGGCCGCATGGCCGCGACACGCTCCAACCGTGCGCGCCAATTGCTGACCGAGTTGATGCCGACCTTGCTGCAAACGATTGGCAACACCGCCGACCCGGACGAGGCATTCAGCAATTTCGACCATTTCCTGCAGGGCTTGCCTGCCGGTGTGCAGTTGTTCAGCCTGTTCCAGACTCACCCGGATCTCCTTTCCCTGGTGTCGGAGATCTGCGGTTCTGCACCGCTGCTCGGCCAGCACATGCAGCGCCGGCCGGCGGTGCTTGACGCAGTGCTGACGCCCGAATTTTTCGCCCCCCTACCTGATGCGGAAGCCCAGGCTGAGGCTCTGGCCGCGGTAATGGACCAGGCGCGCGACATGCAGGACACGCTTGATCTCGCCCGCCGCTATGCCAGCGACCTGACCTTTCAGGCCGGCGTCCACCTGCTGCGCCGGGATACGGACCCGCTGACCGCCGCCGGCGTTCTGTCATCTCTTGCCGATCACACCGTCGCCGCCATGCTCAGCGCCGTGCACGAGGCATTTGCCGAACGCCACGGCCATCTGCCCGGCGACGGCATGCTGGTGCTGGCCTATGGCAAATGGGGCAGCCGCCAACTCAACCCCTCGTCCGACCTCGATGCGGTGGTGATCTACGACGCGCCATCGGTGCTGACGCAGAGCAATGGCGCCAAGCCTTTGGCCGCATCAACCTACGCCGCCCGCCTGACCCAACGCCTCGTCACGGCGCTGACTGCGGAAACCGAAAGCGGGCGTCTGTTCGAGGTCGATCTGCGGTTGCGTCCGGATGGCGACAAGGGCCCGCTGTCGCCCAGCATGGAGGGATTGGAGACCTATCTCCGCAACGACGCCTGGGCATGGGAATACTTAGCCCTGGTTCGCGCCCGCGCCGCATGCGGCCCTGACACCCTGTGCGAACGATTTGAATCCGTGCGCACCGAAGTCCTCTCCCGCCCGCGCGATGCAACCAAGCTGGCAGGCAAGGTGGACAGCATGCGCAAACGCATGGCTGCCACTTTCAAAGGCCAAAGCGCATGGGATACGAAACACCGCCGCGGCGGCCTCGTCGATACCGGGTTCCTCGCCCAGTTCCTTGTCCTGGCGCACGCTGCGGATGCCCCAGCCCTTCTCTCCCCGCGCCACACCGCCGGCATCGCCGCCTGCGCAGCCGACGCTGGCGTGATCGACGCCGGCGCCGCAGAAGCCCTTGCCGAGGCCGAAACGTTCTGGCTCGGTCTCCAAACCCTGATGCGCCTCACCGGCGCCGATAGCGCGCCTGACCGCCTGAAACGCCCGAGCGTTCAAAGCGTCATTGCCCAGGGCCTCGGCCTGCCTGATTTGAACCGCGTTGAGGCCGACGCCAACACCCATGCAGAGGCGGTAACAGCCCTTTACCGGGCGTTGATTGGCGAGAGCTGATCGGATACGTCGGCGTTAGCTTTAACCTAAGTCAGGCTTGTCACCCGCCGCGGCAGCCACCATCATGGCCCCGCATGATCAACCATAACCAGCGAGGCACCCCCATGCCAGAAATCGGCGACGCCGCTCCGGATTTCACCCTGCCCACCGGCAACAACGGCTCATTTTCCCTTTCAGCGCAGAAAGGCTCCCCCGTGGTTGTCTATTTCTATCCAAAGGATGACACCAGCGGTTGCACCAAGGAAGCCATCGCCTTTACGGAGGCGCTGGACGCGTTCGCCGCTGCTGGCGCCAAGATTATTGGGATCTCGCCGGATAGCCCGGCCAAACACGACAAGTTCATTGCGAAACACGACCTGAAAATCATCCTCGGCGCCGACGAGGACAAACAGGTGTGCGAGGCCTATAGTGTCTGGGTCGAGAAGTCGATGTATGGGCGCAAATACATGGGTGTCGAGCGGTCCACCTTTCTGGTCGATGCCGACGGCAAGATCGCCCAAGTCTGGCGCAAGGTAAAAGTGCCGGGCCACGCCGAGAAGGTGTTGGACGCGGTCAAGGCGCTTTGACGGCATGAGCGAAGCGTTCGGCTCCAGCGATCATGCACTGCTCGATTATCCAACGGTCTACCGGGGCGACCTGTTCGCTGGCCATGTGGTGCTGGTCTCTGGCGGCGGTTCGGGTCTTGGCAAGGCCACTGCCACGCTGTTCGGACGCCTTGGCGCAACCGTCGCCATCTGCGGCCGCGACCCGGCCAAGCTGCACGCGGTGGAATCGTTTTTCAAATCCGCGGGTATCGAATGCTGGTGCCGTGCCATGACCATCCGCGACCCGCAGGCCGTGGAAACGCTGTTCGACGACCTTGTCCGCGACCTTGGCCGGCTCGACGTGCTGGTGAACAATGCCGGCGGCCAGTTCCCGCAGGCCGCGATGGACTTCTCGCCAAAAGGCTGGAACGCCGTTATCGACACCAACCTGAACGGCACTTGGTACATGATGCAGGCCGCAGCCCGACGCTGGCGCGATTGGGGGACGCAAGGCAACATCGTCAACATTGTCGCCGACATCTGGCGCGGCCTGCCTCAGATGGCGCATACTACGGCGGCGCGGGCGGGTGTCATCTATGCTTCCAAGACTGTGGCGGTGGAGTGGGCGCCCTACGGCATCCGGGTCAATTGCATGGCGCCCGGCTGCTGCGAGTCGTCCGCCTTTGGCCGTTACCCGCCCGCAGGCGCGGAAACCTTTACCCAATCCAACCCGATGATGCGCGCCGGCGACGAATTCGACGTGGCGGAGGCAGTGATCTACCTCGCTTCACCCGCCGCCAAATTCATTACGGGCGAAGTGTTGACGGTAGACGGCGGCCAGCAGATGTGGGGCGATCCGTGGCCGATGGGCCGCCCGCCAGCGTTCGAGATCGACTACAGCAAGGGTGGCCTGCCCGATAGCGAATGACGCAGCCGCGCTGGCCCCAATCGCCGTCAGGCAGGTGCCGAGATGTTACACTTTGGAATTTTGCACTGCCCGGCGCCGCATCCGCAGCCCGGACAGGCCGAAAACGCCCGCCAGCAGCAGCGCTGTCGTTGCTGGCGCGCTAACCTGCGGAGTGCCATTCCCCGGAGACGTCGCGACGATGAAGCCGCTGCCGGTCGGCGATACGTCTGCCGACAGGCTCGGGTCGAGGCCCAGAATGCTGATATCGACTCCGGCCAAGTCGTTCAGTGGCGACGCATCGCCCAACACATCGAACAGCGGGAACATGTCGCCCACCGATGGCAGGAAGCCATTGATGAAGCTGATTTCGATATCAAGGTCGATGACCGACAGAATGTCTCCCGTCACGATCAACTGGTCAAATTCGCCCGGCGCCGTACCGCCAATCTCGAATTGCAGCAGGCCGCCCAGAACATCCAGGTCGCCATCAATGGTCATAATGCCCGGCGACGATCCCGGCGCGATGATGCCGCCATTCAGCGTAACATTGCCTGCGATCATGCCACCGTTGCCAGTCAGCATGCCGTACTGATTGACGATAACATTGTTTGCCTGAAGCGTACCGCCCGATCCCACGGTGACCGAGGACGGTTGCCCGGCGAACGGGGCCTGCAACGTAACGCCAGGATCATCCGGCTGGGGCGAGATGATCATATCTCCTGCGGTGGCGACTACCGCGCCGTTCACCACCTCAAGATGGCCTGGAGCGGAAATTCGGGCGTCCCGCTGTTGCTGGTCCGGCGTCAGAACAGTGAATGACCCAAAGACCTGGGCTTCTGCCAGAACAGGAGTACCGTCTTCATGGAAAAGCGGATTTCCCTGCTGATCGGTGATTTGATCGCCTTCCGCCGCCGGCTGAGCAAAGAAATACCGAGGCTCGCCAAGGGCTGTGAACCCAGAAAAACCGCGCGATTCGCCAACATGAATATCGCCGGGCGCCGTTACGCTCGATGCCGTGCCGCCAGAGGACACACCGTCGACCACCAGGCGCGCATTGCCGTCAATTGCATTGATCCCGAGGGAAGCCACCGGCTCTGGCTGAGATGATCTGTTGTTGACATCCGTCACTTCCAGGCTGGCTCCGTCCAGCACCCTGACCTCCGTATCGCCATAGCCTGTGCGCAAACCCAAAAAATGGGTCGCTGTAATGCGGGAGCCTTCGCCGGTAACTGTCACATCGGCTGTAATCGGCTGATCTTCTTCTGTGCCGATGAAGACACTGCCAGCTTCGAAAGCCAGCGGATCACCACCAATCGCTTCAAGCGCGCCACCATTCGATACGGTTACGGCTACGTCTGCCAAGCCAAAAGGTATCATCAGCCTGCCACCGGAGAACTGACCCAATTGCGGATTGGATCGGATCACCGACCCGACGCCGTCAACCGTCACTGTGGACGTGCCGCGGCTGCCACCAAGCGAACCCTCGCCGAAATGGATCTGCTCGTTGCTTTCCACAAGGCCACCGTTGGATACTTCCAATGTTCCAGCGCCACCGAAGCCGATTCGAACGCCAATTCCATCGTTGACCGTCGCTTGCGCGGAACCGGCCGAACCATCGCCAACCACGCGCACCAGCCCATCGGCCCCAGATTCGTCGCCGACGAGCAAGCCACTGCCGGCAATCGCCGTAATACCGTTTCCGGCAGCCGAAGCATTCACTTCAACCCCGCCGTCGAAGCCGCTGAGCCCAACGCGGATCTGACTGGTCGATACCGGATTGGTGGTGAGGTTCGGGAAAACCAAGGTCGCACCCGTGTTATCCGGATCGATTACGACAGTGGCGTGAGTAGTGGCAGGCAAAGCCACCAAAAGGCCGACGATCCCGGCGGTGCACAATAAACGGCGATCGAGTTTGGTTTTGGCAGCCGGTGTTTCTGCAAAGTTTATCATGTTACGCTTCTCCATCGCTATTTTCTCCTTCTAAGATACCTTTTTGTATACCACTCGTATGCTAGCAAAATTATCATCACAGCTGTCAAGAGACAGGTTTGTGACCGGTCGTATTTAATTGCCACCTGTTCTCACTCATGCAGCCGCGCCGTACTCTTGCACTGTGGACCGAACCATCCGAAACTACAGCCCCGATCCCGGAGATTAGGTAGAGCAATGCCAGTGATCGAGAGTGCGCTTCGCCCGCGCTCCAAGGAGTTTCGCGCCAATGTTGCCGCCATGCGCACGCTGGTCGATGACCTGCGCGCAAAAGTCGAGCAGGTCAAACTCGGTGGCGGCGAGCGTGCCCGCCAGCGCCATATCTCCCGCGGCAAGCTGCTGCCGCGGGACCGGGTGCATGGGCTGATCGACCCCGGCGCGCCCTTCCTGGAGTTTTCCCAACTCGCCGCGTTCGGCATGTATGGCGACGAAGCGCCGGGCGCCGGCATTGTCACCGGCATCGGCCGCGTGTCCGGCATCGAGTGCGTGATCGTCGCCAACGATGCGACCGTGAAGGGCGGCACCTACTACGCCATGACGGTGAAGAAGCATCTGCGCGCCCAGGAAATCGCGATGCAGAACCGCCTACCCTGCATCTACCTGGTGGATTCGGGTGGCGCCAACCTGCCGGAACAGGATGAGGTCTTCCCGGATCGCGACCATTTCGGCCGCATCTTCCACAACCAAGCCAACATGAGCGCGGCGCGCATCCCGCAGATCGCCGCCGTGCTCGGCTCCTGCACCGCCGGCGGAGCCTATGTGCCGGCCATGTCGGACGAGGCGGTGATCGTGAAGGGCCAAGGCACCATCTTCCTCGGCGGTCCGCCGCTGGTGAAGGCCGCGACGGGCGAGGAAGTCAGCGCGGAGGACTTGGGCGGGGCGGACGTGCACAGCCGCATTTCCGGCGTCACCGATCACTACGCCCTTAGCGACGCGCACGCGCTCGCCATCGTCCGCCAGATCGTCGCCAACCTGAACTGGCAAAAGCAGCCAGGCGTTTCTATCGAGCCGACATGCGCGCCGGTCTATGATGCGGAGGAGCTTTATGGTGTCGTCCCGGCCGATCTGAAACAGCCCTACGACGTGCGCGAACTGATTGCCCGCATTGTCGATGGCTCGGAATTCGACGAGTTCAAGCAGCTTTACGGTACGACACTGATCACCGGTTTCGCCCGGCTGTTCGGCTACCCGGTCGGCATCGTCGCCAACAATGGTATCCTCTTTTCGGAGAGCGCCCAGAAGGGCGCACACTTCATCGAACTCTGTGCCCAACGTGGCATCCCGCTGATTTTCCTGCAGAACATCACCGGCTTCATGGTCGGTCGCAAGTACGAGGCCGGCGGCATCGCCAAGGACGGCGCCAAGATGGTGATGGCCGTCGCGAACGCAAAGGTGCCGAAGCTGACGGTAATCGTCGGCGGCTCGTTCGGCGCCGGCAACTACGCCATGTGCGGCCGGGCCTACGCACCGCGATTCCTTTGGATGTGGCCGAACGCCCGCATCAGCGTGATGGGCGGGGAACAGGCAGCAAATGTGCTGGCCACTGTGCGCGACGACGTGCTGACGCGCGCCGGCAAGTCCTGGGCCCCTAGCGAGCGCGAGAATTTCATGCAGCCGATCCGCGAGCAGTACGAACACCAGGGCCACCCTTATTACGCCAGCGCCCGCCTTTGGGATGACGGTATCATCGATCCTGCCGAGACCCGCATGGTTCTGGGCCTATCGCTCAGCGCGTCTTTGAACGCCCCGGTCGAGGAGACGCCCTTCGGCGTCTTCCGGATGTAGGAGGAAAGCCCGATGTTCCGCACCCTCCTCATCGCCAACCGTGGCGAGATTGCCTGCCGCATCGCCCGCACCGCACACCGCATGGGCATGCGCACCATCGCGGTCTATTCTGAGGCCGACCGCGACGCCCTGCACGTGCAATCCTGCGACGAGGCCGTCTGTATTGGCCCCCCCGGCGCGCGCGAAAGCTATCTCAACATCAAGGCTATCATCGACGCCGCCGCACGCACTGGGGCTGAGGCGGTACACCCCGGCTACGGCTTCCTTTCGGAAAACGCAGCCTTCGCCCAGGCCGTTCTCAAGGCCGGCATGGTCTGGGTAGGCCCGCCGCCGTCCGCCATCGAATCCATGGGCTCGAAGAGCGGCGCGAAAGCGCTGCTGGAACCGGCGGGCGTGCCGATGGTCCCAGGCTATCATGGCAACAACCAGGACCCCGACTTCCTGCTGGCCAGGGCAGAGGAGATCGGCTTTCCGGTGCTGATCAAGGCCGTGGCCGGCGGCGGCGGCCGCGGCATGCGGATTGTCGAAAAGGCTGACGATTTCACCAAACTGCTGGAAACCGCCCAGCGCGAGGCCCTCGGCGCGTTCGGCGACCCAAGCGTGCTGCTGGAAAAATACCTGCAACGCCCACGCCACGTTGAGGTGCAGGTGTTCGCTGACCGTCACGGACAGGTCGTCCACCTGTACGAGCGCGACTGCTCGATCCAGCGCCGTCACCAAAAGGTGGTGGAAGAGGCGCCCGCGCCCGGTCTTTCTAGCGAGACCTCCGCCGCCATCGGCCAGGCCGCCGTCAATGCCGCCAGCGCCATCGACTATATCGGTGCCGGCACCTGCGAATTCCTGATGGATGCCGATCAGAACTTCTATTTCATCGAGATGAATACCCGCCTGCAGGTGGAACATCCCGTCACCGAATGGATCACCGGTACGGACTTGGTAGAGTGGCAATTGCGCATTGCCGCCGGCGAGCCGCTGCCGCTCAGCCAGGAAGATATCCGCGTTCAGGGCCACGCCATCGAGGTGCGGCTTTATGCGGAGGACCCAGCTCGCGGGTTCCTGCCCCAGACTGGTAAGCTGGAAGTCCTGAAATTTCCGGTGCATGACGGTTTCGTGCGCGTCGATACAGGCGTCGCCGAAGGCGACGAGGTCTCACCGCATTATGACCCGATGATCGCCAAGCTGGTCGTCCGGGGCGAAAACCGGGCTCAGGCGGTGGCAAGGCTGCGCTCGGCCTTGGCGGATACGCAAATCGCCGGTGTCACCACCAACCGTGCCTTTCTGCACGCGGTCGCGCGCCATCCGGCTTTCGCCGATGGCGACGTGCATACCCATTTCATCGAGCAGCACGGCGCAGAGTTGCACGTGACGCCGCCCAAACCCTCGGACGAAGTGGTGGCAGCCGCGGTGCTCGCCCTGCTCGATCAGCGGCGTATGCAGGCCGAGGGCCGCGCCGCGCGAACCGCCGATCCCTACTCACCCTGGAACAGCACGCATGGCTGGCGGCTGAACGAACAAATCCACGAAACCGTTGAACTGGAGTGGGACGAACACCGTTACACTGTCGATGTCGCCTACAAAGGCAGCGAATATCATATGACCCTGCCAACCTCCCCAGCCCATACTCGCGTCGTCCACCGCGAGGTCGGGCGGATGGGGGTGGAGATTGCCGGACGGCGTTTCAATGTCGGGGTTCATGCAGAGGCGAACCATGTCACCGTCATGGCGCGCCGCGGCACCTATCGTTTTGCCGTGCATGACCCTGGCATCGCGGCGCTGGGCCAGGATACCACCGGCGGCAAGCTGACCGCGCCGATGCCCGGCAAGGTGACGAAAGTGCATGTCGAGCCTGGGGCGAAGGTCAAAAAAGGCGCGGCCCTGCTCACCCTGGAAGCCATGAAGATGGAGCATACGCTGAACGCACCCGCGGACGGCACTGTTACCGCTATCCGCTGCGGCGAGGGCGATCAGGTCGCGGAAGGTGTCGAACTGGTGACGTTCGAGGCAGGGTAAACTGCCGGCACGCCAACCTGTTCCAGACCAACCTATTCCGGGCTGACCTGTTCCGGCTTGAACCGTGCCGCAGCGTCAGCCCGCAATTCGACCTTGCGTATCTTGCCGGACGCGGTCATCGGGAACGCGTCGATGAACACCACATAACGCGGAATTTTAAAGCTCGCAACCTTGCCGCGGCAGAAGCCGATCACCTCGTCACCCGAGATCTCGGCGCCGTCGGCTTTCTGGATATAGGCGACGGCAACTTCCGCCAGCCGCGGGTCCGGGCACCCCACAACAGCGACCTGGTGCACGGCGGGGTGACTCAGCAACAGGCCCTCCACCTCCATCGGATCGACATTCTCTCCGCCGACCTTCAGCATATCCTTGTAGCGGCCGAGAAAGCGGATCGATCCGTCGGCACGCCAGATTGCGGTATCGCCGGTCTTGAACCATCCGTCTGCGGTATAGGTCGCGGCCGTTTCCTCCGGCTTTTTGTAATAACCTTGCATTAGATAGCGCCCGCGCACCTGCAACTCGCCTTCCTCGCCGACGCCGCAAGGCTGGCCGCTCTCCAGGTTGACGATGCGGGCCTCATAGCCAATCCCCGGATACCCGGATGCCTCGAATCGCACCTCTTCCGGATCATCCAGGGACGAAAGACCGACACCGATCCAAACCTCGGTCATGCCGAAGCCGGACACAGGGCGCATTGGCGCCAAAAGCCGCGCCGCCTTGCGGATAATCGGCGTGGCGCTGTGCGGGCCCGCGCCAAAAATCCCCGTGCGCAGGCTGGAAACATCGCGCGGCCGGCGCTCCTGCTCTTCCGCCAGCGCCTTGGCGTGCGCTTCGAAACCGTGGACGATGGTGGCACGCTCACACTCCACCCAATCCAGCGTTTCGGCGGGATCGAAGGTTTCCGTTACGATCTGGCGCGCGCCGGTGACCATCGACATCAGCGCGCATTCGCTGAACCCGAACGCGTGGAACAGCGGCAGGTACGACATGATCGTATCGTTGGCCGTGATGCCCATGCGGAAGGCGCGCTCCTGCACGTTGCGGATCAGGCCATGATTGTGCATCGCGCCTTTCGGAAACCCGGTCGTGCCGGACGTGTATTTGATCAGGGCAATGTCGCCAGGCTGCACCCGGTCCGCCTGCCGCGTCAGTGCATCGGCATCGATGGCGGCAGCTGCCTGTGTTGCACCATGCCAGGATAGTGTGCCTGCATGTTCGCTATCATCCAGAATCACCACCTTGCGCAGCGCCGGAAAGTTGGTGTCGGCAATCGTATCGCCAATTTCCGGCAAGGCCACCACCTCTCGCACCATGTCCAAATAGCCGATCGGGCCGCAGGTGTTGTGGCTGATGAGCATGGCGCTGTCTGATTGGCGCAAAACGTATTTCAGGTCGGCGGTACGGAAGCGGGTGTTGACCGGTACCAGCACCGCGCCGGCCTTGAGCAGGCCGAACATCAAAAACACCCAGTCGTCGCTGTTGTTCAGCCAGAGCGCGACATGGTCGCCCTTTTGCACACCCGCCGCCATCGCCGCACGGGCGGCCAGATCGACCCGTTCCGAGATCTCCGCAAATGTGTGGCGGCGGTCCTGGAAGATCAGGCCTTCCCGGTCGCCATAACGGCGGGCTGCCTCTGCCGGCAGGTCGCCGAACCGCTCCACATCCCGCCAGCTGTTCATGACCCGAACCTTTCTGTTTTGGAGCGATTCACCTGCGGGGCGACCTCTTCCATGAAGGCCCGGAACGCGTCGAGGCGCCCAGGCACGCCGCCGCGCGCAACGGGGTCGAGAAGCAGGTGACTGACGCCGATATTCTGCAAACCTGCAATGGTCTCCAACATTTCGTCCCGGCTGCCGCCGATGGATTTCTCCCTCGGCATGGCCTGGGCCGGGTCCAGATAAATCCGCAGCGAGAGCGAGAGCTCCGACGGGTCGCGATTGATGGCCTCACATTCCCGCTGCACCTGATCCCAGGCATCGCTGACTTCCGCAAGCGGTTGAAATGCGGCGTGAAAAGCCTGACCGTGTTTGGCGGCGCGCCGAAAAGCGGCCGGTGTCGAACCGCCAACCCAAATCGGAAAGGGCGATTGCAACGGCTTCGGCTCGAAGCCGACCTGGGGAAAGCGATAGAACGCGCCATGGAACGAGGGTTCCTTGTCGGTGAACAAATGGCGGAAGATTTCCAACTGCTCGTCGGACCGCTTGCCCCGCTGGTCCCAGGGCATGTTGAGAATAGCGGCTTCTTCCGCCATCCAGCCGACGCCGACGCCCAAAATCGCCCGGCCGCCGCTCACCACGTCCAGCGTCGCCACCTGCTTTGCCGTCTGCACCGGCATGCGATAGGGCAGGATCAAAACCGTGGTGCCGAGGCGCAGCGTCTCCGTACAGCCGGCAACGAACAGCAGCGTTCCCAACGGGTCGAGCCACGCCATATCTGCCGCCGGCTGGAATGAGCCGTCGTCCGTGTAGGGATATTTCGACACGATATCGGCTGGCCAACAGACATGATCGCTGACCCAGCCGGAATGACAACCGAGGCGTTCCGCCTCCTGCGCGAAGCCCATCAGGGCCTGGCGACCAACGGTCCGCCCCAGATGTGGCAGGTGCACACCCCATTGCATGGCTGTTTCCTCTGTCTTATTGTTGCCGAACAGGATCGTTCATCATTGAGCCTTGTCAAGAGAGCTCCACTGGAACAGCCATAACTGGCCGGTAGGGTCTGCGTTGAGGGTTGTGCCGGCAGAGAAATCGCAGCAACGGCATGTGTCCCAAGTCCATAACTTGCGGATGAGAGGGAGACGCCACTCCAGGCAGCGGTCCTGCGCTTATCGGTCCCTTTCGCCGTGTTGCGCCGGAGGCAGTCTGTGACTGGGAAAAGATTTTAATTTTATTCGATCATTGCTAGTATTTCAAAAAGCTACAGGAATTTTATATGGCGTATTTTTTCTCATAAGGAATACAGTCACACTATAAGGTGGCGATACATTCGAAAGTATCTCAACCAATGGTAGCGATCGAAATTTAAGCAACACCAAGAATTTCGGACAATCTATGACCCGTACCGAAAAACTCGCAAAACAGGAGTGATACGACAATGACAATCAGAGCTCTTTTCCTGTCGGCCGTACTGGCAATAGCCACGATCACGCCAACTTTCGTTGCCCACCAGGCAAACGCAGCAACGGCGGAAGATCTTCACAGGGATGCCGATCAAGCGCTGAAAGCGCTTTACAGAACCAACCCAGTCGCCGAAGCCATTTCCAAGAAAGCACGAGCCGTGCTGGTGTTCCCCAATATCATCAAAGCTGGACTTGTGTTCGGCGGCAGCTATGGGGAGGGCGTTTTGATGGAAGGTTCCACGGTCGTCGATTATTACAACTCTGTTGCAGGCTCATTCGGTTTTCAGGCCGGCGCACAGTCATACGGTTACGCTGTGTTTCTGATGAACGATAAGGCCGTTGACTACCTCAAGAAATCCAAAGGCTGGGAAATCGGAGTCGGCCCGACCGTGGTTATCGTTAACGAGGGTGTTGCCAAGAACCTATCGACCTCCACACTGAAAGATGACGCTTATGCCTTCATCTTTAGCCAGCAGGGATTGATGGCTGGTGTGAGTATCGAAGGTACGAAGATTTCACGAATCCAGCGCTGACCGAAGGCTGCAACACTTAAGATTTAAAACATCCAACGGACGTAAAACAGCCCGCCCACCGCTGACCTATGCAGCCGTTGGGCGGGCTGTTTTGCTCCCTGCTCCGGCCTTTCGCCCTATCGGGGGCTTGGCACTCTGTTAGCCCGACAAGCGCCGCGAGCACTGTCACCAATGCCCGCGGCGCCCCGGTTATTTATCAAACCACATCTGTTCGAAGCGCCAGTCGTTGTAAATGCTGTCTTCCTTGCGGACGATGCCCTTCAGGTAAGGCTGCCAGCACGTTGCGACGCGGCCGTGATAGATCATCGGCCGGGCGGTATCGGCAATCAGCGCCTTTTCGATCTCCCACACCAACTCCTTGCGCTTGGCCGGATCGGTCTCGCGCGACTGCGACCGGATCATCTCGTCGATCTCCGGGTTGCAATACTTGGTGTAATTGTTCTGCGCCTCGCACATGTAGTTTGCCTTCAGCACTGCATCCGGGTCGTCAACGCCGGACCCGGTCAGGTTTAATGCGACACTGTAAAGCCCCTTGATCATGCGACTGAAATACACGGAAGATTCGACAATCTCCAATTCGGTCGCGAAATGGATCTGGTTCAACTGGTCCACCAAAATAATCGCGGGGTCTTTGTAGGCGCCGAAATCGCGAGTGGAGACCTTGATGGCCAGCTTGTTGTCCGGGCCATAGCCATGCGATTCCATGATCGCCCGCGCCTTCGCCCGCCGCTCTTCAACCGTCCCGGCATAGCTTTCCAGCTTATCCAGTTCCTCGCGCGGCATCCCCCAGGCGCCTTCCGGCGGCGGCAGCATCGCGGCGGACCAATAGCCCTTGCCGTGAGTGACGATATCGATGAACGTCTGGCGGTCGAGTGCCAATTCCATCGCCCGCCGGATCTCCGGATTGTCGAACGGCGGGGCGTTGCGGTTGACGGCCAGATTCACCGAGACATTGGTCGGTGCCAGCTTGCAGACGGCGTCTGGCGCCTCCTCCTCCACCTGCCCCAGCAGCGGCGCGGTGACGTCGCCAATGAAGGTCAGATCGAACTCACCGGCGGTAAAGGCCAAAATGCGGGTCGGCCGGCTGCGGATCAGCGTCCACTCGATGCCATCCAGATAGGGCATATCCGGCTTCCAATAATCCGGATTGCGCACCAGCTTGATCGAGGTGTTGCTCTTGAACTCGACGAACTTAAAGGGCCCCGTGCCAATCGGACCGGTGCGCATCTGTTGTGCGGGAACATGGCAGGGATAGACGGGGGACTGACCAGAGGCCAGCAAGGTCAGCAGTGACGGCTGCGGGTGTTCAAGATGAAATGTCACCTGGTAATCGTTATCGACTGCAACTTCCTTGAGATTATCATACCAGATCTTGCGCGGATTTTTGCGGAAGCCGCTACGCTCCTTGTCGATGAGCCAATGCCAGGTGCATTGCACGTCCTTCGCCGTGAACGGCTCGCCATCATGCCATCTCACACCTTGCCGCAATTTGAAGGTGAGTTTGGTCTCGGTCTCGTCGTAGGACCAGCTTTCTGCCAAGTCTGGAACCACCGTATCAATCGAGCTTTTTGGCTTTGATTGGTCAGACAAGACAAGGTTATTAAAGACCGACATCATTGGCATGATGGTTGCGATCGTGCCTTCCTCGTGGATCGAGAGGCTGGGTGGATTCGAGCTGTTATAGACGCGCAAGGTGCCGCCCGGCTTCTGCGCCAGCGCCGGCGCAATTCCGGACACCACCAAGAGCCCCACGGCGGCTGCCATCGCCGACGCGCGTCTGACTAATGGCCCAGAACCGGGCCAACATACTGCCTTTACAAAGTCCATTCAGGGTTTCCTCCGGTTTTTTTGATTGTTAACGGAAGAAGTGTCACAGCGACTTTCGAATTTGACAAGCCTGGAAAAGGCTGTCGTCCTCGCCTTGATAAACTACACTGCCAGCAAACGGCCAACCAAACACCGAAGGAACCGCGCCCATGTCCCGCCTGTTCGGCAATCTCACGCAGATCGGCATTGTCGTCCGCGATATCGAAGCCGCAATGCAACACTGGGCAGAGGTTTGCGGCGTCGGACCATGGTTCTATGCAGACCGCCTGCCGGTCACGCAGTTTTCCTATCGTGGGCAACGCCACGATGGCGTCCACATCTCCGTGGCACTCGCCAATTCCGGCGAAACGCAGTTGGAATTGATCCAACAGCGCTGCGATACGCCCAGCATGTACCGCGATTTTCTCGCCAAGGGCTGTGAGGGCATGCAGCATTGGTCAAGCTGGCCAGAGGATTATGACGCGAAGCTGGAGGCAGCGCTGGCCAACGGCTACGAGATCGGCCAGCAGGGCGACAGTGCGCGCGGGCGGTTCGTTTATCTCTGGAATGAAGGCCATCCCGGCACGGTGATCGAGATGGCTCACATGACGCCGGAGCGCCGCCGCATCTTCGATGCCATCCGCGAGGCCGCAGTTGGCTGGGACGGCAGCGATCCTATCCGCCACACTTGGCCAAGCTAAGGCGCTGCCTCAGCCTCTCGCGGGCAGAAAGTGCTGAAACCAGGCCACCGTCTCATCCATAACCTGGCTGAAAGCCGGTTCGACATAAACTTCGTAGTGGCCGAAGCCCTTCAACGTCACCAGCTTCTTGGGCTCACCTGCTTTATCATACAAGGCATAGGATTCCTCTGGCGGCACCAGTCGGTCATCGTCGGTGGTGATGAACAGGATCGGACGCGGTGCAATCTTGTCGACGACCCATTCCGGGTGGAATTGCAGAGTCTCGTCGATGTAATCGAGCGGTAGTGTGCTGATGGCATTAGGGTTGTTCTTACGGGCCGCATCCGCCAGCGCGGCAGACTGGCGGTCAGGAAGCAGGATCTCCGCGCGGTCTGCCCATTCGGACTCGCCATCGAGGACGCGTTTCTCCCGGTCGGCCCTGGAGCGCGCCAGCAGGTCTACCCACTCATCCGGCCGGCGAACACTGCGCATCCAGCGGCCCCCGTGGGCGACACCGACGCAGGAAACAATGCATTTTGCCCGCTGATCGACGGCACCGACCCAAGTCACGGTCGCACCGCCATAGCTGGTGCCATAGATGCCGATGCGATCGGCAGCAACGCAATCCTGCAATCCCAGATACGTGATTGCAGCCTGCACATCTGCCACCCGGCTGTAAGGCGCCAGCCGCGAGCGCTGGCCCTCGCTTTCACCCCAGCCTTTGTAATCGAAGGTGAGGACGACATAGCCAGCTTCGTTCAGAACCCGGGCATTGTCCGGCAGATAAAGGTCTTTGACGCCGGTATAGCCATGGCAAAGCACGATACCGGCACGTTGTTCCCCCGATTCCAGGCCATCTGGCATGTACAGGTCGCCAGAGAGCTTGTGGCCCTCGCTATAAAAATGGATCGATTTGCTCATATGCGGACGTTTCCTTGATTGCTTGATACCAAGGAACTGTAGCAATACAGCGCGTAAATCGCCAATTGGCTGGCGTAAGAGCCAGTTCGGCCATGCCTGGGTGGACGCGCTCTGAAGCGAAACCCAAAGGCATTCACCTGTAATTGACTGCCTCCCCCAAAAATTTCGGCTACTCTTGCAACTCTCTTTCGGGATAACTGGCGCGGGGCTGGCGGCACAATGGCAGGATCAACCAGCAATCAACCACCACACTTGGCCGCCATGGGGCTGACCGACATACAGCCGGATGGGCAGTTTGACCAAGTCGCCCGCCTCGCAGCAAGCCGTTTCGATACAGAAATCGGCCTGATTGTCTTCTTCGATCATGATGCAGATCAGATGTACTGCAAAAACCAGACTGGACTGGACGAACATTGGGGCAGGCAGGAAAATTTGCGGCTGTCCGGATCGATCTGCCGACATGTGCCGAACCAAAACGGTCCGGTGCAAATTACAGACACGGACAGCCACCCCCTGACAAGGGGTGTCGAACACCAGGACAACCTGGGCTGCCGCAGTTTCCTCGGAGTGCCGATCCGCGGGACTTCCACCACTGTGATAGGCGCAATTTGCCTGGCCGGACGAAGCCCGAGAACCTGGGAACCACAGGAAATTATCGACCTGGAGGCCTTGGCGCACTGCATTTCCAGCTTGGTGTCGCACCGGATGGCCATTTGGCAACTTCGCCAGCAGTTACAACGGACTGAAGCCGAATCCCAAACCAGAGTCGATATGCTGGCCGATGTCAGCCATGAACTCCGCACGCCGCTCAACGGCCTGCTCGGCATGGCCAGTGCACTGGAGCAAACCGATCTGACGCCAGCCCAACGGGAGATGCTGGAATTGATGGAGCAGGCAGGCAATCTGCTGCGCCGATTGGCGGACGACCTGCTGGATATCGCTCAGATGGAGGAGGGTGCGCTGAGCATGCCAGAAGCACCATTCCGCCCTTCGCAAACCGTGCAGGGTCTTATCGCCCTGGCCCAGGCTACGAAGAATGACGCCGCACCGCCGATAAGGTTCGAGGACAAAATCGGTGCCGCAACGGTCTTGATCGGATCAGAAGCGCGAATCCAACAGGTTCTGGCCAACCTGCTCGAAAACGCCTTGACCTCCGATCCGGCGGGTCCGGTCCGCATACGCGCAGCACTATCGGGCGAAAGCGGGGGCGGTGACGCAGTTCTGAACCTGTCGGTCGTTGATTCGGGGCCCGGAATCCCGAACGAGCTGAAAGACATCATCTTCGAGCGATTCCGCCAGGGGCCGAGCAAACCAAAGCATAAGCAAACCGGCGCAGGGCTGGGCCTCACAATTGCCCGCGCCCTGTGCCAACGGCATCGCGGCGATTTGTGGGTCGAAGATACCCCTGGCGGCGGCGCAACCTTCGTCGCCACATTCGCGGTCAAGCTGGCGGAGCGCTAGCGAGCGCCAGCTTTTTTGCCGGATTGCCGCGCTTGAAATGGCAGGCGCAAAGTCAAATTCTCGAACGCTGTGGCACCGCCCTGGGCCGCAATCCATAAGCTCCAGCAGGGCGTGAACACTTCTTCCGGCCACTTGCGTCCACGCCCTGTTCCGCCTATGTTCAAGAGCCGTCCTCGTCGCCACGAGCCAGCCGAGCAAAGTTACCATGGAACAACCATTATCACCCGCCATTGCGGCGCTGGAAAGCCCTTCCGAGCCTTCGCTGTTCGGCAGCGATGAGTACCAAGATCATGCCAACAGCGTCCACATTGACCGCACCCGCGACCGGCTGCTGACGCAATTCGGCAAGGCGACACTGGCTGACCGCTATCTGTTGCCGGGCGAGTCGTTTCAGGACCGTTTCGCGCGAGTAGCTGCCTGTTTCGCGGATGATTCCGCCCACGCCCAACGGCTGTACGATTATATCTCCCGCCTTTGGATGATGCCGGCGACGCCGGTTCTCTCAAACGGCGGCACCACGCGCGGCCTGCCGATTTCCTGCTATCTGAACGAGGCCAGAGACGATCTGGAAGGCATTGTCGGCCTTTGGACCGAGAATGTCTGGCTCGCCGCCCGTGGCGGTGGCATCGGCAGTTATTGGGGCAATCTGCGCTCCATCGGTGAGAAGGTCGGACAGAATGGCAAGACCTCCGGCGTAGTACCGTTTATCCGGGTAATGGATTCACTGACGCTCGCCATCAGCCAAGGCAGCCTGCGGCGTGGCTCGGCGGCGGTCTACCTGCCGATCCATCACCCGGAAATCGAGGAATTCATCGAACTGCGACGGCCGACCGGCGGCGACTACAACCGCAAGGCTTTAAATTTGCATCATGGCGTAGCGGTGACAGATGCGTTCATGCGCGCGGTGCTAGCGGATGAGACTTGGCCGCTGGTCAGCCCACGTGATGGCACGGTGCAGCGCACGGTCTCGGCCCGCTCCCTCTGGATTCGGCTGCTGACGGCGCGGGTGGAGACAGGCGAGCCCTACCTGATCTTCATCGACCAGGTGAACCGCGGCCGGCCGGAGCACCACAAACTAGCCGGGCTGGAGGTCAAGACCTCAAACCTGTGTTCGGAGATCACGCTGCCGACCGGTGTGGATCACCTGGGCGGCGAGCGCACGGCGGTCTGCTGCCTGTCCTCGCTGAACCTGGAACATTACGAGGAGTGGGAACAGCATCCGAATTTTGTCGAAGACGTAATGCGGTTTCTCGACAACGTGCTGCAGGACTATATCGACCACGCGCCTGACAGCATGGCCCGGGCCAAATACGCCGCCATGCGTGAGCGTAGCGTTGGACTTGGGGTCATGGGCTTTCACTCCTTCCTTCAAGCCAAAAGCATTCCGTTCGAATCGGTGATGGCGAAAGTCTGGAACACCCGCATGTTCCGCCACATCAAGGCCGGTGCCGACGCCGCCAGCCAGGTGCTGGCGGCGGAACGCGGCCCCTGCCCCGACGCCGCCGACTATGGCGTGGCCGAGCGTTTCAGCCACAAGCTGGCGATTGCACCGACCGCGTCCATCTCCATCATTTGCGGCGGCGCCTCGCCCGGCATCGAACCGATTGCCGCCAACGCCTTCAATCACAAGACGCTGTCCGGCTCCTATCTCGTGCGCAACCGGGCGCTGGCCGCTGTCCTTGCCGACCACGGCCATGACGACGACGAAACGTGGTCCTCCATCACCACACACGAAGGCTCGGTCCAACATTTGGATTTCCTGACCGAACACGAGCGCGACGTGTTCAAGACCGCGTTCGAGCTGGACCAGCGCTGGGTGATCGACCATGCGGCCGACCGGCAGCCCTATATCTGCCAATCCCAATCCTTAAATCTGTTCCTGCCTGCCGACGTTCACAAGCGCGACCTGCATCGCCTGCATATCCGCGCCTGGGAGAAAGGCTGTAAAAGCCTGTATTATGTTCGCTCAAAGTCGCTGCAGCGGGCTGACGTTATCAGCGCGGCGCCGCCGCCCCGCTCAGCGCGAGACGATGACGACTGTTTGGCGTGCGAGTAGGCAGCCCATGGCACTTCTGGACCCGAAACCAACATACAAGCCGTTCGCCTATCCCTGGGCCTATGAGGCCTGGCAGTTGCAACAGCGCCTGCACTGGCTGCCGGACGAGGTGCCGCTGGCCGATGACGTGAAGGACTGGCAGCACCAGCTGAGCGAAGGCGAGCGCAGCCTGCTTACCCACATCTTCCGCTTTTTCACCCAAGCGGATGTGGAGGTGAACAACTGCTACATGAAGCACTATTCCCGCGTTTTCGAACCGACAGAGGTGCAGATGATGCTGGCGGCGTTCTCCAATACGGAGACAATTCACATCGCTGCCTACAGCCATCTGCTCGACACCATTGGCATGCCGGAAGTGGAGTATTCTGCCTTCTTGCACTATCAGGCCATGCGGGATAAATATGATTACATGCAGCAGTTTAGCGTAGATTCCAAACGCTCTATTGCAATAACGATGGCGGTATTTGGCGCCTTTACCGAGGGCGTGCAGCTGTTTGCCAGCTTCGCCGTGTTGCTGAACTTCCCGCGCTTCAACAAAATGAAAGGCATGGGCCAGATCGTGGCGTGGTCGGCACGGGATGAAACCCTGCATACCCTTAGTATTATCCGGCTATTCCGGACCTTTGTTGAAGAGTATCCGGAAGTTTGGGACAAGGCGCTGGGCGACGAAATTCGGGAAGCCTGCCGCACCATCATCGGCCACGAGGACGCGTTTATCGATCTGGCCTTTGAACTGGGGGAGGTGGAAGGTCTCTCGCCCGACGAGGTAAAAGCATATATTCGCTTCATTGCCGACCGCAGACTGGATCAACTTAGTCTCGAATCAATCTTCAATATTTCGCGTAACCCATTGCCTTGGATGGATGAAATGCTCAATGCAGTGGAGCATGCCAACTTCTTCGAGAACCGGGCGACGGAGTATACTCGGGGCGCGACGCGCGGAACCTGGGAAGAAGCCTTTCTCTGACCGTCAGGCGAGCCGGCTGATCACCGAGATCTCGCCATGCAGGGTCCGATGCACCGGGCAGCGGTCGGCAATGCGGAGCAGGTCGGTCCGTTGGTCCTCCGTAAGCGAACCGGAGAGCGTGATTTCTCGCTCGATCCGATCGATCTTACCCTTTTTTGTCTCGCATTCGGTACAGTCATGGGCATGGATCTTCGCATGCCGCAATCTCACCTCCGCCCGTTCCAATGGATAGTTCTTCCGGTCGGCATACAGGCGGATCGTCATTGCCGTACACGTGCCAAGCGCGGTCAACAGGAAGGAATAAGGGTCTGGGCCGGTATCGGTGCCGCCGACCGACTCGGGCTCGTCAGCCCAAAAACGGTGCTTGCCTGCATCCACGATCTGCGGAAACGTCCCCTCGCCGGCCTCGCGCACCAGCACCTCGCCCTGCGGCGTGACCGGCCGCCCCTCCTCTGCCGTACTCTCCTCTGGCAGATAGCGGCCAGCCCAGGCAGCCAGCACATCGGCGACATAGACGGCATCCTCGCGCCTGGTCAGCAAATGATTTGCACCATCAAGCGACACGAAGCTTTTCGGATGTTTCGCCGCGGTGAAAATGGCGCTGGCGTTATCGATGCTCACGATAGCGTCGCGCGGCGCGTGAAACACCAGCAATGCCTTGCCCAGCTTCCCAAGGGCATCCCGCATGTTCTGGCCCTCGATATCCGCGAGAAACTGCCGGGTGATGCGGAAGGTCCGCCCCGCCAGGGTCACATCCGCCTCGCCCTCGTTTTCGATCCGGGTCAGATCGGCCTTGAAGGCGTGCTTGACGTGTTCGGGGTCTGCGGGGGCGTTGATGGTTGCGACCGCGGCCGCTTCCGGCACGGCTGCCGCGGCCTTCAGAACAGCGGCGCCGCCAAGCGAATGGCCGACCAACAGACTTGGCGCCCGGTGCTGCGACCGCAGGAAATCGGCCGCTGCAACCAGATCGGCCACGTTTGAGGAAAAACCAGTGTTGGCGAACTCGCCCTCGCTCGCGCCCAGCCCGGTAAAGTCAAACCGCAACACAGCAAAGCCCCGGTCAGCCAGCCCCCGCGAGACACGCTCCGCAGCGAAAATCTCATGCGAACAGGTGAAACAGTGGGCAAACAGGGCGAAGGCTCGCGGCCCGCCAGCCGGCCAGTCGATCCGTCCGAACAGAGATTCGCCACCCGCACCCGGAAATGTCACTTTCTCGCTTCGCGCTGTCATCGACTACCATCCTTTTTATATATGTAATATCAATAAATTAAACATTGTTAATTGATAATCCAATTCAATAAATCTTCCTCACGCTTGATGACGTGCTCGTAAGCACTCGGCGCCCAGTAAAAAATCCGTAACCCGCCGCGCACGGCGCCGACCATGGCATCGCGCACCAACTCATCGGTCTCGGGTGCAGCCATGGCAGTTTGCATTGTGTGCGAGGCGAACAACATGACGCCCAGCACAATGCCGACACCAAAGTACAGCCGAATTAGCCAGGCAAGCAGGTTACGCATTATCTTCGGACCCTTGTTAAAACCGTTCCGTCCGCGCGCCAACGGCACCGCTGGCGCGCATGGGAGGCCAAGTTTCATGCCCGATCAAGTCAAAATCCTGTCACGGCGCCGCGCCTACGATGGGTTCAACAAGCTGGACGAATTCGAATTGCAGCACGAGTTGTTCCAGGGCGGCCTCTGCAAACCGATTCAGCGGGAGTTGCTGGAGCGCGGCCAGGCAGTGGCGGTGATCCCCTACGACCCATGGACCGACCGCGTCGTGCTGATCGAACAGTTCCGCATCGGCGCTTATGGCGCCGGGCGCCACCCCTGGATGACCGAGGTGGTCGCCGGGCGTTACGATCAGGGCGAATCGGCGGAAGCAGTCGCCCATCGCGAGGCACTGGAGGAAATCGGGCGGCCGGTCGACCGGCTGGAATTCCTTTGTCACTACATGGTCAACCCCGCCAGTTCGACCGAGGCCATCACCCTGTTTGCCGGCCGTGTCGATGCGAATGGCGCGGAAGGCATCTACGGTCTCAACCATGAAGGCGAAGATATCCGGGCCTTTTCCATACCGGCAGAGGAGGCAATTGGCTGGATTGGAACGGAGAAGGCCGGCAACGCAACCTTGCTGATTGCGCTCCAATCCTTCGCCCTGAACCGGCAGCGGCTGCGCACAATGTGGCGGGACTGAAACAAAGCCGTTATGACTGCCACCAGAGAATACCTGCAACAGAGAGCAAGATCATGGAGCTAGTGTTCCGCGAGAACCCCTATGCTGCCGAATGCGAGGCAACAGTGGTTGCGGCCGGGCCCGATGGCGTGGTTCTGAACCGCACCGTGTTCTACCCAACCGGCGGCGGGCAGCCGGGCGACAGCGGCGTGCTGATCGCCGCCGACGGCTCCGAAACAACTGTAACGGAAGCCGTCAAAGGCAGCGGGGCGGATAACATACTGCACAAAGTGGCGGATGGCGCCCCCCTGCCCGCGGTCGGCAGCACAGTGACCGCGCGGATCGATTGGCCGCGACGGCACAAGCACATGCGCATGCACACCACGATGCATCTGCTCTGTTCAATGATCCATCACGGCGTAACGGGCGGTCAGGTCGGAGCCGAGAAAAGCCGGCTGGACTTCGACTCGGGCGACCATGTCTACGACAAGGAAGAGTTAACCGAAAAGCTCAATGGCCTGATCGCAGCCGACTATCCGGTCGAGCAGCGCTGGATCGAGGAAACCGAACTGGACGAGAACCCCGAAATGGTGCGCACACTTTCCGTCCAGCCGCCGCGCGGCACTGGCCGCATCCGGCTGATGGCGGTTGGCGACGGCGCCATCGACCTGCAACCCTGCGGCGGTACTCACGTCGCCCGTACAGGTGAAATCGGCAAGGTTCGGATTGCCAAGATCGAAAACAAAGGCAAACGCAACCGCCGCATCAATATCGTGTTCGACGAATAAACCTCTCAACAAGGCCCCTGCTCCATGCCCGACTCCGGTTATACAAACCCCGAAGCCCTCGTATCGACCGAGTGGCTGGCGGCGCATTTGAATGCGCCCGACCTGCGCATCATCGATGCCTCGCACCATCTGCCGACAACCGGCCGCAACGCACGCGCCGAGTATGACGAGCAGCACATTCCCGGGGCAATCTTCTGGGATATCGACGCCATCGCCGATCAATCCAGCGACCTGCCGCATATGCTGCCGGATGCGGACCAGTTTGCCCGGCAGGTTGGCGCACTAGGCATTGGCGACGGCCACAAGATCATTGTCTACGACACGGTGAGTGCAACCGGCGCGGCGCGGGTGTGGTGGACCTTCCGGGTGTTCGGCTACGGCGATGTCGCGGTATTGAACGGCGGCATGCGCAAATGGCTGGCCGAGGGACGCCCAGTCTCCAAGGATGTTGCACCGCGCGGCGAGCGCAACTTGACCGTCCGCACAAATCACATGCTGGTGCGCGACCGGGAACAAATCCTGCGCAATATTGACTTGCAGCGCGACCAAGTGGTCGATGCCCGTTCTACCGGCCGGTTTATGGCGACAGAGCCGGAGCCGCGGGCCGGCATGCGGGGCGGGCACATTCCGGGCTCGAAGAACGTGCCATTCCCTGCGCTGTTAAATACCGATGGCACCTTTCGCAGCGCCGATGAACTGCGCCAAGCCTTCGAGCAGGCCGGTATCGATCTGAAAAAGCCGATCGCGACGACCTGCGGCTCCGGCGTGACGGCCTGCACGCTGGCGCTGGGCCTCTATCTGATTGGCCAAACCGAAACCGCCGTCTACGATGGCTCATGGAGCGAATGGGGCAGCCAGCAGGACACCCCTGTGGAGACCGGAGCGTGAGCAAAGACCTGAAGGGCAAGCGCCCGGAGACCGTACTGACCCATGCGGGCCGCGACCCGCAGGCCAATTTCGGCGCAGTCAACACGCCCGTATTCCGGGCCTCGACCATCCTCTCGCCGACCTATGCCGACCGCAAACGCGAAAAAGGCCCGCGCGAGCCGCGCTATGGCCGCCGCGGCACGCCCACCGTGTTCACACTGGAAGATGTACTGGCGGATATCGAAGGCGCAGATGCGGCGGTGATCTGCCCGAGCGGCCTCAGCGCCATTACCACGGCGGTCATGGGCTTTGTTGGCCACGGCGACCATATCCTGATGGTGGATTGCGTCTATGGACCGGCGCGCAATTTCGCCACCAAGATGCTGCCGCGCTATGGCATCTCCACAACATTCTTTGACCCGGCCATCGGCGGCGACATCGCCGGGCTGATCCAGGACAACACCAAGGTGGTGTACCTGGAGGCGCCTGGCTCGCAAACCTTTGAAATGCAGGATGTCCCGGCAATCGCAGCGGCAGCGCACAAACGCGGCTGCATCGTGATGATCGACAACACCTGGGCAACCGGCCTTCTGTTCAAACCGTTCGAACATGGCTGTGATGTCTCGGTGCATGCAGCGACCAAGTATATTGTCGGCCACTCGGATGCGATGATGGGCGCGATTACTTGTACCGAAGCCGCCTATGCGCCCATCAAGGAGGTCTGGGATCTTCTTGGCCACGCCGTCGGGCCGGATGACGTATATCTGGCGACCCGTGGCGTGCGCACCATGGCGGTACGGCTGGCACAGCATCAGAAAAACGCGCTGGAAGTCGCGCAGTGGCTGCAAACCCGGCCGGAGGTGGCGCGGGTGCTGTATCCAGCGCTGGAAAGCGATCCTGGCCACGCCCTCTGGAAACGCGACTTCACCGGCGCGAGCGGCCTGTTCGGCGTCGTGTTGAAACCAATCGATGAGCCGCAAATGGAGGCGTTTTTCGACGCGCTGGACCTGTTCGGCATGGGGTCAAGCTGGGGCGGCTACGAGAGCCTGGCGATCCCGGCGGACCCGTCCAACTACCGCACGGCAACGCCATGGCAGCCAGAGGGCCCGCTGATCCGCCTGCATATCGGCCTGGAAAACCCCGCCGACCTGATCGCCGACCTGGAATCGGGCTTCGCGGCGATGAAGGCCATCCGTTAAACCGCGCCTGCCGCTCCCCGGTGGCGGCAGAGCCGCCATCGGGGAGCGGGTCTCCACCTGCTAACACCGCGCACCCCTCACTGACTGGGAAGTCCGAGGCTTTGCCGCTTATCCTGCCGGGCGGTGGAAAGGGTCGCGGCGGCGCACCGGCTCCAGCAGGGACCAATCGCCATCCTCGACCTTGTAGCCTTCCGGCATCGGCGGGCGCAGTTCCATTCCCAGCGAGGTCACCACGCGGTCATCGCGATAGTAGCATTGCGTCACAAGCTGCTCTGCCAACGTCGCAGCGGCAGGTTGCTCCTCGCGGAAGGTCAGAGCCACGAACTCGCGCTGGTCCTCGCGCAGCATCGCAAACACAGTGCTATGCACGCCTTGCGCCATTGCGTTCAGCGTGTCGAGCGCCGCGACCAGCCGGGCCAGCTTGTCGCCATAGTTCGCATCCTTGATGATGGTCTTGGCGATGGCCTCGTCGCCGGCGCCGGGAATGCCATATTTCTCGCTGGGCGGCACGATCACGTCGGCGAGCGCGCGTAGTGTGTGCCACTCGGTTTCGTTCAGCAGGTGGCCGTCTGCCGGTGTTTCTCTGGTCATCTTGGGAGCCCCTCAGTCGAACAGGGTGGCGTTGGCGAGGCGCTGTTTCATCTGGTCCGCTACATAGAGCGCCAGCGCCTGGATCGTGTTGGTCGGATTTACCCCGGCAGACGTCACGAAGATGCTGCCGTCGATGATGAACAGGTTCCGGCAGTCATGCGCCCGGCCCCATTCGTTCACGACGGAGCGCTCTGGGTCCCGACCCATACGGGCCGTGCCCATCAGGTGCCAGCCGCCATAGGGAATCGGCCATTCAGAGTAGACATCCGTCGCCCCGCCGGCCTTCAGGATCTCCGTCGCGCGGTCGACGCCGTGCTGGAGCATCCGCTTGGAGTTCTCGGAGAGCGTATAGCTAATCTTCGGTGCGGGAATGCCGTCCGCGTCCTTCAGCACGGGGTCGATGGTGACCCGGTTGTGTTCCTCCGGCAAATCCTCGCAGACCGCGACCATACCGGTGCAATGGCCAAACATTTTGCGGAAGGCATCGTGATGCCCCTCGCCCCAGGGAATCCGGCCATGGCGCAGGCCGGTGTGGGCCGTGCGTACCGGCGGCATGCCGCGCTGGATTTCCAGCGTGTAGCCGCGCACGAAGCCGCGGCTCTCGTCCGTCTCATAGAATTCCTGGCTGCGCATCAGCTTGTGGGCGCCGGCAAACCCGTCCGTCGCCTCCTCGAACATTCCCTGAATCCAGGCATAGGGGTGGAACATCAGGTTCTTGCCGACCAGGCCGCTCGAATTGGCGAGCCCGTCCGGATGCTGCGGGCTCTTGGAGTTCAATAGCAACCGCGGCGTGCCGATGCCGTTGCAGGCGACGACGACCACATGTGCCTTGATCTCCCTTTCCTGGCCATCGCCGGTGACATAGCGCGCCCCGGTCGCCATACCATCCGCCCCCACCGTGATCTCCCGTACCCGGCAGCGGGTGCGCAGTTCGACGCCGCCGCGCTGGGCGTGCGGCCAATAGGTGACATCCGCCGAGCCCTTGGCGCCCTGCGCACAACCCGCACCGCACGCGCCGAGGTTGATGCAGCCGGCGCGGCCGTCATAGTCCTCCGTAATAATGGCGGTGTCGGATGGCCACCAGTGATACCCCAGCGCGTTAAAGCCCTTGGCCAGCACCTTGCCCGACTCGCCCAAAGGCAGGGGTGGCAGGCGGGGGGCATTGTCGCTTGGATAGGCCGGGTCTCCATTCACCCCGGCCACGCCGGTCATTTTCTCGTTCTCGGCGTAGTAGGGTGCGAGTTGGTTGTAGTCGATCGGCCAGTCGTCGGCGACGCCGTCCAGGCTTTTGACCCGAAAGTCGCTTGGGTGGAAGCGGGGGAAGTGGCCCGCGTACAGCACCGTGCCGCCGCCGACGCCGTTGAAGTTCGCCACCTTGATCGGCGAGTCGTCCTCGTTGATCGGGTAGTCAGTTCGCAGGCCGCGCACGTTCGGGTTGGTGGCGAAGTCACTCTGCGCGCGCGCCTCCCAATCCCGCCCCGTGCTGGGATAGGCCAGCGGGTTCATCAACCCGCCCTGCTCCAGACAGACAATGTGCATTTTGGTTTCGGCCAGGCTCCAGGCCATGGCCGCGCCGGAAGCTCCGGCGCCGATGATGAGGACGTCGACGGTTTCTTGTGACATGGGCGGGGCGTCTTCCTGCAGGGCGGTCGTCTATTGATTGGCCAACAGCAAAGCACGCGAACAGAGGCCAGGCAATCCGCGTTGCTTGGCCGGCGCGGTGTTATTGTGGCTCGCCATAACCGCCCGCGCCCGGACTCTCGAAAATCGCGGCCTGACCCTCTCGCAGCGTGCGATTGCCGGTTTTGGGCGGCAGCGGCTCCTCCTGGCCGTTGGCGAGGCGCAGGGCAAAACGGCCCGGTCGTCCCGCATCGCCGCCGAACACGCCCCAGGGCGCCAGTCGGAAGCGCTCGCCGACGCCGTTGAAGATGCAGGTGTGATCCACCGGTCGCACCACCCGGCGAATCCCCCGGCCGCCATGAAAGCGTCCGCGACCGCCCGAATCCGGCACCAGACCATATTCCTCCACCAGCAGTGGGTATTCCTGCTCGATAGCCTCGACCGGCAGGTTGGAGGTGTTGGTAATGCCAGTCTGCACGCCATCCTTGCCGTGCTTGACCGCGCGCGCGCCGCCGCCGCCAACGGTTTCCAGGTAGACATAGCCCTGGCCGGTGCGGGGGTCGGTGCCGCTGAACACGGCCATGGTGTTGGCCCCATTCGGCGCCGCCGTCACTTGGCCAGGCAAGGCGGGGGCGAGTGCGCCCATGGCAACATCGATAATCCGTTGGCAGGTGTGCGCCCGGCCGGCCACAGGTGCGGGGAAAGTGCAGTTGATCAGACAGCCCTCCGGCGCCGTTACCTTCACCGATTCGATCACCGCCTGCGTGTTCGGCGCCTCCGGGTCCAGCAGCGCCTTGATGGCATACGTGACCGAGGCAACGGTGGCGTTGTGGGTGCAGTTGACGTTGCCCGGCGTCTGCGGACAAGTGCCGGTGAAGTCGAAACTCACATCGCCCGCCTTGGCTGTCACGGTGACGGCGATGGTCAGATCCTCGTTGCCGACGCCATCGTCGTCCATCGCATCCTCGAAGCGGTAGACGCCGTCGGGGATGCGGGCCAGCGCCGTGCGCATCCGTTCCGCCGAACGCTCGACGATCTGGTCCATGCCGGCCATGGTCGCCGCCCCGCCATAGCGCTGGATCACCTCCCCCAGCCGCCGCTCGCCCAGCCGGCAGGCGGCAATCTGGGCATAGTAGTCGCCACGCCGCTCCACCGGCAGACGCACGTTCAGCAGGATGAACTCCAGCAGATCCTCGTTCAGCCGGCCGCGGTCGAACAGGCGCATGACCGGGATGCGCAGCCCTTCCTGATAGATTTCGGTCATCCCGCCGGACATCGAGCCGGGCGCCATGCCACCCACATCCGCGTGATGGGCGATGTTGGCGACAAAGCCGGCCAGCCGCCCTTCCGCAAACACCGGCACGGCCAGATTGATATCCGGCAGATGTGTGCCGCCGGCGATGTGCGGATCGTTTGCCAGGAACAGGTCGCCGGCGTGGATGTCGGCGCCATATTTCGCCAGCAGCGAGCGCATCAGCCCCTCCATGCTGGCAACATGAATCGGCAGCGAGTTCTCGGCCTGGGCGATCAACCGCCCCCGCGCATCCATGATCGCGGTGGAGTGGTCATGCCGTTCCTTGATGTTGGTGGAATAGGCCGACTTCATCAGCGCAACGAAGGTTTCGTCCGTGATGGAACGGAGCGCGTTAGAGAAAATTTCCAAAGTGATAGGGTCAAGGCGTGGGGTGCTGCTCATGACAGGGCTCCGCCAATCGTAATAATGAGGCTGCCCTCCACGGCAACCGAGGCACTGTCGGCGGGGTCGAGGGGGGTGGTGGCATCCAGTTGCTCAACAACCGCCGGGCCGAGGACATACATGCCGGGTGTAAGGGTGGCGCGATCGTAGACCGGCGTCTCCACTGCTGCGTCCGGCTGGCTGTCGAACCAAACCGCACGCCGCTCGCGAGCATCCGGCAGCGGTGGCGGCTCCGCCGGCAATGCCGGGAATATCGGCTCCCGATGCATCGACGCCCGGGCGGTCAGGCGGAAGGCGACGATCTCCACGACATCGTGCGGATTGTGAAAGCCATACGCTCTGTCGTGGGCGGCGAAGAAGGTTTTGCGGATGCTCGCAACGTCCGGCAACGGCATTGCCTTTCCCCGCTCCGCCTCGGCAAGCGGAACGGTCAGCTCGAAATTCTGGCCCTGATAGCGCATGTCGGCGGCGATGCTGAGCCGCCCTGCATCCACATGCTGACCGGCGAGCCAGACCTCGGCTTGGTCAGCCAAGCCCTGCACCAGAGGGGCAGCCCTGCGAAGTGATGCCTCGTCCACCGTCAGGCGCTCCCCGGTCGTGAAATCCTCCTTCAAATCGGCCACGATCAATCCCTCGGCGCATAGAATTCCGGGCGCGGGCGGGACGATCAGGCGGTCGATCCCAAGCTCCACCGCCACGGCACGGGCATGCAGGGCACCGGCGCCGCCGAAGGCCATCAGGGCGAAATCGCGCGGATCATGCCCTTTTTCGACAGAGATGGTGCGGATCGAACGCACCATGTTCGCCACTGCGATATCCAAAACTCCGCGCGCCACCTGTTCCAACCCCAGGCCCAGCCGCTCCGCCACCGGTTGCAAGGCCGCGCGCGCCAGATTTGGATCGAGTGCCATCTCGCCATCCAAAAGACCCCGCGCCGACAGGCGGCCGAGGATCAGGTTCGCATCGGTGACGGTGGGTTCCGTGCCACCCTGGCCATAGCAGGCGGGGCCAGGGACAGCGCCGGCGCTCTGCGGGCCGACCTTCATCAGGCCGTCACGGTCGAACCAGGCGATGGAGCCGCCGCCGGCGCCGACCGTGTCAATATCCACCATCGGCAGCCGGATCGGGAATTCCACGACGGTGCGCTGGTAGGCAAGCGCAGGTTCCGCATTGCGGATCAGCGCAACGTCGGCGCTGGTGCCGCCCATGTCGAGCGTGATCACGTCCGGAATACCAACCCGCCGGGCCACCGCCGCCGCGCCCATCGCGCCCGCCGCCGGGCTGGATAGTGCCGTGCGCACCGGCAGATCGCGCGCCGTCGCGGGCGTCATCAGCCCGCCAGAGGATTGATTGATACCCAACACGGCCTGCGGTGCGAGCCGGCCGATGCCAGCCGCCAGCCGCTCCACATAGCCAGCCATGACCGGCTGCAGGTAGGCGTTGATGACCGTGGTCGAAAACCGCTCGAACTCCCGGAATTCAGGCTGCACGACGCTGGAAAGCGACAGGTGCATATCCGGCATGGCAAGGGCGAGCGTTTCTCCCAGCACCTGCTCATGCTGGGGCGACTCGAAGGCAAACAGCAGGCAGATGGCGCAGGCATCAGCCCCGCTCGCGCGCACCGCCTCGACCATGCGCGCGATCTCGTCCGCCTCCAGCGGCTGCACGATGCGGCCGCCGGCGGTGATGCGCTCGGCAATCTCCAGCCGCCGTTCCTCCGGTACCAGAGGCGCCGGCGCGTCGCGTTGCAGGTCGTACATGTGCGGACGCACCTGCCGGCCGATCTCCAGCAGGTCGCGGAAACCCTTGGTCGTCACCAGCGTGACCTTGCCTCCCTTGCGCTGGATCAGGGCGTTGGTTGCAACCGTGGTACCATGCGCCACCCGCTCGGCTTCGGCCAGCTCCAGCGCCGAGCGGGACGCCATCTCCTCCAGGCCGCAAAGGATGGCCCGTCCGGGGTCGTCGGGCGTCGAGGGGCGCTTGTAACGGGCTTGCTCTCCTGATGCTGGATCGACGGCAAAAAAGTCCGTGAAGGTGCCGCCAACGTCGACACCGATGACCCAAACCATGGGGTTCCCTTTCCAGTTTCCGACTGGCCCGACATGACCGGCAGGCGATCAGGCTGCCGATGGACAAAATAGCACTACGCAGCGCCCGGCATTTTCGCCATGTACGGCAACAGGGTCTAGGGCAACGTATCCACCAATCGCCAATAGCGGCTATCCCCGGGCACCTGCCGGGCGATCCAGCGAAGCGGCGCATGGTGCCATAACGTGATGCGGTCGGTGCGGTTGTCGAGCACCAGATCGCCTTTGTCAGCACGCAGGATCAGCACCACATGCGCCTGCCCCTCCGAATCCCGGCCAATGGCAAGCCATAAAGCAGCCGGTGGCCAGCCGGCCCCAATCAGCGCGGCCCGTTTGGCCAACGCAATATCCTCACAATCGCCGGTGGCCGTTGCCACCGTCCAGTAATCGCTGCGTCCATAAAGATCCATATCGGAGCGATAGGAAATATGTTTATTAAACTTTTGATTGTATTTTTCCAAAACCCTCATGGACCGGCTGGAGATATAAACGCTTTGCGCCGCCTCATCCGCAGCATCGCAGTGCGCCCCTGCACGGGCACAAAAGTCCCGATACCCGGACGGTGCAAGCACAGGCTTCGTATCGGTCATCCAGGAATAAGCGGCCATCGTCGGGCCACCCAGGCACAGGGACAGCAAAAAAATCAGCCCAAGGAAGCAACGATCGTGCATGCAAACCACTAGGAATCCAGACGGTTAGCCTCTTAAAATGCACCTTATAGTTGTTTATTGATAACATCAAGTGGATTTTCCATATTTGTTCTCATACACTGGGATCGCGGTGTGCCTGAGGCAAGGCCGCGCTTGCAAATGGCGCCCTGCGGTGAAACATTGGCGGCGCATCAACCCGGATTTTGACGAGAGAACGGTATGCGTCGGTTGTGGATTATGGGCATGTTGGTTTGGCTGGCACTCTCACCGGCACAGGCCTTAGCCATCGATGCCGTGGATTTGATCAAGGGCCTGACCGCGGATGCGATAGGCATTCTCGATTCAACAGAACCTGATTCCCAGGAGCGTAAAACGAAGCTGGAATCGCTGTTCCG
>JAWLBX010000030.1:0-37532 GCA_041687435.1 Alphaproteobacteria bacterium
AAGCCAGGTTGCTGAGCCATCGCGACACTCCTTGATCCGATGACCCTAACGATTCACAAAATTCGGCCAAACGCCAGGGTTTCCGGAGGTGTCCACGTGTTCCAAGCGCACGGCGCGTCGGCGGACGGGTCCGTGGTTTTCCGTCGTAAGCTGTCGCGCGGCCAGCTGTTTAAGTTTTTCGCTGAGCAACCATCTTGCACGGTTGCGATGGAAGCCTGCGCCAGCGCCCACCATTGGGCACGGGCGATCGGAAGCCTCGGTCACATCGTCAAACTGATACCGCCGGCCTATGTGAGGCCGTTCGTAAAGCGGCAAAAGAACGATGCCGCCGATGCGGAGGCGATTGCCGAGGCCGCCGGGCGGCCGACAATGCGTTTCGTGGCGCCGAAGACGGAAGCACAACAGGCAGCAGCGATGGCTTACAGGACCCGGGATCTTCTGGTTCGTCAACGCACGCAGACTATTAACGCATTGCGTGCGCATCTTGCCGAGTATGGCGTCGTGGCACCGGTCGGTGTCGCGCATATAGGCCGCCTCGCCACTCTCGTTGAGAGTGATGATGGCGCGCTGCCGGAAGCGGTGGCAACGTTGGGGCGTATGCTCGTGGCGCACATCGAAATTCTGAATGCGCGCATTGAGACGCTGAACAAGGAGCTACGCCAGCGCGCCAGTTCCGACGACAGGGCGCGGCGACTGATGACGATCCCTGGCGTGGGCCCAATCACCGCCGCCGCGCTCACGACCTTTGCTCCCCCGTTCGAGACCTTCTCGAAGGGACGGGATTTTGCCGCTTGGGTCGGCCTGACACCGCGCCAACACTCGAGCGGTGGCAAGGAGCGACTGGGAAAGACATCGAAGATGGGCCAGCGTGATATTCGCCGCCTGTTGATCATCGGAGCCGTGGCCGTCGCACGCAAGGGTGCACCTGTCGGCTCGTGGTTGGCGTGGATGTTGGAGCGCAAGCCACGCATGCTTGTCGCGGTAGCGTTGGCGAACCGCATGGCACGCATCGCCTGGGCGCTGATGCGCAAGGGCGAGGACTACCAGGATTCGGCGATGGCGGCTGCATAGGTCAAAACCGCCGAGTTGACGTCGAGGATGTGAGCAGGACGAGAGGAAACGTAAGGGCAAACGGTCACGAGACCGGATCGGGCGAACCAGCATTTCGGACGGAGCGCCATCGAGCAGGAGTGTCATAACCTCTGTGTATCTGGCCTGTCCCATGGGGGTTTCAGATACGGTGACGCGTTGAAGCGCTCGCCAAACAGGATAGCGAATTGGTTGCGGGCGGCAAACCACTCCCTGACATTCCTGCCGCCTTTCTCGAAGTTGCGGATGGCCAGATAGATCAGCTTGGTGGCTGCGTCTTCGGTCGGGAACGAGCCGCGTGTCTTGATCGATTTGCGGATGACCCGGTTAAGGCTTTCGATGGCGTTCGTTGTGTAGATAATCTTTCGGATCGCCGGATCGAAGGCGAAGAATGGGATCACCTCCTGCCATGCCCGGCGCCAGACCGGAGCAATGGATGCATATTTACTGGCCCATTTTTCCTCGAATGCATCCAACTCGGCGGTAGCCTGCTCGGCTGTGGCCGCCCCGTAAATCCGGCGCAGGTCGCCTGCCACGGACTTGCGCTCCTTCCAGGCGCAGAAGTTCAGGGAATGGCGCACTAGGTGCACGATACAGGTCTGGACGGTGGCATCGGGAAAAGCGACCGTGATTGCCTCCGGGAAGCCCTTGAGCCCGTCCACGACGGCAATCAGGATGTCGGCCACGCCACGGTTCTTCAGTTCATTCATCACCGAGAGCCAGAATTTGGCGCCCTCATTGTCGGCGATCCAGAGACCCAGAACCTCCCGCACCCCGTCGCGCGATACGCCCAAGGCCACATAGACGGCCTTGTTCTTGACCATCCGGCTGTCCGCATCGCGGATCTTTACCCGGAGCGCGTCGAAGATAACGATGGGATACATCCGCTCCAGCGCCCTGGACTGCCATTCGCGAACCTCGTCCAGCACGGCGTCGGTCACGCGGCTGATCAGGTCGGGTGAAACCTGCAGGCCATACAGCTCTTCCAGGTGGGCCCGGATATCACGAACGGTCAAGCCAGGGGCATAGAGCCCGATGATCTTGTCATCGATCCCATCGATCCGGGTCTGGCCCTTCCTGATTAATTCGGGTTCGAAACTACCATCGCGGTCCCGGGGGACAGATAGTGGCATCTCGCCATCCTGCCCCTTCAGCCTCTTGCCGGCGCTACCGTTGCGCCGGTTCGGCTGCTCCGGCGGGGCATTCTTGCCTGCCTCATAGCCCAGATGCGCCGTCAGTTCGGCCCCCAGCATCCGCTCCATGAGCTTGATCTTCAGCTCTTTCATCACCCCGGAATCGCCAAGCAAATCCTCAGGCCGCTCGCAGCCCTTCAGAAGTTCGTCCAGTACCTCGTTGGAAATCGTCATCGTCCTTGCTCCTCTCACAAAGCATGGAGCAAATCACAGATACACACAGGATCGGACACTCTCTCGACCGGGGCGCCCTCGGCCGAGGAATAGGCGGCGATGCCGAAGATGCTGCCGACGATCAGCGCGTCGCCCGAGGCAATGCCGCCGGCGGGCGCGGTGAAGCGGAGGATGCGGCCGTTCTGGAGGTAGTTCTTCATCTCAGAGCCCTTTCGAGGATTGAATGCGGACGACCGAGATGCGGTCGGTCGCCGCTGCGATCTGCCTGTTGAGGTCCGCGAGCGCGGCGGCCATCTCACCGTCGGTGGCGTAGGTGACATGCTTGCCGTCGTATTCGACGGTGCGGACGCTCTGGCAGCGCGCGGCCGTCCACGTCCCAGCCCGAGCGGCTTTCCACCTGAGCGACGAATGCGAAGCGTGGACGATTGGGCTAGGGTCTTTTAAAATAAGCGCTTTCGCTCAAAGAATGCACCAACCGCAGGAGGCTCCCCAGTCCCATGGCCACTTATCTGAAACGCGGCGACAATGCCGAAGCATTCGAACGGGCGATGGTCGAGGATACCGTGCGCAGAATGCTGGCTGACATCTGCCAGAACCGTGAGGACGCAATCCTCAAATACGCCCGCGATCTGGACAAGTGGACCAACCCGCAGGTGCGGCTTTCCGAAGACCGCATCCGCCAGGTCGAGGCGATGTTGCCGGAGACCTGGAAGCAGGACGTCGCCTATGCCATCAGCCAAGTGCAGGACTTCGCGCGGGTGCAGAAAGCCTCCATGCAAGAGGTCGAGGTGGAATTGCAACCGGGCGTCATTCTGGGGCACAAGCACATTCCAGTCGGCTCGGTTGGCTGCTACATTCCTGGCGGCAAGTATCCGCTGGTGGCGGGCGCGTTTATGACCGCCGGCACGGCACAGGTGGCTGGCGTTGAGACCATCATCGGCACGGCGCCACCGCGGGATGCGGACGGTATGTACCCGCAGACGCTCTATGCGCTGAAGGCGTCCGGCGCGGGGGCGCTCTATTCGCTGGGCGGCGTGCAGGCGCTCGCCAGCATGGCCTATGGCTGCTTCGACATGCCGGCGTGCGACATGATCTGCGGCCCCGGCAACCCGTTTGTGGCCGAGGCGAAGCGACAACTGTTCGGCACCACCGGCATCGACCTGCTGGCCGGCCCGACTGAGATCCTGATCATTGCCGATGGCACGGTCGATGCGGCCTTGGTCGCGACCGATCTACTGGGTCAGGCCGAGCATGGGCCGGATTCGCCCGTCTGGCTGATCGTCACCGACGAGGCGTTTGGGCGTGCCGTCATGGCAGAGGTGGAGAAGCAGCTCCTGACTCTGCCGACCCGTGAGATTGCCGAGAAGGCTTGGCGGAACAACGGCGAGGTCGTCGTCGCGCGGGATCGGGAGGAGGCGGCCGAACTCTCCGACTCCTACGCCGCCGAACACCTGGAACTGCTGACCGGCGAGGACGACTGGTACTTCCAGCGCCTGAAGAACTACGGCTCGCTGTTCATCGGCGAGGAAAGCACGGTGGCCTATGGTGACAAGGGTGTGGGGACCAACCACACCCTGCCGACCGGCCGCGCGGCGCGCTTCACGGGCGGGCTTTGGGTCGGCAAGTTTCTGAAGACCTGCACCTACCAGCGCCTGACGCCGGCAGCCTCCCGCCACATCGCGCCGGTCATCAGCCGCATCTGCGAGGGCGAGGGCATGCTGGCGCACGGCATCACCGCCGACGTGCGTTACACCCGTTTCGCGCCGAAGAACGAGAGCGAGGCTTGAGCCGATGACCGCCGCGCCCAACCTGCTGCGCGTTGGGGATTGCCGGCCGCGCCGCCACTTTCACGATGAACCGTCCGGACGCGTTGAATGTGCTCCCGCTTGATCTGAAGGCGGATTTCTGGGCGCTGATGGGTAACGGTCCGGGAACCGGCCCGGCAGGGCATGCTTTTGGTGCAGGAATGGCTGCTGCCGCCCGCAGATGGCGAAGGGTTTGATGTTCTCCCGCCGCTGCGTTGGCGTGGAGACCGCGCAAGCGTTGGCCTGATCGGATATTCCCTTGCCATGTCACGGCTCGCGGCAATCTCCCGCTGGGCAGATGCCGTGGGCCATGCCAAAATGTGGATAATGGCCCGCCGGCCTGCCGTTACCCCTGGAGTTTTTCATGCAAGTCCGCATCGTCGTCGTCACGCCCTTTCAGCAGAATTGCAGCGTGTTCTGGTGCGAGGAGACCATGAAGGGGGCCGTCGTCGACCCTGGCGGCGACCTCGACCAGATCGAGGCGGCAATTGCCGACAGTGGCGCCACAATGGAGCGTGTGCTGCTGACCCATGGCCATGTCGATCATGCCGCCGCCGCGGGTGCGCTGGCAAAGCGGCTCGGCGTGCCGCTCTGGGGGCCGCACATTGCTGACAAATTCCTGATCGATGGCCTGCCGGACCAGGCTGCTAAATATGGTTTCGGCGATGCCGAGCCATTCCAACCCGACCGCTGGCTGGACCACGGCGACACGGTCACCGTCGGCAATCTGCGCCTGGATGTGAGGCACTGCCCGGGGCACTCGCCCGGCCACATCGTTTTTGTGATCGAGGCATTTCGCATCGCCATTGTCGGCGATGTGTTGTTCCGCGGCTCCATCGGCCGGACAGACCTGCCGGGTGGCGACCACGACCAACTCATCAACTCGATCCGCACGCTGCTCTGGCCGTTGGGCGATGATATCACGTTCGTCCCCGGCCACGGCCCGGCCTCCACCATCGCGATGGAGCGCCAGACCAACCCATTCGTCGCCGACCAGTTGTTCCGTTAGGTACCCTTCCAGAGAGACCTGCCCCATGATCATCGATTGCCACGGCCACCTGCTGCCGGAAGCCCTGCTGGAAGAGTTGGCCGACCGCCGAAGGGATTTCCCCTCCATCCAGGTGGAGCGCACGGAGGGCAAGTGGCAGCTGGGCTTTGCCGGCGGCGCGCTGACCCGCCCGATCATGCCGCGGCTGCGCGAGACCGAGGAGCGGTTTGACTGGATGAAGCGGGAGGGATTGGAACACCAGGTCTGCGGCGGCTGGCTCGACGCGTTCGGCTATGAACTTCCGGCGGAGGAAGGGGTGCGCTGGGCGCGGCTGACCAACCACCACCTTACCAAGGCCGCGGCGGAGGCGGGCAAGGTTACGGCGCTCTGCACCGTGCCGTTGCAGGATGGGCACAAGGCCGCCATGGTGCTGGCCGAGGCGATGGACGAACACCGCTTCGCCGGCGCGATGATCGGCACGCAGCCGAAGGGCCTGGGTGGCAATCTCGACGATCCGGACCTGGAGCCGTTCTGGCAGGCGGCAAACGACCGCGGCGCCGTCATCATGGTCCATCCGGTGTTCGACGTGACTGACCGGCGCGTGCTCGACTACGATATGGTCAACGCGGTCGCCCGGCTGAATGACCTGACCACGGCGGTCGCCCGGCTGCTGTTCAGCGGGCATCTGCTGAAATATGACGCCGTGCGCCTTGTCGTGCTGACCGGCGGTGCGGCGCTGCCCTATTGCCTGGGCCGGCTGCTGCGCAACCACGAAAACCACCCGGAATACGCTGACCCGCGCGCCGGGTTCGAGCGGCTCTGGTTCGACAGCCTGGTGTTCGAGCCGGAGGTGCTGGAGTTTCTCTGCCAGCGTGTCGGCTCCGGCCGGGTGATGCTGGGCTCCGACTGGCCGTTTCCCATAGGCGATTTCACGCCGGCCAAGGTTGTACGGGACGCGAACCTGTCCGCCAGTGACCGCGAGGCCATTCTGGGCGGTACCGCGGCTGAACTGCTGGGGCTCTGAGTGGGGAGCGCACCCCCATCGCGACAGGTCCGCACCGGGGGGGCGTCACGCCAGGGTCACGTCGAGGAACAGCATCACGGCCAGGCCGATGGCGAGGCCAAGCGTGGCCTTGTTCTGATGGCCGTTGCGGTGGGTTTCCGGAATAATCTCGTGGCTGATGACATAGAGCATGGCGCCGGCCGCAAAGGCCAAGCCCCAGGGCAATAGCGGTTCTGCCAGCGTGACGATGCTTGCGCCGATCAGGCCGCCGATCGGTTCCACTAGCCCGGTCAGGCCGGCAATGGCCCAAGCCCGCCATTTGCCGTAACCCTCCCCCAATAGCGAGACCGCCACGGCCAGCCCTTCGGGTACGTTTTGCAGGCCGATGCCGACGGCCAGCGGCAGGCCGCCTGCCAATCCGCCGGAGCCAAAGCCGACGCCGACCGCCAGCCCTTCCGGAAAGTTGTGGATGGTGATCGCGATGATGAACAGCCAGACCCGGCGCAGCGATGCGGACTGCGGACCTTCCCGTCCGGTCCGGAAATGCTCGTGCGGCAGATACTCGTTCAGCAGCGCAACCAGACCCATGCCGAGCAGAATGGCCACAACGGTGATGCCGGCAGGAACGGCACCCTCGCCATAGCGGATCGCAGCTGCATCCAGTGCGGGGATAATTAGCGAGAAGAACGATGCGGCCAGCATCACACCGGCGGCGAAGCCGAGTGAAAGATCCCGTGTCGGGCGCGAGGGAATGCGCCCGAATAAAACCGGGAGCGCGCCGACCGCGGTCAGGGCGCCCGCGATCAAGCTGCCGAGAAAGCCGAGGGCGATCGGTGGCAGGGTTTCCAACTGGCTGTCTTTCCGAGAAAGGGCTGGGTGAGTGGTCCGAAACGGCCGGACGCGCTAACTCTAATACCACGGAAGGCGATTGAGAACCTGTTGAAACCGGTTCTCCAGCCTCCTGCTCCGATAGGGCCATCATCCGAATTCGGCAGGTAGTACGGAACGCCAACTTGTGTGGCGTCGGTCTGCAGGTCATTCTGCCAGCTGCCGCTGCCGAATAGCTGGGACTGTAGGAATTATGGAGCCGATGAACCTTTCGCCGCGCGAGCTTTTGGAAAAGTTGGTGAGCTTCGACACCACCAGCCGCAACTCCAACCTGGCGCTGCTCGATTTCGTCGAGGAATACTTGGCGAGCCACGGCCTTTCCGGCTGGCGCGTTTATGACGAAACCGGCCAGAAGGCCAATCTCTTCGTCTCCGCCGGGCCGGATGAGCCGGGCGGCATCGTCCTGTCCGGCCATGTCGATGTGGTGCCGGTGGATGGCCAGGACTGGGCAAGCGACCCGTTCTCCCTGACCGAGCGCGACGGGAGGCTCTACGGTCGCGGCTCTTGCGACATGAAGGGCTTCGTTGCGCTTTCGCTCTGGGCTGTGCCGCAATACCTGAAACGCGGCCTGAAACAGCCGGTGCATCTTGCCATTTCCTATGATGAGGAGGTCGGCTGTATTGGCGTGCGGGGCATGCTGGAGCGTCTGGCGCAGCAGGAGCAGCGCCCAGGCCTCTGCATCGTCGGTGAGCCGACCGAGTTTCAGCCGATTGTGGCGCACAAGGGCAAGTGGTCGTTCCATGTGAAGGTCCGCGGCAAGGAATGCCATTCCTCGCTGGCGCCGACCGGTGTGAACGCGGTTGAATACGCGGCGGAGGCGGTAACCTGGCTGCACCGCGAAGGCCGCCGTTTCGCCAAGGAAGGCATGCGCGACGAGCTTTACGACCTGCCGCACACCACCGTGCATGTCGGCAAGCTGCACGGTGGTACGGCACTCAACATCGTGCCGCAGGAGGCGGAGTTCGTGTTCGAATACCGCTACATCGCACAGGATAACCCGGACGACATCCACCAGCGTTTCCTGAAATTCGTGCGCGAGGAACTGGAGCCGGAAATGCGGGCGGTCGATCCCGCCGCCGGCTTCACCATAGAACCGATTTCGCAAATTCCCGGCCTCGAAATCTCGCCGGAGCACGAGGTCGTGAATCTTGCCCGCCAGCTTTCCGGCCGTAATGATCATGCCAAGGTCGCCTATGGCACGGAGGCCGGGCTGTTCCAGGAAATTGCCTCCATCCCGACCGTGGTCTGCGGGCCTGGCAATATCGAACAGGCGCACAAGCCGAACGAATTCCTGGCCATCGACCAACTGACCAAGGGCGAAGAGTTCATGCGGCGCCTCGGCGACCGCCTCTGCTCCGGCTGACGCGAATGCCGGGCAGGGTGTTCGACCGACGTCTGCTGCGGTTGCTGCTGCTGCCGCTGGCGGTCTACGGCTCAGTCTATCTGGTCGTCGATCAGGTGCGCCCCACCGGCCTTTCATTCGCCACCATACCGCCAGAACGGTTCGCCGATATTGCCGCGGCGGAGGCGCTGCACCGCTATTTCTGGCTCAGCGCCTTCCTGATGCTAACAGCCGTTTCGCTCGCCGTCGCCGCCGGCGCGGCTCTGGCCCTGTTCCGCGAAACCCCGCCGCGGGACCGGCGGTTGGTGTTCGGCCTGTTCGCCGCCATTGCCGCGGTCATCATCCTGGCCGAGGTGACGGGTGTGGCGCAGCGCTGGTACACCTATCTCGGCAATGGCCTGTTCGAATCGATCTTTTCCCGCATTCCCGTGGATGGCATCGGCTCCGCCCTGCATGTGTTCAAGATGGGGCAGGAGGTTATCAAGGCGACAACCGCGGTGGCGATTCTGCTGCTTGCGGCCTGCCTGCTCATGACCCTCTCCCGCCCGTCTGACGATCTGTCGCTGACGGAACGGGCCGAGGATCTGGCCGCCGCGATCGCGCGCCAGCGGGTCTATCTGCAACAGGCGGCGATGGTTTATGTGTTCGCCGTACTGGCCATGCTCTCCTGGATGTACTGGCCGTTGCCCTTCCTCGCCAGCGAGGCGTTGCGCGCAGATTACAAGGGCGTCGTGATGGGTGCCGCCGTGTTGCAAGGCGTCGCCTTCACCATCGGTGTCGCGGTCATCTACCTGCCGCCCGCCCTGCTGCTGCGCCGCCGGGCGGAGGCCTTGGCACGCGGCATCGGGCCGGCTGTGGCCGTCGATGCCGAAACCCGCGCCGCGCTGAGCCCACTCGCGCCGCATCCGTTCGACCAGTTGCGGCAGGTGGGAACCATTGTTCTGCCGGCCCTGGTCGGGCTGCTGCCGGTCATCAACGACCTGTTCGGGATTTCTTTTGCCTGAGTGGCGTAGCGGACATTCCGCAAAATGCTGGCTATGCGGTGGCAGCCTGAGATGTGACGCAGGCGCTGTCCGCCAGCGGAACCATACGTGGGTCGGTGGCGGTTTCCGTCCGTCCCTCCGCCGGGTCTGCCAGCAGGGCACAGACCGCATGGTGTTCCGGGTCGCCGGGTTCGACCGGAGCCACCTCATGCCCCAGTGCCTCCAACGCCATCTGAATCGCCGGCGGCACGTTGTCCTCCACCTCCAACGCATTCGCAAAATACGTGTGCGGTTCGCGAGATGCGGGAAAGCTGAGTGAGGTGATCCGCGGCTGGTCGACGGCGTCCTGCAGGCCGAGCCCGAACAGCAGATGGTTCAGCAATACCTGAATTATGGCCTGCGGTTGCGCATCGCCGCCCGGCCCGCCGGCGGCCAGCACCGCGCCTGTATCGGTGACCGCCATTACCGGCGCCGCCGTCAGGCGTGGCCGGCGGCCCGGTGCAGCAGCGGCGGCATGTCCGACCATAGCATAGCTCTGGGCGCCGCGGGTGGATACCACCAGCCCCAGGCCAGGCACTGCCGGCGCATCCAGCGCCATGTCGCTGGGGGTGGCCGCAAACGCCATGCCCTGACGATCCACCGCACAGCAGACCGACGTATCCAGCGCCGGACTGGTAGCCGCGGCAGCCGGTTCAATCGACAGCGCGCCGCCATGATCTGCGATATTGCCCGGCGGCGGCATGCCGGGCCAGGCTCGGTCTGTGGTTATCCGGGCGCGCTGGCCCGCGGCATAGCCGTCACTCAACAACCGGTCGAGCGGGACCGGCAGCGTCTGCGGGTCGCCGATGTATTTTTCGCGGTCGGCGAAGGCAAGCTTGATCGCCTCCGCCACCGCATGCAGGTAGGCGGCGGAGTTGTGGCGGTGCCCGGCCAAGCCGCAGCCTTCCAGGATTTTCAGCACCATCGCCACCACCGGCCCCTGGCACCACGCACCGCAGGTGAACAGCGTGTGTCCGAACAATGGGGTCGCAACGGCGTTCTCGACCGGCGAGCGGTATTAGGCCATATCCATTTCGTCGAGCCAGCCGCCCTCCGCCTGCATATGGCGGGCAATCGCCTGGCCGATATCGCCGGTATAGAATGCAGCCCGCGCTGCCATCAGCCCGGCCTCGCGGCCGCCGCGGGCACTGGCCGCGCGGTCCTCGTCCGCCAGGAATTGCAGGGTCGCGGCCAGGTCGGGTTGCACGAAATGCTGCCCTTCCCGGATCGGATCGCCGCCGGGCAGCCAGATGCGGGCATTCTCCGCATACCGGCGCAGGTAGCGGGCATAGCGCGCGCTCAGGCCCGCCAACGAGGCATGGGCCGGGAAACCTTCGCGCGCCAAACGGATCGCCGGTCCGGCCAGTTCCGCCAGAGAGAGAGTGCCGTACAGGCGCAGCGCCGTAATCCAGGCGTCCGGGGCGGCGGGCACCACCGTTCCGCAGCACACCATGCGGAATGACGGCCCGGCTGCCTTTACGGAACGCTGTGGGGTCGGTAGCGCGCGGCCAGGGGCCCAGCCCGGCAATAGTAACGATCCGTCCGCATGCCGGGTCGCGGATCATGATTGGCGCGACGCCTGCAAACTGCACCTGGATCGATTCCAGCACCGACAGTGCCAGCCCCATGGCAACGCCGGCATCGACCGCATTGCCGCCTGCCGCCAGTATCTCCGCACCAATGGCGGATGCCGTCGGGTGGCCGGCAACAGCTGCAGCCTCCCATGGACCGGAGCATATCGAAGAGATCATGTTGTGAACTGCGCAGAACTGCAGGGTGCCGAAGCGGGGTTCCCTACACCAATAATCTGTAATTTAGTATAAAATTGTTGCGAAGATGTACGATCGATGTTTAGGGTTGGAATAATTTATCCGGCCGATCGCGGCGCAAGATCTCCCGCCTGTCAGGTGCGGTGTTTCGCAATCCTTTGGGCCAGTTGCAGAGCGGTTTCCGCCACGCGCCGCCGGTCGTGGGCATTCTGCATCAGCGTGCCGGTGACGGCGGTTGCAAGGTCAAGACCGCCAGTATCTGCCGCGTCGCTTTCATCCAGCACCAGGCCGTTCAGCAGGCCGTCATAGTGAGCCACTAACCCGGTGTTGGTTCTGTTCAGGCCAAGTTCTGCAAACATTTTCGCGGTCGGCCCTTTGACTGCCTGGCCGCCGATCAGCGGTGAGACCGCGACCACCGGCGCACCCAGGCCCTTGAGCCATTCCCGCATCCGCGGTACCGCAAGGATAGGGGCGATGGAGATGAAGGGGTTGGAGGGGCAGACCACCACCGCCGTTACGTTGCGCATCTGCCGTAGCGGCGCCGGCATTTCCGCCTGTTCCGCGCCTCGATGCGTGAAGCCGGTCACCACAGGCTGGCATCGCTCACGCACGAAATAATGCTGGAACGCTAAATCGCCATGGTCCGCCGTATGCACGACGGTCGGCACCGGCGCATCGCTCATCGGCAGCACGCGCGTGGCAATTCCCGCTGTCTTGCAGAGCGCCGCCGTCACTTGGCTCAGCGTTTCGCCGGCGTTGAGGCGGCGGGTGCGTTCCAAGTGCATGGCCAGATCCTGATCGCCCAGGTTAAACCAGGTTTCCGCCCCAATCTCGCCTAGCGCCCGCATGCAGTTCCAGGTTTCGCCGGCCCGGCCCCAGCCGCGCTCGGCGTCGTTCCAGCCGGCTAGGGCGTAAAAGACGGAATCGATGTCGGGCGCGATGTGCAGGCCCAAATGCTGGAAGTCGTCGCCGGTGTTGGCGACAACTACCAGCTCGCCCGGCGGCAGAATGTTGGCCAGTCCCGTCACCAGCTTGGCGCCGCCGACGCCGCCCGAGAGTGCGACCACGGTCATCGGAACATGTCGTCCACGGCGGGCCGCACCAGTGCCGCGGCTGGCAGCGGCTCCGGCTCCACCGGCAGGCCGCGGATAAGGACCGCCGGCGTTCCTTCAGCGCCCTCGCCCATGGCGACGCAGGCGGCTGCTGCCAGCTGGTCAGCATGGCCAACGATGGAAACCTTCAATTCCCGTCCCATCATATCCGCTTCGCCGCGGATATCATCGACGGAGCGGATGCCCGCCGCGCCGATGGCAATGCCGCAAGTGCCGATCCGCCAGGCGCGGCCGACGCTGTCGGTGATCAGCACAGCAGGGCGCACACCGGTCAGCCGTTCCAGGGCACCCGCCAGCGCCTCGGCGGAGCGGTCCGGGTCCTCCGGCAGCAACAGCACCTGCTCGCCGGCGCCGTCGATGTTGGATTGGTCGATACCGGCGTTGGCCATGACCATGCCGAGCCGGTGTTCCACCACCAGCAGATTGGGCCGAAACCGCAGCACGTGGTTCGCCTCGTCCAGCGTCACCTGCACCAGCCGGGCATCCTTGCCCGTGCGTCTGGCCCAGTCGTCCGCCTCCCGTCCTGGCGCCACATCGGCAAGGCGGCGATAGCGGCCTTCCGCCTTGCTGACCACCTTTTGCGCCAGGGCCACCACGTCGCCCGGTTGCAGCGGCAGATCGTTGGCGGCCAAGCAATCGGCGATCTGGCGGGCCAGGTCGTCGCCAGGCCGGACGCGGGGAAACCCGGCGAGGGTGTGATAGGTCAGGGTGCGGGGCATGGCAGGGAACGGTTCGATAGCGGAAGGAGGCGCCATCGTCCCGATCTGCGCCTGTCCGCGCAAGCGAAATGCGAGGCGGTTGCCGGGCAGCGGCGACTCGCGGCAGGCTGGCCCGCCATCACCGCCAAAGGGCAACCCTGATGACACGAGCCTACATCGCCTGGAGTTCCGGCAAAGACAGCGCGTTCGCCCTGCACACCATCCGCCTGGCGAGGCAGGTGGAGGTCGTGGGCGCACTGACCACCGTCACCGAACCGTTCGACCGTGTCTCCATGCACGGCGTCCGCCGCTCCATCCTGGAGGCCCAGGCGGCAGCCGCCGGCCTGCCGCTGCTGACCGTGGACCTACCCAATCCCTGTTCCAACGCGGACTACGAGACGCGCATGGCGGCCGCGGTCGCGCACATGCAGGCCAATGGGGTGGAGGCGGTGGTGTTCGGCGACCTCTTTCTGGCCGACATCCGCGCCTATCGCGAGGCGCAAATGGCGGCCGTTGGGATGCAGGCGGTGTTTCCGCTTTGGGGCCGGCCAACCGCTGACCTAGCCGTAGAGATCGTCGCAAGTGGCATCGAGGCGCGGATTGTTTGTTTGGACCCCGCCCGGCTCGACGTCGGTTTTGCGGGGCGGCGCTATGATGCAGCCTTGTTGAACGCCTTGCCTGCCGCGGTCGACCCGTGCGGCGAAAACGGCGAATTTCACACCCTGATTACTGACGGGCCGATGTTTGACAAGCCATTGTCGGTGCGCGAGGGCGAAACTGTGGAGCGGGATGGTTTCGTGTTCACCGATTTTCAGCCGCAATAAGGCGCTTGGCAGTATCGGGGATTGCAGGCGACAATGTGCGTCAAACAACAATCGCCATGGAGGAAACGCCACGATGCCAGCCAAAATCGGCTATCTGATCCCCACCCGCGAGGCGATCATGGAAGGGCGGCATGAAACCGTGCCGCTCCTGAAACTTGCCGAACAGGCGGAAGATCTTGGCTATGACTCGGTTTGGATCGGCGATTCGCTGACTGCCCGCCCGCGCCACGAGCCATTGACCCTGCTGGCCGCCATTGCCGGGCGCACCCGGCGCGTGAAGCTGGGCACCGCCGTGCTGCTGCCGGCATTGCGCAACCCGGTGGTGCTGGCTCATATCGTTTCCACCCTGGATCAGGCAAGCGACGGCCGCGTGATCCTGGGCTACGGCATTGCCGGCGACGTGCCGAACATCCGGGCGGAGTTTGAGGCGGCCGGGGTGCCGTTCGAGAAGCGCATCGGCCGCATGATCGAGGGGTTGCAGCTCTGCCGCGCGCTTTGGACCGGGGAGCCGGTGGAGTGGAACGGCCGCTGGACGCTCAAAGGCCAGCAGATTGGCCCGGTACCGGCCCAAAAGGGCGGGCCGCCCGTCTGGGTCGGCGGTAGCCATTCCAACGCGCTCCGCCGGGCCGCCCGCCACTTTGATGGCTGGTTCCCAACCGGCCCCAGCGTTGAGGTCTGCGGCCCGCAATGGCAAGAAATCCAAAAGCTGGCGGTGGAGGAGGGGCGCGAGCCGGATGATCTGACCTATGCGCAGTATCTGACCGTCGCGTTGGACGACAGCCGCGAGAAAGGCATCGCCCGGATCGACAGGTTCCTGGAGGCCTATTACGGCGTGCCGGGGCCGGTATTGCGCAAGCGCATGTCCAGCTTCGGCGGGCCGGCGGAGGAGGCGGCAGCATGGATCAAATCCTATGTGGATGCCGGTGCCAGCCATCTCTGCATCCGCTTTGCGGGCGACCATGAACAGTCCCTGAAAACCATGGCGGCGCTCCGCCAGCAAATGGGAGGTTGAGGCCATGCGGTTCCAGAACAAGGTTGCGCTGATTACCGCCGCCGGCGCCGGTATCGGCAAGGCCACGGCGGAGATCATGGTTCGCGAAGGCGCCACGGTGATTGCGGTCGAAAACCGCGAGGATCGCCTGGACGCGTTGGCGGCATCGCTGGCGAGCCAGCCAGGCCGGGTTGTGCCGCAATGCATCGATGCCATGGACGAGGCCCAGGTACGTGAGGCCGTGACGCAGACGGTTGAGGAGTTCGGCCGGATCGACATTCTCGTGAATGCCGTTGGTGGTTCCACGGTGATCAGGAAACCCAATGCCGCCATTGACGAGATGACCATGGCCGACTGGCAGAAGGTGATCGACTTCAACCTGAAGCCAACCTTCTGCTTCATGAATGCCGTCATCCCGCACATGAAGGCGCAAGGTTCGGGCAAGATCGTCAACCTTGCCTCAATCGCCGGGCGCGGCACCAATTTTGAGAGTTCGTCGCCCTATGCGGTGGCCAAGGGCGGCATCATCGCCATGGTGCGCCGGCTGTCGTTCGAGTTGGGGCCCCACGGTATCTGCATCAATGCGATTGCGCCCAGCCTGACGCTGACCGAACGCCTCGCGCCCTATTGGGAAAAACGCTCAGAGCAGGAAAAGGCCGAGGAGATCGCGAAATTCCCGCTCGGCCGTGTGCCGATGGCAGAGGATCAGGCCAAGGTCATCGCCTTTCTGGCTTCTTCGGATGCCGATTTCGTCACCGGCGTCACCATCGATGTGAACGGAGGCCACCTATGAGCGCGCAGACATCCGACCGGGCCAACACATTGGGAATTGTCGGCGTCGGCGTCATGGGCGGCGGCATTGCCGCGAACCTGCTGAATGGTGGCGCCAACCTGGTCGTCTATGACGTCAATCCGGCCCGTGTGCAGCATTTCGCCAGCCTTGGCGCCTATGCCGCTTCCAGCCCGGCGGATGTTGCCCGGCAGGCATCGACCCTCATCAGTATGGTGGAGACCACGGCGCAGTCGGAAGAGGTCATTATGGGCCCGGACGGCTTCCAGGCGGCGGCGCAACCGGGCGACGTGATCCTGTCCATGGCCACCATCGACCCTTTGGCGGTGAAGCGATGGCATGCGGAGTTGAAACCCCGCGGGATCGACCTGATCGATGCCCCGGTCAGCGGCGGGCAGGAGCGGGCCGAATCCGGCGATCTCTCGATCATTTGCGGCGGCGACGCGGCGGTGGTGGATCGGGTGAGGCCCTTGCTGCAGTCCTGCGCCCGGCAGGTGTTCCACATGGGGCCGGTCGGCCAAGGGCTGGCGATGAAGCTGGTCAATAACATGCTGATCCAGGTCAACACGGTGGCGGTGGCGGAGGCGATGGTGCTGGGCGCCAAAGCCGGGCTCGATACCCAGGCGATGATCGACGTGATCCGCCAGTCCACCGGCCATTCGGTCGCGTTCGAAATGCGGGCGCCGCGCTACCTTTCGGGCAATTTTGAGCCGGGTGGTACGGTCGATATCACCTGGAAGGACCAGACCTTGCAGACCGATTTCGCCAACGCCCTGGGCGTGCCGCTGTTCCTCGCCAATGTCACGCGGCAGGTTTTCCAATGGGCGCGCGGGCTCGGCTATAACAAGAAAGACAGCTCCATCACCGTAACCCTGTACGAGAAGGCCGCCGGTGTTCGGCTGGGGCCGCGGGATGACTAGCGCGTACCCCTTGAATGGGGATGATCTGAATCAATGTGTAGAGAGGGGCCGATGGTTACGGTTTTCTCAGTTCTGCCAAGGGAAACACATCCATGACGCTTAAAATTCCGCACAATGCCTGGATCCTGGTCGGTGATGGCAAAAAGGCGCTTTTCCTCCGCAATGATGGGGACGCTGAATTTCCGAATCTGGTGACGATGGATGTGATGGCGCAGGAGAACCCGCCCACGCATGAGCAGGGGGTGGAGCGTCCGGGGCGCTTCAGCGACGGACCGTCAGCGCACCGCAGCGCTGTCGAACAGACGGACTGGCACCAGCTGGCGGAAGATCGGTTTGCCCATGAGCTGGCCGACCGGCTCAATCAGGCCGCGCAGGTCAAGGAGTTCGAGCATCTGATCGTCGTGGCGCCGCCGCGGGTGTTGGGCGAGTTGCGGCAGTCCTTCCACAAGGATGTACAAAGCCGTATCGTGGCGGAGGTGGACAAGACGCTGACCAACCATCCGGTGCATAAGATCGAGAAGCTGCTGGTCGAAAAATCCGGCTGACCGGCAGCCGCCACCTTCCCAGCGATCCGCCTGCGATGGACAGGCGCGCGGCCCGAGCCGATGATGGGGGCTGGGCCGCGCTCCCGCGGCCTTGCATCCAGGGAAGGAAAGCGACCGATGGCCAATTCGGAATGGTATGAAAAAGGCGTTCAGATGCGTCGCCAGTTGTATGGCGAGGCGGCGGTGGAGCGCTCGAACGCTGCCAATTATGACGACCCGGTCATGGGCAAGTTCATCGACTACGCCCAGGAGGCGGTGTTCGGCGGGCTCTGGACCCGGCCGGGACTCGATCTCAAGACCCGGACTTTAATCTGCGTGATCTCCGACACCGCCACCGGGCGCGAGGAGGAGTTGGCAATTCATTTGCGGTTCGCATTGCGCCAGGGCTGGACCGAGGACGAACTTACCGAAGCAATTTTGCAACTTGCCGGTTACGTAGGCCTGCCGCTGGTGCGGGGCGCGATGTTGAAGGCGCGGGAAGTGTTTGCCCAAATTCGCGCCGAAGGCGGCGCCTGACGGGTTTTGCCTGGGACGGCCGCGCCTATTCTGCGGCTGTCGCCAGCGCCGTCTGTGGCATGGTGACGGCGGCAGCGACCCGGTTTTCGCCCAGCGTCCAGGCTGCATCCGCTCCGGCATCCCGGCTTTGCAGCCATGCGAGGTGCGCCAGGATCATCCGGCTGTCCATCTCGCCCGGCGGCAGTTTCCCCTGCACGGCAGAGGCAATGCGCGGGTTGAGCGCTGCGTTTTGGCCTTCGCCTGACAGCCAGACCGCCACCATATCGCCCTGCAGTTCCAGCCGCACCGCCAGGTCGCCGCCGCGCGGCATGGCCTCCGCCAGCAGCAGCACGAGGTTGAGCACCAGCTTGCCGCCCCGGCCTTCCAGTTCGGTCAGCGCCGGCGTATTTTCCCAGTCGAGCCGTACCTTGCTGTCGTGCAGCATGTTTTGCGCCAGTTGGCGCAGTTCGTTCGTGCCCCAGCCTTCCCGGCCGCCGGCCGAACCGAAGGCGACACGGAAAAATTCCAATCGCCGCCAGGCGGTGCGCGCGCTGGCGTCGGTCATGTCGATAATGTCGTCATGATGTCCGGCGCTGACCTCACGCAGCAGTTCAATGCCATTGGTTGCCGCGCCCACCGGCCCGACCATGTCGTGGCAGAGGCGCGAACACAGCAGTTCGACAATCGAGAGATCAACCTGAATCGCCATTCGCCCAGCGCCTTTGCTTGTGCCAATATCCAGTTGCGCCCTGACTGACAGTATGGCGAAACCACGCGCTACGATGCAATCATCGGTTTAAGGCAGCGTTAACAGGTGGCGCAGCGATTCCAGGTCTTCCGGGGTATTGATGTTGGCGAAGGTATTGGCGCCGGCGAACGGGATTGTGGCCAATCCCTCTGCCCGTACCGCTGTCTCCAGCCGGCGCAGGCCGGTTTCGTGGATGGCCGCCTTCAGCCGGAGGGCGGCGGCCAGCGGCCAGCATGCTACCGCCCAATGTAACCGGCCACTGGCCTCCGCCACGGTGACCCGTCCCGCCGGCCCTGCCGCCAGGCGTTGCACCAGATATGCAGGCGGGCGGGGGGTATCGACCGGCACGGTGATCAGCCGCGTCGTCTCTGGCCAATTTGCAGCGCAGTAGGCCGCTGCCGCCGCAATGCCGGCGAGGGGCCCGGCATCGGCAATATCGTCCGCGACCACTGGCAGGCCGAAGCTGGCAAAGCGGGCGGCGTCGCCGTTCGCGCTGAGTACGATCCGCCGCGCCTGCGGGCGCAGCCGGTCCAGCAAATGCGACAACAGAGGCCGCCCGGACAGTTGCACCAGCGCCTTGTCCCGGCCGCCGAGCCGCAGCCCCTGACCGCCTGCCAGTATGGCGATTGCAATGGTGTCTTGCACCGGGGACCTCCGCCAACCATCTGGTACAATAGGCCTGCTGCGGTTATGCTGGCAGGCGTTGGCCGGGTAGAAGTTGGCTTTCGCCTCTGCCGCCCGGCCGCATATCCTACACGGAACCGTGGGCGTCTGCATCATGGCTACGACTTATACCGAACCCACCACCGCCGCCAACGGGCCGGTTATCGATCCGTTCGGCCGCGAGATCACCTATCTGCGCGTGTCCGTTACCGACCGTTGCGATTTTCGCTGCGTCTATTGCATGGCCGAGGATATGACCTTCCTGCCGAAGAAGGACATTCTCAGCCTGGACGAGTTGGACCGGGTGTGCAGCGCCTTCGTGCGCATGGGCGTGCGCAAGCTGCGGCTGACCGGCGGCGAGCCGTTGGTGCGCCGCGGTATCATGAACCTGATCAATGGCCTGGGCCGTCATCTCGAATCCGGGCTGTTGGAGGAGTTGACGCTGACCACCAACGGCAGCCAGCTGGAACGCTTCGCAGACCAGCTCTATGCCGCTGGCGTGCGCCGGATCAACGTCTCCCTCGACACGCTTGACACCGACAAGTTCAAGGCGCTGACCCGCTGGGGCAGGCTCGACCAGGTGCTGCGCGGCATCCAGGCGGCCAAGGATGCAGGACTGAAGATCAAGATCAACGCCGTTGCCCTGAAAGGCATCAACGATACGGAACTCGACCGGCTGATCGGCTGGTGCGGCGCGGAAGGCTTTGATCTCACCCTAATCGAGGTTATGCCGATGGGCGATATCGGCGAGCAGCGCGTGGACCAGTACTGGCCGCTATCCATGGTGCGGGCCGATTTGGCCCAGCGCTGGACGCTGGAGGAGTCGGATTACAAAACCGGCGGGCCCGCCCGCTATTTCACGGTGAAGGAGACCGGCGGCCGCCTGGGCTTCATCACGCCGATGACCCACAATTTTTGCGAAAGCTGTAACCGCGTGCGCCTGACCTGCACCGGCATGCTCTATATGTGCCTCGGCCAGAACGATTCCGCCGACCTGAAGGAGGCCGTGCGGGCGGCCGAAAGCGACGCCCCGCTGGAGGATGCCATTCGCGAGGCTATCGCCCGCAAGCCCAAGGGCCATGATTTCATTATCGACCGCCGCCGGCGGGCGCCCGCGGTGCCGCGGCACATGTCGACCACCGGCGGCTGACCCGCTGGATGTCGCGCCCGGCCATCGCGTTTGTCGCCTCGTCAGCCGATGCCGCCCAGCAGGCGCTGGCCGATCTCAGCCAGCGATATGAAACCGTCGCGCCGGAAAAGGCCGATGTGATCGTCGCGCTTGGCGGCGACGGCTTCATGCTCGGCACCTTGCACAAGTATATGGGGCTGGGCATCCCGATTTTTGGCATGCACCGGGGTACTGTCGGTTTTCTAATGAATGCGTTCGAGCGGGATGGCCTGCTGGACCGTATCGTTAATGCTACAGCGGTGGAGTTGACGCCGCTGCGCATGAAGGTCGAAACCACCGACGGCCGTCATGTCGAAGCGCTCGCGATCAACGAAGTGTCGTTGCTGCGTGAAACCCGCCAGACAGCGCATATCTGCGTCCGCATCGATGGCGTCGTCCGTATCGAAGAGTTGATGGCCGACGGTATTCTGGTTGCCACCCCGGCGGGTTCCACGGCCTACAATCTGTCGGCGCACGGGCCGGTCGTGCCTTTGTCCTCGCAAGTGCTCTGCCTGACGCCGATCAGCGCGTTCCGGCCCCGGCGCTGGCGCGGCGCGCTTCTGCCGCGCGATTCCCTGGTGCGGTTCGAGGTACTCGACCCGGTCAAGCGCCCGGTCCTGGCCGTGGCGGACTTTACCGAAGTGCGCGACGTGCGGTTGGTAGAGGTGCAGGAGGATGCCGAAGTCTCCTTCACCCTGCTATTCGATCCCGAACACGATCTGGAGGAGCGGGTGCTCAAGGAGCAATTCGTGTCGTGAGCGGCGCCGCCGGTGCGCCCGGCTCTTCCCTGACCACCCGCATTAAGATCATCCTGATGGCGCGTACCCTGGCGGTGGGCGCCGTTGGCGGTGCGCTGTTTGCCTATCTTGGCACACCGCTGCCCTGGATGCTGGGCGCGTTGTTCGCCACCATGGTCTGTTCCATGAGCGGGCTGACGCTCTACATTCACCAGATGGTCCGGCGGGTGTGGATCATCGTCCTCGGTGTGACCCTCGGCTCCTCCTTCACGCCGGAAGTGCTGGACCACATTCACCTCTGGCTTACCAGCTTCGCCGGCATGGTGGCTTTCGTCGTCTTCGGCACCTGGCTCAGCTTTCAGATTTTCACCCGCATCGGCCGCATCGACCGGGTGACCGCGTTTTTCTGCGCCTCGCCCGGCGGTTTGGGGGAGATGATCGTTCTCGGCCCGGCGCTCGGCGGAAACGAGCGCACCATCGTGCTGGTCCACGCGACGCGCGTCGTCCTGGTGATGGCGATCATTCCGCCAGCCTACAGTATTCTGGCCGGCTATGTGCCGCCAGCCAACCTGGGCGGCAGCGGCTTTTTCTGGGAATTGCCGGCCCGCGACCTGGCCATACTGGCGGTGACAGGGGCGGCCGGCGCCATTGTCGCCAAGGTATTGAAATTCCCGGCTTGGCAGATGATCGGGCCGATGATCGCCAGCGGCATCGTCCATATGGCCGGCGTGACCGATTCCCGCCCGCCCAGCGATTTCATTGCCATCGCCCAGTTGGTCATGGGCGCCGGCGCGGGCGCGCGCTTCAGCGGGGTTCGCGTGCACGAACTGGTCCGCCCGATGCTGGTCTCCGGCGGCGCCACGCTCTGTCTGCTGATTATGGCCGCAGGGGCCGCGCTGGGCCTGGCAGCGTTTACCGGACTGGACTTCCGCGCCATCCACCTGGCCTATTCGCCCGGCGGTTTTGCCGAAATGAGCCTGATCGCGCTCTCGCTCGGCATCGAGGTGCCCTTTGTCTCGCTGCACCATCTGGGCCGCATGATCATTGTCGTAACCAGCGCCACCTTAGTCGCCAGTTGGATGAAACGGCGCATGGGAACGCCCTGAACAGCGCATTGTTCGCATGCCCTCTGGCCTCGCCGGCGCACCCTGCTAATCTCGCAGGCAACAATCGTCAATCTATTCGCGAGGAACTTTCCGCAATGCCCGGCCCCTTTCAAGGCCTCAAAGTCGTCGACCTGACCACCGTTGTCGTCGGCCCTTACACGTCCCAATTACTCGCCGACATGGGCGCCGACGTGACCAAGGTCGAAGCGCCGGAAGGCGACATGACACGCATGGGCACGCCCAGCCGCCATCCCGGCATGGGCAACACGTTTCTGCAACTGAACCGCAACAAGCGTGCCATCGCGCTCGACCTGAAGACCGAGGCTGGGGCGGAGGCGATGCGCAGGCTGATCCAGGGCGCAGATATCTTCATTCACAATATGCGCCCGGAACCGTTGCAACGCCTGGGTTTCGATTATGCCAGCGTGCAGGCACTCAATCCCGGCTTGGTCTACTGCAATATTTGGGGTTTTGGGCGCGAGGGCCGTTACGCCGGGCGCGCCGCGTTCGATGACGTGATCCAGGGCACCAGTGGTCTGGTCGCGCTGGAAAGCTTCAATGGGCGTGAGGCGCGTTTCGTTCCGATGCTGATCGCCGACAAGACCACCGCCCTGTTCGCCGCCTATGCCATCGCCGCCGCCGCCTACCACAAGCTGGCGACGGGGGAGGGACAGGAGGTCGAGGTGCCGATGTTCGAGAGCATGACCAGCTTCACCATGATCGAACATCTGGCCGGCAATGCCTACGAACCACCGATCGGCCCGCCGGGATCAGAACGCCACGCCACGCCGATGCGCTGGCCGTTCGAAACAAAGGATGGCCATGTTTGCATTCTGCCGTCCAGCGACAAACATTGGCGGGCCGTGCTCTCCATCGCCGGGCGCGAGGACCTGCTGTCCGATCCGCGCTTCAAGAACCGTGCCTCCCGGCTGGCCCATCGTGCCGAACTGACCGACCTGTTGGGCGAGTTGGCCAAGACCCGGACGACGCGGGAATGGGTCGATGCGCTTGCGGAGGGGGGCGTTCCCGGGATGCAAATCAACACGCTGGAAGAAGTGGTGCACGACCCGCATCTGGCCGATGTTGGCTTTTGGGTCGAGGCCGACCACCCGACAGAGGGTCGTATCCGCATGATGCGGCCGCCCTATACATTGTCGAAAACGCCGCCGGAAATCCGCACCCAGCCGCCGAAATTTGGTCAGCACACCGCAGAGGTCCTGGCGGAACTCGGCTATTCCGACGAAGAGATCGCCAGCATGCTGGAGGCCGGCGCAGCGGCGTCTCAATAGCCTGCCAAGCGCGTGCCCCGGGTGGTGGAATTTCATGTTCCCGGTCCACCCCGGGGACACGGCTATGGCGATTAATCGGAAGCCTTCGTCCGCATGGTGACGAATTCTTCTGCCGCCGTCGGGTGAATGCCGATGGTGGCGTCAAACTGCGCCTTGGTAGCGCCGCACTTCAGGGCAATGGCCAGCCCCTGCACGATCTCCGCCGAATCGTCGCCAATCATGTGGCAGCCAAGCACCTTGTCGCTCTCCGGATCAACGATCAGCTTCATGAAGCTGAAATGATCCCGCTTGGTCAGCGTATGCTTGAGCGGCCGGAACCGGCTTTTGTAGATGTCCACCTTGCCATACTTGGCCCGTGCCTCCTCCTCGGTCATGCCGACGGTGCCGATGGGCGGGGTCGAGAATACGGCGGTGGCAATGTTGTCATAGCCAGGTGCGGTCGGCTCCTCACCGAACACGGTTTTGACGAAACACATTCCCTCATGCAGCGCCACGGGGGTCAGGTTCATACGGTCGGTCACATCGCCGATTGCATAGATGTTCGGAATGTTGGTGCGGGAGTATTCATCGACCGCAACGGCGCCATTGCCTTGCAGCTTCACGCCGATATCGTCCAGCCCAATACCCCTTGTGTTCGGTGCCCGGCCGGTTGCGAACATCACCACATCGGCGGAGATGTCGGCGCCTTGGTCCGTCCGCGCGGTTAGGCCCGCCTTGTCCTTGGTGATGCCGGCAATATTGGAACGGGTATGAATCTCGACGCCGGCCTGGTTCATGGCCTGGGCCAGTTCCACCCGAACGTCGTTGTCGAAGCCCCGCAGCAATTCCTCGCCGCGGATAACCATGGTTACCTCACTGCCGAGCCCGGCAAAGATGCCGGCGAATTCCACGGCAATATAACCGCCGCCGACGATCAGAATACGCCGCGGCCGTTCCGTCAAATCCAACGCCTCGTTCGAGGTGATGGCGTGCTCTGCGCCCGGAATGTCCGGGATGAAGGGCCAGCCGCCGGTCGCGACCAGGATCGTCTCCGCCGTGATCGCTTTCTGGCCGACCCGCACGGTGTGCTCATCGACCATCCGGCCCTTGCCTTCGTGGACCTCGACGCCGGCATTTTTCAGCAGGTTGATGTAGATGCCGTTCAGCCGGTCGATTTCCTCATCCTTGTTGACGATCAGCGTGCCCCAGTCATGGGTGGGGTGGTGCGGTTGCCAGCCATACGCCACCGCATCCTGGAAGTCGTGCCCATAGTGCGCGGCATAGACCAACAGTTTCTTCGGGATGCAGCCGCGGATCACACAGGTGCCGCCGATGCGGCTGTCTTCGCAGATTCCGACCCGGGCACCCGCCTGTGCCGCCATTCGGCTTGCCCGAACGCCGCCGGAGCCGGCGCCGATCACAAAAAGGTCGTAGTCATAGGAAGATGCCATGGGGAAGCTCCGGTTGTTGTCTGTCAGGCTGTCGCGGATTTCGGAGAATTGGGCGCAGAGCCGGCCAAATGCTACCGCCAGCCGTGCGCGTTGCTCGGAAAGGTGTCGTGCGCACCATAGCGAACACGCCGCGTTGAGCCTAGACCGCCAGCGCCGCCGCATCGCGCAGCACGGCGTCGGCTGCAGCGGTAAACCGGCCGTCGGTTTCGTGCAGCACCAGGCCGTGATGCAGGGTCAGGGGGCTGCGGTCGCCTTTGCGCAGACGCACCACAATGCGCCGGGCGGCCTGCCCGGCGTGCGGCCAGAGCGGAATGATGGTCAGTCCGCCCGCCTGGCAGCGCCGGCAATGCGCTACGATTTCGTCCAGACGGTCGGCCCGGTGAATGATCGTCACAGTGCCGCCACGGCGCACCAGCGGCCAGGCTGCGCCGATCCAATCGGCCAGGTTGGCTTGGCCTTCGACTGCGCCGACGCGGCGCAACCGTTCCGGCGGCAGGGTGGCGTTGTTCGCCGGCATATAGGGGGGATTCATTGCCAAATGATCCAGGCTGCCCTCCGCGAGCGGGAGTGCGGCGACATCCGCCTGAGTGATTTGGACGCGCGCACCGAGGCGGTTCCGCTCCACATTGGCGCGCGCCAGTACCGCCAGATCCGGTTCCCGCTCCAGCCCGATCACGTGACACCGCTGCACGCGTGCCGCCAAACATAGACCAACGGCGCCGGTGCCTGCTCCCAGGTCGGCAACGGTCTCACCGGCAAGGGCGGGAATGGAGGCGGCCAGCAACAGCGGATCCACGGCTACCCGGTATCCGCCCAGCGGCTGTGCCAGTTCGATACGTCCACCCAGCAGTCGGTCGTGGCTCAGGCCTTGGGGGAACAGGGCCTCAAGCGCCGGCATTGGTGTCGCCCAGTTCGCTCCGGGCGACCGCCAGCACCTGCTCCGCCCGCGCAAAGTCCGCATCCGCGACCATGAGCCGGCGCGGGACGGCGCCAATACTGCCCTCGACGATGCTGGCGTGACGGTCGAATACTTCGGCGCGGATGCCCGCATCCGCTAGTACGGCCTCCGCCCAACCCAATTCGACTGGATTGTTGGTGGTTAATACAACCTTCATCCTGTTCCTTCCGCCGGGCGGCGGTTGCGCTGCCGCAGCGGCCGCTCCACATGTTGACCGGCTGCGCACCTTGCCTATGGTGTGCCATCCTTTAGCGAAGAGAGGCGCCGTGACGCCACCGGAATCCGTAACCGCGACCCCGCCAGCCGATGCACTCGTCGCGCTGCGCACTTTGCTGGCCGATGATATGACGGAGGTCAACCGTCTGATCCTCGACTATATGCAAAGCCCTGTGGCTCTGATTCCGGAGTTGGCCAAATATATCGTGGCCGCTGGCGGAAAGCGTCTACGCCCTCTGCTGACCCTGGGGGCCGCGCGTATGTGCGGTTACAAAGGCACGGCCCATTGCGGTCTCGCTGCCTGTGTGGAGTTCATTCATACTGCCACGCTGCTGCATGATGACGTGGTCGATGAAAGCGCCTTGCGCCGCGGTCGCGACACAGCCAACGCGGTTTGGGGCAACCAGGCCAGTGTCCTGGTTGGCGACTTTCTGTTCAGCCGCTCGTTCCAGCTGATGGTGGACGCGGGGTCTTTGGATGTGCTGCGCATTCTGGCAGATGCATCGGCCACCATTGCGGAGGGCGAAGTGCTGCAACTGACCACTGCGGGCGATCCGGCCGCAGCGGTCGAAGACTATATGAGGGTGATCGAAGGCAAGACCGCAGCCCTGTTTGCCGCGGCCGCCGAGGTCGGCGGCGTGCTGGCTGGCCGGCCGGCTGCCGAGACCGAGGCGTTGCGCACCTATGGCCAGTCGCTCGGCATTGCCTTTCAGTTGGTCGACGATCAACTTGACTATGCCTCCCAGACGGCAGCTCTCGGCAAGTCGGTCGGCGACGATTTCCGCGAGCGAAAGGTCACCATGCCGGTCATCATCGCTTATCAGAACGGCACGCCTGACGAACGCGCTTTCTGGCAGCGCACCATAGGCGAGGGCGATCAGGCGGATGGCGACTTGGCGCGGGCCCAGCAATTGCTGGGCCGGCACGCGGCTCTCGCAGAAACCGGCCGCATCGCGCGCACGCACGCCACGGCGGCAGCGGCTGCTTTGGAGCGGTTCCCACTAGGCCCGCATCGCACCGCCTTGCAGGACGTTGCAGCCTTTTGTGTCGCACGCGCCTATTAGGCGGAAAAACAGCACGGGTTGTGCTTGCATTGCGGCCGGCGGGTCTGTAGGAAAGTGCCTCGCGTCGGACGGAGTGTAGCTCAGTCTGGTAGAGCACTGTCTTCGGGAGGCAGGGGCCGCAGGTTCGAATCCTGCCACTCCGACCACCGTCCGGGCGCGGCTTCCTCAATATATCAGTATACAGTCAGGCTTTGGCTGATTGGCGGCCTGCCAATCCGGCGATGTCGCTACCGATCCGCTTGCACGGTATTTAAACGCGCGGGGAGGTTTTTCTGGCAAAAAATGCCACAATTCTCTTGTCTTCTAATACTTGTTGGTGCGGAAAAACGAATCGTTTGCCGGACCTACCTGATTCCAATTGGCGGCTTTCCCATGGTTGTGGTAGCTGGGCCGCGAAATTTTGAGGCCGCCATAAGCGGCAGGAGATTGCGATGAGCCGGATCATCTGCCTGGCGTTTCTTGCCATGGTGGTGCCAGTCACCGGAAATACTGCAGACCTCAGTGCGGCGGAGATTCTGGCGCGGATGCGAATGCAGGCCGGTGCGAAGCAAATCGTAGAAGGTACGCGGCAGGGAGTTACCGCTTTTGGCCCCGCCATGGCAGGGGGGAACATGGCAACAGCCGCCCCCGAACGCCGAAGCGCGCCGATGCCGGGTCCAGGCGCGAAAAGCCAGGATCACGAGCCGCCGCAACGTCTCGGAGAGGCGAGCAGGATTGAGCTGCAAATCCTTTTTGAGTTTGATTCTGCGACGTTAGCCTCAAAGGCGCGGTCGCAACTGGGCGAGTTGTGTACGGCGTTCCGCCAGTCATTGGACATTAACCGGCCTTTCACGCTTATCGGCCATACCGATGCTGTCGGTGACGAAGCCTATAACCTACAGTTGTCGCGGTCCCGTGCGGGGGAGGTGCGGCGCTATCTTGTTGAAGAGTGTGGTATTGATCCGCAGCGGGTGCGGGCGGAAGGACGGGGCGAGGGGCAATTGCGCCCGGGACTTAATCCGCGTGATCCGATGCAGCGCCGAGTCGAAGTCCAGATTGCCGGGTGAGCTGTTGTTGCGACTGCAATAAAAAATATGGTTGCCAAGCGGAATGGAATTGTGCCTGACTTCGCCCTGAACGGGTTTAATAGTTTTCCTTGCTCTCACGCTGCCGTCGTTCTTTGGGCGATTGGGGCGGATAAGCCAAAGAAGTGGATTGAATGGATGGGCCAAATGAGAGGGTTCTTGCGAAAGGGCGTCTTCGTGGCTGCGGGTGCACTCTTGTGGTCGACCGCACATGCGCAAACGGCGTCCCAAACGCTCACACAAACTGTTCCGGAACAGAAGAGTGCAGAGCAAGCGCCGTTGCCGGCGCAGACGGCGCCGCCAGACAAGGTAACTCAGGAAATGGGTGACCCGGGCCGGACGGTCATGCTCGACAGCATGAATGTTTCCGGCTCAACTGTGTTCACCGAAGCCGATTTCAGCCCGCTCTATGCCGACATGGTTGGCAAACAGGTGACGGTCGGCGAGTTGAACGGCGTGGCGCAGTCCATCCGCAACATGTACCGCGATGCCGGCTACGTGTTCACCCGCACCGTTCTGAACATGGGCCAGCCGGGCGCTGCTCAGATCACAGTGGTCGAAGCCACCATCGGCCAGGTCACGCTGGAGGAGCCTGACGGTTCCGTTGGCCCGGTGAAGAGCCTGCTCGACCGCATGGCGCAGCGCCTCTCGGGCCACCAAAACCCGAGGCTTGCCGATCTGGAGCGGACCCTTCTGCTCATGAACGACGTGCCAGGCATCACCCGGGCGACAGCGGTTCCGCGGCCGGGGCAGGCTATGGGCGAAGTCGACCTGTTCATCAACGTTGAGCGCGATGCATTTTCCGGTGCGGTCTTCGCCGACAACCGCCAGTCCCCGGTCATGGGCCGCGGAAGTGCGGGTGTGCAGGTGAATGTCGACTCCTACACCTCCGGCGCAGACTCGACACAGTTCACCTATGTGAACTCCTTCGGCACGGAATTCGACGATCTGGAGGAGCGGCACCTTGGCCAGATCGCCCACCAGCGCCACTTCGGCTCCACCGGCCTCGTCGGCAAGGCGCGGCTGCTGTACGGGCGGACGCGTCCTGGCGATGTGCTGGAGCCGCTCGATCTCGAGGGTAACCAGCTCGAAGCGGAAGTGCAGCTCGAGTATCCGGTGAAGCGGACCCGCCGCATGTCGATCTGGGTCAATGGCGGCTTCGAATACCGGAACGTTGAGAACGAGGTTCTGGGTGGCGTCGCTACCCTGTCGGACGACCGTCTGCGTGTCGTAACCTTGGGCGCGCGCATGCTGCAGCGTGACTCGATGGGTTACACCGAAGCGTCGATCGAGGTTCGCCAGGGTCTGGATATCCTTGATGCCAGCGACAGCAATAGCGAGCCGACCAGCCGCTTCGATGGTGAGAACGACTTTACCACTGTGAAGTTGGAAATCGCGCGGGACGTGCAACTTCCCCGCGGTTTCTCCGTGTTCCTGAAGGGTGCCGGCCAGTTGTCTCGCGGTCCGCTGCTGTCGTCTGAAGAATTCAATGCAGGCGGCAACACATTCGGCCGCGGGTTCGACCCGTCGGAGATGACGGGCGATCACGGCATCGGCGGTACGGCGGAATTGCGTTTCACGCGTCAGTTCCAGATGCGTGGCCGCGACATCGGCTATCAGCTGTACGGTTTTGCCGACGCTGCCAAGGTTTTCAATGCCGATCAGGGGCAGCCGGAAGAGGACGATCTCGCCTCTGTCGGCGGTGGCGTCCGGCTCGACCTGCCGCTGGATATCCAGCTGGGTGGCGAGGTTGCGGTGCCGCTGCAAGATCTCAAACGGAACAACGACAACGAAGTGTTGTTCCTGTTCAATATTGTGAAACGGTTTTAGGGGCGAGGAGAGTCTGACATGGCTAGTATCATGACCACACGGCGCGCCGATCAACGCGACCGCCACTACACGTCGACCTCCGCTATCGCAATGCTGGCGTCCGTCGCCACGACATTGGCGTTCACGGTTGGCAGCACGGCCAACGCCGCGCCTGACGGCGGGACGGTCGTAGGCGGCTCCGGCTCGATCGGCTCGATCGGCAATACGACTACGATCAACCAGAACACCTCCCGTTTGATCATCGACTGGGAGAGCTTCAATATCGACGTGAACGAGGTGGTGAAATTCACCCAGCCCGGTCAGTCGGCTATTGCGCTCAACCGTGTTTTGGACGGCTTGCCCTCTGAAATTCGCGGCCAGTTGCTTGCCAACGGCAATGTCTGGATTGTGAACCATCATGGCGTGACGATCCACCAGTCGGCGGAAATCGATGTCGGCGGCCTGTTGGTGACGACGTCGGATATCGCCAACGAAGATTTCATGGCAGGCAACTATAAGTTCACCATTCCGGGGGCCGAAGGCGCCCGCGTGGTGAACCACGGCAACATCACCTTCGCCGAGGCGGGCTTGGCCGGCCTGGTGGCGCCGGGCGTGGAAAACACCGGCACCATCGTCGGCAAGCTGGGTTCGGTCGTCGTTGCCGGTCAGGATACGTTCGCGGTCGATCTGGCCGGCGACGGCCTGATGGCGTTCCAGGTGGACCCGGCCCAGTCGGCCACATCGGTCGTCAACACCGGCTCGATCAAGAATGACGGCGGCTACATCCTGATCTCCGCGGCCCAGGCGGACGCGCTGGTTTCCAGCTCCGTCAATGTCGGCGGCTCGGTCGACGCCTCCTCCGATACCGCCAATGGCGGCGTTGTCGAGGTGTACGGCAAGGATGTCACCGTGACGGCCGATGCCCAGGTGCGCGCCGATGGTGCGACCGGTGGTGGCACGGTGCTGATTGGCGGCGACAAGCGGGGGGCTGGCACTGACAACGCGTTCTTTGCGAACACGCTTTCTGTTGAGCGCGGTGCAGAGCTGACGGCGCGGGCCACGCATGCCGGCGACGGTGGCTTCATCGAAACCTCGGCGCGGGAAATCACGCTGGCGCCGACGGTCAGCACGCTCGGGGCCGGCCCGGACGGCGTTACCGGCGAGTGGCTGATTGATCCCGAGAACGTCACCATTAGCAACGCGTTGACTGGTCCTGGCAATGTGAACATTGCCGATCTGGTGGCCCAGCTAGCGCTTACAAATGTCACAATCGAAACGGACGGCACTGCCGATCCAGACGGCTTCGGACTGCCGCCGATCAGCGGGATCTTGGGCGAAGACGGCAATATTACGGTCGTCGACACGCTTACCATTCTGACCGCAGGAACCACGCTGACACTGGATGCTGATAACGCGGTTATCATCAATGCGGCGGTCGAAACGGCCGGCGGCTTGAACCTGATGGCTGATAATGGCGCCGGTGGCGTCGGTGGCTTGGGTACCGGAATCGAGCTTAATGCCAATGTGACAGTCGGCGGCACGTTCGCGATCACTTCTGCCGGTACGGTCGATGGTTCCGGATCTATAGTAACGACTGCTAATCTCCTCGACATCAACGCCGCCGGTCAGACCGTTTTGCTCAACAATGTCGGCAACGATTTCAGCGGCCAGGTTGACGTCGCCGGCCAGGATGTGACGCTGGTCGATGCCAACGGCATTATCCTGGGCGACATCGACGCAACCGGCGCCTTGTCGGTCACCGCTGGCAGCGATGTGACGCAGGTTGCCGGTGTTATTGCTGGCGATAGCATCAATGTCGCCGGTGCGACGACGATCAACGCGGCAGGGTCTGCCGTAACGCTGACCGACCAGTTCAACGACTTCGTTGGTGCGGTGAGTGCGGCTGGCACCAATATCTCGCTGACCGACGCGAATGCGCTGACGCTTGGCGACATCGACGATGCCGGCAACCTGGTTCTTGTCGCTGGCGGCGCGGTCGATGATGGCGCCGACGCTGGCGCCACCAATAACGTCGACGTCACGGGCACGACCTCGGTGACGGCGACCGGCAGCGATGTCACCCTCGACAATACCAGCAACACCTTTGGTGGCGCCGTATCTGTCGATGGTGCGAACATTGCCGTGACGGACGGCAGCAGCGCGTTGACGGTTGGCGACATCGACTCAACCGGCACCCTGAGCCTCACGGCAGGCGGTGCGGTGACGCAGACGGCCGGTGTTATTGCTGGCGACAGCATCAATGTCGCCGGTGCGACGACGATCAACGCGGCAGGGTTTGCCGTAACGCTGACCGACCAGTTCAACGACTTCGTTGGTGCGGTGAGTGCGGCTGGCACCAATATCTCCCTGACCGACGAGAATGCGCTGACGCTTGGCGACATCGACGATGCCGGCAACCTGGTTCTTGTCGCTGGCGGCGCGGTCGATGATGGCGCCGACGCTGGCGCCACCAATAACGTCGACGTCACGGGCACGACCTCGGTGACGGCGACCGGCAGCGATGTCACCCTCGACAATACCAGCAACACCTTTGGTGGCGCCGTATCTGTCGATGGTGCGAACATTGCCGTGACGGACGGCAGCAGCGCGTTGACGGTTGGCGACATCGACTCAACCGGCACCCTGAGCCTCACGGCAGGCGGTGCGGTGACGCAGACGGCCGGTGTTATTGCTGGCGACAGCATCAATGTCGCCGGTGCGACGACGATCAACGCGGCAGGGTTTGCCGTAACGCTGACCGACCAGTTCAACGACTTTGCATCGCTGACGGGTACTTCCGGCAGCTATGACATCTTCGATGCCAACGCAATCACGCTCGATGCTTTGGCGGCAACGACCGGGGGCCTCAATGTCGAGGCGGTCAACGATATCACCGTGACCGGCGGCGTCACCGTCTCTTCGGTTGGCGCGACCTCGCTCACCTCCACCGCGGGCAATATCTCTGCCGGCGCAGCTTCGACCATTTCCGGCCTTTCCGTGGCATTGAGCGGCGGGGAGGTCACGGCTGCGGATGTGACCTCGACCGGCGGCACGGTCGATATCGAGGCGACAACCGGCAGCGTGACCCTCAATGGTGCGTTGTCCGCCGTCGGCGGCGACGCGACGATTGACGCTGCGACCAGCGTTTCCCTGACCGACGTAACCGCTCCCAATCTGACAGTCACCACCACCGACGGCGCGATCACACAGCAGATCGGTGGCACGATCACGGTTGCGGGCACCACCGATTTGACGGCTGGCGGTGTGGGCAACGACATCACGGTTGTCGGCGTCGGCGCCAATGATTTTGGCGTCTTCATCGCCGATGCCGCGGACGACACGATCACGGTCACCGAACTCAACGACATCGACCTGGGCGGCATCACCGCAGCCACCTTTACGCTGAACGCAGGTGGAAACGTTACGGATTCCGCTCCGCTGACGGTCACCGGCACCGCCACGCTGAACTCCATTGGCGGCGCGGTCACGCTTGACGATGGCACCAGCGATTTCGGGACGGTCAGTGGTTCTGCTGGCGGTGGCAGTTTCACGGTTGCCGATGCGAACGACATTGTGCTCGACACGGTCGATGCGACCGGCGATGTCGTTGTCGACGCGGTCGGCAATATCGACGTGGCCGATGGCACTGTCACGTCCGCAGACAATGATGTTATCCTGACCTCCGACACCGGCAATGTGACCGTTCTCGGAACCGGTCAGGTGCTGGCCAACAACGACGGCGGTATTAGCGGCGATGCGATCCTGAGTGCGATTGCGGGCACCGCCGGCGGCGATCCGGGGTCGACGATCAGCGGCGCCAATGTCGTCATCAGCGCGAATGACACGGCCACAGGCATTGTCACCGCGACTGTGGGGGATGTCACCATCCAGGCTACTGGCGGTGATGCCTTGGTCAATGGCCCGATCCAGGCGGTGAATAACGTCTCCATAGATGCCACGCTAACACCCGGCAGTTCGGTTACGGCCGCCGCCGGCGCAACGATCACCGCAGATAGCGATGGAGACAATATTGGCGACGTAGTCATTGAATCAGGCGAAAACGTCAACGTTGATAGCGTCAGCGGTGAGAACATCGAACTGCGGGCATTCCTTGGCGATCTCACGCAGAACAGTCTGTCAGCAATTGTTGCTGCCAACTCATCGGCGATCGGTGCTGCGAACACTATTACTCTGACGGAGCCGGGCAACGACTTCGGCACGCTGACCATCGAAAATGCCGATATCAGCGCGACCATCACCGATGTTGGTGCGCTCGAATTGGCGGATGTCGACGTTGGGGGTGACCTCACCATCACCGCCGGCGGTGCGGTGACGCAGACAGTGGCCGCGGCGCTAGGCGATGCAATCGACGTGGGCGGCTCGACCCTGATCACGGCGACCGGTTTCGACGTAACGCTCACCGATCAGTTCAACAACTTTGACGCTGACGGCAGCGGCGACGCGACGAGTGTCGACGGCGCCAATGTCTCCCTGCAGGACCTGGACGCAATCGTCCTTGGCGACATTGACGCCACGGGTGATTTCAGCCTGGTTGCGGGCGGTGCGGTCACGCAGACAGCCGGGTCAGCCGGGGCAGGTGACAGCATCGATGTCGCCGGCTCCACCACGGTCACGGCGACCGGTTTCGATGTCACCCTCGACGATGCGTTCAACGACTTCGACGACGATGACACTGGCGACGCGGTGAATGTCGCGGGCGCCAATGTGTCGTTGCGCGACGAGGATGCCATCGTACTCGGCGATATCGATGCCTCCGGCAACTTCATCGTCCAGGCCGGCGGTCAGATCGACGATGTCCAGGGCGCAGGTCCTGGTGATGGCATCGACGTGGTTGGGACAACATCGATTACGGCGACGGACGGTCTGGGTACGAACTTCGACGTTCTGCTGGATAGTGCCGCACCGCCGATCCACGATTTCGGCGGCCAGGTCACGATCGTCTTGGCCAACGATGTGGTGATCGATGACGTGAACGGTATCGATTTCGGCGCCGTTACGGTGAACTCGCTGACCGCGACCTCCCATGGCGGCGGTGGCGACATCGAATTCAACGACGTGTTCAACGGCGGGTCCGGTGACGATGTTATCACCGCGCTCGACGGCAGCATTATTATCAACAATACGGTCACCGGCGGTGGTGGCACCTTTACCGGTACGGCTGCCGAAGATTTCCAGGTCACTGCGGCCGGAACGTTTTCGAACAATGGCGGCGCCGTGGACTTCACAGCCGACGAACGCGCGGTCATCTCAAGCGACATCTCATCGCTCAACGACACATTGTCGATCACGGCGGATGCCGACGGCGGCAGCGTCGACAACATCACCATTGCAAGCGGCGTCACGCTGCTGGGTGAAACCGGTCTCACGCTGGCAATCGGCGGTACCGGAAAGGTTGTCGATTCGGGCGCGGGCGGCACGATCAGCTTGATCGGTGATGCATTGACACTGCCGGTCGTAGACTTCGCCGACAATGATCTGGTGATCTCGACCGTTACCCCGAACGCGCCAGTGGGCGGGCCGATCAATCTGCCGAACGCGATAACGGTGGGCAACGGCCGCACGTTTACGGCGACAACCGAAGGGCAGTCGATCACTCTGAGCAACGCGCTCAACGACTTCACCGGCACGGTTAACCTGGACACGACGATCAACGGGGCTGCCGCTGCGGATGTGACGGTGGTCGATGGCATCGACGATATCCAGCTGGGAACGGTGAACGCGCAAAACCTCAGCGTGACGGCGTTGGATGACGATGTGCTCGACACCGCTGGCTTGCTGATCACCGCTGGCGGGTTGACGACGATCAACACCTCCGGCGGCATGGTGCAGCTCGACGAAGGGCACGACTTCCAAGGTGGGGTCGATGTCATCACCGACAATGGCGGTCAGCCGGCTTCGGATGTGACGTTGGTCGACAATGCCGGCGGCATTCAGCTTGGCGAAATCATCGCCAGCAACTTGGCTGTCACCTCGACGGATGGCGACATCATCGACACCGCCGGAAACATGATCACTGTCGGCAGTCTGGCCGATCTGGATGCCGGCGCTGACGACATTCTGCTCGATGAGCCGGCCCTTCATGATTTCCAGGGTCGGGTTGACGCCTTCGGCGGAACAATCGAGATCCACGATGTCAATGACATCCAGTTGGGTGAGGTTACTGCAACCGACCCGTTGACCCTGACGATCGTGTCTGGTGGCGATATCAACGACACCGACGGTGTGGCGATCACTTCCGCCGGTCTGACGGTGCTCAGCGCCGTTGGGGACATCAATCTCGATAACGACCTTCCGTTCACCCATGATCTGAACGAGGTGGATGCCACAGGCGTCAACATCGTGCTGCGGGATGTCGACGACATTCAGCTTGGCACGATTGTGGCGTCTGGAACGCTGACGGTCCAAACCGAAACCCTGGGTATCACCGACACCGTTGGCGAAACGGTGACCGTGGCCGGCGTCACCAGCCTGACGACCAACAGCGGTGCGATCATCCTGGACGAAGGCCACGACTTCCAGTCGCGTGTCGATGCGGACACGACGAATGGGTCGGGCATCGGCCAAGCGGATGTCAACCTGAACGACACTGCGGGCGGTATTGCCCTCGGCACCATTCAGGCCGCGGACCTGACGGTCACATCCAGCGGCGGCGATGTCACCGATACCGCCGGCCGCACGATCCTTGTCACCGGCATTACGGATATCAACGCGGCGGGTTCCCAGGTTCTGCTGGACAATGCCGGCGTTCATGACTTCCAGGGCCAGACGGATGTCGATGGCACCGTGGTTGTGCTGGATGACGTGAATGCGCTGCAACTGGGCACCGTTAACGCCACCACCAGCCTGCAGGTGTTGGCCAATGGCGCCGTAACGGATACCGGCGGCCTCGTGATCACCGTTGGCGGCCTGACCGACATCGTCACGCAAAACGATGTTGTCACGCTCGACGCCGGGCATGATTTCCAGGGGCAGGTCGATGTCGATACCACCAATGGCGGTATCAATGCGCCGGCGGATGTGGTGTTGAACGACACGACCGGCGGCATCCAGCTTGGTGCTGTTACCTCTGATGACCTTACGGTCATATCCAGCGGCGGCGATGTAACCGACACCGTTGGCGAGGCGATCACGGTGGCCGGTCTGACGGACATCACGGCAACCGGGTTCGACATCCTGCTAGACAACACGCCGGCGCTGCACGACTTCAATGAGGTCGATGCGGTCGGCAACCAGATCAGCCTGGCGGATTTGGACGATATCCAGCTCGGCACGATCACCGGCACCGGCCTGATGGTCGAAGCCGGCGGTCAGGTGGACGACGTTGCCGGCGAGGCGATCACGGTGGCCGGTCTGACGGACATCAATGCTGCCGGGTTCGACATCCTGCTGGACAACACGCCGGCGCTGCACGACTTCGACGAGGTCGATGCGGTCGGCAACCAGATCGACCTGGTGGACATTGACGACATCCAGCTCGGCACGATCACCGGCACCGGCCTTCGGGTCGTGGCGGGCGGCCAGGTGGACGACGTTGCCGGCGAGGCGATCACGGTTGCGGGTCTGACGGACATCAATGCTGCCGGGTTCGACATCCTGCTGGACAACACGCCG
>JAWLBX010000031.1:0-36831 GCA_041687435.1 Alphaproteobacteria bacterium
CCGATGCGCTTGTAAAACTCATGATCTTCCGGGAGTTCCGCGTATTCCGTTAGCTTTGAGCTACCTAATATCGGAGGGGAGCCCGTGAGGTGACCAGCTACTAAGTGATGCGTTTTCTTGTTTGACATAAGTTTATAGCCTCCCGGTGGATGGCAATGGGTTACGATGCAGTCCCGCTCGAGAGAAACCCGGCTAGCTTGGCGCTATACGGTTTTTCGGCTGCCTCGCCTCATTCGATCGGCACGAAGATCGAGTGGCGCAGCTTCTCGTTGATCGCCTTGGAGCAATGGCCCTTGCCGTGCGTGTCCTCCACCAGGATCACCTCGCCGGCGGCGATGGTGCGGGTTTCGCCGTCGCTGGCGGTGATGGCGACACCGTTGTCCAGGTTGATGATGTACTGGCGGCGCGGCGCCGGGTGCCAGGCATAGTCGTAGGTGCCGGGCGTCGCGCGGAAGATGATGCCGGTGGCCGGGAAGGTTTCCGATGTCTTGCCGCCGGGGCCTTCGTTTTTCCATTCCACCTCGATATCGCGGAAATGGGTCTCGCCATTTTCGTCGGTGTAGAGATTGTGGATGCGCATGGGGTTTCCTTGGTTGCTGGTGTTGCGTTGTCCGCTTCAATCCGCCTGCCAAAATTCGGCGGTCAGGCGGTCGTATTCCTCTGCCGACAGCAGGCCCAGTTCGACCGCGGCGGCTTTCGGGCTGATATCGTCGGCTGCGGCCTTTTGCACGATCTTTGCGACGGTTTCGTAGCCAAGGTGCGGGTTGAGAGCGGTTGCGGCCATGATCGAGGTTTCGACATAGTGCGCGATCCGCTCCCGGTTCGCTTCCAGGCCGCGCACCATTTGTTCGGCAAAGGCCGTGACCGCATCGGCCATCAGGCCGGTCGATTGCAGCACCGCATCCAGGATCACCGGCTTGGCGACATTCAACTCGAACGTGCCCGCAGCACCCGCGTGCGTGACCGTGACATGGTTGCCCATGACGCGGAAGCAAACCTGCACCAGCGCTTCCGCCAGCGTCGGGTTGCGCTTGCCCGGCATGATGGAGGAGGTGAGGCCGTCGTGCGGGATCACCAGTTCGGCCAGCCCGGCCCGCGGCCCGGCGCCCAGCAGGCGGATGTCGTTGGCGATCCGCACCAGGGAGCCGGCGATGGTGTTGAGATGGCCGCTCGCCTCCACCATGGCGTCGTGCGCGCCCATGCCCTCGAACTTGTTGGGGTTGGCGCGGAAGGGCAGGCCGGTCAGCGCCGCGATCTCCTCCGCAAACGCCCGGTCGAAGCCCTTGGCCGCGTTCAAGCCGGTTCCCACGGCGGTGCCGCCCTGGGCAACCGGCATCAGCGCCGCCAGCGCGGCGTCGGCCCGCTGCTGCCCCAGTTCGATTTGCCGGGCATAGCCACCGAAGGCCTGGCCGAGCTTCATCGGCACGGCGTCCTGCAGGTGCGTGCGGGCTATGCGCACGATCTTGGCGAACTCGTCGGCTTTTGCCGTCAGTTCCTGATGCAGCAGGGCCAGCGCCGGTTTCAGCCGGTGTTCCAGGGCCAGCGCGGCGGCGACGTGCATCACGGTCGGGAAGCTGTCGTTCGAGGATTGGCCGCGGTTGACGTGGTCGTTCGGATGCACCGGGGCCTTGCTGCCGAGGGCCGAGCCCAGGATCTCGTTGGCCCGGTTGGCGATCACCTCGTTCGCATTCATGTTGAAGGCGGTGCCGGAGCCGACCTGCCAGACCGGCAGGGGGAAATGATCGTCGAGCTTGCCGTCCGCCACCTCTCGCGCCGCCTGTTCGATGGCAATGGCCAAGTCGTTCGGCAACTCTCCCAGTTTGCGGTTGGCACGGGCGGCGGCAAGTTTCTGCAGGCCGAAGGCCCGCGCGATTTCCACCGGCGCGGGACCGGTGCCGATGGCAAAAACGCTGCGGCCGCGTTCGGTTTGCGCGCCCCAGTATTTCGTGGCGTCGACGTCAATCTCGCCGAATGCGTCGCGTTCGGTGCGGGTGGACATTATCGGCCTCCTTCAGGGGATTGCGGTTCGTCGCCAAACATATCGGGCTGGGCCGCGCCACGGGGAAGCGGAAGGCCAAGATGGGTCCACGCCTGGCCGGTCAGCATGCGGCCGCGGGGCGTGCGGGCGACGAAGCCTTCCTGCATCAGATAGGGCTCGATCACCTCCTCGATGGCGTCGCGCGCTTCGGAAAGGGCGGCGGCAATGGTCTCGACCCCGACCGGCCCGCCGCCGTAATGCTCTGCCAGCACGGTGAGGTAGCGCCGGTCGGCGCTGTCCAGGCCGCGGGCATCGACCCCGAGCCGCTCCAGCGCGCGGGCCGCCAGGGCGTGGGTCAGGTGGCCCTCGGTCTCGACCAGGGCGAAGTCCGCCACGCGGCGCAGCAGCCGGCCGGCGACCCGCGGCGTGCCGCGAGAGCGGGCTGCGATTTCGGCAATGCCGTCTGCCTCCGCCTGCAGGCCCATCAGCCTAGCTGCGCGGGCGATGATCGTCGCCAATTCGGCGCGGGTGTAGAATTCCAGCCGCAAGGGAATGCCGAAGCGGTCGCGCAGCGGCGTCGTCAGCAGACCGAGCCGCGTGGTCGCGCCGATCAGGGTGAAGGGTTGCAGGTCGATCCGCACGGTCCGCGCTGCCGGGCCCTCGCCAATCACCAGGTCCAGCTCGAAATCCTCCATCGCGGGATAGAGAATTTCCTCCACCACAGGGCTCAGGCGGTGGATTTCGTCAATGAACAGCACGTCGCGCGCTTCCAGATTGGTCAGCACCGCGGCCAGATCGCCCGGCCGGGCAATGACAGGGCCGGAGGTCATGCGGAAATTGACACCCAACTCGCGCGCCACGATTTGCGCCAGCGTGGTTTTGCCAAGGCCGGGCGGGCCGTAGAGCAACAAATGGTCCATCGCCTGCGCCCGCTGCCGCGCCGCCTGCACGAACACGCGCAGGTTCTGCCGGGCTTCCGCCTGGCCGGTGAAATCGTCCAGGGATTGCGGGCGCAATGCGCGATTATCCGCGGCTGCCTCGTCCTCTGGCAGCGGGTCGGGGCGCAGGATCGGGTCGGGTTCGGTCATCGCCGCACCTTAGCCGCGCTCAGAGGGAGCGGGCGAGCAATTTCAGCGCAGCCTTGATCAGAGCCTCCGCCGTATGCCCGTCATCGCCGGCGTGGGCGGCCTCCGCAACCGCGCGGGCGGCTTCGGACCGGTCATAGCCGAGATTGACCAGCGCGGACAGCGCATCTGCGGTTGCCGCCGCATTGCCGGCATCCGCCCCTGTGATCTTGGCCCGCGTTTGCCCGGCAGGCCGTTCCGCATCACCGGGCGTTGCCGATGCGTTTGGTGTTCGGGGTGCTGCGTGGCGGCTTGCCTGCGCCCCCAAAGCCATGACCCCAGGCGCCTTATCTGCCAGTTCGTTGACGATGCGCGCCGCCAGCTTTGGCCCCACCCCAGGAGCGGAGCGAACGGCACCTGTATCGCCTAGGGCGATGGCACGGCTAACGCCCTCGGCGCCCAACGCGCCCAGGATCGAGAGCGAGGCTTTGGCACCGACACCCTGCACCGTCGTGAGCAGCCGATGCCACTCCCGCTCCGCCACCGTGCGGAAGCCGATGAGTTGCAGCAGATCCTCCCGCACCACCAGTTCGGTGTAGAGGCTGGCCACGGTTCCCGGCGCGGGCAGGGCTGCCAGGGTTCCGGGCGCGCAATACAGGATATAGCCGACGCCCGCGGCCTCGATCAGCACGTGATCCTCTGCGATATAGTCGATGATGCCGGTAATCTTGCCGATCATCGCGCCTTCTCCATCGCACTGGCGCGCCGTAATTCCGCTGCCGCGCTCCAGATATGGCAGATGGCGATGGCCAGGGCATCGGTCGAATCGGCGCTGGCCGGCTCAACCCCCGGCAGCAGAAGGCGCACCATGTGCAGCACCTGCGCCTTGTCCGCATGGCCGACCCCAACCACGGCCTTTTTGACGGAATTCGGCGCGTATTCTGCCACCGGCAGGCCGGCGCGGGCCGGCACCAGCAGGGCGATGGCACGAGCCTGGCCAAGCTTCAGTGTGCCGGCAGCATCCTTGCTGACAAAGGTTTGCTCCACGGCGGCGGCCTGTGGCGCATAGCGTTCGATGACGCCTTCCAGCCCTTCGTAAAGGCGGGCGAGGCGCAAGGCCAGTTCGCCCTCGCCGGAAGTGCAGGTGCCGTCGGCCACATGGGTCAGCCGGTCGCCTCGCGCTTCGATCACGCCCCACCCGGTGCGGCGCAGGCCGGGATCTATTCCAATGACACGCATAGGCTATTCAGAATCGCTCCCGTTGGCAGTCCGCTGGCCCATGCGCTGGGGGGCAGGCGCAGCGGCGGCCCGCCCCCGGCAAGCCATCAATGCACGCTGTTGCGGGGTTGCAGGCGCTGCCGCAGGTTGTCGCGGCGACCGAGCGACAGCATGTGAACATGGATCAGTTCCAGCACGCCGGAGGTGAGCAGGTCTTTAACGGCATCGGCCGGCAATCCATGCAGCTTTTCCCGATCGACCGTCGCGAAACCGCGCACGGTTGCGGTGCGGCCGTCCGTTTCGGTGAAGGTCATCTGGCGCGGGTTCAGCAGATCCAGCGTTTGCAGCCGCTCGCCCAAAAGCTGGGTGATCTTTCGTGCGCGCATCATCGCGTTTGCGAATTCGATGATTTTTTTCAGGTATGGGGTGGTCTCGCCATTGGCGTCGAACAGCGCCTCGCCCGCGCCATCCTGGCGGCATAGCGGCGAGGCTTCGTCGATGCACAGCAGCGAGGGGTTGCTGGTGTTGCCTTCGGCGAAACCGAACGGATACTGACGCAGCAGCGCCGGGACATAGCGGCCGGTCCATTGACCTTCGGGCGATACGAACAGGTTTTCGCCATCGCGCAGGCCAAGCAGCGCCACGGGCGCCAGTCCCTGTTCGCCGCCGCCCGCAAACACGATCGGGTATTCCTGCGCGACCATGGCGAATTCCGATGCCATGATCGGGATTGCGATCATGCCGGCGGCAAAGCGGTAATCCGCCTCCCGGGCCGCAATAGCCCAGCCGCCATGCCGTTCCGCGGTCAACGCTCGGGGTTGCCGGTAGATCGATGTTTGTTCCGCCATGAATTCATCTCCAGTCGTCGCGCGGGCGGGAAGCCCTCCAAAGGATTTGTCGCCGGATCTTCATGCGCTGACAAGCCCCGGTCCGCCCATCCGGCAGTCGGCCGGCTCGCCATGCCGGCACCGATGCTTTGAAGGGGCATTATTTGTCAATGGGTTCGGAGTTTTCGATCAACCGGCAAGTGCGGTGATGCCTGGCTTCTCCCCAGCCGGTTGCGGTCGCGGCGGCAACCGGCCCGTGCGAATGATCAGGCTGGCGATGATCGCAAGATTCGCAAGATTGAAGGCGCCGCCGATCAGGAAGGCCGTGTCGTAGGAGCCGGTGAGGTCGAATGCCATGCCGCCCAGCCAGGAGCCGAGCGCCATACCCGCACCGGCGAACAGAATCACCCCGCCGGTGCGCCGCCCGGCCTCCCTTGCGGGTAGGTATTCGCGGATGATCACCGGATAGCACGGCAGGATGCCGCCATAGCCGAACCCAAACAGCGCGGCAATGACGTAGATGGTGACAAGCCCGTCGAAAAAGGCGAGCGAGATGAGGAACACCATCTGCGCAAAGGAAAAGATGAATATCGCCCGCAGGCCGCCAAACCGGCCGCTCAGATAGCCGACACCGAAAAAGCTGCTGATGGCCGCACAGGTCAGCATGACCGACAGTGCGGCCGCGCCGTTGGCGGGGTCATAGCCCAAGTCGCTGACATAGGAAACGATGTGCGCCAGCGGCAGCGACATCGCCACGCAACAGCCGACCGATGCGGCGGACAGGGTCAATTGCATGCGCAGGGGCGTCATCCCGGCAAGCGACCGCAGTGGTGTGCTCGTCCGGCGGGGGGCGGGGCTGCCCGGCGTCTCGACTTCCGGTTCCGGCGGACGCATGCGCAGGATCAGCACCAGCGGCAGCATGGTCGCCAGCACGAACACCCCGTACCAGACCGCGGTCTCGCGCCAGCCGATGGCATCGAAGAACACCTGGAACACCGGCGGCCAGACCGCGCCGGAAATCGCCTGTCCGGAGCCGACAATGCCGACTGCCCTGCCGCGGTTGTGCTCGAACCAGCGGGTGATATTGGCCGTCAGCGGCGAAAACAAGGCCGCGCGGCCAAGGAACCCCAGCATGACGCCATAGATGACGTACAGTTCCCATGGACTTGACACCATGCTGGTCAGTATGGCACCGGCGCCGATCATGACCGCGCCGAACACAGCCGGCAGGCCCATTCCCCAGCGGTCCAGCAGATAGCCCATGAAAATGCCGCCGAACCCGCCGCCAAGATACTGCAGCGCATAGGCAGTCGATGGCACGACGCGGGGCCAATCGAACTCGGCGCTGATGAGCTTCAGCGCCACGACCAGGAAATAGATGCTGCCCGTGCCGATTACCATGAACAGCAGCGAGGCAATCAGGACGGCATAGCTTTTGAGACCGGATCGGCCGGTTGTCTGGTCTGGCATGGGGTTTCATCCGCTAAGCGCATTTTGCCGTTGATTGGCTTCCCACGGTATAGGGCTCCGGGCCGGACGCAAGGCGTTCCAGGCTTGCGGTGGACGGGCGTGTCGTTTGTTGCCTTTTCCGTTCTGTCCTGCGGGAACTGTCATTGACAACGACCCCCTGTATAATTCTGATAGGGTCTCGCAATTCTCTCGACGACGCCGACAGGGATTCCTTCGACATGAACCATGTGACCGCTGACAACAAGTGGATCGGACAGCGCACGATCCGGCCTGACGGAACGGACAAAGTCACCGGATCTGCCCAGTACGCGGCGGATTTCACCATGCCGGGTATGATCTGGGGCAAGGTGCTGCGCAGCCCGCACGCTCATGCCAACATCAAGTCGATCGACACCTCCAAGGCCGCGGCGATGAAGGGCGTGCTGGCGGTCATGACCGGCGACGACCTGCCGCTGTTGCCGCTGGACGTGCCGATGCCACAGGGGCCGAACGACGTGCGCTGGATTGCGCGCGGCTGCATGGCCCGCGAGAAGATTCTCTACGCCGGCCATCCGGTCGCCGCGGTCGCGGCGACCTCGCAGTCAATCGCGGCGGCAGCGCTGGATCTGATCGAGGTCGAGTACGAGGTTCTGCCGCACGTCATCGATGTGGAGGAGGCGATGGCGCCGGGTGCGCCCATCCTGCACGACTGGGTCAAGACCAAGGGCATCGACGGGCCGACGAACATCACCAACGTCATGACGGTGCAAACCGGCGACGTTGAGGCAGGCTTTGCCGAGGCCGATCTGGTGATCGAGCGGAAGTTCCGGTCCGCGCCGGTGCACCAAGGCTATATCGAGCCGCAGGCCTGCATCGTCAGCTACAAGCCGGATTCGCAATCGACGGTCTGGAGCAGCAGCCAGGGCCAGTTCATGGTCCGCAACCTGACGGCGCTGATCAGCGGCATGGCGACTGGCGATATCAAGGCGATCCCGGCCGAAATCGGCGGCGGCTTCGGCGGCAAGACCATCATCTATCTTGAGCCGGTGGCGATGGTGCTATCCAAGAAATCCGGCCGCCCGGTCAAGATGCAGAACAGCCGCGAAGAAGTGTTCCAAAGCACCGGCCCGGCCTCCGGCATGTCCGCAAACCTGAAAGTAGGCGTGACCAAGGACGGCAAGATCACCGCTGTGCAGGGCGCCTACAACTTCCAGGCCGGCTGCTACCCGGGTTCGCCGGTCGGCCGCGCCTGCACCTTCTCGTTCTCCTGCTACAGCATCCCGAATGCGGACGTGAAGGGCCTCGACGTCGTCTCGAACCGCCCGAACGTCGCCGCCTACCGCGGGCCCGGCGCACCGCAAGGCAATTACGTCTTCGAAAGCATCCTGGACGAGATTGCCGATGAACTCGGCATGGATCCGTGGGAGCTGCGCGAGCGCAATCTGATCAAGCCGGGCGAGCCCACCATCTATGGCGCCAAGATCGGCGAGGCCGGCATCGAAGAGTGTATCGATGCGGTTCGCAACCATCCGAACGCCAAGGCCAAGCTCGGGCCGAACCAGGGCCGCGGCATCGCCATCGGTTATTGGGGCAATGCCGGCGGCGAGTCGAGCGCGCAGATGCACATCAACGAGGATGGCACTGCGCAGGTCATCACCGGCCACCCGGATATCGGCGGCAGCCGCGCCTCCACGGCGAATATCGCGGCGGAGATGCTGGGGATCGACTATCGCAAGGTGCACGTGCAGATCGGCGATACCAACAATGTCGGCATCAGCGCCATCACCGGCGGTAGTCGCGTGACCTTTGCCTCGTCCGTGGCGGTGAACCAGGCGACGGAGCAGGTTATCAAAACGCTCAAGTCGCGGGCGGCGATGATCTGGGGCATCGACCCGGATGCGGTCGAGTGGAGCGATGGCGAAGCCCGACCCGCCGGCGCCAATGCCGGCAAGTTCGAGCCGCTATCGCTTGCCGAGCTGGCGGCGAAAGCCGATTCGACCGGCGGTCCGATCACTGCCGCCGTGTCCCTGAACGCGACCGGCCATATGGGTGTCGTCGGCGTGCACATGGTCGATGTCGAAGTCGACCGGGAAACCGGCCACGTGCAGATCCTGCGCTACACGGCCTGCCAGGATGTTGGCCGCGCCATCCACCCGGACTATGTGGAAGGTCAGATCCAGGGCGGGGCCGTGCAGGGCATTGGCTGGGCGCTGAACGAAGAATACGTCTACACCAAGGATGGTCATGTCGATAACGCGGGCTTCCTCGACTACCGCATGCCGGTAGCCTCTGACCTGCCGAAGATCGACGCGGTCATTGTCGAGGTGCCGAACCCGAACCATCCCTATGGCGTCAAGGGTGTTGGCGAGATTCCGATCGTGCCGCCGCTGGCCGCCATCACCAATGCCGTTTCCCACGCCATTGGCAAGCGCATGTACGAACTGCCGATGTCGCCGCCGAAGGTGCTGGCGGCGCTGGATGATGACGCCAGCTAAAATCCTATGAGCTAAAACCCAGGGGCCGGTCCTGCACCGGCCCCTTTTTTTGTGCCGCCCGAATGGTCGCCTGTTGCGGCGCGCGCGCCAGCGGATAGGATCGTCGCTCACAACCATTCGGGAAGGAAACAGTCATGACGCAAACGGTCGATCTGGTCATTCGCGGCGGTACGCTCGCCGATGGCACCGGCGGGGAATTGCGCGAAGCCGATATCGCGATTGCCGACGGCCGGATTGTCGAGGTCGGTCAGGTCAGCGCGCGCGGGGCGGAGGAGATCGATGCCCGCGGCAAGCTGGTCACGCCCGGTTTCGTCGACATCCACACCCACTATGATGGCCAGGTGACCTGGTCCAACCGGATCACGCCGTCATCCGACCACGGCGTCACCACGGCCGTGATGGGCAATTGCGGTGTCGGCTTTGCCCCTGTCCGTCCGAACGATCACGATCGGCTGATGCGCCTGATGGAGGGTGTCGAGGACATTCCGGAGCCGGTGCTTTCCGCCGGCCTGCCGTGGACCTGGGAAAGCTTTCCCGATTATGTGAACTGGCTCGCCACGCGCACCTACGATATAGACGTAGGTCCGTTGCTGCCGCACGCGGCGCTGCGTGTCTATGTCATGGGCGAGCGCGGTGCCAACCGCGAGCCGGCGACCGCGGAGGATATCCGCCAGATGGCCGCCCTCACACGCGACGCGATCAAGGCGGGTGCGCTGGGCTTCTCCACCTCCCGCACGCTGAACCACCGCACGTCCGACGGAGATTACACGCCGACGTTGGAGGCTGGCGAGAACGAACTCGAAGCCATCGCCCAGGCGATGCAGGATGCCGGCGGCGGCGTCATGCAGTTCGTGCTCGACATTGAAACCATCGAGCATGACCTGCCAATGCTGCTGGGCATCAGCGAACGCACCGGCTGCCCGGTTTCGTTCTCTGTTACCCAGAACGACCGGAATCCCGAACGCTGGCGCCACACCATGCAGCAGATCGGCGAGGCACGGGACCGCGGCCTGAAGGTGACGGCCCAGGTCGCAGCCCGCGCCGTTGGCATCATGCTGGGGCTGGAACTGACCCGGCATCCGTTCCGCAGCCGCCCATCCTACATGGCCATTGCGCATCTGCCGCTGGCGGAGCGGGTGCGCCTGATGCGCGATCCGGCGCTGAAGGCCAAGATTCTGGCCGAGGAGTCCGCGCCGGATGACGATTTTACCGGCCGCCTGAAGGATTACGGGCGCGTCTTCCACCTGGGCAATCCGCCCGATTATGAGCAGCCGGCGGAATGTGCCATTGGCCCGCGCGCCCGTGCCGAGGGCGTCAGCCCAGAGTCCATCGCCTATGACGCGATGCTGGTGGACGAGGGCCGCGGCATGCTCTACATGCCGGCCCTTAACTATTCGGACGCGAACCTGGAGCCGCTTTACGAGATGATGCAGCACCCGGCTGCCATTCCGGGCCTGTCGGACGGCGGTGCGCATTGCGGCATCATCTGCGACGCCAGCTTCCCCACCTTCCTGTTGAGTCATTGGGCGCGGGACCGTTCGCGCGGAGAAAAACTGCCGCTCTCCCACATGGTGGCGCTGCAAACCCGCCGCGCGGCGGAGGCATTCGGCCTGTATGACCGTGGCCTGATTGCGCCGGGTTACAAGGCGGACATCAATATCATCAATTTCGAGAACCTGCGCCTCGACCCGCCGCGGGTGGCCTATGACCTGCCCATGGGCGGCCGCCGGCTGGTGCAGAGGGCGGAAGGGTACGACGCCACCATTGTTTCCGGCACTGTCACCCAGCGCAACGGCCAGTCGACCGGCGCCCTGCCAGGGCGCATTGTCCTGGGCCGTCAAGAGCCGCCGGCGGCGCTGGCGGCTGAATAGCGCGGGGCGTTCCGTAAAATCCTGAGCCGGTCAAGCCGGCTCAGGATTATCCCCGGATGGGTTACTGTATGCCGTAGGTTGCAGGGTCGATCTTGGAAAAGATTTCGTCCCAATAGACTTTTGCCAATCCTTCCGGGTCGTCCTCCAGGCCGGCGGTCAGCCCTTTCCATTTTTCCACCAGTTCCGCTATTTTGGCGATTTTCGCGTCGGCATTTTCGATACGGTAATCGCGCGTATATTGGGCGCTGATGACGGCGAGATCCGCTTTCACGAATTCTTCCGTGCTGGCCAAGAGTTCGGGCGACGGCTCGATGATTTCGATGCCCTTGTCGGGTGCGGCTTCCAGGTTGCGATTGGCGTCGGCATAGAATTTCCAGGTGAAATCCGCCTGCGCCCGGGCCGAGCCCTTTAAAAACGCGGTGCGCTGTTCAAGGGTCAGATCGCGCCAGACGCTGGTTCCGACATTGTTGGTGGCAACTCCCGAAAACACGCCGCCCGGCACCCGGCGGGTGATGGCCTTGGTTACGTCGAACAGCGAGATGTTCGTCAATTCGGTGGCCGACATCATGGCACAGTCGATCACGCCCTGGCTCATCGCTTCGTAAACGTCATTGCCGGGAATCGTCACCTTGGTGGCGCCAAAATTCTCCGCCCAACGGCCGAAATTGGATGCGCCGGACCGCAGTTTCTTGCCCTTCAGGTCGTCCGCGTTGCGGATCGGGGCGGTGCAGAGCAGGATGTAGGTCGGTGTTGAACCGGTGCCCAGATAGATTTGATTCTGTTGCAGGAACTCTTTCTGGCAGTCCGGGCAATTGAAGAACACGTATTCGGATGTCGCCCCTGCCATTGCCGCACCGGGACTTTTCACTTGGCGGCCGGTGGTCGACAGCATGGAAAGGTCGGCAGCGAGGTTGAAGTTGGCATATTCTGCGGGATAGTAGGGCGGCAGCACGAAGCCCATGTCGGCGATGCCGTCCCGGATGCCGGGCGGCGTTTCCTTGAGGTTCAACAGCGACAGCGGATAGACCTTGATGGACAGGTCGCTGTTCTCTTCCATGAACTTGGCTAGGCGGTCATGCGTGTAGAACTGCACGCTGTTGGTGCCGACGCCCACGGCTGAACTGATCGTCGTTGCCGAGACATCCTGCGGTGCGAATGCCGACGCAGCCAGACCGATTGCGGCACCAAGCACGCCGCCCAAAAATGGGTAGAATTTCATCGTTTCCTCCAGATGTGCGGCCTGTTTTGGCGAACATTGCCGCGGGTGAATTATTGTTCGATTTTCACTCGTTACGGAAAGACTAGCCATCGGGCCGCTGCACCGTCAATCGCTCAAGCCACCCGGAGGGGTTACGGAGTATGCAAACAGGTCCAGTAAGGGATTGACCTAGATCATGGTCCTGCTGCCTGCTTCGACAAATGCTGTTCCGGCAGCCGAAAGAACCGTCGGCAGCGTCAGGCTGAAAAGGGTGCGGCGGCATGGAACAGCGCATCGTGAAAACACCGGGCCCTGAACAGGCCGCACCGGTGCTCCGCGACTATGAGGCCGAATGCGCAAACTTCTCGTGGGATGCCGCGCGGGCGCTGCTGGAAGGATTGCCGGGCGGCGGCCTCAACATTGCGCACGAGGCGATGGACCGGCACGTTGCCGCTGGCCACGGCCGCAAGACCGCGATCCGCTGGCTGGGCAAGAGCGGCGAGCGGCGCGACATCACCTATGCCGACCTGCAACGCGACATGGCCAAATTCGCCGCCATGCTGCACAAGCTGGGCCTTGGCGAGGGGGATCGGGTTTTCTCGCTCCTGGGCCGGGTGCCGGAACTGTACGTTACCGTCCTCGGAACATTGAAGGCGGGGCTGGTGTTCTCACCGCTATTTTCCGCCTTCGGGCCCGATCCGGTGCGCACCCGTATGGAAATCGGCGAGGCCGCGGTGCTGGTCACGACCAGGGCGCTCTATGAGCGCAAGGTTGCGGCGTGGCGCTCTGAACTGCCCTCGCTCAAGCATGTGTTGCTGGTGGATGGGGATGACAGCGTGCCGGAGGGGGCGAAGGCCCTACGGCCTCTGTTCGATGCGGCGTCGCCCGATTTCGGAACCGCGGAAACCAAGCCCGACGATCTGGCGCTGCTCCACTTCACCAGCGGCACCACCGGTAAGCCCAAGGGCGCCATGCACGTGCACGAGGCGGTTGTGGCCCACCACGTCACCGGCCGCTATGCGCTGGACTTCCACGAGGACGATATCTTCTGGTGCACTGCCGACCCCGGCTGGGTGACAGGAACCAGCTACGGCATCATCTCGCCGTTGACCAACGGCCTGACCATGATCGTGGACGAGGCCGAGTTCGATGCGGACCGCTGGTACGGCATTCTGGAGGCGGAGAAGGTCACGGTTTGGTACACGGCACCAACCGCCATCCGCATGCTGATGCGAATCGGCACGGGCCCCTTGCAGGGGCGCGACCTCTCCCGCCTGCGCTTCATGGCCAGCGTCGGCGAGCCACTGAATGCGGAGGCGGTGGTTTGGAGCAACCAAGCCTTTGGCAAGCCCTTCCATGACAACTGGTGGCAGACGGAGACGGGCGGCATCATGATCGCCAACTACGCCGCCATGGACGTCAAACCCGGCTCCATGGGTAAGCCGCTTCCCGGCATTGAGGCGGGCATTGTCGAGACGGAAGGCGGCGATTTGCGCGAACTGACGAAGCCACACGCGGTCGGTGAACTGGCGCTGCGGCCCGGCTGGCCTTCCATCTTCCGCGGCTACCTGAGCAATCCGGAACGGTATGCCAAGGCATTCGCGGGCGGCTGGTACCTGACCGGCGACCTCGCGATGCGCGACGCCGACGGCTATTTTTGGTTCGTCGGCCGGGCGGACGATATGATCAAATCCGCCGGCCACCTGATCGGCCCGTTCGAGGTCGAAAGCGCGCTGATGGAGCACGAAGCGGTGGCAGAGGCCGCCGTGATCGGCTTGCCGGACGAACGCATGGGCGAGGTGGTGAAGGCCTATGTGCAGCTGCACCAAGGCTTCGAAGCCTCCGATGCGCTGAAACGCCAGATCATCGGCCATGCCCGCTCGCGTCTGGGGCCGGCGGTGGCGCCGCGCGAGATCGCCTTTCGGGAAGTGCTGCCCAAGACCCGCTCCGGCAAGATCATGCGGCGGTTGTTGAAGGCGCGTGAGCTGGGCCTGCCGGAAGGCGACACCTCCACCCTGGAGACCGACGAGCGATGACCGAGCCCCGCCAAAGCCCCCATCCGCGCGTCAGCCGGGAGCATGTGCTGCACCTGCTGACCCAGATGATCCGCATTCGCCGGTTTGAGGAAAAATGTGCGGAACTCTACACGCAGGAGAAAATCCGCGGCTTCCTGCATCTCTATATCGGCGAGGAAGCGGTCGCGACCGGGGTGATGGAGGCGGTGGAGCCGGACGACGCCATCGTCGCCACCTATCGCGAGCATGGCCACGCCATCGTCCGCGGCATCCCCATGACCAAGATCATGGCGGAGATGTACGGCAAGCAGGAAGGTTGCAGCCGCGGCCGTGGCGGCTCCATGCACATTTTCGACGCCGAAACGCGATTTTATGGCGGCAATGCCATTGTCGGCGGCGGTCTGCCGCTCGCCATCGGCTTGGCGCTGGCGGACAAGATGCAGAAGCGCAGCCGTGTCACCGTCTGCTTTTTTGGCGAGGGCGCGGCGGCGGAAGGCGAGTTCCACGAGAGCCTGAATCTGGCCGCGCTCTGGAAACTGCCGGTGCTGTTCGTCTGCGAGAACAACCGCTACGCCATGGGCACGGCGCTGGACCGCTCCGAATCCGAAACTGACATCCACAAAAAGGCTGCGAGCTACCGCATCGAGGCGCGCGCCGTGGACGGCATGAATGTGGTGGATGTGGAGGCGGCAGCGCGGGAGGCGGTGGCGGCGGTGCGGGAGAGTGGCGCGCCGCGGTTTCTGGAATGCCGCACCTATCGCTTTCGCGCCCACTCCATGTTCGATGCCCAGCTTTACCGCGACAAGGCGGAGGTGGAGGCGATGCGGGAGCAGGGACCGATCAAGCGCCTGACCGAATGGGCGACCGGCACCCACTTCATTCATGATGACGACCTGGAGCGGATCGAGGCGCAAGTGGCGAGGGAGGTGGATGACGCCGTCGCCTTCGCCGAAGCCGGCACGTGGGAGCCTATCCAGGATCTGACCCGCGACGTGATGGCGGAAGGACCGGAGGCGGTGCAATGAGTGAGACCGAAACCACCTACCGCGAGGCTGTCCGTGCCGCCATCCGCGAGGCCATGCTTCAAGACGAGCGCGTTTTCCTGATGGGCGAGGATGTGGGCGCCTATGGCGGCTGCTACGCTGTCAGCATGGGCCTGCTGGAGGAATTCGGCGAGGAGCGCATCCGCGACACGCCGCTGTCCGAATCCGCCTTCACCGGCGCGGGCATCGGTGCCGCCATGGGTGGCATGCGGCCTATTGTGGAGGTGATGACGGTCAATTTCAGCCTGCTGGCGCTTGACCAGATCATGAACACCGCCGCCACCATCCGGCACATGTCGGGCGGCCAGTTCGGTGTGCCGGTGGTGATCCGCATGGCGACCGGGGCCGGCAAGCAGTTGGCCGCCCAGCATTCCCACAGCCTGGAGGGCTGGTTTGCGCACATTCCCGGCATTCGCGTGCTGGCGCCGGCCACGCTGGAGGACGCGCGCGGCATGCTCTGGACCGCGCTGCAAGACCCCGACCCGGTGCTAATCTTCGAAAACGCGCTGCTCTACAACATGAAGGGCAAGCTGGCCGCCGATGCCGGGCCGGTGGATATCGGCAATGCCGCGGTGCGGCGCGAGGGCGATCAGGTCACGCTGATCACCTACGGCGGCTCGCTCCACAAAACCTTGCAGGCGGCCGAGGACCTGGCGGAGCAGGATATTGCGGCGGAAGTGATCGACCTGCGCACCCTGCGCCCGCTGGACGACGCGACCATCATGGCGTCGGTTCGCAAGACGCGGCGGGCGGTAATCGTGGACGAGGGCTGGCGCTCCGGCAGCCTTTCGGCGGAAATCAGCGCGCGCATCACCGAGCAGGCCTTCTGGGATTTGGACGCACCGGTCGGGCGGGTGTGTAGTGTGGAGGTGCCGATCCCCTATCCCAAGCATCTGGAGGACGCCGCCATTCCGCAGGTGCCCGGCATCGTCCAGGCCGCGCGCGAGACGCTGGGGCGCTAGGCACCATGGGCTTGTTCAAAATGCCTTCGCTCGGCTCCGATATGGAGGATGGAACGCTGGTCGAATGGCTGGTGGCAGAAGGCCAGCCGATGAAGCGCGGCGACATTATCGCGGTGGTGGAGACCCAGAAAGGCGCCATTGAGATCGAAATTTTCGAGGCGGGCACTATCGGCAGGCTGCTGCTGCAGGAAGGCGAAACCGTCCCCGTCGGCGCGCCGATGGCGGAAATCGTAGGCCTGGATGACGAACCGGTACCGGCGGCGGCTCCTCCATCTGCATCCGCCTCTGCTGCGCCGGCGCAGAAAGCGCCGCGGCCCGGACCGGTTGCGCCCCCCGCAAAACCGACACCATCGCCACATGCCGAAGGCCCCAGCGGCCGCATTCTGGCGTCACCCGCAGCCCGGCGGTTGGCGACGGAAAAGAACGTGGATTTGGCAGGTCTGAAAGGCTCCGGGCCGGGTGGCGCCATTGTCTCGGCCGACGTGCCGGGCGCCGCCGAAGCCGCGCCCGGCCCCAAGGGGCAGCCGCGTCAGCAGGCCCGCCGCGGCCTGGACATGGGCGAGATGCGCAAGGCCATCGCCGCTGCCATGGCCCGCTCCAAACGGGAAATTCCCCATTACTATCTGCAACACACCATCGACCTGGAGGCCGCCACAAGCTGGCTCGCCGCCGCCAATGCGGAACGCGCGCCAACGGAGCGGCTGCTGCTGGCGGCCCTATTGCTAAAGGCCAGCGCGCTGGCCCTGAAACAGTATCCCGAATTGAATGGCCATTATATCGAGGGCGAATACCGCCCCGCCAAAGCGGTTCATCTGGGCGTTGGCATCGCAATTCGCGGCGGCGGCCTGATCGCGCCGGCGATCCGTGACGCGGACACGCTTTCAATCGACACCTTGATGGCTGCCCTGCGCGATGCCACACAGCGCATGCGGGCAGGCCGTGTGCGCTCGTCGGAATTGACCGATTCGACCGCCACTGTTTCCAGCCTGGGCGAGCGCGGGGTGGAAGGGCTTTGGGGTGTGATCTACCCGCCGCAGGTGGCGCTGATCGGGTTCGGCAAGGCAGTGCTGCGGCCCGCCGTCATCGAAGACCGGGTCGAACCCCGGATGCAGGTGCAGGTATCGCTCGCCGCCGACCACCGCGCCAGCGACGGCCATCGCGGCGCGCTGCTGCTGAACGCGATCGACAAATTGCTGCAAACGCCGGAGACCCTATGACCGAGGACGAAATCAAGGCCATTCTGTTCGAGGAAATCACGACCATCGCACCGGATGCAGACCCCGGCAGCGTCGCGCCGGATGCCGATCTTCGCGATGCGCTGGACCTGGATTCGATGGATATGTTGAACATCATTGCGGCCCTGCACGGACGCCTGGGCGTGGATATTCCGGAGGCAGACGCGCCGCAGTTCTTCACCGTCGATGGCAGCGTCCGTTATCTCGCCCGGCAGTTGGCGTAAATCGATGCGCGGCTGGTGCCGCTTCGCCTTGTCCCCGCCTGTTCAGGCGGCGGAAACGTAGGCGCGCCAGCCGCCGTATTCGGTGATGTCGCGGGCACCGCGTACGGCTTCGGCTTCGACCAGAAAACCTTTGACGGACCGCCCGTCCGCCAGAGTGATATCACCGACGCCAAGCGGGCCGGGTATAGCCGCCACGAACCGGCCAAAGGCAGCGGGGCTGAGCCGGTAGAGTTCCACCTGGATCGGCTGCCCGTCGTCCACCCGCAACATGCCGGGTTTGGGTGGAACGCTATCCGGCAGGGCGAACAGGCGGTAAGACGGCGCCGTCTCGGCCGCCTCAACAAAGGCGGCGCCCAGATCGTGCAGTTGATGGTTCAGCGGCATGCCGGCGAGATGAGCGCCGACCACTGCCAGCAGCACTGTGTCGCCGGAACCCGTGGCGGCAAGGCCGGGCTGCAATGCCGCTGCCAGTCGTGCCAGACGCAGGTCATGGCCGGCCGGCGCCAGCAGTGTCAAGCTCGCCGGCTCGCCATCGGGGCGGGGTGCACAGGGCAGGCTGAGACCGCACAAGCCCAGCAGATTCACGAAATTCGTGTATGTCCCCAGCATGGAATTGACACCCACAGGGTCCGCCGCAACCTCCGCCACCGTCGGGTTGCGGGGTGCGGTCGGCACGCAGAGCAGGTCCACGGACGCCAGCAGCGGCTCCACGGCCCGCCGCAGGCCGGCCAGCCGGTAGGATGCCGTGAAGGCATCGGCGGCGGAAAAGGCCGGGGCCTTGCCAATGATCTGGCGTGTGACGGGGTGCAGGGCCTCGGGGCGCTCCTCGATAAATCCGCGGATGGCGGCATACCGCTCCGCCACCCAGGGGCCTTCATACAGCAGCGCGGCAATATCGTAGAACGCCTGAAATGGCAGTTCCCTGATCTGCAGGCCGGACGCCGCAAGCCGCTCCAGCCCGCTGGCATAGGCCGCAGCGGCGGGAGCGGAGCCATCGAATTGCCGGTCGGCCACGGCTGGGACGCCCACACTCAGGCCGGAAAAAGCCTGCCAGGGCGAAGCCTGGGCGACCGGTTGCGAATAGGCGTCTTCCGGGTCGTATCCGGCAGTGGCTTCGAATACGATCAGCGCATCCTCGGCAGAGGCCGCAAAGATCGAGACGCAATCCAGGCTGCGGCAGGCGGGCACGACGCCGCGGTTGGAAAGTGCGCCGAGGCTGGGCTTCAGGCCGGCGATGCCATTCAATCCCGCCGGCACCCGCCCGGAGCCAGCGGTATCCGTGCCGAGTGCGAACGGCACCACGCCCAATGCCACCGCCACCGCCGAGCCGGAACTGGAGCCGCCGGGCACCAGCCGGGGGTCGAGCGCGTTCCGCGGCACCGGGTAGGGCGTGCGCACGCCGACCAGGCCGGTCGCGAACTGGTCCAGGTTGGTCTTGCCGATGGGGATTGCCCCCGCCGTCCGCAACCGGGCGACCACCGCGGCATCCTCCGCCGGCATGTAGGCATAGGCGGGGCAGGCGGCGGTGGTCGGCATGCCGGCGATGTCGATATTGTCCTTGACCGCAAACGGCACGCCCCAGAGCGGCTTCGCCACCGGATCGAATGGCCCGAGCGCGGCAATGGCGGCGTCGATGGCGGCGGAGTCCGCCAAGTGCAGGAAAATGCCGGGGTCCGCCGCTTTTTCCAGCCGGGCCAATGCGGCCGCGATCAGGTCACGGGGCTTTGCGCCATTGGCATAGGCCTGGCGGTATTCGGCAAGGGTCAGGGTCATTCCGCGGCCTCCAGGGCGGCAAGGGTGGGCGGCGGCTCCGGGCTGGAGGCGAGGAGTTGCCGTGTGTAGTCGGTTTCGGGCTGGTTCATCACCTGCTCCGTTCGGCCCTGCTCGACGATCTTGCCACCGCGCATCACCATCACCCGCTCGCAGAGCAAGCGGACGACGTTCAGGTCGTGGCTGACGAACAGATAGCTCATGCCCAGTTGCGCGCGCAGGTCGGCCAGCAGATTCAGCACGACGGCCTGAACCGAAACGTCCAGCGCCGCCGTCGGCTCATCCAGGATCAGCAGCCGGGGGTTGAGCGCGATGGCGCGGGCGATGCCGACGCGCGCCTTCTGCCCGCCGGAAAGCTGGTGCGGAAAGCGGGTCAGCAACTCCCGCGGCAGGTTCACCAGGTCGGCCAGTTCCTCGACACGGGCGGCCACCGCCGCACCGTTCTTGAGATCGCCGAGACGCAGCAGCGGATCGGCGATGCAGCGCCGGGCGCTGAAGCGCGGGTTGAGTGCGTCGGTCGCATCCTGAAAGACGAATTGCAGCTTGGCCCGGGCCGGGTGCCGCGCGAACTTCGCCGCGGGAATGCTGGCGATGTCCTCGCCCGCCAGCCGGATTGCGCCGGCGGTCGGGTCCAGCAGCCGCATGATCATCATGGAGGTGGTGGATTTGCCGCAGCCGGACTCTCCCACCAGCCCCAGGCTCTCGCCGGCTTTGAGGTCGAAGGACAGATTGTCGACGGCGCGGAAGGCGCCGGTTTCGCCCTCGTGCTGTCGCTTGCGCCGGGGCAGCCAGCGTGGCGCAAGCGCATCGCCGCCGAATTCCTTGGTCAGACCCTCCACGGAGAGCAGCGGCTCCGATTCCCCGTTCTTCGGCCGAGGGTCGGGCTTTAGGCGGCGCGGGTCGTCCGGCGGCAGCAACGCACGCACCGAGCCGGTGCGCCGGGGTGTCGCCTCGATCAGCGCGCGGGTGTAGGGGTGGCGCGGTGCCGCGAACAGGGTACCGACCGGCGCGGCCTCCACCACCTCGCCCCGCTGCATCACGACGATGCGGTCGCAATAGCTGGATGCCAGCCCCAGGTCATGCGTGATCAGGATGGTGGAAAGCCCCTGCTCCGACGCCAGATCGTGCACCAGGTCCATGATGGTTTTCTGCGTCGTCACATCCAGGCCGGTGGTTGGCTCGTCTGCGATCAGCACGCGCGGCTTGCAGGCGAGCGCCAGCGCGATCACCACGCGCTGACACATGCCGCCCGAAAGCTCGTGCGGATAGGCGTGATAGCGGTTTTCGGGGTCGTGAATGCGTACCCGGTCCAGCAACGCCACCGCGCGCCGGCGTGCCTCACCTCCGGCCGCAACCGCATGCTCGCGCAGCACATCCTCGATTTGCAGGCCGACCTTGCGGATCGGATTCAGCGCGCTGCGCGGGTTCTGGAAGATCATGGAGATCTCACGCCCGCGGATGTCGCGCATCTGGCGCTGGCTGGCGCGCCGCAGGTCGATGCCGGAATAGGTCATCTCCCCCTCCGCCACCTGGCCGTTCGCATCCAGTATGCCCATCAGCGCGAAGGAGGTGACCGATTTGCCGGAACCGGACTCGCCGACAATGCCGAGCGTCTCGCCCCGCGCCAGATCGAAGGAAACGTCGCGCACGGCCTGGACCACGCCTTCCCGCGTGCCGAATTCGACGGTCAGGTTGCGAACCGAGATCAGCGGTTGCGAATGCCCGGTCATGTCCGTTGCCTCGGGTCGACGATGTCGCGCACGGCATCGCCCAGCAGGTTGAAGGTGAACACGGTGAACATCAGCGCCAGGCCGGGGAAGATCGCGAGCCACCATTCGCCGGAGACAATGAAATTGGCGCCTTCCGCCACCATGATCCCCCATTCCGGCGTCGGCGGGCGCACGCCCAGGCCGATGAACGAGAGGCCGGCAGCATTCAGGATCGCCCAGCCCATGTTGAGCGAGGCCTGCACCGCCAGCGGCGGCAGCGCGTTTGGGAACACTTGCATCGCCAGGATGCGGAAGTCGCCGTTGCCGCAGAGCCTGGCTGCTTGCACGAAGCCGGCATTGCGCCGGATCGCGGCCTCCGCCCGGGCGACGCGGGCATAGAATGGAATGTTAATGATGGCAGTGGCGTAGATGATGTTTTCGACCGAGTTGCCAAGGGCCGCGACAATGCCCATGGCGAGCACGAACAGCGGAAAGGCCATGATCGTGTCGATCACCCGGCCGCTGATCCTATCCACCCAGCCACCGAAATAGCCGGCCATGGAGCCGATGGCGGCGCCGATGAAGAAGGACAGCGTCACCGCGGCGACCGCGATCATCAGGTCCAGCCGCGCGGCGGCCAGCACCCGGCTGAACACATCCCGACCCAACTGGTCCGTACCGAACCAATGGCTCCAGGAGGGTGGTTGCAAAGCCACCGCGGCGTTCGTCGCCAGGGGGTCGTACGGCGCGACCGCCGGGCCGAACACGGCGGCGAACACGACGATGGCGAATCCTGCGATGGCGACAATGCTGACCGGGTTTTCGGTCAGGACATAGACCAGGTGGCTTTTCGGAGCGGTGCGGGCCGGTGCTGCGGAAATGTCAGTCATTGGCCGCAATCCTCGGATCGATCAGGGTATAGGCGATGTCGATCAGCAGGTTCAGCCCGACGAACAGCAGCGCCATCGACAGCACGAAGCCCTGCACCGCCGCGTAGTCGGAGACCACCAGCGCATCGACGGCAAAGGAGCCGATGCCTGGCCAGGCAAACACCTTCTCCACCAGCACGTTCGCCCCCAGTGTGAACGAGAACACCATCCCAAGCGTGGTGATCACCGGCAGCATCGCGTTGCGGAAGGCGTAGCGGTTGAGGACGACGCGCGGCGACAGCCCCGCCGCCCGGGCCGTGCGGATGAAGTCGCTGTTCAGTGCCTGCAGCATGGCGCCCCGTGTCATCCGGGCGATGGGCGCCAGCGTGAACACGGCAAGTGTCACCATCGGCAGCATGAGCTGGCCGAGCGCCGCCCATGCGGTCTCCAGGTCGCCGGCCAGTACGGCATCGACGGTATAGAAACCTGTGATGTGCGGCGGCGGCAGATAGAAGAAATCCAGCCGTCCCACCGGCGACGGCGCCCAGCCGAGTAGGTAATAAAACACGAACAGCAGGGCGATGCCGGTGAAGAAGGTTGGCAGTGAGACCCCAGCGGTGGCGACGATCCGGCAGATATGGTCGATCGGCTTGCCGGGCCTGGTGGCGGCCAGAACGCCCATCGGGATTGCGATCGCCAGGGAAAGCAGCAGCGCACCCAGCGTGAGTTCCAGGCTGGCGGGCAGGCGGCGACCCAGCTCCTCCAGCACCGGCTGGCCGGTGGAGATGGAGGTGCCGAGATTGCCTTGCGCCAGGTCGCCCATATAGAGGAAGAACTGCTGCCAGAGCGGCAGGTCCAGCCCCAGCGATTCCCGGATTTGCTGGATAGACTGCTCGTCGGCCGCCGGCCCGGCAAAATAGGCGGCCGGGTCGCCCGGCAGTGCGCGGGTCAGCAGGAAGGTGACCAGCACCACTCCGAACAGGACCGGCAGGGCCTGGATGAGGCGGCCTAGCATCATGCGGATACGGCCAGCGGATGCCATCGGGCTTTTCCTTCCTGCTGCGGCGCTTAACTCACCGAAAACTTGCGCGCGTCAAGCTGGCGGTGGAACCAGTATTCGTAGCCGTCGAGGGAGGGCTGCATGGCGGAGTTCAGGCTTGGCTGCCACAACGGGATGCGCGGCACGTCCTCGAACGCGATGGCGATCAGGCGCTTGATCTTGGGTGCATAGTCCGGATCGTCCGTCGGCATATGCAGCGTCTTGTCCACCAGTTGCGCCACCTCCGGGTTGTCGTAGTTGGAGGAATTGAACAGGTGGCCCTTGATGTAGGCCCAGAAGAAGTAATAGTCGGGGTAGTTCAGCCAGCCGCCGAAATTCTCCAGGTGCAGCGGCAGCCGCTTCTCGACCAGGGCCGCCGTGCGCCAGTTGGCGCCGGGGATTTTGTCGACGCTCGTCTCGATCCCGATCTTGGCTAGGTTCTCCTGGATCATCAGCGCGGCCGGCTCCATCCATGCGGCGAGCGACAGGTCGATGGACAGGGTGGTTTTGATGCCGTCCTTGTGTGCGCTCTCTGCCATCAGATCCCGCGCCCGGTCCAGGTCGGTGCTGTACGGGAAGGGCTGCGGCCAGGCGATATCCTCAGGCAGCGCCGATTCCGCGCCCCACATCGGCACGCCCTGGCCATAGGCGGCGGTCTGGAAAATGTCCGCATACGGCACGGCATAGGCGATGGCCTGGCGCACCTTCTTGTCCTGGAACGGCTCGAAAGCCAGGTTCGGGCAGAGGCAATAGATGCAGTTTTCGATCGGCGTGCCGACGACCGTCAGATTCTCCTTCGCCGCCAGCTCCCGCGCATCCTTGTCTGGAATGCCGAAGGCCAGGTGCACGTCGCCGCGCTCGACGAGCGCCCGGCTGGTCGCCTGCGACGGCACCTCCCGCACCACGACGCGCTGCACGCCAGGCAGCGGCCCGCTCGTCCACTTGTCGTTGCGCTGATAGACGAACTGTTGGCCTGGGTCCCACCGGGCAATGGTGAAGGCGCCGCTGCCGGCGGTGTTGCGGTGCAGGTACTCGGTCGCCCAGGGGTCTTCCGTCGTGGCGTTCGCCTTCGCGACCTTGGAATTGATGATCATCGGCACCGGGACCGCCAGATCGGGCAGGGTCAGCTTCGAGGGGCGGATGAAGTCGATGCGGAAGGTCTTGTCATCGACCACGACGAACTGTTCCGGCTTTTCCAGCGAGCCCGCCTTCATCTGCACCGCCGGGAAGCCGCCGAGCGACACCGCGCGGTCCAGCGACCATTTCACGTCCGCTGCGGTGACAGGCGAGCCGTCGGCGAACACGGCGTTGTCGCGCAGCCTGAAGGTCATGGACATGCCGTCTTCGGCCAATTCCCAGCTTTCGGCCAGGTCCGGCTCGATCACGCTGTAGTCGTAGGAGAGCGAGCCATCCGGCATGGTCTTGGTGCCGAACGACACCAGCCGGTCATAGCAGTTCACCGCGATCTGGTAGCTGGGCCGGTTGGTTCCGGAACGGTGCAGGTCCAGCGAATTGATGGTTTGGCTGATCGCCACCACCGCCACGCCGCCAGGCGCTGCCGATGCGGGCATGACTTTCAGGAATGGCAGCATCGCCGCGCCGATAGCAGCGGCGCCTGTGCCTTTGAGAAAACTGCGGCGGTCCATGGTTCCTGTCTCCTGCTTGCCGGACGGGCGGGTTTAAGCCTCGGTGCTGTGGAAGGTAGCCATGGAAAGTGGTGCAGTCGTCTGCTAAGAAATCAGCAGAGCGATGCATTTTATTCATCACTATGGCGAGGCGTGCCTGTGCCCCAACTCAAACCGCTGACCTATCTGATCGAAGTCGCCAGGATCGGGTCGATCCGCAAGGCGGCGGAGGCGCTGGCGATCACGCCATCTGCGCTGAACCGGCGGATTCTGGCGCTGGAGGAGGAACTGGGAGCGCCGATTTTCGAGCGGCTGCCCCGTGGGGTGCGGCTGAACACGGCCGGCGAATTGCTGATCCACCATATCCGCACCCAGGCGTCGGATATGGACCGGGTGCGCTCGCAAATTGCCGACTTGGCGGGGGTGCGGCGCGGCCATGTGGCGATTGCGTGCAGCCAGGCGCTGCTGCCCTATTTCCTCCCCAGGCAGATTCAGCAGTACCGGACAGACCATCCGGCGGTCAGTTTCAGTGTACACTTGCGCGACCGTGAGGCGGCGGAGCGTGCATTGGTGGAGCACGAGGCCGATCTGGCGTTGGTGTTCGAGCCGACCCGCTTTGCCGATTTTCACACGATCCTGACCGTCCGCCAGCCGGTTTGTGCGGTCATGGCGGCCGATCATCCGTTGGCGGGGCAGGAAAGCGTGCGGTTGCGGGAATGCCAGCAGTTTCCGCTGGCATTGCCTCTGGCGCCTTATGGCGTGCGTTACCTGCTGGATTCCAGTGCGGCCCGGCTTGGTACCCGGCTGGAACCGCTGATCCAGTCCGACAGTTTTGAATTCCTGGTCGCCTGCGGCGGGGCCGCCGATATCATCGCTTTCCAAATCCCCATCGGACTGCCGGAGCAGTCTCCGGGCCGGGTTAGCGTACCGCTCGACAGCCGCGATGTGCCGCCAGGACTGCTCTATCTGGGGCATCTGCGCGACCGCACCCTGCCGGTGGCTGCCGCCCGATTTGCCGATCAACTCGCAACCACTTTCGTGGCCGCTTATGATTACAACTAGCCGGGCGGTGGCGGCGGCCGCTGGCGCAGGGTTCAGCTTTTGCGCTGTGGCAACTGCACGACGGCGGAACCCATGGCCGAAAGTTCGCCATCCTGGTTTTCGGCCCGCTGCGAGATCTCGACCAACGCCTTGCCGTCTTCAATGAATTTGCGGACGACTTGGCCGTGGATCAGCAGAATATCCCCCTCCGGGTTGTGCCTGCGCACCTGGCATTTCGCCTTGAACAGGAAGCCATCGTCGCCCATCCAGTTGGTGACCTGGTGGGTCAGCCAGGAACAGCGTTCGGGGCCGTAGTCATATGCGCCGGGCGCGCCGACTTTCAGGGCGAATTCCTCCTCCCAATGGACCCGTTCCGGGCAATCGGGGATGCCGCGGCGGTTCGGAATGCCAAGGCCCGGGTGTTTTGACTGCTGCTGCCAGGCCAGCTTGTTGGCGCGGATATACAGGCCGCCCCAGCCCTGGGCATAGGCGATGAAGCCGGTGACCGTCATCGGCCCTTTGACCATGGTCGGCAGGTCCTCGCCCTCGCGCACGTCTTCCCAGTACAGCGTGTCGGCGCCGCGGATTTTCTCCTGCTCGTAATAGCGGTTGTAGGAATCCAGTTCTTCCTGGGTGTAGGTCCGCAGCGGGCGGGACCGTACGTCGCTGTATTTCGTGCCCTTTTCCCGCGCATGGTCGCGATCGGTGCGGAAACACCAGCTGTCTGCCTCGGCCAGCAGGTCGCCGTCGGTGTTGTAAAAGTTTACATGATAAATCTGTTGAATCGCCTTGCCGGCAAAGCGGGTATCGTGTTCGACCAAATCCTTCAGCCAGGCTTCGGTCTGTATTTCGGTATTGCGGGCGATCGGCTTGTGCCACGTCCAGTCCGCCCCCGACCACATGGCGTGCACGCCGGGCAGGCCGCCGACATAGCCGGAAATGATACGGCTGGTTGCGAACAGAAAGCTGGGCAGGGCGATCACGTCGCCATACTTGGTCTGTCTTGCATAGGCGGGGTCGCACCAGAGCGGGTTGTCGTCGCCGATGCCGTGGGCGTAGTGGCGGATGTTGTCCCGGGTTGCCTCATAGCACCAGGGCTCGACCGTCCTCTCGATCTTGATGCCGATGCGCTCGCGCAGCGCGGCGACGCCCTCTTCGGTGATTTTGGGAAAGCGGTCTTGGTTGCTGGCGCTCATTCTGGACTCCATGGCTTGCATTGGCTTTCGGTCAGGCTGCGCCAATTGCGGCGATGGCATCGCGCAACGCCTTGCGGTTGACCTTGCCGGCTGGCGTTTTGGGCAATGTGGCAACGAATTCGATCTGGCGCGGGTATTCGTGCCGGCTGAGATTGGCGCGGACCAGTTCCTGAATTTCTCCGGCCAGCCCGCTGTTGCCCTCGCGCTTCGGCACGACATAGGCGCGCACGATCTGGCCGCGGGTTTCGTCCGGCACGCCGATCGCGGCGGCTTCCGCGACATCCGGGTGTTTCAGGATTGCGTTCTCGATCTCGACTGCGCTCATGGTCCAGCCGGCAGAGATGATCACGTCATCGGCCCGGCCGGCATGGTAGAAATAGCCATCGGCATCGGTGCGGCCCAGGTCCTTGGTCGGGAACCAGCCGTTGTGGCGGCGCACGACCAATTCGCCGATGGTTTCCGGCGGCAATTGCACTCCGTTCGGGCCATGCACCGCGACCTCGACCCCCGGCACGGGCTTGCCAAGCGAGCCGTCGCGCACCTCGAAATCGTCCGCTCCCGGATAGTTTGCCAGGATGACGCCAACCTCGGTTGTGCCGTACATGCTGCAAACCTTGGTGCCGAACAGTGCTTCGGTGAAGGCTGCGGTTTCGCTGTCGATGGGCTCGCCCGTGAACGAGAGCTTCTTGATCCGGTAGGAAAAGTTCTGCGCCTTGCCGCAATTTCGGATCATTCGGTAGTGGGTTGCGGCGGCGGAAAGGTTGGTGATGCCGAACGCGTCCAGCGCCAGCAGCAGACGCTCGGCGTCGAACTTGCCGCTGAACGTGCCTGTGGAAACGCCAAGGGCGAGCGGGGCCAGCGTTCCATGCCATAAACCGTGCCCCCAGGCGGGCGAGGACGGACAGAAAAACCGGTCGCCGGGGCGGATGCCGGTGGCATACAGCGCGGCGATCATCAATGTCACGATAGAGCGGTGCGTGTGCCGCACGGCATCCGGCAGAAGGCGCGTCGTGCCGGATGTGTATTGCAGGACCGCCAGGTCGTTGCCGGCGGTTTGCCATTGGAACTGCGCTGCGAAGCGTTCCAAGCCCTGCAGAAAGGCATCGTCCGCGACGACAACATCCGGCCCGCCGGCGTAGCGGGCCTCGCCGGCTTTCTCCGCGTTTGTCACCAGCAGCTTCGGCCGGCAATCGTCGGCGCGCAGCCGTATGCCATCGGTGCCGAACAGGGTGAACATCGGCACGGCTACGGCGCCGGCTTTCATGGCGCCGAACAGGGCGGCATAGAATGCCAGCGACGGCTCCAGCATGATGGCGACGCGGTCGCCGGGCGCGATGCCCCGCGCTTGCAGATAATGGGCAAAGCGGGCGGAGGCGGCGGAAAGTTCGGCGAAACCGATGATTTCGCTCGACCCATCCGCCCGTGCGATGCTGAGGGCGGGGCGGTCGGCGCCGGCATGCCGGTCGATGCATTCATGCGCGATGTTCAGCCGTTCGCGCGACCCATCGAACAAATCCCAAAGCGCCTGGCTGGAGAAATGCGCCTGCGCGTCTCTGTACGATGTGTAGTTGGTCAGCCTGGCCACGGCCTGTCCCTCCCTGGAAGTGGCCGGAGAAATTTACGGCACTGCCAATTTTATTGTCAATAAACAGTTTTGTTGTCTATATACAACAAAATCACGATACGGAGCCCGGAATGACAAAGCGAACGGATGCAGATGCGGCCCATCGCCGGGTGCCGGCCGTGACACGGGCGATTGCGATCCTGCGGCGACTGGGAGCATCGGCAGAGCCGCTGGGCGTCAACCAGATCGCGCGGGATCTGGGGTTGGTTCCCAGCACCTGCCTGCACATTCTGCGCGTGCTGGTGGCGGAAGGACTGGTGGAATTCGACCCGGCAGCGAAACGTTATGTCATCGGCGCGGGCATTCTGCCCATTGCCCGCAGCGCCATTCAGCGCAACACCTTCGCAACCCTGGCCCAGCCGATCTTGGTCCAGTTGTCGGAACGGTTAGAGGCAACAACCCTGGCAACGCAGTTGTTGACGGTGCAGCAGATGGTGGTGGTCGCGCTGTCACACGCCAAACTGCCGTTCCGCCTGTCTGCCGAACTCGGCAGCCGGTTTCCCGACCTGATCAGTGCGACGGGCCGCTGCGTCGCTGCCTTCAATGGCTTGGACGCGCGGACGCTGCGGCAGCGGTTTCGGGAACTGAAATGGGAAAACCCGCCGGCGTTCGAAACATGGCTCGATCAGGTCGCACAAGCCCGCCGCGACGGTTTCGGCGTTGACCGTGGCGACTATATCGGCGGCGTGACGATCGTCGCCGTCCCCCTGTTCGATGCGCACGGCATCATGACTCGGGGGTTGGTTGCGGTTGGCATCTCGGAGAAGATGGAGGCGGTCGGCGTCCCGCATATCGCCCGCGAACTTCTTGCCAAGCGGGACGAACTCAGCGCGCTCATGGTTGGGGAGTAGCGCGGCGGACGCTGGCGGAGCGGGGCGAGGCCGGGTCAAATGCGCAATTCGGCCAGCCTTTGCGCATTTTCCGGCGCGCGGTCGATATCTTGCCAGGGGTCCGGCATCTGGGCCAGGCGGCGGAAGATGTTCGCGATGGTGTATTTCTGCGGCCCCATGTCGGACGCCAGCGCTTCGTCCCATCGCAAGGGGGTGGCAATCGGGGCTCCCGTCCGCGCACGCACGGCATAGGGCGCAACCGCGGTCTGGCCGTAGGCGGTGCGGAAGGTATCGATCAGAACCCGGTCGCCACGTTTTGCCTTACGCTGTTCGACCGTTGCGATATCCGGCAGGTCGTCAGCAATGTTTTGGGCAAAGTTGCGCACGAACCCGCGCAGCGCCTCGAAGCCGGCCGATTGGTCCAACGGCAGCACTATATGCAGGCCGCGCGAGCCGGTGGTCTGCACGAAACTTGTCAGCTTGTGGCGGTCGAGCCCGGCTTTTACCGCGCGGGCGACCGCCTGCACCTTGGCAAAGTCCTCATCGGATGGGTCCAGGTCGAAAACCAGGCGGTCGGGTTTGTCCGGATTGTCCGCACGTGCCACTGCCAAATGCGGCGTGATGCAACCCTGATCCGCGAGATAGACGAGCGTGGCGGCGGATGTGACCAGCACATGGCGGACCGTGCCGCCTTCCTTCGGCACCTCCACCCATTTGATCCAGTCCGGGAAATGGTCCGGGATGTTCTTGTGGAAAAAGCCGCTTTTGGCGATGCCGTCGGGAAAACGCTGCATGGTCACCGGGCGGCCGCGGTAGTGCGGCAGCGTCACCTTTGCGATGCGGCAGTAATATTCGGCAAGGTCCGCCTTGGTGATGCCATCGTCCGGAAACAGAACCTTGTCCGCATTCGAAACCGCGATCCGGTGGCCGTCAACGGTGAAGGTGCGGGTGGTCATGCCGGTTCTCCTCTCGCACGATATCCTTGGCCGCCTTGTCGCGCCGCAAGCCCAGGAACCGCGGGTGCCGAAGCTTGCCGTCCCTGGTCCATTCGGTAAATCCGATTTCGGCCACCAGATCGGGCCGCACCCATATGGCACCGGCCTCGTCCGGGCCGGGCTTGAACGGTGCTTCGTCCTGACGGCGGCGGTCCAGGCATTGCCGGAAATTCTTGAGAAAATCCGTATCGAAGCCGGTACCCACCTTGCCCGCATACCGCAATGCATCGCCATCATAATATCCGACCAGCAAGGCGCCGAACCCGTGGCGGCTGCCTTTCGGGCGGGTGAAGCCGCCGATCACCAGTTCCTGCCCTTTCGCGCATTTGAATTTCAGCCAATCGCGCGAGCGGCCATGCCGGTAGGGTGCGTCGGCCCGTTTGGCAATGATGCCTTCCCAGCCTTTCTCGCAGGCTTCCTTGAAAAAAGCCTCGCCCGCTTCGTTGCGGTGTGCCGCCAGCCGTACAGGGGCGCGAAACGTTATGGCGCGCTTCAGCAGCGCCTTGCGCCGGCGCAGCGGCAGCTGGGTGATATCCCAACCGCCGGCATGCATCAGGTCAAACAGGTAAAGATAGATCCCAATCCCGCTGGCCCGCGCCTTGTCCGGATCGCGGATCTGCATCCGCCCCTGCAAGCGGGAAAAACTCGTGCGCCCGCCCTCGAACGCCACCACTTCGCCATCGGCAACAAAATCGTCCAGCGGCTGCCTGGCCAGTGCCTCCACAAGCTCCGGATAGGTATCGTTCACGCATTTCCTGTTTCGGGTGAGCAGTCGGACCCGGCTTCCGGCGCGGAATACCAGCACCCGCTCCCCATCAAGTTTCCGCTCATAAAGCCAGCCGGGGTCGGAGAAACGTTCGTCGGTGAGGGTTGCCAGCATGGGCGGGCACCAATCCGGCGGTTCCGAAGCCTTGGCCCCTTCTGCATCCAGGTTTGGCGGCAGGCGGGGCATTGCTCAATCGTCCTCCGCCGCATCCTGTGCGATTTGCTTCAGGGTGCGGCCGGTGGCAACGGATTCGGGTTGCGTGGAAACCGGGTTGCGCCGCGCGTCGGCACCTTCGTCGTCCATCTTGATCAACAACCAGTGGCCTTTTTCGTCATCGATCCGTTGCAGGGCATAGCCGCCGGCCAGTTTCTCCCCGTACAGGCGGACAAGCGCATGACCTTGCTCCAACGCTTTTGCCAAGGGTCGAAGCCCGTCGTCCTTTTCGGTGATGTTCTCATACGTTCCGCGATCCCAGATCAATACGGTGCCGCCGCCGTAGCTGTCTTTGGGGATCGTGCCTTCGAATTCAGCGTAGTCCAACGGGTGATCTTCGGTTGCAATCGCCAGCCGCTTGTCGGATGGGTCCGTAGACGGCCCTTTCGGCACGGCCCAACTTTTCAAGACGCCATCGACCGCAAGTCGGAAATCGTAATGCAGCGAACTGGCATCATGTTTTTGGATGACAAACACGCAATCGCCGCCCATCGCACCCTTGTGTCCTGCGGGCTCCGTGCTGCGGGAAAGGTCGCGTTTCTTGCGGTAGGCTTTCAGTGACATGATGCGAGGGCTCTCGCCGCCGGGCTGGGCACCTGTAAATCATGCGCCAATGCGCGCAGCCCTGTAAAGGTTGGCTGCTTCGGGATAGCCAAGGGAAAATCAAAAGAAAAGCCGCGGCCGAACCCGTGTGGAACACGGATCGGCCGCGGCTTCGGTGCCGAAGGCTCAGCACGCCTTCATGGCCGCATTAGGCGAGATCGAAGCGGTCGGCGTTCATGACCTTGGTCCAGGCGGCGACGAAATCCTGAACGAATTTCCGCTTGGAATCGTCCTGGGCATACATCTCCGCCAGCGCGCGAAGCTGCGAGTTTGAGCCGAACACCAGATCGACGCGGGTGCCGGTCCACTTCACCTCACCGGTCGCGCTGTCGCGGCCTTCGAACAGGTCCGCCTCATCGGAAACCGGCTTCCAGGTGGTGTCCATGTCCATGAGGTTGACGAAGAAGTCGTTCGTCAGAGCGCCCGGCGTTTTCGTAAGGACGCCATGCTGGGATTGCCCATGATTGGCCCCGAGCACACGCATGCCACCGACCAGAACCGTCATTTCCGGCGGGGTCAGGGTCAGCAGTTGCGCCCTGTCGAGCAACAGTTCTTCTGCCCGGACCGTGTACTTCGACTTCTCATAGTTGCGGAAGCCATCGGCAATCGGCTCCAGCACGCTGAAGGAATCGACGTCGGTCTGCTCCTGGCTTGCATCGGTGCGGCCGGGTGCGAACGGCACCTCAACATCGTGGCCGCCTGCCTTCGCCGCCTGCTCGATCGCCGCGCAGCCGCCAAGAACGATGAGGTCGGCGAGCGATACCTTCTTGCCACCGGTTTGAGCCGCGTTGAAGTCTTTCTGGACCTGCTCAAGAGCGCCCACAACCTTGGTCAACTGGGCCGGCTGGTTTGCTTCCCAGTCCTTTTGCGGTGCCAGACGGATGCGGGCACCGTTTGCCCCACCGCGTTTGTCCGAATCGCGGAAGGTGGATGCGGCCGCCCATGCAGTGGCGACCAGTTCCGAAACGGACAGGCCGGATGCCAAGATTTTGCTCTTGAGACCAGCAATGTCCTTGGCGTCGATCAATTCGTGATCGACTGCGGGAACCGGATCCTGCCAGAGCAGTTCCTCCGACGGGACTTCCGGGCCGAGATAGCGCGAAACTGGGCCCATGTCGCGGTGGGTCAGCTTGTACCAAGCCCGGGCGAAGGCATCGGCAAACTGGTCCGGATTTTCGTGGAAGCGGCGCGAAATCTTCTCGTAGATCGGGTCCATGCGCATCGCCATGTCGGCGGTGGTCATCATGGTTGTCACCCGCTTCGAGGCGTCGTGCGCGGCCGGCGCCAAATCCTTGTCCGCTACGTCCTTCGGCACCCATTGCCAAGCGCCGGCGGGGCTTTTCGTCAGCTCCCACTCGTAGCCGAACAGCATGTCGAAATAGCCATTGTCCCAGGTGATCGGGTCCGGCGTCCATGCGCCTTCAATGCCGCTGGTGATGGTATCATCGCCTTTGCCGCTGCCGTAGCTGCTGATCCAGCCCAGACCCTGGGCCTCAAGGCCGGCCGCTTCGGGCTCCGGGCCGACCAGGGCGGCGTCGCCTGCGCCATGGCATTTGCCGAAGGTGTGGCCGCCGGCGGTCAGCGCAACGGTTTCCTCGTCGTCCATCGCCATGCGCGCGAAGGTCTCGCGGATGTCACGGCCGGATGCCATCGGGTCCGGCTCGCCGTTCGGGCCTTCCGGGTTCACATAGATCAGGCCCATCTGCACGGCCGCAAGCGGGTTCTCAAGCTCGCGGTCGCCGGTGTAGCGCTTGTCGCCGAGCCATTCGGACTCGGCACCCCAGTAGATATCCTCCTCCGGCTCCCAAACGTCCTCGCGGCCGCCACCGAAGCCAAAGGTTTTGAGACCCATGGATTCGAGCGCGCAGTTGCCGGCCAGGATCAGCAAATCGGCCCAGGACAGCTTGTTGCCGTATTTCTGTTTGATCGGCCACAGCAGCCGGCGCGCCTTGTCCAGATTGGCGTTGTCCGGCCAACTGTTGAGCGGTGCGAAACGCTGAGTGCCGAAGGAGGCACCGCCACGGCCGTCGCCGGTACGGTAGGTGCCAGCGCTGTGCCAGGCCATGCGGATGAACAAGGGGCCATAGTGGCCATAGTCCGCCGGCCACCAGTCTTGCGAGTCGGTCATTAGCGCGTAAAGATCTTTCTTCACCGCCGCCAGGTCGAGTTTCTTGAACTCCTCCGCGTAGTTGAAATCCTCACCCATCGGGTTGGATTTCTCCGAATGCTGGCGCAGAATCGACAGGTTGAGCTGGTTAGGCCACCAGTCGCGGTTCGAGCGCATCCCGCTGGACGTAGTGGCAGCGCCGCCGTGCAGGACCGGGCATCCGCCCGCTTTGGCCTTATCGTTAGTGCCCATGATGTTCTCCGATCGTGGATGCGGTGAATGAATTGTGCGAAAAACAGGGAACGGAAATGCCCGGTAAGCCGTTTGGGCTGGCCCGCCGGCACGATGACCAAATCTCCGTTGCCGGCATTTTCTCGTGCGTCAGAAGCTGCGTCAAGAAATGGCGGTTGGTCGTTTCTGTCAAAGCCGGAACGTGACCGCTGCATCCGCCCGGGAATTCGATGATCCCTTTGTGGACACAGACGATTTTGTTTTCCATCCCTTGCATTTATGCTCCCTTGTCTTTCTTCAGTGAACATAGCGACAGGGTGCCATCAAAATAAGTTGAATTTTCTGATTTTTCCGATAAGTCAAAGTTATGAATAACCTGACGTTCAAACAGCTCCGTTATATGGAAGCCCTGGCGCGGCATGGTCATTTCGGCCGCGCTGCGGACGCTTGTGCCGTCACGCAACCGGCGTTGTCGATGCAGATCAAGGAATTGGAGGAATCGCTGGGGGCGACCTTGTTCGAGCGCAGCGCCCGTCAGGTGCGGCTGACAGGCCTGGGCGAAGAGTTCGCCCGGCGCGTGCGCGATATCCTGCGAGCGGTGGATGATCTGGAAGACCTGGCCCGCGCTTCGCGCGAGGGCATGGCAGGGCGGTTGCGCATCGGTGTAATCCCGACAATCGCCCCCTATCTGCTGCCGGCGATCGTCGGCAACCTGACGCGGATTTATCCGGATCTCGACCTCCGCATGCGGGAGGCTCTGACGCAGAAGCTGATCCAGGACCTGACGGAAGGCCGGCTCGATACCGCGGTCGTGGCGTTACCGGTTTCCGAGCCCTCGCTGGCTGAAATCGCCCTGTTCGACGAGGAATTCGTTCTGGTCCGACCGGCCGAAGATGAAGGAAAGCCGGTTCCCAGCAGCAAAACGCTGCGGGAGATGCGGCTGCTTCTGCTGGAAGAGGGGCACTGTTTCCGGGATCAGGCTCTGGCATTCTGCAACATGACATCGGCGGTCCCGTGGGACCTGATGAATGGAAGCTCACTGTCGACCCTGGTGCAAATGGTAAGCGCCGGTATCGGTGTCACACTGATCCCAGAGATCGCCGTGGCGGTCGAAACCAAGTCCGCCGCCGTGTCCATCGCACACTTTCGCGAGCCCCGCCCAAAACGCACCATCGGTATGATCTGGCGCAAAAACAGCCCAATGGGCCACCATCTGTTGCAAGTCGCCGATATCGTCCGCCAGTCCGCCGAAGCGCAGCACGAGCGGGCCGGCGGTATCAGTTGAAACCCACTATGAAATCATCAAGCGGGCCGGCGACGCTTGTGGGCGTATGCAGCAGGGCTGTTCAGGCGGATTGGAAAAATCTGGCTGTGCACGCAGTCTGTAGAAAACTGCTCTCTATTTAGTGGAATTTCCCTACGAACAGCGAAATTTACAGGGAATATCGACGGGCAAATGTGCCAGATGAACAAACAAACGTTACAACATCTTGTAAAAAGGAGACTTTCTAGGGCAGGAAGCGTCAATTCCCTAAGGTTTCGAACAGGGAAAAACAGTGAACACTTGGTATCGCGCTGGGTTGATATAACTGTCGAGAACCTCAGCGGCGTAATTTTTTGGATGATGTACTGCAGGTCTCCACCACGTGAGAGCGAAGAACGCATGGGCGATTGGCATTGAGGCTAGGGCGTGAACCCATAAACGGGATTCCCCTGGCGCTGCAAATATGATTCTGCTCCTTCAAACGAAGGAGGATTTGCATGCGCCGACATGAGTTGAGCGATCACGAGTGGTCAATCATCCAGCCTTTGCTGCCGAACAAGCCGCGCGGCGTGCCTCGCGTCGATGATCGGCGGGTCCTGAATGGCATTCTCTGGCGCTTCCGAACAGGCTCACCCTGGCGGGATATACCCGAGCGATATGGGCCACACACAACCTGCTACAATCGCTTCGTTCGATGGCGGAAAGCGGGCGTCTGGGATCGGATCCTGGAGGCGGTGAGCGCCGCCTACGATGGCGACATCATCATGATCGATAGCTCCTGCGTCCGCGTCCATCAGCATGGGGCGACGGCAAAAAGGGGGATTCAGACGATGGCTGCATGGGACGTTCCCGCGGCGGCCTGACGACCAAGATCCACGCTCTCGTCGATGCCGAAGGGCGGGCGGTTCGTCTCTCCCTCTCTCCTGGTCAGGCGCATGATTGTCCGGCCGGCGAGGCCCTGCTCGAAACTGTCCAGCCGTCCGGCATCTTGCTCGCGGACAAGGCCTACGACAGCCAGCGCCTTCGACCGCAGATCCACAGCCAGGGAGGCTGGGCGAACGTTCCGTCGTGCCGTAACGCCCGAGAAAAACCAGCCTTCAGCCAATGGCTCTATCGTCAGCGGAACCTGGTGGAGCGCTTCTTCAACAAGCTCAAACAGTTCCGCGGCCTTGCGACCCGGTACGACAAAAGGCCGGAAAACTTCCTCGCCGCTATCAAACTCGTCTCTATCAGACTTTGGCTGCGCCATTAATGAGTCCGCGCCCTAGGCATCTAGAGCGCTTTTGTTTCTGAATGAGTCGTAGGGGATTCCCTTCATGCCGAATTTCTGATTCAGAATAAGGGCTGGTGAAGGAGGCCAGCCCTGATGG
>JAWLBX010000032.1:0-31785 GCA_041687435.1 Alphaproteobacteria bacterium
CCGCGCCTATTATGAGTGGCTGCTCGAAAAATGCACCCGCGTCATGGAATCGATCAAGGCGCTGCCGCAACCGGTGATCGCGGCGGTGCATGGCATCGCCACGGCGGCCGGCGCGCAATTGGCGGCCACCTGTGACTTGGTTGTCGCCGCCGATAATGCCCGTTTCGCCACGCCCGGCGTGAATATCGGCACCTGGTGTTCGACGCCGATGGTTGCGGTTTCCCGTAACGCCCATCAGAAGGCGGCGATGGAAATGCTGCTGACCGGCGATCTTTATGACGCCGATACGGCCCAGCGCTTCGGCTTGGTCAACCGCGTCGTGCCGGCGGCGGCGCTGATGGACGAGGCGATGTCTCTGGCGGATAAGATCGCTGCCAAATCCCGGCTGGTCATCAGCCTGGGCAAGGAAGCCTTCTACCGACAAAGCGAGATGGAGCGGTCGGAAGCGTATAAATACGCGTCGGAGGTGATGGCGCACAATATGCTGAAAGACGATTCGGCGGAGGGTATCAAAGCCTTCATCGAAAAACGGCAGCCGAACTGGCGCAACCGCTAGCCCTGCAATCCCTTTTTTCAGGATCGCGCCGGTTTCACGGCCGTCATCAGGTAGTTCACCGTGGCCGGGCCGCGGGCGTGCCATCCGTAGAGCGGGTGCAGGTTCAGCCCAGTGACATCCACCACCTGCAGTCCGGCAGCCCGCACTGGCCCGGCCAGTTCCGACGGGCGCAGAAACTTGCGCCAGTCATGCGTGCCGGGCGGAACCCAGCGCAGCAGGTATTCCGCCGCGATCTTGCCGAGTGCCAACGAGGCGAGGTTTCGGTTCAGGGTCGAGAGTACCAGCACGCCGCCCGGCCGCACCAGGGCGGCAACAGTCGTCAGAAAGGCCGCAGGGGCGGTGACATGCTCCACGACTTCCAGGCAGGTGACCAGGTCGAACTGCCGGTCGGCTTCCGCCAACTCTTCGGCGCTGGCGACGTGGTAAGATAGTGGCAGGTCTTGGCCTTTTGCATGCTGCCTGGCCGCAACAATGCTGTCGGCGACCAGATCGATCCCCAAGGTTTCCGCTCCCATGCGCGCCAGCGGTTCTGCCACCAGCCCACCGCCGCAGCCGATATCCAGCGCCGTCAGTCCCGTTAGGGGCTTCGGTCCGCCCCGCAGGCGCAGCCGCTGGATTGCCTGGCTGCGGATATAGCCGAGCCGGGCCGGGTTGATGCGATGCAGCGGGGCGAACGGCCCTTCCGTGTCCCACCAAGTGCGCGCATGGCGGCCAAACTGTGCCAACTCGCCCGGATCGGCGCTCTGCGACATGAAATCGGCGGGATTGGGCCTCGTAACCATGCCTGTTTCCTTGAGATGGCGGAGATGCGGGACTATGGTGATTAGCTTATGAACCTGAAACATCGCTACTAGCTGAGGACTCTGCAAGCCCGTGGCCCGCATTGTACAGAAATTCGGCGGCACATCCGTCGCGGACCTTGATCGTATCCGCAACGCGGCCCAGCGGGTGAAATGTGCGGTTGACGCTGGCGACCAGGTCGCTGTCGTGGTCTCCGCCATGGCCGGAGAGACCAATCGTCTGGTCGATTTGGTCCGCCAGGCGAGCCCGTTGCATGACGCCCGCGAATATGACGCCGTGGTTGCCACAGGCGAGCAGGTGACCAGTGGTTTGATGGCAGTGGTCCTGCAAGGTATGGGCGTGCCCGCCCGCTCGTTCCAGGGCTGGCAGATCCCGCTCAAGACCGATGCCGGCCACAGCCGCGCCCGCATCCGAGAGATCGACGCCGCGTTGATGCTGGAGCGCATGGGCGAGGGCGTGGTGCCCGTCATCGCCGGCTTTCAGGGGGTGAGCGACATGGGCCGCATCACGACGCTCGGCCGCGGCGGCTCGGATACGTCGGCGGTGGCCCTGGCGGCGGCGTTGGATGCCGACCGTTGCGATATTTTTACGGATGTGGATGGCGTTTACACCTGCGACCCGCGAATCGTCACCCGCGCGCGCAAGCTGGACCGCATTACGTACGAGGAAATGCTGGAAATGGCGTCACTCGGCGCCAAGGTGCTGCAAACTCGCTCGGTCGAGCTGGCAATGAACCATCGCGTGCGGGTGCAGGTGCTCTCCAGTTTCGAGGACAAGCCAGGAACCCTGGTGGTGGATGAGGACGAGATCATGGAACAAGAGGTCGTCAGCGGCATTGCCTACAACCGCGACGAGGCCAAGGTGACGTTGCGGCAGGTCTCGGACCGGCCAGGGGTGGCGGCGGCGATTTTCGGCCCGCTGGCGGAAGCCGGAATCAACGTGGATATGATCGTCCAAAACGTCTCTGCCGATGGCGTGACGACCGATTTGACCTTTACCGTCGGCAAGGCAGATCTCGATCGCGTCAATGCGCTGCTGCGGGCCAAGCAGGGCGAAATCGGCTTTGCCGAGGTGATTGCCGACCCGAGCGTGGTCAAGGTGTCGATCATCGGCGTGGGCATGCGCAGTCATGCCGGCGTGGCGCAGAAAATGTTTTCGACCCTGGCCGAAAAGGGTATCAACATCCAGGTCATCTCCACCTCCGAAATCAAGGTGAGCATCCTGATTGCCGAAGACTATGCCGAGCTGGCGCTGCGCGCGCTGCACACGGCCTATGGCCTCGACGCGGCGGCCTAATGGGCATGCCTGATCTTGCCCTGCTCGATCGCCTATGGGCGCGCGGATGCGCGCTTTTGGGCACGCGGTATGCAATCATGGGCGGCGCCATGACCTGGGTGTCGGAGCGGAACCTGGTGGCCGCCATCAGCAATGCCGGCGGTTTCGGCGTGATTGCTTGCGGTGCGATGGAGCCGGACCGCCTGCGTGAGGAAATCCGGGCAACCCGGGCGATGACTGGCAAGCCATTCGGCGTCAATCTTATCACCATGCACCCACGTCTTCTCGATCTGATCGCGGTGTGTCTGGAGGAGGATGTCGGTCATATCGTACTGGCCGGCGGCATTCCATCACGGGCCGCCATGCGGCAGGTGAAGGATGGCGGTGCGACGCTGATCTGTTTTGCCCCGGCGCTGATACTGGCGAAAAAGCTGGTGCGGGATGGCGCCGATGCCCTGGTGATCGAGGGGGCGGAGGCTGGCGGCCATGTCGGGCCGGTCGCCACCAGCGTGCTGGCGCAGGAGATCCTGCCGGTCATTCGTGAGGTGCCGGTGTTCGTTGCTGGCGGAATTGGCCGGGGGGAGGCGATTCTCTCCTATCTGGAAATGGGGGCCTCGGGCGTGCAGCTTGGCACCCGGTTTGTCTGTGCCACAGAAAGCATAGCCCATCCGGCCTTCAAAAAAGCCTTTATCAGAGGCGACGCGCGGGACGCGCAGACCAGCGTTCAAGTCGATCCCGGATTTCCGGTGATTCCGGTGCGCGCCTTGCAGAACAAGGCCACGCAGCGGTTCAGCGAATTCCAGCAGGAAACCATCGCCAAGGTGCGGACCGGCCAGCTGGACGCAAAGTCCGCACAACTGGTGATTGAGCATTTCTGGGCCGGAGCGCTGCGCCGCGCCGTGATTGAAGGCGATGTCGAGAATGGCTCGCTGATGGCCGGACAGAGCGTCGGCATGGTCCGGGCAGAGCAACCGGCCGCCGCCATCCTCTCGGATTTGCTCGAACAGGCTGCTGGGGCATTGGCGAATCGCTGTGCGACCTGACGACATTGATTCGCGGACCAATTCATTCCTGAGCCCGCTTGCTGCGGCTGTGAGATTGTACCGTTGATCCCCTGTCGCAGGCGCGGTAAAACTAATACAACGATAACGATAGCTTAGCAGGGTCGGCTTCTCAGCAGGCTTCATCCGGCGAGAACTCAGGGGTTAGAAGTGCAAGAGCACGGCGGCAGGTCATCGTCGGCACGTGAGTTAGCAGCCGCGGAACATGGCGCTGCTACCACGCCTTGTGCACACGATGCCGAGGGTATCGGTCGTTGGCTGCGTCATCGGCGGGAGGCGTTTGGACTCACCGTTGCGGAGGTCTCCCGCGCCCTGAAATTGCGGGCTTCGTATATCGAAGCCATGGAGGCGGAAGCCTTTGGCGATTTGCCGGGGCGCACCTATACCGCCGGCTATGTGCGGTCCCTGGCCTTGGCGCTTGCATTGGACCCGGACGAAGCTGCCACGCGCCTGCGCGCCGCATGGCCGCCGGATGTGGCGACAGGGACGCCATCTCCACCCTTTGCCCACGCCGCCGGCGAGCGCCGCTTTCCCATGAGCGTGGTGCTATCCCTATCGTTGGCGGTAGCGGTTGCCGCGTATGCCTATTGGTATATGAACCAGTCGGCTGAAATGGGGCGGCCGCTGCTGAGCCCTGTGGCGGAACTGGAGGCGGAACCCGACCCAATGGTAGCGGAGCGCCCGGAAGTCCAGCCGCCAGCTCCAGGGCCTTTGCAGTTGCTGGGTGTGCCCGAACTGGCGCAATCGCTCGACGCCACGAATGCCATTGGGCGTAGCGCCGATGCAGTGCAGATGGCCAAGGCCAATCTGATCGCATTGCCGGCGGGGCCTTTCCCGCGCCCGCGGCCCGGCACCGATGCGGCGGCACAGTTTGCTGCCATATACGTTCCGGCGCCTGCTTACGAGGGTGAACCGTCCGCGGATTCCACTGCAAGGGCGGGCGGCTTGCCGGAAGCGTCGTCTCTGGCCGCCTATTTGCCTGCCATAGGCCTGCGGGCGGATCTGGGGCCATTGCGCAGCGGCGTGCAACTGCCAGCCATCGCGCTGGCGGCCAATTCCGCCGGGAACGCGGACCAGCAGGCCGTTGCCGCGCCAGCTGGCCGGACCACTCAGGCGTTCGCCGCGGTTCCTCCCTCAGCCCTGCCAATGAGGCCGATTGGCGAGGCGGCGGGCAAGCGGGGCGGAAACGTGGACGGAGCGGCTTATGATCCGATGGCGTCGTTGGCGCGAACGGAGCCACAGGACAGTGCGTCCCTGGTACCGATCACTATCCTGGCCGATGCGCCATGCTGGATTGAAATTCACACTGCGGGCGGCGAGGTGCTGATACAGCGTCTGCTGGAACCAGGCGAACGGTTGGACGTGCCATCACAGCCCGGGTTGACCCTAACGGCCGGCAATGCCGGCGGCATCCGTATTCTGGTGGATGGTGTAACGGCCGCTGCGGTTGGCGGCATCGGTCAGGTTGTACGCGGCGTTTCGCTCAACCCGTATCGCCTGTTGGCGCTTCGTTAGGTCATAGTAACCGGTCGGCTGTCAGCTGGACGTTGCACCGGCAAGCCGCATCTGCCGGCGGGCTTTGTGCGCCATCAACGCCTTGACAATGCGGCTCATCAAACGGCTGGCCCGGCCGTGCGGGGCAAACCCCAGCGCCTTGAAAATCATACCCACTGCCCGTTCGACATGGTTCGGCTGGTACAAGGCATAGGCACGTTGGGAATAGGCACGCGATGCGCGGCGGCGGTCATAGGGGGCAGGGGCCAGGTTAGCCGTGTGATAGGCGTAAGCCAATTCATCGTCTTCCGACTCGAGAATCCGGCTCAACGCGACCCAGACGCGGCGCAGCGGTGACAGCCGCTCCCGTTCCAGATAGCGGTGCAGATTGCGATAGAACAGGCCGTAATGCCGCCATTCGTCGGTGGCGATGCGCCGGCAGATTTCTTTCAGCACCGGTTCATCCGTCGCATCGGCGATGGCTGTGTAATAGGAACTGGTGCCGACCTCGACCATGCAGCGGGCGATCAGCTCGCCCGAGCGGGAGCCACGAATCGATTGGTCCGCATCCACTTGAATCTGAAAAGAGGTGCGAAAATTTGCAAATCGCTCATCGTAATCGAAGGTTGGGTCAACCATCGTGGCCCACCGCCCGAGGGCAACACCGTGTTGCACCTCTTCCTCCGCCCATTCTTGGGCAGCTTTCCGAAAATCGGGATCGTCGCTAAACACATTGCACAAATAGGCTGCGTAATCGCGTGCGTTGGATTCCACCATAGCGGCCGCCCGCACGATTTTGGCAATATCAGGATCAACCCGCGCGGGATCGAATTGATCCCACGGAATATCGTCCAAGGTCCATAGACGCGACATGCCTTCGCCTCTCTATATGCCTCAAGGACAATTTGGAACAAGTCTTGTTCCGCTCACTCACCCCATAGATATAGGAAAACCCGGTGGTCCAGCAATGGGGCCTGTTTGTTGATTTTGGGGCGCTTGTGGACTTCTGCCGCCAAACATAGGTCTGGGATGGGGTGGTAGACCGTGAACCGGTGTGCGCGCAAAAAAAAACGCCGCAACAGTGTGCGGCGTTTAAAAAAGCAGGTTGGATTTCCGATCTAGTGGGTTAGCCCGCGTCGCACCGCATCCAGCATTGCTTGAGCAACATCCACGCGGCGTGCGGCGCTCTTCCGTTCTTGGTCGGTGGTCGCGATATCGATATCTTCCCGGGCGATGCGCAGATCTTGCTCGGTCTGGGCCGAATCGATCTCCGAAACTGGCATCGCCAGTTCGGCCAGAACCGTGCAGCGCTCACCCGTCACCTCGGCAAATCCGCCGGCTACGAAGATGCGTTCGGAAACCTCGCGGCCCTTGTAGATCGAGATCACGCCTGGCCGCACGGTGGAGATCAGGGGGGCGTGACCCGGCAGGACGCCGAAATCGCCCTCCTCGCCGGGAACCACTACCATGTCAACGGGTTTCGAGGTGAGCAGCCGTGCCGGCGAGACCAACTCGAAATCGACTTTTCCGTCCGCCATCTGTTTTCAGCCGTCCCGGGTTTGGTTAAGCCGCCTCAGCGGCCATTTTGCGGGCTTTCTCCATGACCTGATCCATGGTGCCGACCATGTAGAACGCCGCTTCCGGCAGATCGTCATAATCGCCATCCACGATGGCCTTGAAGCCCTTGATGGTATCTTCGAGCTGTACGAACTCGCCCGGCGTGCCGGTGAACACCTCGGCCACATGGAACGGCTGGGACAGGAAGCGTTGCAGCTTGCGGGCGCGCGCCACCACCAGTTTCTGGTCTTCGGACAGCTCGTCCATGCCCAGAATGGCGATGATGTCCTGCAAGGCCTTGTATTCCTGCAAGGTTTCCTGCACGCGCCGTGCAGTCCGATAATGCTCCTCGCCGACGATGTGCGCATCAAGGATACGCGAGGTCGAATCGAGCGGATCCACCGCCGGATAGATGCCCAACTCGGCAATAGAACGCGACAACACCGTCGTGGCGTCCAAGTGCGAGAAGGTCGTGGCCGGCGCCGGGTCGGTCAAGTCGTCCGCTGGCACGTACACGGCCTGCACCGAGGTAATGGAGCCCTTGTTGGTGGAAGTAATGCGTTCCTGCAGGGCGCCCATGTCGGTGCCTAGCGTCGGCTGGTAGCCCACGGCGGACGGGATGCGGCCAAGCATTGCCGACACCTCTGAACCCGCCTGTGTGAACCGGAAGATGTTGTCGACGAACAACAGCACGTCCTGGCCTTCCTCGTCGCGGAAGTATTCCGCCTGGGTCAGGCCGGCCAGCGCGACGCGGGCGCGGGCGCCCGGCGGCTCGTTCATCTGGCCATAGACCAGTGCCGCCTTGCTGTTTCCGCCTTCGAGATCGATAACGCCCGACTCGATCATTTCGTGATAAAGGTCATTGCCCTCGCGGGTGCGCTCGCCCACGCCAGCGAACACGGAATAGCCGCCATGGCCTTTCGCGATGTTGTTGATCAGCTCCATGATCAGCACGGTCTTGCCGACGCCGGCGCCACCGAACAGGCCGATCTTACCACCCTTGGCGTATGGGGTGAGCAGATCGACAACCTTGATGCCGGTGACCAACTGCTCGGTCTCCGTCGCCTGTTCGGCGAAGGTGGGGGCTGCGCGGTGGATCGGGAAACGCTGTTTGGTTTCCACCGGACCGCGGTCGTCGATCGGTTCGCCGATCACGTTCATGATGCGGCCCAGCACCTCCGGCCCGACAGGCACGGTGATTGGCGAGCCTGTCGCCTCCGCCTTGTCGTTGCGGGTCAGGCCCTCGGTGGTGTCCATCGCGATGGTGCGCACACTGTTTTCGCCCAAGTGCTGCGCCACTTCCAGCACCAGCACGGAGCCATCAGCGCGCTTCACTTCGAGGGCGTCCAGAATCGACGGGATTTCGCCGTCGAATTGGACGTCCACGACCGCGCCCATCACCTGGGTGATCCGGCCGACAGCGTTTTTCGCCATGGGGTCAACTCCTTACCAAATCCGGTCGATTACAAAGCCTAAGGCCAAGCGGCCTCGGCTGCTAGAGTGCTTCTGCGCCTGAAATGATCTCGATCAGTTCGTTCGTGATCATCGCCTGGCGCGTGCGGTTGTAAGTCAGGGTCAGGCCATTGATTCGCTCGCCGGCGTTCCGGGTTGCGTTGTCCATGGCGGCCATACGGGCACCATGTTCGCTGGCCGCGTTTTCCAATAGCCCGCGGTAGATCTGAACCGAGATGTTGCGGGGCAGCAGATCCGCCAGGATCGCTTCCTCGCTCGGCTCATAATCGTATACGGCACCGCCCAGGTCTGTACCCACCTCGTCCGGGTCGGGCACCGGAGCAGGGATCAACTGCTGCGTTTGCACCTCGTTGGAGATGGCAGACTTGAACTTGGCGTATATCAGAGTGCAAACGTCGAACTCACCGTTTGCAAACATCTCGCGCAGACGGGCGGCAATATTGTCTGCTTCCTGAAATTCAACGGTACGGCGGCCGATGCCCTCGATCGTATCGATGATCAGGCTGCCGTATTCACGACGCAGAGCATCGCGACCCTTGCGGCCGACGCAGAGGATTGTCACATCCTTGCCACTGTTGCGCAATTCGTTGATGAGCAGCCGCGCACGACGCACAAGGTTGGTATTGAAGCCGCCGCAAAGGCCGCGATCCGCCGTTGCCAGCACGATCAGGTGCCGTTGATCGCTGCCGGTCCCGGCCAGCAGGGGGGGAGCCCCCGGCGTGCCGCGAACGCTGGCGCCGAGCGAAGCAAGCATCCGCTCCATCCGCTCGGCATAGGGGCGGGCGGCTTCGGCTTGCTCCTGCGCGCGGCGCAGCTTCGCCGCGGCCACCATTTTCATGGCGGACGTGATCTTCTGCGTCGCCTTTACGCTACCGATACGGTCGCGCAGATCCTTCAAGCTGGCCATAACGCCGTTCTCTCCGCTTCTGCTTTATCGCCTGTCGTTTTAAGAGCGATCTTAAGCGAAGCTCTTCCGGAAGTTCTCCAGGAATTCACCCAGTTTCTTGTCGGTGTCGTCGCTCAATTCACCGGAAGCATTGATGGTGTCCATGATGTCCTTGCCACGCTCCCGCAGGGCGGACAGCATTTGCTCCTCGAAGCGGACGACATCGCCGACCGGTAGCTCGTCAAGGTAACCGCGCACACCGGCATAGATTGAGGCAACCTGCTCGCCCACGCTCAGCGGCTGGAACTGGCCCTGTTTCAATACCTCGGTCAGGCGGGCACCGCGCGCCAGCAGGCGCTGGGTCGATGCGTCGAGGTCGGAGGCGAACTGCGCGAAAGCTTCCATCTCGCGGAACTGCGCGAGTTCCAGCTTGATCGAGCCGGCAACCTTTTTCATCGCCTTGGTTTGGGCGGCGGAACCAACCCGGCTGACCGACAGGCCGACGTTAATAGCTGGACGGACGCCCTTGTAGAACAGGTTGGTTTCCAGGAAGATCTGGCCGTCGGTGATCGAAATCACGTTGGTCGGAATAAACGCCGACACGTCGTTCGCCTGGGTTTCGATGATCGGAAGGGCGGTCAGCGAGCCGGCGCCCAGTTCGTCGTTCATCTTCGCCGCGCGCTCAAGCAGGCGGGAGTGCAGATAGAACACATCGCCCGGGAAAGCTTCGCGGCCTGGCGGGCGGCGCAGCAGCAGCGACATCTGACGATAGGCGGTCGCCTGTTTCGACAGATCATCATAGATGATGACCGCATGCATGCCGTTGTCACGGAAATATTCGCCCATCGTGCAGGCGGTGTACGGCGCCAGGAACTGCATCGGCGCCGGGTCGGAAGCGGTTGCCGCGACGACGATGGTGTATTCCATCGCACCGTGTTCTTCGAGCACCTTCACAACGTTGGCGACAGAGGAGCGCTTCTGGCCGATGGCGACATAGATGCAATAGAGCTTCTTGCTCTCATCGTTGCCGGCGTTGATCGTCTTCTGGTTGATGATCGTGTCGAGCGCGACGGCGGTCTTGCCAGTCTGGCGGTCACCGATGATCAACTCACGCTGACCGCGGCCGATCGGCACCAGCGCATCGAGCGCCTTCAGGCCGGTCTGCATCGGCTCGTGCACCGATTTGCGCGGAATAATGCCCGGCGCCTTCACTTCGACGGGGCGGCGTTCCGCAGCTTCGACCGGGCCCTTGCCATCGATCGGGTTGCCGAGGCCGTCGAGCACGCGGCCCAGATAACCCTTGCCGACGCCGGTATCGACGATCGTGCCGGTCCGCTTGACCGAGTCGCCTTCGCCGATTGCGCGGTCGCTGCCGAAGATCACGACACCGACATTGTCGGTCTCAAGGTTCAGCGCCATGCCGCGTGTGCCGTCTTCGAACTCGACCATTTCGCCCGCCTGGACGTTGTCGAGACCATAGACACGCGCGACTCCGTCACCGACGGACAGCACCTGGCCGACCTCGGCCACATCGGCCTCGGCGCCAAAATTGGCAATCTCGTTTTTGAGGATTTCCGAGATTTCGGAGGCGCGGATTTCCATCACTGAACCCCTTTCATGGCAGACTGTAGGCGCTGGAGCTTGGTGCGCAGCGAGCTATCATACATACGGGAACCGAGCTGAACGACGAGGCCGCCCAGCAAGGATTGATCGACGTGGGCTTCGAGGGTGACCTTGGCGCCGGCAACCTCGCGCAGCGCGGCCTCAAGCCGTGAAATCTGGTCGTCGGAGAGCGAGTGCGCTGCGGTGACCTTGGCCTGCACCTCGCCACGCCGGGTCGCGAGGATCGACAGGAACATTTCGATCATCTCAGACAAGGCGAACAGCCGGCGGTTGCGGGCAACGAGACGCAGGAAATTGACGGTCAGCGGCTGCGCATCCGACGCGGCCGCAACGGCCGCAATGGCGCGTTCCTGATCCTCGCGCTTCAATACAGGCGAGCGCACCAGACGGCGAAAATCCTCGCTGTCGGCGAACATGCCTTTGAGGGCGCGCAGGTCGTCGGCGACCTGGTCCAATGTCTTGGCTTCATCGGCAAGCTCATACAACGCGCCGGCATAGCGCTCTGCAAGCCCGGAAGCTGGTCCAGTACTGGTTGCCACGGTCGGATAACCTCACGGCCGAAGGAACGGAATCGGGGTATCGTCCGGTCTGGGCGCGAAGTGAACGCACACCGGACGGCTGTTCCGGACGAGCCTTCGCCCGAACGAGATGCTGACTAGCACACGGGGTTTGCGCATGGCGAGCCCTCCGTTCGCCTTACGCGACATCTGGACGCTTTAGCCGCGGCTGCGCGTGTCAAAGGAAGTTGTAGGGATCGATGTCGATTGCGAGGCGAACGCTGCCAGAAGGCTTTGCGTGGGCAAGCCAGGCGCGGAGCGCCGCCGGGACGTTCACGTTGCGGCTTGCCTGCAGCAACAGCCGGACCCGGTGACGGCCGCGGATCAGGGCAAGTGGGGCCGGGGCGGGGCCCAGCACCCGGATATCGGGCCCATGCGGGGCGATCGCGGCCAGCGCCTGGCCGAATTCCATGGCCGCAGAGAGGTCGTTGGCCGAGATGATGAGGGCCGCCAGCCGGCCATAGGGCGGCATGCCTGCATCCTGACGGGCCCGCTTCTCCGCCGCGTAGAAGGCGTCGCGGTCGCCGGCGACCAGTGCCTGAAGCACCGGCTGCGCGGGTTCTGCGGTTTGGAGGATGACGCGGCCCGGCCGCTCTGCCCTGCCGGCACGCCCGGAAACCTGGGTCAGTAGTTGGAATGTGCGCTCGGCCGCGCGCAGGTCGCCGCCGGCAAGACCCAGGTCCGCATCGACAACGCCCACTATGGTCAGCATGGGGAAGTGATGGCCTTTGGCGATCAGTTGCGTGCCGACGATAAGGTCGACCTCGTGCCGGCCGATGGCATCGATCAGCTCGCTCACCGCCTGCGGACCGTGCAGCAGGTCGGAGGACATGACCGCCACCCGTGCCTCCGGCCAGCGCTCGGCCACTTCCTCAGCGATGCGTTCCACGCCGGGGCCGCAGGCCGCGAGGCTTTCGGTGGCGCCACAGGTGGGGCAGGCCTGCGGTACACGCTCCTGATAGCCGCAATGGTGGCATTGCAGGCGGCCGGTATAGCGATGCTCGACCAGCCAGGCGCTGCAGGAGGGGCAGGCAAAGCGGTGGCCGCAGGTGCGGCAGAGCGTGAGCGGGGCATAGCCGCGGCGGTTCAGAAACAGCAGCGCCTGCTCGCCGTCGGCAAGCGCCTGCGTCACGGCATCGGCCAGCGGCGGCGCGATCCATGCCCCGCGCGGCGGCGGCGTCTGGATCAGGTCGCAGATCTCGACCGACGGCAGCGAGGCGCCGCCATGGCGCAGCGGCAATGTAAGGCGGTTGAAGCGTCCCCGGTCGATGTTGGCCACGGTTTCCAGCGAGGGCGTCGCCGACGCCAGGCAGACCGGCACGCCCTCCGCCTGGGCGCGGACGATGGCGATGTCACGGGCGTGGTAGCGAACGCCGTCTTCCTGCTTGAAGGCTTGGTCGTGTTCCTCGTCCACCACAACCAGCCGCAGGTCGCGAAACGGCAGGAACAGGGCAGAGCGGGCGCCAACGACGATGCGGGCCGAACCTTCCGCCACCCAGCGCCAGGTACGGCGGCGATTTGGCGGGCTTACCTCCGAATGCCAGGCGGTGGGATAGACCCCGAACCGGTCGCGGAACCGGTCGAGCCATTGTGCGGTGAGCGCGATTTCCGGCAGCAATACCAGCACCTGACCGCCTGCGTTCAGGGCGGTGGCGATGGCTTCGAAATAAACCTCGGTCTTGCCGGAGCCGGTGATGCCATCCAGAACGTCCACCTGAAAGCGGTGCGCCCCGACTGCGGCGATGAGTTGGCTGGCGGCCGTCTGTTGTTCGGGCGAGAGGGCAGGGCCCGGGCGGCGCGAATCAGGGGCAGGCGGCCGTGCCGGCTCCAGTGTCACCCGCTGCAACAGGCCGGCATCGGCCATGGCGCGAATCACGGCGGCGCTGGTCTCCGCCGCGTTCGCGAGCGTGCTGGCGGTTAGCGGTTCGTCTGCCGCCGCCTCCAGCACCCGGGCGCGGGCCGTCGTGATGCGCACCCCCTCCGGCAGTGGCTCCGGCGCGGCTTTGTAGGCAACGCGCGGGGCATCCGCCTGCTGGATGGCCGGCAGGTGCGCCGCCATTCGCAGCACCGCGCCGTGCGGCGAAACCGTGTAGGCTGCCACCCAGTCCACCACGCGGCGCAGAGGTTCGCGCATGCGGGGGCCTTCGAGGCGGGTGGCGACGGGTTTCAGCTTGGCCGTGTCTATCGCCTCGCCCGGTGCGCTTTCCGGTGGATCGTCCCAGACGACACCCACCATTGCGCGCCTGCCGAGCGGCACCTCCACCCAGTCGCCGGGCGCAAGGGCTAGACCTTCGGGTACCGCATAGGTTAAGGGGCCTGCAAACGGCAGGTTGGAAGGCAGACCGACGCGCACCGTCCGGATCGTGTCCAGCGATGCGACCGATGCCGGCCTAGTGCGATGCTCAGCCATCCTTTACACTGTTCCATCAGAATTCGAAGCCGTCAGCCTACCGCGCCGCATCCGGTCGGTCACGGGGCCGGCGGCCGCAGACGAGAGGCCTAGCGCATGAAGTTCTTTGTCGATACCGCCGATCTGGCCGATATCCGCGACCTGGCGACGACGGGGCTGCTCGACGGCGTGACCACTAATCCCTCGCTGGTCGCCAAGACCGGCCGGAAATTCGTGGATGTCATTGCCGAAATTTGTGAAGTGGTCGAAGGGCCGGTGTCGGCGGAGGTTGCCGCGACCGATCACGAGACCATGCTGGCCGAAGGTCGCCGCTTGGCCAAGATCGCGCCGAACGTGGCGGTGAAGGTGCCGCTGACCGTGGACGGGCTCAAGACCTGCAAGATGCTTTCGGGCGAAGGCACGATGGTCAACGTCACGCTGTGCTTTTCTCCGGCCCAGGCGATTCTGGCGGCGAAAGCCGGGGCCGCGTTCATTTCCCCCTTTGTCGGGCGGCTGGACGATATCGGCCATGATGGCATGGACCTGATCGCCGACATCGTGCAGATCTACAATCAATACGATGCGATTACGACCGAGGTACTGGTCGCCTCTATCCGGCATCCGCGCCACCTGATCGACTCCGCGAAGATGGGCGCCCATGTGGCGACGCTGCCGCCGAACGTCATTCGTCAGTTGTACAACCACACGCTGACCGACAAGGGGCTGGACGCCTTCTTGAAGGATTGGGCTGCCACCGGCCAGTCGATCCTGGATCAATAGGCCGGAAAGCCGAACGCTCATGCCTCGCCAGTCATCCAAAACCGCAGACAAGCGCCGCGGTCCGCCGGCAGAAACCCTGTCGGCCGATGCGGTAGCCGCGTGGCTGCGGCAGCATCCGGATTTTCTGGCGAACAACCCGGACCTGCTGTGCGCACTGACCCCGCCGGACCAGCGCGCCGGCGAGGCGGTAGTAGATTTCCAGCGGTTCATGGTGGAGCGCCAGCAGCGCGAACTGGCGAAGCTGAAGGCCAGCAGCGAGGAATTGCTGGCGATCAGCCGGCTCAACAAATCGACCCAGCAGACCGTTCACCGCGCCGTGCTGGCCCTGCTGGCGGCACCCACCTTCGAGCGTGCGATTTCGACGGTGGTGGATGACTGGGCGGCCTATATGGACCTGGACGTTGTCATTTTGGGAATTGAGCACGCCAGCGATTCGGGCATGCCAGGTCTGAAAACAGGGCTGACCATGCTGTCGGCGGGTGAGGTGGACAGCCGCCTTGGCCGCGGTAATGATGTCAAAGCCTTTGCGGCCCTGGACCCGGCGGACCCCGCCCTGTTCGGAGAGGCGGCGCCGCTGGCGCGTTCTGCGGCCTGGCTGCGGCTCACGATCCATGAAGAATCGCCGCCGGGGCTGCTGGCGCTCGGCTCCCGTTCCGAGGGGCGGTTTCACCCCAGACAGAACACCGAATTGTTACGCTTCCTGGCATCGGCGCTCGCCGTTACGATCCGTGCATGGCTGAACCTGCCGGAACCCGATCAGGCGATCGTGCGCTGACGCCGTTTGCTCCCGACCTTGCGGTGGCGGTTGCGGATTGGCGCGCCTGGATGCGGGACGAGCGCCGCATGGCGGGGCGCAGCGTTGATCTCTACACCCAGCATGTGATCCAGTTTGCCGCCTTCCTGACCAGCCATTTGGGCAAGGCGCCAGGTCTTGAAGATCTGGCGGGCCTGCGAATCGGCGACTTGCGCGCATGGCAGGCGGCGCGGCATGTAGGGGGGCAGGGGACAGGCTCCCGCGCGCTGGGTGTTTCCGCCTTGCGGGGCCTTGATCGGTTTTTGCTTCGCCAGGGCTGCGCCGGGATCGGCGGACTTGCTGCGCTGAAGCCGCCGAAAGTGGCCAAGCGGGCGCCGCGGCCGTTAGAGGTTCAGGATGCCTCCGCCTTGCTCGACCTAGCGGAGGAACATGGCGAGGTCTGGATCGGCCGGCGCGACCAGGCACTGTTTACCCTGCTCTATGGCTGCGGGCTGCGCATTGGCGAGGCGCTGGCGTTGGATCGCCGCACCTATCCATTCGGTGAAAGCCTGCGGGTGCGTGGCAAGGGCGGCAAGGAGCGGCTGGTGCCGGTGCTGCCGCTGGTGGAAGCGGCGGTCGGCGCCTATTTGGCGGCATGTCCTTACGGCCTTTCCGGCAGCGATCCGCTGTTTGTCGGCGCCAAGGGCAAGCGGTTGAACCCTGGCATGGCGCAGAAGCGCATGCGCGAACTCCGGCCATTGCTGGGCTTGGACGAGCGCGCGACGCCGCACGCTCTGCGGCACAGTTTTGCAACGCATCTGCTGGGCGCGGGCGGCGATCTGCGCACTATTCAGGAATTGCTGGGGCATGCATCGCTTGGCACCACCCAACGCTATACCGAGGTCGACCAGGCCCGCCTGCTCGACATTTATCGAAAGGCCCACCCGCGTGCGTGAGACAGCGCCCCCGCCGATTGTTCTGATCCGCGACATGACCGAAGCCGATGCCGACATGGTTTTGGCAATCTATGCGGAAGGAATCGCCACCGGCCATGCCACCTTCGAGGCAGAGCCGCCGACATGGGAGCGTTTCGCGACCGGCCGTCATCAAACGCCGCGCCTGGTGGCTGAAATCGGCGGCAAGGTGGCCGGCTGGGCTGCGTGCTCGCCGGTGTCGAGCCGGCCAGTCTACAAGGGTGTGGCCGATCATTCGATCTATGTCGCCGCCGCTGCACGTGGCCAGGGTGTCGGACATCTGCTGCTTGCAACCTTTCTGGAGGATGCGGCAGCGGCAGGTTTCTGGATGATGGAGAGCCGCATCTTCCCGGAAAACAGGGCCAGCATCGCCCTGCATCTGGACTGCGGCTTCCGCGTCGTCGGGAGGCGGAAGCGCATGGGCAAAATGGGATATGGGCCAATGGCGGGGCAGTGGCGCGATTGCGTGCTGGTCGAGTGGCGCCGCGACGACGATCCGGAGGACGAGTGAGCCTTACCGTTAAGTTGCGGCCATTTCCGGATGGCGGCTCCCGCCGCCGGGGCGCACACGGCTATTCTGTGGCATCTCGGTTTGCGTATTCCAGCACCGCGCGCAGCAGCACGTCGCAGCCGGCGGCGAGATGCTCCGGCGCGGAGTATTCGGCCTCGTTATGGCTGATTCCATCCTTGCAGGGGACGAAGATCATGGCAGCGGGTGCAACCTTGGAGACATGCACCGCGTCATGTCCGGCACCGCTCATGATCTCGCGCGCAGGGTGACCAGCGGTCTGGGCACCGTGGCGGACGGCGGCGACGCAGCCGGCATCGAAATGCACGGGCGGTGAGAACCAGGTTTCCGTCACCTCCACCTGCATGGTGCCGTCGGTGGTGAGCGCGGCGGCAGCGGTCCGGAATTCCTGGTCCATCTTGTCCAGTTCCGGCACTGTTGGATTGCGGATATCGACCGTGAAGAACACTTCGCCGGGGATCACGTTCGGGGAGCCGGGCTTCACCTCCATGACGCCAACGGTGCAACGTCCATCGACGCCGCGCTTCTGCATGATCTCATCGAGGGCCAGAACGATGCGGGCCGTGGTGGTCAGTGCGTCGCGGCGGTTGGCGGGCGGTGTTGTGCCGGCGTGGGATTCGCGGCCCTTGACCCTGACCTCGTACCAGCGCGCCGCTTGAACACCGGTGACGATGCCAACGCTTTTTTCCTCTGCCTCCAAAATCGGACCTTGCTCGATATGGCATTCGAAATAGGCGCCGATCTTGCGGCCGTCGATCGGCGCTTCACCTTCAAAGCCGATGCGGGTCAGCTCGTCGCCAAACCGCGCGCCTTCCAGGTCGCGCAGGTCCAGAGCCTTTTCCAGCTCCATCTGGCCAGCGAAAACGGCACTGCCGACCATGGGCGGCGGAAAGCGGCCGCCTTCCTCGTTGGTCCAATTCACGACTTCGAGCGGCGTTTCGGTCTCGATCCCCAGGTCGTTGAGCGTGCGGACCACTTCCAGCCCCGCCAGCACGCCGAAAACGCCGTCGAAGCGGCCGCCGGTCGGCTGCGTATCCAGATGCGAGCCCATCATGACGGGCGGCAGGTCGTTGTTCCGGCCCGGCCGGCGGGCGAACATGTTGCCAATCCGGTCTACCGTCACGGTCAGGCCTGCGGCCTCGCACCATTGCCGGAACAGGTTGCGGCCTTCGGCATCCTCGTCGGTCAGGGTCTGGCGATTGTTGCCGCCGGCGACGCCGGGACCAATCTTGGCCATCGCCATATGGCTGTCCCAGAGGCGTTCCGGGTTGATGCGCAGATTGTCAGCGGTGACCATGGCTAAGGATTCCTGTAAGGATGGCAAATATCAGACGCTTCGACAGTCTAATCAATCGGCAAGGGTGCGTCACGGCCTGAGGCGCTCATGAGGCCTAAAGTCGGCAATTGGGATGCAATGGTTGCGCGAATCTGCGTTAACGGTATTGTGATCGCGATTTTTACCATGCCGAGCTCGCCCTGTTGGGCGGCATTACAGACTTAGGAGACCATCCGGTTGACTTTTCGTCACCGTCTAACGATCCTTGCCACTGCCCTCGCGGCGCTTTTAGCATCTGCGGCATTTGCCGGACAGGCGCCTATGCTGGTGCTTGACCCGCGCGTGGCAGCGGGTTCCGGGCCGGAGAGAATTGCAGCTTTGGCGCCAGACGGGCTGGGGTTCGCAGCCGGTATTGCAGTAGCCTCGGGCACTGCCAGCGCGGAGTGTCAGGGCTGGACAATGATACATCCACCTGGGGAGCCGGCTGCGGCGGCACCCCCCGCCGAGGCATCCGGTCGGTTTGCGGTGGATGCGGCATTGCGGGCTGCCGCCGATACCCTGGATTATACAAAACACCCGGCGCATATGGTGCTGGTTGCATCGGGCGGTTCGCAGTGCATCAGCGTTGCGTGCAGCCTGAGCCAGACGTTGGCGCGGGACGGGCGAGATTTTCGGGTCGACGTGGTCGGGCTCAATCCATCCGCAAGCGGGCTGCGCTGCATTGCGGAGAATACGGGCGGAACCTATCAGGAAGCCAGCAAGGGCGATCTTTCAGCGGCAGTGGCCGGCCTGCTTGCGCTGGCGCAGCCGGAAGCGAGGCAGAACTCCAGCGCCGGTGCGGAATTGACCGATGAAGAGGCCGATCACCGAAACGGGCCAAAACTGGCCGGACACAACCCGGACATGGAAGCTGCTGGCGAAGACAACGGCAACCGCCCGCAAGCGGAAGCGCGCAATGCCCCGGATGTCGCCGGTGTGCCGGTCCCGCTGCCGGCGCCAAGGCGCCAACAGGCATCGGCCGAGCCTTCTTCGATAGAAATAGCAGGCAGCCTCCCCGGCATTCGCCAAGCCGACCGTTTGAAGATGCTTAGCTGGGTTGCCGCGGACGCTGTGGATTTGGCCGCCGCGCCCGAGCCTGATTTCGGGCTGCACTCCCCAACCGCCCCGGGCATGCATTTGCAGGCAGTGGCTGCCGCAGGCACTGCCCCGCTTACCAGTGAACTGAGTTTCGAAGTCCTGGCCGTTGAAGGGGATGGTGCCTATCGTTTGGTGGGCCGTTCCTGGTCCGCACAGCCGGTGTTCGATTTGCCAGCCGGCGACTACGTCGCCCGGGTCACGCATCGCGGGGTTGTGCGAGAGCAACGCTTCCAAAGCAGGGGCGATGGGGTGCAGTGGCAGACGATCGATCTCAATCTCGGTTATGTCTCGCTGGCGGCGGCTGCCACACCTGACGCACCGCCACTCGAAAGCGATCTGCGCTATACCCTGCGCCGTGCCGACGGCGGCGGCGCGCCGATTGTCCGGCTGGACCCGCAGCCGGCGCTGGCGCTGCCGGCGGGCAAGTATGAGATCAGCATCGCCTCCGGCGGGGCCCGCGCCGTGTCCACCGTGCAGGTTGTGGCGGGCGAAACCATCGCGCGCACATTCGATCTCCGTCTTGGCTATCTGCGATTGCACCCCCCTTCCGGCAGCTTCTTGTCGGTACTGTTCCGCGTAGAAGCCGATGCCGTTCAAGGAGAAGGCCTCCTGGCGGAGGCACGCAGTGAAAAGGGCGAGGCGCTATTGCTCCGCCTTCCCGCCGGCCGGCACATAGCGGTGGCTGAGAAGGATGGCCGGAAAGTCCGTCGGGTGGTGACAGTCGCGCCGGGCCGCCTGACCCAGGTCGTACTGGAGCCGCAAACGGCACAAATGGGCTGGGGGCTGGGCCAGTTCTGAACGGCGCGCACCGCCCACGTTCCAGGCAATAAAAAAACCGCCCGCTCTCGTTTGGAAAGCGGGCGGTTTCGTTTGGCGCGAGGACCGGTTGCTTATGCCGCCGGGCGGATGGCTGCAGCCATCACCTGGGCATCGACGTGGCCTTCGTATTGCCGGAAATTCTCGGCAAAACGGGCGGCCAATTCTTTGGCCGTCGCGTCATAAGCCGCCTTGTCCGACCAAGTGTTGCGCGGGTTCAGCACTTCGTCTGGCACATCTGGGCAACTCTGCGGGATGTGCAGGCCGAACACCGGGTCCGGTTTGGTCGGCACACTGCCGAGGCGGCCGTCGAGCGCGGCGCGGACCATAGCGCGGGTATGGGCGATCTTCATGCGCTGGCCGACGCCATAGCCGCCACCGCTCCAGCCGGTGTTGACGAGCCAGCAGTTGACGTTGGTGCCGGCGATCTTTTCGCCCAACAGTTTGGCATAGACCGAGGGGTGCCGGGTCATGAACGGCGCGCCGAAGCAGGTGGAGAAGGTTGCCTGTGGTTCATCCACACCTTTTTCCGTGCCCGCAACCCGTGCGGTGTAGCCGGACAGGAAGTGGTACATCGCCTGTTCCACCGTCATCTTGGAGATCGGCGGCAGCACGCCGAACGCATCAGCGGTCAGCATGACGATATTGGTCGGCTGTGGCCCGAGCCCGCTCTCGCTGGCGTTGGGAATGAAGTCCAGCGGATAGGAGGAGCGGGTGTTCTCGGTCAGCGCGGTGCTGGTCAGATCGAGCAGGCGGGTCTCCGGGTCCATCACTACGTTTTCAAGCACGGTGCCGTACCGGTGCGATGCATCGTAAATCTCGGGCTCAGCCTCACGCGAGAGATTGATGACCTTGGCGTAGCAGCCGCCCTCGAAATTGAACAGGCCGTTGCCGGACCAGCCATGCTCGTCGTCACCGATCAATGTGCGAGAGGCATCGGCCGACAGCGTAGTCTTGCCGGTGCCGGACAGGCCGAAGAATACGGCGGCGTTGCCATCCTCGCCGATATTGGCCGAGCAGTGCATTGGCATCACGCTCTGACCCGGCAGCACGTGGTTCAGATAGCTGAACACCGATTTTTTCGCCTCGCCCGCATAGGATGTGCCGGCGATCAGCACCACGCGGTGGCTGAAGCTCATGGCGATGACAGTGCCGGAACGGGTGCCGTCGATCTCCGGATCGGCGAGGAAGCCCGGCGCCTGAATCACGGTGAAGTCCGGTTCGAAATTGGCGAGGTCGGTCGCCGGCGGGCGGATGAACATGTTGCGGCAGAACAGGTTATGCCAAGCATACTCGTTCACGACCCGCACCCGCAGGCGGTAATCCGGATCTGCGCCGGCATAGGCGTCGCGGATGAACAGTTCCCGGCCCTGCAGATAGGCCATGACCCGGCGGTAGAGACGTTCGAAGACGTCGGGCGCCATGGCCTGGTTAACGGGCCCCCAATCGACAGTCGAATCCGTCAGTTCATCGCGGACGATGAACTTATCGCGGGGCGAGCGGCCGGTGTGCTCGCCAGTCGTGGCCAGCAGGGCACCGCCCGTGGCTAGTTCCGCTTCCCCGCGACGGATCGCGGCCTCGTAAAGAGCTTCAACCGGCAAGTTCCAATGGATGTTGCCGGGATTGCTTATGCCTCGAGCGCTCAGGGCGGCGTTGCGTTCCACCGATTTTCCCTTTTTTGTGCAAATGGACCGAATGGATGAGTTCGCCTGCGCGACGCGCAGAACTGCGCGAACGGTGAGAGATGATAACGAACTTTATGGCCTATGTACCGAACTCTGCCCCTTTCTTATTGTCGCGGACTGGGACGGCATCGTTTGCCGCGCGCGCGGACGGCTTGTGAATTGCATTGGGAACAGTCCGCAATGTTGCCATATTTACGAGGCGATAAGGCTTTTCTGCCGTGAATGTGATCGGAAAGGGTTTTGTGTGAGTGGAGATAGCGTGCCTGTTGCGGTGCGGACCATCGCACTGGTGGATGATGACCGTAACATTCTGACCTCGGTATCCATGGCGTTGGAAGCCGAGGGCTTTCAGGTTCTCTGCTATGCCGATGGCGAGAGCGCCTGGCGTTCGTTGCAGGTGCAATCGGTCGATCTGGCTGTGCTTGATATTAAGATGCCGCGCATGAATGGCCTCGACCTGTTGCAGCGGCTGCGGGAGCGGTCGAACCTGCCTGTGATCTTTCTGACCTCGAAAGCGGACGAAGTCGATGAGTTGACCGGCCTTCGCCTGGGTGCCGATGATTATATCACGAAGCCATTCTCCCAGCGGCTGCTGATCGAACGTATCCGCACGCTATTGCGCCGGTCGGAACTGATCGAGGCGGATGAGCCCGCACGGGTTGAGATGATGGTGCGCGGCGACTTGGTGCTGGATCGCGAACGGCATTTGTGCACCTGGCGGGGCCAGCCGGTGCCGCTGACCGTTACGGAATTCCTGCTGCTGGAGACTCTGGCCACGCGGCCCGGCTATGTCAAAAGCCGGGATCAATTGATCGACGCCGCCTATGGCGAGAACGTCTATGTCGATGACCGGACAGTGGACAGCCACATCAAGCGGCTGCGCCGCAAATTCCGTCGGGTTGATGACGACTTTTCGGAGATCGAGACCCTTTATGGCGTAGGTTACCGGTACCGGGCGACCTAAGGTCGGGCGGCGTTGGGGTCTTGGACGCGCTTGGTTCTGATCGCACTGGCCGCCGGAGCCGTAGCCTGGGGTGGTTTGGTGCTTTTGGATGATGGCCGGGATCGGGCGCTTGCAGGGCAGATGACCCAGTTGCGCCGGGACGCAACGGTTATGGCCGCCCTGTTTGCCGAAACGGCCTCGCGTGTTGGACCCCCGGACGAGCGTGGCGAAAACCGCCGGGTGGTCGATGCGGGCCGGGCCGCGCTTCTTTTCGGGCGGGTGGAAACTTCGGGCGTGCGGTTGCGCTTGTTCGATTCTTCCGGCCGGCTGGTTGCCGATTCCGGTACCGAGGCCGAGGTTGAGGTCGAGCCCCTGTCGCCGATCCAGCAGGCCTATGACGATTTTGCCCGCTGGTTGAGGTCTGGCGCGGATGGCGATTCCGGTGCGGCCGGTGCGGCTGTCATCGCCCGCTTCCCGGAGGCTCAGGATGCGCTACAGGGCGAACCCGGCGAGCGGATTGATCAGGATGAGGATGGCAATGCCACCCTCATCGTGGCCGTGCCGGTTTGGCGGGATGATGCCGTGATGGCTGCGTTGGTGGCAGGCAGCGCAGCGCCAGCCGGCACCGGGGAAGGCTTGGGGAACCCGCAAAGGCTGGCGGCAGCGTCGGCCGTAGCGATGGTGGTGCTGGCGCTGGGAGCGGTTCTCCTGTTGGTGCCGCTGCAGCGAAGCGTCCACCGGCTTGCCGTGGCTGCGGACAATGTCCTGCGACGGAATGGAACGGCGGTGCCGTTCGAACCTGGGCCGGGGGGGCTGCTGGCAGGCCTGTCGCGGGCGGTGCAACGGGTTGCCGACCTGTTGCAGGCGCGCATTCAAGAGGCAGAGCTCTTCGCCCGCGAGATTGCGCACGAGATCAAGAACCCGCTGTCTTCGTTGCGTAGTGCCGTTGAAACCGCATCCATGATCCGCGACCCCGAACAGCACCAACGGCTGATGGAGGTCATTGTCCAGGATGTTGCCCGGCTGGACCGTTTGATCTCCGCAATTACCGATCTCAGCCAAGTGGAGGCCGAACTGGCGGCAATGCCTGACGAAACGGTTGATCTGGCCGCCATGGCTGCGGCCATTGTTGAGATCGAAAATGCCGTCAGCCAGGGCGCATGGGATCCTGAATTCATCGTCGTCAGTGGCGACGGGCCATTCCGCGTCCAAGGGGTCGAGGCGCGGCTGGCGCAGGTATTCCGTAATGTGATGAGCAATGCCCGATCCTTCAGTCCGCCGGGCGGGCGCGTTCGGCTGGTGCTGACGCGTCGCGGGAACGCCATCACCATAACTTGCGACGATGACGGCCCTGGGCTGCCGCCCGGCAAGGAGGAGTTGATTTTCGGCCGTTTCTACTCCGACCGGCCGGATCATCATCCCTTTGCGGGCCACTCCGGCCTGGGTTTGAGCTTTTGCAGGCAAATCGTTACCGCGCACGGCGGCACCATCTGGGCCGAGAACCGGCTCGCCCCTGCCGGCCACGTGATCGGCGCCCGCTTCACCATCGTTTTACCGGCGGCCTGACCCGCCATCCCGCCGGTGCGGCTTGATCCGCCAACCGCCTGTCTGTCATAGTATGGCAGTATAGCCCGCCGCTGCAAAACCCTGCCTGAATCCGGAATGCGGCTGTGCGATCCACGAGGGTATGATGGATGACGGAATCTCAGAGGTTCAAGCCGGTGTACGCCGACGCATTATCCTGCTGACCGGCCTGTCCGGAGCGGGCAAGACGACTGCGCTGAAGGCGCTGGAAGACATCGGCTTCGATGCGGTCGATAACCTGCCGTTCCATCTGCTGGATGCGCTGTTGGGTGATCCCCAGGTCGAGCGTCTTGCCGTCGGCATCGATCTGCGCACGCGCGGCTTCGATGCTGACGCGCTGCTGGCGATCAAGCTTCGGATGACGGAGGCGGACGATGCCGACGTCACCATGGTCTATCTCGATTGCGATGATGATACGATGATGCGGCGTTTCACCGAAACGCGCCGGCGCCATCCTCTGTCCGACGGAGGGGCCGTTCGGGATGGTTTCGCCAGCGAACGGCGGCAACTGGCACCCCTGCGGGCGCAGGCCGACCGTGTGCTCGATACCTCGCTCATGACGCCGCGTGAACTCAAACGATGGATCGCCGGCGGTTTCGAGGCCGGCGGGCCGAGCGGCATGGCGGTACAGGTGGTTTCTTTTTCTTTCCGGGAAGGCTTGCCGCGCGAGGCCGACTTGGTATTCGACGTGCGCTTCCTCGCCAATCCACATTACGTTCCGGAACTGCGCTCCTTGACCGGTCTGGATGCGGCGGTTGGCGCGCATATCCAGAATGACCCGGGCTTGGGCACCCTGATGGTCATGCTGGAACAGTTCACGGAGTTCGTGCTGCCGCGATACGAGCAGGAAGGCAAAAGCTATCTGACCCTGGCAATTGGCTGCACCGGGGGGCGGCATCGTTCCGTTTATGTGGCAGAGCAGGTGACAGCCATGTTGCACCGTCAAGGCTGGACAGCCTCGTTGCTGCACCGCGAATTGGGGATCGGCTGATCAGTCCCTGCCGAACACCATATCTATTGCGGAAAAGGCATGAAAGGGTGGCGGGCCCAGGCGATGGTTGGGGGCAATGGATGCCTGAGCCCACCGCTGCATCGCCCCAAATGTGGGCGTCGCAGTCAAACTCTGATCTCTTAGATAGGCGCTTGGTGAACGGTTGCCAAGTGGCATTTTTCAGTTCAAGCATGAATCTGAGATTACCCTATCCGGGGTATTGTCGAGCGTTGCTGCCGCAACTTGGAAACAGAGGCTGAAACTTTCAAATGAAAGTTGTGCCTGGCGGGTTTGCCGAATTGTTGCTCGTGGAAAAAGCATTCTGTCCAATCCGCCCCCTGTCGGTGTTTGTGTAACTGCAGAAGGGGGGATGCGTAATTTTGGTGGAATGGCGGCTCAGGTTGGGCGGTACATCACCTTGTCGCGCGCGCCCTGCATGGCGCGCCAATGGTCCAGGTCTTGCGGCAGAAACACGCCGGAAGGGCGATGGCATTCGCGGAAGTGGCCGTAGCGGTCCATGCCGCGGACCAGCATCGCCGCCATGCTGGCGCCTTCGATCTGGCGCATCGACGTGGGGATATAACGAATGGCGAGGCCGATGCGGCGGTCGCCGGAGCGGTTGGCGTGGCTGGCATGAAATACCCGGCCATGGTGCAGAGAGAATTGGCCCGGCTGCAGCACCACGTCTACCGCTTCGCTGTCGTCCACCTTGACGGCCACTTCCTGGCCGCGGGTCAGCAGGTTGGTTTCGGCGTGGGTATCGACATGGTCGACGACCTGCCGGTGCGATCCGGGGACGAACCGCATGCAGCCGCTTTCGACCGTGGCCGGCGACAGCGCCACCCAGGCCGTGACCTCCTCCTCACCCGCCAGGCCCCAATAGTGCAGGTCCTGGTGCCAGGAGACATAGTGCGGACTGTTGGCTTCCTTGATGAAGAAGGGCGGGTCCAGCACCAGCAGATCCTCGCCCAGGATTTCCGCCACCGCATCTGTGATCGCCGGCAGGCGGGTGATTTCGTCCACGAACGGCAGTACCAGGTTCGGATAGCGGCGCAGGCATTTGCGCAATTCCGGCTCCGCCGCAAACCGGGCCTCCGCAGCCTCCAACTCTGCCCGGTAGCTGGCGGCCTCTGCGGCGCTCATCGCGGTGAGCGGTGTGACGAACCCGTCACGGTCAAAACGGGTCTTGATGTCGGCAGGCTGGGCCATTGGCGGGGCTCCCTAGTCGAGGTTCAGCAGCAGCGCTTTCAGATAGGCGCTTTCCGGCAATTGCGGGTGGGTCGGATGGTCGGGGCTGGCGCCGGTGGTGCGCAGGATGCGGGCGTTGCGTCCGGCTTCGAACACGCCGCGGGTGGTTTCTGCCGTGAAGTTGGCAATATCGACCGTGTGGGAACAGGAATTGGCCAGCAGGAAGCCGCCCGGCGCCACGATCCGCGCGGCCAGCCGCGCCAGTTTGCGGTAGCCGCGCAGGGCCGGCTGCAAGTCCTTCTTCGACTTGGCGAAGGCCGGCGGGTCGATCACCACGGCGTCGAACCGGCGCTTGTCGCGCGCATAGGCTTCCAGCACATCGAACACCTCGCCCCGTTCGGTAGCAACGCGGTCGGCGAGCCCGTTGCGTGCCGCGGCTTCGCCCGCCAGCGCCAGGGCCGGTTCGGAGCGATCCAGCAGGGTCACGTGTGCGGCGCCGGCCTGTGCGGCCAGCAAACCGAAACCGCCCAGATAGCAATAGGCGTCCAGCACGCTGGCGCCCGGTGCCAGGGCGGCCAGCATGGCCCGGTTCAGGCGCTGGTCGTAGAACCAGCCGGTTTTCTGGCCGCCGGTCACATCCGCCAGATAGACCATGCCGTTCTCCAGCACCTCCATCGGGCTGGGTGGCTGGCCGAAGGCGGTTTCCACCGTTTCCGGCAATTTTTCGAGGCTGCGCTGGGCGGAATCGTTGCGCAGCAGCAGCCATTCTGGCGCCAGCGCGCGGCGCAGGCCGTCGATGACGGCATCGCGATGCTGCTCCATGCCGGCGGTGTTGAGTTGGCACACCAGCCCGGTGCCGAACCGGTCCACGATCAGGCCGGGCAGGCCGTCCGCCTCCGCATGGATCAGGCGGTGGAAGGGGTCCGGGAACAGTTTGGCGCGCCAGGCGGCGGCCCGCTGCACCCGTTCGGTCACGAATTCGGCATCGAACGGCCGGTCGGGCCGGCGGTCGAGCATGCGGGCGACCACCAGCGTGTGCGGCGTGAAAAAGGCGGTGCCCATCGCCTCGCCGCCGCTGTTGGCAACGGTGACTAGCGAGCCGGGCTCCATCGCCTTGGCCTCCACCGTCATGGCGATCTCGTTGGCGTAGATCCAGGGGTGGCCCAGCTTTGCCCGCTTGTGCTTGCCGGGCAGGATGGTGATGCGCGGCAGATCGGTCATGGTCAGGCTCTCAAAATTGCGGCCACGCGGGCGCGCAGCGCCGGCAGGGCCTCGGACTCGAACCAGGGGTTCTTGGTCAGCCAGTGGTTGACGCGCCAGCTCGGGTGCGGTGTTGGCCAGTAATCGGGCAGGTAGTCTTCCCATGCCCGCACCGTCTCGCCAAGGGTACGTTTGCGCGCGCGGCCCAGATAGTGCGCCTGGGCGTACTGGCCGACCAGCAGGGTCAGGCGCACGCCCGCCAGATGCGGCCGCAGGCGCGGGTGCCAGTGCGGCGCGCATTCCTTGCGCGGCGGCAGGTCGCCACCCCGCGGCGCGCGGCCGGGGTAGCAGAAGCCGGACGGCATCAGGGCGATTTGCGTGGGGTCGTAGAACGTATCCCGGTCTACGCCCAGCCAATCGCGCAGGCGGTCGCCCGATGGATCGTTGAAGGGAATGCCGGTCTGGTGCACCTTGGTGCCCGGCGCCTGGCCGACGATCAGGATGCGCGCATCGGCGTGCAGTTGCACCACCGGGCGGGGGCCGAGCGGCAGATGCTCGGCGCAGAGGCGGCACGCCCGCACGTCCGCCAGCAATCGCTCCAGCCCGTTCACCGGCCCACCGCCAGGAATACCGTCAAGAATACTGGCGTTCGCCGAAAATGGCGCTGCCAACGCGCACATCGGTTGCGCCCAGTGCGACCGCCTGCTCGTAATCCGCGCTCATGCCCATGGACAGGCGGTCCAGGCCGTTGCGTTTGGCGATGTCGGCCAGAAAGGCGAAATGCGGTGCCGGCACGTCGTCCGCCGGCGGAATGCACATCAGGCCGACCAGAGGCAGGTTATACTCCTCGCGGCAGGCCTTGATGAAGGCGTCGGCGTCTTCCGGCAGCACGCCCGCCTTTTGCGGCTCGCTGCCGGTGTTGATCTCGATATAGCAGGGCAGTTGCCGGCCGGTTTCGTCGAAAAGCCGGGCCAGGGTCGCGGCGAGGCGTGGGCGGTCGACGGTGTGAATCACGTCGAACAGCTGCACGGCCACGCGGGCCTTGTTGGTCTGCAACGGGCCGATCAGGTGCAATTGCAGGTCCGAATACTGTTCGCGATAGGCGGGCCAGCGGCCTTCCGCTTCCTGCACCCGGTTTTCGCCATAGACGCGCTGGCCGGCCAGCAGGGCGGCCTGAATGCGGTCTTCCGGCTGCACCTTGCTGACGGCGATCAGGTTGACGCCAGCAGGGTCGCGGTCGGCATCCCTTGCCGCCTGGGCGATTTTCGCGTGGACGGCATCCAGGTTGGCGCGAACCTGGGCGATGGTGTCGGGGGAGGGGGCGGTGGTGTTGGGCATGGGCAAAAATCCCGGCAGGTGGCATGCCTGTTATCAAGTGGCGTTCGCGATACGCCTTTGAATATCCTGTTCCACGAAATTCGCCAAATGGTCTGCATGATCGCCTAAGGCTTGGACGCAGGGCACGGGGCTGTCCATCAGGTGCTGCACCACGGCGGCGTCGCTGGCCGTGGGGGTTTTGGGCAGGGCGCTCAACGGCAGGCCCAGGCTGCCCATGCAGCCGACGCGGCCATCGGCGGCCTGCCGCACCTTGGCCAGCCCGCAGGGGGCGGAACAATACAGGCCCTGATACGGCACCTCGTAGGCAGCCAGATTGCGGAACCGCCCTTGCAGCACCGCGGCGGGGGCGGAGGTGTAGACGGCGATGCCGGGGATGGAAAACAGTTTCGCCATGTGGGCCGGCCCGCTGTCGGCGAACACGGCATAGTCGCATTGGGCGATGGCCTGCAGCAAATCGGCGATGGAGGAAAAATTTTCGGTGATGCTGCACTCCGGCGGCAGGTGCAGCGCCTGTTGCAGGATTTTGCCCTGGGCCTGCCAGGTGTTGAGGTGAACGGTCAACTCGCCGTGGCCGGCCAGAACCTGCGCGATTCGTTCCACCGCGGGGGCGGGCAGGGTGCGGAGCGGAGAACTGGCAAGCGGGAAAAAGCCGATGCGCAGCCTGGCGCCCGACGGCAGCGCCTTGGGCTGGGGGCTGTAGAGCGAACTTGGCGGGATATCGAGCGCTTGCAGCAGGGTGGATTCGAAATCCACCGGCCACAGGTCGATATTGCTACCGGCCAGCATGTGCGCCAGGTCGATGGTCACATCGAATTTTGCCGCCTCCGCCCGGCTGAGCCAGAGCGGGCGCACATCCAGAATGGGGTTGGTGGCAAAAATGTCATGGGCCGCGCCGGCGCAGGCCACCGTGATGGATTTCGGCTGCCGGCTTTCCTTCAGCGCGTGCAGCGCCATCAGCGCCTGGGTGCAGTCGCCCAATGCCTGCGTCGGCAGCAGGACCAGCAGGCGCTTGCCGCGAAAGTCCGCCGTGCGCCACGCCTCCAGCGGCAGGCAGGGCAGGGAAACGGGCTGTTGGGCGATTTCGAAATTCCGGTTGCCGGCCAGCGCCTGCCTGGCGAACTGGTTGACGTTGGTCAGGTAGATTTCGCCGGCCTTGCCGCTTTGCTGCGCGCGGCGGGAGGCATTGGGAATATCGAACCGGAATGCGCTGGCGGAGCGGAACGCGATGAACCGTGTTTGGCTGTTTGGGGTGGGGGGCATGCCAATCGCTCGCGCTGGGGGGTCGGTTCAGGGGTTCCAGGCGGTGTGATAGCAGAGGGTGGGCACAAAAAGAAACGGGCGGTCCGAAGACCGCCCGCCCTTTAAGATCGGCAGATCCGATAGGATCGGATGCAGACCTTAGAACTTCAGCACGAGACCGCCGACGACACCGAAGCCGGTGTAGTCCTGGCCAACGCCGAGCGCGTCTTCGCTCTGCGCGTAGGTCGCGGTGCCGCGGGCTTCAACGCCCGGGCCAAGCACATACTTGGCGCCAAGCTGCAGCACGAGCTGTTCGATGTCACGATCGCTGCCGAGAGGACCGCCGCTGGCACTGTCGGTCCAGCCATAAGCGCCGGTCAGCGACACGCCCATCGGGCCGTCTTCGTAGCTCAAGCCCGCCGCGACCACGTCGATCGACTCGGTGATCGGCGCAACATAACCCGTCGGCGTGTTGGTATAGAGCGGCTGCTGGCCGTTCTGGTGGTTGTAGCCCAGGGTACCGGTGAAGCCGCCGCTGGAAACGCGCAGACCCAGGGCGACGCCCCAGACTTCATCTTCGCCGATGCCACCGGTTTTGTTCACATCGTTCGTATCACCGACATAGATACCGGCCGCCGACACGCCGACGTTCATGCCGTCGAAGTCCTGGCGGTAGTTGATGGCGCCGGAGAAGATCTGCTCATAGGCGCCGCCATTGCCGTTGGCTGCTTCGTTCGGCACGCGGCCGTCAACATCCTGGCGGCCTTCCGGGGCGTAGCCCAGGCCGATCTGGAAGCCGGAGAAGCGCGGCGAAATCCAGCGGATCTTGTTGCTATCGTTGTCAACCGTCACCATGCGGGAGGAGTGCAGGGTGGCCGAGGTGCCGCCGGAGAACCAGTAGTACGCGGTGTCGCCGTCTTCCAGGCCATAGCCCATGTCGTTGTCGGCGCCATAGTGCATCTGATACGCAGCGCCGTTTTCAGAGCCGAGCAGCAGCTCACCGAAGCTGCCACGCATGAACAGATAGCTTTCGTCGATCTGGTCAGCGGAGGTTTCGGCTTCGAGCTGAACGTTGACACCGAAGGTCAGGCCGTTGTCCAGCGTGGTGGAGCCGGTGAAGTGAATTTCCGTATCGGCCTGGGTGTCCAGGTCGGTGGCATACTGCTCCGGCTGACCGGAAACATCGGTGTCGGCATCCTGGGCGATGAAGCCGACCCACTGCTCGTGGAAACCGCCGACCTTGATCTGAATCGGGCCCGCTTCGGCCAGTGCGCCCTGGGAGGCGAAGATGCCGGCCGCAACCATGGCGGTGGTGGCAAGAAGATGCTTTTTCATGTCCAAACCCTTGTTTGTTGGTTGGCTGCAGTGCCAGCGAAAGCGCCGCAGTGTTGCCGGTTCACCACATGGCGGATGAACGTCAACTCGGATCGTTAGCTAAAGGAGCCGCGGGGGGCGGTCAACGGCCGGCAACGGCAGCCGGATACGAAAACCCGGTCGCGTTGCACAAATGCAACACATCGGGGTGCTGTTCCCCCGCGCGTGCCTATGCTATGTCGGTTTCGGTGCCGTGGCGCGGGATGCGTTTCGGCATTGCCTGACCCTTTGTTCGAGTGATACGGACGCGATGAAGCTTATTGGCCTTACCCTCGTTGCCGCGATTGGCCTGGCGGCGTGTTCCGGCAGTGACGATGCCGAATACG
>JAWLBX010000033.1:0-28688 GCA_041687435.1 Alphaproteobacteria bacterium
ACACCAGCCAAAAGAGCAAAACCGGCAGCCAAACGCCGCCAAATCACCCGAATACCCGCATCATCACCTCAAAAACCAGGTTCCCGGAGGTGTCCACCTCACTCCCAGGTAGCCGCCCGCACCACCTCATCCTCCGGGATATCGTCGAAGCTGGCGTAGTTCAGGCGATAGAGTCTCGCATAAAGCCCCTCCGCCGCCATCAGGCTTGCGTGCGTGCCCTGCTCCACGATCTCGCCCTGGTTCAGGACGATGATGCGGTCGGCGCCGCGGATGGTGGCGAGCCGGTGTGCGATCACGATGGCGGTGCGGCCGGCCAGCAGGCGTTGCAGCGCCCGCTGGATTTCCAGTTCGGTGTAGCTGTCGATGTTCGCCGTCGCCTCGTCCAGCACCAGGATGGAAGCGTCAGCCACAAGTGCGCGGGCAAAGCTGATCAGCTGGCGCTGGCCGAGGCTGAGGTTGGAGGCGCGCTGGCCGAGTTCGGTCTGATAGCCGTGTTCCAGCTTCATGATGAAGTCGTGCGCACCCACGGCCTTGGCCGCCTCGATCACCTCGTCCAACGTCGCGTCGGTCTTGGCATAGCGGATGTTCTCCTCCACCGTGGTGGAGAACAGATAGGGCTCCTGCAACACCATCGCGATGTGCCAGCCGAGGCTCGCCTGCGTCATCGCCCGCACGTCATGCCCGCCGAGCCGCACCGCGCCCTCCCACACGTCATAGAAGCGGTGGAGCAGGGCGGTGATCGAGGTCTTGCCGCTGCCGGTGGGGCCGACCAGCGCCACGGTCTCGCCCGGTTCGACTCGGAAGGAGATGTCCTTCAGGATCGGCTGGCCGAGGGTGTAGCCGAAGGTGACATGCTCGAACGCAACGCTGCCCTCGATCGTCTCCGGGGCGGCGGCATCCGGCGCATCCTGCACGTCCACCTCCACGTCCATCACCTCGAAAATGCGGTGGCCGCTCGCCATGGCGCGCTGCATGATCGAGTATTGCAGCGTCAGCGAGCGGATCGGGTCGAAAAAGCGCTGCACGTAGAACAGGAAGGCGACCATCACGCCGATTTCGAGCGAGCCGCCCAGCACCATCGAGCCGCCGATCACCACGACGATGGCCATGGCCGAGCCGGTCAGCGTGTCGACGATCGGGATCATCAGGTTGGTGAATTTGGAGGCGCGCAGGTGCGTCGTCAGGTTGGCGCGCGCCTTTTCCTCGAACAGGTCGAAATTCACCGCCTCGCGCCGCAATTCCTGAATGGCGCGGATGCCGTGCACGTTTTCCGCCAGCGCGCCATTCACGCGGCTGGAGGCCTCGCGCGCCGCCATGAACGCCTTGCGCGCCAGCGGCAGCCAGACGATGCGCACCAGGAACAGCAGCGGCACGACGCAGAGCGCCAGCGCGCCCAGCGTCGGATCCAGGGTTAGCAACACGGCGATGATGCCGAACAGCAGCACGATGTCGCCGATGGCGAAGATCGAGGATTCGAGGAATTCCTGCAGGCTGGCGACGTCGCCCTGCAACCGGCTCATCAGCCGGCCGACCTCGGTCTTGTCCATGAACGAGAGGGAGACGACCTGCAGGTGCGCGAACATGGCCCGGCGCAGGTCGAACAGCAGGTTCTGCGCCGTGCGCGCGATGATGATCTCCATCACGTGATTGCCGAGGAAGTTCAGCGTAACCACGCCCAGAAAGATGCCGACGAACCAGTAGAGCAGGTCATTGGAGGGCGTGTCTGCGGCCAGCGCGCTGTCGATGGCGGTCTTGACCACCAGCGGCACGGCCAACTGCGTTGCCGTGAACAGCAGGATCGCCGCCAGCGCCCAGTAGATGCGCGCCCGGTAGGGCTTCAGGTAGAGCAGGAAGCGCTTCACCACCCAGGGGTCGAACACGCGCCCGAACAGCTCCTCGTCCTGGTCGACCTGGGAGCCGACCACGGCCAGCGGCGGCTTGCCCTGCAAGGTAGAGCGGCGGCTCATGCCACCTCCTCGCCCGCGGTGGTGCGGGCCTGCAATTCGTAGAGCCGGGCGTAGGCGCCGCCGGCGGTCATCAGCTCGTCATGGCTGCCGCGCTCGACGATGCGGCCATTCTCCAGGAACACGATCTCGTCGGCGTGCAGCAGCGAGGAGAGGCGGTGTGCGATGATGATGACGGCCATGTGCCGGGTCGCGCCCGCCAGCGCCTCGCGAATCTGACGCTCCGTTCCGGCGTCGATGGCGGCGGAGCTGTCGTCGAACACCAGCACCCTGGTATCCGGCAGGATCGCGCGGGCAATGGCGAGCCGCTGGCGCTGGCCGCCGGAGAGCGAGACGCCGCGCTCGCCCACCAGCGACTGGTAGGTTTCCGGCAAGGTCTGAATGTAGCTGTGCATCTGCGCGGTCGCGGCTGCGTTCTCGATGCGGCTGCGCTCGGCCCAGGGATCGCCGTAGGCTACGTTATGGCTGAGGCTGGCAGTGAACAGGAAGGCATCCTGCTGCACGATGCTGACGGTGCGCCGCAGCGATTCCAGCGTTACGTCGCGGATGTCCTGCCCGTCGATGCTGATCCGGCCGGCATCCACGTCGTAATAGCGGCCCGCCAGTTGCGCGATGGTGGTCTTACCGCTGCCGGGCGGGCCGACAATGCCCAGCACCCGCCCGGGCCGCACTTCCAGCGAGATGTCGGCCAGCGTGCGTTCGTTGTGGGTGATGGCGGGGTAGCGGAACGAGACGTTCTCGAACCGGACCACACCATCCGTCACCTGCAACGGCTTGGCGTCCGGCTTGTCCCGGATCGCGGGTTCCAGGTCGATGATGTGGAACAGCCGGCCGCCGCAAGTACTGGCGCGGGCGATGGAGTTGATCATCCAGCCGATCTGGCGCACCGGCATTTGCAGGATCAGCATGAAGGCCAGCGCCTCCGCCAGCACGCCCAGGCTGATCTCGTCAGCAATGACCTTCTCGCCGCCGACCCAGAGCGTCAGCGCCATGGCGAGATAGTAGACATAGGTCATCTGGGTGATGTTCTTGACGAACAGCCCCGCCCGGTACCGGGCCATGCCCAGCGCCGTATCCGCAAACCGGTCATAGCGTTCGAGCTCGTGATCCTGCGCGGCGAAGGCGCGGACGACGCGGATGCCGCCCAGGTTCTCCTCCATCACCTTGGTGACCAGGCTCATCTGGTCCTGATAGGCCAGCCAGGCGTCGCGCAATTTCAGCCGGGCGATGGAGGCGCGGATGCCGACGATGGGCACGAAGCTGAGCGTGGTGATGCCCAGCAACACGTCCTTGCTCATCAGGATGTAGGCGCCGCCGCCGATCAGCGAGACGAGCAGGATGGAGCGCAGAATGCCGGTGTCCGTCCAAAGCCGCACGCCCTCGATATCGAGGATGCCGCGGGTCATCAGGTCGCCAGTGTGCGCCCGGTCGTGCCAGGAAAAGCTGAGCTGTTGCAGCTTCCGGTAGAAATCCAGCCGCAACTGGTAGCCAATCAGCTGCCCGACCGACTCGCCCAGATAGTTCTGAAACATGGTGAACAGCCCCCGCAGCATGGCGGCGCCCAGCAACAGCAACGCGGTCACCAGCAGCGCGGCCTCCGCCGCCGCCCGATCCGCGCTCGGGTCGGTCAGCAGGCCCTGGGCTTGGTCGATGGCCTGGCCCAGATACTGCGGCACGAACAATTGGAAAAAGGCCGCCGCCAGCGTCGCCCCGATGGCAAACGCCATGCGCCAGCGGTGGTGGAAGGCCATGCGCGTGATGCGCCAGAGCACGGCCGTGTCCAGCTTGGAGACGGCAATGTCATCAGTGGAGGCATCCAACGGGGAAGGCGATGCAGAGGTCATGACCCCTCTGTTCTTTCAGAGGTTTGAATCGATTGGGCATTCTGGTCTGTATATTGGAGATTATGGCAGGTTGTTACAATTTTAGTGAAAATAATCGTAGAGTTTGGTACATTTGACATTGTTCTCGATGAGAGGAGGCAAGTAGCAATGTTTTCAAAATATTTGACAACTGCTTTAATCATCGGTGTCGCCCTTGGGGTCAGTGCTTGCCGCACAACGCCGCCGCCGAAGCCAATGGGGGTCAAGGTGACGGGCGAAGAACTGGCCGCATGGTATATGAGTGGCAAATCAACTACCACCGAAAGCACATCCCTGGAAAGCGGGCGGTCTTATGTGATTACTCGTGACGGCGCAGGCCGGCAGCAACTCAGCGCCTCAGGCGGCAGTTTCACCGATACCGGCTCTTACCGCATCGAAGGCGATATGGTCTGCAACAAATGGAAGGTGGTGCGCGAGGGGCAGGAAAAATGCTTTGTCATGTACGCCCTTCCAGATGGCACGTACGAGGTTTTTGATGAAAATGGCGTGAAGACCTCGACGCTTCGCGCTCCAAGCACCTCCTGACGATGCGGTACCGGATTAGCCGGCCGGCGGTTTGACCCGGCTCGGCAAGTCCAGTCCGACGCCGCGCAGGTGGCCGAAGGTCTCGGCGAGGCGTTTGCGGTCCGATTCCGGCAGGGGAGGACGCAGGATGGAGGCGATATTGGCCTCCAGATGCGCGGTCTCCGACGTGCCGAACAGGGTGACGTCCGCGCCGGGCTCGTGCCGGGCGAAGCGGTACGCTGCGTCAATGATCGAGGTGGCGCCGCCCTCGTGGATCAGGAAATCCAGCGCCTCCGAATCGTCGGCCAGCGCCTGCGGTAGCCGGCCTTCGGCGGCGAGTTCCCGCACCGTCTGCTGCAACATCCCCGGCTGGCTGAAAATGTTGCGCACGACGAACATCAGCAGCGTGCCGACGCCCTTGGCCCGGGTCAGCGGAAATACGTCGCTCCGCGCGCCCTGGTTCAGCATATGAAAGCCCAGCATGGCGCTTTCCCAGACGTCGTCCTGCAAGGCGCGCTGCAGCATCTGCTGGCGATGGTCGTGCGGGGAAGTCTCGGTCAGCCCGATATGGCGGAGCTTGCCCTGTCGCTTGGCCTCCTGCATTGTCGGCACCAGTTCGGCGGCGACATGCTCGTACATGGCCGGCGTCACCGCGTGCAGCTGGTAGATATCTACATAGTCCGTGCGCAGTGCCTTCAGCGAGGCGTCCAGCTTGGCCCGGAACTGGGCGGCGGAGATCAGATCCTCGCCGACTCGCATGCGGCACTTGCTGGCGATCACGATCCGGTCCCGGCCGATCTGGCGTGCGGCCTCGCCGACCACGCCTTCGGTGCCGTAGGCTTCTGCCGTGTCGAACAGGGTGACGCCCAGATCGAAGGCCGCGCGGACCAGGCGCACCGCCTCCGCCTCGCTCTTGCCTTTGCCGAGGCCAAGCTGGGAGTTGCCGCCGCAGCCGAGCCCGGCAACGGAGACGGTCAGGCCGGTACGGCCGAAGGGAACATAGTCCATAGGCAAAAGGCTCGCTGAGAGGGGGGCAAGGCTTGCCGGCTACCGCCAGCGCGGGCTGTATGGTACTTAGGTCGTGCCGCCTATTCCACCGGTTCCGAATCGGTTTCGCCGATGACCGGCGCCTCGTCCATCGGCACGCCCGGCTCGGCCTTGCTGGTGCGGATCACCGGAAACGTGGTCACGCGCACCACGTCGCGGGCAGACGTGAGTTTTTGGGTGAGTTCGTTCTCGTGCGCAGCGTTGTGCGCCATCACTTTCAGCATGAAGTCGCCGCCGCCGCGGACCATGTGGCACTCGCGCACCTCTGGCCAGTCTTTCACCATGCGCTCGAACGCGCGCAGCCGGTCCTGCGCTTGGCTTTCCAGGCCGACCAGGGCGAAGAACACCACTTCAAACCCCAGCAATTCGGGCGAGAGATCAGCGTGATAGCCGCGGATATAGCCTTCGGATTCGAGGGCGCGGACTCGGCGCAGACATGGCGGCGCGGAGATGCCCGAGCGCGCGGCCAACTCAACGTTGGTCATGCGGCCGTTTGCCTGCAGGTCTTTCAGAATGTGACGATCGATCTCGTCCAGCCGCACACGGGGCATACCCGTTTCCTCCCAGAACGCTTTCGCGCAATTATATTACGCGCCGCTGCGGAATGCCATCGCTATGACGCACGGTCTGTTGCCGCCATTGGTGACCGGTGCGGATCATGGTTGTGGAAATGTGCGGGAAAGCCTAGTTTTGACCCATAAAAAAATTCCGGGCTACGATGTAGCCGCAGGCCATGGCTTGATGACGAAGAGACGAGACAGATGGATCACCGTACCAAGGTTCTGATCATCGGATCTGGCCCTGCGGGCTACACGGCCGCGATTTATGCCGCCCGCGCGGGATTGCAGCCGCTGATGGTGCAGGGGATGGCGCCCGGCGGGCAGTTGACCATCACCACCGATGTGGAAAACTATCCCGGCTTTGCCGATGTGATCCAGGGCCCCTGGCTGATGGAGCAGATGCAGGCCCAGGCTGCCCATGTCGGCACGGAGATGATCTTCGACGTGGTGACGGCGGTGGATTTCTCTCAACGCCCGTTCGTGTGCCAGGGCGACGGCGGCGACCGCTATATCGCCGATTCCATCATTGTCGCCACCGGGGCAGAAGCGAAATGGCTGGGCCTGGAGTCCGAGAAGAAATTCCAGGGGTTCGGCGTGTCCGCTTGCGCCACGTGCGATGGCTTTTTCTTCCGGGGCAAGCGGGTTTTGGTTATCGGCGGCGGCAATACGGCGGTGGAGGAAGCGCTGTATCTGACCAATCATGCCAGCAAGGTCACGCTTGTGCATCGCCGCGATGAGTTGCGGGCGGAAAAGATCATGCAGGACCGGCTGTTCCGCAATCCCAAGGTCGAGGTCGTCTGGGACTCGGTGCTGGAGGAAGTCCTTGGCGACGAAAACCCGCCGGGGGTGACTGGCGCACGCCTGCGCAATGTCAAAACCGGAGAGGTTTCCGAGGTCGAGGCCGACGGTGTGTTCATCGCGATCGGCCACCGCCCGAATACGGATATCTTCAAGGGCGTGTTGGATATGGATGGCGAGGGCTATCTGATCACCGCGCCGGACAGCACGCGCACCAATATCGCCGGGGTGTTCGCCGCCGGCGACGTCAAGGACAAGGTATTCCGCCAGGCCGTGACGGCGGCTGGCCTGGGGTGCATGGCTGCATTGGAAGCCGAAAAATTCCTGGCTGCAGCGGAAGACGTTCCGCTCGCGGCGGAATAATGACATGCCACGCACTGTCGTATCGCCTGTCAGTATGCGCATGGACTGGGACAAGCTCCGGATTTTCCATGCGGTCGCCGAAGCCGGCAGCTTCACCCATGCAGGCGAGGTTCTGAATCTCTCGCAGAGCGCCGTCAGCCGTCAGGTGCACGCGCTGGAGGAAAGCCTTGGCCTGTTGCTGTTCCACCGGCACGCCCGCGGCCTGATCCTGACCGAGTCGGGCGAGTTGCTGTATCGCAACGTGCACGAGGTGTTCCATCGTCTGGCCATGACCGAGGCGATGCTGACCGAATCGAAGGAGCAGCCGCAGGGGCCGCTGAAGATCAGCACCACCACCGCTTTCGGCTCCACTTGGTTGACGCCAAACATGAAGGAGTTCATCGAGCTCTATCCCGATGTGGAGGTGAGCTTGGTCCTGACGGAAAGCGATTTGGACCTTGGCATGCGCGAGGCCGATTGCGCCATCCGCTTCCAGCCGCCAACCCAGCCGGACCTGATCCAACGGCACCTGAAAACCGTGCGCTCACGCCTGTTCGCAGCGCCGATGTACCTGAAACAGCACGGAACGCCGCAAACGGTGGATGATCTGGACGGCCACTTGATCGTCTACGGCTCTGACGGTCCGCTGCCGTCGGCGACGATCAACTGGATCATGGATCCGCAGTTGACAGACAAAGTGCTGCGGCCAGTCCTGCGCGTCAACAATATCTATGCCATGTATAGGGCAGTGGTCAGCGGCCTGGGCATTGCTGCCCTGCCGGCCTATATGGCGCGGCTGTCGAGTGAGTTGGTCAATGTGTTGAGCCATATTGAAGGCCCGCACACCGACGTCTACTTCATCTATCCAGAGGAAATGCGCCAGTCGAAGCGGATCAACGTATTCCGCGATTTCTTGGTGCGCAAGGTAGCGGAACGCCGGATCGACTTCTGATCCGTCTGCGCGAACGGCCTTGCAACCAATTTGCGCCCGCCGCTTTCCTGGGGCGGGCGTTTTCATATCCATACCCTGCATTTTGCAAAAAAATGGGCCGTGTACGAGACACGGCCCAAGTACAGGGAGGAAACGCCCAAGATGGGTGTTGCAGCGGGCGCGCCAACGCCCCCTGCACTGCACAAGATAGTTTTGTGCAACGCACAATTCAAGGAATTTTCATGTTAGCCTTTGGTGGCGTGGCGGGATGCCGCTTCCGGCAGCCAGTTTGGGCGCTCGGCCAGCAAGGTCTTGAGCTCAGGCAGCTCCAGTTCCCACCATCGGCTGGCTTCGATCGCGGTGATCCTGTCGGATCCGAAACGCAGGCGCAGCGGACGGGCAGGAACGCCGCCGACGATCATATAAGGCTCTACCGGATCCCTTACCACCGCTCCGGCGGCAACCACGGCGCCACGGCCGATGCGGCCGGCGCTCGCCAGGACCGTCACGTTATGGCCGAGCCAGACATCGTCTTCCACCGTCAGCGGCGCGGCTGCAACCCCCCAGTCCGTCACGACGCCGAAGCCGGGGTGATAGGCGACGGGATGCAGAATGGCGGCATCGACCGGATGATCCATGTCGAAGCTGGCGGCAGTGTTGGCGACGGAGCAGTAGCGCCCGAACCGCGTGCCTGGCGGAAAGCGTGCCGGGTCGAAGCAGCCATAGCTGTAAAGCCCGACCTCCACGCCGAACCAATTGCGGTAGACCCGGCGCAGCCGGCGGCTGGTGAACTGATCTTCGCTCATGCGCAGCAGCTTGAACGCTAGCTTGCGCGCCTTGTCGGTTTTGACCGCTGGCATTTTCCCTCCCCGGTGACGGCGGGGCATGGTACAAACAAAGGCAAACAAATTGCGACCAAAACGTGTGAGGAACCGTCCAATGCGCCTTTCCCAAGATCAGGTCGAACAGTTTCAGCGCGATGGCTACCTGTTCCTGCCGGAATGTTTCAGCCGCGAAGAAGCCGCCATGCTGCGGCGCGAGGCCGATGTGGTCTATGCCAGCGACCGCGAGGAAGTCTGGCGCGAGAAAGACGGCTCCACCCCGCGCACGGCTTTTGCCGCCCACACCTACAACGAAGGCTTCCGCCGCTTGGGCGCGCATCCCCGCCTGATCGAGCCGGTGGAGCAGGTGCTGGGAGGCAGGCTCTACATGCACCAATACAAGGTCAACGCGAAGGCGGCGTTCGATGGCGATGTCTGGCAATGGCACCAGGATTTCGGCACTTGGCACCGCGACGACGGCATGCCGGCGCCGCGGGCGATGAATATCGCCGTGTTTCTGGATGACGTGACCGAATTCAACGGTCCGCTGATGTTCATCCCCGGCAGCCACCGCGAGGGCGTTCTGGAGGCCGGGCACGACCTGCAATCGACCTCCTATCCGCTCTGGACGCTGGACAAGGCCAAGATCGCCGAACTGGCCGAGCGTGGCGGCATGGTCGCGCCGAAAGGGCCAGCCGGCAGCGTTATCATGTTCCATGGCTGCCTCGTGCATGCCTCCAGCCCCAACATCTCCCCCTGGGGCCGTACCATCGTTTATCTGAGTCTGTGTGAGGTTTCCAACCACATTACCAAATTCCAGCGTGCGGAATGGATCGCGCACCGCGATTTCACCCCGATTGAGCCGCTGGCCGACGATTGCCTGATGGAATGGGCGAACCGTCAGCCGGCCGCCGCAGCGCAATAGCCCTGTTCAGGCCGTCGGTTTGGTAATGCAGAAAATGCCGGTGTGAAAGCGCGGGCCGAGCCAGCGAACCTTGGCCAGCTTTTGATCGAGAGTGTCCGCCAGCCGGGTGAAGATGTTGCTCGGTTGCGGCATAATCACGGCGGAGGCAATGCCGACCGGAAACGACAGGTAGCCGAACGGCACCAGTTCGAAGCCTGGAAATGCCTGCTCGAGCCAGCGAATGTCCCGCGCATAGAACGGCCGCTCGTCTGGTGTGTGCAGGTGGGGGGACAGCTTCCAGTACAGCTTGGTCAGCAGGCCTTCCGCCATCGGCTCGATGAAAAACATCTTGCCGCCAGGGTTGAGGTTGTTGTCGTAGAGTTGGCGCAGCACCTGCTGATAATCGACATGGTGCAGCACGGCCCGGCCGATGATCAGGTCATAGCTGCCATCCATTGGTTCGTGAATGTCGTGCAGGGCAAATGTCAGGCGGGGGTCGTCGAAATTCTCGATGGCCTGGTTCAGCATCGACTCGGCAATGTCGATGCCGTGTACCTCGGCTGCGCCGTGATCCAACACGCGCTTGCAGTTCCAGCCGGTGCCGCACCCGATTTCCAGCACAGCGTGGTTGTTGAGATTCGCCTCGACCAAATCCTCGAACACACGCTGCAAGCGCAGGTTGTTCGGTGTATTATAATAGTGCTGCAGCTTGGATTTGTGCTTCGCCCGCTCCTTCATGAAGCCGCCTTCGGCATAGGCCTCGATCTCGCTGGATCCGCGATCATTGCTGCTCGATGCTTTGGCGGCATTTTCCATGCGCAATCTCCAAGACAAGGCTTTGGCAAGTGGGTGGAGGCAGCCGTTCTGCTGCGGCGGCTCGGGTTCAGAACCTCTTGGTTCTGCCGCATGCAGCACGGTAATATCACGCCCATTAATTGCGAACAATGAACCAAAACGGATCGGGATTTCGACCATGGTGCAGATCGTCGGCGCCGGCATGGGCCGCACATCGACAATGTCACTGAAGCAAGCCTTGGAACTGCTGGGCTTCGCGCCCTGCCATCACATGATGGAAATGCGTAACGTACCGGACACGGCCAAAGGCTGGCATTGCGCCGCGCTTGGCGAATCGGCAGACTTCGCGGCGTTGTTGAAAGGTTACAAGGCTGCGTGCGATTGGCCGTCGGCGGCGTTCTGGCGCCAACTCCTCATGACCTTTCCAGATGCAAAGGTCATTCTGACGGAGCGCCCGGAGGAGGCATGGTGGCAGAGCATTTCCAACACCATCTTCAAATCCTTGCGCCTGGCGCCGGCGGCGGACGCTTCGCCGGAACGGCTGGCGCAGCGCGCCATGGCGCGGGCGGTCATTATTGATGGGGTGTTTGGGGGCGAGGTGGATGACCGGGAGCATGTGCTCAGCATCTACCGCGCCCACAACGCGGCGGTAAGGGCGGAGGTGCCGGCGGAAAAGCTGCTGGTATTCGACGGCGCAATGGGCTGGCAGCCGCTTTGCTCGTTTCTGGGGGTGCCTGTTCCCTCGGAGCCTTATCCCAACACGAACAGCACAGCGGATTTCCAGGCCCGATGGACACTGGAACAGCGGGCAGCCGCCGGTCTGCCATCCTGACGACGGCAGGATCAGCCTTGCGGCCCATTAGCCGGCAGAACTGATCGGCCGCCAGCGCCGGCCCTCCATATGCATCAGGCCCAGCGCATCGTCCGGCCCGGACGAGCCGGGGTCGTAAGGCTGTGGCGGTTCCTCGCTCTCGGCCCAGGCCGCGACGACCGGGTCGACCCAGGCCCAGGCGGCTTCCACCTCGTCACCGCGCATGAAAAGGGTCTGGTCGCCGCGGATCACGTCCATCAGTAGCCGCTCGTAGGCATCCGGCATCCGGGCACGGCCTGGGTTCAATGTCTCGGCAAAGGTCATGTCCAGGTCGGCGGAGGTGAGGCGCATGCCGCCGGGGCCCGGTTCCTTTACGGTCATGCCGAGCGTGATGCCCTCGTCCGGTTGCAGCCGGATGGCCAACACGTTTGGCCGGGTCGGTTGGTAAGAGGCTTGCGGGAAGATCGAGTGCGGCGGTTCCTTGAACTGGATTGCGATTTCCGACACCCGCGCCCGCAGACGCTTGCCGGTGCGCAGGTAGAAGGGCACGCCGGACCAGCGCCAGTTCGCCACCTCCGTCTTTAGCGCGACAAAGCTTTCGGTCCGGCTTTCCGCCAGTTCCGCGTCGTCCAGATAGGACGGGATGCCATGGGCGTCTTGATACTGGCCGCGGACAATCTGGTTCGGGTCCGTCAGCGGCGCCAGAGCGCGGAGCACTTTCAGCTTTTCGTCGCGAACCGCGCCCGCCTCGAACCGGCTGGGTGGCTCCATCGCGATCAGGCAGAGCAATTGCAGCAGATGGTTCTGGACCATGTCGCGCATGGCGCCGCTGGCGTCGTAGTACCCGCCACGCCCGGCAACGCCGACGCTTTCGGCTACGGTGATCTGTACGTGATCGACATAGCGGCTATTCCAGAGCGGCTCGAACAACGCGTTGCCGAAGCGCAGCGCCATCAGGTTTTGCACCGTCTCCTTGCCCAGATAGTGATCGATCCGGTAGAGGCAGCGCTCGTCGAAGCGGCTGGCAAACCAGCCGTTCAGTTCGCGGGCTGAGGCGAGATCATGGCCGATTGGTTTTTCCAGCACGATACGGCTTTCGCGCTGGCAAAGCCCGAAGCGCTTTAGCCGTTCACCAATCGCCATGAAAAGGCCGGGCGAAACCGAAAGATAGAACGCCCGCACCCGGCCCTCGCCATCGCCCAGTCGCTCGACCAGCGCATCCCAGCCATCGCTGCCGGTCACATCCACGGCGACATAGTCGAGGCAGGAGAGAAAGCGTTGGCGCGTTTCCGCCTCCAATTCATCGGCCGGCAGGAATTCGGTCAGCGCTGCGTCGGCCAGCCTCTGAAACACCTCGGCCGTCATCTCGCTTCGGGCAGCGCCGATCACCCGAGCCCCCGCCGGCATCTGGCCGTCGCGGAAGCGGTGATACAGACCGGGGATCAGCTTGCGTCTTGCCAGATCGCCGGTGGCGCCAAAGACGACGAGGTCGAAGGGCTCGACCGGCACGATGGCTCCTGCCATGGCCAATACTCCCGCCGGTTGCGGTTTCAAAGGAGGTACTATTTCAGACAAGAGGTCAGCTTATAACCCATCCGATAGCCGCAAGCGTTCGTGCCTGCCCCATTCAATGCCTATTCGCCGGGGCCCTGTGTTCTCTAGATCTGTTCCAGCGCCCGCATGACTTGCGTGGAAAGGCCGTCGGCCTGCCCTGCTGCGATGGCTGCGCGCAAGTCTCCGCGCATGCGAGGCTCCCAGAATGTGCGCAGGTGGTGAGCGATGGTCTTGACCGCATCTTCTTCTGAATCGGCCGGAATGTTGGCCGCGATCTGGTTGGCCATGCGCACCAAGTCTTCCGGCCTCATCGCGTGCCCTCCGGAGCGAACGCCATGATGCCCTCCTCGGTGCAGGTGAACACGGTCATGCCGGCATGACCGGCCATGCGAAGCGCCAGCGCGCTGGGGGCCGAGACGGCGGCCAGCGAGGGGGAGCCGATGGCGGCAGCTTTTTGCACCATCTCCACACTCACACGGCTCGATAGCAGCACGAACCCGCCGGCAGCATCCTGCCCTTGCCGTGCCAGAGCTCCGGCCAGCTTGTCGAGCGCGTTGTGGCGGCCGATGTCTTCCCGCACCGCAAGCAGATCGCCGGCGAGTGAGCAGAGTGCCGCGGCATGGGTGGTGCGGTTGGCACGGTTCATCGTCTGCGCTTCTGGCAGGCTGGCATAGGCGCGGGTCAGGGCGGCATAATCGGGCAAGGCGCCCGCAACGCGGCGCGGCTTCGGCACCGCTGCCGCGATGGTTTGCGCGCCGCAAATGCCACAACCGGCGCGCCCCGCCAGCGTCCGCCGCCGCGCCTCCATGCCGGAGAGCAGCGCGGGCGCGATCTTCAGGTTAGCCACCAGCCCGTCCGCCGCTTCGCCAAGCCGCACGGCCTCCACATCCGCCGTGCGGCGCACCAGCCCTTCGGTCAGGGCGAAACCCAGGGCGAAGTCTTCGAGGTCAGCGGGGGTCAGCATCATCACAGCGAAATGCTCGCCATTCACCAACACCGCGAGCGGCACCTCCTCCGCGACCTGCCACGCCGCTTCGCGCATACCATCAGCGGTCAGCAGCCGGCCCGAGACCTGGGGCGAGACCTCTGCCTTGGCCGGGAGGGCGGAGGGGCGACGCAGCGCAACCACGACCCTACTCCGCCGCGGTCTCTGCCACGCGGTAATGCGAGGCGTGCAGCGCCTCGTGCTCGGCCTGCCAGTCAGAGGCGCGGTTGGTCGGGCTCACCTGCACCGCTGTCACCTTGTATTCCGGGCAGTTGGTCGCCCAGTCTGAATATTCGGTGGTGATGACGTTCGCGCCAGTCAGTGGGTGGTGGAAGGTGGTGTAGACGACGCCCTGCGGCACCCGCTCCGAGATTTCCGCGCGCAAAGTCGTCTCGCCGATGCGGCTCGCGATCCGCACCGTTTCACCATCGGCAATGCCGCGTTCTTCCGCATCATGGGGGTGGATTTCGAGCACGTCGTGGCTGTGCCAGCGGGTGTTGTCCGTCCGCCGCGTCTGCTGGCCGACATTGTACTGGCTGAGAATACGGCCCGTGGTCAGCAGCAGGGGGAAGCGCGGGCCGGTGCGCTCGTCGGTCGGCACATACTCGGTCAGCATGAACCGGCCTTTGCCGCGGACGAAGCCGCCCACATGCATGATCGGCGTGCCGTCCGGCTGCTGTTCGTTCACCGGCCATTGCATGGAGCCTTCGGCATCCAGCCGGGCATGGCTGACCCGGGTAAAGCTGGGGGTCAGCCGGGCGATCTCGTCCATGATCGCTGCCGCGTTGGCGTAGTGCATGGGATAGCCCATGGCCGTCGCGAGACGGCAAGCCACCTGCCATTCCGCCAGACCGCAGGCCTCCGCCATGACGGGTCGCACGCGGTTGATGCGGCGTTCGGCATTGGTGAAGGTGCCGTCCTTCTCCAGGAAGCTGGTGCCCGGCAGGAAAACGTGGGCATAGGCGGCGGTTTCGTTCAGGAACAGGTCTTGCACGACCACGCATTCCATCGCTGCAAGTGCCGCCTCCACATGCGCGGTGTTGGGGTCGGACTGGGCGATATCCTCGCCCTGCACGAACAGGCCGCGGAACGAGCCGTCGAGGGCGGCGGCCAGCATGTTCGGAATGCGCAGGCCGGGCTCGTTCAGCAGCGGCACGCCCCAGTCTGCCTCGAACGTGGCGCGCACCGCATCGTCGCCGACGGGGCGGTAGCCGGGCAATTCGTGCGGGAAGCTGCCCATGTCGCACGAACCCTGCACGTTGTTCTGGCCCCGCAGCGGATTCACGCCGACGCCCGGCCGGCCGATATTGCCGGTTGCCATCGCCAGGTTCGCCATGGCCATGACCATGGTCGAGCCCTGGGAATGCTCGGTCACGCCCAGGCCGTAATAGATTGCGGCGTTGCCGCCGGTGGCATAGAGCCGGGCGGCGGCGCGCAGGTCTGCTGCGGCCACGCCGATGGACTGGGCCAGAGCCTCCGGGCTGTTGCGCTCCTCCGCGATGAAGGCGCGCCAGCGGGCGAAATCCTCGGCCTTGCAACGCTCCGCCACGAATGCCTCGTCCACCAAGCCTTCGGTGACAATCACATGCGCCAGCGCGTTCATCAGCGCGACATTGGTCCCGGGCCGTAATTGCAAGTGGTGCGCCGCCTGAATATGCGGAGAACGCACCAGATCAATGCGGCGCGGGTCGCAAACGATGATTTCCGCCCCGGCACGCAGGCGTTTTTTCATGCGGCTGGCAAAGACCGGGTGCGCGTCGGTCGGGTTGGCGCCGATCAGCAGGATGATATCGGCGCTTTCCACCGACTTGAAATCCTGTGTGCCGGCGGATGTGCCGAAGGTTTGTTTCAGGCCATAGCCGGTGGGTGAATGGCAGACGCGGGCGCATGTGTCGACGTTGTTATTGCCGAATGCGGCGCGGATCATCTTTTGGACGACATAGACCTCCTCGTTCGTGCAGCGTGAGGATGTGATGCCGCCGATGGCACCCTGGCCGTGCCGGGCCTGAATGGCCTTGAAACGCCCTGCTGCAAACGCAATCGCCTCGTCCCAGGAAACCGGGCGCCACGGATCTGTGGTCTTCTCCCGGATCATCGGCGTCGTGATCCGGTCCTTGTGGGTGGCATAGCCCCAGGCGAAGCGGCCCTTGACGCAGGAATGGCCTTCGTTTGCGCCGCCGTTCTTGTGGGGGACCATGCGCACGACATTCTCGCCCTGCAATTCCGCCTTGAACGAGCAGCCGACGCCGCAATAGGCGCAGGTGGTCAGCACGGTACGGCTGGGTGTGCCGTGTTCCACCACCGATTTCTCCACCAGCGTCGCGGTCGGGCAGGCCTGGACGCAGGCGCCGCAGGAAACACAGTCGGAGCCGAAGAAATCGTCGGAGCCAATGCCGGCCGAAACGCGGCTGTCGAAGCCGCGGCCCTCGATGGTCAGCGCGAAGGTGCCCTGCACCTCCTCGCACGCCCGCACGCAGCGGGAGCAGACGATGCATTTGGCCGGGTCGTACTGGAAATAGGGGTTGGATGTGTCGGCGGGCATCTTGTGCGCCTCGTCGAAATGGTTGTCGCCCGCCATGCCGTAGCGCACCTCACGCAGACCAACCTCGCCGGCCATGTCCTGCAATTCGCAGTCGCCATTGGCGGCACAGGTTAGGCAGTCGAGCGGATGGTCGGAGATGTAAAGCTCCATCACGCCGCGCCGCAGCCGGGCGAGGCGGTCGGATTGCGTGTTGACATGCATGCCGTCCGCCACCGGCGTCGTGCAGGACGCGGGCGTGCCCTTTACCCCCTCGATCTCTACCAGACACATGCGGCAGGACCCCCAGGCCTCCAGGCTGTCGGTCGAACAGAGCTTCGGCACGGCGCGCTCGGCGAGCGAGGCGGCGCGCATGATGGATGTACCGGCCGGCACCGTCACCTCCGCGCCGTCGATCCAAAGGGTCACGGGCGCCCCCTCTTTTGCTGGCGTGCCGTGATCGGCTTCGCGAAGCAGGGTCATGGTTGCACGTTCCGTTGAAAGTCTTCAGGGAATTTTTGAATGGCGGAGAGCACCGGCATTGGGGTCAATCCGCCCATGGCGCAGAGTGAGCCGTCGCGCATCAGCTCGGCCAAATCTTCGATCAAGGCTAGGTTTTCGGCGACGTTTTCCCCGCGCATGACCTTCTCCACCGTCTCGCGCCCGCGCACCGCGCCGACGCGGCAGGGGGTGCACTTGCCGCAACTCTCGATGGCGCAGAAATCGAAGGCGAAGCGGGCCATGTTGGCCATGTCCACCGTATCGTCGAATACTACGATACCGCCATGGCCCAGCATCAGCCCGGCCTCCGCCAGCGCTTCATAGGTCATGGGCAGGTCGAGGTCGCCGGCGCTGGCATAGGCGCCGAGCGGGCCACCGATCTGCACCGCCTTGAGCGGCCGGCCGGAGGCGGTGCCGCCGCCGTATTCCTCAACCAATTGGCGAAGCGTGATGCCGAACGGCACCTCTACCAGCCCGCCGCGTTTGATGTTACCCGCAAGCTGGAACGGCTGCGTGCCGTGCGAACGGCCTTCGCCATATTCCTTGTACCACTCGGCGCCGTTTGCGAGGATCGCGGGGACGGTCGCGAGCGTCAGCACGTTGTTGACGACGGTTGGGCGGCCATGCAGGCCGGCAATGGCCGGGATCGGCGGCTTGGCGCGGGCGGTGCCGCGCCTGCCCTCCAGCGAGTTGAGCATGGCGCTTTCCTCACCGCAAATATAGGCGCCCGCGCCGCGGCGCACTGCGATCCGGAACGCCTTGCCCGTGCAACCGACATCCTCGCCGAGCCAGCCGGCGGCTTCCATGATCCGGATCGCTTCGTCCATCACGCGGATCGCGTCGGGGTATTCGGAGCGGATGTAAAGCTGTCCATGTGTGGCTCCGGTCGCCAGACCCGCAATCGCCATACCCTCCAGCAGGGCAAACGGATCGCCCTCCATCAGCAGCCGGTCGGCGAAGGTGCCGCTGTCGCCCTCGTCCGCATTGCAGGCAATGTATTTCGGGCCGTCCGCGGGTTGGTCCAGCACCGTCTGCCACTTGATGCCGGCTGGGAATCCGGCGCCGCCACGGCCGCGCAGACCTGACTTTTTGACAACAGCGCAAATCTCTGCCGGCGCCATAGCCAGCGCCGCGCGCAGGCCGGAAAGGCCGCCGTGCGCCTCATATGCGGCAAGGTCCAGCGGGTCCGACAGGCCCAGGCGCGCGAAGGTCAGGCGTTGTTGCCGGGCGAGGTAGGGAATGTCCGCGGTCCCGCCATGGCAAAGCGGATGCGCGCGGCCGGTCAGGAAGCCGGCATCGAACAGGCCAGGCACGTCATCGGGTTCGACCGGGCCATAGGCAATGCGTCCGGCCGCAGTTTCCACCTCGACCAAGGGTTCCAGCCAGAGCAAGCCGCGCGAGCCGTTCCGCACCAAGTCAACCACCAGGCCTTGAGTCGCCGCCTCACGGGCAATGGCAAGCGCGACCGAATCCGCACCCACCGCGCGGGCGGCGGTGTCGCACGGTACATAGACCCGCACGCTCATGCCTGAGCCTCCCGCACTGCTGCCAGGAGTGTTTCGTGGGTCAGGCGACCGAGCGGCCGGCCACGGACCATGGCGGCAGGCGCTGTCGCACAAAGGCCGAGACAGTAGACCGCCTCGGTTGCCACCTCCGCATCATCCGCCAGTGCCGCGCTGGCATCAGCGAGAAGCCTCTCGCACCCCATCGCCTGACAGGCTTCCGCCTGGCAGAGCTTCACCACCACCCGCGGCGGTGGCTGGGTCCGAAAATCGTGGTAAAAACTGATGATGCCATGCACCTCCGCTCGCGCCAGGTTGAGGCGCTTCGCGATGACGGGCAGACTAGTCTCTGGGATATAACCGGTGGCGGTTTGCAGATCGTGCAGGATTTCCAGCAAGGCTTCCGGCCGGTCGCCATGGCCGGCGCAGATTGCGATGGCGGTATCTTCGGCGCTGGCAGCAGCAGTCATATCGGACCGATCCTGAGCCCATCCGTGCAAGGGCATGATGCCGATTATGCTGCATCTTGTGCCCGAATGGAATCGCTTATCAATTGCACGTCCAAGACGTTGCGGTGATCAGCGCGAAGGCCGGCTTTAGGGGGCGCCTTTGATGGCTGCCAAGTGTGGTCTATGGCGCTGATGGACCTTGATCTTTCGACGATGCACGTGGCTGCGACAAGCGCAAATCTGCGTATTGACACCAACCCCGTTGCCGGCGCCTATGCGACCGCCGCGGACGAAAGGCGCACTAATGGGCAGCAGCAGCCTTAGTCGGCCGCCAGGGCGCTCACACCCAGGGTGCGTTGCAGCGCCAGCAGGGCGGGGCGGGTGTGTTTCGTGTCGATGCGTACGCCCACCGTCATGCCGGCCCGTAGCGGGGTTTCCTCGCTGTGCGGATCGACGATCTTCAGCTTCACCGGCAGACGCTGCACCACCTTCACCCAGTTACCTGTCGCATTCTGCGGCGGCAGTACCGCGAACTCGGCACCGGTTGCCGGCGAAATGCTTTCCACCTCTGCCTCGATCTTGGTATCGGGATAGGCATCGACGACAATGATCGCCTTCTGGCCGACGCGAAGATTGGTAAGGTCGGTTTCTTTCAGGTTGGCCTCGACCCATGGCTGGCCGGTCGAGATCAGCGAGAATACCGCCTTGCCGCTTTCAACATACTCTCCGGTTTGCAGTTTCATGTTGGTGATAATGCCGGAGGTTGGGGCATAGATCGCGGACCGTTCCAGATCCAGCGCTGCGTCCCGCAGCATGGTTTGTTTGTCCTTGAACATCGGATGGTCGCGCGGATCGATGTCCAGGTCGCCGCCGAGTGCGGTCAGCAGCCGCCGCATTCTCTGCTGTGCTGCAAGCCGCTTTTCCCGCTCCACCGCCAGGTCGGACGCAGCCTTATCCAGTGCATCGCGGCTTGTGATGCCGCGCTTGCGTAGCATTTGTTGCCGTTCCACCTGCCGGGTGAGGAAGGCGATGCGGGCATCGATTTCACCCAATGCCGACTTTCCCTCCAGGTATTCGGCCCGCATGGTCTCGATCTCGTTACGGACCATGCCCATTTCGGCCTCGGCCCGTGCCATGGCGATCTCGATCGGGGCGGTGTCGATACGGAACAGCAGGTCGCCTTTGTTAACCTGCTGGTGATCCCGCACTTGTACGTCGGTCACGCGGCCGTCGACATCGGAACTGATCATCAGGATATCGGCCTTAACGTAGGCATTTTCGGTTGCCACATAACGCCCGCCGATCAGGTAGAAATAGCCGCCGATTGCGATGGCAATCGCCGGAATCACAATCAGCAGAACTGCTCTCAACAGAAATTTTCTCGATTTTTGGTCGCTCATGATGGTGTCGCCTCTAGGCGTTGCAATTGGTTATCGTGACCGTTGCCATTGCCGTTCGTCGGCATACCGGTCATTTCCTGCAGGCGGCTCTTGACGGCCGACATGAGATTGCAGGCTAGGTCATGGTCTTCGCTGGAGATGCCTTGGAAGGCTTCCTGCATGGTTTCGCTGGTGATGCGGCGCATCTGTTTATAGACCGCTTCCGCTTCTGGTGTCGGATACAGGCGTTTGACGCGGCGGTCATCGCGGTCCGGCTCGCGCCGAACCCAGCCGCCTTCTTCGAGGCGATCGATCAGCCGGCCGGCCGGCGCCTTTTCCATCTCCAGCATTTCCGCCAGGCTGGACAGGCTGACGCCCGGAAAACGGGCGAGGCGCGACAGGGCCAGCCATTGCGCACGGGTCAGCCCTTGGCCGCGGGCGCGGCGATCCAATTCGGTGCGCAGCAGGCGTGCTACGTCCGACACAAGAATCGCAAACAGAATGTCTTCATCGCCCATAAAACGAAAAACCGTAACCTAGGTGAACATATGCTAATATATCGTTCCCCTGGTTACGGAATCAACAGGCTAAGTTATGCGTTCTGCGCATAGGCCCGCGCAATCGGCGCATGAGCGCCGATTGCCACGGATTTTCATAGTTTTGGGGCAGGTGTCTAAAAGGGCTCGTCGCCGCAGACGGTGATGCGGTGCATGACGCGGGTCTTGCCCGGATAATCGTCGATGGCGAAATGCTGGGTGCAGCGGTTGTCCCAGAACGCGATGGAGCCAGGGCGCCAGCGGAAGCGGCAGGTGAATTCCGGCCGGGTCGAATGCTCCCGCAGGAAGGTCATCAGCGGCTCGCTTTCGGCTTCCGTCATGCCCTCGAAATGCCGCCAATGGCCGCCGGCATAGAGCGCCTTGCGCCCGGTTTCCGGATGGGTCCGCACGACGGGGTGTGCGTTGGTGGTCCGTTCCTTCGGGTCCGGGTCGCGCACCTGCATGGTATGATACTGGCCATAGACTTCCTTGCGGGACTTGCCGCCGTCCTGCTTGAAATTGTCGCCACTGGAAACCGCTTTCATGCCAGCCAACATCTTTTTCATGCCGTCTGACAGCGCGTCATAGGCATCGTACATGTTGGCGAACAGCGTATCGCCACCGGCATCCGGCGTTTCGCGCGCCAGCAGGATAGTGCCCATGGCGGGCCTGGAGGCGAACATTTGGTCGGAATGCCAGCCGCCGCCGAAATTTTTCTTATCGGTCGGCAGCTTCTTAATTTCCAGAATGTCCGGATAGTCCTCCATTCCCTTCATGAAAGGGTGTTGGTGCAGGTTGCCCCAGCGCCGGGCAAACGCCAGTTGCTGGTCCGATGTGATATTCTGGTCCCGGAAAAAAATGACCAGGTTTTCAAGCAAAGCCCGGTGAATTTCGGTATAGACGCCTTCGGGATTGTCGGCGGCCAGATCAACATTGCCGATCTCCGCGCCCAGCGAGCCGGCGATTGGCGTAACGGTAATGTGTTGGTAATCATTGCGCATGGTGCGTTTCTCCGCATGGTTATTGGCAAAGATTGTGCCAAGCCGTGAGGGGTTCCGCAATACGGATGCGCCGAACCGCGTTTTAGGGAGGATGTTGGTGCGAATGCTGGTGCTGGCCCTCGGGCTGCTAAGTCTGGCCGCCGGGCGGACGGCAGCCTGCGAGCAATATCCGCAACCACCGTTGCCGACAGCCGTTGTGCAAGTCCAGAGCGCCGGGGCGTCGCACGCGATCATGGCCGAATTGGCGACGACCGAGGAACAGCGCTCCTGCGGGCTGATGGGGCGGCAACCGCTGGCGGCGGAGCAGGGGATGTTGTTCGACATGCGCCCTGCCGGCCCGGCCTTCTTCTGGATGGACAATACGCCGGAGCCGCTGGACATGCTGTTTGCGGATGCGGCTGGTGTCATCGTGCATATTGAGCACAACGCCGTGCCCTTCTCGCAGCGCCTGCGCGGCACGCGCAAGCCGGTGGCGGCGGTTCTGGAACTGGCTGGTGGCTCTGCCGAGCGGCTGGGCGTCCGCATCGGCGACCGGATCGCCTTGCCGTGGAAACGGGGCGGGTAACGGGGACAGGGCAACGATACGCGGCATGAAGACATCGCCATAGCCGCCGGCGCTGCGCTAGAATGCCGGCAATGTTACCCAACCAACCGCAAGGAAACGCCCGCCCATGAGCGCGAATATCGCGAAATTGGTCATTTTCGATACCTGGATGGCTGGCAAGGCCATGGACATGCTGCGCGAGAGTGACGCCATCGACCTCAGCCACCTGCAGCAGGCCGATGGACTGGCAGCGAACGAGCCGCATTTGCTCAGCATGCACGGCTACCAGAGCCTGCCACGCACCGAATTGCAGGCCGATTATCTCACCAACCGCGATTTCATCCAGCGGATGCCGAACCTGTTGGCAGTCGCCTCCACCGGCGCAGGCTACGACATGATCGACGTGGATGCCTGCACCGAGGCGGGCGTGATCGTCGTCAACCAGTCCGGTGCAAACAAGGAAGCGGTGGCGGAGCATGCCTTCGGCCTGATCCTCGGCCTCTCCAAAAAAATCGCCCAGGCCGACCGCGGCATGCGCGAGACCGACATGTTCAACCGCCGCACCGTCACCGGCAACGACATCCTGGGCAAGACCCTGGGCGTGGTCGGGCTCGGCCAGATCGGCACCCGCTCGGCAGAGATTGCGAAGGTCTTCCGCATGAACGTCATTGCCTACGATCCGTTTGTCTCAGCCGAGGAATGCCAGGCGCGCGGGGCGGAAAAGGTGGATTGGGAAACGCTGTTCTCGCAAAGCGATTTCATCACCGTGCACTGCCCGCGCTCGGCGGAAACGCTGGGCATGATCGACGCGGCGGCGTTCGCGCTGATGAAACCCAGCGCCTATTTCATCAACACCGCCCGCGGTGGCATCCATCGGGAAGACGATCTGCTGAAGGCGTTGGAGGCCGGCCAACTCGCCGGTGCCGGGTTGGATGTCTGGTGGGAGGAGCCAACGCCGAAAGACCACCCGCTGCTGCAGCGCAACGACGTCATCGCCACCCCGCACAGCGCCGGCGTCACGCACGAGGCCGTCACCAACATGCGGGAATGGGCGGCGAGCCAGTGGATCGATATTTTCAGCGGCAAGGTGCCGCCGCGCTTGATCAACCCGGAAGTCTGGCCGAAATATCAGGAGCGCTTTGCAGAGAAGCTGGGCTTTGCGCCCGAGCCTTTGAAATAGCGTTTCAGCGCCCGGCCGCTCTAGTCGGCCGACCGGCCACCGCGGACAAGGGATTGAACGGTATAGACAAGTATGGCGATGCCCACTGCGCCGACCAGCGCAATCCCAAGGAGGACAATAACGTCCACAGGCCCGCCCATGTCGCGCAACTCCGAATTCGTCATGAACAGGACGAACCAGACCGCAGCAATGGCTCCGAACGGCATCGCCAGCTGGGCCAAAAGGAACTTGCGCCAACTAACCGCGCGGTCGCGGATCAGCACGAAGACATAGGCAAGGGTCACCAGGACCGTCGCCACCACGATTGTCCAGAAGAGGCCGCGCCCGAATATCTCTTCCAAGACGGCAATTAACGTTTCTGCCGTAAGTTCGTTCATTGTACCGCTTCCCTCACGCGCGACCGCGCAACATGGCGTTGTAGGTGGCCTTTAGGGCTACCTCCTTCATCAGCCAGCTGATCCAAAGTTCTTCCAGCGGCGCGATGATGCCCGGAAAGGAGGGCGTCAGGTTGTTGTTGTAGTCGAACTCTACCAGCATGGCGCGGCCGACCTTGGTGATCAGAGGGCAGGACGTGTAGCCGTTGTAGGTCTCCGTCGGTTCGGTTCCAGTGATCGCCGCCACAAGACCGTCCTCCACCACGGGAAGCTGCCATTTCACGCTGGCAGCGGTTTTCCCCTTTGGAACCCCTGCCACGTCGCCAAGCGCCCAAACTTCAGGGTGGCGCAGGTGGCGCAAGGTATATGGGTCGCACTCGACCCATCCCTGATCCGTCCACCTATCCGGCCAGGAAAGCCCCGACTGGCGAATAACATCGGGCGCGCGTTGTGGCGGGATGACATGGATATAATCGTAACCCAACTCTCGTTCGCCATCAGGTGTGTCGAACCATGCCCGTTTCGCGCCGGGGTCGATTGCCTTCAGCACATGCGAATACGCGGTGGCGATTTCCCGGTCGCCAAACAGCATGCGGACCTTTTCCGAGACAATGGGCACGCCGAAAAGCGCATTGTCGTGGGCCGCGTATGTGATTTCCATCTTGCCGCGATTGCCAGCGCGACGGGCGATATCATCGATCAGGAAGGTATGCTTGAGCGGCGCGCCGGCGCATTTCATCTCGGTCGCCGGACGCGTGAATAGGCCGACGCCGCCGTCCTCGGTGAATTTCGAGGCCGCGGCCCAGGTGCGCATTGCGTAGTCCGGACCAGCGTAAAGCGCGCCGACCCCGTTTTTGCCAACCAGATCGAGGGAAAAGCCATCGATTGCCGCATGATCGAGCAACAGGCCGGGCGCCACCACGAGATAATCGTAGTCCAACACTTGGCCGCCCGCGGCCTTGACCGTCTTCGCTACCGGATCGATTGCTATGGCTGCTTCGGGAATCAGCGTAACCCCGGCGGGCAGCCAGTCGGTGGTCTTAGAGACCACATAATCAGCCGGCTTCAGTCCGGTCGCGACTAGCGATAGGCCGGGCTGATAGATGTGGTCCGTCCGCGAATCCAGGACTGTGACCCTGGCGCCGTCAAGCCGACGCGTTAAGCGGTTGGCAAGGGAGGCTCCGCCGGCTCCGGCGCCGACGATAACGATATGAGCCTTGGCCTCGACTTGCGCCCGCGCCGCCTTGCCGATGCTGGTTGCGGTCAGCGCGGCCCCTCCCGCGGTGAGGCTGAGGAAGGCGCGTCGGGTCGTCGTCGCCGTATGTTTTGAATTCCCCATTCCTGCTCTCTCCATTTTCCTACGGTTTTATTATATGTTTTATGGAAAATAGCCCAAACAATTGTAAAGATAAAATTCCAATATTTTTGGATAAAATTGTATTTTCCGAAAATGTTATAGTATCCCGAATTGGAATTATAATAATTTACATAAAATTTTCTTTCATGCCAAAGGAAAATTCAGAAACAAGATTCTAAATTTTTGACTGTAATGGCGATCCGGATAAATTTGAGGAACCAGTGTGCCGATGAAAACTGCGTTTAACATTGATATAAGTCAAGGTAACGCAGCTGCGGTATTTGTCAGAGATAGGGTGCATCTGCTCTTGCGGGACGCCATCGCAATTTGCCAAACTTTCGATCTCTCACCTTTCCCAGTCGCCCGTTTCAGGATGCCGGCGGGGCCGGTGGTGCCGGCAGTTCACTCGGGCCTTCCGGTGTTACCTGATAGATGGCAAGCGGCGGGCGCATGCGATTATCTGGTCCGAAGTCCACCCGACCGGCCCTCGTTTGGAAGCCTTCCGGACGTTGCACGAAGAATGGCGTGACGGGCCGTGCCCGCTCTGCCGCTGCCGTAGCTGCGATGCGGCCGGCATAATAGCCGAGTACGGCAATGGGGTCCGGCTCCTGCTGATAGGCTGCGCGATAGGCCCGTGCGAATGGCTCCAGTGCCGTTTCGTTCATGGCGGAAAACCAAGCCTGGTGGAATGAGGGCTCGCGCGCGAGATCTTCCTGCTGCCACAGATTGGTGCCCACCACCTGCGAGAATGGTAGGCCGGCGTTGTAGAGGTCCAGCATGGAGCCCACTGCAATCAGGTTCTCGTCGCCGAAAGGCAGCAGAACGGCATCGAAATCGTCTGCAGGCGAAGCATCCACCCCCTCGATCCGGGAAATCACTTCCGCCAGGGCCTGATTGCGGCCGCGACTGATATGCTGGCCATAGACGGATGCCATGCCCAGCAGCATGCGCTGGCGGATGCTGCCTTCGCCAAAGCGCGCCGCTTCGCTGCGCAGCAATGCCGCCGGGTTATCCGCTTGCCGGACCTGGGATATCAGCCGTGCCTCGTAGGCGCGCCAGTCGGCCCGGCGGCGGTCATACGCGGTCAATTGCTTCACCTTTTCGGAGATGTTGTTGAAGTCCGTATCCTCGGCAAACGTCGCAGAGCGCACCAGTTGTATCTGGCCCCGGGCGGAGAGGGTTTGCGCGGCCTGCAATGCGCGCCGGGTGTAGTCATTGTCCGGGCCGAACACCAACAGCCGGCCCCGGTTGCTGGCTCGCAGGAATTCCGCCAGCCGGTCAATCTGATCTTCAACGCTCAAGCCCATGACGAAGACATTGTTGCCGGCGAGGTCCGTATCGTTGGTGAAGGTCAAAATCGGCGTGTTCGAGCCTTGCAATGCCTGGCGCACCGGTCCGACATGGCGGCCGAACAGCGGGCCAACGACCAAGTCCACGCGTTCGCGCGCCGCGCTGCCTGCTGCGGCAGCGGCGCCCGTGGGCGTTCCCCTCGTATCGAAAGGAACGAGTTCGAACTGGGCTTGTTCGTCCTCGAACAAGGCGATTGCGGTGGCGTTGACGAGTTGCTGGCCGATCGGCGCATAGTCGCCGGTCAGCGGCGCCAGCACCGCGACCCGCATCGGCCCGGTCGGTGCGGGCTTCTGCGCCTGCGCTGGAGCAGCCTCGCGCTGTGGGCCGGATTGGCGCACCGCTGCGCCGCCGCAGGCGCTAATCGTCAACGCCAGCGCGAATGCCAAGACCGCGCGGCGCATATACTTCCGTTCCATGGCATAATCCCTGTTCATCCAAGCCAAGGCAGGATAGGGGATAGGCTGCGGAATCGCTAGACCACGAAATCGGAGGAATGCGCGATGCGGGTTGCCGTGCTGGATGATTATCAACACGTCGCCATGACCATGGCCGACTGGACGCAATTGCCGAAGGACGTGACCGTGACCTGTTTCACCGATCACGAGCCGAGACCCGACGCACTGGCCGAACGCCTCAAAGGCTATGAAATCGTTTGTATCATGCGCGAGCGCACGCCGTTTACCCGGCAGGTGTTCGAAAAACTGCCCGACATGAAATTGCTGATTACGACCGGCATGCGGAACGCCTCCGTCGACATGCAGGCGGCTGCCGATCATGGGGTGACAGTATGCGGCACCGATGGCAGCGGCCATCCGACTCCGGAACTGGCGTTTGGCCTGATGCTCTGCCTTGCGCGGAACATCCCGAACGAGAACGCGGCCATGCGCCAGGGTCACTGGCAGTTGCAGGTAGGGTTGGGCCTGAAAGGGCGGACGCTGGGGCTGCTCGGGCTTGGCAAGCTTGGCAGCCGTGTCGCGAAATATGCACAGGCGTTCGAAATGGACGTGATTGCCTGGAGTCAGAACCTGACGGCGGAAGCCGCGGCGGAAAAGGGCGTGCGCCGGGTGGAGAAGGACGAACTGTTTCAGCAGTCGGATTTCATCTCCGTGCATTTGGTGCTCAGTGACCGGTCGCGTGGCCTCGTTGGCGCTCGGGAACTGGGGCTGATGAAGCGCACGGCCTACATCATCAACACCTCACGCGGACCGATCATCGACGAGGATGCGCTGGCCGAGGCGTTGCAGAGCGGTACGATTGCGGGCGCCGGTATCGATACTTACGGCGTGGAGCCGGTGCCGAAAACCAACCCGTTCCTGGACCTGCCGAACACCGTGCTGACCCCGCACCTGGGCTATGTCACACGGGACACCTACGAAATTTTCTATGGCCAGACGGTCGAGAACATCCTCGCCTGGCTGAAGGGTGAGCCGGTTCGGGTGATTTCAGCCTAGGCACAACCTTAACCTACGGGAACTGCATTATGATCGCACTCATGACCGCTTTGCATGCGTTGGCCGCCGTTGTCTGGGTCGGTGGCATGTTTTTTGCCTATATGGCGCTGCGTCCCTCGGTTGGCGAATTGCCGCCGCTGGAGCGGGTGGCGCTGTGGGCCAGGGTATTCGGCAAGTTTTTCCCGTGGGTCTGGCTGTCGGTGTTGGTGCTTCTGGTGAGCGGGTTCTGGATCATTCTGGTGGAGTGGGGCGGCTTTGCTGCCGCCGGCATGCATACGCATACCATGCTGCTGCTGGGGCTGATCATGATGGCGCTATTCGCGCACCTGTTCTTCGCTCCCTTCCGCCGCCTGAAGGCGGCGGTGGTGGCGGGGGATACGCCGGTGGCGGCGAAGCAGATTGGCCAAATCCGCCTGATCATCGCCACCAACCTGGCGCTGGGCCTGCTGACCGTCGCGATTGGCGCCAGCGGGCGCTATTGGGGATAGAAAGCGGCGCGGCCGTTAGGCCGATAGCGCCGCGATCGCCTCCGCCAGTGCCACGGTGCGGTGGGCGCCTGCCACGTGCAGGTTTTCAATCAGCTTGCCGTCCAGAAGCACGACGCCCTGGCCCTTTGCCTCCGCCTCCGCATGGGCGGCAATGATGCG
>JAWLBX010000034.1:0-26475 GCA_041687435.1 Alphaproteobacteria bacterium
AAAGCTCCGGCGCGTCAGGCCCACCTCACCCAACCGCCAGAGGGGTCCCTTTTCCACGCCGATAGGGGGGCCCTTTTCCATGCCGGTTGACACTCGGTGCCTCCTGGCTACCGGCGGACGGCGCCGATCAAGCGACCGAAACTGGACGGGTTCACCGAGATCATCGACGCGTGGCTTGACGGCGACAAGGATGCCCGTCGCAACCAGCGGCACAACGCCAAGCGCGTGTTCGACCGTTTGCGGGCGGAGCACGGCTTCACCGGCGGCTACACGATCATCAAGGATTATATCCGCAACCGCGAGCGGCGGGCCCGGGAGATGTTCGTGCCGCTGGCTCATCCGCCGGGGCACGCGCAGGCCGACTTTGGCTAGGCCATCGTCATCATAGGCGGGGTCGAGCAGAAGGCCCATTTCTTCGTCCTGGACCTGCCGCACAGCGACGCCTGCTTCGTGCGGGCCTATCCTGCGGCGACGGCGGAGGCCTGGATGGACGGCCATGTCCACGCGTTCGCCTTCTTCGGCGGGGTGCCGCAGTCGGTGCTCTACGACAACGACCGCTGCCTGGTCTCGAAGATCCTGCCGGATGGCACGCGCAGGCGCGCCACGCTGTTCAGCGCCCTGCAATCGCATTACCTGTTCCGGGACCGCTATGGGCGGCCGGGCAAAGGAAACGACAAGGGCAAGGTCGAGGGGATCGTTGGTTATGCCCGCCGGAACTTCATGGTGCCGATCCCGCGCTGTGCCAGCTGGGAGGCGTTCAACGCCGATCTCGAAGCCCAGTGCCGCGCGCGCCAGAGCGACGTCCTGCGCGGCCACAAGGAAACGATCGGCGAACGGCTGCAGCGCGATCTGGCCGCGATGCGGAGCCTGCCCGCCGCCCCGTTCGAGGCTTGCGCCCAGGCCAACGGCAAGGTCAGTTCGCAGTCGCTCGTGCGCTACGACACCAACGATTACTCGGTCCCGGTTGCCTATGGCTATCAGGATGTCTGGATCCGCGGCTATGTCGATCGGGTCGTGATCGGCTGCCGGGGGGAGGTGATCGCCCGGCATCCGCGCTGCTACGGCCGCGAGGACACGGTCTTCGATCCGATCCATTAGGCACCATGGTCAGGCTGTCACAAGCGATCTTGCCGTACGCATGTTCGATATCGCGTTTGACATGGCCGAGGAGTGGAACAGGCGGGGCGGTGTGGCTGGTCGAACGTGCCGCGTAACAAAGGAACGCCATGTCATGCATGCTTGGCGCTGCGCAGAACCTCACTCTCTCTTGCTTCCACAGTGCTTCCGTGGGTGCTGCTGGCGTTTGTTCCCAAGACGAGCAAACCCGCTATCTCGTTGAGATAGCGGGTTTATTTGGTTGCGGGGAGAGGATTTGAACCTCTGACCTTCAGGTTATGAGCCTGATACGCTGTCGACAGCAAGTTCGTCGCCGCGATCAATCATAGTTCCCGGTGAGATACACAATCACCACTGGACTTCCGCAGCCAAGCAAGCATGAGTGTGATTGCGCTCCGACAGCGTGTCTTCTCGGCCCGGTCTCCGGGTTCAACTCAGTAGCAGGGCCGTATCGGCACCTGCTCTTTGAAACGGAGAAGGACGCCATGTCAGAAATCAAACCCGAAAACGCCTGTGCGGCCACAAGCCCATGCGGCAGCCCCACCGCTTCCGATGCGATGCAGAAAACCAAAGCAGCAGTACCGACCAAGACCGCACAATTGATCCGGTTGCTGCGTCGCAAAAATGGTGCCGACCTGGCGACGTTGTCAAACCGCCTCGGCTGGCAGCCGCACACGACCCGAGCCGCACTGAGCCGCCTGCGCAAGGCAGGGCATAACCTGACGCGCGAGCCATCGGAAAGCGGGAAGCCGTCTCGCTATCGCATCATCGACTGAGTTGGGACGGGGGAACCTGTGATGGCGAAACAACCTCTGCCGAAGATGCTCATCGACCATCTTCAAACAATGAATAGCATGACCCTCAGACAAGAGTGGACCAGGACATTTGGCAAGCCGCCGGCGGAAACCCTTTCCATCGGGTTCATGCGCAAGGTCCTGGCGCATGAGGTGCAGGCTCGTCGCTTCGGCGGCCTTGCGGCGAACCACCGGCGGCTGCTCCGGTCGCTCGCCGCTGGGAACGCTGTGTCCGAGCAACTTCCCGGCCATCTCACCGTGGGTGCGCACTTGGTGCGGGAGTGGAACGGCCGGACCCACAGGGTTGAGGTGGTAGAGGATGGCTACCGTTTCGATGGGCGTATCTATCGCTCGCTTACCGCTATCGCCAAACACATCACCGGCACCAATTGGTCTGGGCCCCGCTTCTTTGGCCTGACCACACGGAGCAAGGCTTGAGGCATGCGCAAGATCCGATGTGCCATCTACACCCGCAAGTCCTCCGAGGATGGGCTGGAGCAGGACTTTAACTCGCTGCATGCTCAGCGCGAGGCTTGTGCCGCCTATGTTGTCAGCCAGAAGGCCGAAGGTTGGGTTTTGTTGCCAGACGCCTAAGACGATGGCGGTCTCTCCGGTGGCACGCTGGAGCGGCCGGCCCTGCACGCTCTCCTCGAAGCCGTCGACCAAGGATTGGTCGATCAGATCGTCGTCTACAAGATCGACCGCCTGACCCGCTCGCTTGCCGACTTTGCCAAAATCGTCGACCGGCTCGATGCTGCTGGCGCTTCCTTTGTCTCCGTAACCCAGTCCTTCAACACGGCCACCAGTATGGGGCGACTGACCCTGAACATGCTCCTGTCGTTTGCCCAGTTCGAGCGCGAAGTTACGGCCGAACGCATCCGTGACAAGATCACAGCGTCAAAGCAGCGGGGCCTTTGGATGGGGGGCAACGAACCCATAGGCTATGTGGCGGACGGACGAAGTTTGAAGATCCAACCTGCCGAGGCAGAAACAGTTCGCACCCTGTTTCAGCTGTATCGGGACCACGGCTCGATCCGGGCGGTGAAGCAAGAGGCAGATCGGTTGGGGCTGCGGTCGAAAAGGCGGACCACGGCATCCGGCGAGCCACGTGGCGGCGGACCCTTCGACCGCGGTCATATCCACTACATCCTGACCAATCCGGTTTATGCCGGTCGCATTCGCCATCGCAGAACCGTCTATCCCGGCCAGCATCCGCCGATCATCGAGCCGGAGGACTGGGATAGGACCCAACAGCAATTGCAGGCAGACGCAGGCAAACCCCGAACGGCCAACTCCGAACCGAACAAACCGCAGCGATCATCTCCCCTGATCGGCAAATTGTTCGACGAGACCGGTGACCGATTGACACCGTCCCACACCAAGACGCGGACCGGCAAGCGGATGCGCTATTACATCTCCCACCGTCTGATCCGCAGGAGTGGCGAGCGCCAGATTACCGGCTGGCGCCTCCCGGCCCCCAGCCTGGAGAACGGCATCGCACACCTGCTGCACCAGCATCTGCAGATGCCATCGTTCTTGCCTCATCTGCTGCCCGGCGCCACCACCGATGATCTCCACGGGCTTTCAGGCCGCATGACCGATCTACTGACACAATGCAAAGCGAGCGATGCGGCGGACCTATTTCTCCTGACAGAGCGCATCGAAATTGCCCCAGGTGAGATGCGGATTGCTCTCGACAGCGCCATCTTGGCTGAGCACCTGGCGATACCGGTTGCTCGGATCAGCACTGAGGCCCTAACCATTACCGCTCCGTTCCAGCATCGCAAGCGGGGTGTCGAAACGCGGCTGATCCTGTCCGATAGTCAGAACGCCAGGGATGACGTGCTGCTGAGCAACATCGCGAAGGCGCACCGATGGCTCGAAGCGGTCAAGAGTGGCCAGAGTTTCGACGAAGTGGCGGCGATGGCGGGCACCTCACGGCGGCGGGTGCAGCAGATCATCGGTCTGGCCTTTCTGGCACCTGACATCGTCCGAGATGCGATCCACGGACGTCAGCCGGTCGCGTTCACCACCCGCTGGTTTCTGCGCCATCCTCTGCCCAGCGATTGGGACGCGCAGCGTCAGCTCATCCGGGCTCTCTGAGCATCACACCCATATCGCACGGCCATCGGTAAAGGCGGGGTGCGTATCCCCAAAATCCGGGTTCGAGACTATGGCCCTGAAACCCGGCACACTGCGGTTCATGCCGGGTCTCGGACGACTTTACGCAACGCTACCCCATTGAAATAACACCGTTATTCCAGGGAGACTCGAGTTTTAACGCTATCAGGATAGTGAGTGGCTGGGGAACCTGGATTCGAACCAGGGCTGCCGGAGTCAGAGTCCGGAGTTCTACCGCTAAACTATTCCCCAAGCGGTGTTTGGCGGGTTCGGTGCCTGCGCCAAGATCGGGGCTTCTAGCACGCTCTTTTGCCCTTGCCTAGTCCTTTCGCAGGGTGGGATGCCTTCTGACTGGCTAATGTTGGCAAAGCGCAGTAATCTAATCCCAACGATGAGCGCAGCAACGGCCATATCGGCCGTATCGGGAGGCTGCCGTGGGATATGTGATGCCCCGGTCGCGCCATCCTGGATACACCAGGGGGCGGCGGTCGGGAATGGGGGAGGAGCCGGTGTATGCGGCGCTCGACCTCGGAACCAACAATTGCCGCCTGCTGGTGGCGCTGCCGTCCGATGAGGGCTTCCGCGTGATCGATTCATTTTCGCGGATCACCCGCCTTGGAGAAGGGCTTCAGGCGTCCGGACGGCTGTCGGAGGCCGCAATCGACCGCACCATTGCGGCATTGCGCATCTGCGCCAGCAAGGTGCGGCGGCACGATCCGTTGCGGGCGCGCTTTGTTGCGACAGAAGCCTGCCGCGGGGCGGTGAATTGTGCCGATTTTGTCGGCCGCGTGGCCGATCAGACCGGCATCGGCCTGGAAATCATCTCCGCCAGGGAAGAAGCCTGTCTGGCTGCCCGCGGTTGCGGGCCCTTGCTGGTGCCCGAACGGCGCTATGCGCTGGTGTTCGACATCGGCGGCGGCTCGACAGAAGTAACCTGGCTGCGGGTTGCCGAGAACGGCTCGGCGGGCGAGGTGATTGACAGCCTCTCTATGCCCTGGGGCGTCGTCCGCATGGCGGAGGAATTCGGCGGGTCGGAGGTCAATCACGAAACCTATGAACTGATGATTGCGGTCATTCGCGACCTGCTCGGGCATTTCGAGCGGCGCTATAAAATTCGCGATCATATGGCGCAAAGCCGGGTGCAGATGGTCGGCACATCCGGAACGGTCACGACTATTGCCGGGGTGCATCTGGGGCTGGAGCGCTACCAGCGCGACAAGGTCGATGGCCGGCTGTTGGAGTTTGCGGATATCCGAACGGTGGTGGATCATTTGAATAGCCTGTCGCTCGACGAACGGTGCGATCATCCCTGTATCGGCCCGGAACGCGCCGATCTGGTGTTGCCGGGCTGCGCGATCATGGATGCGATCCTGCGGGAATGGCCGGTCGGCCGCCTGCGCGTGGCCGACCGCGGTCTGCGCGAGGGCATCCTGTTCAACCTGATCGCCGCAGACCAGAGCCGGAGGCCCGCTTGCCGGTGAGGGGAGCCAAAGGGCCAAGCGGCCGTGGCGGCCGTGAGTTGACGGAACGGGTGCGCAGCGCCCGTGGCCGCACGAACTCGTCCACACGCTGGCTGCAACGCCAGTTGAACGACCCTTATGTCGTCGCGGCCAAGCGCGAGGGCTATCTGAGCCGCGCCGCCTTCAAACTGATCGAACTGGACGAGCGCTTTCACTTGCTGAAGCGCAATATGCGTGTGCTGGACCTTGGCGCGGCGCCTGGCGGCTGGAGCCAGGTGGCGGCGCAACGCCTCGCCGGCACGGGCAAAGTGGTTGCGGTCGATATCCTGCCCTTCGGCCCGGTGCCGGGCGTAGAGTGCCACCAGTTGGATGTGGAGACGCCGGATAGCGAAGAGCGGATGAAGGAATGGCTGGGGGGACCGGCCGATCTGGTGCTCAGTGACATGGCGCCATCCACAACCGGGCATAAGGCAACGGACCAGATCCGCATTCTGGCGCTGGCGGAGATCGCCTACGAGGTGGCGCGTGCGACTCTTGCGCCCGGCGGCGGATTCGTGGTCAAGCTGTTTCAGGGTGGCGCGGTCGGTGAATTGTTGGCGGAGCTGAAGCGCGATTTCGCACAAGTCCGCCATGCCAAACCGCCCGCCAGCCGCAAAGATTCCTCCGAACTCTACTTGGTGGCGCACGGCTACCGCGGCACTGTGCGCAGCGATAGCGATACCTGTTAGCTTGGAACTGACGCCAAGCAGGTGTATAGAAACGCGTCATCCCAAACACACCTGGGCGCGTGCCGTCAGCAGCCGGTCCGCAGAGGCCAGGTTGCCGCCGCCGCGAGGGCTGACATGCCGGATACTTTGCCGCCGCGTGATCCCAGTGCAATTCCCGTTGCACTGACGTTCGATGACGTACTTCTCCGCCCCGCCGCCTCTGCTGTCTTGCCGGCACAGGCGACGATCAGAACCCGCCTGACGCGGGAGATCGAGCTGGGCATTCCGCTGGTTGCATCCGCCATGGACACGGTGACCGAGGCGCCAATGGCAATCGCCATGGCCCAGGCCGGCGGCATTGGCGTGGTGCACAAGAACCTCTCCATCGAAAAGCAGGCCGCCGAGGTTCGGAGGGTGAAGAAGTTCGAAAGCGGCATGGTGGTCAACCCGGTCACCATCAGCCCGAATCAGACGCTGGCCGACGCACTGCATTTGATGGAACGGCATCGCATCTCTGGTATTCCGGTGGTGCAGGAAGGCTCCGGCCGGCTTGTCGGCATTCTCACCAACCGCGACGTGCGTTTCGCCACGAATGCGGAGGAGCCGGTGCTCTCGCTCATGACGCGGGATGTGATCACCGTCCGCGAGGGCGTCACGCAAGAGCAGGCGAAGCGCCTGCTGCATCTGCACCGGATCGAGAAGCTGGTCGTGGTCGATGGCAACCACCGCTGCATCGGCCTGATTACGGTCAAGGATATGGAGAAAGCCGCGCTCAACCCGAATGCCACCAAGGACGGGCAGGGGCGTCTGCGTGTCGCTGCTGCCACCGGAGTCGGGCCGGAAGGCATTGCCCGCGCTGCCGCGCTGTTCGATGCGGAGGTGGACGTGCTGGTGGTCGATACCGCCCACGGCCATTCCGAGGGCGTGATGAAGGCGGTGAAGGCCATCCGCAAAATGTCGAATTACACCCAGGTGATTGCGGGCAATGTGGCCACCGCTGACGCAGTGCGGGCGCTGATCGACGCGGGCGCCGATGCGGTCAAGATCGGCATTGGCCCTGGCTCGATCTGCACCACCCGTGTCGTCGCCGGCGTCGGCGTGCCACAGCTGACCGCGGTGATGGAGTGCGCGGAGGTTTGTGAGGCAATGGGCGTTCCGGCCATTGCCGATGGCGGCATCCGGGCATCCGGCGATCTGGCGAAGGCGATTGCCGCGGGCGCCGACTGTGTCATGGTCGGCTCACTGTTCGCCGGCACGGACGAAAGCCCGGGCGAGGTGTTCCTCTATCAGGGCCGTTCCTACAAGTCCTACCGCGGCATGGGCTCTGTCGGCGCCATGGCCCGCGGCTCGGCTGACCGGTATTTCCAGCAGGAGGTGAACGACACCCTGAAGCTGGTGCCGGAAGGGGTGGAAGGCCAGGTGGCCTATAAGGGTGCGGTCGGCGTCGTGATCCACCAGCTTGTCGGCGGCCTGCGGGCGGCCATGGGCTATACCGGCAACGCCACCATCGAAGAGATGAAACGCAACTGCCAGTTCCAGCGTATCACCAATGCGGGGCTGCGCGAAAGCCACGTGCACGACATCACCATTACGCGAGAACCGCCGAACTACCAGCTGGGGCCCGGGGCGTAGGCAAGCCAACAGCTGTGTCCCCCCGGATCGCGCCTGCGGCTCGTCCGGTGCCGGTCAACGGCGCGGGCCCGGAAACGGTGCCGTCAACCCGGCCGGTGACCCCGGACAGGCCCCTGGTCTTCCGGGGAATATGTTTCAGAAGGTTAGACTTTTATGACCGATCGCATCCTGATCCTCGACTTCGGCAGCCAGGTCACCCAATTGATCGCGCGGCGTGTGCGCGAGGCGGGGGTGTATTGCGAGATCTGGCCGTTTTTCCGTGCCGAGCCCGCTGACATCCGCGCATTCGACCCCGCCGGCCTGATCCTTTCCGGCGGTCCGGCCTCGGTGATGGAGGCGAGCGCGCCGTTGCCGCCCGCCGGTGTGTTCGATATGGGTCTGCCGGTACTGGGGATTTGCTATGGCCAGCAAGCGATGATGAAGGCGCTTGGCGGCGCGGTCGAGCCCGCAAACGAGCGCGAATTTGGCCGGGCGGAGGTGGACGTGCGCGCTGCCTCGCCTCTGTTCGAACATGTCTGGCAGGCGGGCGAACGGCATACGGTCTGGATGAGCCACGGTGACCGCGTCAATGCGCTGGCCCCGGGTTTTGAGGTTATCGCGGCCAATACCAGCGCGCCCTTTGCCGCCATTGCTGACGAAACCCGGCGCTTCTATGGTGTGCAATTCCACCCAGAGGTGGTGCACACGCCGGACGGTGCTCAACTCCTCGCCAACTTCGTCCACCGCATTTGCGGCTGTGGCGGCGACTGGACGATGGCGGCGTTCCGTGAGGCGGAGATCGCCAAGATCCGCCAGCAGGTGGGCGGCGCCAGCGTGATTTGCGGCCTGTCCGGCGGCGTCGATTCCGCCGTTGCCGCGGTTCTGGTGCATGAGGCCATCGGTGACCAACTCACCTGTATTCTCGTCGATACCGGGCTGCTGCGTGTTGGCGAGGCGGAGCAGGTGGTGACGCTGTTCCGCGAACACTACAATATCCCGCTGGTGGTCGCCGACGCTGGCGAGACCTTCCTCACGCGCCTGGAAGGGGTGGATGACCCGGAACAGAAGCGCAAAATCATCGGCGGCACCTTCATCGACGTGTTCGATGCAGAGGCGGCCAAAATCGGCGGCGCCGATTTTCTGGTGCAAGGCACGCTCTATCCGGACGTGATTGAGAGCGTCTCCGCGCTGGGCGGCCCGTCGGTGACGATCAAGTCGCATCACAATGTCGGCGGCCTGCCGGAGCGCATGAAGCTGAAACTGCTAGAGCCACTGCGCGAACTGTTCAAGGACGAAGTGCGGGCGCTCGGCCGTGAGCTTGGCCTGGACGAGGCGTTTGTCGGCCGCCACCCGTTCCCCGGGCCTGGCCTCGCCATCCGCATGCCGGGTGCGATCACGGCGGAAAAGCTGAGTGTGCTGCGCGCTGCCGACCGGATCTATCTGGAGGAAATTCGCGCGGCCGGCCTGTATGACCAGATATGGCAGGCGTTTGCCGTGTTGCTGCCGGTGCGCACGGTTGGTGTGATGGGCGACCAGCGCACCTACGACTATGCCTGTGCGCTGCGCGCCGTGACGTCCACCGATGGCATGACGGCGGATTATTTCCCCTTCCCGCACGATTTTCTGGGCCGCACCGCCACCCGCATCATCAACGAGGTCAAAGGCATCAACCGCGTGACCTACGATATCACGTCGAAGCCGCCGGGCACGATCGAGTGGGAATAGCGGCCGGTCAGAATGCCGGCCGCGGTTTAACGGGAATGGGTGTCAGCTCACCACTTCCAGGTTTTTGTCGAAATAACTGAGCACGTCCGGCAGGGAGGTGGAGCGTTTCAGGCGTTTGCCCTGGCTGACCACCATCCATTCCGTCTGCTCGTTGACGCTGCGGCCCGCAACTTTTGCGACACGGAACATCGGCGTTTCGAATGATGAGCGGAAAATGGAGAAAATGGCCATGCCGGCCATATGATCGATTGCATAATCCCGCCATTCGCCGGAAGCGACGCGGCGGCTGTAAACGTTCATCAACTCCCGTATTTCGTGCTTGTTGAACGACACATGCTTGCGCGAGCGCCGGAAATTTTCCAGCTGCACCACTTTGCTCATTGGCAGGGCACTCCCATATTCCCGATTACCGGTTAGGCAATCATCCGTTTGCACGACACCCCTGTAACATTGTCATCATTCCGTCAAAAATCCATGGCGTCCAGACCAAACCGCGTCGGTCAGGCTATAGTCACATCCGCCCGGATGTGCTACCGCCCGGGGTTAGCACCGTATTCCGGCAAACGTTGCACCGGCAGGAGCCGATAGTCTTGGGTGACATTTTCAGAGAGATCGAAGAGGATCTTCGCCGCGACCGGATGGAGGACATCTGGAAGCGGTACGGCAAGTACATTGTGACCGGTGCCGGCGTTATTATTGTTGCGACGGCTGGGTGGGTTGCCTGGCAAGAATACCAACAGCGCAACAACGTCAATGTTACCGCGCAGTTGCACACGGCCATGTCCGCCGTTCGTGACGGCAACGACGAAGCGGCGATTGCCGGTTTTGCCGAGGTCAGTCAGAACGGCAGCGACGGCCAAGCCGCGCTCGCCCTGCTGCAGGAAGCGGCCCTGCGCGCGAATAATGGCGATCGTGACAACGCGCGCGTGCTCTATCGTAACGTTCTAGAAAACGGCGCGCTGGATGCGCCGTACCACGCCCTCGCCACCATCCGCCTGGTGGAGTTGGACTTGGCCTATGGCGACCCGGGCGATCTGCTGGGCCGGCTGCAGCCTCTGATGGGGGACCAGAGCCCCTGGCGCCTGACCGCGTGGGAACTGGCGGCCTATCTGGAGCGGCGTGCCGGCAATGTCAATGCCGCGCGCGCGCAATTGCAACGCATTATGGATGATGACGACTCGTCCGCATCGGCGCGGGCGCGGGCGGAGGCTTTTCTTGCGCAACTTTAGACCGATCCTCGCGGCGCTCTCGGGCGCCTTGTTACTGGCGGGCTGCTCGCTGGCCGATGACTATTTCGGCGAGGCTGAAGCGCCCCCGCTGCCCGGCGAGCGCGAGGCAGTGCTGGAGATCGGGCGCGGCCCGGTGGCCGATCCGGAAATCTCCTATCTGCCAGTGAACCTGCCACCGATGACCGGTAGCGATTGGCCCGTGGCCGGTGGCGACCCGGCCCATGCCGGCGGCCATCGCGCCTGGAGCGGTTCGCCGGCGCTGGCTTGGCGAACCGATGCGGGCAGAGGGGCACAGGATGCAGCGCGGCGCCCGCTTTCGCCGCCGATTGTGGCCGACGGCCGCGTGTACGTGCTCGACTCGGAACTGACGGTTCGCGCGATTGACAGCCGCGGCGGCGGGGTGGTCTGGTCCGTCTCCACTGCACCGGAAGATGAAGACGAAGGCTTTGGCGGCGGGCTCGCCAGTGACGGGCAGCGCATCTACATGGCCGGCGGCCATGCCCAGGCCGTGGCTCTGAACGCCAACGACGGCAGCGAGATCTGGCGGGTCAAGCTGCCGGGGCCCGTGCGCTCGTCTCCGGCGATTGCCGGCAACCTGATCGTCATCGTCGCCGCCGACAACAGCGTTACCGCGCTCAACGCCGCCGATGGCCGGCGCGTCTGGTCGCTGCCCGGCGGTGCGGAGGGGGCAGGCCTGCTGGGCGGCGCCGCGCCTGCGGTATCTGGTGACGTGGTGATTGCGCCGTTGAGCTATGGCGATCTTGTGGTGCTGCGTGCGGCCAATGGGCGGGAATTGTGGCGTGCCTCGCTTGCGGCGTCGCGCCGGTACGATTTCGGCGCCAGGCTTTCCGACTTTGGTGGGCTGCCGGCGGTTGTCGACAATGTGCTTTATGCGACCAGTATCGCCGGGCGGACTGCCGCGCTGACCATGCGCATAGGCAACCGGTTGTGGGAGCAACGGCTGGGCGGTTCGTCCTCCGTTTGGGTCGCCGGGGATTTCCTGTTCCTGATGACCGACAACGCAGAACTGATTTGTCTCTATCGCCCCGATGGCCGCATCCGCTGGGTGCAGCCCTTGCCGCGGTTCGAGGATCCGGATGGGCAACGCGGTCCGTTGTCCTATGCTGGCCCTGTGCTGGCCGGCGGGCGTTTGGTCGCTGTCCGCTCAAGCGGAGAACTGTTGGAATTCGACCCCGAAACCGGTGCCGGGCTGGCGTCACATTCCATCGGCGCGCGCACATTGCTGCCGCCGGTGGTCGCTAACGGCACCGTTTACACCTTGTCTGAGGATGGCACGCTTAGCGCCTTCCGGTGAGTATGAGGCCATGCGCCCCAAAGTTGCGATTGTCGGCCGCCCGAATGTCGGCAAATCCACCCTGTTCAACCGTCTGATCGGCCTGCGCCAGGCCATCGTGCACGACCGCCCCGGCGTCACGCGCGACCGCCGTTATGGCGCAGCCCACATCGCCGACTTTGAGTTCGAGGCGATCGACACCGCCGGCTATGAGGACACACCCGAATCCGAGCTCGAGGAGGCGATGCAGGCGCAGACCGCCCGTGCGTTGGCGGAGGCGGATGCGATCATGCTGCTGATCGACGCCCGCACCGGCGTTACGCCGGTGGACGTGGAGTTTGCCGAACTGGTGCGCCGCGCGCAGAAACCCGTTCTTCTGATCGCCAACAAGTGCGAGGGCCGTGCCGGCCAGTCCGGCCAGGTGGAGGCGTTCAGCCTGGGCCTTGGCGACCCCATCCCGGTTTCTGCCGAACATGGCGAAGGCATGGGCGATCTCTACGATGCCCTGGTCGAAGCCCTCGGCCATCCAGGTGAGGCAGCGAAAGCGGAGGAGCCGCCCCTGGGCGGCACGGTTCGGGCCGATTTGGCCGAAATCGGCGTGGATGTGGACGCGGAGGAAGACCCCAAGGCCCTGCAAATCGTCATTGTCGGCCGTCCGAATGTTGGCAAGTCCACACTGCTCAACCGTCTGCTGAACGAGGAGCGGGTAATCACCGGGCCAATGCCTGGCTTGACCCGTGACGCCATCGCGGTCGACTGGGAATACAAGGGCCGGCCGATCCGCCTGATCGACACGGCGGGCATGCGCCGCCGCGCGCGGGTGCAGGATTCGCTAGAGCGGCTGTCGGTCGGCGATACCCAGCGCGCCATTCGCTTTGCCCATGTGGTCGTGCTGATGATCGACGCGAACGAGGGGCTGGAGAAGCAGGATCTCGCCATCGCCCGGCATGTGGAGGACGAGGGCCGGGCGCTGGTGCTGGCCGTAAACAAATGGGATGCGGTGACGGACCGGGAAGGCACGATGCAGGCCATCCGCGACCGGCTGGAAACCTCGCTGACCCAGTTGCGCGGCGTTCCGATTGTCACTTTCTCGGCCCTGACCGGGCACCGTGTGGAACGCCTGATGCAGGCTGTGACCAGCATCTACGATACCTGGAACGCCCGTGTGCCGACCGGCCGGCTGAACCGCTGGTTCGCGGCATTGCAGGCCGCGCATCCGCCGCCGCTGGTCTCCGGCCGCCGCCTGAAGCTGCGCTACATCACACAGATCAAGCGCCGCCCGCCCACATTTGCGGTGTTTTCCGCCCGCGCCGGATCGTTGCCGACCAGCTATGTGCGCTATCTGATCAACGGCCTGCGCCAGGATTTCAAGCTGGACGGCGTGCCGATCCGTGTCGTGCTGCGCCAGCCCGACAATCCCTATGTGGACGAGGATTAGGCGCGCCTAATCCTCCAGCGTCCGGGCTTCTTCCACCAGCATGATCGGGATGCCGTCGCGGATCGGGAAGGCCAGTTTCGCGGCATCGCTGATCAGTTCCTGTGCTTCGCGATCGTAGCGCAGCGGCTTCTTGGTCACGGGGCACACCAGAATTTCCAGGAGCCGCGGATCGAGGTCAGTCATCGGGGTCTCGCTTGGTGTCTGCGCGGTCAATGCATTGGCCGCGGGGTGTTGTCATTGGCGACCCCGCCGGTATCCATTTCGCAGAGTGTTTGTAGCAGTTGCGCCCGCTCCGACAGGTCGTCCGCTTCCAGCAGGGCCTGTTTTTCCTGTGGCGCGAACGGGCAGGCCATGGCCAGGCTGTTCACCAACTGCTCGTCGGATGCCTTCGCGGCCTCCTCCCAGTTGGCGTTGAGCCGGCGCCGGCCCAGAAACGCCCGCAGTGCCGTTAGCAAAGGCTCCCGCTCCAATGTGGTGGCATCCGGCGGAGGCGGTGCCAGATCGTTCGCATAAGGGACATAGTCGGCCTTTACCCGCCGGTAGCCATCCTGCAGCGGCAATTCCTCTATCAGCCTTAACCGGCAGATCCCGGCCAGCACGATGTTATAGCGCCCGTCATCCGCCCGTTCCGAAGCTGCGATCTTGCCGAGGCAGGCGGTCTGATAGACCGGCGGGTTCATCGGATCATCGCCCGGGTCGCCATTTGGTTGGACCATGGCGATATAGCCATCACTGGCCAGCGCATCCCGGACCATGTTGCGGTAGCGCGGCTCGAAAATATGCAATGGCAAGGGCGCGCGCGGCAGCAGCAGCACCCCTTGCAGCGGGAAAATCGGTACGATGTCCGGCAGGTCGCCGAGCGACGGTGTGTCCATCCGATTGGCCTAGCTGAACATCATGGACGATAGCCGGCGCCGCGTCTGCGCGGTCAGCGGGTCTGTCGGCCCCCATGCCTCGAAAAATTTCACCAGTTGCTGCCGCGCGCCGTCATCGTTCCAGGTGCGGTCGCGGCGGACGATTTCCAGCAGGGCATCGGCAGCTTCCTGATGCTTCCGGGCGCCAAACAACGCCATGGCCAGATCGAACCGGGCCTGATGATTGTCGGGGTCGGCATCGACGGCCGCCTGCAAGCCGGCCAGATCGCCGACATCGCCGGATTGTTCGGCCAACTCGACCGCGCTGACGGCGCCCGCGACGAAGGCGTCGCGCCGGTCGTTTGCCGGAATCTGATCCAGCAACTGGCGCGCGGCCTCAATCTCATTCTTCTCCACCAGAACCAGCACCAGACCGGCCTTGGCGGTCACGTTGCCGTCCTCGTGTTGCAGCACTTGGCTGAAGACCGCGCCAGCGTTATCGACATCGCCAGCTTCCAGCAATTCCTTCGCCTGGGCAATTGCCTGCTCGATCGGGGAATCGACGCTGTCGCCCACAAGCTTCTCGACAAAGGATTTGATCTGGCTTTCCGGCAGCGCGCCCATGAACGCGTCGACCGGCCGGCCGTCTTTGAAAGCATAGACGGCGGGAATGGACTGGATGCGCAATTGCTGGGCCACCATCGGGCTCTGGTCGATATCGACCTTGACCAGCTTGACCTTGCCGCCCGCACCTTTGACGACTTTTTCCAAAAGCGGGCCGAGTTGTTTGCAGGGGCCGCACCAGGGCGCCCAGAAATCAACGATGACCGGCACGTCCTGCGACGCGTCGATCACGTCGGCCATAAAGGTTTGATCAGTACCGTCCTTGATCAGATCGGTGGTGGTGGATTGGGCCTCAAGCATCGGTGTCGTCCCTAATGCATCGCGTTCGATGCGTTCAAGTGGGTCTAGAACTGGCATGCTGAAGATGGACGTGAGGGCGTGGAAGTGCAAGAGCAGCGGTGGCGCATCCGCGGGCCGCCTGCCTCAGAACAGGTCGCCCTGGCGCAGCGGCGGCGGCAATGGCGCCATCAGGTCCGGCCCTTCCGCGCGGGCATTATTGACCCGGTTGGAGACCGGGTGTGTGGCCCACTCAAAGGATGTCGGCTCCCGCAGAAGGTCTGTAGCAGCGGGAGCGGGGCCGTTCAGCCAAAGGTCGAAATGGGCCGGAGCCATCACCACCGGCATGCGGTCGTGCAGCCAGGCAATGCTTGCGTCGGCATTGCGGGTCAGAATGCTGAAGGTTTCCAGCGGCTTCTGCGGGTCGCCCCAGCGCTCCCAAAGGCCGGCGAAGGCGAACGGCCGGTCATCCTCCGCATGGATCGGATACGGTTGTTTCGGCGCCTTGTCGCCCAGCCATTCATAGAATGCGGTGGCCGGTACCAAACAGCGGCGTTGTCTTAGCGCTTCCCGGAACGAGGGTTTGTCCGTTGCTGTTTCGCTGCGGGCGTTGATCATTCGGTAGCCGACATTCGGATCCTTGGCCCAATGCGGCACCAGCCCCCAGCGCAGCGAGGCTGCGTCAGGCCCTTGTTCGCCCGCCCGCACCGCCAGGCAGTATTGACCGGGCGCGATGTTGAAGCGGTCGGGCGGCGGCTCGTTAATGCTTAAGCCAAATAGCTTAAGCATTGCCTCTGCTGCCGAGGTCAAGACATACCGCCCGCACATGTCGCCACGCCTAGCCGTTGCCTGCGGAGGCTTCCATTATCTTTGCGAGACGGCCGGCGAACGCCACCGGATCAGGCACGGCCTCGCCCTCGACGATCCGGGCCTGATCCAACAGCAGCCAAGCATAGTCTTCCACCCAGTCGGCACCGTCGGGGCCGTCTGCGGCTTGGCTCAGGCGCTGGATCATGCTGTGCCGCGGGTTCAGTTCCAAAATGCGCGGCGCGCGTTCCACCGCCTGCCCGTGCTGGCGCATCAGCCGTTCCAGGTGCAGGTCCATGTCGTTCTCGTCCGCCACCAGGCAGCAGGCGGAGTCGGTCAGCCGGTCGGAAACGCGTACATCTTTCACATGGTCGCCCAGCACCAGCTTGACCGCAGCGATCAGGCCGCCGATAGCGCCTTCCGGCGGCTGTTCCTGCTCATCCTCCGCATCCGTGGTATTGATCTGCGAGAGGTCGGCGCCGGCCCGGGTAGCGCTCTTGAGAGGCTTGCCATCAAAGTCCGGTACGGTCGTCGTCCAGAACTCGTCCACCGGGTCGGTCAGCAGCAGCACCTCGACGCCCTTGGCCCGGAAACCTTCCAATTGCGGCGAGCGTTTCAGGGTATCCAGATCGTCGCCGGCGATGGTGTAGATGGCAGTCTGATTTTCCGCCATGCGCTCCACATACTGCTGCAGGCTGACCCAGCCGTCATCCTTGGTGGAACGGAAGCGCGCCAGCTTCAGCAGGGCGTCCCGGTTGGCAAAATCCTCATAAAGGCCTTCCTTGACTACGGCGCCGAAATTCTCCCAGAAGGCGGCATAGGCTGCCGGCTCTTTTTCCGCCTTCTGCTGCAACTCGTTCAGCACGCGTCGGGTCAGCCCGTTGCGGATCTGGCGCACCACCGGGTTGTTTTGCAGCATCTCGCGGCTGAGATTGAGCGGCAGGTCTTCCGAATCGACAACACCGCGCAGGAAGCGCAGCCAGCCCGGCAGCAGATCCTCCACGCCCTCCGTGATGTAAACCCGGCGCACGTAAAGTTTCAGGCTGTTCTTGCGTTCCGGCTGGAACAGGTCGAACGGCTTGGAGCCGGGAATGAACAGCAGGCCCGTGTATTCGATCGTACCTTCCGCCCGCCAATGGATCGTCGCCCACGGCTCATCCATGGCGTGGTCGACATGGTGGTAGAATTCCTTGTACTGGTCCTCTGTGATCTCGTTGCGCGGTCGGGCCCACAGGGCAGAGGCGCTGTTGACTGTTTCGGGCTCCGTCTCCGCGTCCTCGACCAGTATGACGGGAATGGCGATATGGTCGGAATAGGTCTTGATCACCTGGCGCAGCCGCTGCGGCTCCAGCCATTCGTCCTCGCCCTCTCGCAGGTGCAGGGTGATTTCGGTGCCGGTCGCGTCTTTTTCCGCCGGCGACACGTCGAATGTGCCGCGTCCGTCGGATTCCCAGGCATGGGCGATGCTCTCGCCGGCGCGGCGGCTGACGACGCGCACCCGTTCGGCCACCATGAAGGCGGAATAAAAGCCGACGCCGAACTGGCCGATCAGGGTCGCATCCTGTTTCGCGTCGCCGGAAAGCTGCTCGACGAACGCCGCCGTGCCGGAGCGCGCGATGGTGCCCAGGTTCTCGATCAACTCCTCGCGGCTCATGCCGATGCCGTTGTCGGCGATGGTGAGCGTGCGCGCGTCTTTGTTGGGTGTGATCGTGATGCGGAAGTCGGTTGCCTCGCCACTGAGCGCGGCATCGGTCAGCGCGGCGTACCGCAGCTTGTCGCACGCGTCGGAGGCGTTGGAGATCAACTCCCGCAGAAATACCTCCTTCTCGGAATAGACCGAGTGGACCATCAGATCCAGCAACCGACCGACTTCTGCCTGAAACGCCATGGACTCCGTGGCGGTGGTCATACTGCGCATTCCCCTGCTTGTGATCGAATAGGTTGGCAGCAATATGGGCGGATGACAGCAGAGATCAAGCGAAGTGCGCTCGCCATTCGTAGCGGACTAGCGCTGCATTGCCGTTTGCTGCGGCGGTGCGAAGCGCAGCAGGAACACCTCGACGCTGATCGTCTGCGCCACCTCGCGGATGACCGCCAGTTTGGAAAGCGTGTGGGCATCCAGCGGCCACTCGTCCGGCTTCAGGATCAGCGCCACGGCGGGCGCCTTGCCGGTGGCGATGCTGTAGTGCTGGGCTTGGCCCAGCCCCTCATGCCATTTGCGGAACCAGTCGACTTCGATGGCGTAGGAGGCGGAGAGCACGTCTATCCGGCCATGCTTGATCCGCACCTCCTGCTGTGCGGCCAGGGCCGCGGCCAGCGCATCCGCCCAGTCCGCTTCCAGCCGGGTGCCGGCGGGGGTCAGCGGGATTAGTGGAAACACCACGCTGACGCCTGTGTCGATCAGGCCATACACCTCGGTCTCGGCCAAATCCGGCAGCGCAGGAAGTTCGGCGGCGGGCAGTCGCAACGGCGCGGTAGTGATGGCAAATGCCATCAATAATGGCAATAAATAACGCCTCATATGCACCCCAAAATTGTATTAAATACCTATCATTAACCATTTGTTAACAATTAATTTAGGTCAAAAGTGCCGAAGGCAAAGAATTTTCTCGATGGAACGCGGTGGCGACCCGATTTCCAGCCCAGCGCTTCCGCTTGAATGTTCATGAATTGTTCAAAATAGGCAAAAAGCAACGGGCAGGGCTCCGCGCGAGAGGAGAGCCCCACACGGCAAACCCCAGCATTCGGCCGGGGTTTGGTGTTCATTCGGAACGAAGTGGCAAAAACTTCGGGTGGTTCAGTGGGCGGCCAGCGGCCAGCTTGGCCGCCGCGCGGGCTTAACCGTCCGCCGGTCCCATCACGGCCTCCATACGGGCCGGAACGTGTTTCAGGTAGCGCCAGGGCTCGAACATCTCCGCCAAAGTTTCCGCCGGCACCTGGTCCGTCACCGCCGCATCGCCCTGCAACCGATCCAGGAAAGAGCCGCCTTCGCGCCAGGTTTTCATGGCGTGCTCTTGCACCTTGGCGTAGGCGTCCTCGCGGCTCATGCCGGCCTGAGTCAGCGCCAGCAGCACGTATTGCGAGTAGACCAGACCGCCCAGCTTATCCAGGTTCGCCTGCATGTGCTCCGGATAGACCACCAGCTTCTCGACCACGCCGGCGAGGCGGTGCAGGGCAAAATCCAGTGTCACGGTCGCATCCGGCGCGATCATGCGCTCGACCGAGGAATGGGAGATGTCGCGCTCGTGCCAGAGCGCCACATTTTCGAGTGCCGGCACCACGGCGGACCGCACGAGCCGCGCCAGCCCGGTCAGGTTCTCGGTCAGCACGGGGTTGCGCTTGTGCGGCATGGCGCTGGAGCCTTTCTGGCCGGGCGAGAAATACTCCTCCGCTTCCAGCACCTCCGACCGCTGCAAATGCCGGATTTCGGTCGCCAGCCGCTCCACACCGCTGGCAATTACGCCCAGCACGGAAAAGAACATGGCGTGCCGGTCTCGTGGGATGACCTGGGTCGAAATCGGCTCCGGCGTCAGCCCGAGCTTCTCCGCCACATAGGCCTCCACTCGCGGGTCGATGGCGGCGAAGGTGCCGACCGGGCCGCTGATGGCGCAGGTGGCGATTTCCGCCCGGGCTGCTTCCAACCGGGCGCGGTTGCGGGCGAATTCCGCATAGTGTCCCGCCAGTTTCAGACCGAACGTCGTGGGTTCCGCATGAATGCCGTGGCTGCGGCCGACGGTCAGGGTGCGTGCGTGCTCCCAGGCGCGCGCCTTCAGCGCCGCCAGCACCCGGTCGACGCCTGCCAGCAGCAGGTCCGCCGCCCGCGTCAACTGCACCGCCAGGCACGTATCCAGCACGTCGGACGAGGTCATGCCCTGGTGCACGAAGCGCGCTTCCGGCCCGACATGCTCCGCCAGATTGGTCAGGAAGGCCAGCACGTCGTGCTTGGTCACGCGTTCGATCTCGTCGATGCGCTCGATCTCGAACCGGCCGCGGTCCCACACCGCCTTGGCGGCCTCGGCCGGGATGACGCCCAGCTGGGCCTGGGCATCGCAGGCATGGGCCTCGATCTCGAACCAGATTTCGAACTTGGTCTGGGGCTCCCAGATGCCGACCATTTCCGGCCGGCTGTAACGCGGGATCATGAGCGACAGCCTCTTTGCAACAGCGGGTTCGGGCTTGTATAGCACAGGGACTGGCAAGCGAAAGTTGGACTCATGGCGCAGAAGAACCAAATCGACCTTCAGGGCCGCCACGCGGTCGTCACCGGCGCGGCCCAGGGCTTCGGGCTAGCCATCACGACGCGAATGGTGGAAAGCGGCGCCAATGTCTCCATGTGGGATATCGACGGCGAGGAATTGGCCAAGGCTGCGGCCTCGTTCGGAGACAGGGTCTCCACCCATGTGTGTGACGTCACCGATGTGGATGCGGTCGCCGCAGCGGTCGCGGCCTCGAACGCGGCATTTGGGACGATCGCCATTTTGGTGAACAATGCCGGCATTACCGGCCCGAACGATGTGACCTGGAATTACCCTGTCGATGCGTGGCGCCGGGTGATTGAGTTGGACATGAACGCCGTGTTCTACTGCTGCCGCGCGGTCATCCCGCAGATGATCGAGGCGAACTACGGCCGCATCGTCAACATCGCCTCTATCGCCGGCAAGGAAGGCAATGCCAACGCCGCCGCCTATTCCACCGCCAAGGCCGGCGTGATCGCGCTGACCAAATCGCTGGGCAAGGAACTGGCGGACCACGACATCGCCGTCAACTGCATCACGCCCGCCGCCGCCAAGACGCGCATTTTCGAGCAGATGAGCCAGACCCATATCGACATGATGCTTTCGAAAATTCCCCGCAAGCGCTTCGTCCTGGTGGAGGAGGTGGCCGCCATGGTCTGCTGGATGGCGAGCGAGGAGAACCACTTCACCACCGGCGGCGTTTTCGACATCTCCGGCGGGCGGGCGACGTATTGACAAATCTGACGGAGATTCCGGAAGTTCACACTGACCCAACCGAATAACCTTTAACAGGGAGTGGCAGGGCAGCCAGCTAAATAATTTGATGTATTTAATTTTGGCGCTGCGAAAGGAGCTGTGTAATGTTTTGGAGAAAGAAAAAATCAAACGCTAATAATGAAACGTCAAGGCGCGAAGTTGAAAAAATCGAAATAAAAAATGATTCCGATGAATTTGCGCAAGGCTGCTGGCCAAGAGAATTATTTGAACGGATCATGTCGAATAAAAAACATGATGTCGATATAATTCATGTGGGAAAGATTACAGAATCTTCCAACAATTTTTTTTGGAAAATTGACGAAAATGGCCCTTTTGAGATAAATTCTTCTATTGAATTTGACGATGTTATATATCTTTCAAGCAATGGAAAATACCCTGTTATTTCCCAAATATTGAAAGGAAATCGGGATAGATTGGAGAGAAAAGGGGAGTTGATTGCAACAGCAGATCATCATGTGGGGTATTTTCAATTAAACGGAAAATTGCCGTCTTACGAAATAATGGGATTTTTCAATCGGCATTATTCACAATTCTTTCAAGATTCATATAATTATAACTACAATCATAACAAAAAAGAGGTTCGTTCATCTCCTTTTTACGGACGAATACCTTGCGTTGATATTATCGTATTTGGTTGCTATTGGGAGAAATTTTGTCATACGGCATTCGATGCGGTTCGCCATATGAGGTTATTAAACGGAATGGCTACCATCCGATTTTTTACCGAGGAACCATGGAATTGGAAGTTCGAGGATTTTTCACACGCTAAAGACTATACAGATGCATCAAAACCAATAGACCGATTCATGATACGCGAAGATTACAATTCTGTTGAGCTGTACTTGAATGCGCTTGGGAAGAAGGACCCAGACTGGTAGAGTAGAACCTACCCAGAGACTCAAACCGGACCAGATCGTTAAGCGGTTGACAGGGTTGCCAATCCGTTAACATCAATCAAGTAGAGAAATATTGCTCATGTGCTCTCCCGCCCAACCCGGCACGGCCAAGCCGACGGTTTTCATCGAAAACGACCGCGCCCGTGTTACCGAATGGCGTTTTCCTAAGCGCGGCGATGCCACCGGCTGGCACCGGCATGAGTATGATTATGTCGTCGTGCCGGTGCAGGACGGCTTCCTCGAACTGGTCGATGCCGGGGGCACCATCACCCGGGCCGAACTGAAGCGCGGCGTGCCCTATTTCCGCCAGGCCGGCGTCGAGCATGACGTCTTGAACGGCAACGATTTCGAGTTCGCCTTCATCGAGACGGAGTTCCTGGAGCCGCCAGCGGGCAGTTAGCGCCGCTGCTTTAGCGATTGCCGTTGCGGACGCAGCGTAATTGCGTCCCGGGATATACGGGCGGGTCATGGTCGTCTGTGCCTGACGAACCGGGCCCAGCCGGTTTGGCACGATCCGGCCTTCGCGAAGCCGGAAGCGGAGGCCCCTCCTTCACAATGAGCACAGTGTGGAAATCGGGGAGGCGCAGGCGTTGCGGATCGGTTAAGGTCTGCGGGTACTATCGCATCCGACAGGGAGAACCCCATGCTGTTCGACGTTCGCACCTATACCTGCCGCCCTGGCACGATCCGCAAGCAGATGGCTCTGTACGAAGCCGAAGGCTTGGCCGTGCAGACCAAGCATCTGGGCGAGCCAGTGTTCTATGGCCTGACGGAGACCGGCGATGTGAACACCTATCTGCACATCTGGGGGTATAAGGATGCCGCCGACCGGGAGAAGCGGCGTGCGGCGATGCAGGCCGACCCGGATTGGCAGGCTTTTCTGGTCAAAACCGGCGAAGCGGGCTATTTGATTGCCCAGAACAATACGCTGATGGTGAATGCGCCGTTCTTCAAGCTTGGCCGCTAGCGGCCGCCGCAGTTCAGCCCCGAGGAGGGCTCAAGCCATGACGAAAGCGATCATCTTAACCGCCTGTGCGCTGGCGCTCCTCGGGTGTTCCAAGCTGAATGATTATGAAGTGTCGGTCGATCCGCCGAATCGCAAGGAGCGCTCCTACGAAGAGCCTTACTCCTCGCACGCGCCGCAGCGGGTGTTGAACACGCACTAGCGGCGGCGGGTGCGCCTCAGCTGATGAGGGAGGCGCGGTGTTCCTTGGCGTTCCGGACGTAGCCGGCGGTCGCCACCTTGTGCCGCTCGATCTCCTCCAGCGTCAGGTCGCGCATCTTCTTGGCCGGTGCGCCGGCCCAAAGCTCGCCGGTCGGCACCACCTTGCCCGGCGTCACCACGGCACCGGCGGCAACCATGGCATCGCTTTCCACCACCACGCCATCCAGCAGAAGTGCGCGCATGCCGATAAAGGCGCGGTCATGGATGGTGCAGCCGTGGATCACGCACTGGTGGCCGATCAGAATGTCGTTGCCGATATAGGTGCCGAAGCGGCCGCCAGTGACGTGCACCACGGTGCCATCCTGCAGATTGGTGCGGGCGCCGATTTTCACCTCATGCACGTCGGCGCGCACGACCGTATTGTACCACAGGCTCGCCTCGTCACCGATTTCGACCTTGCCGACAATGATGGTACCCGGGGCGACGAACACGTCACGGCCGAGCTTTGGCACAATGCCGTTATAGGGGAGGACGAGGCCTTCGCGGGCGGGGTTGTGAGTCGCAGATGGGTTGTTCATGGATAAAGGGGCTCCAGCGTCAGGCCGGCGGTCTCGTCGAGACCGAACAGCAGGTTCATGTTTTGCAGCGCCTGGCCGGAGGCGCCCTTGACCAGATTGTCGATCGCCGAAATCACCACCAATTGCCCTGGCACGCCGGCAGAGCCAACGCCGATGAAGCAGTGATTCGAGCCGCGCACCTCGCGTGTGGCCGGCCACTTGCCGGCGGGCGTGACGTGGACGAACGGCTCGGCATCATAGGCTGTATGCAACGCGGCCCGCAGATCGGCTTCCGTCGCGCCCTGGGTGGGACGGATATAGGTCGTGCAGAGCATGCCGCGGTTGATCGGGATCAGGTGAGGCGTAAACACCACATGCATGGCCTGCCCGCTGAGTGCGAGGGAAAGCGTCTGCTCGATCTCCGGCTGATGCCGGTGCTTGCCGACACCATAGGGGTGGAAGCCGTCATGCACCTCCGAGAACAGCAGATCCTGGCGCAGCGAGCGGCCGGCGCCGGTCACGCCTGATTTCGCATCGACGATGATGCCGTCAGCCTCGATCAGGCCTTGGGTCAGCAGCGGCAGCAGCGGCAGCGCGGTGCAGGTGGGATAGCAGCCGGGGTTGGCGATCAGCCGGGCGTTGGCGATGGCGTTGCGGGCGTGCTCGGTCAGGCCGTATACGGCCTCTTTCTGCAGGTCCGGCGCATGATGCTCGTGGCCGTAGACTTTGGCGTACAGCTCCACATCCACCAGCCGGAAATCGGCGGAAAGATCGACTACCCTGAGGTGAGACGGCAGGCCGGCGATCACCTTCTGCGTGGTCGCGTGCGGCAGGCAGCAGAACACGGCCTGAATGTCTGACCAATCGACATCGTCGATCTTGGTCAGCGTCGGCAGCTTCTGCGGCAGGGTGTGGGGGTAGACGTCCACCATCTCCCCACCCGCGTTGCGGTCCGCGGTCAGTGCTGCGATGCGGAAGCGCGGATGGCCGGACAGCAGGCGCAACAGCTCTGCCCCCGTGTAGCCGGAGGCGCCGAGGATGGCGACATTGATATCCTTTTGCATCGCGTAACACTCCTGATGCGCGCAGAACAGGGAGGGGCACCATAACCGGTTGCCCGCAAAAAGAAACGGGGCGCCGCAAGCGGCACCCCGTCGACCAGATAGCCCAAAGGGCCGGCCGGGTTACCGCTTGGAGAACTGGAAGCTGCGTCGGGCTTTTGGCTTGCCGTACTTCTTACGCTCGACCACGCGGCTGTCGCGGGTCATGAAGCCGGCATGCTTCAGGGCAGGGCGCAGGCCCGGCTCGAAATTGACCAGGGCACGGGAAAGGCCGTGGCGCACCGCGCCAGCTTGGCCGGATAGGCCACCGCCGGAGACGGTGCAGTAGATATCGAACTGGTCCAACCGGTTCGTGGTCCGGAACGGCTGCACGATGATCTGGCGCAGCGTCGGCCGCCCGAAATATTGCTCCAGCGTGCGGCCGTTGATCGAGAACTTGCCGACGCCCGGCTTGATCCAGACGCGGGCGACCGCATCCTTGCGGCGGCCGGTGCCATAGGCGCGGCCGTGCTCGTCGATCTTCGGTTCGGCAAAGGTGACTTCCGTCAGACCCGGAATGCCTTCGCCAGCTTCGGCGCCGTCCGGCTGCTGCGCGTGGTTCAGCGCGTCTTTCAGATCGGCGAGAGAGGTGCGTTCTTCTGCCATCGGGTTACGCGCTCCGCGAGTTCTTGGGGTTCATGGCGGCGACATCCAGCATTTCCGGCTGCTGCGCGGCGTGCGGATGTTCGGGGCCGGCATAGACGTGCAGCTTGCCGATCACATCGCGGCCCAGCTTGGTTTTCGGCAGCATGCGCTCCACCGCTTTCTGGATCAGCCGTTCCGGATGCTTGCCGGTCAGGATCTGGTCCCAGGTGCGCTCCTTGATGCCGCCGGGATACCCGGTGTGCCAGAAGAACTTGGAATCCGACCGCTTGTTGCCGGTAATCGCCACCTTATCCGCATTGATGATGACGACATGATCGCCGCAATCGATGTGGGGGGTGTAGAGCGGTTTGTGTTTGCCGCGCAGGCGCATGGCCACGAGCGATGCAAGCCGGCCCAGAACCAAGCCGTCGGCATCGATCACCAACCATTTGCGCTCTACATCGGCGGGCTTTGCCGAGTAGGTTTTCATTTTTTGGGTCACCTAGTTAGAATCATGGACCCGCGCGCCATCCCGTGCGGGTGAAGGGCGGCTTTTGCGCGATAGGGGGTGATTGTGTCAATAGGGAAAAATTATACATGATAAAACAATATGTTAAAATGCGGTACTATATTATGATACGATAAAAATCTGGGCAGCACCTTTTTATCCCTTGCAAATTCGCCGAAACATTACTTTTTCATTGCAGTCTGTGCCGGCGGCTTTCGATGCGCGGCCAGACGGCATAACAGTCAGCCGGAGGAGCCGATGGCCCTACACAATGGCGGCGCGCAGGATCTGTTGCGCGAAGACCGCGGCAAGGTTGCGATCCTGACCATGAACCGGCCCCAGGCGCGCAATGCGCTTTCGGAGTCGCTGCTGTCTGCATTGCAGGCGGAGCTGGATCAGATAAAGGACGATGCGCAGATCCATGTCGTGGTCCTGCGGGGCGAGGGGCCGGGCTTCTGCGCGGGGCACGACCTGAAGGAAGTCAGCGAATCGCGCAGCCGCGCCTATTATGAGTGGCTGCTCGAAAAATGCACCCGCGTCATGGAATCGATCAAGGCGCTGCCGCAACCGGTGATCGCGGCGGTGCATGGCATCGC
>JAWLBX010000035.1:0-25315 GCA_041687435.1 Alphaproteobacteria bacterium
GAACTTGCCTTTGCCAAAATCAAGGCGCTACTCAAAAAGACCGCCGCCCGCACACTTCCCGCGCTATGGAACGCCATCCGCAACGCAATCGACGCCATCACCCCAAACGACGCTCGGAACTTCTTCATTGCATGCGGCTACGAGCCGGAATGAAACGAATCCGCTCTAATATAATTATGCCAAATATATTGAAACTGACTAAGCTATCATTCCCGAATTATCTTCTGATTAAAACAAACATACCCGCAATTACTATTGCAGATAAAGTCAAAAATGCAGACATACAAGCATGCACTACGGATAGATCGTATGCGCCACTCCCCGAAACATTCGCTGGATGACTGGTGCCTGGATCATTGCCTTTGCATTCGGGGCGCATTCCGACTGGCCGAACAGTTGACAATACCCAGGCAACGCAGAAAAACAGAAGACCGAGTAATTTCCGCCAATGATCATTTTGCATCTTCGTTGCAAGCCATTCGCCCCAAAACCACACGGCAATAATACTCAATATTCCCAGACCAATCGCAACACGCACGCCAGGAATAGGGCCCGAAATAGGCTCCAGGGAGTAACCAGAAATCAAACGAAACCCAGTCCGTTATGTGATTGGGCAGAGTTTCGAAAAAAGGAACGATATGCAATTGTTCGGGAAACACGATTGTTATCAGAACAATTGCGATAGTTACAGGAAACAAGGGCCTCGAAAATATGAAGCATATGAAATAGCCAACCCAGGCAGGAAGGCCCCAGATCCAGCCTTTAGGGTTGCTCGTTTTTGCCTCCTGGTCTGCTATTCGCCTGCCCCACCTTGCAAAATTCAGCCCTGTAATGCTTAAACGTTAATATCAAGTAATAGACAAAAGCAAGCTCCGCCCTGCCCCGTGACCTATACGCAGTGGTTTGGCAGGGGAAAGGGCAGGTAATGCCCTTCCCCCTGCCCTTTCCCGAAGCTAAGCGACCCCGGGCCGTCGCTCCCGCCCCAAGAACGCTATGGCGAACCCTGGTGCCGTCAACGCCAGCGCCACCACCAGCAAGGTCCAGTGGCTGAATCCAAGCATTCCGCCCCCCGGCGCCGCCAGAGTAAGCCCGCCGGCGACCAGGAACAGGCGGCCGACCAATCCCAACAGGCCGGAACCGACGGTGCCCACGCCGATCAGGTATCCCTGCAATCCGGCCGATACCAGCAGAATACCGACCAGGGCGGTGATCAGCACGATCACCACCTCGCCCGGCGATCCCACCAATAACAGAGCGGGATTGAAGACAAAGAAGAAGGGAATGAAATAGATGACCGTTCCGAGGCGCATCGCCTCGAACCCCGTCTCCATCGGCTTTGATCCCGCGACAGATGCCGCCGCGAATGCCGCCAGCGCCACCGGCGGCGTGATGAAACTCAACATGCCCCAGTAGAGCATGAACATATGCACGGACAGCGGGTCCAGACCGGCGCGGATGAGGGCCGGCGCCAGTATGATCGCCAGGAAGATGTAGGCCGCCGTTACTGTCATGCCGATGCCAAGGATAAAGCTGGTCAGCGCACCCATCAGCAACAGAATGATGACGCTGTTGCCGGCCAGATAGACCAAGTCATTGGTCACCGAACCCGCCATCCCAGTGCCGACGACAGCGCCGACGATCAGGCCGATGGCCGCAAGGATGCCCGCCAGTTCCGCCAGCAGGAAGATCGTTGCCTTGAGGAACCCATAGAACTTCCTCCAATCCATCCGGTGCGTGCGGTTGAACTGGTTGAGCACCAGCAGCAGTGCCGTCGCATAGAAGGGCGCGCGGGCCTCCTGCTTCATGAACACCAGCATCAGCACCAGAACGGCGAAGACGAAGATGTAATACCAGCCATCCTTGATGACACTGGAGATCTTCGGCATTTCATCCTTCGGCAGCCCGCGCATCCGGTTTCTGGCTGCGTAGGCGTCGATCTGCATGAACAGCCCCAGATAGTACAGGACCGAGGGGATCACCGCCGCCAGGGCAACATCCACATAAGCGATGTTCAGGAAGTCGGCCATGATAAAGGCGGTTGCGCCCATGATCGGCGGCATCATCACACCGCCGGTGGACGCGCAGGCCTCAATGCCACCGGCATACTTCGCCGAAAACCCGATGCGCCGCATCGCCGGAATGGTCAGCGTGCCGGTGGTCAGGACGTTGGTGACGGGACCGCCGGACATCGAACCGAACAGGCCGGACGAGAAGATCGCCACCTTCGCGGGTCCGCCCCGCACGTGGCCGAGCAGGGCAAAGGCAAAGTTGATGAAGAATGCGCCGGCGCCCGTGTACTGCAGGGCAACACCGAATGCGAGAAAGCCGAACACCAGCAGGCCGAACGCACGCATCGGAATGCCTAGCAGGCTCTCGATCGAATAGACGTGGAAGGCTGCAGTGTCCAGGAATGGCATCTGCGCCCCTTGGATCACCTGCGGCACCTGATCGGCAAACAGCGGATAGAAGGATAGCGCAAGCACGACGAAGAACACCGGCCAGCCGCCGGTGCGCCGCCCTGCTTCCAGAACCAGCGCCCAGATGACCACTGCCATCCATTGCGCCCATTCCGGCGCCAAGTATTCCCATGCCTGTTCCTGAATGGCGAGGGAATTGGCCAAAAAATAGCCGCTGACGCCCAGAGTGATCATCGCCAGGACGATATCGTAAAGAGGCAAGCGGTCGCGCGCCTGTTTGGGGTAGGCAGGGAATACCAGGAACACGGTGGAAAGCATCAGCCCAACCAGCGCATACAGGTATTCGTTGACCAGCATCGTATAGCCGATCTTCCCCTCGAAACCCAGAAGCGCCCAAAATTCATTCAGACGGAAATCAATTTTGAAAATCTGATAGATAGACAACAGAATCGTGGCGGAACCGAGCACCATGACCGCGACTTCCCAAATCCCCGTAGGGGTCCGGGTGCGGGCCAAGTCAACATCAGGGATATCGTCATCCTTGATTTCATACTGCTGCGTCACCTTGGGAATCCTCGCGCGCTAGACCGGGCATCGACCGATGCCCGTCCTTATTGTTTGACTGGGAACTCAGGCAGGCAGCCGGGGCGTCACCCGTCGTTAGCGGGCGCCCCGGCCATCACGGCAGTTACCACTCGTAGAAGATGACAGGCATACCCGCATCTTCGAGCGCTTTCGCGCGGGCCTTCATCCAACCCTTCGCGAATGCGTCATCGTCAGATGGCGCGTCGCTGACATAGCCATCCCAGGCCTGCTTCAGCACGCCCTGGCGTGCCAGAGCAGCCTCCTGGACCGCATCCTGCTCATCCGTCCAAACGCCCATTTCCTTGTAATACTGAATGGCGCCCTCGTGATATGGCACGACACGGTGGAAAATATGGTTCTCCAACGCCCAGCCAGGGGCTCCCGGTGCGGAGTCCTTGAAGATGTCGAAATGGTCCTGAATGGCCTTGACGACGCTGTAGGAGGTCTTCGCATCCAGGTTATCCAGCGACACCAGCACCGGATAGGGGGCGTTCGGCATCCACTGGCCGCCCTCGACAATGCCAGTACCGACTGTCGCAAACACTGGCGTGTACCATGGTACGATTGCGTTGATGCGCTCCCAGCATTCCGGATCGTTCGGGATCACCGGGTAATAGATGCCGCGTGGACTCGCCTCGATTTTCTTGTTGAGCGCGGAGAAGGTCGCGTTGTTTAACGCATCGACTTCGTTGTTGATGAAACCATCGACGGCCGGCCCATGACCGCCGAACTCGACCTTTTCAACATCGTCCCATGTAACACCCGCACAAGCCATCATCGACTCGACGGCTTTGTTCAGGGCCGGCGCACCGCGAATCCAGGCAACCCGCTTGCCCCGGATATCTCCGATGGTTTCAATGCTTTTGTCGCCAGGCGTCACCATGCCGACCGCTGCGCCCTTTCCGAGCGAGAGCGCATGAACCCGCAACGGTTGCGGCCCCCATTCGCGCGAGCCGAAGGTGAACACCGCTTCCTGCCCGTAGACGGAATCGGACCCTGTCGCTGTGAAATGGGCACGGCCGGCTTTCACCGGACCAAGCCTAGAAACGTCGTTCTTGCCGGGCAGGACCCGGACATTGGTTCCGTAATTGTTTTTGAGGATCGAGCCGAGGCCGACCATCTGGCTATAGCCGGACGAACCGACGTCGTAGGCCGTCACCACCAGTGTACCGGGCAATTCTACCTCGGCTGCGCTGCTCACACTCGCCCATGCCAGCGCAGCCGCGCCGGCAATCACTCCTATCGTCTTTATCATGGCAATGTTTCCTCCCAATGTTTTTCAATCAGTCCTTTCTGGCTCACCAACCGAAAAGGACTGGCGGAATGGTAGAGGCGCCGCGTCGCAAGTGGCAAGTGGAAGCGTAAGCACTAAGGTCGAATTTCAGACACACTCGTCCATCCATCCCGATGGAGAAACCGGAATGACTCCGTCTATCTCGCCACAACCTGCTGGCGGGTATGGGGTTTTTCGAAAAATAGCTGTTAGCTCTCTGCCTACATTGCGCTCTGCATCGCTGCCGGCCTCCGCGTGCTGATAGGGGTACCGGTGACGCTGGCCCTCGTCGCTGTCCCAACCGGACGCGGCATCTTTTCCAATAGGGTTTGGCGTATTCGCCTTTAGTATCGGCCTCAAAGGCGTATAGCTTTGTCTCTGACGCGAAAGGATGCCTGCCCATGAAGTTCGGCATTTTCTACGAGCATCAACTGCCCCGTCCTTGGGACGAGCAGGCGGAATACCGCCTGATGCAGGACTCACTCTCCCAGATCGAACTCGCCGACCGGCTAGGCTATGATTACGCCTGGGAGGTGGAGCACCATTTTCTGGAAGAATATTCCCATTCCGCCAGTCCGGAGGTGTTCCTAGGCGCGGCCAGCCAGCGAACCAAGAATATCCGCCTTGGCTACGGCATCATTCAGTTGACCACCAACCAGCCGCACCGGGTGGCGGAGAAAGTGGCCACTCTCGACCTCGTCTCCGGCGGACGCGTCGAGTTCGGTATGGGAGAAGGTGCCGGCCCGGCCGAATTGCACCCGTTCGGCATCCAGGTCCGCTCCAAACGCGACCGGTGGGAGGAAGCCGTCAAGGCGACCGTCCCCATGTTCACCAAGACCAATTGGGAATGGCACGGCGACTTTTACGACTTCCCTGCCCGCAACGTCGTGCCGAAGCCGATGCAGAAGCCACACCCGCCGCTGTGGGTCGCCTGCTCCAACATCCAGACCATCGGCCAGGCGGGCGCCTGGGGCATGGGTGCGCTCGGCTTTACCTTCGTCTCGCCGGATGCAGCCAAGGCCTGGGTGCACAAGTATTACAATAACCTGCTGCATAACCAGCAAAAGCTGACTGACTATCCAGCCAACCCGAACATCGCCATGGTCTCCGGCTTCATGTGCGCGGAAACCGATGAGGAGGCGTATGAGAAGGCAGCCGGCTGGACGTTTTTCATTTTCGCCCTCTCGCACTATGGCCGCGAAGGCATCGCGGCGCCCGGCCAGGGCAATCTGTGGGAGAAATTCCAGGATTGGCGCCACACGGAGAAGGCGCAGAAGGCCTTCGAAGGCGCGCTGATCGGCTCTCCCGAAACCATCCGCCGCAAGCTGCGCATGTTCCAGGATGCCCATGTCGATCAGGTGATCCTGTTGAACCAGGCCGGCAAGACCAGTCACGAGGACATTTGCGGCTCCCTGAAAATGTTCGCGGAGGAGGTCATGCCCGAATTCCACGCGGAAGAAAGCCAGCACGCCCAGTGGAAGCAGGACGTGCTATCCGGCAAGATCATGCTGGAAGACCTGGATACCCAGGCTTACGACATCTACAGTCACCAAAATGAGGATATCGTGCGTCTGACGCCAGAGCAGTTGAAGGCGCAGATGGCCGCCAAGGAAGCAGCCTCCACCTCCAGTGGCGACTGAGGGAGAACGCAAATCAAGGCTGCCGTGCCTGCCCTGCGTGCTATTGCGGGCGCAGGTGCGGAAGCACCCTCCGGATCCGCCGGGCCAACCGGGCGGGCAGCAATTCGACCAGATAGCGCTGATCAGAGCGCGGCACGACCATCAGCAGCACAATCAGCGCCAACGGCCCATAGGTCAGGCAACCAAAGGCGAACAGTTCCAGTAGGTTCATACCCGGAAACTGCCGCAGCAGCAGCCAGACCGGAACCTGAAGCGCCAGACTGCCGCCCATGATCCGCCCGATCTGCCAAAGATAGGCCAGCAGAGGAATTCCCAATTCCTCGCACACATTGCGCGATTTCAGCAGGATCGCCGACAATGCAACCGGAACGCCCACGCCGAACGCCACGCCGATGATCCCGTACGGAATGGCCAGCGCACATGCCCCAGCCACGCTCACGCAGGCGACACCGAAATCGTAATAGGCGAAGCGCCGGTGCTTGCCGATCGCGGTCATCAATTGGAGCGCTGGTATCTGACAGAGTTCCACCATCCAGGCGGACATCAGGATCAGCAACGGCCAATAGGCATCCCGGTAATCCGGCCCGATCCAGGCCTGGATGAAGTCGTAACCCGCAAAGATCAGGCCGCCACCGATCAGCGAGACGCCGTATGTCACCACCCGCGTCACCGTATAAAAGCGTTCGCGCAGAAAACGGTAACCGGTGGTTTGCGTCGCAATATTGGTGAAGGCCGGCATGGCGATGAAAAAGCCAAGCCGAATTAAGTTTTCAAGCCGGGCAATGACGTTCAGCCCGATCGCATACGTGGTGGTCGCCGACACGCTGATCAGGCTGGAAACGACAATGACGCTGGAATGCATCAGCGAAAATTTGGAAATGTTGGTCAGAAAAACGAACCGCCCGAACGACAGCATCTCCTTGAAGTACGGCCACGATACCAAATCGCGCTGAAACCTCAGCTGCGGGTAGACCCGCCAAACCAGGCGCCAAACCAGAACCCGGTAAACCATATCAGTGCCGACCGCGACGGCTGCCACGCCGATAATGCCAAAGCCGGACAGCAACACCCAATACGAGAGTCCAATTCTGGATGCAGCACGAAACAGTTGCAGGACACTGGCGATATCCTGGCGCATCGCCGCAGTCAGACTGCCCTCCAGCACGAAAGTCGGGAAAGACAGCGCTGCGGTGCATCCGAACAGAGCGACCACCCAAAGCAACGTTTCGCGCCGCTCCGGATCCGGCACAGTGGCATCCAAATAGGCCAGAGCGCCCAGGACGATGAGAATCGTAACGGCGCTCAGCGCCAAAAATGCCGTAATTGTGGTGGAAAAAACCTGCCGCACGCCAACGTCATTACCGTCAGCCCGATGCTTGGACAGGAATCGGACGACCGTCTGCGACATGCCGAAGTCCAGAACCTGGTATTGCACCACCACCGCGCCGACCAGCATGAGAATGCCGAACCAATAATCCCCCAGCTCCCGCACCGCGATTGGCAGGAGAGCCAATGTGCCAATGGCATTGACGAGAATTGCGAACATCCGCATCCCGGCACCCCGCAGCACCAGAAGCCCTGCACGCGTCTGCTTCGGCGGGATCGGGTTGGCCATGATCGTGGGATATCCTGACGGAAGGGTTCGCTTTGCGCCACAGTGTGGGCCAGCGCCTTGTTTACGCACAATAGGTTGCAAAGGCGATCCGCCATGCGCGCACAGGCGCCTGACAGAGGCGTTAAGGCAATGTTCGCAGCGTATTGCTAGCCTGCGGCCCTGTCACCAATGGCCCCTGCAGTTGAAAGTCGGCATTTTTCCTATCTTGAACGCAACCACCAACCGCATCCGCGACCAGTTTTCGGTATCGTCTTTGCTGCAACTTGGTTAAGAAAGCAGGATAAACGCTTGGGGTGTGGTATAAACGTACGATTAACAATTGTGATCCGGCTGCGATGCAGCGCCCGGATCCGCAGACGGGCTACAGACTTGGAAAAAGGTGTGGGACGATGAACGTGCAGCATGGTGTCCGGTTGGTCGCTGCCATTATGGCAGTGTTCGCAGTAACCGCATGTAGTAATGTCAACAGGGATGCATCGTCGGAAGCACCGGTCGCGGTCGCCCCCGTCGAATACCAGATCGGGCCTTTGGACCAGATTCAGGTGTTTGTGTGGCGTGCGCCGGACGTTTCCGTCACCGTGCCCGTTCGGCCCGACGGCAAGATCTCCACACCGTTGGTAGAAGACATGGTTGCCGCCGGAAAGACGCCGACGGAGTTGGCCCGGGATCTAGAGGGGGCGCTGGGCGCGTTCATCCAAGACCCGGTTGTGACCGTGATCGTGCAAAATTTCACCGGCCCCTTCGATCAACAGGTGCGGGTGGTTGGCGCGACGGCGCAACCGGTGGCGGTGCCCTATCGCTCGCAAATGACCGTGCTGGATGTGATGGTAGCTGTCGGTGGCCTCAACGAATTTGCGGATGGCAACAATACAGTGCTGTTCCGCCGCAGTAACGGCGATCACCAATCCTTCCGCATCAGGCTGGACGATCTGCTCAAGGATGGCGATATCACAGCCAACACTGCGGTTGCGCCGGGCGATGTAATCCTCATCCCAGAAAGCTGGTTGTAGCAATCGCAAGCGGCTGGAACGTGGCCTTGAGCAGGCGGTAAGGAGAGCCCCGCGAGATGGGATCGACGAGCGAAATTCGCGCCCTCGTTTTTTATTACCTGAATGGACTGCTGGCGCGCCGGTGGACCATCCTGATCGCGGCCTGGATCGTGTGTGTGATTGGTTGGTTCATCATCGCGATGCTTCCGAACTCTTACACTTCCACCGCCAGAATCTATGTCGATACGCAAAGCCTCCTGCGCCCACTGATGAAGGACTTGGCGGTTCAGCCGGATATCGAACGTCAGGTCGATATCATGCGCCGCACCCTGCTAACGCGGCCGAATATCGAGCAGATTATCCGCAGGACTGACCTGGATTTAACCGTTTCCACACCGCTGGAACTGGAACGCTTGGTTGAGCGCCTGTCGAAGCAGATCGCGATCAAAATCGAAGGCCCCAATCTGTTCAACATCGAATACAGCAGCCGCTCTCCCGAACTGGCCCGGCGAATAGTCGATACCACGCTGCAGACCTTCGTCGAAATGAACCTCGGCAGCGCCCGGCAGGATATGGAATCGGCCCAGCGGTTTATCGATCAGCAGATCGCGGAGTATGAAACCAATCTGCGCAATGCCGAACTGCGGGTTGCGGAATACAAACGAGAAAATATTGGCCAGTTAACGAATACAGAACGCGTCGAACGCGAGTTGAATGATGTCGTACGCGAGTTGAGCAACTTACAGTCCACGCTGAAATCGGCCATTTGGCAGCGGGATCAGTTGCAATTGCAGCTTGCCAGCACACCGAAATTCAGCGAATCCCAGCGGACTGCCGTGGGCGGCGGAGCCAGGGCCCGGATATCGGCCGAACTCGAAGAGCAGCGCAACCAACTTGCCCGATTGCTGACCCAATACACCGATCGCCACCCGGACGTCATTTCCCAGCGCAGCCTGATCGCGCAGACCGAGGAACGGCTACGCTCTACTCCAGGGGCGACTTACACCGACGAGCAGACGCCGAATCCCACATGGGAGCAGCTCAATCTTGAACTGCAACGGGCCGAGCTTGGCATCAGCACGCTCGAAACGCGCATCGCCCAGCAGCAGGAAACAATCGAACGGCTGACAACGCGAATCACGGAAATCCCGGAGGCACAGGCCGAACTGATCAGCCTCACCCGCGACTATGAGGTGATGCTGCGCCAGTACGAGCGCCTGATTGAACGCCGCGAATCCGCACGGATGGCCCAGCGCATGGGCGCAGAATCCGACAATATCGAGTTCCGCATCATCGAACCCCCTATCGCACCGGTGGAGCCGAGCGGCCCGCCGCGGGTGCTGATGATGGCTGCCGTGCTGTTGATTGGCTTGGGCATTGGTGGCGGCCTCGCCTTCCTCCGTATTCTGATGACCGACGCTTTCATGAACGCCAAACAGTTGTCCGACGCAATTGGCCTGCCCGTGATCGGCACGCTTTCCGTAGCGCGGTCCGTTCTGGGCGGCCCCGGCCGCGTACTGGAAGCGACGATGGCTGCCTGCGTTGCGCTGTTCCTGATCGGCAGTTTCGTCGGCTTGAGCTACATATATTCGGCCACAGCCTCCCCGCCGGAATTCCGAACCGTTGTTCAGGGTGTGACGGACGCCGTGCTGCAACGGTTTGGCCGGGCGATTTAATTTGGTAATGGCCCCGGACGTAAGGATTCAAACACCATGAGCCTGATCGAAAAGGCCGCCGAGCGGTTCGAAAAGGAACGAAATGCCCGCGCCCGCGGCCGTGTTCCAACGCCGCCACGCGAATTGTCGGACAAGCCTGAGACTGAGGGGCTCGATAAGCCGACCGTCTCGGCAGAGCCGGAAGCAGCACCGCCGCCCCCGCCAACGGCATCGGATGCGGTCAGCCGGGCAACCGTCCGAACAGAATCCCCGCGCCCACACGCCTCGCCACCAGCGCAGCCAACGATCCCGTCGCGCAGCACGATCGAAAATTCGGTCGCACAAACCGATCGCGCTCAAGAACGGCAGTCGGAAGGGGCAACTAGCCAAACATTCCGCATCAATTTCAAAGAGATGGAGAAAAGAGGCTTCATCAGCCGTCCCTTTGCCGGCGGCCGCTTGGCGGAAGATTTGCGTTTGATGAAACACCGGTTGATGAACCGGATGAATTTTTTCAGCCTTGACGCTCACCGGACCCCCGGCCGCAGCCAGAACGTTATCATGGTGTCATCGTCATGGGCCGGCGAAGGCAAGACGTTCACTGCCGCCAATCTCGCCCTGTCGCTGGCGCTGGAAGACCGGGTTAGCGTTCTGTTCGTCGATGCCGACGTGATCCGGCCTGCTGTGCACACCATCTTCGGCCTGCCCGTAACAGACGGCCTGACCGACTATCTGCGTATCCGCCAAAACGACCTCACTCCTTATCTTTGGCGGGCGGAGAATGCGCCGTTGACGGTCCTGCCCGCCGGCGGCCCGGTGCAAGCCCCGCGAGAGCTGTTCCGAAGCGATGAGATGTCCCGTTTCATCTATGACGTTTCGAATCGATACAGCGACCGACTGGTCATCGTCGATACACCGCCGTTGCTGGTGACGGCGGAAGCGCCGGTGCTGGCCAACCACGCAGATCAAATCATTGTCGTCGTGCAGGCCGGCCGAACGCCGCAGTCCGCCTTGGAAGATGCGCTGGATTTGCTATCCGCCCACGACAATGTCAGCCTGGTGCTGAACCGCTGTAACGAGGGTGAGCGTTTGTCGATACCCGACACGTACAATTACGGGTATTATCAAGACGACAGTTATATCGAAAGCCTCAGGACTCAGTCGTGACGACCGGCGACGGAAACAAGCCCACACTTCGCTCGTCGCAACGGCGCCACATGCCGGCTGCGATCGCAGCGGTTTTGGCATTTGTCACCATGCCTGCAGCAGCGATGGATTGGGAAGCCAACCATTTCGTTAGCACGCGCCTGTCTCTTACCAACAGTGATGGCCTGAGTTCATCCAGCAGCGATGGTCTTGGTACCTCGCTTCGAGGGACTATCGGGTCCAGCCTGCGCGGTGCCGGCCAACGGCTGAACTTCGCAGCGGATACCTCCCTCTCCCTGATCACCAGGTCATCGGACAGTACCCCCGAGATCGATCAGAACCTGCGGGCGTTATCCACTCTTGAACTGTGGAAAAACCGGTTCTTTGTCGATGCCAACTTGACCTCGACGCGCGAACTGATCTCAAGCAACAGCAGGATCAGCGGCAGCGATGCCGGTACGGATAACGACGAACGGGTCAGCGTTACCTCCGCCAGTATCAGTCCCTATTGGCAACAACGCTATGGCAACTGGGCGCAAAGCTTGGTCCGGTTCCGCCATACGGAGGTCATATCCGGTGGCAGCAATGCCAACGATTCCCGGAATGACAGCCTCGAACTGCAACTGGTTGCCGGCCGCAAGCTTCAGCCCTGGCGGCCAGCCCTTCTGGCCGACTGGGTACGTATCGACGAACGCTCGAACGCCAGCCTTACCGAAAACGATCTCACACGCTTTTCCATTGCCTTTGCCAACGAAGTCGCCCTGTCGCGCCGTTATTCGCTGACCGCCAGCATTGGCTACGATAAGGTTGACGCCAGCAGTCAGACCCGCAACCTAAGTGGTGTCAGCTGGAGCGTTGGCGCAAACGGGCAGCCGGGGCCCCGCTCCAACTTCCAGTTTTCCGTTGGCCAACGCTTCGGCGATCTGGCCATCAATGGAAGCGCAACCTACGCTCTGACTGCGAATCTGAGCTTGCGGCTGGATGCATCCCACAGTCTTGCCAGCGGCCTGCAGCAACTTGTCAGCGACTCGAACCTGGTGACAGTCGATCCGATAACCGGCGAACTCGTAACGCCAGAAGGGCTGCCCGCCGGTTTCGGTGGCGCCGGCCTCGATAATCAATTGTCGCTTCGCCAGTCGGTTTCGGCGACGCTGGTCGGGGATTACGGTCGCAACCGCATTGTCCTGTCCGGTTTTGCCGAGCAGCGCCAATTCGACGTCGGCGATGAGGACATCGCACGGGTGCGCGGCATCATTACCCGCAGCCTGAGCCCGAAGGTCTCTGCGTCATTTTCCAGTTTTTACCGGTACACGCGACCGCAGGTGACTGATGCCACCCATACGGTTAACGGCCGCTTTGATCTGAATTACCGCCTGGGCCGCCGCACCACCCTGTTCGGTGGCTATTCTTACACTGATCGCCGCTCCTCCGATGCTTCGCTGGAATATAACGAGCATGTTGCGAGCGTCGGCGGCCGGATATCGTTCTGATCATGATCGAAGAATTCTACGGCTTTTCAGCGCCGCCCTTCTCGCTGAGCCCGGACGCGCGCTTTTTCTATGACAGCCCCGGCCACAAACAGGCGCTGGCCTATCTGCGCTTCGGCCTGCAGCAGGGCGAAGGCTTCATTGTCATCACCGGCGAGATCGGTGCCGGCAAGTCGACCCTGATTAACCGGCTTCTGGACGAGTTGGACCGCAACACAACCGAAGTCGCCTATATCACGACCAGCAACGTGAATGCCGAGGATGTGCTGCGTCTGATCGCCGGCCAGTTCCATATCAATCCGCCGACACCCGACAAAGCGGCGATGCTGCGGGCGCTGGAAAACTTCTTGATCCACCAACGCCGCCTCGGCCGCCGTGCCTTGGTCATCATCGACGAAGCACAGAACCTGCCGATGGGCACCATCGAGGAATTGCGCATGCTGTCGAACCTGAGTGTGGACGGGCAGTCGGCCATTCAGTGTTTCCTCGTCGGCCAGCCACAGTTTAAATCCATCCTGGCCGACCCGGATATGGAGCAGTTGCGCCAGCGCGTGATCGCCTCCTATCACCTGGACACACTGAACGAGGCGGAAACCAAACGGTATATCGAACACCGGATGCAGGTTGTCGGCTGGACCGGCCGGCCGCAGTTCACCGATGGCGCCATCAGCGCCGTCTACCGCGCGACCGGGGGTGTGCCGCGGCGCATCAATAATGTGTGCAGCCGGCTGCTGATGCATGGCGCGATCGACGAACTTGACGTAATTGACGAGTACGCTGCCAACCAGATCCTGAGCGAGATGGGTACGGAGGTGGCCGAGTCCGCAAGCAACCGGCCGCAGCCGACTGCCGAACCTCAGCCATCCCCTCCGGCGGGGGCAAGCAATCCTGTCACGGATCAGTTGGTGGTTGAACTGTCGGGGCGCCTGCAGGGTGTCGAGCGCAAACTTACGGGGCTGGAACGCAATCAGGAAGCGATTGCCAAGTCAGTGGCCGCAATGCGCAATCTGGAGGCACGGATCAATGCACTGGAAGCAACCGGCGGAAGCAGCGCCGATCTGACTGGCGTGAACAGCCAGATAGCCAATTGTGTCAGCCAGCTGGAAGCACTGGACCGGCGCATGACCGAAACGCTGGCCGATCTGCCCGCCGGCGCGGTGGATACCAGCGGTCTGGAAGCCCGCCTTTCCCGGGTCGAGGATGCCCTGCGCAATGCCGCGCCGGCAACCGACCCGGCACAGAATGCGGAAATGGCCCGGTTGGGACAAAGTATCCAAAAACAGAGCGAAATCCTTCAAGACCTGATGACGGTCACCATGTCTCTGTTGGGGCATGATCTTGGTGACAGCGAACAGACTGCTGGCCGTCAGGTTAATTGACCACCAATTCCGGACCCGTCTCCAGCCCCTCCCCCATCCCGGTGGCACGGGCCAAACGGTTCTTTCAGGAAGTGAGTTTGCGATGCGCGGGGCAACGGAAAACATCACCAATGCCATGTCGGTGGATGTGGAGGATTATTATCAGGTCTGGGCGCTGTCCAGCGTGGTGAAACGGTCGGAGTGGTCCTCGTTCGAAAGCCGGGTGGAGGGCAGCACGTCCCGCGTTCTCGATCTGTTTGACGAATATGGTATCAAGGCCACATTTTTCACGCTTGGCTGCGTAGCGCAGGATCATCCGGCTCTGGTCCGCCGTATCGTCGCCGGCGGGCACGAATTGGCAAGCCATGGCTTCTGGCATCACAAGGTGCACGAACTGACCCGGGACGAATTCCTGGAGGATGTGCGCAGCACCCGCCTGCTGCTGGAAGACCTGGGTGGCATGCCGGTGCGCGGCTACCGCGCGCCCAGCTTTTCGATCAGTGATCAAACCCCATGGGCCTATGACGTGCTGTCGGAGGCGGGTTACACCTACAGTTCCAGCCTGCACCCGATCGTGCATGACCATTACGGCCGCCCCGATGCGCCACGCTTCCCGTATGATGAGGCTGGCGGTATCCGCGAGATTCCGGTTGCAACAGTCGAATGGCACGGCCGCCGCATCACCTGCGCCGGCGGCGGATTTTTCCGCCTGCTGCCCTATGCGACTTGGTTCCGGCCGCTGCTCAGGCGTCTGCACGCACACGATCATCAACCGGCGACGTTCTATTTCCATCCCTGGGAAATCGATGCCGACCAACCGCGCGTCAAAGGACTGCCGATCCGCTCGCGACTGCGCCATTACACCAATCTGGCCAAGATGGAAGGCAAGCTGCGGCGCTTGCTCGCAGATTTCCGGTGGGATCGTATGGACCGGGTTTATGCGGTATAGAGACGGCTCAGGTACAACCTAGCCGCTAGTGCCGCTCCCCGCCTTGCGCCAAGGAGGCCATGGATCAGTGACCGCTCAGCCCAAACCCGCGCATCCAAAGCCGACGGCAACGACGGTGGCCAACGACCAGGCAGCGCCTGCGCCGGTCCTGATTGCGGGCCTGGACGACAACGGCATGGCCGAGTGGGATGCCTTCGTCCGGCAGGAACCTTCGGCCACCTTTTTCCACCGCGCTGGCTGGTCCCGCATCATCCGCCGCGCCTATGGCTATGACACGCATTTTCTCCTGGCGCGCCGCGGCGGCCGGATTGTAGGCGTGTTGCCGCTGGTGCATCTCAAGACCCTGGTCTTCGGGCAGTCGCTCATTTCCACGGGCTTTTGCGTCTATGGTGGCATTGCCAGCAGCGATCCGGAAGCAATTCAGGCATTGGCCAACGAGGCCGCACGGCTTGGTGAGAAGTTGGGCGTTTCGTATGTGGAGATGCGCTCGCAACAGGCGTTGATCCCAGCTTGGAAAACCAAGTCGGATGTTTACGCCACATTCCGCCGCGAACTGCACGATACGGATGATGCCAACCTTAAGGCGATCCCGCGCAAGAAACGGGCCGACGTGCGCAAAGGCATCAAGAGCGAGCTGACCGTCGACACTGGCGGCGATATCGACACGTTCCATGCCATTTATGCGGAAAGCGTCCGCAATCTTGGCACTCCCGTATTCTCGAAGCGGTATATCCGCACCATTGCCGAAGAGTTTGGCGAGGATTGCGAGATTTCCGTCGTCCACGGGCCGGATGGTCCGGTGGCGGCGCTCGCTTCGTTCTATTTCCGCGACCAGGTATTGCCCTATTACGGCGGTGGCACGCCTGCAGCGCGGCCACTGCACGCTTTCGATCAGTTGTATTGGACGCTTATGGGCCGGGCGATCCGGCGCGGCGCCAAGGTGTTCGACTTTGGCCGTTCCAAATTCGGCACCGGCGCATTCGACTACAAGACCTATTGGGGCTTTGCGCCGACGCCGCTGCACTACCAATATCACTTGGTCAAAGCGGGGGAAGTGCCGGACATCAACCCGCTGAATCCCAAATACAAGCTGATGGTGTCCACCTGGCAGAAGCTGCCGCTGCCCATCGCCAACCTGATCGGCCCCTGGGTCGCGCGCCAATTGGGGTAGACGCCAGTGGAGCCACTCCTCTTCCTCGCACACCGCATCCCCTATCCGCCGGACAAGGGCGACAAGATTCGCTCGTGGAACATCCTGCGGCATCTGGCGGCCAAGTATGAGGTGCATCTGGGAACGTTCATCGACGCAGAGGAAGATTGGCAGCACACCGGCGTGCTCGAAGAGATTTGCGCCAGTTGCCATTTCGTGCGGCTCAACCCGACAATGGCCAAGCTGAAGAGTCTAAAAGGTTTTCTGACCGGCGAGGCGCTGAACTTCCCCTATTACGAAAGCCGCGACCTGGCAGCCTGGGTCGACCGCACCGCTGCCGCGGTCAAGCCTGTGGTAAATTTCGGCTTTTCCGGCCAGGTGGCGCCATTCCTGATGCGCCAAAGCACGCGCAGGACGCCTACCCTGATCGACTTTGTCGATGTCGATAGCGATAAGTGGGCCCAATACGCGGCCGGAAAATCCTTCCCCATGTCATGGATTTATGCCCGCGAGGCCCGCAAGCTGGCCGCCGCCGAGGCCCGCATCGCCAGCAGTGTTGGCGCCAGCCTGTTCGTGTCGGAGGCGGAAGCCGCCCTGTTTCGCCAGCGCTCCGGCTTGGGCGCGGACCGGGTGTTTGGCGTGCGCAACGGCGTCGATCTCGACTGGTTCAATCCGAAAGCCGACCTTCCCAACCCCTATGCCGCCGACCATGGCAACGCGCCAATCCTGACGTTTGCGGGCGCGATGGACTACTGGGCCAATGTGGATGCCGTGCGATGGTTTGCGGACGAGGTGCTGCCGATCATCCTGAAAACCCATCCCAACGCCCAGTTCATCATCTGCGGCAGCCGCCCGACCGCGGAGGTGAAGGCGCTGGGCGGGCGGCCTAACATTATTGTGACTGGCCGGGTGGATGATATTCGGCCCTACGTCCGTTATGCGACCTTGAGCGTCGCATCGCTGCGCATTGCCCGCGGCATTCAAAACAAAGTATTGGAAGCCATGGCCCTAGCTCGCCCTGTCGTCTGCACGCCCCAGGCGCTGGAAGGCATTGACGCCGTTCCAGGCACCGATCTGGCGCTCGCCGGTACGGCAGAGGCATTCGCGGCCACGGTGCAGGATCTGCTGGCAACGCCTGCAAGGGCAGAGGCTATGGGCGAACAGGGGCACATGCGTATGGTCGAATCCTATGGCTGGCCGGCACAAATGAAAGTGCTGGATGCAATCATAGCCCGGGTACGCCCGTCCGGCGGAAACGCCGCTGCCCCGCAGTTGGAGGAGACCGCCACGTGACCGCAACACCGTTGACCACTCAACACGACCAACCGTCCGGCAATTCCTTGCCGCGCGTGGCGTTGGTGTATGCTGGGCTCTGCGCCCTTTGCATTGCATTGTTTTTCGACACGGCCAGCTCTCTGGTCAAGGTCTGGTGGGGCACGCCGACGTTCAACCACGGCTTCTTCATAGCCCCGATGGCCGCCTACCTGATCTGGATGCGGCGGCATACGCTGGTGGGCGTACCAATACGTCACGAATGGCTGGCCCTGCCGCTGGTCGCTGGCGCCGGCTTGGTCTGGCTGATCGGCTATGCCGGCGACGTGCGGCTGCTGCAGCACCTCGGCTTTGTTAGCATCCTGATCGGATTGGCCGGTGGTCTGGTCGGGCGCTACATGCTGCGGAAAATCTGGTTTCCCATCGCCTTTCTGATCTTCATGGTGCCCGCAGGCGACCAATTGGTGCCGCCGCTACAGGACATCACCGCCGATTTCTCCGTCATTATGCTGGAATGGGTGAACATCCCTGTCTGGCGCGATGGCGTATTTTTGCAAATCCCCAATGGCATGTTCGAGGTGGCAGAGGCCTGTGCCGGCATCCGATTCCTGATCGCCAACGTCGTCGTCGCCTTCGTCTTTGCCTATTTGGCTTATGACAAGTGGTGGAAGTGGGTTATTTTTCTTGCCATCAGCGTGATCATCCCCGTGTTCGCCAACGGTATTCGCGCGTTCGGGATCATCTATATCGCCCATATCACCGACAATGAATACGCCGTCGGGGTCGATCATCTGGTATACGGCTGGGGCTTTTTTACGGTTATCATGCTGCTTTGCCTGTTCATTGGCAGCCTGTTCGCCGACCGGCGGATCGGTGATTTTGAAGCGACGGAAACCAAGGTGCGCAGCCGCGTGCCGTCCTGGAATTGGGGCTTCGCGATTGCCGTTGCCGTGCTTGCGGCATTGGGGCCCGGCTATGCCACGACCATCATCGACGACACCCCGTGGCAGGGCGAAGCCAGCCTCACAGCCCCCGTCCCTGCCGACCCGTGGCAGCAGGAAGGCGAGATGCAGGTTCCGTGGAAACCGGTATTCATCGGCGCCTCGGCCGAGGTGATGGAAACCTATCGGGATGGTCAGGATCAGGTCTCGCTCTATATCGCCTACTATCCCATGCAAAGGCCAGGAGCGGAGGTCATCTATCACGCCAACCGCATGGCCGATGACGAGAGCTGGAAGCGGCTGGAAACCCGCCGGATCAATCTGACTGTCGACGGCTCCCCGCTTCAGGTGCGGCTGGAACGGATGCAGGGCTATCCGGGGCCAAGGCGCGTTGCCGCCTACTGGTACTGGATCGCCGGCCGCTACACCGCCGACCCGGTTAAAGCCAAGCTGTATCAGGTCGCCGGCGCCCTGACCTCCGGCGACCGCGCGGCGGCAGTCATCGCCGTCACCATGGTGGAGCCGGAGGGCCCGGGGGAGACGAAAGCCACGCTCCAGCGCTTCCTCGACGCCATGCCGAACCTGAACCAATACCTCAGCCGGCTGGCCGACGCGCAGTAGGCACAGGCGAACCGCAAAACCAGGAACCGAAAGAACGCCGGCACATGTGCGGTATCGCAGGATTATTCGACCTGACCGGCCTTCGCCCGGTGAATGAGGCACGACTGGGGCGGATGAACGCCGCCATGGTCCACCGCGGGCCCGATGGCGACGGCATGCATACAGCGCCGGGCATCGGCCTAGGCCACCGCCGGCTGGCGATCATCGACCTGCACACCGGCCATCAGCCGATGGCGGATGCCCAACGGCAATTGCAGATCGTCTACAACGGCGAAATCTACAACTACCGCACCCTGCGACAGGAATTGGTGGCCAAAGGCCACCCGTTCCTGACCCAGTCGGATACGGAAGCTATCCTCCAGGGCTATCATGCCTGGGGCTCGGACGTTCTCACCCGCCTGAACGGCATGTTCGCCATTGCGCTTTGGGATAGCAAAGCCCAATCGCTGCTGCTGGCCCGCGACCGCATGGGCGAGAAGCCGCTGTATTACACTGTCGATAAGGACGGCTGGCTGCTGTTCGCGTCCGAAATTAACGCCGTCCTGGCGGGCCTTGCCGCGGAACCGCCGATACGGCCGGACGCAGTGGCGGACTATTTCGCCTATGGCTATGTCCCGGACCCCAAGACGGTGTTTCAGGGCATCAACAAGTTGGAGCCGGGTTACCGCCTGACGCTGACCCGCAGCATGGACCGAACGGTATTGAAGCCCGAGCCGTATTGGCGCCTGTCCGCCGCCGCCGGACCCGCGCTATCTGCCGAAGAAGCGCAGGAAGAGCTGATCGAGCGTCTGACCACGGCCGTGCGCGAGCGCATGGTGGCGGACGTTCCGCTGGGCGCCTTTCTGTCTGGCGGCGTCGATTCCAGCGGCATCGTCGCACTGATGGCGCAGAACTCCGATACGCCGGTGCGCACCTGCGCCATGGGCTTTCCCGACCCGAAATACGACGAGACCGAATACGCCCAAATGGTCGCCGACCGCTACGCCACCGATCATTACCGCGAAGTAGTGGAGTTGGAAGCAGTCGATCTGGTGGAACGGCTGGCGCTGGCCTATGGTGAGCCGTTCGCAGACCCCTCCGCCCTGCCAACCTACCGCGTTTCCAAGCTGGCACGCAGCCGGGTGACGGTGGCATTGTCCGGCGATGGCGGCGACGAGGCGTTTGCCGGCTACCGCCGCTATCCGTTCCACATGCGCGAGGAGGCGGTGAAGGCAAAGATTCCCGCCGCACTGCGGCGCATGATCTTCGGACCGCTTGCGTGGGCCTATCCCCGCGCGGCATGGGCACCACGCATGTTCCGGGCCAAGGCCACGCTGGAGGCGCTATCGCGCGACCGCGCCGCCGGTTATTTCCGCGCCGTCACCGTTCTGCCGGACGAACTAAGGGCACGCCTGTTCAGCGACGACATGCACACCAGCCTGGCCGGTTATGACCCCGTTTCGGTGATCCGGAATTTTGCGGCGGATGCCGACAGCGACAACCCGCTGCGCGTCGCACAATACGTGGATATGAAAACCTGGCTGGCCGGGCGCATGCTGGTAAAAGTGGATCGGGCCGCGATGGCCAACTCGCTGGAGGTCCGCCCGCCCCTGCTCGACCCCAGCCTGGTGCAGTGGGCCATCGGCCTGCCGGACCGGCTCAAGGTCAACGGATTTGATGGCAAATGGATCTTGAAACGCGCGCTGGAGCCACTGTTGCCACGCGAATTGCTGTACCGGGCGAAGCAAGGCTTTTCCATGCCGTTGGCCGGCTGGCTGCGCGGCGGGCTCGCCCCCCGGATCGCAGCCCTGACCGCCACGAATAGCCGCCTGAGCACCAGCGGCCTGTTCGATATGGATTTCGTCCGCCGCCTTGCATCCGATCACAGCGCAGGAAGGGCCGATAACTCGCAAGTGCTGTGGGCGCTGATCATGTTCGACGCATTTCTGGCCAAGCCTTGGACAAGCCAGGCGGATGCCATGTCACGGGTGGCCTGAGGCATCGAATTCAGCATGTCGCCTCGCTTCGCGGGCATCGATTGCGGCGCGCAAGTCCGGCTCCAACTGCTGAACCGCCTAGCCTAGCGCATCCAACGGATGCAGGCACCGCAACTTGCGCAGCGCCGCCCGCGCCTCCGGCAAGGCCTGGGCATCGCCCTGAAGCATTCGCACCTTGGCGAAGCGATAGAGCAGGTTCGGATCGTCGCCCAAGATCGCAAACGCCCGCTGGAATGCTGCCAATCCATGGGCGCGGCTGGCGGAAAACACCAGATTGGCGGCAATCGTCTCAAGGCGGCCGGTCAGCGTCAGGTGCCAGCCACCATCGGTCGATAGCGCCCGCGGGTCGTTCGGGGCAAGGTGCAAGGCGGTATCAATCAGCGAGCGCGCCTCCCAAACCTTGCGAATGGCCGGCTGCAACGGCAACCGGTCTGCAAGCAGGCCGCGCGCAATGGCGCCCTGCAAATAGGGCTCCACACGATCCGGGGCCGCCTGGCGGGCATGGTCGGCAATTTCCAGGGCTGCGCTGGCCAGCGCGCCGACCTCCGGCAAATCCGTATCCATCAGCATTGCCTTGGTCAGCAGAGCACGGGCGTTCAGCACCAACGCTGCGGGTTTCACCCCGCCTTGGGTCAGCGCTGCCACCTGAGCGTAGCGACCGCCCTCATACGCCTGCTCCGCCCGCACCAATGGACCGGCTTCATCGGCAAACGCAGGCATGACAGTGACGCTTGCCCACATCGCAAGCATAACCCTTGCGGCAGAAGCGTCAAAATTCGCGCAGAGCCAGCTTAGCCACCTAGACACCGCCAAATGCTCCCTTGGCAGTTCGCCACGCCCTTGGCGTTTGGTCTGACTCTACGCTAGACGCAATCCGCCCGGCCAGCGAATTCATAATTGGGTGTACGGATCGAGGCTGCCAGCACTTCAGTGCGCAGTAATGGCCTTGGCAACAGGCATCGCAGTGGCGACCGCACCCCACTGCATGCCATCCTTCTGCAATACCGCCTGTGGCTTGGCGAACTCGTCCATCCCAACCGAATCGTAGGTGACAGTGACGTCATAGCGCTCGCCGAGCGCGGCCAGGATTGCGGGGTTCAGCCTCTGATCGGCCAGGATGCCATCCTCACCGGAAACGTCGAGCCGCGGCACCTGGAAAGCGTCGTTCAGGCTAAGGCCGAAATCGGTCAGCAGGGAAGTCAACTGGAACGTCGCCGGCACGATGCGCCGCCCGCCCGCCGCCCCAAGAGCAAACCACGGCTTTCCATCAGAGGTCGCCAGCACCGGGCACATGTTGGAGAGCGGGGGCTTTCCAGGCGCAAGGCTGTTGGGCCGGCCCGCCCGCGGATCAAACCAGAACATCCCGTTGTTCATCAGCACACCGGTTTCCGGCAGAACCATGCGCGAACCGAACGATTCCAGCAGCGTGTTGGTAAGGGCGACCATGTTGCCGTCCCGGTCCACAACGGACAGGTGCGTGGTGCACGCCTTGCGGCTTATCAGGTCACCTGCATGGCCAAGTTCGGCAAGCCGGCGCTCGAACGCCTCGCTCAGGGCTTCCGCCCAGGCGAGGTAGGTCGCGGTGGTCAACCCATGTGCCGGGTCCAGCCGCCGCACCGCGTGCGCCATGGCGCAGGCAAAAGTCGGGCCGCCGCTGTTGGCCTTGGTCAGATGGATCAGGGCACCGCGATGCGGGATGGCACGGGCCGGGCGGATTTTCGCCTGGTAGGCGGCCAGATCGGCAGCCGTCATCACACCGCCCGCCGCCTGCATGTCGCGCACCAGGGCGTCGGCGATCTCACCCTCATAAAAATCGCGCGGGCCGGCTTCCGCCAACCGCTCCAGCGTTCCGGACAATCGGCCCATCGCCAGCCAGATTGGCCGGTGCGCCTCGGGGGCCACTGGGGGCAGATCATCCGGCAGATAGAGCGCGCGGGAAGTGTCGAACATCCGCAGCGTCGCAGCGCCAGCCGCAATTTCCAGTGTCACCGACCACGTAACCGGCAATCCGCGGGTCGCCAAATTGGCTGCAGGTGCCACCAGATCCGCCCACGGCATGGAGCCGAAACGCTCGACAGCAGCGGAAAGGCCGGCGACGGCGCCCGGCACCGCTACCGAATGTGGCCCGATCTGGTTGCGATCCTCGATCACCCGCGGCCAGCTGAACAGGGCATCGTGGCCGCTGGACCCTTCAACGATCGCGTAATCGTCCGGGTTGATGCCGCGGGGGGAGACCATGCCGAAATCGACCTCGTGCACCCTGCCGGTTGCGGCCTCGCCAACCAGCATGTAACCACCGCCGCCAATGCCGCTCATCCAGGGTTCAACGACACCGAGGACAAGCGCCGCCGCAACCGCGGCATCGACCGCATTGCCACCCGCCTCCAACACATCGATGCCGGCTTGTGAGGCCAGATGATGCTGGCTTGCAACGATACCGTTCCGCCCGCTTACCGCATCGCGGCTGATGGCAAAGTGTTCGGATTGATGCGGGGCGGCAGATACGGGCATTCAGTTTTCACCTTGGGGGAAGAGTTTGTTGGAAAAAATTGCAAAGCGCCGGCGACCGCCGGCGCGGCTCAGGCTGCAACACGCCCGGGCTCCGGCACAAGGTCGGCAGCGTCGCGGATTATCTGCCCGGTGGCGCCGTCCTTGTGCGCATTCTCCGACAGGTGCCGGCGGAATCCGCGGGCGCCCGGCAGCCCCTGGAACAGCCCTACCAGATGCCGCGCAACATGGCCTACCCGTATACCATGATCGCGTGCCATCCGGTCGGCATAGTCGGCCATCGCATAGGCCGCAGCATGCCGGGATGGTCGGGGCGAGGCGTCGCCGAAAAGGCGACGGTCGACATTGGCCAGCAGATACGGGTTCTGATAGGCGGCACGGCCGAGCATCACACCGTCTGTGTGCTGAAGATGAACCTCGCACTGATCCAATGTTTCAATACCGCCATTGATGGCGATCGTAAGGTCCGGCCGCTCCGCTTTCAGGCGGTAGACCAGATCGTATTTCAAGGGCGGTATCGAGCGGTTCTCCTTCGGGCTCAGGCCTTTCAGCCAGGCTTTGCGCGCATGCACGACAACCGTGCGCACGCCCGCATCGGCAATCGCCGCAACGAAGGTGGAAAGCGCCGCATAATCCTCCTGATCGTCGATGCCGATGCGGCACTTGACGGTCACGGGCACGCTGACGGCCTGCTGCATCGCCGCCACACACCGGGCGACCAGTTGCGGTTCCGCCATCAGGCAGGCACCGAATGCACCGCTCTGCACCCGGTCGGATGGGCAGCCGCAGTTCAGATTGATCTCGTCATAGCCATACTGCTCGCCAATCCGTGCGGCTTCCGCCAGATGGGCCGGGTCCGAGCCACCCAGTTGCAGGGCGACCGGATGTTCCTCTGCCGAAAAGCCCAGCAGCCGATCGCGCTCGCCGAACCGCACCGCCTGTTCCGTCACCATCTCGGTATAAAGCAGGGCGTGGCGCGACAGCAGACGCAGGAAGAACCGGTCGTGCCGGTCCGTCCAATCCATCATCGGGGCTACGGAAAATATATATGATCTATCAAACACTTATAGCGAAATCCGTTTCATTTGTTATGTCTTTTATGGTCATTCAAAAAAGAAAGATCAAGCACTTAGCGATACGACATGTTAGCGCCAAATAACGACGATAATCGATGGCTTATTCTAGCCATTCATGTCACGCCGTGGCAAGAAGGCGCAACGGGAATGAGTTTGGAGGGGTGTCATGCTGGGCAAGGAGAAAGAGTACGCTAAGGTAGTCGCTGCACTCTTGCCTGTGCTTCACGACCTACCGGGCAAGATCATCGCCATTGATGGTCTACCCGGAGTTGGGAAAACGACTCTCGGGCGCTTCCTAGCTTGCCGTTTCAACGTCTCTCTGATCGAAACCGACCTATTCCTGATTGAGGGTAAAGGAAGGCTCGTTTATCGGATTGACGAGATCAAGCGCATCATTGCAAAGCGTGTAGATCGCATTTTCCCGCGTCCGGTCATAATTGAAGGGGCTACAGTTCTACGTATGCTTGCTGATTTGAAACGCAAGCCGGACTTTGTAATCTACATCACAAATAAGCATGCCCCAGAAAGCTGCGACTGCCTTGCCGTCGACTTGGCATCATATGAAACTCACTTGGACACCTCCGGAAACCCTGGCGTTTGGCCGAATTTTGTGAATCGTTAGGGTCATCGGATCAAGGAGTGTCGCGATGGCTCAGC
>JAWLBX010000036.1:0-23410 GCA_041687435.1 Alphaproteobacteria bacterium
GATCACGGTGGCCGGTCTGACGGACATCAATGCTGCCGGGTTCGACATCCTGCTGGACAACACGCCGGCGCTGCACGACTTCGACGAGGTCGATGCGGTGGGTAACCAGATCGACCTGGTGGACGTTGACGACATCCAACTCGGCACGATCACCGGCACCGGCCTTCGGGTCGTGGCGGGCGGCCAGGTGGACGACGTTGCCGGCGAGGCGATCACGGTGGCCGGTCTGACGGACATCACGGCAACCGGGTTCGACATCCTGCTCGACAACAACGGCCCGCGTCTGCACGACTTCGACGAGGTCGATGCGGTGGGCGAGCAGATCACCCTGGTGGATGTGGACGATATCCAGCTCGGCACGATCACCGGCACCGGCCTGACGGTCGAAGCCGGTGGTCAGGTGGACGACGTTGCCGGCGAGGCGATCACGGTTTCCGGTGCTGCCAGCATCATCGCCGCATCTGCCGACGGTTTGACCCACTTCGACATCCTGCTCGACAACGACGGTCCGGCTCTGCACGACTTCGCTTATGCGGATGTCGGAGCCATGCTGACAGTGGTTGGGCAGAATGTCGTGGTGATCGACGCCAATGACCTGTCCATTCAGGTGACGGCTTCCGGCGATGCCAACATCATCGCGGAGCAGCGGCTTGAGGTGAAGGCCGGTGGTGACGCGCTGGGCGGCCAGACGATTGACGAGGAGTTGACGGCGACAAGCCGCAACGCATTCGTCCACGTGGGTGATGGCGACCCCGACACGATGACCATCGGCAACGGTGCCATTGTGACCGGTGCAACCATGGCCGGCCTGCGCGCGGACGTGACCGGCAATGCGACGGTTACCGGTCCTGACGGGGCGGTGTTCCTTGGCACGACGACAGGCAACCTGGACGTCATTGCGGCCGATGGCTCGGCCTACGTTGATGGTCAGCCAAGCCCAACCGGCGCAGACCGCGCCGATATCGGCGGCGATCTTACCGTGACGGCGCTGGATAGGATCCTGGTTGATGCCGACAATGTTGGCGGAGCGGTGACCCTCACCGAAACCGCCGGCGATGCCGATGGAAACCCGGATCGTATCCTGGCCAACATCGACACGATTGGCGGCGCTGCGACCTTGACTGCAGCCGATGGTGATGCCGATCTGATCGCCTCCAATTCCATTGCTGGCGATCTGACGGTCACTGCCCTCAACGGCGATGCCAGGGCTGGTGTCGGATCGTTCACAGGCGATACCGTCGACGTCGAGTGGCAGAATGGCGAAGTCGTGGCGAACGGCGACCCGGGCAATGCCTCCATCACCGACCTGCAGATCGGCCCTGCCGATCCGACAGGTGGCGTTGGCAGTCCGACAGGCGGCGTTGGCAATCCGGACGATGTCGTTGTTGCCGGCCAATTCCTGAACTTCAACGTTGATGTTGAAGCCGAGTTCGGGGTGGTCCTTGGCGGTGGCATTGCCATTACCGGCGACAGCGGAGCGGTCGATTTCGACACCGGTACGCCGGTGCCAAGCCGGCCGGTTGGCATTGTCGGGACGGAAAATGTCGCTGTGCTTGGCGGCACCGGCGGACCGGATGTGCTGGTTGTCGATCGGGAAGTGGGTGCGGCGGACGACTCGTTCGGTTACCTCGCCGTGATCGCGGATCGCGACAGTCATACACCGGATCCGACGCTGCCCGCTGACGGACAGCGCACCCTCGGTGATCGTGATGCCGGGTTGGTCGTTGCCGGGCGGGATATCCTGCAGGCGGATGATGTCCTGGTGGCCGGGGACTCGCTGTTCGATACCAACGGTCTCAGCGATGTGATCCTCACCAACACCGACAACAACTTCGGCGGCTACTATGACGTCCTGGCGAACAACCCGTATGATCCAGCTGTTCCCATTGGCCGGGTTCACGTCCATGGCGAGAACGTTCGGATTACCGACGCGACCGACATCCACTTCGGAGCGGTAGCGGCGGATACGTTGGAGGTCACCACCGGCGACGACGGCTCGGTGTTCTTCCGGCAGATCCTCGGCCTGGACCGCTCGGAAACGCGGGTGATCCGTAACGGCACGACCGTTGGCGGCGAAGGGCTGGTTGGCGACGTGATCATCAACAGCGGCGACGATGTTGTCATCGGCGTTCTGGCTGATCCGACGGACCCTGATGGTCCGGACTTCGATCCGCTGCTCTCGGCACCGGGCGAGGACGGGTTCCGCGAGGATATCTTCTACGTCAACAACCTGACGGTTGACCGGGCGCCGGGGCGGATCATCCTGCCGCGGACGGCCGCAACCAATTCCAACTTCGACAGCAACAACCTGTACTACGGCGTCAATATCTCCGACACGTTCCAATATGTCGGGCCGCATGAGGAGATTGATCTGACCGGGTTCCTGACAGTTACGCGCACCCGCGCAGCTGCCCTGCTTCCGCAAGGCCCGCGCAGCGCCAACTACAGGTTCAACAATTGTGTGATCGGCGATCTGAACGATTGCGGGTTGCCGCTTGCCCCGGTCGATATCGTGACCCGGATCACGATTCCGCCGAACCTGTTCGAGTTGGATCGCGATCAGCTGGATCTCCTCTATGTCCCGATTGGGAACGAGGAACTCTGGGGTGTGCCGACGGAGGTGCTTTACAACCTGGATCACCAGGTGAGCATGGGCGCGTTCGATGCTATGGCGATGGGGCCGTGGACCATCTACTTCGGCTTCGATCAGGCGAACATCCCGGCCGGCGAACGTGACGCGGTGGACCAGGCGGCGGCGAGAGCCGCATCCATGGGCAACAGCCCGGTCGTGGTCAGTGGCCACACCGATACCAGTGGCCCGGCCCAGTACAACCTCGACCTTTCGGCGCGCCGCGCGCAGGCAGCGGTTAATATCCTGAACTCGCAGGGTATCGACAGCAGCCGTATCAATGTCAGCGCAACCGGTGAGGAAGAACTGGCGGTGCCGACGGCTGACGGCGTGCGCGAACCACGGAACCGCCGTGTTGAAATCCGCGTCCTGAAGTAACGCTTCAGACCGCGGCACGTTACAGGCCCGGAAAGCCCGGCCCGCCCTTCCTATCCGGAGGGCGGGCCGATTTTTTTGGCGAACTGGAACGGTTGTTTTTTGATCCTTGGACGCCGAACCCGCCCCCTTAACCCCCGGTCTTCGGGTTTAACGGCGGCATATATGGGGCGCCTGGCAACAGATGGGGCGGCCAAAAGGAATGAGATAAAAACGCACCGGCGCGGTATAAGAATAGGATCAGCGAGCCCAACATTTGCGCACCCCGCTCCTGCTACGTCGAACACGGCGCTGAATGCGCCAGCGGAAAAGCAGTCCAATCGGAAGGACGATAAACGGATGATGACGCTAGATCGTGCCATCGCGAGATGCGTCGCCGGGATTGTCGTGGTGGCGCTTGCCGCATGTACGGGTGCGGATACCGCGACGGTAAAAGCGTTTGATCGATGCCGGGGGCTGGGGGACGCTTTTTATCAGGCGGAACGGTATGCCTACTCCATGGACTTCGCCGGTGCGGAAAGCCTGTATTTAGAGGTGCTTGCCGGTAGCACAGACAGCGAGGCGGCCACCTGCACAAACCTGCCATCAAGGGCGCGGGTGATGGGGCGTCTCGCTATCGTTCAGAGTGCGCAACTGCAATTTCTGGCTGCGCAAGAGTCGCGGATGCGGGCGTGGGAATTGCTGGCAGCAGACAACAGCGAGCACCGCGATATTCTGGAGCAGGAACTGGCAACGATCGAGCTGGTTGACCGTATGCACCGCGCCTCAATCGGGGGAATGGACGACACCATCCTTTCCGGTACCCAAAGGCCTCGGCGGGCGGCAGCATTCCAGTCCACCGGCCCCGCCGATGACGGCCTGATCGAAATGCCCAACGATGAAAAGCGCCTGTTGGTCGCGAACGGTTGGGATGCGCTCGCGCGGGGTGCGGCTCTGACCAACTCCGGAAGGGCGCAAAGTGCCTTGCCGTTGCTGGTGCACGGGTTGGAGTCCCTGACCGGGTTTCCTCTCGGCACGGCGACCCTGGCGCCCAGGCTGTATTTGCAGAAGGCGCTCGCCGAACTGGCGCTGGGGCGGAATGCTGCGGCGGTGGCCAGTGCGGAGGCTGCGGTTCGTGGCCTGGACGAGATGGTCCCGAATTCGGCTGTAGCCGCTCGAGGCCGCTTTGTCCTCGCAACGGCGCTTGCCGAAATCGGGCGGGACGGCGAGGCCGTCATTCAATTCGATGAGGCGATGTCGCTCTACGAGCAAAATCCGGCCGCCATTCAATATGAAAGTGCCTGGCCCTTTTTCCGCTTCGCGCTCCGGATGATCGGGGCAGATCCGTCGTCCGCCGGCGAGTGGAATGCGCGGATTTTTCGCGCGGCGCAGCTGGTCCGGTCTTCTGGTACGGTCAAGGCAATCGCCCGGGCCGCCGGTGGTTTCGCCACGGGTGACACCCAAGCGGCGGCCGCTGTCCGGGCATGGAAGACAGCGGACGACCGTTTGGCGATTGCCAAAGGCTTGCTGCTGATTGCCCAACAAAACTCCATGATTCCGCCGCCGCATATGGACAATCTGGTGGCGGATGTCGCAGCGGCGGACGCGGCCGAAAGGGAGGCGCGAAGCAATCGCGACGCGATGGCTCCGGAGTATCGCGCTGCGTTGGAGACGCCGGTGAGTCTGCCGGCGTTGCAGCGAACGCTGAGGCCTGGCGAGGCCATGGTTCAGATTTTGGTTGGCGAACCGCAGTCCTTGCTGCTGGTCGTTCTGCCGCAAGGCACCACAGGGGCATCGGTTCATGTCCGGCTGGTCGAGGCCGACCGGGAGGCGATCGATTCCATCGTCAGCAGCATGCGTGCGGTCTTGGAAGCGGATTATGTGGATGCGGAAAGGGTTGCGGTCTCGCAGTTTCCGGCCGACTTGTCACACGCCGTGTACAAATTGCTGTTCGGCGACTTGGCCGGCTTGATCGAAGCGCAGGACAGGATATTTGTGGCCTCCAATGGGACGTTGCAAAATTATCCGTTCGACTCGCTGGTCATCTCTAACCCCGGAGATGGCGCCGGGACCTGGCGCGGACCGGCATTCAACTATTCCGGTTTGCGCTGGCTGGGCGATGCTGTGGAGGTCAACTACCTGCCCGCTGCGCGGAATCTTGTGGATTTGCGGTCGAGAGCCCGCCCATCGTCGGCGGCGAAATCGGTCCTGGCATTCGGGGACTTCCGGCCGGGCCTGTCGGCGGAGGCTCTCATGCAGACGGCAGGCTTGCCAGAGGGGTGCCGCGCATTCGCTCATGCGGTCGCCAGCGCACCCCCATTGCCGGGCACACGGCAGCAGGTGGAAGGAATCGCGTCCATTCTGGCACAGGGCGGGGAGGCGGTTGTTAGCGAAGATTTTACGGAGGCAGCGCTGGAAGAGCGGCGCGACTCGCTTGGCGATTACCGCATTCTGCATTTTGCAACGCATGGCCTGCTGCCCAGTTCTGCCAATTGCTTTACCGAACCGGCACTGCTGGCGTCTTTCGATCCCGCCGGGCACGGGGACAGTCTGCTGACGACAACGGAGATCCGGCAATTCAACCTGGATGCGCAGCTTGTGGTGTTGTCGGCATGCGAGACAATCGGAGCAGAGGGACAGCTACAAGAAACCGGCGGCGAGAGCCTCTCTACCCTGGCGCGCGCATTCTTTGCTGCCGGGTCGCGGTCCGTGATCGCCAGTCAGTGGCAGGTTCTGGCGGATGAAACCTCGCAATTGATGGATGCGATGTACCGGCGGATTGCGGTGAACAATGCCGGCTTCGGTGCGGCCCTGCGCGGAGCCCAGCGGGAATTGCGCCGGCGGCCGGAATCCTCGCACCCGGCATTCTGGGCCGCATTCGTCATGGTTGGTGACGGCACGACCCAGCTTTATCCAGACGGCGGCCAGACCCCACAACGGCGACCTTGACTGTTCAGGGGTAAAATAGACGAAAGCCCCTGCGAACAGAGGCATTCATGCCATGCGGTTCTGTCTATCAGAGACTCAAAGCTCGATCACCACGTACTGGTCCTCGACGCTGACGTCGAAGACTTCCGCCTTGTAGGGGCCTTCGCGCACGGCGCTGCCGTCGGCCACCTCCACCGGATAGGGGCGAACGCGGATCGAGGTGGGATCGACGCGGCTCTGGCCGGTGCGCAGGTCGAACTCCCAGCCGTGCCAGGGGCAGCGCACGATCTGTTGCGGGCGGGAGTAGTGGTACTCACCCGGCTGATCCGACTCGACCAAGCCGATCAGCCTGCCCTTGCAGAGGCTGCCGCCCTGGTGCGGGCAGCGGTCGAGCACGGCGAAGAACTCGCCGTCAATGTTGAACAGCGCGATCTCTCGGGTGCCGATTTTCACCAGCTTCCGCGCGCCCGGCGGCATTTCTGCCAAGGTCGCGACTACATGTTTTTCCCGCGCACGGGCCGTTGCTGCCATGGCCTCAGGCAACCGGCTGCGGCTTGTAAAGATCAAGCGCGTTCTGCAGGAAGAAGCCGGTTTTCTGCTCCTCCGTCACCCGCACCGGCAGCGCGTGATCCGGATGATCGAAATCCCAATGCGGATAGTCGGTCGCGAACAGCAGCTTGTCCCAGCCGATCCACTTGACCGTGTCCAGCAAATGCGGTTTCACCTCCGGCTCTTCCATCGGCTGGGTGGTGAGCCAGACTTGCTCCCGCACGTACTCGGACGGCGGGCGCTTCACATGCGGAACCTCGTCCCGCATCCGCGCCCACAGCTTGTCCATCCGCCAGCAGAGCGACGGCAGCCAGGCGAAGCCGGCTTCGACCAGCACGATTTTCAGGTCCGGGCAACGCTCGAACACGCCTTCCATCACCAGACTCATCAGCAGCGCCTGTTGGCATTGGGCGTGGCCGATCATCTCCTCCAGATAGTAGGAGGGCCAGCCGCCGCCGGTGACGGGCGCGCCGCCATAGCCGAAGGCGTGGATGCCGACCGGCAGGCCGCTCGCCGCCGCCGCCTCGAACATCGGCAGATAGCGTTTCTGGCCGAACGGTTCGGCGCTGCGCGAGAGGAGGAGCACCTGCACGAAATTCGGATCGCCGGCGCGCGCCTCAATCTCCTTCACCGCAGCCGGAGCGTCCTCATAGGTGACGACGACGCTGGCCTTGGTGCGCGGTTCCTTCGAGGTCCATTCCGCCACCTGCCAGTCGTTAATGGCGCGGCTGAAGGCGGTAGCGTATTCCAGGTTCTGCATGCCCTGGCCGGTGCGCAGCGGGTTGAGCACCGCCATCTGCACGTTCAGCGGGTCCAGATGGTGGGCGCGCATGAACTCCAGGTTGGAGCCGGGCTTGCCGCCGTTGGGTGGGTAGGCGTCACGCCTGGCCGCATCCGGCTGGCCCTTCGGGTAGGCCGGGCCGCCGGCAAAGCCCTGGCGCGGGCGGCTGCCGTAGGCGGCCATGTAATCCTGCCAGCGCTTTTCCAGGAACGGGAACAACTCGCGCTGCATGTCGCCGGGCACGACATGCACGTCGCAATCGGCGATGGCCAGCGTATTCTTGCCGGTGTGCTTGTCGTCGGCGCGGTCGAGAATTTGAGCGGTCGGAGGCGTCATAATGCCAACACTCCTTATAGGCGCGCATAGGTGGCGCGCGGATTATCCACCATCATCTTACGGATCAGGTCTTGAGACAAGCCTTCCGGCAGGGCGGCAAGGCCGTCGTACTGCCAATGCGGGTAGTCGGTGGCGAACAGGAACATCTCGTCGGAGCGCAGATGCTCGATCAGGCGCTCCAGCGTGGCGGCGGCTTCTCCGTCGCCCTCCGGCAGGTCCAGCGGCTGGGTGGAAAGCCGGATGTGGCGGCGGGCGATCTCCCACGGCGGCTCCGTCACCCACGGAATTTCCGACCGCATGCCGCGCCAGAACTTGGTCAGGCGCCACAGATGCGCCGGCAGCCAGGTCACGCCGGATTCGAGGAACACCACTTTCAGGTCCGGAAACTTGGCGAATACGCCCTCGCAGATCAGGCTGGTGGTCATCGCCTGGAAGGCGAGCGACTGGGCACCATAATCCTCGACAAGATACGAGGGCCAGCCGACCGGCGTCACCGGGTGCTTGTAGGCGCTGCCGGCATGAATGCCGACGGGCAGGCCGTTGCGGGCCGCGGCCTCGTAGATCGGCCAGTAGTAGCGGCGGCCCAAGGGCAACTCGTCCATGACGATCATCAGCACCTGGACGAAGCGCCTGTCCTGGGCCCAGTAGTCGATCTCATCCGCCGCCGCTTCCGGCGATTGCGTGGGGACGACGATGGAGGCCCGCAGCCGCGGCTCCTTCGCCAGCCACTCCGCCGCCAGCCAGGAGTTGATGGCGCGGGCGAAGGCCTTGGCCATGTCCTCGCTGAACAGCAGCTGCACGCCGTAGATGCAATTGGCGATGGCGGCCGACAGGCCGAAGGCATCCAGCGCATCCGTCCGCAGCCGCTCCAGGCTGGTGCCGGGCTTCTGCCCTTCGATCCGCCAGTCCGGCCGGCAGGTGAGCGGCGCATTCACCGGATAGCCAATGGTATCCAGCGGATGCACGCCGCGCTGCTGCACTGTGTCGGCCCAGTAATCCTCAAGGTAGGGCAGCAGCGCCGCATTCGACGGCACGCCCGGGTGCAGGTCGCAGCAGATGCCACCCGCCGGCAGGGGCGAGCGGGTGGTGTCGGCAAGCGTGGGGGCAGCGGTACTCACGGGGCTGACGATACTCTTGCTAGGGTGCAACGTCCGACCAATGTACAATGTTAAGGTCGGGACTTGAAGCCGTTTGCGAGGCAGCAATGCCGCGCCTATAGTGCCGGCCAACGAAACCCTTTCCGGGAGATTTTCCCCATGCTTGCAGATCCCATTGTCATTGTCGGAATGGCCCGCACGCCCATGGGCTCGTTCCAGGGCGAGTTGAAAGACGCCACCGGTCCGGAGTTGGGCGCGACCGCGATCACCGGCGCGCTAAAGCGGGCGGGGGTGTCGGCGGAGGACGTGCAGGAGGTCATTCTCGGCTGCGTGCTGCCGCACGGCCAGCGCCAGGGCCCGGCCCGGATCGCGGCACACCTGGCCGGCATTCCGCGCGATGCGGGTGCGACTACGATCAACAAGCTCTGCGGCTCCGGCATGAAGGCCACCATGCTGGCGCATGACTTGATCGCCGGCGGCAGCCAGGATGTGATGGTGTCCGGCGGTTTCGAGAGCATGACCAACATCCCCTATATGGTGCCGAAAGCCCGCGAGGGCGTGCGCATGGGCCATGGCCAATTCCTGGACGCCATGTTCTGGGATGGGCTGGAGGATGCCTACCAGCCGGGCAAGCTGATGGGTCATTTTGCCGAAAACACGGCGAAGCACTTTCAGTTCACGCGCGAGGCGCAGGACGACTACGCCATCCGCTCGTTGCAACGCGCCAAGAAAGCGAACGAGGACGGCACCTTCGCCGGCGAGATGGTTTCTCACACCGTCAAGACCCGCCGCGGCGAGACCGAAATCAAGGCGGACGAGCAGCCATTCACGGCCAATCTGGACAAGATTCCGACCCTGCGCCCGGCCTTCGACAAGGAAGGCACAGTGACTCCGGCGAACTCATCCTCGATCAGCGACGGCGCGGCAGCGCTGGTGCTGATGCGCCGCTCGGAGGCGGAGAAACGTGGCCTGAACATCCTGGCCACAATCGTCGCCCACACCAGCCATGCGCAGGATCCGGAGTGGTTTACCACTGCCCCGATCGGCGCCATGCAAAAACTGTTCGCCAAGACCGGCTGGACCAAGGACGAGGTTGGCCTCTACGAGATCAATGAGGCCTTCGCCGTGGTGCCGATGGCGGCCATGCGCGAGTTCGACCTGGCGGCGGACAAGGTCAACGTCCACGGCGGCGCCTGCGCGCTTGGGCACCCGGTCGGCGCGTCCGGTGCGCGCATTATCGCGACCCTGGTCAATGCCATGCACAAATACGACGTGCAGAAGGGCGTTGCCGCCATCTGCATTGGCGGTGGCGAAGCCACCGCCATGGCAATCGAGAAGGCGGCGTAGGCGATTGCCTTCCACTATTGCAAGGTTCCCCTGGCTTCGAGAGTCGGGGGAACCTTGCATGCCGCGAATGGCGGCCCGCGATGCCTGAGCGCTGAAAATCCGCCGCTTTAGCGGTGGGGCTCAGGCTGGCTCGCCGCCGAAATGCGCCCAGAACTCGTCGCGCGGGTTGCTGCGGGGGAAGGGCGTAGCCGGTGCCGGGACATTCAGGAACCGGCACAGCGGTCCCCAACCCTCGCTCACAGAGAACACCAACAGGCGATCTGCCGGAATGGTGTCGCGGACCTTTTCGTTGTTCTGCCGATAGGCGGCAATCGCGGTTGCGCGGTCGGTATGATTGGCAAACGTGTTTGCCATGAACCAACCCGCCATGGTTTCGAAGATATCCTGAATGTGCGGCGGCATCTGCAATTGCGGTGCAACCGAGAAGAACTTGCCGATGGTGCCGCTAAAGCTGTCCCACCATTCGTCCTCCGGCCGTTCCGTGTGCAGCACTTTCGCCTCGGGGAAGGCTTTCATTGTTTGTTCCCAAACCGCGGCACCGGGCCAGTCGACCTGAGAGCCGTAGCCGCTGAACACATCGGCCCAATCGACGGGCGCACCCGATGCAATCGCCTTCCACTTGGCAGGCTGGTCGGGGTTCTGCATCACCTCATACATGTGGTGGCAGGGGCCGAAACCCAATTGTTCCAGGGCCATTTTGGTGGACATGGTGCCGGTTCGACCGAACCCGGAACCGATTACGGCAAGTCCCATTGGAAACCTCTCTTGGCGGTTACTGGATGAGGAAATGCATTTGGCGATGAAGTCGCCGAAAACAGTATAGGCCTATATCGGCAGTTGGTCCCGGTTGCGCTATCCGAACCGGCGTGCCTTTGCATTGGGGGCAAAGGGCAACCGTGGATGGACACGCCGATCTCGTCACATCAATGCCGCCGCGGGCAGGCCAATGGCGGCAACGGCCAGATAGCCGAGGATCGTCGGGGCAATATTCGTTAGGGAAGACATTTCCGTCCGCTCCCGCCCCTGGCTGCGGCCGTCATCGACGATCAGGAAGGGCGCGGTTTCGCGCGAGCCGACGCCGCCGTGCTGGGCGAAACCGCCGGCCGCATCGCTTTCCTCGCCATCAATGGCCTCGTACCGTTGGCCTGGGACGCCGTGGCCGTTGTCTTTCGCTACATGCGCCATATCGATGGCGAAGGTCAGGCCGTATTCGCGGCGGGCGCCGATGGCGTCCAGAGTCTCGCCTTCCAGAACCTGCCCGGCCCACTCCGCCCCTGCCAGATAAGCGCGCAGGGCGGGAATGCGGTCTTCATGGCCCGGCGCGACATAGACCAGCGCGCCGGTGCCCTGGCAGGCGACGGCGACCTCGCTGCTTTCCGGTGCATCCTTCAGGCCGGCTTCTGCCAGCCGGCGGGCGACGTTCACGCGCGGGCCGATGCTTTCCATGCCATGATCGGAGCCGGCAAGGAACAGCACCTCGTCACCGGCCGTGCGCAACCGCTCCACCGCGTCGAACACCTGGCCGACATGCCGGTCGGCGGCGGCCATCGCCGCTGCGTGGTCCGGCCCCAGCAAGGGCTTGCTGTGGCCGATTTTGTCCGGCGAGCATTGCCAACAGATCGCCAGCTTCGGGCGGCGGTCGGTCAGCACCTCGCCGCAGAACCGCTCTACCATGGCGGCGTCGCCATCGGCGTCGTTGGTGACGGTCAGCGCATCGCCATCGGCAACCGGTTGCCCGCCCGGCCCGAAACTGCCGGCGCGGTGATAGACCCAGCCGTGATGGTTCGGGTCCAGGAAGTAGGCGGCACCCGGGGAGACGTTGGAGAAGGCGATGCAGTCGCCCGCCAGCCGCTCCGCCATGGTCGGCACGCGCAGGGTGTGGCCGGTGGCGCGGCGCATGTGGTCGCGGAAGTCCGGCAGGCCGGCATCCCGCACCTCCAGCCGGCCATTGACCAGAAAGCACATGCGGTTGCCGTGCAGGCCGTGCCCGCCGGGCGTATGCCCGGTCGCGACCGAGGCGGCGGAGGCGCGGGTGACGCTCGGGAACACCGCGCGGTGGTTGGCACACCAGAGCCCGCGCTGGCGCAAGGCCCAGATGTTGGGCGTGCGCTCCGGCGAGACCCATTCGCGGCTGAGGCCATCGCAGATCAGCAGTACGGCGCGGCGCATGGCATCAGGCTCCTGCGATCCGGTTCAGCACGACGTCGAAGGCATCGAAATTGCGCAGCTTGTCCGGCCATTCCGCCGGCGTATGTGAGCAGGCTATCGGTACCGGCTGTTCGTGCAGGCCGCCATGGCTGCGTAGGGGCCGGGTTAGCTGGGAAAGGTCGTGCTCGTCGGCCCGCGTGCCCAGAACCGCATCGCGCCGGGCCATGATGCAGAGGTCGCCGATCCGGTCGCGCGGCAATTCCAGCACTTCCTCTGCCTCCTCGGCGGTAATGACCAGTTCCACGGCGGGCAGGTCGCGTAGCATTACCGCGACGGAGTCGATATTGTCGTCGGGCGGAACGTAGACGGTGGCGAAACTGCCGAGCGCGCCGTGATGAACGACATAGGGGTCGGTGATCGGCAGGATTACCAAGGAGCCGGGCGCGAAGCGGTCGAGAAAATCTTGCAGGTAGGTGACGTTCGGCTGCCCGTCCGGCAGGAATTTCGCGTTCATGCCATGGTCGGCCGTCAGCACCACCCGCGCGCCGGCATTCGTCAGGGCTTGGCAGTAACCGTCCACCATTTCCGTAAATGCGATGGCGCCGTCTTCATCAGGCGCGAACATATGCTGGATGTAGTCGGTGGTGGAAAGATACATCAGATCGGGCTGGTGGGTTTCCAGCAACGATAGACCGGCGGCGAAGACAGCCTGGCTCACCTCCGCAGAATAAACGCTGGGAATGTCGAATAGGATCGGCGCTTCCATCAGGCCATGTTCGGCCACTGAGACATCGGCTGCGAACTCCGTCGAGAAACAGACCGCGCTGGTCATATCCAGGCCCTTGCCCAGCAGCTTGCGCAGCTTGTCCTTTGCGGTGACGACGCAGACTTTCGCCCCTGCCTGGCTGAACTCTGCCAGGATGGACGGTGCCCGCAGGAAGCTGGGGTCGTTCATCATCACCGGCTTGGCGGAACCTGGCTCCAGAAAAAAGTTGCCGGCAATCCCATGCACCGAGGGCGGCCGGCCGGTGACGATGGAACAGTTGTTCGGGTTGGTGAAGCTGGGCATAGCGCCCTTGCAGAGCCGCAGCCGCCCGTCGGCCCGTGCCGCGGTGAAAAACGGCGCGCGGTCAGCGGCTTCCGCCGCTTCCAGATAGGCCATGTCGAGCCCATCGGCGCAGATGACCACACATGGGGCACACGGCCAAGCATAGGCCCGGCCGTTAACGGTGAGTGAAGTACGGGCCATGCTTTACGGCCTCCCTGTTTTTTGTCGTCTAGATTTCTTCGATTGCGATCACCCGCGCCGGTGCACCGTCGCTGGTCGGCAGCTTGACTGGCAAGCCTATCACCTCGGGCCGCGGCGTCTGTAGCGCGTGCATGTTACAAAGATATTCAAACATAATCACGCCATGGCGCAGCAGTTCCCAATGCGTAACATGTTCTTCCGCCGATGCCGGACCATCCCCGGTCAGGAAGTTGCGGATGCAGTAGTCTTGCGGGAAGTCGTAGCCAATGGCCTTGATCCCGCGCTCGCGCAGCCAGATGGAGGCTTCACGCGTCATGTATGGCGCATTGGCCCAGAACTCCGGCGTGCTGATGTCCGCTTTCAGATCCCAGGCGTTTTGCAGCAGTACGAAATCGCCCTCCTGCACATGCGCGCCGGCGGCGGCGATGATGTCCACTGTCACCGGCTGGTTCGGGCCGACCGCGGAAACATCCACCAGGGCGCCCGGACCGCAGGTCATGTCCAGCGTGATATGGTCGGTGGTGAAGCCGTCGGCGACGAAGTGCCGGGGCGAATCCATGTGCGTGAAGCCGTGCACGATCCATCCGGCCCAGGTCGCCTGCATATGGTCGCCCGCCTCATGGCTTTTCAGAAGCTTCCGTTCCACCGGCCAGCGGAAATGGTTTTCGATCACTGGGGTGGACAGGTCGATATGGCGGCACATGCGGCGGGTTCCCCGGCTGAGGGTTAACGAGGCCATACCTTGCAGCGCCCGCCGGCTTGCGGCAAGAGTGGACGGGAAACCGGATATAAGAAGGAGACGCCAGCCGATGAAAGCCTGGCAGGTTCAAGACTGGTGCAATGCCGCCGACATGCAAATGACCGAAATGCCGGTGCCGGAACCTGGCCCCGGCCAGGCGCTGGTGAAGGTGCACTCGGCGGCGCTGAACTTCTTCGACAACCTGATGATCGGCGGCAAATACCAAGTGAAGCCGCCGCGGCCATTCACGCCTGGCTGCGAGATCGCGGGGGAGGTCGTTGCAATCGGGCCGGGAAGCGAGTTCCAGCCGGGCGACCGGGTTGCCTCCCAGCCGAACTGGGGCGCATTTGCCGAGTATTGCCTCGTCGAAAATGTCCCTACCAACAGAGTGCCTGCGGCGGTCGCGTTGGAGGAGGCCGCGGCAATTCCCGTAGTGTATCCCACCGCCCATGTCGCCCTGCAACGGCGCGGCCAGTTGCGGGAAGGAGAGTTCGTGCTGATTTCTGCCGCGGCTGGCGGCGTCGGCCTTGCCGCGATCCAACTGGCCAGGGCCTGGGGCGGGCGGCCGATTGCGCTGGCGGGTTCGGAGGAGAAACGCCGCGTCTGCCTGGAGAACGGGGCGGAAATCGCGCTCGACTATTCCGATGACGCCTGGATCGAGGCGGTACGTGAGCACACCGGTGGCAGGGGCTTCGATCTGTTGTTCGATCCGGTTGGCGGCGAGACATTCGACCGGGCGCTGAAAGTGATCGCGTTCGAGGGACGGGCGGTCATCATCGGCTTTGCCGGCGGCGCGATCCAGCAGATCGCCTCCAACCGGCTGCTACTGAAGAACGCCAGCGCGGTGGGCGCGATCTGGGGCCGCTACCTGACCGAGGATCCGGCCTATGCTCACACGGTGGTGGACGACTGTTTCCGATTGCTGGCGGATGGCAAGATAAAACCCTGCGTCTGGCGCACTTACGGCCTTGAGGATGTGCCGGCAGCGCTGGAGGCGCTGGACACGCGCCGGACATTCGGCAAGGTCATGGTGCGAGTGGCGGCGGAATAGGACGCGCTGCCTGCCGCACGAATGGAGCGAAGCATGAACGCAGACAAGCCGCTGGCGGTGGCCGCAAAAGATGTGGCGCCGCGGACCAAGCCGTCGAACTACCCGGAACCGTTCTTCAGCCGCATGGCAAAGCGGGAGAAGCGGCAGTTGGGCGATGCGTTCGGACTCACCAAGTTCGGCGTCAACCTGACCCGCATCGCGCCCGGCGGCGAGACTGCCTTACTGCACGTGCACAGCAAGCAGGAAGAATTCGTCTATGTGGTCCAGGGGCGGCCGACACTCGTTACCGACCAGGGCCAAATGCAACTGGAGCCCGGCATGTGCGCCGGTTTTACGCCGAACGGTCTTGCCCATCATTTGGTGAACCGGACGGATGAGGACGTGTTCTTATTGGAAGTGGGCGACCGGGTAGCCGGTGATGAAGGCCACTATCCCAAAGACGATATCGCCGCCCGCATGGGCGAGGATGGCCAGTGGTATTTCGTGCACAAGGACGGAACGCCGTACTGAATTCTTCTGAAACCGAAAGTTTCTCCGGCCGGCCCTGGAGCCGGGTCCGGGGCGCATGGAAAGTGGCTATAGCGTCAGATACTGCTCCAAAACCTGCTGATTGGCGCGCAGGTCGGCAGGGGTGGCGGAGTATTTGATCTCGCCCTTTTCCATGATGTGGCAGTAGTCGGAGAGGTAGAGTACGAAACCCAGGTTCTGCTCTGCCAGCACGATGGATATGCCTGTTTCCTTCAGCATTTTCACCTGCTCGCGCAAGTTTTCGACCACCCGTGGCGCCAGCCCCTCCGACGGCTCGTCCAGCAGGATGAGGCGCGGATTGCCCATCAGGCAGCGGGCGATGGTCAGCATCTGCTGCTGCCCGCCGGACAGCACGCCGCCGGCGCGGGTCTGAATTTCGCGCAGGTCGGGGAACAGTTCGAACACCCGGTTTTCGTCCCAGCCCTCCCGGCCTTCGGCTGCCGGTCGGCGGGCGATGTCGAGATTTTCCCAGACGCTCAGGTCCGGAAAAATCCGCCGCTCTTCCGGCACGAAGCCAATTCGCAGCTTGGAAATGCGGTGAGCGGGGAGGCCGGTAATGTCCTGCCCCTCGAACCGCACCTTGCCCTGGCGTGGCGGTGTCAGCCCCATGATGGAGCGCATGGTCGTGGTCTTGCCGACGCCGTTGCGCCCGATCAGGGCCACGATCTGCCCGGGTTCGACACTGAACGAGACGCCGAACAACACTTGGCTGAGGCCATAGGCGGTGTGGATGCCGTCGACTTCAAGCTGTGGCATCTAACGATTCTCCAAGGTAGACACGGCGCACTTCCGGGTCGTTGCGGACCGCGTCCGGCAGGCCGGAGGCAATGATCTCGCCATGGTGCAGTACGCTGATCCGGTCGGAAATGCCGAAGACGACGCCCATGTCGTGCTCTGTGAACAGCAGGGTTAGCTTGCGTTCGCGGGTGATGCGGTCGACCAGGGCCATGGCCTCGTCGGTTTCTTGCGGGCTCATGCCGGCGGTCGGCTCGTCCAGCAGGAGCACCCGTGGATTTTCCGCCAGCGCGATGGCCAATTCGAGCTGTTTCTGCTTGCCGTAAGAGAGTTCGCCCGCGATCTCCGGCGATTCCGCATCGAGGCCAACCAGATGCAGCAGGTCCGCGGTCTCACCGCGGTTCTGCGGCTCGCCCAGGGTGAACAGTTTGAAATGCTTGTGGTCGCGCGCGATCAGGGCGACCTGCACATTCTCGAAGACGGTCATGCGCGGATAGATGTTGATCCGCTGAAAGCTGCGGGCCAAGCCCAGCCGCACCACCTTGTGCGGCGCCATGCCGGTGATATCGCGGCCGTCGAAGAACACCTTGCCGGACGATGGCCTCAGGTGGCCGGTGATCAGGTTAAAGAATGTTGTCTTGCCGGCGCCGTTCGGTCCGATGATGGCGTGACGCTCGCCTTCCTCCAGGCTGAAGCTGACATGGTTGGTGGCAACGAAGCCGCCAAAATCCTTCATCAGATCCGTGGTTTCGAGAATGGGCATCAGTTCGACCCTCCCGATCCGGCAAGTTTGTTTCGCACTTTCTGCGCAAGACTGACCAGGCCCCCGGGCAGGAACATCAGGATCACCAGCAGAATGCCGCCAAGGACGGTCGGCCAGTATTCGGTATATTCGTTGGTGAAGCGTTCCAGCAGGTAGAGCGCGGCGGCGCCGATGGCCGGGCCGAAAAACGAATACATGCCGCCCAGCAGCACCATGATCAGCACCTGGGCCGACTGGGTCCAGAAGGCGTTTTCCACATACATGCCGCGGTTGTACATGGCGAAAACCGCGCCGGCGATGCCGGCGAAGGTGCCGGCGACGACGAAGGCGGTCCAGCGCATGCGCCGCGTGTCGACGCCAACAAAGCCGGCGCGCGTCCGGTTTTCCCGCACCGCCACCAGCACCTTGCCAAAGGCCGAATGACATATAAGCCAGAGCAGGCCCGAACCCGCCGCTACCACCGCCAGGGTGAAATAGAAGAAGGGAACACGGTCATCCAGGAAGGCCGGCACGGTCACGCCGACAAAGCCGTCGTCGCCGTGAGTCACGTCCCGCCACTTGAAGGCCACCGCCCAGACCAGCATGGAAAAGGCGAGAGTGAGCATGGCGAAATAAATATCGGTCAGTCGGGTACAGAACCACGCGACGAACATCGCCGCCAGCATCGACAGGATGACGGCAACCGGCATGGCAATCAGCAGCGGCACCTCATACGTGGTCAACAGAATAGCGTTGGCATAGCCGCCGATGGCGAAATAGGCGGCATGCCCGAACGAGACGTTGCCGCTATAGCCGATCAGCACGTTCAGGCTGAGCGCGAACAGGACGAATACCAGAATTTCGGTGGCCAAATCGACCAGATAGGCCTCGCCCAGCAGCGGCACTGCCGCCAGCAAGGCCAGGATGATCAGGCACGCGGCCTGACCGGTTTTGCTCAATGGGCTGGTCATGCGTGCTGCCTCCTAACCTTGTTCCGGCTTGCCGAATAGGCCCCAGGGCCGGATCAGCAGCACAACCAGCAACAGCAGGAAGGCGAACACGTCCTGCCAGTTCGGTACGATGACCGAGCCGAAATTGTACACAAGGCCATAGATCAGGGCGCCGACGAACGTACCCCACAGGCTGCCCAGGCCGCCGATAATGACGATGACGAAGCAGTCAACGATAATCGACACGTCCATGCCCGGCACGGGCGAGTTGATCGGTGAGGCGAGAGCGCCACCGACCCCGGCCAACGCCGAGCCCACCAGAAAAACGCCGGTGTAGATCACCGGCACGTTGATGCCCAGCGCGGCCAGCATTTCCCGGTCCTGGGTGGCGGCGCGGGTCAGGCGGCCCCAGCGCGTCCGTTCCGTAAAGAACCAGAGGACCAATAGAATTAGCGGCCCGATCATGCACAGTACCAGCCGATAACTTGGATAGAAGGTGATGCCGAGATCCCATGCACCCTTCAGCCCATCCGGATAGCTGACGCTGTATTGATCCGTCCCCCAGATCATCTTGGCGACATCGCCCATGATCAGCACGATGGCAAAGGTCAGCAGCAGCTGCATCAGGTGTTCCTTGTCATAGAGGAACTGAAACAGCGTGCGCTCCAGAAACACGGATATCGCCGCCAGAAACAAGGCCGCGGCCACCACGCCGGGCCAGAAGCCCAGGCCCCATGCATGCGCCACTGTGTAGGCGGCATAGGCGCCGAACATGAAAAAGGCACCGTGGGCGAAGTTGATCACCCGCAACACGCCGAAAATCAGCGAGAGACCGGCGGCGATGATGAAATAGTTCATTCCCATGGACAGGGAATTCAGCAGCTGAATAAAGGCAAACGTCGGGTTGCCTATCAGCATCTCCAAGCCTTGCATGGGCGATGCGTCCTGGTGAAGTGGATGGGTCGGGGGGCAATGAACAGGCTCCGAATGCTGAGTCATTCGGAGCCCCGGCCATACTTTGGCGCGGACGGAGCGGATGGCCGCCGCCCGCGCCGGACACGGCCCTACTGTTTGATTTCGGCCGGAATGTAGGTGACCGGATCCATCACCCGATAGGCAAAGCCTTCCTTCTTCACCAGCGGCCCCCAGAACTGGCCGGTATTGGCCTGGTGGGTCTCCGCGTCGATGGTGCGCGGGCCGACCGGTGTGTCGATGGTCATGCCTTCCAGCGCTTCCGCCAGGGCATCCGCATCCATGCTGCCGGCCTTGTCGGCGCCGGCGGCGATGAATTTAACGCCAGTATAGGCCAGAACAGGCCACATCGCGGTTTCGCTGGTGCCGGAACGTTCCGCCAAGGCTTTCTGGAAGGTCTCGTGTTCCGGTACGGGATGATCGTACCAAAGTTCATAGGCATTCGCCCAGACATTGTCCGGGTAATCGTCGCCCATCTTTCCGGTGATCTCGTGACTCGCGATTTCGCCGCCGGTGATGTATTTGACCGTGCTGAACAGGCCGAATGGCTTGGCCTGCTGGGCAAAGTTCACGAAATGCGCCCCCCACAGACCGCTGGTGACCACGTCGCAGCCTGCGCCCAGAATCTGGGTGATTTGAACATTATAGTCGGTCGCATTCAGCTTCGCTCTCAGGTCCATGACCTTTTCGACATCCGGCGCATGGCGTTTCAACCCGCGCTCGATGCCTTCCGCCAGATCATAGCCGTATGCATAGTCCAGCTGGATGTCGCAGAGCTTCTTGCCGCCCACCTGCTTGACCAATTGCGCCATGGCATCGCCCTCGAAATCGGTATGGGAGGCGGTGCGGAAGACGTATTTGTGCAGCTTGTTCGTGGTCATCTGGATGGTTTTGGGAATGGTCGAAATGTAGACAATCTTTTCCTGCCTCGCGACCTCGCTGATTGCCAGCCCCACCGCCGAGGACAGGCCGCCGATCAGGACATTAACACCTTCCTTGGTGATGAGTTCCTTGGCCGCCGCCGACGCCGCGCTTGGGTTCAGTTTGGTGTCGCGGGCGAAGGACACCACTTTCCTGCCATTGATACCGCCGGCCGCGTTGATTTCGTCCACGGCCATGTCGTGCCCAACCATCGCCGGCACGCCATAAATCGCGCCGCCGCCCGAAGTCGGGTAAAGCACGCCAATCTTGACCTCGTCTGCCTGAACCTGGGTGACACCAAACAATGCCGCGGCGATCGCCGCCAATGTTGTTGACTTGCGCATTCCTCGCCTGGTCCTTTGTGTTTAACGCTGCATCTGGCCGCGTTTGTTGTAAGGCGCGGTGATCTTCTCAGGTGGCGATGGCAAATTCAAGCAGAACACTTGTTCACCCTCTTCCCTTGGTTGCAAAAGCCGTGTCGAAGGGCAAAAACCTAGAACCGATCAAGAAAATTGGTGCAGAAGTCAATTTTATAGAATTGCAATATATGCATAAGATGGTATGCGGAATTGCTTCGCTATTTTTTTTAATGGCATTCTATAATAGAAATAAATATTGATCATTGATAGTTATATCAAAGTAAATAGATCGGGCTGTTCCGAAAATCGGCTGTAAATGTAAGTCAACCTGTGGCTATTGTATGTATTTTTCCGATATTTAAAAAACAAATGGCTTTCCGATGCAAGATCGTTATGGTGCCGCCGGGGGAAGGCGCGAGGGGGCCTTAAGCCCAAGGAACTAAGAATGAATTCGGGAAGCGAGCCGGACAGTGTCAGTGCAGTCCTGGGAGCTTTGATCGCCCACACAGACGGCGGTATCTCTCAAGCCCATGAAGTAACGGACCCGTTTGCATCCAAGCAATGCTACCGGCACGGCGGTGTTTTCCAGCGTCTTCGCCGGTTATGCGATCCGTCATTTGAACGACAAACTCATCGTAAGCGATCTGGTCGGCACCGATGGTGTCGCTGCCCTGGTAGGGGGCAAATTGCTGGGATTTTCAGACCAGACCGTCGATGTCGGCAGCCTGCTGACCTAGCCGTGAAAGGTTGGGGCGCGTTCTATCCTGCTGTGATGGGATGCGCGGCAAGGTAGCGCCTTGAGGGATGGTTATTCCTTAACATCTATTGTAAGTTGTATAAATGGTCAAGTGCTGTCCTGATGCGATCAGGCAGAGGAGCGTGTGTCATGAGTGACGTAAACAGATTGCCGGCCGATACTGTTGAGTATTGGGGTGCCGTGCTCGATCAGCTGCCATCGGATCCGCTGTTTCTTAATGGCCAGCAATGGCACTTGAACAATCCGACCTATCCGGCCAGCGACATGAACGTCACAGCCGTATGGGACGATTACCGCGGCGGCGGTATCACCATCGGCGTCATCGATGACGGTGTTGAATACACCCATCCGGACCTCGCCGCGAACAGCGACCCAACGCTAGGCGCCAACTTTGTCACCGCGGACATCGGCGCGCCGTCGAATGGCGCGGCCTATCTTTCGAGCGATAAGCATGGCACGCAGGTGGCCGGTGTCATAGCCGCCGATGACAACGGCATCTATGGGGTTGGCGTCGCGCCCGACGCAACCATTGCTGGCTTGCGGATCGGCTTCGGCGCGTCAGGATCGCTCGGCCAGATCGAGGATGCGTTCATAGCGGCCAAGAATTTCGATATCGTCAATAACAGCTGGTCCTATGGCGGTTTCTTTTTTGACAATTTCAGCGATGCGGACTCTTTCGGCACTGGCCAGAATCCATTCTTCGCGGTCAATAATGCCCTGATCGCTGCTGTTGACGAGGGCCGGGGCGGGCTCGGAACGGTGTTCACCTTTGCCGCCGGTAACGACCGCGCATCCGGGCAGGACGTGAATTATCACGGCTTTCAGAGCTCCCCCCATACGATTGCCGTGGCCGGTCACACCAAGTTCAACGCCGACTATTCCGCCTCCACGCCGGGCGCAGCGGTGCTGGTCTCCGGGCCGGGCCAGTCAGTACGTACGACCGACCGGGAAGGCGGTGCCGGCAGCACCAGCGGCGACACGGTGCAGGTCAGCGGCACCTCGTTTGCGGCGCCGGCGGTGGCGGGCGTCGTCGCATTGATGCTGGATGCCAATCCCAGCCTCGGCTACCGCGACGTGCAGGAAATCCTGACGCTAAGCAGCAAGCTGATCGACCCGGCAAGCGACGCATGGGCGATCAATGGCTCCGGCAATTGGAATGGCGGCGGCCGGCATGTAAGCCACGAACTGGGCTTTGGCGCGGTCGACGCCTTCAATGCCGTGCGTCTGGCTGAGACTTGGACCATGCAAGCCACGTTCGGCAATCTCGTGACGGCAACGGCAATGCAGGACTTTGGCGGCAATATCGGGCTCACAAGCCCGATTGTTGCCACCATGACCGTAGCCGATATCGCGTTCGATCTGGATCAGGTGGTCGTTAACGTCGACATGGCGCACGGATATATCGGCGATTTGATTGTCAGCCTGGAAGCCCCCTCCGGTACCGTGTCGACATTGATGAACCGGCCGGGGCTTGGCGCGGCGACTGCATCGGTCGGAATCAACGAGTTTGAGTTCACCAGCGTCCAGTACTGGGACGAGGCGATTGCCGGCGATTGGACCTTGACCGTTCAGGATGCCGGCAGCGGTGGCAGCGGTTTCGTGTCTGGCTGGTCGCTGGACTTTCTCGGCGATCTCTATACCGGTGACGATACCTATTATTACACCGGCGAGTGGGCCAGCTATGGCGCGGAGGCTGCCCGCCAGACGGTTGTGGATACTGGCGGAACCGATACGTTAAATTTTGCCGCCATTGCCGATGCCGTGACGTTCAATCTAGGCGCTGGCAGCGTGAACACGCTGCTGGGTCACAGCCTTGCCATCGACGCAACGACGGTGATTGAGAACGCCGTGGGCGGCGATGGCAACGACAGTCTCACGGGCAACGCCAGTGACAATCATCTGCGCGGCATGCGTGGCGACGATATCCTGGAGGGCGGGCGCGGTGATGATCTGATAGACGGCGGCAGCGGCGAGGATACGGCGGTGTTTTCCCGCGTTCGTGCCGATTACCATGTGACGGCAGAACCTGATGGCAGCTACACCATCGCTGCTACTGCCGGCAGTGACGGGACGGATAGGCTTTTCGGGATTGAGTTCGTGGCGTTTGCCGATGGCACCGTCAGTGTTGCCGATCTGCTCGCACCCCCGGTTGTCCTTGCCCCCGACCCCGATCCCACCCCCGCAGTTCCGGAGGTGACGATCAATGGCACGGCGGCGGGCGGCGAGACCGTCAGCGGC
>JAWLBX010000037.1:0-22788 GCA_041687435.1 Alphaproteobacteria bacterium
GCCTTGCGCCAGGTCAGGGCAATGGCCAGCGTCGCCAGCAGGCCGACACCGCAATAGAGCAGGACCATGGTGACATAGCCCAGGTTCTCGACCAGCCAGCCACCGGCGGCCAGACCGATGGGCAGGCCATAAACCGCCAGCATGCGCACGCCCATGATGCGGCCCCGCATCACCGGCCCGGCAGCATCCAACAGCGCGATGGACATGGTCAGCATGGAAATGCCCTGGCTGAAGCCGATCAGCCCCAACAGCACATAGGCTTGCCAGACCTCGGTCGCAAAGGCGAAGCCGGTCAGCAGCAGATACCAGACCAGGATATAGCCGACGATGCTGCGCCCGCGCTGCTTCGGCCCGCCCGTGGCGGCAATCACCAGCGAGCCGACCAGCGCCCCCGCGCCGAACATCGCAATCATCTGGCCAAGGCCGGTTTCGTCCAGGCCGAACACCTCCTTCGCCGCGAAGGGCAACACGCCCATATTGATCGGAAAGGCGCAGAGATTGACCAGAAAGGCATAGAACATCAATGCCTTGATCCGTGGCGTCTTCCAGGTGAAAACCAGCCCGTCCTTGACCTCGCGCACGATCTTGAACGGCTGCCCGTCCCGGTCCGGCTTGACCCGGCTGGTGCCGAGCGTCAGCAAAAGGCTGAGCGTATAGAATGCCACAACGCCGATATAGGCAGCGCCCAGGCCGACCGTCGCGAACAATCCGGCGCCGGCCAAGGCACCGGCGATGCGCGCGGTATCCATGGTCATACGGCTCAGCCCCATGGCGGAGCCCATCAAGTCCGTGCTCATGGTGTCGCCGATCATCGAATTGCGCATGACCAAATCGGACGGTCGGATCAGGCCGGTCAGAAAGGCGACGGCGAACACCACCTCGGGCGTCAGTGTCCCCATCAAGCCGGTTACCATCAAAATGGTGGCAAGCCCGGCATAACAGGCCCTCAGACAGCAAAGCACGGCCCGCCGTCCCTGGCTGTCAGCGATGCTGCCGATCGCCGGCGCCAGCAGCGTACCCAGGAATTGCAGCGAGGCGAACAGGGTCAGCATAATGACCGAACCGGTGGCCGTTAGGATGTACCAGTTCAGGATCAGCGTCTCCATCTCCTGCGCCCAGGAGGTGAGGAGATCGGCCGGCCATTGAAAGCGGAAGCTCCGCACCTGAAACGGCGCAAACAGAGACGGGCGGCGGGAGGCGGGCGCGGGAGCGGTCACAGGGGCTACCAGGGCTTTCTCTGGTCAAAGGCGAAGCATAAGCTTAGGACGAAGGCAGCATCATGCGCGAGCCTTAAGCGCCATGATCGGCCAGAATTTTCCGTTGCACCCCAGAGACACGTCACATGGAAGACCTGATCGCGCTCGTCTGGAAAGCCGGCATTGCATCGGCCGTGCTGATGCTGGTGGTGCTGGCCGGGCAGAGGGCCGGGCCGCTGCTCGCCAGCATCGCCATGACCTATCCCTTCAATTCCGGCGTCGGGTTTGCCCTGCTGATGTGGGACCGTTCCGATGCATTCATGGCGGAAGCCGGCCTTGCCGCTTTCGCGCTAACCGGCGGCATTTTTCTGTTTATGACCGGCTTTGCCCGCGCTGCGCCGCTGGGCGGGTTTTTTCTGCCCTGGGGTATAGGCATTGCATTCTGGGTGATGGTGGGCGCGATTCCGCTGATTGTCCCAATGACCTGGCCGCTGGCAGTTGCCCTGGCACTGGCGGGCGTGCTGGTGGCGGCCCTCATGATGCGCAAGCCGCAGGGGCCGCCAATCCGGCCCGGTGGCGGTGTCGGCACCTGGCGCGCTACCGTCGCACGCACGGTGCTGGCCGGCACCATCCTCGGCATTGTCGCGGTCTATGCCGAGCTATTGGGGGCCGTCATCTCCGGCCTGTTGCTGGCCTTCCCGATCATGATGAGCGCGTCGCTCTGGATCCTGCTGCGCCGGTTTGGGGAGGCGTTTGCGGCCGAAACCGTCTACCGCTCGCGCTGGGCGCTGGCCTCCTACGCCAGTTTCGTGTTCACCGTTGGCCTGCTGTCGGACGTGATCGGTGGCATTGCTGCTGTTGTTACCGGCGCGGCGGTTGCGGCCGCGGTATCGTTCGGGGTCTATCGGCTGGGGCGCATGGCACGCTGAGCCGAACCAGATCCGCGTTTTGCCTTCATGAACGCCTATTCGCCTATCGGTCCGAATATCGACCAACCGGTGATGCGGGCAAACTCGCGGAAGGCCAACGTCGCCATCACGGAATTGCCCTTGTCGCCCAGGCCCGGGCACCAGGCCGCGATGGAGGCTCGACCCGGCACCACGCCCAGAATGCCGCCGCCAACGCCGCTTTTGCCCGGAATGCCGACCTGAAAGGCGAACTCGCCGGAGGCGTCATAATGGCCGCAGGTCATCATCAAGGCATTGATACGCCGGGCGCGTCTGGCCGAGACGGCCGGCCCCCCTTCGGCTGAAACCGCCCCGGCACCGGCCAGAAACCGGCCCGCCCGGGCCAGTTGCCGGCAGGTCATGGCGATGGCGCATTGGTTGAAATAGACGCTCAGAACATCATCGACCGCATGCACGAGATTGCCTTCCGCCTTCATGAAATTGGCGAGCGCGCGGTTCCGGTCGCCGGTCGCCTGCTCCGAGGCAGCAACATCCGGGTCCACGGCAATGGTCTCGTCCGCGGCGGCGTCACGCACGAAATTCAGGATCCGGCTTACCACTTCCTCCGGCGACCGGTTTGCCAGCAGGATATCAGCGATAACAATGGCGCCGGCATTGATGAACGGATTGCGTGGGATACCGCGTTCATGTTCCAGTTGGACGATGGAGTTGAACGGATCGCCCGAAGCCTCGCGTCCGACACGCCGCCACACCTTGGCGCCCACATCGTCCAGCGCCATCGTAAGGGTAAACACCTTGGATATGCTTTGGATTGTGAACGGGATGTCTGCATCGCCGGCAGACGCCATCCCGCCGGAAACGGGCACCACCGCCATCCCGAACCGGTTGAGGTCGGCCTTGGCCAGTTCCGGAATATAGGTCGCAACCCGGCCCCGCTCCGTCTCGTCGGCGATACGGTCGGCGATGCTGTCCAAAATAGCCTGCAGGTCGGCCCGAGCCAGTTCCGGCTTGGGCAAATTTGGGCCCGGCAATGTCTCGTCCCCCATGATCGGGCCTTCCCTGGCTTCGGGCGGTGCGTTGCAACGGCCCATCTTGGCCGCCGCCTTCCGCCTCTACCACTTCTTTCCACCGTAAGGCTAGCCGCCGCGGCCGCCACCGCCTAGGCTATCGGCCAATCGAAAAAGCCCATGCAATCGAGGGAATGCTGCCGAAATGGAAGCAGATTACGTTATCGTCGGCGCCGGGTCTGCCGGCTGCGTGCTCGCCAACCGGTTGAGCCGGGACGGCGCCAGGGTGGTGCTGCTGGAAGCCGGGCCGCCGGACCGCAATCCGATGATCCACATCCCCGCCGGCGTGCTGAAGCTGCTGGCCCACCCGGTCCTCAACTGGAACTACCAGACCGAGCCGGAGGAGGCGACCGGCAACCGCGCCCTGCACTGGCCGCGCGGCAAGGTACTGGGCGGCTCGTCCTCTATCAATGGCATGCTGTTCGTGCGCGGCAACCCGGCGGATTTCGACGGTTGGGCGCAGATGGGTGCGCGCGGCTGGAGCTATGACGAATGCCTGCCCTATTTCAAGTCCATGGAGAACTACCCCATGGGCGACGACAAGTACCGCGGCAAGGGCGGGCCGCTGCAGATCGACGATTACCGCACCACCCTGCCGCTAACCCACATGTTCGTCGAGGCAGCGCAGCAGGCCGGGCATCCGAAGGTCAAAGACCTTTCCGGGGAAACGCCGGCGGAAGGGGTCGGCTATTCTCAGATGAGCCGGATCGGACGCCGCAGGGGATCCACCGCACAGACCTTTTTGGCCGAAGCGAAAAAACGCCCGAACCTGACCATTGAGACCGAGGCCTACGCCACAAAACTGACCTTCGAGGGCAAGCGCTGCACCGGCGTCTGGATCCGGCAGCGCGGCAAGGACCGGCACATCGCAGCGGCGAGGGAGGTGATCGTCTCCGGCGGCACCATCAACTCACCCCATCTGCTGCATGTCTCCGGCATCGGCCCGGCGGACCATCTGCGCGCCATCGGTGTGGATGTGGTGCGTGACCTGCCCGGCGTCGGCAAAAACCTGTCGGACCACTATACCGTCCGCGTCTCGCGCCGCGCGAAAAAGACCCGCAGCATCAACGAACTCTCCCGGTTCCCCGGCGTCGTGCCGGAGGTGGTGAAATGGGTGGTCAAGGGCAACGGCGCGCTGACCTTCGGCGTCTCCTCGGCCCAGTGCTACACCTACAGCCGCGAGGGCCTTGCCGCGCCCGACATTCAGCTACTGTTCACGCCCGCCAGCTATGACCAGAACGAGTTCGGCGTGTTGGAAAAGGAACCCGGCGCGACCATTGCCATTTCCATCGCCCGGCCCGGCAGCCGGGGGGAGATCATGGCGGTTTCCAGCGATCCCTTCACCCGCCCGGCAATCCGCCCGAACTTCCTCAGCGACCCGGACGACATGCGGATATCAAAGGAAGGCATCCGCCAGGCCCGCGAAATCTTTGACCAGCCGGCGTTTGCCGAACATTTGACGCAGGAGACCTCACCCGGCCCCGATGTGCAGGACGATGCCGCGCTGGAACAGTTCATCCGCCAGACCGGCCGCACGATCTACCACTGCGTCGGCACCTGCAAGATGGGCGAGGACCCGATGGCCGTGGTCGACTCGCGCCTGCGCGTGCATGGGATGGAAGGGCTGCGCGTGGTCGACGCCAGCATCATGCCGACCGTTACCACCGGCAACACTAACGCCCCCACCATCATGATCGCCGAGAAGGCCAGCGCGATGATTTTGGAGGATGCGGCCTAGGCCCACCGGCAGCGGCGGGCTTGCTGCTTCTGGGGAGATTGCGTGGCGGACGGGCTCAGTACGAGCGCGGCATCCCCAGCACGTGCTCGCCGATAAAGCCCAGGATCAGGTTGGAGCTGATCGGCGCGGTGCGGTAGAGGCGGGCTTCGCGGAACTTGCGTTCCACGTCGTATTCCTCCGCATAGGCGAAACCGCCGAAGGTCTGCATGCAGACGTCCGCCGCCTTCCACGAGGCCTCTGCTGCAAGGTATTTGGCCGTGTTCGCCTCTGCGCCGCAGGGCTGGCCGGCCTCGAACAGGGCGGAGGCCTTGCGCACCATCAGTTCGGCCGCCTGGGTTGCAGCCCAGCTTTCGGCAATCGGAAACTGAATGCCCTGGTTCTGGCCGATGGGGCGGCCGAACACCTGCCGCTCACAGGCATAATCCGTCGCTTTCTTGATGAACCACTTGGCATCGCCCAGCGCGTCGGACGCCACCAGGATGCGCTCTGCATTCATGCCATCCAGGATATAGCGGAAGCCCTTGCCCTCCTCGCCGATCAGGCTGTCGGCCGGAATGCGCATGTTGTCGAAAAAGATTTCGGTGGTGTTGTGGTTCACCATGGCGCGGATCGGCCGGATGGTCAGACCCTTGCCCAGCACCTCGCGCATGTCCACCAGAAACACCGAAAGGCCGTCGGTGCGCTTCGCCACCTGGTCTTTCGGTGTGGTGCGGGCAAGCAGCAGCAGCAGGTCGGAATGTTCGGCCCGGCTGGTCCAGACCTTCTGGCCATTGACAACGTATCCGTCGCCCTCGCGCACGGCAGTGGTCCGCAGCGACAGCGTGTCGGTACCGCTGGTCGGCTCCGTCACGCCGAAGGCCTGCAGGCGCAGTTCGCCCGTTGCGATCTTCGGCAGGTATTGCTTTTTCTGCTCTTCGGACCCGTGCCGCAGCACGGTGCCCATAATGTACATCTGCGCGTGGCATGCGCCGGCATTGCAGCCGGAGGCGTTGATTTCTTCCAGAATGGCCGAACCCGCGGAAATCGGCAGGCCGGCGCCGCCATATTCCTCCGGAATCAGCACGGCAAGAAACCCGGATGCGGTCAGCGCGTTGACGAATTCGGTCGGATAGGCACGCTCCCGGTCTTTTTCCTGCCAGTAGGTGCCCGGGAAATCGGCGCAGAGCTTGCGCACGGCCTCGCGGATTTCCGGATAGGTCTCGCCGACGGGCATCATGGTCATGGCGTCAGACAGGTCGCTGGAGGTGACGGTATCGGGCATTGACAGTCTCCGAATGGTGCCTTGAGGCGGTCCCGGCACATCCTGATATGCCAGCGACCGCTGCGTTTTTTCAGTTGCCCCTTGATATAGACGCCGCCGGGAAGGTCAACGTGACCGTTGTACCGCGGCCCGGCGCGCTGTCGATCGCGAAGGTTCCGCCCATTTCCTCCACCAGCTGGCGGGCGAGCGGCAGGCCCAATCCGGTACCGGTCCGGCCTCGGGTCCAGGCTTTTTCCACCCGGCCGAACGGCTTGAGCGCTATGTCCAGGTCACGGCCGGACATGCCGATACCGGTGTCGGCGATCCTCAGGGCAACCTTGCCATTGCCGTAAGCCTCTGCCGACACGGTAACCGATCCGCCCGCCGCCGTAAACTTGACCGCGTTTGAAATCAGGTTCAGCAGCGCTTGTTTCAGCTTGCTTTCGTTGACAACAACCGGCGGCAAGTCGGGCGGCAGGGTGCAGGACAGCGCAATGTTTTCGCGCGCGGCCTGGGTTTCCATCACCTGCATCACCGCCGCGACTGCATCCGCCAGCACCAACGGCCCGCTATCCACCGCCATTTGACCGGCGCCGATGCGGGACAGTTCCAGGATCGCGTCGATCAGATTGACCAGATGCCGGCCGGCCGCCGCGATATCGCCGGCGTATTCTGCCCGCTTGGCAGGGTCGGCAGCGGCCAGCTTTTCCGATTGCAGGGCCTCGGCAAAGCCGATGATCACGTTCAGCGGCGAGCGGATCTCATGGCTGAGGCCAGCCAGGAAATTGTTTTTCTCCCGGCTCGACGCCTGCGCCTTTTCCAGGCTTTCGGTCAGGTTGAGCCGCCAAAGATTGAGATTGCCGGCCAGGCTGTTGATCGTGCGGGACAGCTCGCCGAGTTCGACCGGCACCTGCGGCACGGGGTCGACCTGGGCAGTCATATCCCCCTGGCTCAGCCGCTTGGCCACTGCCGCAACCCGCTCCACCGGCCGGACTATCACCCTTGCCATTGCCAAAGCCAGAACCATCGCCGCCAGGAGCCCCACCGCGACGAATACGATGGAGCCGGCGGCATAGTTCCAGGCCACCGCCACAATCTCCGGCATGGGCCGCACGGCGATCACACCCCATCCAGGCACCGTTGCTGGCGCATACCCGGCCATCACCATCTCGTCACGGGTCGGTGCGAAGAATTCGTGAAAGCCGCTTTCCTGACGCAAAACCGACTGCACCGGCTGAACCCGCGCCAGAGACCTAAGCTCCGCTTCCCAATCCGGCTCGGGATGCGCAATTACCTGGCCCAACTGATCGACGATCACCGCATGGCCATGTGTGCCGAACTTCACAGCCTGTTGCGTCGCCCGGATATGCGCCGTGCTGAGCGCCGCGGTGAGCACGGTTCCATCCTGATAGGCTTCGGCAATGAACAGGGTCGGCTCGCCCGTGCCATCCTTTACCAGCGGCAGGAATTTTGGCGACCGGGTTGCCTGCGCAACAATCCTTGCCCGCAGATCCGAGCCTATCCGCCCCGGCGGGCCATGCTCAAAATCCGTAAATTCCGCCTCACTGCCGTCCCGTGCAATAAGAACGACGTAGCGGAAGCCCAGGTTCCGGGCCAGCCGGAAGGTCGCGCGTCGGTCAAGCCTGCCGTAATCGAGGCTCGCCATGTGCGCGAATGCGGCGCGGGCATCGTTGGCATAGCGATCCAGACCGAAAGCCACCACCCGGGCCAGATGTTGCTGTTTGGCGCCTGTAGACTGCTTTTCCTGCGACAGGGCCTGAAAAACAACCCAGCCGGTCAGAGCCGCCGCCGGCAGCACGGCCACCAGGGTGAAGGTCGCCAGGAACAAATAGCGCAGCCGCAGCTGCCTGGACCGTTTCAACACATGTTGCAAATCCGCACTCCATCCGGCCGAAAGAGCCGACGCGGCTTCATAACCATCGCAAATCCACGCGCAACTGCCAACGGCGCGCACAACCGCGGTGCCGCAGATTGACAGGCGAAAGCGGGATGGAAAGGATGGGGCCAAGATACCGTCCGTACGGACCGTCAACCAGGATCTGGCATCCATGACCCAAACCGCTGCCCCGCCGCTGGCGGGCAAGCTTGTGCTCGACTTTACCCGCGTGCTGGCCGGCCCGTGGGCCTCCCTCAACCTCGCCGATCTGGGCGCGGAGGTGGTCAAGATCGAACACCCCAAAACCGGTGACGATACGCGCCACTACGCCCCCAGCCCCGACCACGGCGGCGAGGCCGGCTATTTTCTGTTCGTCAACCGCAACAAGCATTCGCTGGCGCTCGACATCGCCAAGCCGGAAGGCCAGGCGGTCGTCAAGCGGCTGGTCGAAAAGGCCGACATTCTGATCGAGAACTTCCGCCCCGACGTGATGGAACGGCAAGGACTCGACTACGAGACGCTGAAGGCGATCAACCCCGGCCTGGTCTATTGCTCGATCTCCGGCTACGGCCATGCCTCGCCGCTGAAGCTGGTGGCCGGCTATGACCCGGTCGCCCAGGCAGAAAGCGGCATGATGTGGATGACGGGCGAGGCGGATGGCAACCCGCTGCGCACCGGCATCAGCTATGCCGACATCCTGACCGGCATGTTCGCAACCCAGGCCATTCTGGGCGCGCTGATCGCCAGGGAGCGGGATGGCGTTGGCCAGCATATCGACCTGGCGCTGCTGGATAGCGCCGTCGCCGCCACCGCCAACTATGCCCAGGTGGCGCTGATGACCGGCGTCAGCCCAAAGCGCTACGGCAACGGCCATCCCTTTCTGGAGCCGTTCGGCCTTTGCGAGACCAAGGACGGCCAGATTTCGCTGGTGATTGGCAACGAACGCCAGTGGGAACGGTTCTGCACCGATGTGATCGAAAAGCCGGAATGGCTGACGGACGAACGCTTTGCCACCAATTCCGCCCGCATGGCCAACCGCGAGACCTTCCGGCCGATGCTGAACGCGCTGCTGGCGGCGGACACGCGCGAGAACTGGATCGCCAAATTCCGCAAGGCGGGGGTTCCCGCCGGCTCCGTCCGCGACCTGACCGAAGCGCTGCATGCGCCAGAGGTGCGGGCCCGCCATCTGGTCAAACCGGTGGAGCACCCGCGCGCCGGCCGTCTGGAAATGGTGACCTCGCCCATCCGCTACAGCGCGACGCCGGTTGCGGAACCGGTGGCAGCGCCGATGCTCGGCCAGCATTCGCGCGCCATTCTGGCCGGCTACGGCTTTTCCGCCGACGAAATCGACACTCTCGCCCAGAACGGCGTGATTACAGGAGACAGCGCATGACCCCGCCCCTGAAAGGCATTCGCGTCGCCGATTTCAGCCGCGTCATCGCCGGGCCCCTCGCCAGCATGCATCTGGCCGATCTTGGCGCCGACGTGGTGAAGATCGAGCACCCGGTCGGCGGCGACGACACCCGCGGCTATGTCCCGCCGGACTATCATGGCCTGTCCGGCGCGTTTCTGTGCTTTAACCGGAACAAGCGGTCCATCACCCTCGACCTCACCGTGCCGGAGGGAAAGGCAACCGCCCGCGCACTGATTGATGCTGCGGACGTGGTGATCGAAAACTTCTCCACCGGAGTCATGGCGAAATACGGCCTCGACTATGAGAGCGTGAAACGGCCGGACCTGATCTATTGCTCGACCTCCGCCTATGGCCGCACCGGGCCGTTTCTGAAGCGGCTCGGCTATGACCCGGTGGTGCAGGCGGAAAGCGGGTTCATGTCGCTTTCCGGCCATCCGCACCAGGAACCGGTGCGCACCGCTATTCCGATGGTGGACGTTTCCACCGGGCTGACCGGCGGCGTTGGCGTGCTGGCCGCACTCTATCACCGCAAGCGCACCGGCCAGGGCCAGTTTCTGGAAGTGCCGCTGTTCGACACTGGCTTCGCCCAGACCGCGATCCATTCCACCGGCTATCTGCTGGATGGCACCGTGCCGGAGCGGATCGGCAACAACGACTATTTCCTGCACCCGGTCGGCCGCTATGCCTGCGAGGATGGTGAGATCATGATCGCGGTGGAGAGCGACGCGCAGTTCCAGGCGCTCTGTCAGGCCCTGGGCATCGCCGCCCGCGGCGAGTGGGCCGGCAATGCGGGCCGCGCCGCTGACCGCGACGACCTCAACACGACCCTGGCCGCCGCCCTGGCGCCGCTGTCGCAGGTGGAGGTTCTGGTATCGTTGCAAGCCGCCGGCGTACCCTGTTTCGAGGCGCGGGACATTCCCGGAGCCTTTGCCGACCCGGCCGCCTCGCGCTGGCTGGAGCCGGTTCCGCACGAGGATTTGGGCGAGGCGCCGAACATGCCGAGCCCGATGCTGCTGCACGGCACCCCGGCGCGCGACCCGCTGGGCGGCCCGCTGCTGGGCCGGCATGGCACGGCGGTATTGCACGAGTGGCTGGGCTACAGCGACGAACAGATCGCAGCCCTGCACGTCACCGGCGCCATGGGCGCGGCAGAGGAGGCAGCGTAAATGGCCCTGATCCTGGAAGGCATCACCGTTGCCGACTTCACCGCCGGCGTTGCCGGCCCCGCCGCAACCCAGATGCTGGCGGACCTGGGCGCCACCGTCATCAAGGTGGAGCCGCCAACTGGCGACCCAGTGCGCGGCTGGCCCGGCCCGCGGCTCGCCAACGGCGATTCCGCGGCATTCCTGGCGCTGAACCGCAACAAGCGCTCGCTGGTGCTCAATCTGGCGACGGCCAAGGGCCGGGCGGCGGCGCACACATTGGCGACCAATGCCGATGTGGTGGTGAGCGACTCACCGGCCCGTGACATGCAGGTGTTCGGTCTGGACCCGGCAACGCTCAGGGCCGGTGCGCCCGGCCTGATCCATGCCGCAATCGACCCGGCCCTGCCGGACGGCTCCACCGGCCGCGACGCGCTGCACCAGGCCGCCAGCGGCTGGGGCTCGATCAGCGGCCTGCCGGACGGCCCGCCCGCCAAGGCCGGCCTGCCAATCATCGAACTGACCGCGGCGGCCAGTCTGGTACAGGCGATCCTGGCCGCACTCTACACCCGCGAAGACTCGGGCGAAGGGCAGGAGGTCAGCGTCAGCCTGTTCCGCAATGCGCTGGCCATGAGCTATTTCTACGGCCTGAACTACCGCATTTCCGGCGACCCGCCGCGGCGCCATGGCAATAGCAGCCCGGCCGCCCAGCCGATCGGCGTGTTCCAGGCAAGCGACGGTCCGTTGCAGATGACCCTGGGCGGCGAGCGCGTCTGGCGAAAGTTCGTGGACAACATCGTCCACCGTCCGGAATGGCTCGAAGACCCGCGCTATACCACCAACCCCGCCCGCGTTCAGAACAAGGAGACGCTGACAGCCGAGATCGAGCGCATCTTCGCCACCGAGCCGCGCGATCAGTGGGTGGATGCGATGCGCGCAGCCGGCGTGCCCGGCGGCCCGATCCGCACCATCGGCGAAGCGGTGGATTCGGCCGAAGTACGCGAGCGCGGCCTGGTTGGTACGGCACCGCATAGCGCGGCGGGTGAGGTGCCGGTGGTGCACAACCCGATCCGTTTTGCCGAAACCCCGGTCCGCAGCCCGCACGGTGCGCCGCTGCTGGGAGAGCACACGGCGGCGCTGGCTATGGAATTCGGCTTGACCCTCGAATAACCACGATGGTGAACGCGGAGGCGTTGACGGAAAGTTTATTGGCCTTCGGCAGCCAAATCGCAAAAGCTAATGGCGGTGCGTTCTAGTTCGACCTGTAGGAGACCATCATGGCTCTTTACAAACGGCTAGGATCTGTTTTCGGGTGGACAGGTGCCGCGGCAATAGCCGCAGCGCTTGTCATGTTTACCACGGCGCCCGCACGGGCGGATGTGGATTTCCGGGTGATCCTTGGAGTTCCCGGGACGGTAGGTGTCTTTCTAGCACCAGACCATCACCACCGGCCGCCGCATTGGCGCCAATACCGCTACAAACGCGACTATCACAACCGGCAGCGGTGGGTGGAACCCCGCCGCGACCATCACAAGGACTGGAGCCGGCCGAGCCGCTGGAAAAAGGCGCATGACCGGCCTAGCCGCTATGATAGCCGTCGCCAGAGGGGCGGTAACCACCGCGACCGTCATCAGGAGCACGGCCATCGTGGCCGGTAGTTCCTAAATCGAATCCGGCGGCAAGCGGATGTTTGCCGCCGGTCTCTTTGCCGGCGCATGGTTTCGCGCAGTGCCCATTCCCGTTCGGCCGCACTTCGGCCCTGGCCAGCTCTTGGATGGCAGCGGGCGTCAGGCGCCAGCGGCGATATAGCGTTGCAGTGCCTGCCCTTCGGTCTCCAACTCGGCAATCCGCGCCTTGACCACGTCGCCGATGGAGATGATGCCGGCCAGACGCCCGTTTTCCAGTACCGGCAAATGCCGGACCCGGCGATCTGTCATTACCCGCATCAACTCATCGATGTGATCGTCCGGCGAGCAGGTGATCAGGTCCACGGTCATCAGGGATTCCGCCGTGGCATCCAAAATGCTGGCGCCCTGTCGCGCAAGCCCGGCGACGATATCCCGCTCCGACAGAATGCCGACAGGGCGGCAGCAGGCGTCATGCACCAGCACCGCGCCAATGCGCGCCTCGGTCAGAAGAGTGGCGACATTGGCAACCGGTTCGGCTGCCGGGACCGCGGTAACGGTGGCGCCTTTCGACTTCAGGATTTGCCTCACGATCATCCCGCACACTCCTTTTCCAGCAATAGGCTGAACGCGGAGGGGCCCGGGGAAGACCCCTCGGCCAGCAGAGTATGCGGCATTTCATCGCTTCCCGCAACACGGAAAGGATTCGGCACTTCCCTCCCTTCAGCCGGGAACGCCCTTGGTGGTGGAATATTCGAACCGCAACACCTCGTCCGGCCGCAACAGCGGGTGGATGGCGTGCGCAGCCATCGCCGCCTCGCTGAAACCGGTCAGGATCAGCTTGAGCTTGCCGGGATAGGTAGCGATGTCGCCAACCGCATAGAGTCCGGGCCGGTTGGTGGCGCAGGTGGCCGGATCGACTGCGATATGCTTGTGCTCGACCGCCAGCCCCCACTCGGCAATCGGGCCAAGGTCCATGGACAACCCGAAGAACGGCAGCAATACATCGGCCGGAACGCTGCGCCGCTCGCCTTTCAGGGTCTGCACGATAACGGCGGACAACTGCCCATCCGCCCCTTCCAAACCGGCAAGCTGGTAGGGCACAACCATTTCAATCTGCCCTGTGGCGGCAAGCTCCCGCAGGCGTCGCTCGCTTTCCGGCGCGGCGCGAAACTTATCGCGCCGGTGGACGACTGCAACGGATGCCGCCACCTCCGCCAGGGAAATCGCCCAATCGACGGCGGAATCACCCCCGCCAGCGATTACCACCCGCTTGTCCCGAAACGCCTCGCGCCGGTCCACCAGATAGAAAACGCTGGTGCCTTCGAAGGCCTCAATCCCTTCCAGCGGCGGCCGGTTCGGGCCGAAGGCACCGACACCGGCGGCAATGATCACCGCCCCGGCTTCCACCTGCACGCCACCCGCATTGGTCAGGCGCCACCGGCCATCGGGCAGGTGTTCCAGTTGCGTAACCGGATGATCCAGGTGATAGGCGGGCTCGAAAGGTGCGGCCTGTTCCGCCAGCCGGTCGATCAGCTGCTGCGCTTCGACCATGGGATAGCCGGGAATGTCGTAAATCGGCTTTTCCGGATACAGCGCCACACACTGCCCGCCGACCGCCGACAACGCATCGAACACGTGGCAGCGCAGCCCGACCATCCCGAGCTCGAACACACAGAACAGGCCCACCGGGCCGGCGCCAATCACCGCCACGTCGGTTTGATGCACGGTCAACTTATCGATCCTCCTAGCGTCGCCGCTGGCGCCGGTCAGTTTATCCGCCCCTGCAAAAGGGCAAGCAATCCGTCCAGTTGCTCCAGCGACCGGTAATGCAGGGTCAGCGCGCCCCGGCTCTTGGTCTTGACCTTGAGCGACGCCTTGAGGCCGAGCGTGGCGGTCAGTTCGTTTTCCAGCGCCACCACGTTCGGATCGCGGGGCACCCGCCCCGCTGCCGGTTTCGCTGCGGCATCCGCCCCTGCCTGGGCCAAGCGTTCGGCATCCCGCACGGTCAGTCCTTCATGGACAATCCGTTCGGCCAGCGCTTCCGGATCTGCCGAATTGACCAGGGCGCGCGCATGCCCGGCGGACAGGCGCCCGTCGCTCACCATGTCCCGCACAGCGGGCGGCAGCCGCAGCAGGCGCAGCATGTTGCTGATCTGCGGCCGGCTGCGACCCACCAGACCGGCGACGGATTCCTGCGTCAGGCCGAAATCCTCCATCAGCCGGCGATAGGCATCGGCCTCCTCAATCGGCGAAAGGTCTTCGCGCTGCAGGTTCTCCACCAGCGCCACCGCCAGCGCTTCCTGGTCGCTGATGCCGCGAACCAGCACCGGCAACTGGTCCAGCCCGGCAAGCTGCGCCGCGCGCCAGCGGCGTTCGCCCGCGATGATCTCGTACCGGTCCTGCCGGTCCTTGCGGGCGCGCACGACCAGCGGCTGGATCACCCCGTGCGCCCTGAGCGATTGCGCCAGCTCCGCCAGGGGTGCCTCCTCGAAATGGCGGCGCGGCTGCACCGCCGACGGCGCCAACTGTCCCGTCGGGACGAACACGACTCCGGCCTGTGCCGCGGCAGGGGTAGAGATGTCGCCCAGCAGCGCCGCTAATCCCCGGCCCAAGGGCTTGCCGCGGGCGCCGCGGCGTGTCTGCTCGTCAGCCATCAGGCTTTCCCCTGCTGCCATGTGCGGTGCCGCGCCATGAACTCCGCCGCCAGTGCGGCATAGGCCTGCGTACCGGTGCAGCGCGGGTCGTAGAGCGCCACCGGCATGCCGTGCGACGGCGCTTCCGACAGGCGGATATTGCGCGGAATTTCGGTCTGGTAGACCAATTCGCCCAGATTGCTGCGCGCGTCATCGACCACAGCGGCACACAGATTATTGCGGCGGTCGACCATGGTCATCAAAATGCCATCGATGGCAAGATTGGGATTGATGCGGCCGGTCAAGGTTTCCACCGTGCGCAGCAAATGGCTCAACCCTTCTAGCGCCAGGAATTCCGCCTGCAATGGTACCAGAATACTGTCAGCCGCGGCCAGCGCGTTCACGGTCAGCAGACCCAATGTCGGCGGGCAATCGATCAACACGAATTCCGGACGGCGTGCCACCAGAAAACCGTCGAGTTGTTGCAACACATGGCGCAGCAGCAACTCGCGCCCGGTACTTTCCGAAAGCTCCACCTCCAGCGCTGCCAAATCGACCGTGGCCGGCACGCAGGTAAGACGGTCGATGGCGGTCGGCATTGCGGCTTCCGCCAGGCTGCAGTCGTCGCACAGTACGTCGTAGATCGTACGCATCCGCTGCTGGCGGCCCATGCCGAGCGCAGTCGAGGCGTTGCCCTGAGGGTCGAGATCAATCACCAGCACCCGTGCACCCGCCAGCGCCAACGCCGCGGCCAGGTTGACGGCGGTGGTGGTTTTGCCGACGCCGCCCTTTTGGTTGGCTATCGCCACAATGCGCGATGGGCTAGGTCGGGTCATGCGGACGGCGCGGCTCCAATGCGGTGATCACGACAATTGCAGCCTGTGGGTCGGTAACGCTGGGCGTGCTGGACCATTCGAAGCTCCAATCGCTCTCGGCAGCGGCTATTTCCTCCCGCCAGGACTGCCCCTTCAAGAACACCAAGCGGCTGTCGCGGTCAACCAATGGCGACGCCCAGGCGAGCAATTGGCCTAATGCAGCGCAGGCTCGCGCCGTAACGGCCGCCACCGGCGCCAGGGTGCACAGGGCCGGGTCTTCGATCCGGCAGGTGTGGACCGTAACCGCGGTGCCGGTTTGTGCCGCAACATAGCGCAGAAAGCCAGCCTTGCGCTGATTCGATTCGATCAGATGCACCGGGCCAATTCCGGCCATCGCGATGATCAAGCCCGGAAACCCAGCGCCGCTGCCGAAATCCACGATCGGGCGCTCCGGCGCCGCCGGCAACAGCGGCAACGCCTGCCAGCTATCGAGGAAATGCCGCTGCCAAACCGAATCGAGTGTGGAAGGCGCCACGAGATTCGTCTTGCGCTGCCACAGGCGCAACTGATCCGCATAAAACTGCAAGCCCGCGGTCATACTCTCGGAAACCGGGCGAATTACAGCCATCGCCGCCATCGCCGCCTGATCGGTCGGTACAGGCACGGGCCTTAAGCCGCCGCGCGCTGGGGCCGACGTTTCACATGGCGCAGCAGCGCGACCAATCCGGCCGGCGTAATGCCAGGAATCCGACCGGCCGCGCCCAAGGTCGCCGGGCGCGTGCGAAGCAACTTCTGGCGTTCCTCGGTCGAAATGCCGGCGACGCCGGCATAATCAAGATCAAGTGGCAGCAGCAAATCCTCGTCCTGGCGGTATCGGGCGATATCCTGAATTTCGCGCTGCAAATACCCCTGGTAGTGCGCCTCTATGCCGAGCTGGTTGAGAATTTTCGGCGCGATGCCGCCAAGCTCCGGCCAAATCGCCAACACTTTATCCGGCTCGCTGCGATGCCGGGCGAGAATATCCCAGGCAGTGCGGGTGCGACCGTCGGCTTTCTCCGATAATCCATGCTCCGCCAGATCCTGAGCTCTCGCAGTGAACGATTGCAAGCGGGCCTTGCCATTGGCCAGCGCCTGCTCCTTGGCCTGGAATGCGGCGGCGCGCTCTGCCTCTACCAGACCCAGTTCCATGCCGCGCGGTGTCAGCCGCTGGTCGGCGTTGTCTGCGCGCATGGACAGGCGGTATTCGGCGCGCGAGGTAAACATGCGGTAGGGTTCGTCAACGCCGCGGGTGACGAGGTCGTCGATCAACACGCCCAGATAGCCGTCGGCCCGGTCGAACACGACACCATCCTGAGCCCCGGCCCGGCGGGCCGCGTTCAGGCCTGCGACCAACCCCTGCGCCGCGGCCTCCTCATAGCCGGTGGTACCGTTGATCTGGCCGGCGAGAAACAGGTTGCGCAGCCGTTTGGTCTCCAGCGTCGGCGCCAGTTCGCGCGGATCGATGTAATCGTACTCGATGGCATAGCCAGGCCGCACCATCTCCACCCGCTCCAGGCCGGGAATGGTGCGCAGAAACGCCAGCTGCACGTCCTGCGGTAGCGAGGTGCTGATGCCGTTCGGGTAGACCAAGTCGGTGTCGAGGCCTTCCGGCTCCAGAAAGATCTGGTGGTTGTCGCGGTCGGGAAACCGCATCACCTTGTCTTCGATCGACGGGCAATAGCGCGGGCCCGGCCCGGCAAGGCGGCCGGCATACATGGCCGTGCGATGCACATTCTCCCGCACCAGCGCGTGCCCGGCGGGGGTGGTGCGGGTAATGAAGCACGGCACCTGCGGGTTGACGATGACCAGGGTCAGTGTTGATAGCGGCTCCGCCGGCTCGTCGCCCGGCTGCAACTGGCAGGCGGCATAATCGATGGTTTTGGTATCGAGCCGGGCGGGCGTGCCGGTTTTCAGCCGCTGCAACTGAAAGCCTGCGGCCAGGAATGCAGCCGACAACCCATTGCTGGCAGGCTCGCCAAAGCGGCCGGCCGGCGTCTGCTCTTCGCCGATATGGATGACACCACGCAGGAACGTGCCGGTGGTGATGACGACGGCAGCCGCGCGGTAAGACTTGCCGGACTCGCACACCACACCTTCAACCGTGTTTTGCCGGCAGATCAGACCGGTGGCGGGGTCGGCAATGATGGTCAGGTTCGGCCACTGCCGCAGCGCCTGCTGCACCGCATGTTTGTACAGTTTCCGGTCCGCCTGCACCCGCGGGCCATGCACCGCCGGGCCCTTGCTGCGGTTCAACAGGCGGAATTGAATGCCGGCAGCATCGCTCGCCCGGCCGATCACACCGTCGAGCGCGTCGATCTCGCGGATCAAATGGCCCTTGCCGACGCCGCCCATGGCCGGATTGCACGACATTTCGCCAATGGTATCGGCCCGATGGGTCACCAGCGCGACCTTCGCGCCAAGGCGTGCCGCAGCGGCCGCCGCCTCGGTTCCGGCGTGGCCGCCGCCAATGACAATGACGTCGTACATAACCCTTGTCCTCAATCCGGCAGCTTCAAACAGGCGCCGGGGTTTCACATGAAACCTTTTTCACTTTCCGATACAAAATTCACGGAAGATGATGTCCAGCATGTGTTCCACATGGGATGCGCCCACCACCTCGTCCAGCGCCCGGATAGCATGATCCAGCGCCGATGCCAAAATTTCTTCGGAAGCATCCGCATCCTGCCAGAGGTCGAGCGCTCTGGACGCTACGGCAATGGCGGTCTGATGGCGGCTGCGCTGGATCACGCCATGCTCGCCCCGGCTGGCCAGATCGCGCGCGGTCTCCAGGATGACCCGGCGCAGCCGGTCCACGCCCTCGCCTTGCGCGGCCGAGCCGGTGATACCCTCCGCAGGCGCGCTGCTGCCCGCCAGGTCGGCCTTGTTCCAGAACACTAGCCGCTTGCCGGCCGGAAAATCGGCGGCTGGTCCGGTATCAGTATCGGCCGACAAGTCCGACAAGTCCCGCACTTCAATACACAGATCGGCGCGCTGCATCATCGCCTGGGCCCGGCGAACGCCTTCGGCTTCAATCGCATCTCCGGTTTCGCGCAGCCCCGCGGTATCAGCGATCACAACGAGATAGCCGCCAAGGTCGAGCGTGATCTCCACCACGTCGCGGGTCGTGCCCGGTATGGCAGAGACAATAGCGGCTTCCCGCCCTGCGATGGCATTGAGCAGGGTGGATTTTCCGACATTCGGCGGGCCGACAATGGCGACGTGCAGACCTTCGCGCACGGCGAACCCTGCCGCCGCGTCGGCAAGCGCTGCACGCATTGCCCTGACCACAGCCAGAACCGTCGCCTGCGCTTCTGCCAGCAGATCGGCGGGCACGTCCTCATCCACAAAATCGATCATGGTTTCGGTAAGCGCGCGGGCGCGCAGCAGCCGGTCGCGCCAGTCCAGAATGGTCCTGTGTGCCTCACCGCCCGCTGCCGATAACGCCTGTCGCCGTTGCGCGGCGGTACGGGCGCGCACGAGGTCAGCCAACCCCTCAACCGCGGTCAGGTCGAGCCGGCCGCGATCGAACGCCCGTCTGGTGAACTCGCCCTCGCGCGCCTGCCGGCAACCTGGTTGGCGTAGAATGGCGGCAAGCGTATCGGCGACGATGGCCGGGCCGCCGTGCAGGTGCAGTTCGACCACATCCTCCCCGGTAAAGCTGTGCGGAGCCACGAACCGCACGGCCAGGGCACGATCGAGCAATTCGCCAGAGGCTGGATCGCGGACAGCGCGCAGGGCCATGCGGCGCGGCTCCGGCAAAGGTTGGCTCGTCACTGACTCCAGTATGGGAAAGGCCGCTGTGCCGGACAGGCGCAGCACGGCAACACCGGCAGGGGTGCTGCCGCTAGCCAGAGCAACGATGGTGTCTTGTGAGTGCATGAATGGTCTCAAAAAATGGTGAGGCCGGACAACCGGCCTGCAATCCCGCACTGGCTGCGGGGTTTCGTCAACGGCTGGCGGCGCCTCCTTCGTCTGCAATCCATCTGAATTGCCACGCACTATTCACCCCAGCCCGATTGGGCAATTGCAACAGAGCGGGGTGCAACAGCGCGGAAACCGTTCGGCAGTGTGCTCGCTTGGGTTGCGGCTTACTTTTGTGCGTCTATCGCCTTGGCCAGGGTCTGGTACTCCGCACAGCCGGTTCCGCAAATCTCAGCCAGTTTCTGCAGCTGTTCCTGCGCTTTTTCCGGTTCGCCCGTTTGCAAATACAGTTCGCCAAGATACTCCAGCGCGCCGGCATGGGCGGGATCGAGCCGCAGCGCCCGATCATAGGCGGCTTTTGCTTCCGCAAACCGGCCGAGATTGCGCTGGCTATAGCCCATCAGGTTGAAACCATCCGGATCCCAGGGCGATTTTTCAGTGTATTCTTGGAGCTTTTCCACCGCCATATCAAGCTTCTGCTCGGCAATCAGCTTTTCGATATCCGGCAGGTTCACGCTGTCGCCGCCGCTCATCATGGCGCTGGCGGGACTGGCGGCCAGCAATCCCAATGCCACCATCAGGGCAGCGAATGAACGGCTCGGCATCGCTCAATTCCTTCAGCTGTTGCAGAGGACCCCACCGGCTCGGCAGCGACCGCTCCCAAAATGGGGCAGCCGCAACCGTTCCGCAAGCACACAATAAGGTTACTGCAGCGGCGAGTGAGCCGACGGCAACATCAGCACGTTGTTCATTTCCTCGATCAGCGGCCCGCCCTCTTTCAGGAAAGCCTGCCATTGCGGATCTTGCGTTGCCGCAGTGCGGGCCTGCATACGCGCGTCGAAATCCTTATAGGCCCAGATATGGCAGACCTCGTTCGGCTGGCCCGCTTCCGTCGTCCAGAGGCCGACAATCTTCGAGTATTTCTCCCGCACCGTTAGCGCATTGGTGAACAGGTCGAGCCAGCGCTTCATCGCGCCGACCTGCAGCCGGTAATAGCGGAATTCGTAAATATTGCTCGGGTCCGCCGGCGCCACCGGGCCGATGATCGGGTTCAGCAGACGAATATCCTGGCGCAGGATGATCGGGCGCATCAGAGGCAGGTATTCATTGGTCCACCGCTGGTTCTGCGCCAACGCCTTCCGCCGCTCTTCCCGGTGCGCGAAGCTGTCATAGCTCCAGAGATGCATGACCTGGTTGAGCGGGCCGACTTCCGGCAGCCAATATCCTTCCAGCTTGCCGTAATCGTCGCCGCGGATATCGCGGGCGGTCTCACCAGAATTCTTGGCGGCCAGCGGGGCCTGGCCGGCGCGAAATGTATAGGTGCGGAGTTCGTGCAGCACGGGAAAAAGCCTTCTACGGGTCGAGGGAAACAGAGGCCGTCAGTCTCACCACTTCCACACATCCGCGCAAGAGCCATCACGGCCCGATTTCCCAGCCGATGATTGCACCCAAACGCCGAAAACCGCATAGTCCCCGCGGGTTTCCCCTCTAACGTATCAATCAGGAGGCACACCAAATGCTGAATTGGGTTCAAATTCCCGCCCGCGACGGCGGCACGTTCGATGCCCATCTTGTGCGCCCATCCGGTAGTGGCGCTGCCGGAGTCGTCGTCTGCATCCAGGAAATTTTCGGCGTCAACCATGCCATGCGCGACATCGCCCAGGAGTGGGCCGACAAGGGGTATATCGCCATTGCGCCAGACCTGTTCTGGCGGCAGGAACCGCATGTCGATATCACGGATGCGAGCGAGGCCGAATGGAAGAAGGCCTTCGAGCTCTATCAGGGGTTTGATGTGGACAAAGGGGTCGACGACCTGAAGGCCACCGTCGACTATGCTCGCAAGCTGGATGGCAGCAATGGCAAGGTTGGCACCGTCGGTTTCTGCCTGGGCGGCAAGATGGCCTACCTGATGGCCTGCCGGTCCGACACCGACTGCAATGTCGGTTACTACGGTGTCGGCATTGAGGACCTGCTGGACGAGGCCGCCAAGATCAAAGCGCCGCTGGTTCTGCACATTGCCGAGGAAGACGGCTTCGTGCCGAAGGAGGCTCAGGCCAAAGTGAAGGAAGGCTTGGCTGGCAACCCGAACGTCATGATCCACAGCTATCCCGGCATGGATCACGCCTTCGCCCGCATCGGCGGCAAACCCTATAACAAGGAAAATGCCGACCTTGCCAATGGCCGCACGGCAGAAGTATTCGCCAAGGCATTGAGGGACTGAGAAGCTTTTAAGCCGGTCCCTGACGGGACAGGTTAAATTGTGGTAAACCCGGAACCGTTTGGCGGCTCCGGGTTTTTTTTACTGGTTCATGGACTGGAAAAAGTCGGTGTTACTTTTGCTTTCCTTCAGCTTGGTCAGCAGGAATTCCATCGCATCCTGCGGCCCCATCGGCATCAGCACGCGGCGCAACACCCACATCTTCTGCAGTTCCTGACGGCTGACCAGCAATTCTTCCTTACGGGTTCCGGACTTGCCGATGTCAATCGCCGGCCAGGTGCGCTTGTCAGCCAGCTTGCGGTCCAGCACGATTTCACTGTTACCGGTGCCTTTGAACTCTTCGAAGATCACCTCATCCATGCGGCTGCCTGTGTCGATCAGAGCGGTGGCGATAATGGAGAGCGAGCCGCCTTCCTCGATATTCCGCGCGGCGCCGAAAAATCGCTTGGGCCGTTGCAAGGCGTTCGCATCGACACCACCGGTTAGCACCTTGCCGGACGAGGGTACGACGGTGTTATAGGCACGGGCCAAACGGGTGATCGAGTCGAGCAGAATGACCACATCACGCTTGTATTCAACCAGCCGTTTCGCCTTCTCCAGCACCATCTCTGTCACTTGGACATGACGGGCGGCGACCTCGTCGAAGGTGGAGGCGATGACCTCGCCATTGACCGAGCGCTGCATATCCGTCACCTCCTCCGGCCGCTCGTCGATGAGCAGCACGATAAGGTAGATCTCTGGATTATTCTCGGTGATGGCGTGGGCAATATTTTGCAACATCACCGTCTTGCCGGTGCGGGGCGGCGCCACGATCAGCGCACGCTGGCCCTTGCCCAGCGGGGAGATCAGGTCGATCACCCGGGTGACATTGCTGTTTTCGTTCGGTTTATCGAACTCCAGCTTCAGCTTCTGGTCCGGGTAAAGCGGTGTCA
>JAWLBX010000038.1:0-21014 GCA_041687435.1 Alphaproteobacteria bacterium
TGCACGCTTCGCTGTCGGCGTTCCCTCCCTGCCGCTGGGATTCGCCGTGGAGGTGGATGCGGTCGTGGAGGTGGAGGGGTAGGCGGCGCAGGTTCCCCCGTCCGCTACCCCGGCCGCCTATTTCGCCTGCTCGCTCCGCGCCTCCACATAGGTGGCCAGCGCGCACAGCATCAGGATGGCGCTGGTATAGAATATCCAGCGCGGGTTGCCGATATCCATCAGCCAGCCATAGATCAGCGGCGTGATGGCGTTGCCCAGGCTAAGCCCGGAGGAGGTGAAGCCGTAGAGCGTGCCCATCTGCCCTTTCGGGGCAAGCGCCCGCACCAGCAGGTCGCGCACCGGCAGCAGCGTGCCGTTCAGGCCGCCGGCCAGCGCGAACACCGGGATCAGGAGAACCGCAGGCATGGCAACCGAGCCGATCAGCGCCGTCAGTGCCGCAATGGTCAGAATGCTGAAATAGAAGATCAGTTGCGGCCGTCCAGTCGTATCGGCCGCCCATCCGCCAGCGATATTGCCGAACGAGGCGCCGACCAGATAGCCGGTCAGCGCGCTTGCGATCAGTTCCGGGGCAAGATCCGTCAGCGCCGTCAGCGCCGGCAGGGTGAAATTGCGAATGCCGCCGAACGCCATCGCATGAACGATCTGGAACGCCAGCAGCAGCAATGCTGCGCGCGAGAGCAGGAAATGCCAGCTTGGGCCTTCGCCGCTCTTGGCCTTTTTCTCGCCCTTGGGAAGTTTTGGGCGCCGGTCGGCATCGGTTTCGAGATGTCCGGCCTGCAGCAGCAATACCGCCGACGTGGCGAGGCCGCAGGCGCCGGCGACGATAAACGCCGTTTTCAGGCCATAGAGCGAGGCGAGCGGCACCATCACGATCGGCGCCATCGCCCAGCCGATATTGCCGGAGACGGAATGCAAGGAGAAGGCGCGGCCCAGCCGTTTCTCATGCACCTTGGCGGCCAGGATCGAGAAATCGGCCGGGTGATAGACGGCATTGGCCACACCGCCAATCACCGCGAGCACCAGCATCGCCTCATAGGATTCGACAAGGCCGAAGCCCAGAATGCTGGCCGACAGAACCGCGGCGCCGAGAATCAGTAGCCATCGCGCCCCCAGCTTATCCACCATCATGCCAAGCGGCGTCTGCGCGACGCCACTCATGACGCTGAACACGGTCACCAGCAGGCCCAGTTCCAGATAGGAATAGCCATACTCATCGGCCATGAACACGAACAGGGCCGGCAGCACCAGTTGATAGAAATGGCTGAAAAAATGCGCCGCCCCGACAAGGCTGATCACCCGGGCATCGCGGGAGAGGGGTGGGATTGAGGCGGTGGGAGCAGTCATTGCAGACCAAAGTCGAGGGAGCCGGGAAACACCATCTTAAGCGGGTTCGATGCCGCAATGCCAGATGGATGCTGATGGCGTCCGCCATTTGGACGCATCTGGCTAGCCGGGCACAACCAAGTTAAAGAATTGATCGGCTATTGGTTCCGATGGAGGTAACGGCGGCATGGGTGATTTGAATGCATCCGAACAGGCACGCCTTTTCTATCTGAGCGTGCTGGGAATCGTCGTCCTGGTTTCCGTCTTCTCGCTCTATCGGCATCGGCTGGGGCAATCGCTGCAGCATATGGCGATTTGGGCCTTGGTCATTGTTGCGACCGTGCTGGCCTATGGCTTCAAGGATGAGCTGGTCGCGATCGTCAGGGTAGGCGAGGGCCGCGTTGCCGATGATCAAACAATCACATTCCGTCGTGCCGCCGACGGTCATTTCTACGCGCGCCTGTCCGTTAATGGAGAGGGCATGCCCTTTCTGATCGATACGGGCGCCACCGAATTGGTGTTGACGCGCGAGGCTGCCGAAGCGGCGGGCTTCGACGTGGACAGGCTTGCGTTCACGCGGCAGGCGAAAACTGCCAACGGCACGGTCAGTGGTGCGCCCGTCGTGCTCGACTCCGTAGCGCTCGGCCCTTTCACCGACCGGAACGTGGGGGCCATCGTCAACGGCGGCGACCTCCACACCCCTTTGCTGGGCATGAGCTATCTGGACCGCTTCCGGTCCTTTCAGATACAGGGCGACCGCATGATCCTGGTTCGCTGACCGGGGAAGCGCCGCGGGGCGCTTGGCCGTCAGTACCCCAGCGCGCAGCCGTCCTTCCGGGTTTCGCTGCCCGCCGTCAGAACGCCTTCCTTACGGTCGATCCAGATGGCCTGGCCGCCGCCATGTGGGCGCACCAGATATTCGCAATCGTGGCCCATGGCGCGCAGTTCGCTGGCCACTTTCGGCCCGATCGTGGTCTCCAACTCCAGCTTTCCGCCATAGCTCATGACGCGGGGCAGGGCGATGGCCGCCTGCGGGTCCATGCCGTAGTCGAGCATGTTGGACAGCACCCAGGTATGGCCAATCGGCTGGTAGTTGCCACCCATGACGCCGAACGGCATCACCGCCTGGTCATCCTTCATCAGCATGCCGGGAATGATCGTGTGCGCCGGGCGCTTGCCGCCCTGGATGGCGTTCGGATGGCCCTGCTCCAGCGTGAAGCCCCAGCCGCGGTTTTGCAGTACCACGCCCGATTTCGGGCCGACAATGCCGCTGCCGAAGCTGTGGAAGGTGGAGTTGATGAAGGAGCAGGCGTTGCCGTCCTTGTCCACGACGCACAGGTACACCGTGTCGCCATTCTTATCGAGGCCCGGCGGCGGTAGTTCCGGCATGGCGTGCTTGTCGTCGATCAGGCTGCGCAGGCGTCCCGCATAGTCTTTCGACAGCAGCAGATCCTGCGGCACGTCCGCCATTCGCGGGTCGGCGACAAAGGCGTTGCGGTCGCGGATGCCGAGGCGGCTGACCTCCGCCATGCGGTGCAGGCGGGTGATATCCAGCGGGTCTTCCGGCTGCTCGAAGCCCTCCCACATGTTCATCATCAACAGCGCGATGATTCCGACCCCATTCGGCGGGCATTCGTAGACCTGATAGCCCTTGTAGTCGGTGACGATGGGTGTGACGTATTCCGGCTGGTTGGCGGCAAAATCGTCCAGCGTGTGCAGACTACCCTTAGAGCGCAGGTGATTGACCAGATCCTCCGCTACCTCGCCGGTGTAAAAGGCGTCGCGGCCCTTTTGGGCGATCTTTTTCATCGTCGCGGCCAGTTCCGGCTGGCGGTAGACGGTGCCCTCCTTCGGCGCCTTGCCGCCGTTCCGCAGCAGGATCGCCTTGGCGGCGGGGTCGATGGAAAGCTTGTCCTCGGCCAATTGCCAGTCCAGCGCGGCGCGGTCGTGCACCGCGAAGCCGTTTTCCGCATAGCCGATGGCCCATTGCAGGCATTCGCCCAAGGATTTGGTGCCGTGGTCGCGCAGCAGCGCCTCCCACGCATCCACCGCGCCCGGCACGGTGACGGCATGGGGCGAGGTGGTCTCCAGCTTGGTGATACCCTGATCCGCATACCATTCGGCAGAGGCGGCAGCCGGTGCGCGGCCGGAACCGTTCAATGCGACCAGCGGGCCGTTCGCCGGCTTGTAGAGGCAAAAACAGTCGCCGCCAATGCCGGTGGAGCCCGGTTCGGTCACGCACTGCACGGCAACCGCGGCGACGGCGGCATCAATGGCATTGCCGCCAGCCCGCAACATCTCGATACCGGCCAGCGTGGAACTGGGCTGCGAGGTCGCGACCATGCCATTAGTGGCGCGGACGGCGGATCGGGTGGGCTGGTGGAAGTCGCGCATGGGGCTGGGCTCTCCGGCAATCAGGCAAATGCTATCGTCGAAACCTACGCCCGTTGACGCGAATTGGCTAGATGATCGCGCGTTCGCGGAACGGCTCGCCACGGGCGATGCGGCCATAGCCTAGCGGGGAGAGATCGAGCGAGCGGAACTCGCCATGAGCGATCCATTCCGCAATGCCCCGGCCCATAGCGGGCGCCTGCTGGAAACCGTGACCCGAAAAGCCGTTCAGAAACAGAAAATTACTGACTTCGTCGTGCGGGCCGACAATCGCGTTCTGATCCAGCGTGTTGTAGTCGTAATGGCCCATCCAGGCGTTCAGCAGCCTGATGCGCTCGAAGGCGGGCACGCGATGGGCGAGGGCAGGCCACACCTTTTCCTCCCATACGGAATAGTCGACGGCGAAATCGTCGAAGTCCACTGCGCTGTCGTTGTCCGGCGGGCACCCGCAGAGATAGTTGACGCCATCGCTGCGAACGTGCACGCCGGACGGGTCGATGGTCAGCGGCAGGTCGCGGGGGAGGCGTTCCGCAGCGGAAAATACGAAAGTAAAGCGCCTGCGCGGCTCGACCGGAATGGCGATGCCGGCCATGTCGGCGACCTGGGCACCGCGGGTGCCAGCGGCGTTCACCAGCCAGCCGCAGGCCACACGCTCGCCGGAGGCCAGGGTGACGCTCTCGATACCCGCGCCCGTGCGCTGGATTGCGACCACTTCGTTCGCGACATATTCGACGCCGCGCCGGCGCGCCATGCGCCGCCACCAGTCGAACAGGGTCGAGCCCTCGAAATAGCCTTCGTCTTGGGCGTTGTGGCTGGCAAGCACGATGTCGTCGACATTGTAGAAGGGGTAGGCTGCGGCGATCTCCCCCGGTGTCATCAGCCGGGTGCCGGCACCGCAGGCTGCCTGTGTCATGTGATTGGCGCGCAGCACATCGGCGAAGCGCTCGTCCTCAGCCAGATACATGTAGCCGAAGCTTTGCAGCGGCACGTCCGGGACATCAGGCTCACCGCCCATATGGGCGCGGAAATTCTTCACATAGTTTGCGCCGAACTGCGAGATGCGAATGTTGATCTCGGTCGAATATTGCTGCCGGATGCAGGAATTGGTGCGGGCGGTGGCAGAATTCTCATAGGTCGGGTCGCGTTCGACCACCAGCACGCGGCCATCGAAATGGCGGTTGCTTGCCAGGAACCAAGCCGTGGCGGAGCCCATCATGGCGCCGCCCACAATCACGACGTCATAGGCTGCATGCCGCGGCTCGGAGCCGATGGGCGCAAGGGCCATGAGAGGGGCAGCGCGCTAAATGAGGATCATTGCCAGAATCACGGCGCAAAGAATGCCCCAGATGAGCACGTTCGCATACATGCGCAGCACCAGCCGGTTGTCCGAGCCTTTGGGCAGGCCGGTCAGGCCGGCGACGAAATCACCAGGCCAGAGGAAAAATTTCATTGGGTTCGGTCCTCCTCATTGAGGGAAGTTCAGGGCGGGTCCGCCAGGAGGCGGACGCCGGCTTCCTGCATCGCGCGCGTCGCTGCTGCCGCCGAGCCATCCAGGTCAATCGCGCGGCACCCGGCTTCCACCACCGTTACGCCGAAACCAAGACGGCGCGCGTCCAATGCAGAATAGAGCACACAGAAATCATACGCGAGCCCGGCCATGGTCAGCGCTGTGATGCCGCGTTCGCGCAGATAGCCCGCCAGGCCGGTTGGGGTCGACCGGTCATTCTCGTAAAAGGCGGAATAACTGTCGATATGCGGACGGAACCCCTTGCGGATCACCAATTCCGCCCCCGGCTCTTCCAGGCCGGGATGGAATGCTGCACCTTCGGTGTTCTGGATGCAGTGATCCGGCCAAAGCGTTTGCTCGCCATAGGACATGGTCACGGTTTCGAACGCGGCCCTGCCCGGATGCTGGCTTGCGAACGACCGGTGCGCCGGCGGATGCCAATCCTGCGTCAGCAGGACATAGTCGAAACGTTGCGCCAGACGGTTTGCAACCGGGATGACCGCATCGCCATCCGGTACGGCCAATGCGCCGCCAGGGCAGAAATCGTTCTGAAGGTCGACCAGCAGGAGGGCTTCGGCCATCCGCTACATATCCCCTGTTGCGCAGGCCACGGCTATTGCAGAGGCACTCCTCCCATTTGGGTACAGTCGTTTGGTGTCGCCATGACAATTTCGCCTCGGAGGCGACAGGGGATATAGGCTTGGCCGCTTTCGGGAGAGGTCGGCGCGGGGGCGGCAGCCGGCGCTTCGGTCTGCGGCGGCGTTTCTGTATCCGGCGTCTCTGGGGCAGGCATGTCCGGCGCGGTTTCTGACTCTGGGGCGGCCGCCGGCGCGGTCTTGCGCGGGGTCAGCGAGAGGACTTCGACATCGGATGCTGCTGCCGGCGCTTGCGTGGCGGCCTGCGGCGGGGCTGGCCCGTTATCGGGCTCCCGGTCAGGCGCCGATGGCGTCTCCGCCTGTCGCGGTGCAACCTGCAACACTTCCACATCCGGCGCGGCCGGAGCCGGATCGTCCATGCGTTGCGGCGCGGGCGGCGTTGCCTTCACCTCCGGTTTCGGCTGGGCCTTCTTCGCCTCCGGCTTTGGCGCGGCGGCGGGCTTCTCCGGCAGGGGGGCGATCCGCGGGGCGGGCATTGCCGGTGCCGCCGCTCCAGGCGTCACAGGCGACGGCTCTGCCATCGGTAGCGTTTCCGCTTCGGGCAGCGGCGCGGGCGGCGTCTCTTCCGTTGGCAAGGCCGGGTCAAGCGGGGCGATCATTGGCGGCTCCCGGACAGGCAGCGGAGGCGGCACATCTGGCGCCTTTTGCCGGACCGGCCGCGCCGCCGGTGCCTCGCTGACGGTCTGGTCGTCCTCGGCATCGCTGATGCCGAGTGTTTCGCAGCCGGCCGCCGCAAACAGGGCGAGCAGCGCCACAATCCGAATACCGCGCATCTGCTTCCTCCACCGGCCAGATCAGCCGAGACTTGCCTTCAGGTTAGCGATCCGGTCGAGCACCGGCAGTACTTCGTCCGCCTTGGCCGAATCGAGGCTGAACACCACACGCGCAATGCCCGCATCGCGGCACCGTTTCAGCAAGTCGGCATCCTGGCTGGCGCCAAACACCGATACCGGCAGGCTGTCGGCATCGCGCCCGGCTTCCGCCGCCATTTGGCGAAAGCGCGGCAGTTGCTCCAGAACATCCGCACCGCGCCCGCCCAGCGGAATCCAGCCGTCGCCAAAGGCGATGGCGCGCTTTGCGGCGTGGGGCATGGCGCCGCCGACCAGTATTGGCGGATGCGGTTTTTGCACCGGCTTCGGCCAGGTCATCATGGGTTCGAAACTGTGGAATTCGCCCTTGAATTCCGGCTTGGTCTCGGTCCAGATCGTCTTGAGCATCGCCACGCGCTCGGCCATCAGCCGGACGCGGGTTTTTGGGTCGGTGCCGTGATCGGCCATTTCTTCCCGATTCCAGCCGGCGCCGATGCCGAACAGGAAACGCCCATCGGACAACAGGTCCAGCGTCGCAACTTCCTTTGCCAACTGGATCGGGTCGCGCTGGATAATCAGGCAGACGCCAGTGGCGAGTTTCAATGTCTTGGTGACCACCGCGGCGGTGGCTAGCCCGACGAACGGGTCGATCACATCATAATAACGTTTCGGCAGTTCCGGCCCGCCGCCCCAGGGCGATTTGCGGGACAGCGGAATGTGTGAATGTTCCGGCGCCCAGAACGACTCGAATCCCCGCTCCTCCAGCGCCGGCGCCAGTTCGGCCGGGGGCATGGAATAGTCGGTGCAGAACATGGAGGCACCAAAATGCATGGGTAGATTCCTCTGGGACGTGTTGACCGGGGCGTACCTTAGCGGGCGCGACGGCCACTGACTACTCAGGCAGCATCGTGGAAGATCAGGCCCAGCGTGAAGCGTTGGCCGTGCGTGATGCGGCTGACGCCATGACGCACCGATGCTCGCAATAAGCGGCGCGCGCCTTGCACCGGCCGTTCGTTGGTCGCAAACAGGATGAAGCAACCCTGCGGAATGTCGACCGCGGTGCCGATAGCCTGCTGGCGCGGGCGGTTTTCGACCAGCAGGAACTGACCGCCGGCAAAATCCTTTCCGGGCCGGCTCAACATTGCGGTTGCCTGGATCGGGAAGGAAAGGTCGCCATAAAGGTCGCGGTGCAGGCGGTTGTAGCCGCCCGGGCCGTAACGCAGCAGCAACGGCGTCGGCTGGGTCTGACCCGCCGCGGCACAGACGGCGCGGTATTCGGCGAGGGTTGACGGATAGCGCGTATCCCGCCCCATCGCTTCCATCAGCCGGTTGGCAACGGGCGCGAGCCGCTTATAGAAACTGGCCCGCAATTCGTGAACCAGCGGCGGCAACGGCGCGGCGAAATAGCCATAATCGCCCTCGCCGAACGCATGCCTGGCCATAACGATGCGTTTGCGGAAGACTCGGTCATCGCCATAGAGCGCGATCAGATCCTGACATTCCCTCGCCGAAAGCAGAGGAGGCGTCAGCGCGAAGCCTTGGTCCGCGATATCCGCTTCCAGTGCCGCCCGGTCGAGGTTTTCCGGCCGCATTCGACTCAGGCGTGCTCCCGTTCCTCTTCCGCCGCGATCGGGTGATCGTCAGTAGCGGGGTCGAACAGGCGGTGCAGGTGAACGATGAAATAGCGCATTTCGGCATCGTCGATGGTGCTTTGGGCCTTGCCACGCCATGCTTTCAGAGCCTCGGCATAGTTTGGATACATCCCGACGATGTCGATATCCTTGACGTTTTCGAAGGTCCGGCAATGCGGGTCTACGAGCCGACCGCCGAATACGAGATGCAGCAATTGCTTCGCCATTGGGGGCCTCTTGTGTTCGAGCGTTCCCGTCACGTCGCTTGGGCAAATCCGGGAACCGGAACCCTCTACATAATTGGCGAAGGTCCGGTTCCGCATCAGGACATTGGTCTAAGACGCGGGCAGGTCAATGAATGAGAGATTACAGTTCTGCATATTTGTCGATCACATCGCGCCATTTCGCCAGGTCTTCCGGCCCGCGGATGCGGCCTGCCAGCCCTGCGGCGCCGGTGACGGGCACCAGGATTCTCTTCACGCCCATATCCGCCAGGCCTTTAAGGTCGTCCAGATCGTCCGGCAGGCTGGCGGTGAACTCGATTTCGTCCGGGTCGCGGCCCTGCTCTGTGGCCGTATCGCGTGCCAGTTGGAACAGCTCACCAGGCGAGCCGCGGGCAGGGAAGAAGCCGTCGCCCAGCCGCCCGGCCCGGCGTGCTGCGGCCTTGGAATGGCCGCCGACGATCAGCGGCACCGTGCCGTTGGCGGGCTTGGGCCGGCAGTAGGCGCCGTCGAACTTGACGAACCGTCCATCGTAACTTGGCCGCTCCATCTGCCAGAGCGCGCGCATGGCCTTCATGTAGTCGTCGCAGCGAGGGCCCCGTTCCTCGAAATTCGCGCCGATGATCTCGAACTCCTCGCGCAGCCAGCCGACGCCGATGCCCAGTAGCACGCGGCCGCCGCTCATGGCATCAAGGGTTGCCACTTGCTTGGCGCAGACAACGGGGGAATGCTGGGAGAGAATCAGAATGCCGGTCGCCAGTTTGATCTTCGACGTGGCGGCGGCCATGTAGGCCATCCAGATCAGCGGGTCGGGCAGGTCTGTCGCGGCATCAATGCCCGGCATTTTGCCGGTATCGGAGTACGGATAGCTGGATTCGTAGCCTTCCGGAATGATGGTGTGCTCAACCGTCCAGGCGCTTTCGAACCCGGCGGCTTCCCCCGCCTGGACCAGTTCGACGGCCTTGGCCGGGTCGGTGTAACGGCCGGTGTTGCAATACCGCAGGCCGAACTTCATGGGCGTATCCTCCAAGGTTATGTTGCAAACACGGTACCGCTGGCCGCTTGAATTGCCTATATTGACATTCGAAGCCTGCCACAACGCAGATGCAAGAGGATCACCATGGCCGACGGCAACTCCGCGACCGCACCGAAGCTCCAGGATGTTTCGCTGGACGACAAATATACTGCCGAAAGCGGCTTGGTATTTATGACCGGCACCCAGGCGCTGGTGCGCCTGCCGTTGGAGCAGCACCGGCGGGACAAGGCGGCAGGTTTGAACACGGCCGGCTTCATCACCGGCTATCGCGGCTCACCATTGGGTGGCTATGACCAGCAGTTGCAACGGGCCGGCAAGCATCTGAAAGAGCATCAGATTCTGTTCCGCCCTGGCGTCAACGAGGATCTTGCCGCCACGGCCGTTTGGGGCTCGCAGCAGGCGGGCCTTTGGGGTGATGGCAAGTATGACGGCGTGTTCGGCATTTGGTATGGCAAGGGGCCGGGCGTGGACCGGTCCGGCGACGCGTTCAAGCATGCGAACGCGGCGGGCACGCTGCAGCATGGCGGCGTGCTGGCCTTTGCCGGCGATGACCATATGGCCAAGTCGTCCACCAGCGCGCACCAATCGGAATTTGCTTTCGTCGATGCCTATATCCCGGTGATCGCGCCATCCGGCGTTCAGGAATTCCTGGATATGGGCCTGCACGGCTTCGCCATGAGCCGGTTTGCCGGCCTTTGGGCGGGCTTCAAATGCATTGGCGAGACGGTGGATAGTGCTGCAACCGTCAGCGTCGATCCGGACCGGATCAACCCGATCATTCCAACCGATTTCGAAATGCCGGAAGGCGGCCTGAACTCGAAGCTGATCATCGCCGAGTTCCTGATGCTGGAAGAACTGCTGCACAAGTACAAGATCCCGGCAGCCCTCGCCTATGCCCGTGCCAACCGGCTGGACCGCGTGGTGTGGAGCGGGCCACGGCGGCGGATCGGCATCGTTACCTCTGGCAAGTCGTACCTCGATGTTCGTCAGGCGCTGGATGACCTGGGCATTGACGAGGCAACGGCAGCGGGCATCGGTCTTTCGGTCTATAAGGTCGCGATGACCTGGCCGCTTGAGACCGATGGGGCCAAGGCGTTTGCCGAGGGGCTGGAAACCGTTTTTGTCGTCGAGGAAAAGCGCTCGCTCATCGAATGGCAGTTGAAGGATGCGCTCTATGGCGTGCCGGCCGACCGGCGGCCGGAGATTATCGGCAAGACCGACACCAAGGGCGCGTCGCTGCTGCCGACCAACGGCGAACTGACGCCAGGCATGATTGCGCGGGAGATCGCACGCCTTTTGGATACGGATGCGGTGCCTTCCGGCCTGCGATCCCGCATCAGCGAGCGCATTGCGCAGATGAACGCGGTTCAGGCCGCAACCGGCGGTAACCAGCCGCCCAGCATGGTGCGCACGCCGTATTTCTGTTCCGGCTGCCCGCACAACACCTCCACCCGCGTGCCGGAAGGAAGCCGTGCCGGTGCCGGCATCGGCTGTCATTACATGGCCATGTGGATGGACCGGAATACGCTGGGCTTCACCCATATGGGCGCGGAAGGCGTGAATTGGACCGGGCAGGCGCCGTTCGTTGAGACGAACCATATTTTCCAGAATCTGGGTGACGGCACCTATTTCCATTCTGGCCTGCTGGCCATCCGCGCCGCGGTCTCGGCGGGCACCAATATCACCTACAAAATTCTTTATAACGACGCGGTCGCCATGACCGGCGGTCAGACCCATGACGGGCCGCTCGACCCCGTGCAGATCGCTCACCAAGTCTGGGCCGAGGGTGTTAGGCAGGTGCAGGTCGTTGTCGATGAGAAGGAAGACCTGCCGGAAAATGCCACTTGGCCACCCGGCACCAAAATTCACGAACGCGCCGAACTGGACAAGGTGCAGCGCGAACTGCGCGAGGTGAAGGGTGTCACTGCCATCGTCTACGTCCAAACCTGCGCGGCAGAGAAGCGCCGACGGCGCAAGCGCGGCACCTTCCCCGATCCGGACCAGCGTGTGTTTATCAACGACGCAGTGTGCGAAGGCTGTGGCGATTGCGGCGTCAAGTCGAACTGCGTGTCGGTTGCGCCGGTCGACACCGAGTTCGGGCGTAAGCGCAAGATCGATCAATCGCCCTGCAACAAGGATTTTTCCTGCCTGAAAGGGTTCTGTCCGTCCTTCGTCACCGTGAAGGGCGGCAAGCCGCGCAAGTCCAAAGGCGTTGAGGGCACGGAACCGCCGCATCTGCTGCCGGTGCCGGAAATCCCGAGCCTGGACCAGCCCTATGGCATCATGATTACCGGCATCGGTGGCACCGGCGTCATCACCATCGGCGCGCTGCTGTCCATGGCTGCGCATGTGGAGGGCAAGGCCTCCACCGTTATGGATATGACCGGCCTTGCCCAGAAGGGCGGCGCTGTCTGGAGCCATCTGCGCATTGCCAACACGCCGGAGGAACTGCACGCGGTGCGCATCGCCAGCGGCGGCGCCAGGGCGCTGATCGGTTGCGATCTGGTCACGTCCGGCCAAGCCGATACCGTGTCTAAGCTGACCCGCGGCAGCAAGGCGGTGGTGAACAGCTACCGCCAGTTCACCGGCGATTTCACCCGCAATCCGGATTTCCAGTTCCCGACCGAGGAGATCATGGGCCGCATTACCAGCGCGGCGGGCGAGGAAGGCGTGGACTTCCTGGATGCCACCGACATCGCCACACGGCTGATGGGCGACAGCATCGCCACCAACATGTTCATGCTGGGTTATGCCTTCCAGAAGGGCATGGTTCCATTGTCGGCGGAGGCGATCATGCGCGCCATTGAGTTGAACGAGGTGGCGGTCGACTCGAACAAACGCTCGTTCAACTGGGGCCGTGCGGCCGCTGCCAATCTCGGCATGGTGATGGATATTCTGGGCGGCGAGAAGAAAGCCACCGGCGAACCCGATATTGCCAAGACGCTGGACGAGGTGATCGAAAAGCGCGCGGCCTTCCTGACCGATTATCAGAACGCCCGTTACGCCCGGCGCTATCGCGCGCTGGTCGACAAGGTGCGCGTGGCGGAATCGGAAAAGGGCCTGGGTGATAAGCTGACAGAGGCGGTTGCCCGCTATTACTTCAAACTGATGGCCTACAAGGACGAGTATGAGGTAGCGCGCCTCTATACCCATCCGGATTTCAAGGCCAAGCTGGAATCGCAGTTCGAGGGCGATTACACGCTGGAATTCAACCTTGCGCCGCCGCTGCTCTCGAAAATCGACCCGGTGACGGGCGAACCGCAAAAGAAGAAATACGGCCCCGGCATGCTTAAAACCTTTGGCCTGCTGGCCAAACTGCGTTTTCTGCGCGGCACGCCACTGGATGTGTTCGGGCGCTCGGAAGAGCGCAGGATGGAGCGCCAGTTGATCCGGGATTACGAGGATGCGGTGGCGGAGCTGCTGGCTGGCCTTACCGCGGAAAACCATCGCTACGCGGTCGAAGTCGCCAGCATTCCGGAGCACATCCGCGGATATGGCCATGTGAAGCAACGGCACCTGGCCGACGCCAAGGCTAACGAGGAAGCGCTCTGGCAGAACTTCCGGAACCCTGCCGCAGCAACCGCGATGGCGGCGGAATAGGCATTGGTTCATCACGGGCCGGCGGTAGCGCCGCCCGTGGGGCCAGTCTCATCCGCCTGCCACGGGTGGCCGGGGAAGCGGCTGCGAGAGTCCGGTTTCCTGCCGCGCGGCAGCCGGGAGCCGGTAGTGCCTAGGCTTTTCCAGCCAGGCTTGCGGCTTGGGCAACCCAGTCGTCGCGTTCGATCCGGCCTTTGAGGTCGAGTTCTGCGTCCAATTTGACAATAGCCTCGTCATCCAGGGCCGCCATTTGGGCAAAGCTGGTAATGCCGCCGGCGTTCAGCTTCGCTTCGATCGCCGGGCCAATGCCACGAATGCGCTGTAACTCATCGGCTGCGGGCTCTGCGGCAGCTTCGGCGGCAGCGGGTTCCGGCACGGTTTCTGCCGGTTCGTTCGGCATCGGGGGCGGGGAAACCTTCGCCTCTGCAACAGTCGGCGCGGATGCATCGGCAGCGTGGGAGAATTCGGGCGCTGGCGGTGGCGGGGCATCAGCCGCGGCGACTTCGGGCTCCATTTCCGGTTCCGAAGCGCGCTCGGCCTCGGTGGCGACAGTTTCCCAATCGGCCCAGGCAAACCAGCGCTGGGCATTGCGCATGCCGAACTCTACCTGCAGGGACCAAGCGTCTACCGGATTGGCCGTGGTGGCGGCCTTGGTGAAGGTTTCCTGAGCGTCGTCGACGGTTTCCTGCCAGCGGCGCAGCCAATCGTCACCGATACGCGACAGGGTTTCGGGGCCGATTTCAATCTCGACGGCATCATATCGCATTGCAGCAACTCCGTTAAATTATGCTGCATTGCAATATGATGTGTGCGCGTGCGCCTTCCACGTGTGGCAATGTCGCAGCCCTATGGGGCGATGGACAGGAAAAACCCCCAAGGCCGGGGCCTTGGGGGCTGAAAAAGGGCGAATCAGGCGCTGGGTCAGGTGGCCGGCTGTTCCGTTTGTTTGCCACCTTCTGCCGCACCGTCGGCACTGCCGGAACCTTCCGGATAGGTGAAGATCAGCTCGTTCGCGTCGTTGACATCGACCCGAACCACGCCGCCCTTGGCAAGCCGTCCGAACAGCAGTTCTTCGGCCAATGGCTTCTTCACATGCTCCTGGATCACGCGGGCCAGCGGGCGCGCGCCATATTCGGGGCTGTACCCCTTCTTGGCCAGCCAGCTGCGCGCGGCTTCCGACAACTCGATAGTGACGCTTCGGTCGGCCAGCTGTGCTTCCAATTCCAGCACGAACTTGTCCACCACGCGGCCCACCACCTGCGGCGGCAGGTTGCCGAACGGCACGATGGCATCCAGCCGGTTGCGGAATTCCGGCGAGAACATGCGGTTGATCGCTTCCTGGTCCTCGCCCTCCCGCGTTACCGGGCCGAAGCCGATGGCCGTCTTGGCCAAATCCGCCGCGCCCGCATTCGTCGTCATGATCAGGATGACGTTGCGGAAATCGACGGTCTTGCCGTTGTGGTCCGTCAGCGAGCCGTGATCCATGATCTGCAATAGGATGTTGTAAACATCCGGGTGTGCCTTCTCGATCTCGTCCAGCAACAGTACCACGTGCGGGTTCTTGTCGACCGCGTCGGTCAGCATGCCGCCTTGGTCGAACCCGACATAGCCGGGTGGCGCGCCGATCAGCCGGCTGACCGAATGGCGTTCCATGTATTCCGACATGTCGAAGCGCACCAATTCGACGCCCAGGCACTTGGCCAACTGGCGTGCCGCCTCGGTCTTGCCGACGCCGGTCGGGCCGCTGAACAGGTAGGAGCCGATGGGCTTTTCCTGCGCGCGCAGGCCGGCACGGGACAGCTTGACCGCGTTGGCCAGCGCTTCCAGGGCGTCGTCCTGGCCGTAGACGACGGCCTTCAGTTCGGCTTCCAGGTTGCGCAGCGACTCGCGGTCGTCGCGGCTGACCTGTTTCGGCGGGATGCGGGCGATCTTGGCAACCACGTTCTCCACGTCGCGCACGTTGATCGTCTTTTTGCGCTTCGACGGCGCCATCAGCATTTGGGACGCGCCGACCTCGTCGATCACGTCGATCGCCTTGTCCGGCAGTTTGCGGTCGTTGATATAACGGGCCGCCAGTTCCACCGCCGTCTTGATCGCATCCGCCGTGTAGCGGACCTTGTGGTGCTCCTCATAATAGGGTTTCAGCCCCATCATGATCTTGATCGAGTCGGCAATCGATGGCTCGTGCACGTCGATTTTCTGGAAGCGCCGAACCAGCGCCCGGTCCTTCTCGAAATAGGTCCGGTATTCCTTGTAGGTGGTCGAGCCGATGCAGCGAAGTGTGCCGCTGGCCAATGCCGGCTTCAGCAGGTTCGATGCATCCATGGAGCCGCCGGATGTGGCGCCGGCGCCGATCACCGTATGAATCTCATCGATGAAAAGGATTGCGGACCCATCCAGCGCGTCCAACTCGCTCAGGACGGCTTTCAGCCGTTCCTCGAAATCGCCGCGATAGCGGGTGCCGGCCAGCAGTGAGCCCATGTCGAGCGACCAGATCACGCAGCCGTTCAGCACCTCCGGCACCTCGCCCAGCACGATCTTGCGGGCAAGGCCTTCGGCAATAGCCGTCTTGCCCACGCCGGGGTCACCGACATACAGAGGATTGTTTTTCGTGCGGCGGCACAGGATCTGGATCGTCCGGTCCACTTCGGCTTCGCGGCCGATGAGCGGGTCGATCTTGCCGGACAACGCCTTTTCGTTGAGGTTCACGCAGTAACTTTCCAGGGCGCCCGCGTTTTCCTCTTTCTCGCCCGGCTCCTTGCCCAGATCGGCACGCTTGCCCTTGCGCGAACGGTTTTGCTCGCCGTTGCTGCCGGTCGGCTGAATGTTGGCGTCTGGCGTTCCGCGCACGCTGCGCCGCTCCGCCTTGCCGGGTGTCTTGGCAATGCCGTGGGAGATGAAGTTGACCGCATCCAGCCGTGACATGTCCTGCGCTTGCAGGAAATAGACAGCATGGCTTTCGCGCTCACTGAACAGGGCGACCAGCACGTTGGCTCCGGACACCTGGTCGCGGCCGGACGATTGCACATGAATGGCGGCACGCTGCAACACGCGCTGGAAACCGGCGGTTGGTTTCGGTTCTTCCCGCACGGGGGTGATCAGCGCGGTCAAATCGTTTTCCACATATTCGACCAGCGTCTTGCGCAGGCTTTCGAGGTCGACGCCGCAGGCGTGCATGACGCCGATGGCATCCTCGTCCTCGGTCAGGGCCAACAGCAGGTGTTCCAGCGTTGCGAACTCGTGCTGATGCTCGCGCGCGTGCGAGAGGGCGCGATGGAGAGTCTTCTCAAGGGTAGGAGAGAGCAAGCGCCTAATCCTTTTCTAGCGTAAGCTGCAACGGGTGTTCGTGCTTGCGGGCAAAATCCACCACTTGGGCGACTTTGGTTTCCGCCACCTCGTAGGTGTAAACGCCACAAATGCCGATTCCGCGTCGGTGCACATGCAGCATGATCTCGGTCGCTTCTTCCCGGTTTTTGTGGAAGAAGTGTTCCAGTACGTGAACGACAAACTCCATTGGAGTGTAATCGTCGTTCAGCATCAGAACCTTATACATCGACGGCTTTTTAACTTTCGGCCGGGTCTTGACCACCACGCCGGTTGCGGTGCCACCGCCGTCATTGTGGTTTTCATCGCTCATGGCCAGCGCCGTACTCCTTCAACCGCGGGACTGCGGGTAATGTTGCGTCTATGGCTTTGCCGAGGTCAACAGCTTCCCCACAGCATAGCCCATAACTTTTATACGAGTCTTGCCATTCTCCAGATCGCTGCCGGCGCGCGTATTTTCAAGGTGATTCCGACACGAAAAAAGGCGGCAGAGAGCCCCCTGCCGCCTTTTTCCCGGCCGAAGCCGGAAAAACCTGAGTGCGCCTTATTTAGGCGACCTTGGTCATCGAGTCGAAGCGGCCCTGCAGGGGCTGGGCAGCCTTCGTCAGCATCGACGTGCTGCGGTCGGCCACGCGGGAGACCTCAGCGAAGTTGGAGTCCATGCTCTCGTTCAGATAGGCATATTGGAGTTCCATAGCCTGCTGCCAACCGCCAGCGGTCAACATTTTCGCCTGGGTCTCGAAAGCGTGGCTCATGGTCTTGGCCCAATGCTGGGCCAAGCCAGAACTGATTTCCTCAACGCCACCCATGACGGCCTGAACGCTTTCGGAAGCGGCACGCAGGTTCTCGGCGCTCTGCTCAGCGGCCTTCTTGGCGCCTTCATTGGACATGAGAGACTCAAAAACCTTGGTGGTGGCGTCGAACTGCGCCTTGGCTTCGTTTGCGGCGTTGGTCATGGTCTTGTGCACGGTGTTGTTCATTTGGAATTCCCTTTCCCGGTTCCAGACGCGGTTCTGATCCGCGAGGTGGTGGATGCACCGCACTGAGGCGGTCTGAATTGTTGCGACGCAACTTACCTAATGCCGACTGCGCTGCATTGCAAGAAAAATGTTGCAATGCAGCATTGCAATCCTGCCGCACCCTTCCGGTTGCGCGGTTTGCCGCGGCGCGGCGGGGTTTGGTAACGAATCTCTGGACAATTGGGGGCGAATCATTGTGAGGTTTTCCTATGAGATTGTATTGTCCGGCTGCTCCACAACCGCACTCCGGACCGGTTTGGCGCTTGGCCTCTCCGGCGGTGCTGGTGCTGCTGACTGCGCTAATCCTGCTGGCCAGCAGCGCCGCCTGGGCCATTCCCAAAGGCAATGCCCGTATTGCAGTCGATGCACACACGGGGGAGGTGTTGGTTGCCCGCGGCAGCCTGACGCGGTGGCACCCGGCATCCCTCACCAAGATGATGACCTTGTATCTGCTGTTCGAGGCGATGGAGCAGGGCAAGGTCAAGCTGAATGACCGGATCGCGATATCGCATCGTGCCGCCCGGCAGCCGCCGTCGCGGCTTGGGATCGGCGCGGGCGGTTCGATTGCTGTGCGGGATGCCATCCAGATTCTGGCTGTGAAGTCTGCGAATGACATTTCGGTGGCGGTTGCCGAACATCTCGCCGGGACAGAGGTGAAGTTCGCGCAACGGATGAACGCCAAGGCAAAGCGCCTGGGAATGCGCCGCACCAATTTTCGCAATGCGTCCGGCCTGCATCATTCGCAACAGGTGACGACCGCCCGTGACATGGCGGTTCTCGCGGTGGCGTTGATGCGCGATTTTCCGCAATATTACAAACATTTCAGCCAAAAGCAGTTCCGCTACGGACAGCGGACCTACACCAACACCAATCGCATGCTGGGCGTCTATAAAGGAATGGATGGCTTGAAGACCGGCTATATCTACAAGGCCGGTTTCAATCTGGCCGCATCGGCCAGGCATGGCGACCGCCGGGTGATTGCGGTGGTTATGGGGGCGAATTCCAGTGCCCAGCGCACCCGCATCATGCAAAGCGTGTTGGATCAAGCCTTCGACCGTTTGAAACAATCGCGCCGGCAGCGTATCACCGCCGCGCTGCCGGTGCAGTTGCTGGCGCCGCCGCCCGTGCCGCGTTCGCGCCCCGGTGCCAAGGTGATCGTCGCGCAGGTGACGAGTCCGCCGCCGCCATCGGTCATCACCGCAGTTGCAAATCCACCGCCAATGCCGCCGGAGCGGGTCGTGGCCGACGCGCCCGTACCGATGCCGGCGCCTGCGGCATGGCTTTCTCGGCACACAACGGCCGCTGCCGCACCGCGCAGCGGCCGCTACAGCGTGCAGATTGGCGCCTATCGCAGCAAGGGCGAGGCGCAGCGCCATTTGGTGACAGTCATCAGCCGCCTGCCGCAGCAGTTGGGCGCGCCGGACCCGTTGGTTGCCCATTATCAGCAACGCAAGGGGCGCACGCTCTATCGTGCCCGGCTGGTTGGCTATAATTCGCGAGACGATGCCGCCCGCACCTGCAATTGGCTGAAAAACCAGCAAACCGACTGCTTGATCGTCGCCTCCGTCCGCTAGCGATTACGGCTTCCCGCTTGCGCCGCGGTGCTTGGCGGTTAGACTGCGCTCCCTAAAGCCACACGGGAGGATCCAGATTATGGGCGAATTCATTCAGTTGACGGCATCCGATGGCCACAGCTTCGACGCCTACAAGGCCATGCCGAGCGGCACGCCGAAGGGGGCGATCCTGGTCATTCAGGAAATTTTCGGCGTGAACGCACACATGCGCGAGGTTGCCGACGGCTTTGCCGGGGATGGCTATGCCGTACTGGCGCCGGCGCTGTTCGACCGAGCCGAGAAGAATTTTGAGGTTGGTTATACGCCGGACGATATCGCCAAAGGCCGGGATGCGCGTGCTGCCGTCGCGTGGGACGATTCGGTTAAAGATATGGCCGCGACGGTTGCAGCGCTGAAGCAGTACGGCAAGGTCGGCTCTGTCGGCTATTGCTATGGAGGCTCATGCTCCTGGCTGGTCGCCACGCGCATCGGCGTTGCCGCAAGCGTTTGCTATTACGGCGGTCAGATTGCCATGTTCAAGGACGAGAAGCCGAAAAACCCGGTGATGATGCACTTTGGCGAGAAGGACCACGGCATTCCCATGGCCGACGTCGATGCCATACGCGCCGCTCATCCGGATGCGCAAGTGTTCACATACCCGGCGGGGCATGGTTTCAACTGCGACCACCGTGCCGACTACAACGCCGAGTGCGCCAAGCAGGCGCGCGAGCGGACCATGGCGTTCTTTGCCGAACACGTCGGCTGAGAAAAGCTCGGCTAGAGGCCGTGTTCCTCTAACACCCGCTCCAGCACGGCCAGGCTTTCGAGTAGCGCCGGGCTGGGGCGGCTGAAATGCACGTCGCCGTCGAGGAGGATCACCGGCAGGTCCGCATGGGCGGCGTCGGCGTTTGCGCGCCCCGCCGTCTGGCCGCAGGCGGCGGCCAGGACGATATCCGGCCGGGCGGCGCGTACGGCTTCCCACGTCACCTCATGCGAGGGCTCGCCTGGCTGGGCCAGTGCGCTGTCGCAGCCCAGCAGCCGGATCATGTCCGGCAGCCAATGGCCGGCGGCGAACGGCGGGTCGAGCCAGTCGAGAAACGCCACCTGTGCGCGCTGCTTCCGGTTGGCGCCCAGCGCCTGGAACCGGGCGAGCGTGGCATCCCATGTCGCCAGTAGCGTTGCCGCTTCGGCCTCCCGGCCAATGGCGGCGGCGACATCGCGAATGCCCTGCGGCACATCCTCCAGCCGGAACGGCGCAAGGTTGACCAGGACAGGCCGGGAGGGAAGGGCAGCAATCGCCGCCTCGACATCGCCGGAGGCAACGGCACAGACATCACAGAGCGATTGGCTGACCACCACATCCGGAGCCAGTTGCGCCAGCAGATCGATATCCAACTGATAGAGCGGGGCCGCGGCCTGCTTCACCTGCGCATCGATAGTGGCGGCGCTGGCGCCGGTATCGACGCTTGTTCTGGTCAGCGCCGGCAAATGCGTCCAATCCGGCCCGCAGCTGTGGCTGACCCCCACCAGATCGGCACCGGCGCCTAGCGCCGCGACGATGTCGGTGGCGCTAGGCAGCAGTGTTACAATCCGCATGCAGTCCTGTCCCTCCTTATGGCACGCCTTGTGCGCTCAACGGACCCACGTCGGGTCGGTCGCGGCGGAAGATAGCGGGATGCGGTAGAGATGCAATGTATCGAGGTCGACCTGCCAGAGCGACCCCTCGCCGCCGCCGCTGCCGGTATAGCGTGCATCGCGTTCGAACAGCAGCACCTTGCCATTCGGCGCCCAGACGGGGTTTTCCTCGAAATAGCTGGTGGAGACGGTGCGTTCCTCCAGCGTGTTCAGATCCACGACGCCGATGCTGAATGCGCCGCCGGCCTGCCGGGTAAAGGCCAATTTCTCGCCGTCTGGCGACCAGGCGGGCGTACCGAACCGGCCGCGCAG
>JAWLBX010000039.1:0-18251 GCA_041687435.1 Alphaproteobacteria bacterium
GTCGGCCCGCCCGGTACCGGCAAGACCCTGCTCGCCCGTGCGGTTGCCGGTGAGGCCGGCGTGCCGTTCTTCTCGATCTCCGGCTCGGAGTTCGTCGAACTGTTCGTCGGTGTCGGCGCGGCGCGCGTGCGCGACCTGTTCGAGCAGGCCCGCGCCAAGGCCCCGGCCATTATCTTCATCGACGAGTTGGACGCGATTGGCCGCGCCCGGGGGGCCATGTCCCAAATCGGCGGCAATGATGAGCGTGAGCAGACACTAAACCAGTTACTGGCCGAACTCGACGGCTTCGATCCCAGCGAAGGATTGGTGCTGCTCGCCGCAACCAATCGCCCGGAAATTCTCGATCCCGCCCTACTGCGCGCCGGCCGCTTCGACCGGCAAATTCTGGTCGACAGGCCGGACCGCACCGGCCGCGTCCAGATCCTGAACGTCCATTTGCGCAAGGTACGGCTGGGCACCGATGTGAAACCGGATGATATCGCCGCGCTCACCACCGGTTTTAGCGGTGCCGATCTCGCCAACCTTGTGAACGAGGCTGCCCTGCTCGCGACGCGCCGGCGCAGCAACACGGTCGATATGGAGGACTTTACCAACGCGATCGAACGTATCCTGGCCGGCCTGGAAAAGCGAAACCGGCTGCTGAACAAGAAAGAGCGCAAGGTCGTAGCCCATCACGAAATGGGCCACGCCATTGTCAGCCTGGCCCTGCCGGGATCGGACCAGATCCATAAGGTCTCCATCATCCCGCGCGGCATCGGTTCGCTGGGCTACACGATCCAACGCCCAACAGAGGATCGGTTTCTGATGACACGGACGGAACTGGAAAACAAAATTGCGGTGCTGTTAGGCGGCCGGGCGGCGGAAGTGCTGATCTTCAACCACCTTTCCACGGGTGCGGCCGACGATCTGGCAAAGGCTACCGATATCGCCCGCAGCATGGTCGCCCGTTATGGCATGGACCCGGAACTCGGCTCGGTCAGTTACGACGCGGAGCGCACCACCTTCCTTGGACAAGGCGGACAGACCACCTATCTGGAACGGCGGTATAGCGAGGCAACGGCGGCAAAGGTCGATCTGGCCGTAAAGCAGATCATTGGCGACATGTTCGACCGGAGCTTGGCCATTCTGACCAAAAACCGGCCGGTGCTGGAACGCTGTGCCGCAGAACTGTTGGAGAAAGAGACGCTGGATTCCGATGAACTCCGCAAGCTAACCGCCGACGTTGTCCCTGCCGCCAACAGAACCGAACCAAACACCCCCTCAACCGCCAACCCGACACAAGAACCGCCAAATGCCAAAGAGTGACGATCCCTACACACTGCTTGGCGTCAGCCGCACCGCCTCGGCGGACGAAATCCGCAAGGCCTACCGCAAGCTTGCCAAGGAATTGCACCCGGACCTGAATCCCGGCGACAAGTCGGTCGAGGACCAGTTCAAGAACGTCTCCCAGGCCTATCACTTGCTGAGCGATGCCGAGCAGCGGGCCCGCTTCGACCGCGGCGAGATCGACGCATCCGGTCAGGAAACGCCGCAACAGCAGTATTACCGGCATTATGCCGATAGCGACCGCGGCAGGCGTTATGACTCCAGTGCCGGCTTCCGCGATTTCGAAGGCACATCCGACATCTTCGCCGATTTATTCGGCCATGGTGCGGAAGGCGCCGGCCGCGTACATGCCCGCGGCCAGGACGTGCTTTACCGGCTCGCCGTGCCTTTCCTGGATGCCGTCAACGGCACAAAGCAGCACCTGAACCTGCCGGATGGCAGCAGCATCGAACTCACCATTCCCAAGGGCAGCCGTGACGGCACCATGCTGCGCCTGCGCGGCAAGGGCCGGCCCGGCCTGGGCGAGGGTCCGCCCGGCGACGCCCTCGTCGAACTCTCAATCCAGCCGCACCCGTACTTTACCCGGGACGGCGACGACCTCGTTCTGGAGCTCCCGATCACCCTGGACGAAGCAGCACTCGGCGCAAAGGTGGAGGTGCCGAGCGCCACGGGGCGCCTGCGTGTCACCGTCCCCAAAGGCTCCACCACCGGCGACGTGCTGCGGCTGCGCGGCAAGGGCGTCGCCAAGGCCGGCGGCGGACATGGCGACCAGCGCGTTGTCCTGAAAGTGGTCATGCCGGATGAAGTTGACAAAGACCTCGCCGAATTTCTGGAGAAATGGCGCAAGACCCACGCTTACAACCCGCGCGCGGCACTTTAGGAGGCCGGAGCATGTTCAGTGAAGCCGAAGTGGTAACCGTTATCGAGACCATCAGCCTGCACGAACTGCGCGGCTGGGTTCATGCCGGCTGGGTCGCCCCGGCCCAAAGCGAGGAAGGGCCGGTGTTTGATGAACTGGATGTCGCCCGCGTCCGCCTCGTCCAGCAATTGCGGCGCGACCTGGCAGTGCCGGAGGATGCGGTGCCGCTGGTGCTCTCTTTGCTCGATCAAGTGCATGGACTGCGCCGCGAACTGCGCACGCTGACACAAGCGGTCGACGCCCAACCGGCGCCGGTCCGCACCGACATCTGCTCGGCCTATCAGGCCTTGCTGCGCAACCGCAATATCTAGCGCAGCGCCTCGCCAACCAGGGCCAGCAGGTCACGGCGGTCGTAGATCACCAATGCCCCCGGTGCCGCCGTCAACCTCAGCAATCCGTCCTGTCTTGCAGGGTCGTCCGGCGTGAACTCGTGCACGGTTCCGGCGATAGACCGGGCTGCCATCCATTCTTGCACCGGTTCCGCCAGCGGCTCTCCGGGTTTGCCGTCAGAGTCCGGGATCACCACGTCCAGCGCCAAACCCATGGCGCGCGCCAGTTCGCCGGCGACTTCCAAGCCATCCGCCTCGCCGCGATAGACCAGGATCAGGCGCGAGGGCTGGGGCATGGTCATGTCCCAAACGCCAACGGTCGCGTATCGGGTCGCCAGCCGCAGCAAAGTGGTCACATTCTGACGCCGGCGCAACATCCGACGGTCGAGCAGCAGGAGGTCATGATGCTGCTCAGCCTCCCCCTCACCTGCAACGGCGGGGGTGCGCTCGGCTATCTCGAATGACCAGCCCAGCGCCTGCTCACGACAGACCGCGGCCAACCGCTCCCGCGCTCGCGCCGCCAAGGCGCGGTAATGGGCTTCAACCTGTGCCGGGTCCAAACTGCCGACCTGCCCGGACCGATAGGAAACCGCCCGCGTGATCGGCAGGCTGGCGGCCGTCAGCACGTCCAGATCCTCCAGGAATGTGCCTTTCAGCTCGGCCCGCAACGTCTTTGCCATAGCCACGGCAAAATCGAGCGCCGCCCACGTGCTTTCATCACACTGCAATGGCGTCACGATCCGAGCCGGACGCCTGTTGTCAGGAGCCCGCATTTATTCGTCCTCCCGCTGCTTGTTTTCCGGCTGGCCGGGCGCGGGCGCAAATTTGCGCCGCGCTTCGGCCAAGTCCTTCAGCCGGTCGGCCACCCGCCGGTGGAAACTTCCTTCAGGATAAACGCCGTTTTCGTCCGGCGTTCCGGCCGGCATCCCGGTCAGGATTTCGATGGCCTGATCCACTGTTTCGACGGCATGAATATGGAACTTGCCCGCCTCGACCGCATTCACCACCCGGTCATGCAGCATCAAATGCCGCTTGTTGGTGGCCGGGATCAGAACGCCTTGGTCGCCGGTCAGGCCGCGCGTGTCGCAAACATCGAAGAAACCTTCGATCTTGTAATTGACGCCGCCGATTGCCTGCACCTGCCCCATCTGGTCGACAGATCCGGTCATGGCGAAACGCTGTGCCAGCGGGACCTGGGCGATTGCTGACAGTAGCGTAATCAATTCCGCGGCAGATGCGCTATCGCCATCGACGCCGCCATAGGATTGCTCGAATACCAGCGATGCGGACAGGGATAGCGGCAGTTCCGTGCCGAACTTTGCGCCAAGATATCCCGCAAGAATCATCACCCCTTTGGAATGCAGCGGGCCGCCGAGTTTCACCTCACGCTCGATATCCACGACATTGCCGCTGCCAAGGCGCACCTGCGCGGTAATCCGGCTCGGCCGGCCGAACGCAAAATCGCCGATCTGCAACACCGACAGGCCGTTCATCTGGCCGGCAACGGCACCTTCCGCATCAATCCGGATCGTGCCCTTGCGGATTTCCTCCTGAACACGCTCGCGGATGCGGTCCACACGAAATTCCCGCCGCTCCAGCGCCTCAGTCACGTCGTCCCCGGTGATGGTATCGTGCCCGGCCAGGCCCGCCCAGTAATCGGCCTCGATCAGGATCTCGCGCAACGTCTCCATCTTCAGCGAAAGCTTGTCGGAATCCGCGGCCATGCGCACGCTGAACTCGGACAGTCGGCCGGCCCCCTGCGCCTCCAACGGCCGGAGTTCGCAATGCTGCACCATCCCCGCAATGACCCGGTGGAAATCCCCCAGCACCGAATCGGTCCGTTCGATATCCTCATCGAAATCGGCGATCACCTTGAACAGGTCGCGGAATTCGGGATCGTACTGGCTCAGGAGGTACTGCAACATCCGGTCGCCTAGCAGCACGACCTTGACGTTCAAGGGAATGCTTTCCGGTTGCAGGGTGATCGTGCTGGGCAGGCCATAAAGCTGTGCCACGGATTCGATCTCGATCGTCGAACTGCGCAGCGCCTGTTTCAACCCTTCATATGCCATTGGACGGGACAGCAGACGCTTGGCATCAATCAGCAGATAACCCTGATTTGCGCGGTGCAGGGCGCCCGGCCGGATCAGGTGGAAATCCGTCATCAACGCGCCCATTTCGGAGCGGTGCTCGATGCGGCCAACCAGCCGGTCGTAGGTTGGGTTGTCCTCCTGAATCACCGGCGCATGGGTCAAATCCGCGTTATCGGCGATCAGATTGACGCCATAGCGCCGCAACAAAGGATTTTGGCCATTATGTTCATGTCCCGGAGATTGGGCCATCTGCGCTGCCATGTTCAGGATGGCCTCCGCATTGGCAACCATGTCGGCCTTGACCGCGTTCAGATGCTCGGGGATCTCGGGAACGTCGCCATAAGTCTTTTCCAGCGTAGCGATCAGGCCGCTGACAGCATAGGTTGCCGTCTCCCGGTTCAACTCCCGGATTTTGTCCTGGGTCTGCTTTACCCACAGCGGAACCTGCTGCAGCAATTCCTGCAGCTTACTCTGCAACGCCTTGATCTTCTGCTCAATGGCAGTGCGGTCAGCCTCGCTGAGTGCCTGGAACACCTGCGGCTCCATGACATTGCCATTGTGCATGGGCGCGAACGAAAACCCCATCGGCGTGCGCAGGAACGCGATGGAATTCTGCTGCGCCTCTTTCTCGATTTCGCCGAACGCCTCTTCCTGGCGGTCTTTGAGTTCCTGTTCGATCAACTGGCGATGGCTACGGTATTCCTCCCCCTCGAACGTGGCGGTAAGCACCTCGCGCAGGTCATCGACCAGTTGTTCGATATCCGCCTTGAACGGGCGGCCGCGCCCGGTCGGCAGCCGCAGTACGTTGGGCGCGTGCGGTTGCTCGAAGTTATAGACATAGCACCAGTCGTCGGGCGCCGGTTCCGCCTTGGCATGCGCCTCGATAAACCGCTGCGAAAGGTAGCTTTTACCGATCCCATCGGCGCCAACCGCAAAAATATTGTATTCCGGCCGCCGGATCGCGGTACCGAGTTTCAGCGCCTCGATCCAGCGGTGCTCGCCGCTGATATTGGCCAACGGCTCCAGCTCGGCGGTGGTCTTGAACGGCAATTGGCCGGGATCGCATCGCCACCGGAGGTCCGCAGGCGTAAGGGCGGTTGAAAGTGCGGGCATAGACACATCCTCTCTGATCCGAACGGGCAGTTTACTGCTCTGCCAACGTTCTGGGCTTTGAGGTGCATCAAGCCCCCAACACTTGCTACCGTCAATCCCGGCGGCGCAACAAGCCGATCGCCACCGCTGCGACAACCATCAGTGCCAACCCACCAGGCGCTGGTACCGGCACGGGATCGCCACCCTGGCCTGGGTCCGGTCCAATCACCGGCGGACCGGAGGGTTCCGGACCGGAGGGGCCAGGACCGGAGGGGCCAGGACCGGAGGGGCCAGGATCAGAGGGGCCAGGATCAGGGGACCCAGGACCGGAGGGGCCAGGACCGCCTCCAAAACCGCCTCCACTGGGACCACGACCGCTTCCGCCATGGCTTCCTCCGCCACTGACGGGCTCAGGCTGGAATGTGCCCACATAGGGCTGATTCCAGCGTGCGGGGACCGTCTCTCCGCCCCAGCTGCCGATTCCGCCACCATCGACATGGCCTGTATCTGGCAGCAGGGCGTTGGTCGCGACCAGATCGTCATCGAAGGCCAGCCGCGCAAACACAACGTCATTGCCGCAAACCGCCGTGCCCCAGACCAACGGGACCTGGCGCAGGTCCAAATTGGGATCAGTGGACTGCAACACCACGCGCACCACCCAGCCATCACCTTGCGGATGCGGCAGCCAGTCCACCGTTGCGCTAACCGCCTCGTGCAATTCACCCTCGGCCATCCAGACCGGTACGGCTGCCTGGGCCAAAGGAGCTTCAGCCGGTCCCTGCCACCGCCAGCCTTGGCCGTATGTGTGGAAGAGTATGTCGTCCGGCCGATGCCAGCGCCGCACCTTATAAACTTGACCGGCGCGCACGGACTCCGGCCGCACAACACCGCGGTCACCCGTCTCGCGGATATCGGAGAGCACCACGGCAGTCTCCAGAATGCCGTCACCATTCAAATCCAGCGCCAGGTCAGCAGGCGCAACCAAGCGCCCGGCCGAAAGAATATTGCGGTTCGGGAAATTCGTCGCCAGCAAAAGGGTGACGCCATCATCATGCCAGTAGGCGCCGACCGCGCGCGTGTCGAACACGGCCCCGCCGATCGTATCCTTCCACTGGCTTTCATCGCCAGCCGCAGTCCGATCCCCGGTCAACAGCGTATCGTCCGGATACCAATGACTGACAGGCCCGAAGTTCGCAACCCAGGCAGGAGGGGTCTCGCTCATCCGCAAGGATTCGCCCTGGTCGTCTGCCGCATGCGCGCCCTGACCAGCCAATGAAACCAGCGCCAAGAACAGCAACGCCCGCGCACTGACAGCAGTGGCGCAATACCGCCTTCCATGACGCATCAATATTTTGTCTAACATCGGGTTCTTATCCCCGCCCTACGTCAAATTTCGATCAACGGATATCGCGAACAGGACATGTTTTTAGCCTGATCGTATTTCTCAGAGTTTTGACGAAATTTGCACGCATTGCTCTCTCACCAATTATCAGATCACACCCAGACGCGTTACAGTGCGTCCGGTTGCCTCTATATGTATGCTTTTTTGTATGGAGTTAAATAAAATTTAAGGGGGAGCAACCAAACATCGCAGCAATCTGTGATTGCGGTCACACCTCGGCCCACGCGACCAGAAACAACGGCAATGCCTGCCCGTCTAATTTTGCAAGCAATCCAATTGAATATCCCTGGCAGCCTGCTCCGCCCTCTGCCCAAGGCCGTGCCATTGGTCCATCATTCCGAGGAATTTCCGGCACGTATACTGCTCAACCTCGGATACGTCGGGCAGTGCCCGAGTCTCCTTAAAGTAGAAAACACCCCCTTTGCCAACAACAAGACCGCCCGCCGCTTCTTCATGATAGGTAACATCGCGCAAAGGCTCGGCATTCCCGAATGGCCCGGCGTCTTGCAGGGGGATTGGTATGAGATTGCGGGCGTGGATATCTGTTCGCAGGAACTGACCATTATCTCCCACAATCCAAGCCATTTCGCCATCATCGCTTAGGGCAACGCGATTCAATGCCATATCGGGCAGTCCGGAACCGGTCTTTGCGGAGTCCCACAACTTCTGGCCATTGTCATCGAACCCCTGCACCACGTTGTCACCCACCAGCCAAATTCTGCCGGTTAGCGGCGACATGGTCACTCCCCTGAATGTGGTGCCCGGTCCTGACAGTTTGACGATTTGCTGCCAGGGGGTGCCCGCACCTTCGGGCTTGAAGAACAATCCACCATTCGTGAGTGCAACGCCTGGCATGCGGTAAGCTCTATGCCATGCGTGCTGGATAATATCTTTGAAAGTGTCCTCGGCCACCCTATTGGAACCTTGGACCTCCTTCTTAAGATCGGGATAAGAGATCCAATCCAGCCTCCCGTCGCGGTTCTCTCTAACCAATGAGTTTTCCCGGACCAATAGTCTGTGACTGGTTCCCGGCCCGCCACCATCGCAACTGCGGTTGGAATTTGCTGCCAACACGCGCCCGCCGTGAACGGTTCGGCCGAACTCAAACGACACCCGTCCGCCGGAATACAGTAGCTCGATCGGCCCGCCGTCCGATGGCAACGACACGTGACAAGTCCCGGTGATTGTCGGCGGGCGCAGCGAGGATCCATTTTGCAACGGTTCCATTTGAAATGCCCGGCTGTCATTATCACGCCGAATGCGGGACGAGGGAACCCTCCGCCACGTCTTGCCATCGCGATTCAAGCGATAAACCCAGGCCTCTGGTGCCTCCGCATGGGGCGCCCGTTTTGCAACGGCGGTGTAGACAAATCTATCCGAACGTGAAAACCACAAGTCACCCAAACGCGCGCCAACTGTCCTGCCATCACTGGCTAGCACCGTAATGCGATCTGTCCGTTGCCAGCTTCGCCCAAAATCACGGCTGGTCAACACGGTGCCATTTTCGCCAACAATCCAGCCATTTGGACCGTTATATTCAATTGGCATCGCTCCATATGGCAACACCAGGATATTGTGCAAATCTTCCTCGACGCCAGTTGCTGCAAAACGCCAATACTTCCCGCCGTCAATCGAAGACGCAACTGTCCCACCGTCGCCGACCGCCCATATCGTGCGATGCAACCGGTCATGATAGACCCTGTTCCAACGCGGAAACACCCGGCCGACGTCTATACCATCCGTATAGAGTGCTTTGAGGAACTCTCGCCGAGCCTCCTCGTTAATGACATCCTTGCGTGTTTGTGCTTGTACGTGGGCATCGCCGAAGCTCCAAAGCATCAGGAAAATGGCCGCGGTCCCCCGCCAAAGGGCCGCCCAGGGGCACCACCCAGAAATTCCGCTATCATTAGCCCGCATCGCCCACGCTCCCCAGCCTTCCGCGCAACCACCCGCCACGAAATTGCCATGCAACTGGCACATTGAGACCGAAACGGCGACGAACCGCAACCCCGCCCGCGCGGCATCGCGTCCACAGGCCGGCCCGGTTTCCCCTTCCGCCTGCCGGCTCGTCGCGCTAGGCTGCCTGCTGCACGCTAACGGCCCGCAAGCTTCAGATGAGGTGAGGAAACCCTATGCATTTCGAGTTCAACGACCGCACAAAGGAATTGTGCGCGCGCGTCCAGGATTTCATGGACCGCTACGTCTATCCGAACGAGGCATTGTATTATCAACAACTTGACGAGGCCGATTCCCGCTGGACGGTCGTTCCGATCCTTGAAGAGGTGAAGCAAAAGGCCAAGGAAGAAGGCCTCTGGAACCTGTTCCTGCCGGAAAGCCAGAACGGCGCAGGCCTCACCAACCTGGAATATGCGCCGATCTGTGAGATCATGGGCCGGGTGAATTGGGCGCCGGAAGCCTTCAACTGCTCCGCCCCGGACACCGGCAACATGGAAGTGCTGGAGCGCTATGCCTCGGAAGACAACAAAAAGCGCTGGCTGACCCCGCTGCTGAATGGCGAAATCCGCTCCGCCTTCGCTATGACTGAGCCGGCGGTGGCCTCGTCCGACGCCACCAACATCGAATGCCGGATCGAGCGGGATGGCGACGAATACGTCATCAACGGCCGCAAATGGTGGACCAGCGGCATCGGTGATCCGCGCTGCAAAATTTTGATCGTGATGGGCAAGACCGACCCATCCGCCCCCACCTACCGCCAGCAATCCATGGTCCTGGTCCCGCGCGATACGCCCGGCATCAAAGTGGAGCGTATGCTGCACGTCATGGGCTATGACGACGCCCCGCACGGCCATGGCGAGGTATTGTTCGAGAATGTGCGCGTGCCGAAAGAAAACATGCTGCTGGGCGAAGGCCGCGGTTTCGAGATCGCACAGGGCCGGCTCGGCCCGGGCCGCATCCACCACTGCATGCGGATTATCGGCGTTGCCGAGCGCGCGCTGGAGATGATGTGCAAGCGCGGCACCGAACGTTCCACCTGGGGCAAGCAGTTGGCAGAGCGCGACAACTTTATGGAGCGCGTGGCCGACGCCCGCATCAACATCGAAATGTGCCGCCTGCTGACGCTGAAGGCGGCCTACATGATGGATACGGTCGGCAATAAGGCCGCTCGCCAGGAAATCGCGATGATCAAGGTCGCAGCGCCGAACATGGCGCTCGACATCATCGACAACGCCATGCAGGCGCACGGCGGCGGTGCCATGAGCCAGGAGTTCAAGCTGGCCTTCATGTGGTCCCGCATGCGTGCGCTGCGCTTTGCCGACGGCCCGGATGAGGTGCATCGCCAACAGATCGCCAAGCTGGAGCTTCGCCGGCAGGTCGACTGGCCGCCGCGTCAGCCCCGGTAATTTCCACTGCCTGCCCCGGATGGCCACGAGGCTCTCCGGGGTATTTGGTAGGTTCCGGCAGCCGCATTGGCTTCGCGACCAAATTTCTGCTAGGGCAGGATTACCAAAAAACCAACTTGGCGACATCATCCGCACACATTCAGAATCGGCATTATCGGGCCCATTTTCCCGATACCTTGAGATTTTCGTAATTTCCAAAAATTATAGCCAACAAACCCCCAAATATTTCTGAGAACGGTCAACCCCGTCGTCAGCATTTTCTCCAAGACAGGGCGCCGTCCGTTGATCGGGCGCCAGGACAACTCCCTGCGCGAGGCAAACCTGCCCGCCTCCTGCGACATACCGCTCAGCCCAATCTCTCAACCGCGGGATGCCCTCGCGCGACCTGATTAGAAATTTTCCAACCTAATGGGCGCAATCAGAGAGCGCAGCCGGACTTCGTGAGACAACGGCGTCTATTTGTATGGCGCGCCGAATACATTTATAACTCAATTTTTGAAATTTTCGCCCATTTTACAACCCGAACTAGAACAAACTTCCTTAATCGCAAAGATTTACAGTAAAAATTTCCAATAGAGATGCGCACACAATATTTCTTACAATATTATGCATTTCCGAATCTATGACCTACCATAATGCCTTTAACCATACAATCTTATCGCTATGCAGCAGAAACAATTTTGTGCTGACGTGCTCCTATTGATGCACTCACCCATAAGCAATTGCGCCAATTTTGCAGATAACCATCGGGCGGGATTGCAGACGGAAACAGAATGCGTCCCAAGACGGGACGGGTACGGAAGGCGGTTCGACAATCTCCTTACATATTAATGTATGTGGATATTGCCGACGCCCGCAAAGGCTATCAGGGGCAGCCATCGTTGTATGTGCAAGGGCGGGGCCTCGAGATCATTCGAGTGGATCAATGAAACGGCAACCAACCCACTGGAGTGAGTCACTTGTTACACTCTAAATCGGTATCATTCCTGGCAATGGCTGCTGCCATGGCATTTGCGTCCTCTGCAAATGCGGCCGCGGATGTTTCCTGGAATGGCGCTAACGCCATCGTCGATAACACCACGTTCACGACGACGCTTTACGAAACCACCGTTCCCGACGGCAACACCTATGGCCGCCTGGTTTGGGATCCGGTGGAAGCGACGTCCCCCGGCATCAGTGTCGACAACGTCACCCCGCCCAACTCGCCCCCCGGCGCGACGGGCTGCATCCTCGCTGGCGGCGCCCAGTGCGATGACCCGCGCCAGAGCGGCAAGCGGTTCAAGCTTCAAGCGACGGCTCCGGGCCCGATCGACATCATGTTCGATTACGCCGACGACGGCGAGACCGGCGGCCTCGTCGATGGCATCTATCGTCTGTTCGGCAAGATCACCAACGCCATGTCGCGCGGCATGACCGGTTTCACGCTGGAACTCGGCACCGGCGTGGGCGATGGCTTTACCCGCCTGAGCGGCAATGAGGGGGTATCCTTCTACGCGCCGCAGAACACCCCGCCGAAGAACTTTGAACTGGCTGCGATTTTCCCCGCTGGCCTGTTCAGCCCGGCGGGAACGCCGCTGCCGGCATCCGGCGAGGGCTTCTTCTCGGGCGACCGCTCCGGCTTCTCGCTGACCTACAGCCCGACGCTGATCCAGTCGACCGGCATTTTCGGCGACTATGCCTCGATCTTCGGCGATGCCGTGCTGCCGCTGACCGCGGTTCCGGATGGCTATTTCTTCGACGATGACAACGACCCGACGACCGAAGATGTGGTCATGGCATGGTTCGACGAGTCGACTGCCTCCTGGCTCTATGGCCAAGCGAACGGGTTCGCGCCGGTGGATGCTGCGACACTGGCCACCTGGGCTGGCGATCCGCTGTACTATACCGGCGAGATCGAAGATCTGGCGAATATCAACCTGAACGCCTCGATTGTGTTCGCTTCGGCCCCTGCCGGCCAGGTCACCCTGCGCGTAAGCACGACGGCCGCCCAGGTTTCGGTGCCGCCCAGCATTGCGATGATGGGCTCCATGCTCGTTGCAGGCGGTATCCTCGGCGCCCTGCGTCGCCGCAAAGGCAACTAAGGCCAGAAACCATAACTCAGCACTTGCGCCGGAGAGCCCCCTCTCCGGCGTTTTTGTTTGCTCTTTCATAAGACAGCCTAGAGCGCCAGCACCCGCGCCGCCTCGTTCAGGGAAACCGGCGCCTCGTCCAGCAACAATGCCTCTGCCGCTTCGTCAAAGGCGGTGTCCTCAAGCGCCAGCGGGTCGTGCGCCTCCAACCGGTGCTGCAATACCATCCGGGCCAGCAGCAAGCGCCGGGCGTCACCGCCGCCTTCCGCACCCGCCATCGCCCCCTCTACCGCCATCAGCGCCGCCGTCATGGCATGGTACAGGGCCCCCGCCGCCAGCCTTGCCTGCCGCTCTGCCGCCTGCTCGGACGCGGCGACATTGCCCGCAAATTCCGTGGCCCGGTGCACCACCCCCTCCAGCCGCTCGCGGAAAGCCGCCGGTATCTCGGCAGCACTGGCGATCCGTTCCAGCAGGATGTCCCGCAACGCCACGTGCGCCGCCTCCTTGGGGATGGCGCGTGTAACGACATCCAGGGCATTGATATTGGAGGTTCCCTCCCACAACAGCCCAACATGGGCGTCACGGATCAGGCGAGGGTTTACCCAGTCCTCAATATAGCCATTGCCGCCACGCACCTCCATCGCGCCGGTAGCCACCGGCACATTGTCCCGGCAGGCGCGGAATTTGAAGATCGGCGTAACCAGACGCAGCGCCCGTTTGGCCCGTTTGTCGCCCTGATTCTCCAACTCCATCCCCCAGCCGGTGAACAGGAAGGCGCTGAGCGCCTGTTCCGTCGGAACCAGGATTTTCATGAGCTGGCGCCGCAGCAGCGGCATGTCGGCAATGGTCTGGCCGAACACGACCCGGCTCCGCGCAGCAGCCCTGGCCTCGTTCCAGCAGCGCCGCATCATCGCTGCCGCCCGCACGCCGTGCGACAGGCGCGAGAAGTTGACCGTGCGCATGATCTGCTTGATGCCCTGCCCTTCCTCGCCGATCAGATGGGCCTTGGCACCTTCAAACAGAATTTCGCCGCTGGGCATACCCTTGGTGCCCAGCTTTTCCTTCAGCCGGACGATACGGTAGCCGTTGCGGCGGCCATCCTCGCCCCATTTCGGCACATAGAACATGCTGAGCCCGCGCGTTCCCGCCGCCGCACCCTCCGGCCGGGCCAGCAGCAAGATCACCTCCGCATCCGTGTTGGAGCAGAACCACTTGTCGCCATAGATGCGCCAAGTGCCGTCCTCCTGCTGAACGGCCCGCGTCTCCAGATTGCCAACATCGGAACCGGCGCCCTTCTCTGTCATCAGGTGGGCACAGCGCCAAAGGTCGTCGACATTGTCGGCCAGCACATGCGGGCGCAGCTTCTCGCGAATTTCGTCGGAAGCAAAGGCGGCGATCAGCGACCAGCCGCTATCAGTCATGCTGATCGGGCACATCAGGCCGAATTCACCCTGCACGAACAAGTATTGCATGGCGTATTTTGCCAGCGGTGGCCAAGGCCGGTCGCGCCCGAACTGACCCTCGGCATGGGCTGCGCGGTGGATGCCGAACCGGGCATAGGCGATCCGCTCCATCTCGCGATAGGCAGGATGCTGTTCGATCCACTGCTCGTCGCGGCCATACCGATCACGGTAATGCAGGATCGGCGGATGCTTGTCCGCCTGGTCGGCCAGCCGGTCCAACTCGTTGCCCGCCACCTCGCCCAGTTCCTCAAGGTGGGGCAGGATCGCCAGCAGCGACTGGCCATCCATATACTGTTTCAGCCCGTCCTGCAGGCCACGGTCGATGGTGAAAAAGTTCTGGCCCCGGGCATCATCGGCAATCCAGTCTTCCAAACGGCGGGCGGGCTGGGCGGTCATGGCTGCTCCTGTATGACAGGCTGAAACGATACCTCCCTGCTTATCCGAGCCGCCGGCCCCGCGCAATCTGCCCGTGGCTCTGGTGATCTTGCCCCGAAAAAGTGGACAGAGTCAGGCCGCGATGCGTTCCATCTCGGCCGGTGAACGGTAGCCGATCCCGGAATGCAATCAGCGCGAATTATAGGTGGACCTGTCACGGCATTGTTCCGCTCCTTTGACTTGGTATTTTGCCGCAAAGGAGAAACATCATGGCATCGAAACCAACCCCGGAATTCCGCGCCGAGGCAGTGCGCGTAGCGTTGACGAGCGGCTTGTCGCGTAAGCAGGTGGGGGCAGATTTTGGCATCGGCTTTTCGACGCTGAGCCGCTGGATTCAGCAGGACTGGCGCAATCCCGAGAAACCAAGCGTCCAATCTGATCTCGAACGCGCGGTCGCGGAGTTGCGGAAAGAGAACCGCATGCTTCGGGAGGAGAGGGGCGTGTTAAAAAAAGGCCACGGTGTTCTTTGCGGAGAGAAGCAAATGAGGTTTGCCTTCGTCGAAGAACACCGTCATCAGCTTCCAGTCGATCGCCTCTGTCAGATCATGGACGTCAGCCCGCGTGGCTCTCGTGCCTGGCGCTCCCGTCCTGCCAGCCAGCGGCAGCGCACCGACATGGTGTTGTTGGCCCACATCCGCGACCAGTTTCGCCTTTCCATTGGCAGCTATGGCCGACCGCGCATGATCGAGGAGTTGAAAGAGCTGGGGTTCGATGTCGGGCATCGCCGCGTTGGTCGCCTGATGCAGGAGAATGGCATCGAGGTGAAGCGAAACAAGAAGTTCAAAGCGACCACGGACAGCAACCACAGCTTCAACATCGCGCCGAACCTGTTGAACCGGGATTTCACCGCTGACCGCCAGAACCAGAAATGGGCGGGCGATATCCGCTATGTGCGGACCCGTGAAGGCTGGCTTTACCTGGCTGTCATTCTCGATCTGCATTCGAGGCGCGTCATTGGCTGGGCGGTAGCAACCGGATGAAACGTGACCTCGCGATCCGGGCGTTGAATATGGCCATTGCGCTGCGCAGACCGCCGAAAGGCTGCATTCATCACACCGACCGCGGCAGCCAATATTGTTCCCACGATTATCAGAAACTGCTGCGCCAGCATGGCCTCCAGGTCTCGATGAGTGGGACCGGAAATTGCTACGACAACGCGGCCGTGGAAACCTTCTTCAAAACCATCAAGGCCGAGCTGCTGTGGCAACGGTCCTGGCGGATGCGACGCGATGCCGAGATCGCCATCTTTGAATACATCAACGGATTCTACAATCCACGACGCAGGCATTCAGCATTGGGATGAAAAAGCCCCTTGGCCTTCGAAAGAAAGGTCGCTTAAGTGAGCAATCGGGGCGGCATCAAACCGGGACAGGTCCACCGATAGGGGGACCTTTTCCATGCCGGTTGACAGCTCAGCCCCAATTACAGGTTTTACACTGCCGTTAACACTATTTTAACGCTGGGTTTCGGCGCCCATACTTGCGTGTGCGATGCGCTGCAAGGCCGAGACCTGCTATTCCGAAGCCCATTAGCGCGAGAATGGCGGGCTCGGATGCTGCAATCGGCGAGCGTTTCGTGAACACCCGGACATAATCGCCCGGCGTCGCAGCAACATAATTGATCAGCAGGCGGCGAGGGTTCATCGGATCGATCGTCGCGGAGTCGCCCGCCTCCAGGCCGCGCAAGCCCGGATTGAGGTAGTTCACGCCGGTATTCGCGAGAAAGTCGCTGGCGGCCATGTTTGCCATGCTGGTTGCGACGCCAAAAATATCGGCATCGAAATCGACATAGCCTTGCACAGAGGTCAAAGCATTCGGATCGAAATACACGTAATGCGAGGCAACCTCATCACCCGTTTGGGGGTTGGTGCCGACGTCCACCTGAATCGTGCCGGCGATCAGAATGTTTTGCTCCTCATCGAAGGCCCGAAGGTTTGGATCCTGATAAGTATCATTACCAACGCTGTTCGCCGGAGGAAGCGGGTTCGATAGTGGTACAGTTTCCTTGACGAAAATGCCGCCTTGGGCGAAAGCTCCGCCGCCCGTGACCGCACCGCCGATAACGGTGGCTTGGGCCGCCGAGACAAACCCAATTGAAAGGACGACAGCTGATACAGTCGTCAGAATAGATTTCATTAAAGTTCTCCGCTCGTCATGAAGGTTTAACCATAAGCAACGGTTCATCGCTTTGATCAGCCGAGCAAGCAACACACCCCAGATAAGCATATCGGACTATCGCTTACGTAGCTTTATAAGCAATATCCGTGCCAACTTTCATAGTTCATTGAAAATCAAATACATAGGCTCAAATTGCCCTCCCCGCCCATTGATGGAACTGTAAGAATTCCCGACACTTTGGGCGATTTCCGCGAAAACCTGTAAAATTCTCTGACACCGGCTCGGGCTCCGGTGCGGGGTAGGGCGCCCATTGTCGGCATACCCAGGTATTCAGACCGATTCCGGGCGCACCTCGCCCGTCTCCGGCATCGCGTACGGCATCCTCCGCGATCATGCGGAGGACGGGCATGGTCGCAGCCGGTCTATGCAGTCCAAGATGGCGGCGAACAGGTCCCTCGGCACCGCGACCTCGGCCATCTGGAAGACGATGTAGCGCCCGTAGCCGACGACCGCGGTGCCGATCTTGATCAGCTTGCCTCGGCGCACCCCATGTGTGAATCCCGGTGACAAATTGGTCTACAGGAACGGTCGGATGTTGTGATCGTCGCGGAATAAAAGTCCGCCACTTTACGCTGGATACAACGAGCTGAATGCGGGGAGATGTATACTATGGAATTGTATTGGCGAGTTCGCCGGGCATGCCACTGCGCGCCCCTAATGCTCGGCGCTCTTGACCGCAACGCAATGCATGCTCGGGGGCAACACAGCTTCAGCGATTGCCGCTGCGCCGTTCTCCTGCCACTTGACGAACGGCTTCACATAAATCGGCGGGACTCATCGGACATCGTGTCCGAGGCGCTGAGCGAAGCGCCCCCAATAATGCCTGGTCGCGCAGGCCTCCATCGCGACGATGCAAGGAGGCTGTGCGCCTAGCAGTTGCATCAACTTCGCCCGCGACAGCGTGCGATTGAATAGAACCGCCCCGCCCCGATCCGTACCGCAGACCTGCAAGCTAGATGTTTAGGAGAAACGCGCGAAAGTTGGTGATGCCCTGAGGGGCGGCATATCATGGCGGTGTTCAGACGCCGTCAATTCTCTGCCGAGAAAGGGATATGCCACATGGAAGAGAGTACCATCGCCCAGCTGCCCGATCCATCCGGTTTCGCCGCGGATGCTTTTGTCAGTGCCGAAGTAATCTTCCCCAAAAGTACCGATTGAAAATTCCCCAGTTTGGAGCGCCGCGGTCACCGGTCTGAGGGCGACATCCAGCTTGCGGCCACAACACCCACACGCTTAAGCTGTAACGAGAAGGTCGACGCCCCAACTACTCATGACGCCCGCTAAGGGTGGGAGAAGTCACCGAACCAGGTGGGCGGTTTCAGCCAAAACGCCCGGGCGAATTCGCCGAAATGCGCAGCCAGGGTCACAAATTATCCCAATCCTGGAGGCACTCTCTCCAGAGTTCCTAACACCGAGATGCTGGAAGCAAATGCCTAAACGCCACAACAACCACCAGATTGAAGATGCCAGTAGGCGGCAGTTCGACACCTGGACACCTCCGGGAACCTGGTTTTTGAGGTGATGATGCGGGTATTCGGGTGATTTGGCGGCGTTTGGCTGCCGGTTTTGCTCTTTTGGCTGGTG
>JAWLBX010000040.1:0-17555 GCA_041687435.1 Alphaproteobacteria bacterium
ACGCCATCCGCAACGCAATCGACGCCATCACCCCAAACGACGCTCGGAACTTCTTCATTGCATGCGGCTACGAGCCGGAATGAAACGAATCCGCTCTAGTGGGGCAATGCGCCTGCAGGAATCGGCGGACACGCGCGATCGTGCGTTCTTTCAGTTCGGGTGGGGATTTCCAAGGAAACACGGTGATTTCAGCGTTCGGCGCAAGCGAGGCAACGTCAACCGATGTCTGGTGTGGATGAGCAGGGATGTCGTCGGGCAACACAAGGATAGGTGTCCGACAGTTGCGGATTACATCGCGCGACACGCTGTAGAGAAAGTCGGGGTTGGACCGGTAGAGATTGTGGAGGTATGCGTCGATTATGGATTGGTCCAGATCGGGCCGCCGGGCCAGCAACTCTGGCGCCCATCCGTCCCGGCCGGAGCGATACATGACGTCGGGGTCTTCCGGGTAGTGCCCTACCGTCTGACAGAACACCGCCGCGGTGATGCGTTCCGGCGCTTGCTCGATCAGCTTTCCGGCGAAGCAGCCGCCAATACAATACCCCATGAAGGCAAATTCACGAATGCCCAGATGATCCATCAGTCCAAGCTGGTCGTCTGCAAAGGCGCCCCACGGATCGTCGACGGCAACCGGCCCCGTGCTCTTGCCGCCAATTGCGTTGCGCTGGTCCATTGTGATGCAGCGGAAATCGTCCTTAAAGACCTCCATCGCGTTGAAGACCGCGTTCGGCCAGTTGTCGACACGCGAGTTCACGCCGCCGCCGGGTGTGACCAGGAGCGGGAATCCCTGGCCGGCTTCCTCATAGCGGATGCGGACATCGCCCTTCTCGTAGAACGGCATGGCTGTCTCCTCCTCTCATCGCAGGCAACGCAGAGCAATCCTGTCTCGGCATCGCAAGATAGACGGAAGCTTGGCCGTTTGGATACTCGTGTCGGCTCTCGCCTGCAGCGCAAACGAACCGGCGGTTTCAACTGAAGCAAGTCGCGCGGGTCACTGCCCTGCGAGAATCGCATCCGCGATCTTTTCCGCCGTCATGATGGTCGGGAAGTTGGTATTCGCGCAAGGTACGACCGGGAAGATAGAGGCGTCGACCACCCGCAGGCCCTCCATGCCATGTACGCGCCCCGCCGGGTTTGTCACCGCCATCGGATCGCTGGCGGCGCCCATACGGCAGGTGCAGGAGGCGTGCCAGACGCCGACTGCGGCGCCGCGGATGAAAGTCTCCGCCGCCTCCTCGTCGTTGCAGACGTCTTTCAGTGTGTAGCCTTCCATGATCAGGTTCTGGATCAGATAGCGGCGGAAGGGTCCCGGTCCGTCCAACAATTTTGACATGATGCCGGTCAGGATGCGGTTCTTTGTGTTGATCTCCCCCACCTGGCGCACCTTGTCGGAATAGCTGGCCGGGAAGGGATCGCTCATCATCGCGCGCATGGCGGGGTCTTCGTAGAGTGGGGTCAGCCGGCGTACGCCGTCCGCCAGACGCTCCAGATCGCGCCGGTCGGAGAGCAGGTTGAAGTCGACCTCCGGCTCGTCCACCGGGCTGGGGGAGCGAAGCCGAACCTCGCCCGTTTCCGAGTAGGTTTTGTTCACGAACAGGATGAAGCTTGCGATCTGCTCGCCGACCGAGTGCCAGGACGTTTTGGAGGCGCCGACCACGAACATATCGCCCGGCGGCGCCCCGCCCATTTTGGAGGAATAGCGCATGCCAATGAAGAGATGCCGCCGCGTCTCCTTGTTGGTGACGCGCGCCCTGGGCTTCAGGAAGGAGGCGAGCGCGATGGAGGGATGGTCCATCAGCCGTTGCCCGACACCATAGAGCGCGTGACGCACCGGAATGCCCAGGTCGGTCAGGTGCCCGGCCGGGCCGATGCCGGCGCGCATCAGATGGGCTGGGGAGTGGATAGCGCCGGAAGAGAGAATGACTTCTTTCGCCCGGAATTCCTGAGGCTTGCCGTTAACGGTGGCCTTCACGCCGATGCAGCGGTGATCCTCGTCGAACAGCAGTTCGGTCACCTGGGTCTGGGTGGAGATGGTGAGGTTCGGGCGCTTGCGTACTTCCGCATTCAGGTAGCCGATGGATGCGGAGACGCGCTTTTCCTCCGCATTCGAGATGGTGATCGGGAAGTAGCCGTCCTCGAAAAAACCGTTCTGGTCTGGCAGGTACTTGTAACCCGCGCGTCCGAACGCCTCCGCCAGCGCCTTGGCGTGGCCGGGCCATTGGCTTTGCGGCACCCGGCGGACAGGGATATGGCCGTCCTGGCCGTGCCATTCGTCCTGGACGTCGAGGTCCCGTTCGATCTTCTTGAAATAGGGCAGCACATCATCCCAGCGCCAGCCAGTTGCGCCGCGTTCGTGCCATTCGTTGAAATCTGTCGGCGCGCCGCGGTTCGCCATCTGACCGTTGATCGAGGATCCGCCACCTAGCACGCGGGCCTGCTCGTACTTGCGGAGCTTCGGGGCCGGGGCGCCGGGGTCACGGTTGTGGCTGACGACCTCGGTCGAGACCTTCAGTTCGGTCCAATGGAAGCGCGGGTTGAGATAGGCGGTGCCGGGGTAGCTGTCCAGAATTTCGGGCGGCTCCTGGCCGGGTGGTGTGTCCTCCCCCGCCTCACACACCAGCACTTTGTTGGCGCTCCGCGCCGACAGCCTGTTGGCGAGCACTGAGCCAGCCGAGCCCCCGCCGACGATGATGTAATCGAATTCCATTAGCCGCTCCCGCGGGAACCGTTTTCGTTGATCCAATCATGCCGTCAGGTGCTGCGGGCGGGAAGAGGCTTGCTGAAATCAGTATTTTTGGCGGGGCAGGTCCGGCGCGAGCAGGGTGAGGCAGAGGGCGCGGCAGGGGTAGGAGGGGTTGATGTCGTCGGCCTGGTCAAGTTCGGTCAGGCGCATGTCGTGGCGGCCGCCTCGACAGCTTCGAGATCGTATTCTGCCATGGCAGTGGCGACGACCGCAGCCGCCTCGACCCTTCAGGGCAATAAGACCGCACTCAGCGCCGGCGGCATGGCTGGGGGGCGCAATGCAGACGGCCCCATCGTTTGCGGACATAGTGCGGACACAAGAAAAGAGGGTTGTGTTCGCGGCTTCCGCGAGACGCCTTAATATTTTGATTTTCTTAAAAAATATGGCGCGCCCGGGAGGACTCGAACCCCCAACCTCCTGATCCGTAGTCAGACGCTCTATCCGATTGAGCTACGGGCGCGCAGGTCAGCGTCGCTGTTGCGATTGCCGAAGCCGGGTTTCTAGTGAGGTCTGGCCGTTGGCGCAAGCCCAAAATTGCGGTTGCCGCGATTTTGCCATCGGGACTCGACGGTCGTCGCAGGGCGGTGATAGACAGCATAAAACCTGCTATTCCGAAGATGCCGTGATTGAGGCGTTGCCGTACCCATGCGTAGCATTGAGAATTGCAACATGATCCTGGCGCGATTGAGTGGCGTTGGCGGGTATCGAGAGTGCCGAACGGTTAGCCGAGGTGTGCGGTGACAAAGGCAGGTGGATCAATGGCACGGTGGCGGCTGTTCCTGATGCTGGCGGGCATTGGTCTGGCCGGTTTTTTGTCTGCGTGCAGCAAGGTAGATGAGATGCTGGGGCAGTCGGCCGAACCGGCGCCACCGCCGTCCCCGCAGGCGCAAGCTACGGAAGAGCCGCGCATGTTGGGCCGGATCGGCGATTTCAGCCGCGTGCTGGCCCCACCACCGCCAGAAGCGCCACCCCCGCCATTGCCGCTGGATCATGCGGCCGCTTCCGATGCTCCGGGCCCAGAGGGGGAAACCCTCCCAAACGGCGCGCGTGCCGGCGACAAAGCGCAGCAGATCGGCGCAGAATTGGATCGCCTGCAAGTAACGGTCAATGCCCATACGGCAGAGCATGAGCGGCTGCGCGAGACAAATGCGGCGGCGGCCGACCGGTTCCGCGCTGCTGTCGCCATGATCGGCTCTGAGGCGGACCAGGCATCGAGCGACCAGTCAGCCAGCCCACAACTGGGCGAGGCCGAAGCCCGCCTGACAGATGTCAGCGACAGCATTCAACAGATGGAAGCGTTGCGAAGCCAGTTGGTGGCCGATGCCGCACTGGCCAGCTCTCTTGCGGAACAGGCACGGTCTGCCGGCCAATTGGCCGGTGCCGCAGAGGAGGATCGGCGCCAGTTGCAGCGGCTGAAGGAGGCGGCGCAGCAGGCCGGAATGTCATTGGAAGCGCTGCTGGTCGATTTGGATGATGATATTTTGCGCCAATCTGCAGCTGTCACGCGCGAGCAGCGTGACCTGGCCACGCTCGCCATGACCATCAAGAGCGGTGAACAGTATGCTCGCTCTCCCGGAGGAGAGGATGAGACCGCGGCGGCGTCGATGTCGTCCGATGACGGTCCGGCTGCCACTGCCGCGGTTCCTACTTCCGCAGGTAACGCCGCCGCTTCCGTCGCGGAAGGCGAGCGGGCGCGTGAGCCAGCGCCTGCCGCCGTGATACCGCCGTCGGCCGAGCGAAAGGCCGCTGCCTTGCGTGCCACAGACAGACCGGTCGCGCGCCAGCCGCTGATGACGATTCCATTCGATCGTTCCGACCCGGATTACGAGGCCGGGCTCTATGCAGCGATCAGCGAGGCGGTTTCGCGCAATCCGTTCGCCAGCTTCGAAGTCGTGGCGGTTTCGTCCGGTGGGCGCCCCGGGGCAACGCTGGCCGCAGCCCGGCGCAATGCGCAGCGGGTGGCACAAAGCCTTATCAATATGGGCGTTCCGGAAGGGCGCCTGAAACAGTCCGCCACCACGGTAGATGACGACGGCGCCGATGAGGTGCTGGTTTATATGATGTAGCAGCCGGCATAGACCGAGGTTTGCGTAAGCGGAAGACAGGCGGTCATGGTATCAGAAACAGCACCGCACCATTCGGTCCCCGTCTCGTGGGACGAACTGCACCGGGATACCAGGGCGCTGGCCTGGAGGTTGGCGGAGTTGCCGGCCTTCGACGCCATTGTCGCGATTGCGCGGGGCGGGCTGGTTCCGGCTGCGATTGTGGCACGCGAATTGGGTGTGCGGCTGGTCGATACGGTCTGCATTTCCAGCTACAGCGACCGGGCCCAGGGTGAGGCGAATATCCTCAAAGCCATCGGTGGCCATGGCGGCGGCGTGCTGGTGATCGACGATTTGGTCGATACCGGCGTGACCGCCAGGATCGTCCGTAAGATGCTGCCGGATGCCCACATCGCGACAGTCTATGCCAAGCCGGCCGGGCGGCCCGAGGTTGATACGTTCGTCACCCTGGTGAGCCAGGATACCTGGATTGTGTTTCCCTGGGACGTTGGCAACCCGGTCCGGCCCGGTGGCTGATCGGTGAGCGCGGCTGCTTAGGGCTCCAGGCCCTGTTCGCCCTCCGGCAGTTCCACACCGGCGACGTTCAGGGTCATGGACACCATTGTATAGTATCCGCTGATGCCGATCAGTTCGACTACGCCCCGTTCGCTGAAAAGCTCCAGTACGCGCTGATAGGTGGCGTCGCTGACATTGTGGTCGCGGTGCAGTTCTTGACAGAAATCATGCACGGCAGCCTCATCTTCTGCCATGTCGGGGCGCTCGCGTTTGGCGATGGCGTCGATCACCGCATCGGACAGCCCGCCGTCCCGCGCCATCCGCGCATGCGCATACCACTCGTATTGCGCCGTCCAGAAGCGCGCACACATCAGAATGGCCAATTCGGCCAGCCGCGGCTCGAACGAGGTGTGGTAGCGCACGAACTCCCCTAGCTTCTGGCCGCGATCTGCCAACTCAGGCGAGCGAATCCAGGCCGGAAATGGCCCGCGGACACTGCCGCGTGGACCGGCAGCAATACTGGAGTAGATTTCCTTCTGCCGCTCGGAAAGGTCGTCCGGGTTGAGTGGTGGCAATCGGCTCATGGCATTCTCCTGGAAAGTGGCAATAAATTCGGCTGGTTAGGCTGAGGCGCGCAAACATCCCGCCAAAAAGCCGCCGGAAAGACAACGATTATGTGGTCAAGCGGCTTGTGGTGGTTCTAAAGCCAATTACACTTCCGTGTCAGTCTAAAGTTCTAACCTGGGAGGTCCGGATGTTGGACCAGGTGGCCGAAACCCTCTGCCAAAAGGTTTCCGGCCCTGATTTGATGATGGTGGCCTTCCTGGTCAGCCTGTCGATCTGGTGCGCCGTTCTGCTGTTCGCATTGCGGCTGTGATCAATGGCACCCGTGGCGCGAAGCGATGCCAGATACGCATAGGGGGCAGAACATTATTGCATGGCTTGGTCCATTCCGCTAGCACAGACGCTTGCCGGTGACGGCTCTTTTGCAGCTGGGTGCGGCGCCGCCGCGGCCAGTCCAGAACGCCATTGGAGGTTATAGGTTGACTTCGGCTATAGGCATGGCCGGCGCGGCATTCCCGTGTGCGGTGAACGACATGCGAGGGGCGCGGTGATGGCGGCTCTCCTTGAAGTGAAGGATGTAGTGGTTCGCTTCGGCGGCATTCTTGCGCTTGATGGCGTATCCTTTGATATTCCCGAGGGAATGATTGTCGGCCTGATCGGCCCGAACGGCGCGGGCAAGACGACGTTGTTCAACTGCCTTTCCAGGCTGTACACGCCGAACGAAGGCGAGATCACGTTCAAAGGGCAGTCGATCCTGGGTTTGCCAGCGGACAAGATCTCCGCTCTGGGCATCGGCCGGACGTTCCAGAACCTGGCGCTGTTTCCGACACTGTCAGTGTTGGACAATGTTATGATTGGCGGCCACAGTCACACCAAGAGCGACTTCATCTCCAACGCGCTCCGGCTGCCCTGGGTGGGCCGCGAGGAAAGGCAATTGATGGCGCAGTCCATGGAACTGATCGAGTTCATGGACTTGCAGGACGTGGTCAACAGCCCGGTGGGTTCGTTGCCGTTTCCGTATCAGAAGCGGGTGGAAATGGCGCGGGCGCTGGCCAGCTCGCCGAAGCTGCTGCTGCTGGACGAGCCGGCCGGCGGCCTCAATCATGAGGAACTCGATCACCTCAAGGACCAGATCCGGCAAGTGCGGGACGAGCGCGGCATCACCGTTCTGTTGGTCGAACACCACATGAGTTTGGTGATGCAGGTCTCGGACAAGGTCGTGGCCATTGATTTCGGCCGGAAGATCGCCGACGGCACACCCGCCGAAGTGCAGCGCGATCCGAAGGTGATCGAAGCCTATTTGGGGACGGCGGACTGATGGCACTCTTGGAAGTTAAAGGCCTGAAGGCGTACTACCGTCAGGTTCAGGCGTTGCATGGCATCGACTTCGTTTTGGACGAAGGCTCGATTACTACGGTTCTGGGCGCGAACGGCGCCGGCAAGACGACGACGCTGCGCGCCATCTGCCAGATGGTGCGGACCGAGGGCGAGATTCGCTTCGACGGCAAGGACGTTTCCGGCATGGCGACCGAGAAAGTTGTCCAATTGGGAATCGCCCACGTTCCGGAAGGCCGTGGTACCTTTGTGCGGCAGTCGGTTGAGGAAAACCTGCAACTGGGCGCCTACACCCGCAACAACAAGGCGGAGATCCAGGCCGATATCGAGCGGGTGTACGATTATTTCCCGCGGCTGCGCGAGCGGCAGAAGCAGCAGGCCGGCACCCTGTCCGGCGGCGAGCAGCAGATGCTGGCCATCGGCCGTGCCTTGATGCTTCGCCCGCGGTTGATGCTGCTGGATGAGCCGAGCTTTGGCCTCGCGCCGCTGATCGTGCAGGAAATCTACGGAATCATGCGCCGTATCCGCGAGCATGAGGGCACGTCGATGCTGCTGGTGGAGCAGAACGCGAATATCGCCCTCGATCTTGCCGACCACGCCTATCTGCTGGAAACGGGGGAGGTTGTGATGTCGGGTGAGAGTCACGTCATCCGCGATGACGAGAACGTGCGGCGCAGCTATCTCGGTTATTGAGGGCGGGAAACGATGGACCTTTTCTTACAGTTAACCCTCGCGGGCCTCGCGATCGGTTCGATCTATTCCTGTGTCGCCCTGGCCGTGGTGATGATTTACCAGGCGACCGACCATTTCAATTTCGCCCAGGGCGAGATGGCTATGTTCTCGACCTTCATCGCCTGGACATTTCTGGGCCTGGGCCTTCCAGTCTGGGTTGCATTTATCCTGGCGGTCGCGGCGTCGTTTGTCGCTGGCGTGATCATCGAGCGCGTGGTGGTGAGGCCGGTGGAAAACGCGCCGGTTCTCAACCAGATCATCGTGTTTATTGGCCTGTTGGTCATCTTTAACAACGTCGCCGGCTGGATTTGGGAATTCACGATCAAGCCGTTTCCGAGCCTCTTCCCCGAGGATTTGGGCTTCAAGTCGGATCTGATCGGCCCACACCACATGGGCGTGATCGCGCTGACCCTGGCCGTGTTGCTGCTGATCTTCCTGTTCTTCAAATTCACCCGAGTCGGGCTCGCCATGCGGGCGGCAGCTGCCAACCCGGATTCGGCACGCTTGGTCGGTATTTCGGTTGGGTGGATGCTGGCGCTGGGTTGGGGCCTTGCGGCGGCGATCGGCGCGGTGGGTGGCATCCTTGTTGCCCCCATCGTTTACCTGGAGCCGAACATGATGAGCGGCGTGTTGCTATACGGCTTTGCCGGCGCGCTGCTCGGCGGTGTGTCTAGCCCGGTGGGCGCCGTGATCGGCGGCATGATGGTCGGTGTGCTGGAAAACTGGGTCGGCCATCCGGCCGTGAGCGGGGTCGTCGGCTTCAACCTGAATGAACTGAAGCTGACCTTCGCTTTGGTACTGATCATCGGTGTGCTGATGTTCAAACCGAATGGCCTGTTTGGCCTGACCGTTGTGAAGAGGGTGTAAGCGAGCAATGGCGCGTCCCAATCGTATCACGCCGGGCCTGCTGATCGGCTTCCTGATTGCCTTGGCGGTCAGCATCGCCATTCCCTATGTCGTGTCCGACTTCGTCACCTATCAGTTCACCCTGGCAATGGCCTATGCGGTCGCGATGCTTGGGCTGAATGTGCTGACTGGCTACAATGGCCAGTTCTCGATCGGCCACAGCGCATTTTTTGCGGTCGGCGCATACATGGCCGCGATCATGATCGAGCATTTCGGGCTCAGTGCCTATTCGGCGCTGGCCGTTGCGGCGGTCGTTTCCTTTTTTGCGGGCTTTCTGTTCGGATTCCCGGCGCTGCGGCTCGAAGGGCTGTATCTGGCGCTTGCGACCTTTGCCCTGGCCGTGGCAACACCGCAGTTGCTAAAATTCGATGCGTTCGAGCATTGGACCGGCGGCGTACAAGGCATTTTCGTGCCGAAGCCGGAACCGATGATCGCAGGGTGGAGCGCTGACCATTCGCTCTATTACTTCGCCCTGGCGGTGCTGGCGGGGTTGATGGTGATCACTTGGTGCATTCTGCACAGCCGCAGCGGGCGTGCCATGATGGCCATCCGTGACAATCCGATTGCGGCCAAGACGATGGGTGTGAACCTGCCATTGGTCAAGACGACGACCTTTGGCATCAGCGCGATGTTTGCAGGCATTGGCGGCGCCCTGTTCACCTACGCCAGCGAGTTCGTGTCGCCGGATGCCTTTAACTTCTTCATTGCTGTCTACATTCTGGTCGGATCGGTTGTCGGCGGTATCGTTTCGATCCCCGGCGCCATCTTCGGCGGTCTATTCATCGTGTTTGCGCCCAACTACGCCCAGGATCTGCGGCTTGCCTATCCGATCCTGCCGCCACCATGGGCGATTTTCGGCATCTTTCTGATCTTGTTGATTTACTTCGTGCCGTTTGGCGTATGGGGAAGTATCGAACGCATTTATGCGTGGACGAAGCGTAAGAAAGATCGGTAAGCTTTTCTCCCTGCCCGCGGGGATACTTCCCCGCGGGCAATCGGGCCGCGCCAACGGTCCGCAAACAAAGGGAGAAACGCCAGATGAGACTACGCTATGTTACCGCTGCGCTTGCAGCGGGGCTTCTCACAGCGCCCGCACAGGCGCAAATGGTCGGCGTCACCGATACGGCGATCAAGATCGGCCACACCAACCCCTATTCCGGGCCGGCGTCTGCCTATGGCGTCATCGGCAAGCTGCACCAAGCATATTACGCCATGGTCAACCGTAATGGCGGCATCAAGGGGCGCCAGGTTGAGTTGATCTCGCTCGACGACGGCTACAGCCCGCCGCGCACCGTCGAGCAGGTGCGTAAACTGGTGGAGCAGGAAGAGGTCGCGTTTCTGTTTCAACCGCTGGGCACGCCGACCAACTCCGCCATTCACCGCTATGTGAACTCCAAGAAAGTGCCGCACCTGTTCCTGTCCACCGGCGCCTCCAAATGGGGACAGCCTGAGAAGTTCCCGTGGACCATGGGCTTTCAGCCGACCTATGACGTGGAGGGCGAGATTTACGCTAAATTCGCGCTGGAATCGGTGGAAGACCCGAAGATCGCGATCCTGTTCCAGAACGATGATTACGGCAAGGACTACCGCGATGGCTTCCTTCGCGGCCTGGGCGACAAGCAGGATCTGGTCGTCAAAATGCTGCCATACGAGGTGACCGACCCGACCGTCGATGCCCAGGTGTTGGAGCTGGCTGCATCCGGCGCGAACGTGTTTTTCAATATCACGATTCCCAAATTTGCCGCACAGGCCATCAAGAAAACCTGTGAGATTGGCTGGGAGCCGCTGCATTTGCTGAACAATGTTTCATCGTCAGTCAGTTCGGTTCTGAAGCCGGCCGGTTTGGAATGCTCCAAGGGTGTGATCACCGCGCAGTATGTGAAAGACCCGACCGACCCGCAATGGCAGGATCATGAGGGCTATCAGGAATGGCTGAGCTTCATGAAGGCGGAAATGCCGGAGGCTGATCTGGGCGATGCCAACTATGCCTTTGCCTATAACGTTTCCGTGCTGCTGCACCGCATGCTGGAGCAGTGTGAGGATTGGAGCCGGCCCGGCATCATGGCCTGTGCTGCAAACCTTCAGGATATCGAGTTGCCGATGCTGCTGCCCGGCATCCTCGTCAACACCAGTCCGACGGATTTTTACCCGATCCAGGCGGAGCAGCTTTCCCGTTTTGACGGGGAGAAGTGGGAGCTTTTCGGAGATGTGATCGACGCCTCAAAGTAGTCGCCGCCGCCAATCGTGTGCCGGGAGGGAAACGGAGCCAGATTGGCGGCTCTTCCGGCCACATGGCGATAGACGCCCAATGTTGCGACCGTTACGGTTATTGTCCGCATGCTGTCCAATCAAACAATGGCATGCGCCAAAATCATAAACGGAACATTAGGGAGTTCCCCCAAGATGCGGTTCAAAAATGCTCTGGTAACAGCGGCGCTCGCTGTTTTCACGTCGGCGGGTGCGTTGGCGCAAACCGTCGGGGTAACCGACGATACCATCAAGATCGGCAACACCAGCCCGTATTCCGGCCCGGCGTCGGCCTATGGCGCGATCGGCAAGGCCTACGAGGCTTATTTCAAGATGGTGAACGATAATGGCGGGATAGCCAGCAAGGACGGCAAAACCCGCAAGGTCGAGTTCATTACGCTCGACGATGGCTACACGCCGCCGCGAACGGTGGAGCAGACGCGCAAGCTGGTGGAACAGAACGAGGTTGCGTTCACCGCCGGCCAAACGGGAACCGCCTCCAACTCCGCCATCCACCGCTATATGAACTCGAAAAAGGTGCCGCATCTGTTCGTCGCTACCGGCGCCTCAAAATGGGCGCAGCCGGACAAATTCCCGTGGACCATCGGCTTTCAGCCTGGCTATGACCTGGAAGGGCAGATCTATGCCAAATACCTGCTGGCGGAGGTCGAAAACCCAAAGATCGTGATCCTTTATCAGAACGACGACTACGGCAAAGACTACCGCGACGGCTTTCTGAAGGAACTGGGCGACAAGGCCGACCAACTGATCGTGGCGATGCTGCCTTATGAGGTGACCGACCCGACGGTGGATGCGCAGGTGCTGGAAATGGCCTCGTCCGGTGCGAATGTGTTTCTGAACGTCACCACGCCAAAGTTCGCGGCTCAGGCGATCAAGAAGGCGTGCGAAATCGGCTGGAAGCCGCTGCACCTGCTGAACAACGTATCCTCCTCCGTCGGCGCGGTGATGCGCCCGGCCGGCCTGGAATGCTCGCAAGGGCTGATCACGGCCCAATACCAGCGCGACCCGACGGATTCGCAATGGCATGATACGGACGGCTACAAGGAATGGTCCGCGTTCATGGAAAAATACCTGCCGGAAGCAGACCGCAGCGACATCAATTATGTCTATGGGTTCAATCTGGCCGCTCTGATCACGCACCTGCTGGAAAATTGTGCCGATTTCAGCCGGCCCGGCATTATGGCCTGCGCGACCAATGTTCAGGACCTGCAATTGCCGATGATCATTCCGGGCATCACCATCACCACCAGCCCAACCGATTACCGCACCTTTCAGGCAGAACAGCTCTCCCGTTTCGAGGGTGACCGTTGGGTGCTGTTTGGAGATCTGATCGAGGCAGCCGAGTAAGTTTTCGGCCATTGTCACCCGTAAGCGGCGGCCGGAACACCCGGCTGCCGCCATGCGAGACCATAGACGCACATACATTCGCACGCTAGAAAAGCGTATCGTGCAGCGAATTATGTCGATCTGCGCGCGCGACAATCAGATTCAGAACTCAAGGGAGCTCTCTCAACGATGCGTCTATCCGCACTTCTCGCGACAGCCGCTGTTGCCGTGGCTATTTCCACCGGCGCACAGGCCCAAATGGTGGGCGTCACTGATGACACGATCAAGATCGGCAATACCAGCCCATATTCCGGCCCGGCGTCTGCCTATGGCATCATCGGCAAGACCTTTGAAACCTATTTCAAGATGGTGAACGATAACGGCGGCATCACCAGCAAGGACGGCAAAACCCGCAAGGTCGAGTTCATCACGCTGGATGACGGCTACAGCCCGCCGCGCACGGTGGAACAGACGCGCAAGCTGGTGGAGCAGGAAGAGGTCGCCTTCATCGCCGGTTCTGTCGGCACGCCGACCAATTCGGCCGTACACCGTTATATGAACGCGAAAAAGGTGCCGCAGCTGTTTGTGGCAACCGGCGCGTCGAAATGGGCCCAGCCCGAAAAGTTTCCGTGGACCATCGGCTTCCAGCCGGGCTATGACGTTGAAGGTCAGATCTACGCCAAGTATCTGCTGGAAATGGTCGAAGATCCGAAGATCGCGATCCTGTATCAGAACGACGATTACGGCAAAGACTACCGCGACGGCTTCCTGGAAGAGTTGGGCGACAAGGCCGACGAAATGGTCGTGAAGATGCTGCCGTTCGAGGTGACCGACCCGACGGTGGACGCGCAGGTGCTGGAAATGGCGGCATCCGGTGCGAATGTGTTCTTCAATGTCACGACGCCCAAGTTCGCGGCGCAGGCGATCAAGAAGGCTTGTGAGATCAACTGGCAGCCGCTGCACCTGCTGAACAACGTGTCGTCCTCAGTCGGCGCGGTGATGCGCCCGGCCGGCGTGGAATGCTCGCAGGGCCTGATCACGGCGCAGTACCAGAAGGACCCGACCGATTCGCAATGGCATGATACGGATGGCTACAAGGAATGGTCCGCGTTCATGGACAAGTACCTGCCGGATGCCGACCGCAGCGATGTGAACTACGCCTATGGCCATAGCCTCGGCACGCTGATCACCCATATGCTGGAAAACTGCGAAGACCTGAGCCGCCCGGGCATCATGGCCTGCGCGGCCAACATCAAGGACTTGCAGTTGCCGATGGTCATTCCCGGCATCACCATCACCACCAGCCCGAAGGATTTCAAAACCATCCAGTCGGAGCAGCTGTCCCGTTTTGAGGGAGAGCGTTGGGTGCTGTTCGGCGACATCATCACGATTGAGTAGTCATCGGCTATTCCCCGCATCGGCCCCTTTCCGCAAAGGGCGCCGATGCGGGAAGCCCCCATCGAACCGGCCGCTGGCATCATCCGCGGCCGGTTCGTTTTTTGGCGGCGGCGACTTGGCCGGCTGTCAACAGGCGGAAGAGTGGCCTAAACTCCCGCCATGCGTCCGGAGATCCTGTTCCCCCTGTTCCGCACTGTCGGCACCCTCAAGGGTGTCGGCCCCAAGATTGCGCCGCTTATTGAGAAAGTGGCGGGCGAGCGGGTGCGTGATCTGGTGTTCCTTTTGCCGGCCGGCGTTGTCGACCGGCGCTATCAGCCGAAAATCATCGACGCAGAGCCCGGCCGGCTCGCCACGATGCGGCTGCGCATAGTCGGCCACCAGCCGAGCCAGAACCGCCGCCAGCCTTACCGCGTCATCGCCACGGATGTTACGGGCGAGATCGCGCTGGTCTTCTTCCATGCGAGCAGGCCCTATCTGGAAAAACTCCTGCCGCCGGGCGAGGAGCGGGTTGTCAGCGGTTTGGTGGAGGAATATCGCGGCCAGCTTCAGATCACCCATCCCGATCACGTCGTGCCGCTGGATGAGGCCGAAGGGCTGCCGCTGGTGGAACCGGTTTACCCGCTGACGGCGGGCCTGACCGCCCGCACGCTCCGAAAGGCCGTGGACCAGGCCGTCGCCACCATCCCCGACCTGCCGGAATGGCTGAACGGGCCGTTGCAGCGCCAGCACGGCTGGCCAGGCTGGGCGGAAGCCGTCCGTGCCGTTCATGCGCCGCAAGTGCCGGAGGATTTGGAGCCGCAGACGCCCGCCCGCCGGCGTCTTGCCTATGACGAACTGCTGGCGAACCAACTCGCCCTCGTGCTGGTGCGTGCGAAGCAGAGGAGGCGCGCCGGCCCGGTCATCCCGGCGGGCGATCTGGCGGAGCAGGCCATCGGCCTGCTGCCCTACCAACTCACCGGCTCGCAGCGGCAGGCGTTGGCGGAGATCGGCGGCGACCTCGCCTCCGGCCAGCGCATGCAGCGGCTGTTGCAGGGCGATGTCGGCAGCGGCAAGACGGTGGTGGCGCTGCTGGCCATGCTGGAGGCGGTGGCGGCGGGCGGGCAGGCGGCACTGATGGCGCCGACGGAAATCCTGGTGCGCCAGCATGCGGAGACCATCGCACCGATCGCGCTCAAGCTCGGCCTGAAGACCGTGGTGCTGACCGGCCGCGACAAGGGCAAGACGCGGGAGCGCATCCTGGAGGATATTGCGGATGGCCTGGCGCCGCTGGTGCTGGGCACGCATGCGCTGGTGCAGGACAGCGTGCAGTTCCGCAACCTGACCCTGGTGGTGGTGGACGAGCAGCACCGTTTCGGCGTCGACCAGCGCCTGCACCTGACGGACAAGGCCCAGGGCGGCTGCCACACCCTGGTGATGACCGCGACGCCGATCCCGCGCACGCTGATGCTGACCGCCTATGGCGACCTGGACTGGTCGCGCCTGACCGAGAAGCCGGCCGGCCGACAGCCGGTCGACACCCGCGTCGTGCCGGCGAGCCGCCTCGGCGACGTGGTGGCTGGGCTGGAGCGCCGGCTGGCCGAGGGCGGCAAGGCCTATTGGGTCTGCCCGCTGGTGGAGGAAAGCGAGAATGTGGACGTGGCGGCGGCGGAGGAGCGCTTCGCCGCCCTGAAATCCCGCTTCGGCGAGCGGGTCGGCCTGGTGCACGGCCGCATGCGCGCGGCGGACAAGGAGGCCGCGATGCACGCCTTCGCCGAGGGGCCGGTGCAGCTGCTGGTCGCCACCACGGTGATCGAGGTCGGCGTGAACGTGCCGGACGCGACCGTCATTGTGATCGAGCATGCCGAGCGCTTCGGCCTCGCCCAGCTGCACCAGTTGCGCGGCCGGGTCGGGCGCGGCAGCAAGGCCTCGGCCTGCATGCTACTCTACCAGCCGCCGCTGGGGGCGACCGCCAAGGCGCGGCTGGAGACCCTGCGCGCCACCGACGACGGCTTCGAGATCGCGGAGCAGGACCTGAAACTCCGCGGCGCCGGCGAGGTGCTGGGCACCCGCCAGAGCGGCCTGCCGGACTTCCAACTGGCCGACCTGGAGCACCACACAGACCTCCTCCCCATCGCCCGCGACGACGCCCGCCTGATCGTGGAAACCGACCCGGACCTGGAGAGCGAACGCGGCCAGGCGCTCCGGACCCTGCTCTACCTGTTCGAGCAGGACGCGGCGGTGCGGTATGCGAAGGTGGGGTAGGGGATGATAACTGATACATGTGATGGTACACTATCTTATAAGGTGCCCACTATGGGTTTCCATTCCTTTGGGCGCGCGCATGAGCATTAAACAGTGAAATATGCTCGGGCAAAGGTATTTCGATAAAAAGTACGGTTGCATGCTGCAGCTTAAAATAGGTAAAATAATTTAATAAACAAAAAATAAATGCTGTTTATCATAATTTATCAAATCATATTAGGGGTGGTAATTTCACATATGATTACATATTTAAATTGTTCTCAAAGCAAGAGGTGTTTGACGTGTATTGTCCGAGCTCCATTTTTTTATTGAATCCATCATGCAAGCAAAACCACTTATGGTATCGCTGCCGATTATCTGGCCACAGACGGAGAATACGGAACTGCCGCCTGAAGAGTGCGCGCAAACCCATGATCCTGAATCTCCTGTTTGAATATTTCTTTTTATAATATTCTGAATATTATTTGAAATACTCCAGTTTTTTTTGGTTTCTAATTCAAATATTTTGCTAAAACATTGAAAATTTCCATCAGGCATTTCTAATTCTTGCCATATGCCAAATTTATTTGCCTCTAGCTGCAATTTTCCGCTGTACCCACCGTATACCTCCACGGATCTTGGAAGGTTAGCGCTATCAATGAGATCTACTATTGGACCTATACCTTTAACCCTAGTACTTTTCTCTTGAGAGATTAGCTCAATCAATGCAATATCGACGTCCATTGCATTTTTATTAAAATAGCATTGGGCGCCTTGCTGTGGGTGAGGACTAAAGGAAGATGCTTCTATAACATGACCAATCTTCCTCCAACTGCTTTTATTTACGTCGAATACTTCCACATCATCGCCCGTTGCAGCTACATGAGCGCAGGTTAGCGCATAGTGGGCGTTGGTGTTCGCGGCGGATAAGACTCCGCCAAGTGTACCCGTTTGCCCGGACGTTGACCGAATTAGTTCACCACCCTCAATTGCTGAAGTCGTTTTAGTGGCGACGAGGCGCGCCGTGGGACGTTCTTCAATCCTGCTTAGGAATCGTCCATTTAAGATTGCATAACGAAGTTGTCTTAGTTTGTTAGCATCTTCTTTACCGACGGGCTTAAGTCGAAATACAATCTGGAACGGTTCAGTTGTGCCAGCTTTTAACCCTCGTATACTACAGTAGTAATTCCACCAGTTCGGACGCCAATCTATGTCGTAATTTCTGATTCCAAAATATTCTGGGTCATGCAATATCGGTGAAGGGCGATGAGGATGCAGAGTAAAATCACCAAGCCAGTCACCCGTTGAGCCTGTCCAGAAAAAACTATTCCAAGCCATCTCCCAATATGGATCGTATTCCACAAAGACACCTTGAAACATCTCGTTTGAGGTTTCTGTAAATATATCTGGACACCCGCATTAACCTCGCCGATTTTCAACGGATGTGATTCACTGTCGCCATCGCATTGATGGAGCAGCCCGATGGACCAGCGCGGATTTTTCAG
>JAWLBX010000041.1:0-17069 GCA_041687435.1 Alphaproteobacteria bacterium
ACCTCTTCCATGGATGCCTTCTCCTTCAGCTTGTGTTTCAACACCGCAAGCTTGGCACATTGCGATGCCGTCTGGGGAGAGCGGCATCCACCCCATCTCCACTTTAAAAATCTGATTTATAATAATAAAATTTCCGCGCCTATGGCCGCGCATTGCCAGTTCGCCGATGGCGCCTTCACCTGATTGCCGACCCTCGCAACTCCTCACGCAGCGCCGCGATCTCCTCCCGCAGTGCTGAAATCTCGCGGGAACCGGCGACGTCGCTGTCCGGCGCCGCAGCTTCCTGACCGATGAAGAAGGTGGCCAGGCTGGCGGCGATATAGCCGAAGATCGCGAGCCCGTAGATCGACAGGAGCAGCGCGAGCACCCGGCCCTCGGCCGTCAGGGGCCAGAAATCCGATCCGGTCGTCGTCACCAGCATCGCCGTCCACCAAAGCGCGTCAGCATAGCCGGAGAAGCCACCGCTGACGTCGCGTGCGGGTTCGAATGCCAGCATTCCACCCGCGCCAAGCAAGATGACTACCGCCGTGGTGGCCAACACATAGCCGAGCCCACGGCGGTCGAAGCTTTTTTGCAGCGCACTGAAACCACGATTAGCGGTGCCGACGATCCTGACAAGCCGCAGCCCGCGGCTCAGGCGCAGCAGGCGCAAGGCTCGCAGGAACCGAAAGGCGGGAGCCAGGAGTGCGATGATGGTGATCGGGTTGCGTCGCAGGAACTTGATCTTGCGCGGCGCCAGGGCGAAGCGCAGCAGGAACTCGATGATGAAGATGATCCAGATGATCGTGCCGAGCAGTTCGAACACGCCCGAGGTAGTCCAGACGAGTTCGACAATGACGAGACTGAGCCAGATGAAGGACAGGACCAGCATCGGTCGCTCAAGCCAGTCCTCGAGCTGCGTCAGCACCTCCCAGCGCTCGCGGTCTTCCTCCGGTGCATCGGTCTGCGGGTTGGGTGCCTCTTTCATGGGTCTCTCCTTTCAAGACGCCTAAAAAATCCAAAAAAAGTCTGAACACGTTCCCGATTGGACACCATCCGTTCAGAGTCGGGCGTCGCCTCAGGCCGGTTGCCATTCTGTTTGTGGCAGCGTGATGCTGCATTGCGATTGTGCCGCCGCAGCCGCCGTTGCAAGGTCCGCCTCATGACGAAACTCCTTGCCCTCTGGTCCGGCGACCTTGCTCTAAACGAAGCCTTCTGGACCTGGACAGTTACGGTGGGTCTTTTGGTCAATATCGCCACCAGCATCCTGTTTCCGGTGCTGATCCTCCAGGACCAGCCGCTGGCCGCCGTGCTGGTCGGCTACCGTCTCTCGGTGCCCTAAAACATCGTTGCGACCGTCGGGGTCTAGCGTTCGGCCGCACGCTATGGCGGTCCGTCGCTCCACGCGGACCTGGCACGCATCGTGACCGTCATTCTGATGGCGGGCCTGACGCTGACATGACGCGTGCGTCTTGTCGCAACCCGAAGTTCATCCCCGTGGTACCGTTCGCCGCTCAGGGACTGGGCGCATCCATGGCCGCAACCTTCTCATGCTCGCCCATGCCGCTCAGCAGGCATCTGAGGACATCCGATCCGGTGATCATCCGCTTCTCCCCCGGCGACCAGAGCAGCATGACCGTCTCATCATGGCCTGCGTTCTTGGCGCGGAGCGTGGCAAGGATGCCGAGGGCCTTGTCAAGAGTTTCCGTCGGCCTGGTGACCACTGCCGGGCGGTGGCTGTAGTCGCCTGGCGCGACATCGCGCCCGAGGACCAGAAAGTCCCGCAGGAAGGCGTTCGCGTTCAGCAGCAGGCGCGGTTGCGCGTCGTTGTCGGTGAGCACGATCCACTTCTTGCGCGATGAGGCCAGCTTGCGGATGAAGGGATCGTCCTGCGCGCGCTCGAGTGCGGGGAAGAGCGCACGATCCTCCTTGAAGAGCAGTTGCACGATGCTTTCGGGATCGACCGGTTTGCCCTGGTCTTGAATGACGAGGTCGTCGAGCGCGAGGAAGTTGATCGCCCCGATCGCTTCCACGCGCCCCACCTCGCTGTCGTCATGCACGGCATGGTAGCGAAGGATGTTGTGCAATTCGCGTTCGCGGAACCAGGGAACGCTTTCAGTGCCAACCCATGCGTCCAGAAGAAGGGCTGTGGGCTTTGCAAGGGGCCAGAGCAGGATACGGTAGAACCGCAGGACCGGCGCGACGATTGCGATTGCCCGAAGTGCATTACGGGAGAAATAGGCCTGGGGCCCGATCTCGCCCAACGCGGTGATGACAACGGTGGAAAAGAGAAAGGCAAGCACCCCCGCCATCACGGAATCCGCCAGCATGGTCAGAAGCACGTTGATGGCGACATTGCCCATGAGGATCGTGACAAGCGTGAAGTTCGCATCGCGCCTCAGCTCGAGGGCGCTTGCGGCGGTCTTGTCGCCTGCTGCGGCCGCCGCCTCGAGCCGGAGGCGGCTGAGGCTGAAGACGGCGATGTTCGACCCGGAGAACAGAGCCGATTGCGAGACGCAGAAAGCGATCCCCAACCAGATCAGCGCTTCGTTCATGGGATATCCTCTGGCTTCAAGGTGGACCGAGGGGCCTCGCCATTGGTCCCGGCGGCAAGATGAAAAAAGTGTGGGATGCCTCTGACAACGGTTGTTATCGCGACATCTTGCGGGTGTTGTTGAGTACTCCAATGCGCCGTTGCCCCACCCTACCCGGTGCTACCCACGAAGTATCGGGCCGCGTTCCTTTTCAGACTGCCACAATAGGACGGCCCGGAAAGAATCCTCGCCAGCACTTTTGCAGCTACGCTATCTAGCAACGAGTTTGTTCAGTCTGCTTGGACAATCGATGTCCTGCGTTCAAGAGACAGAACGCGTTCCGTTGGAACTACGATCAGGAAGGGAAACGGTGGGTCACCATCATGGTCTCATCATCGACACGCGCACAGACAGCCGATGAAACCGGCAGCCCTGGCGGCCTTGGATACTTCAAGGATCGCCGGGCAAAGGTGAACGGGTTCGTGGCGCGGCATTTCAACTGGCCCGGAACGTTTCGTCTTCATGGCGCGGCCATTGGATGGGACATCCTCCGGGCGCCTATCAACGTCGCCCTGTCGCCGATCCTCGTGCTGACCCGCATCGCCGCGTATCTTTGTCGCCGCGTGGGCTGGCGAGCAACCGCAGACTGGCGGTCCCGACGACGGATCCTTTGGCGCACCTCCGTCGCGCGGCGGGTCGGGGTGCTCATCGTGACCGATCTCCTGGACCTGCCCCTCGACGAGGGGCTGCGGCCCGTGATCCATCCACCCTGGCGCGCGTCGTCCTGGCGGCGCCGCAGTTTCGCGAGATGATCCGCCCGCGCGCGGGCGCCGCCGACGCTGAAGCCCTTGGTCAACGGATTGCTGGCGCTCTTGGCGAGTATGCGGGCACCCGTTCCGCGGTCGCGGAGATGACCACGACGCTGTGCGTCCTTGTCGTTGGTGCCTTGGCCTTTCAGGCGCTGACACCGCGCATGATCTCGATGGCGCCGGGTGTCGCGGACGCCATGGCCCGCACCAACGCGATCGCAACCTTCCCGCTGGGCCATACCCCTCGGCGGAATGTGGTACGACGGGTTAGCGGCGGATGCCTCTCCATGGCTGGTAGGGGCTACAGTGGCGGGGCTAGCCATGCTCGGCTCGGTGTCCGTCGCCGCCTGGGACGCCTTCTGGATACGGTGGAGGAGGAATTTCTCGGGCGCGGCTTTGTCGCCGCCGCGAACCGCCGGAATTAGCACCGCAAAACGAAGATCCAGGATCTGACCTGATCAGCCCTTGCCTTTTCGGCCCACCGGCCGATGCGGGCTGCCCGATATTTCCCCCTGAAAGGGTGCTAACCCGGATCTATTCATGAGCCTCCGCTCGACTTCCGCCGGCGCATGATGCTTTCAACCCGCAGGCGTATGCGCACGCGAAGTTGTCGCCGGAATCTGGCGATTTTCCCACACTCTCGGCAATGGCCGCGCTGGGATTGGAGGGAAGCCTGAACCGCACCGCTTGTCTCCCTCAATGACCGATTAATTTGTCCCTGTTCCCCGCAACTGGACACGATCTTTGTGAGATCGGCACTGCGTAATCAGATATGTCTGTCGACCAGCACTCGGCGGGGCCATGCGGCCGCCGCGCGATCATGTCATAAGTAGATTCCGGCCCTGCCAAAAAAGATCCATTGAAACGTAATTTGGAAACACACAGTGCTGTGTGTGACCAGATCATCGAAATACTGAGCACCGCCTCAGGTAAGGCGACCCTACTCCTGACGATAGGGTCAAAGCGGGGAAAACCGCTGAGACAACGCAAGTGGAACTGGATATGGGCCTAGAAGAAAACGGGATACCCGTTCCGATGCCAGATTTTTCAGAACTGTTGCAGTCGGCGCAGTGGCCGGCCCTGTCGCAACCGGCCTTTCAGAGGCGGGCCTTGATGGAGCCAAAGGCCTACGGATGAGGTGGGCATTGGTTTGCGTTGCAGGACTCTTAATTGCGGGTTCTCTCGCGTTTGCCCTGTTTGCATGGCGCGGAGAGATTGCGGCGCTGTCCAATCCGCCGTCTGTCAGAAACGCACCAGACGCCGCTCAAGTCGAGGCAGGTGAGCGGCTGGCGTTGCTGGGCAATTGTGCGGGCTGCCATACTACAGCCGGAGGCGAGGCGCTGACCGGCGGGTTGGCAATCGATACCCCGTTTGGTGTCATCTACAGCACCAACATTACGCCAGATCGCGCCGCGGGCATAGGCGACTGGTCGTTTGCCGCCTATGCCCGCGCCATGCGTGAAGGTGTGGACCGTGAAGGGCGCCACCTCTATCCCGCGTTCCCCTATGAGTATTTTGCCCGGATCAGCGATGCCGACTTGGCGGACCTCTACGCTTGGAACATGGCGCAGCCGTCCATCTCCGCCATCACGCCGCCGAACGATCTGACCTTTCCCGCGAACTGGCGGTCCCTGCTTGCAGGCTGGAAGTTGCTTTATCATTCCGACAGACGGTTCACCGCCTCGCCGGAGCAGTCGCAGGTTTGGAATGAGGGCGCCTATCTTGCCGAAGGGCTGGGTCATTGCGGCGCCTGCCACACGCCGCGCACCAGGCTTGGCGGTGCGGCGGTTTCGCGGGCCGACCAGGGTGGCGAGGCGCATGACTGGTGGGCGCCGCCGCTGACCGAGGCCAACCCCGCGCCGCACGTGTGGACGGAGGCCGCCTTGCTATCCTATCTGCAGACGGGCCGCTCACCCGCGCACGGTGTCGCGGCGGGGCCAATGGCTTCAGTAGTGAATGACAGTCTGGCCCTTGTCCCCGAGACAGATGCGGCCGCCCTTGCCGTCTATTTTGGCGACCAGATGGCGCGGCAACCATCGCCACAGCCTACACAGCCGCCCGGATATGGCGTCGCGAGGGCTGCCCTGACAATGGATAGTCCCCCGATGGGCACCGCAGTCTTTGCGGACGGCGCCAGGCTGTTCATGGCCAATTGCGCGACCTGTCACCATAACTCCGGCCCTTCGGGCGGCAAGGCTTTTCCCCGGCTTTCGAACAGCTCGTCGGTCGCAGGTCCGGACGCGCGCAACCTCATTCAGGTGATGCTCTGGGGGATCGGGCCGGATGCGGGGTCTGCACAAGGCTACATGCCGCGTTTTTCCAAAGAACTGACTGATATGCAGATCGCGGCGATCGCAGCCTATCTGCGTGGCGGAAGTGTCGTCGCCGACTTGGTGGCGCGATTGCGGGCGGGCGGGCCGGTCGCAGACGCAGGCGCCGGTCCGCTGTCTGGATTTGCGTCAACCGCGGCAGGAACGTTACCGACAGACCTTGGAGCCACGCCATGACCCGTCCCGTCACCCGCCGCGTCGTGATGGGCGGGATCGTTGCGCTGCACACGCTGGCACTGGCGCGCATCGCGCTGGCCCAAGCTCCGCTGCCGCCACAGCCGGGGCCGATTGGCCCGGAGGCCTTCATGGCCCTGTCGCAGCGCATCGTCGGGCATGACGATCTGTCACCCGTATTGGGCGAACGGATCCTCGCCGTTCTGGTGAACAACGGACAATCTGCAGCCTTGCAGGCCTTATACAATGCGATGTCCGAGACCTCGACAGAGGCCGTCATACGCGACAGTGACGTTCTGCGCCTCGTCCTGCACGGCTGGTATCTGGGCCGGATCACAATCGGCGAGCAAACCCATCTGACCGGGTTTGAGGAGACGCTGATGGGCCGCGTCACCGCTGACATCCTGTCCCTGCGCAGCTATTGCGGCGGACAGATGGGTTTCTGGGCCGACCCGCCCGCGACCGGGCCGCTGCCGCTACGGGAGGCCAGACGATGAGCGAGCACGACACCGATGTCCTGATCGTCGGCGCTGGGCTGGCAGGCAACATGATCGCCAACCGGCTTGCCAGCGCGGGCATTGCGGTCACCATTTTGGAGGCCGGGCCGCGCATCGCCCGTCATCAACTGGTCGAGGCATACCGCAATGCCACCGACAAGGGCGATTTCATGACTCCCTATGCCGCCGCCATCCATGCGCCGCAGGGGCAGGCTGGCGGGGACTACATCCAGCAGGACGGACAACACGCCTATAATGTGCAGTACATCCGTGCCGTGGGCGGCACGACATGGCATTGGGCGGCGGCGACATGGCGGTTTCTGCCCAATGATTTCCGCCTGTTCAGCCTTTATGGCGTGGGCCGCGACTGGCCGCTTTCCTATGACGATCTGGAACCTTGGTATGCTCAGGCCGAGGTTGAGCTGGGCGTATCCGGCCCAGACCCCGCGGATGAAGATCTCGGCTCGCCGCGCTCCGGCCCCTATCCGATGGCGGCCCTGCCGCTCAGCTACATGGACCGCGACTTTGCTACGCGGCTGAACGCAAGCGGCGAATTTCACGTGACCACCGAGCCCGTGGCGCGCAACTCTGCGCCCTATGACGGGCGCGCCGCCTGTTGCGGCAACAACAACTGCATGCCGATTTGCCCGATCGCAGCGCAGTATTCCGGCAACGTCCATGCGCTGAAGGCCGAATACGCAGGGGCGCGGGTGATCCCCGATGCCGTGGTTTTTGCTGTCGAAACCGATGCGGCAGGGCTGATGGTAACGGCCGTGCAATACCTGCGCCCGGACGGCTCACGCCACCGCATGACGGCGCGGCGTGTGGTGCTGGCGGCAAACGGGATCGAGACGCCAAAGCTGATGCTGATGTCGGCGTCGGCGGCGGTGCCGAACGGCCTGGCGAACCGCTCCGATCAGGTGGGGCGCAATCTTATGGACCATCCGGGCATCAGCGTGTCGTTTCTTTGGGACAAGCCGGTGTTTCCGGGCCGCGGACCGCAGGAGATGACATCGGTCGTCAGTCTGCGCGACGGCGATTTCCGGGGCGAGATGGCGGGGCGCAAGCTGCATTTGGGCAACATGTCCGACCTTGAGGGCATCACCCAGGCGCTGATCGACGAGGGGCTGCGTGGGCCGGAGCTTGACGCCGAGATCCGGGCCCGCGTCGTGCGCAAGGTCGCCATCAACTGCTTTTTGGAACAATTGCCCGAACCGCATAACCGCGTGCGCCCTCACCCGGATCAGACGGATGCGATGGGGCTGCCAAAGCCTCTGCTGACCTACCGGATCGAGCCCTATGTCGCCCGCGCGGCCGAAGCGACGTTGGAAAACTACGCCCGCATCGCGGAATTGCTGGGCGGGACGGAGGTGGAGTTCAACACAAACTATGGTGGCAACAACCACATCATGGGAACGACGATCATGGGGGCGGACCCGGCCACGTCGGTCGTCGATGCCGATTGCCGCTGCCATGATCACCCCAACCTGTTCATCGGCGGCCCGTCGGTGTTTGCCACCGGCGGCACGGTCAATTGCGGACTGACCATCGTCGCGTTGGCGCTGCGACTGGCCGATAGGATGATTGCCGAGATATGACAGCATCTCCCACTGCCTATTGCGGCGACCCGGCGATCCCTGCGGAAGTCTGGACAAGCTGGAACCTCGATCCTGCGGTAATGTTAGCGTTGGGCGGACTGACATTGACGGTTTGGTATCGCTGCCACGGTACGGCACGCCGCGCTGGATTTGCCGCGGTTGCCCTGCTGGCGGTAATCTTTGTCTCGCCGCTTTGCGCGCTAAGTACGGCGCTGTTCTCGGCGCGGGTGGTGCATCATATGCTGCTGATCGCGGGCGTGGCGCCTTTGCTTGCGATCGCCTTTCCGGCGCGGCGCTCCCGTCATTTAAGTGTGCTGTTTGGGGTACACATGGTGGTGCTGTGGCTCTGGCATGTGCCGGACGTCTATAACTGGGCGGTGTGGTCGCTTTCAGGCTATTGGCTGATGCAGGCCAGCCTGCTTGGTTTAGCGCTGGCGCTCTGGCGTGAAATACTGCGTCCGGGCGCCGAGCCGGTCGCAGGCATCGCGGTGCTTTTGGGGACGGTGGCACAGATGGGTCTTCTGGGCGCGCTGATCGCCTTTGCCCCGCGCGCGCTTTTCTCCGCGCACTTCACGACGACCGAAGTCTGGGGCTTCAGCCCGTTGGAAGATCAGCAGCTTGCCGGTTTGATCATGTGGGCGCCCGCGATCCTGCCCTATCTTGCTGTGGCTCTTTTCATCGGGATGAGGCGAATCTTTCCGCCCGAGGCGGCACGATGATCTGGATAAGCAAACTGCTGCATCTGGTAGCGATCTCTGTCTGGGCGGGGGGGCTTGTCGTGGTGCCATTCCTGTTGTGGCAGCGGCGCGGTCTGATGGGTGAGCCGCTGCACCGTCTGCATCGGATGGTCCGGACGCTCTATGTCGTCATCCTGTCGCCCGCCGCTTTTGTTGCCATAGCCAGCGGCATTACATTGATCTTTCTGCAGACCACCTTTGTTGAATGGTTCAGCGTCAAACTGGTCATTGTGGGGATACTGGTCGCACTTCATGTCTGGGCTGGACTCTTGATCCTGCAGGTCTTCGATCCCGGCGGGCAGATCAGCCGCGGCGGTGCCGTGTCCATGACCGTGGCGACGCTTGCCACTGTGACGGGGGTTCTAGTCATCGTCCTCTGGAAGCCGCAGATCGATGCGGTGGCGCTTGCCCCCGACCTGTTTCACCCCGGCCGGCTGGCCGAGATCCTTGCCCCCGTTAGCGCTTGGGTGAGACCATGACGCTAACGCCATGATCGAGCACCAGCTTGCCGCCATGCCAGCCCGCGAAACCTGCAAAGACCACGGCGAAGGCGGAGAGGGCGAGCCCGTGCGGCAAAACCTCGCCTCCCGCCAGCCGCAATCCCCAGTTTGCACCCAGGATCGAGAGCAGCATCATCGCGGCCGTGGCATGGATCCAGCTTGCCACCCGGATGCGGATGCCTTTGACCAGAACGAGTTCGGCCGTGCCCGCGATGGCGGCGGCGATCCCGCCGAAAAAGGCAAGGCCCGACACCCAGAGCCCGGCGCGCAGCCAGAACGCATCCGCCCCGAACCACCACAAGAGGTCTGTGCCCAACGCGCCGACGGCAAAGGCGATGGGAAAATGTACCAGAATCGCGTGAACTGGGTGGCCGACGAGGGCAACGGCAGACCCGGTGTCATGCAGCGCCAGGGCGTCGAGGATAGGCGTTTGCGCGCTTTCCCCTGTTGCGGCAGGTCTTGGTGGTGCATTCCGGCTTGGCATGATGGTCCTTTCATATCGGGACTGAGCAGGATCTGGCGTTGCAGGATGGTCGGCGCGGCTGCGCTAACTATCGCCGGCTGCGACGGCCCCCTCTCGACCCTACAACCCGCTGGCCCGGTCGCGCGTTCCCTGGCAGAGGTTGGCTGGTCGATGTTCGCGGGCGCCGCCGTGCTCCTCATGCTGATGATGGGACTTTTCGCGATTGCGGTCTGGCGGCCGCAGTGGGGCGCGCGGGTGTCTTCGCGCAGCTGGATTGTCTGGGGCGGGCTGGTATTGCCTGCGATGGTGCTGCCACCGCTGGTCGTAGTGTCGTTCATTGCGGGAGAGCGGCTGACGGCAACAGACTCTGCACCGCGGATCGAGGCTGAGGCCGGGCAATGGAACTGGACTTTCCGCTACCCCGATCATGGCTGGGCGCAGACGGAGGACATCCTGCATTTGCCCAGCGGTCAGCCGGTGGACATCATCATCACCAGCCGTGACGTAATCCATTCTTTTTGGGTGCCACGCTTGGCCGGCAAGATGGATGCCATCCCAGGGCGGGTGAATGTGTTGCGCGTTCTCGCAGACGCACCAGGAACGCTGGAGGGGCTTTGTGCCGAGTTTTGCGGCCTCCATCACTCCCACATGCGCTTCGATGTGCAGGTCCATGACCCGGCAGAGCTTGCTGCCGTCCTCGCAGGTCCCGCGCTCGCGGAGGCGCGATGACCACGCCCGGCCCGATCCGCTTGCACAAGGCGCTGACGCGCATCTGGGCCACCGGGCAAGGCTGGCAGCGGCTTGCCGCAGTGAACCATTCAGTGGTGGGCGTGCGGTTCATGGTCACCGCAGCGGTATTCTTTGCCCTCGGGGGGATGCTTGCAATGTTGATCCGAGCGCAACTTGCGACGCCCGGATCGGCTTTTCTGGGGCCTGCGATCTATAACCAGATCTTCACCATGCATGGCACGATCATGATGTTCCTCTTCGCAATCCCGATGCTGGAGGGTCTGGCGCTCTATATGCTGCCAAAGCTGCTGGGCGCACGCGATCTGGCGTTCCCGCGGCTAAGCGCCTTCGGCTACTGGTGCTACTTGTTCGGTGGCATGATCCTGATCGCGGCCTTGCTGGGTGGCGTCGCGCCGCGGGACGGCTGGTTCATGTACACGCCCTTGTCCTCGGATGTGTATTCTCCAGGCATCAATGCCGATGTCTGGCTGCTAGGCATCACCTTCGTTGAAATCTCGGCGCTGACGATGGCGGTGGAACTGATCGTTTCCATCCTGAAGCTGCGCGCACCAGGGATGACGCTGGCGCGGATGCCGATTTTTGCGTGGTACATCCTGGTCACCGCGCTGATGATGGTGGTGGGCTTTCCGCCGCTGATCCTTGGCTCGATACTGCTGGAGATGGAACGTGCCTTTGGCCTGCCGTTCTTCGACCCCGAACGCGGCGGCGACCCGCTTCTGTGGCAGCACCTTTTCTGGCTCTTTGGGCACCCAGAGGTCTACATCATCCTTCTGCCTGCCGCAGGCGCCATGTCCACCATGATTCCCACCTTCGCGCAGCGTCCGCTTGTGGGATACCGTGCTGTCGTGGCCTCGATCATCGTGATGGCGTTCCTGAGTTTTGGCATCTGGGTGCATCACATGTTCACCACGGGCATTCCACATCTGGCGCTGGCGTTTTTTTCGCTCGGCTCGGCGCTGGTGGCGGTGCCGACGGCGGTGCAGATGTTTGCCTGGCTGGCTACGCTGGCGCATGGGCGGCCCCGAATGGACGTGCCAATGCTGTACATCTTCGGGTTTTTCTTTGTCTTTGTCGGCGGTGGGCTGACTGGCGTCATGTTGGCAATGGTGCCGTTCAACTGGCAGGCCCATGATAGCTACTTCGTGATCGCACATTTTCACTATGTTTTGGTGGGCGGCTTTGTCTTTCCGCTACTGGCCGCCCTTTATTACTGGATGCCGCATGTTACCGGGCGGTTGTCGGTGCATCGGCTGTCGGTTCCGGCCTTCTGGTTGATCTTTGCGGGGTTCAACGTCACCTTTCTGACCATGCATGTGACTGGCCTGCTGGGGATGCCGCGGCGGGTCTACACCTACATGGGATATGAGGACTGGACGGTGCTTAACCTGATATCCTCGGTCGGCAGTTTTGTGCTGACCATGGGCTTCGCGCTGATCGCCATCGATATTCTGCTGCAACGTCGCCACGGGCCGCGGTTCCGGCGTGATCCATGGCGTGCCGGCACGCTGGAGTGGGCGACGCCGACGCCACCCTCAGCCTATGGGTTCGCCTCTTTGCCGCGGATTGCGGTGAGGGCCGATAGCCTCTCGCCAGGCGAGGTCGGGCGGCAGATGGCGGCGGGGCAGGGGTATCTTGGGTTCACGCGAAATGGCTGGCAGGAAACGCTGGGAGTGGACATCCACACGGGCGAGCCAGACCAGATCGTGATCCTGCCACATCCGACGTACCTGCCACTGGTGTTGGCCCTGGCGACGGGGATTGTGGTGCTGTCCTTGCTATTCAAGTTTTACGCTATCGCAGTGGCCGCAGCCCTTGCTGTGTCGTTCCTGTTCGTCTGGGGCGCGCGCAATGCGGGCCAGCCCAAAGACCATGGCCCCCTGCCGATCGGCCTTGACCTTGCTGTTCCACCCCATGCCGAGGCAGCCAACCCGCCCTCCCTTCTGGCGATGGCTTTCACCCTGATTGCGGATGGCACGCTGTTCGTGTCACTGATGTTCGGGGTGCTCTACCTGTGGCTGGTTGCAGCGAACTGGCCTCCAACAGAGGTGATCGAGGCTGGACTTGCCCTGCCATTGCTGGCACTCGCCGGGCTTGTGGCCGGCCCGATCGCGGCCCGCGGTGCGCTTGGCGCAGTCCGCCGGAACGGCGCAGTGAGCCCTTGGCTGGTATTGGAAGCCGTGTCGCTGGTAATCACGCTAGCCGCTTTGGTGGCGCTCATCGCGGTCGCGCTGCCGGATCCGCGCAGCCACGGCTATGCTGCGGCCAGCTTTGCGCTGCTGGCTTATATCTGCCTTCATCTGGGCATCTCGGCGATGTTCGTACTCAGCAACGCCATCCGCCAGCGGTCAGGGTTCATCGGGCCGCGGCGCGACCATGATCTGCGCCTAACGCGGGCCTGGCAGGATTTCACCGCGGCCAGCGGCCTCATTGCCGTGGGGTTCGTTTTGATCCTGCCGGTTCTGATGTCAGACCCAAGTTCGTGACCATCGTGCATCGCCCCGGCCGTGAAGCTCACAACCATCCGGCTGCTCAAAGCCGAGGCAAGGGCTGGCGCCCGCCCTTCCGAAGCCGACTGGCACGATACGGCCCAACTGCTCGCCTATTGCATCCAGGGCCGCGAGGAGTTCGTCGCGTGCAACGGCGTCCTTGCGGCCGAGCGTGCCGAGGACCGCCTCTGCCATGCCATTGTCGCCGACGACAGTCTGGATGCTAGGCTCGTCCTGCTGACCCTGCATGCGGGCGTGATCGCCCCAGACATCGGCGACCGTTTCGATCTTGAGAGCGGGTAGAGTTGCAGCCAGTCGCAATAGGACGAACCAAAAGCCGCCGCATCGAAGCATCTGGCGTTGGGCGTCATTGGTCTTCTCCGAGGTTTCGGGGCGTTCCGCCAAGCGGCCAGCACGCTCACCGGAACGGCGCAGCGCGAGCAGGAACAGAAGTACGGCGAGTGCGATGGCGCCGTAGCCGAGCGCGAACCCACGGCCTGGCGGCAAGGCCAGCAAGGAACCCAGCGATCATCGCTACCCCCTTCGCCAGTCGTCAATGCAGGCCTAGATGGCGACGGCGATAAACACCCAGCGCAAGGGGTCAAGATACAGCACCAGCGGCAGGATGGCAGCCTGGGCCTCGACCAACACATGCTTCGCCACCTCGACGCCGGCAAGGCCTCCTCGGCAAAGCCGGTATCACAGGCGGGAAAGCGCTCGCTCTATTGCCGTCCAGGGCCGAGATCGATGTGTGTGAAGCCGGCCGCCAGAAACGGGTTGTTGATCGCACCCGCTGCATGAAAGCTGCCGGCCTGTTCTCTTCCATCCCGGTTGGAGCAAATATGCCGTCGATCTTTTCTCATCTACCCGCCACCATGGTGATCCAGCAATCTTCAGGCGCATCGGCCTGATGTCTCTTGCTCCGAACCACTGGCGCCTGGTCGCCGGCATCGCCGTTCTGGTGTCCGGCTCGCTGCTGGCGTGGTTGCTGCGCTACGGAACGGCCGTTGTGCTGCCGGGGTTCGAGGCCGATTTCGGCGCCGATGCCGCCGCTCTCGGCGCCCTGGCTGCCGCCTATTTCTGGCCCTATGCCGCCATGCAGCCGTTTGCAGGCATGCTGTCGGATTTCTGGGGGCCGCGCCGCACGCTGGCGGTCTGGCTCGGCATCGCCGGCGCGGGCACCTTGCTGTTCGCGCTCGCACCCAGCTATTCGGCCGCCATCCTCGGGCGCGCCCTGGGCGGCGCCGGGGTCGGCATTGTCCTGGTGGTGGCGTTCAGCCTGTTCAGCCGTTGGTTCGGCCAGCGGCGTTTCGGCACCATCGCCGGACTTTATGCTGCCACCGGCCCGCTTGGCGGCCTGCTGGCCGCGCATCCGCTGGCAAGCCTGACCGAAGCGGTCGGCTGGCGGAATGCGTTCCTCGTCATCGCTGCCTGGTTGCTGCTGACCGCACTTTGCGCAGCCCTGATCCTGCCCGGAGCACCGTCCCGCACGGCGCAGCCCAGTCTTGGTAATGCATTCCGCGGCCTGGCGCGAGCAGCCCGCATCCGCAATTTCTGGCCCTGCGCCATCTACGCCTTCATCGCCCTGGGCATTTTGAGCGCCATGCAAGGCCTGTGGACCCTGCCTTTCCTGACCACGGCCTATGCGGTCACATCGGCAGCGGCGACCGACGTGTTGCAGGCCTGGTCGATCGGCATGCTGGTGGCCTTGCCGGCCTGGGGCTATCTGGCCGATCGGGTGATGCAGTCGAACAAGCACACCTTGCTGATGAGCGTTGCCTTGAACATCGCGCCCTGGATGTTTCTCTGTGTCGCGCCGGCTGCCTGGTCAGCCGATGCGTTGTTCCCGCTGTTTCTGTTCATCGCCTTGATGAACGGCTGCTGGATGCCTGCCTATTCTCTGGTCAACGCTTCGGCGCCGGCGGATATCCGGGGCAGCGCGCTTGGCCTGTTGAACCTGGCGTTCTTTCTGGGCGCCGCGTGTTTCCAGCAGGGCAGCGGCTATCTGCTAGCCTGGTTTTCTGCCGAGGGATCGGCGGCACCGCTCGAGGCGTACCGCTGGCTGTTCGGCTCGTTCGTCGTGGCGCTGGCAATATCCAGCCTTGGTCTGGCCCTGGTCCGGGAGCGGCGGGGCAGCCTGTGACCTGGCCGTCCGCTACATTTATCGCAGTTGGTGGGGAGCGCCCGGCGCCTTCGGCAATTGCTACCCTACCAAGAGGGGTGACCGGGTTGTCCACACCCGGCCACCCTTGCTCCTTAGACGGAGCGTCGGTCGGATGCTTCGCGGCTGTCCAGGTGTGCCTGGAGCCATTCCCGCACTTCCGACTCAACCCACCCCACTCTGTTAGGCCCGATGTGTACCCGCTTGGGGAATGGACGGCCCGCCGCCCTTTCCATACCACGACAGGCCCATCCAAGGCGAAGGCGAAGTCGTCTACCTCGTCGCCCACAAGCTTGAGGAATTGCCGGACGAACGGTCGAGTGGAGAGGACGCCGACGGCTCCGACAGCCGTGTCGACGCGATCACGGTCAGGACGCGGGACTTTCGGTAGCGGGGCCGGAGGTCGGCGGTCCATGGCCATCGCCAGGCATATCAGGTTCCCAATAGCTGAAGCCTCCGGCAAATCCCTGTGCTAGGTTTGGCGGATGTTTGGCATATTGCATCTGTTCGGCCGGTCACCGGATCTGAAGGCGTTGGACCACGCGCTGCGGGAAGCCGGGCTGCATCCCCAGATCGTGCCGGAGGCCGTGAAGCTCACAACCATCCGACTGCTCAAAGCCGAGGCAAGGGGCGGCGCCCGCCCTTCCGAAGCCGACTGGCACGATACGGCCCAACTGCTCGCCTATTGCATCCAGGGCCGCGAGGAGTTCGTCGCGTGCAACGGCGTCCTTGCGGCCGAGCGTGCCGAGGACCGCCTCTGCCATGCCATTACCGCCGAAGATAGCCTGGATGCCAGGCTCATCCTGCTGACCCTGCATGCGGGCGTGATCGCCCCCGACATCGGCGACCGTTTCGATCTTGAGAGCGGATAGGACTGCGGCCACCCACGGGGCGGCCTGCCGCCTTCCCTCAGTCGAACTCCCAAGGCTCCGGGCTGGTCGGGATACGGATGGCGAGGCGGGAGCGGGCCGATGGGGTCAGGCCGAGTTCGGCCATCAGCCGGGTCATCAACTCCACCTGCTTGTTGGAGATCGTCAGCCAGGGCGAGACCTGGACGTAGCCGGCCGGTGTCTTCAGCAGCGGCGGCGTTTCCGCCAGCTTGCGCTCCGCCTCGACCCAGCGGCCATAGGCTTGGCAGTAGGCCGCCAGAACCGACCGGTCGACCTGTGTCAGCAGGCCGATCTCGTGCAGGCTCCCGGCGAGCCGCTTCCACTCCGCCTTCGCCGGCGCCGACAGGTGTGCCGGGCAGGTCGGCCGGGTTCGGGGCGGTTGCGGCTCCCGGCCATTGATCCGGCGCTTGCCGGGATTGCCCTGGACCAGCTTCAAGGCCGTCGGCTTCGGCTTCCGCCCCCTCATTGGCCCACCGTGGCGGCTCTGGCACGGTCATTCATGCAGAACACCCGTTCCACCCCCAGACTTGGTCGACTCCTGCGGGCCATTATCGACGGCCCCTCAGGCCCAAAACCCGCAGGAATGCGGGCTTTGTAAGCTGAATGGCCAGGGGGATACCCGGTCGGCAATTTCGCGGCTGTCAAAAGAGAACTCCCCCCCCGGTCTGTGATCGAAGCCCTGTAGGGATTGGACCGCCCCCCCGGGGTCATATCCGTCGCCCCTGCAGCGTAGCGGCGGCCTAACGCACCCTCCAGCCTTCGAACAGCCGGCGCAGCGCAAACGAGCGGACGAGGCTCAGGCCCGTGAAGACCAGTCCGATGCCAAGGTTCTGCGCCAGGGTGGCGTGCAGGCCGAAGGTCGGGAAGATCAGGATCTGCGCCAGCACGGCCACGGCGTAGCCGACGAGCACGTTGGTCCCTGCCTCGATCAGCGACATGGTCCGGCTCTGCGTCATGGACCGCCCTCCGCAGCGCTGCCCAGCCGTTCCGACTGCACGTCGGCAAACGAACGCCCGTCGTCGGCCAGCACCGCCTCGGCACCGGCGAACGCCTGCCAGCGCTGGACGGCAACATCCACATAGGCCGGATCGAGTTCGATCGCATGGCAGGCCCGCCCCGTCGTCTCCGCCGCAATCAGCGAGGTTCCGGAACCGCAGAACG
>JAWLBX010000042.1:0-16178 GCA_041687435.1 Alphaproteobacteria bacterium
TCGTAGCGTGCCATGGACAATCCTCCTCTGACACGCTTGAATCCGATTTGCTCGACTTTGGGAATCCCCGATTACCCGTTAATGAGTGCACGGCCTAGAAGCACCCACATCCTCCATAACATTCAGCTTCAAAAGCGCGCCTCATCATGAGGCTCGCTGCCGGGACACACACACACATCATGAAACGCGGGATGGAGAAAGACCGCCTTGAGTGGTTGCGCCGTTACTACGGAAAATCGCAAAAGGAATTTGCCTATAGCCTAGGGGTTTCGCCGACCACCTATAACAATTGGGTGCGCGGCCCTAACGGCCTGACGCTGGATGGCGCCCGGCGTATCAAAGAACGCTATCAAATCTCTCTGGATTTTTTGTTCTTTGGCGACGTAGACAGCCTGCCCTGCCGCATACGGATGGCATGGGAAACCCGGTTGGAAGATGCTAATTGCTAATGCTTGCAGCCACCGAGCCACGCTGAAAACTAAAGGCCGGCAATGGCCAGCCATTATCGGACCACGTCAAGAACCAGACGCTGATATACTATATACTAAACCCTCGGATCAGGCGTTGGACGGGCCACATAGACGCCCCCAAAGCCCGCAAAGGCTCCCGCCGGCTTTGGGGCCTGATTTCGGCTTACGGTCGGCAGTTCAATTTCCCAGAAAAACCAATCTGCACGTTATCGTCGCAGCATTTCCCGGTTTCCAGAACCTGATGCGCCCACGAACGGAATTCTCCGTTGAACAGATTGCTTGACACTTCGTCGAGACAATCCAGCGAAATGTCATGCGTGCGGGCGATCATCACCAGTGTATCCAGCCGCTCTTCATCCGACACCATACTTACCCCTCCTTACCCTGATACGCCATCGGGCAATCTCCTGATTCTCAGCCAAACTTAGCCACTGCGGGCAATCCGCAGAGCACTATGACCACCCCCCAACTTGCCCAGAACGCCGCCTTTTAATTTGCTTTTTTAATACGGCATCAACTCAGGAATATTATCCTGATGGAAGTCCACCCGGCGCAAACCATATTCGAATGCCGTAAGTTTTTCACCCCCTTAACAGCCCTGTTTGCACTTTGACGCACCTGTAAGTATGCCCACACCCATCCGGAGATCGAGTATGCTTAAGATTGTCTTGTGAATCTCCATAAATTGTGTATTTTCTTCAAGCAATCCGTTTGCTTGCAAAGATCGAAGAGTTCGCTTACATATATATACAGGCGAACCTACAAATTGCTGCATTGATGAGGTGACGGTGTATAAGCTTGTACCAAACACAGACGTTCCTTACGAACGGCATGCATCCCGATCACCAAGCCAGCGGCTGTTCCTGGTCACGGGAGGATGCGGCTTCATCGGTTCGCATCTGGTCGATGCACTGCTCGCACAGGGGCACAAAGTCCGTGTTCTCGACGATCTCTCCACCGGCAAACGGTCCAACATTCCGGAAGACGAGGTTGAACTGATCGTCGGAGATGTCTCGGACGCGCAGACGGCATTGGATGCCATGGCCGGGGTTGATGGCTGCTTTCACCTCGCGGCTATCGCTTCGGTGCAGCGTTCGAACGAGGATTGGGTTGGTGCCCATCGCGTAAACCTGACCGGAACCGTCTCCATCCTGAACGCTGCGCGGTTTGCACAGGATGAAACCCCGGTACCGGTGGTCTATGCCAGTTCGGCAGCGGTTTACGGTGACAACCAGGAACTACCGCTGAACGAAACCACCAAGCCGCAGCCCATGACCTCCTATGGCGCGGATAAGCTGGGGTCGGAGCATCAGGCCAGGGTCGCCGGCTTGGTTTACGAAATTCCAACCGCCGGCTTCCGTTTCTTCAACGTTTACGGGCCGCGCCAGGATCCATCCTCACCCTATTCCGGCGTCATTTCAATTTTTGCGAAACGGATTGCGTCGGGTGATACAGTTACAATCTTTGGCGATGGCCAACAGACTCGCGACTTCGTGTATGTGAGCGACGTGGTGCGTCACCTGATTGCGGGCATGGACAACGCCTCTGTCGATGCCCCCGTGTTCAATGTTTGCCGCGGTGAGGCGACCAGCGTGCTGACTCTCACCAACACGATCGCGCGGTTGCTGCAGGTCAAGCCAACAATACAATACCAGCGGGCCCGCCCGGGCGATATTCGCCATTCCCGCGGCGACCCTTCCGCAGCAACGGCCGCACTTTCGGTTCAGGCCCAGGTCGAACTGGACCAGGGGTTAAGCATGCTGCTGGATAGCCTGCGCGGCGGCGTGGACCAGACGGTGACGGTCGCCTCCTGAGGGCCTGGCAGGCTGCTGCCTCCAGGCCGATCGCCAGCTTTCGCAAACGTTACCGGTTTGTTTACCAGTTTGCGCGATGCTCTATGAGCATTGCCAACTGATGGGCATATTATACCCAAATCGCCCTCTGGCTTTTGGCAATGAATCGGTTGCCCTGTGGGAGGCATCACGCGCATGATCATCGCCGGACGGTCCGCAGTCTCGCAAGCGAAAGCTGGGGCTTCCCGCCGGGAACAGGCAAAGCCAGCCGCCGGCACCGCGGTGCTCTTGGCCGGTGGTGACACGCTGTTGCGCGAAGGGCTGAAACGGCTGCTGGAAAATTCGCCGCTTTACGTCTGTTGCGAAGTGACCGACTGGCAGGAAGTGCCGGCCGCACCGGTACCGCCGGTAAGCCTCGTCATTATCCTGGCCATCGATCCGGCCCTGCCCCCTGGCAATCCCCCCCCCTGGCGCACCCTTGTCTCGCGGGTTGGCGGGGCCTCACGGGTGGTCGCCTTGTTCACCAGCGGCGGCGACCGTGAGGTCATCGCGGCATTGCGGGCGGGCGCCACGGGCTGTCTGTTCGCAAACCTTCCCGCGCCGATGTTGGTGCAGGCGTTGCACTTGGTCAGCCTGGGCGGCAATCTGTTCCCAACCTCAATCAGCAGCGCTTTCGCCAATCTGCCCGCCGCCGCTCGGGACGCCATGCACCTGACGCCGCGAGAACGCGATATTCTGCGCGGGCTGGTCGCCGGCCGGTCGAACAAGGAAATCGCCAACAGCCTCGGCACAACCGACATGACCGTAAAGGCGCAACTGCGCCACCTGCTGCGCAAGCTTGGCGTCAACAATCGCACGCAAGCCGCGCTATGGGCCCGGGAGCAGGGCTTCGTTTGATCTCCCCCAGCCCGGTTGCAGGCAGCCCACGCCGTCGGTAGGGTGCCGCCATCGCACACTCGAACACGGGATGCCCCAAGCATGAGGAAACTGCTGGCTGCCGCGACAATTGCCGGAGCGATGGCGTTCGGCGGCAACGCCATGGCTCAAAGCACCGATACTGTGATTCTGGAACTTCGCACTGGTGAAGTGACAATCGAAATGCGCCCCGATCTGGCACCCAACCATGTCGCCCGGATCAAGGAACTCGTCCGCCAGGGTTTCTATGACGGCCTGAAATTCCACCGCGTCATTGCCGGCTTCATGGCACAGACCGGCGATCCGTCAGGTAATGGCACCGGCGGCTCGGGCCAGAACATCAAGGCCGAATTCACCCGGACCCCGTTCGAACGCGGCACCGTCGGCATGGCCAGGGCGCAGGATCCGGACAGCGCCGACAGCCAGTTTTTCATCATGCTCGAAGCGGCGCCGCAGCTGAACAACAAATACACTGTCTGGGGTCAGGTCGTGGACGGCATGGAACATGTCGACCGGATCAAAAAAGGCGAGGCCGCCCTCAACGGTCTGGTGCAAGATCCCGACAAAATCATCCACATGCGCTTGCAACCGGCACAGTAGACGGACCCAACCGCTGCGAAATGGGCTACCGGTGGCGGCAGGGCAGGCCCGCACCCTGGCAAAAATCCAACGGCTATTCTGTGCCGCTAGCGAATGCCCGCGGTGAAACGTGGGCGCCAACGCAACATGCGCAGGCTGCTGAGCAGGACCAACGCGGCGCTGCCGCCGGTCAGAATCAGAGCCAGCCAGATGTCGAGCCAACCTAGCATCGCCAAAACCACTGCTGCCAGCATAGGCAGTGCGGCCAAAACCAGGGATTGGATCAGACGACCGCGGGTCAGCCGGGCGGCGGTGAAGCAAGCTGCAACCAGAAGCACGCTGGCATCCCGCACCAAAAACCCGGGCCGGGCCGCAGCAGGAGTGTTCAGCGCGCCAAAGCCGATGCCAACGTCGGCAGCGGCCAATCCAGCGGCGTCGTGGACCGGATGGCCAACCATCGCAACCGTGTGGCCGTTCGCACGCATGTCCTGGATCTCCGCCGCTTTCTGTCCGGCGTCATCCGCCGTCACATAACTGTCGGTCTCGACCGTACCGGCTATCTGCTCCAGCCCCTTGGCTGCGTCACTCCCCATCAGGCAGGTCTCTATGCCGCTAGCGCGCAGGTTGCGCACTGCACTGCGGGCAGTCAGCCGGATAGGATCGGTCATCCAGATCGCGCCCGCAGCATGGCCATCGATTGCCACAAAAATCGGAAAGGCCGCCGGCTCCCCAGGCAATTCCATATGCAAGAAGCTGGGATTGAGGCCAATTCCCTGCCCGGTCAGAAAATCCATCGACCCCAGAGTCATCCGGTGCGTACGCCGGCCGTCACGCACATAGGCGATCACGCCATCATCGCCCTGATACTCCCGGCTTTCCAGAAGCCGTTCGTCGATATTGTTCCGGTCAGCGGCGCGCTGCACCTGGTCTGTCCAACGGTAATCACTGCCACGCACGGCGGCGGCGGCAAGCCCGAGCAGCCGCCGCTCGTCGCCGCCACCGGCAGCGGTTGTCTTCAGAACCCTCCGCACGCCGTCCGTCACGACACCAACCGCGGCGATCACCAGCAGGTTGACCCGGCCCGCACGCTCGATCGCCGACGGATCCCGCACCCAGATCCCCCAACGGCGCATCGCTATCATGGCGAAACCGTAGAGCAACGGCGCTGCCAGGGCCAAGCTGCCGGGCGAGCCGACAGCCACGATCAGGAGGCCGGTTTCCAGGGATGCCACCCCCCCGCGCCCCAATAGCCAGCCGATCAGGACAACGGCCACTGCCAGGCCGATCACTCCCAGGAACCCCCAGAGGATATACCGCTCCAGTCCGGCGTGCCCGGCGTGCCGTGACGGGGCGCTGTCGGCTGCCATCCGCGCCAGCAATACGACTGCGGCATCACGCGCCCGCGCCGTCACGCGCACACGCCGTGTCTCACCCGAATTGAGCGTTCCCGCCAGCACCACATCGCCGGCACCGCAGCGATAGGGACGATCGACACCGCTGATCGTGCTCTCGTCCACAAGACCGTTCCCGGTGACGATCACACCATCGGCGGGAAAACGCGCGCCATGTTCCACATGGACGATGCGTCCCGGCCGCAACGCAGCGGTCCGCACCTCCTCCGTTCCGCGCTTGGTTTCGGCGACGGCGCGATCGGGCACGAGTTGCAGCAGGCGTTGCAGCTTCTCGCTAGACGCTGCCCGGCTGGCGCTATTGGCGGCCTGCGCCAGCAGCCCGCAGGCCATGATCAGTGTCGCCAGCACAAAATACGGCTGGCCCGCTGCTTCCAGCCGCAGCAGCGACAACGCGCCAGCCATCCATGCGGCAACTGCTCCGGCAAAAAGCGCAAGCCCTACGCTCATCCGCAAATGGCCAAGATAGGCCGCAACCTCGCGCAGCAGGGGCGCGCCCAAAATGAACATCACGAACATGCTGGCACCGGCCTGGATCGCCGGCAGCAGGGGCCAGCCAATACCGAAATCGCGCCATACCAGCACGATCTGAACGGCCAGAATCAAAAACGCCAGAATGACCTGGTCGGCCACACCGCCACTGCGCCGGCTGTTCGAACGGCTGACCACGGACGACGGGATTTGCGCGCCGCTTAGCGCCCGCCGCAAGGCCGCGGCCTTCTGCGTACCGCGCACCACGACCGCCTGTCCCGCCTCATCCAACAGCACCCGGCGGGTACCCGGCAATGTTTCCAGCACAGCAACAGCCCGGAGGCTTGAATCGCGGCCTTGCTGTCCCCGGACTTTCAGAACGGTCGTGTGTTGATCCGCGCCGGCGGCAGAGGCTGCCGGCGCATTGGATCCGCGCTCATTCATCCCAACAGAAACTGCCATGGATACCCATGCCTTACGTAAACCAACCGCGGCGGCGGCAAGAGGCATTTCCTAGCACAAACCGGCCGCTGCCGCAGGCACTTTCAGGCTGCTGCGTGAAACTGCAGCGATTTTTCTGTCTGCCTGCAACGGATGTTTGCCCCATTCTTTGGGGTTCATTCAGTGAAACCCGGCAAATTGGGACGGGATGGCCTGAATTCTCGAAATCAATTCGGCATGCTGCTCCGGTTCCAGATCGGCCGGCATATCGAGCCGCATCACGTCGACCACCCCGCCGAACCGCTGCTCGATCGCTTCCGGCAGTTCGTCATAGGTGCCGACCGCAGCGAACAGTCGGACGACATCATCCGGCACCTGTGCCGCCAGTTCGTTCCATTTGCCGTCGACCGAGAGCTTGTGCAGCTTCAGGCCCAGATCCTCCAGCCCGTGCGCGGCGAACACCGGCAGATAGGTTCGAGTCGAGCCGTAAAAGCCGACGCGGTAGCGCACCCACTCGATCTTCTCCGCAACCGCAGCCTCATCCTTCCCGGTCGCAACGAAGCCGCCCCCGGAGATCTCCAGATTCTCCCGTTTGCGGCCGGATGCCTCCAGCCCTAGGCCGATGCGGGCCATGCAGGTTTCCTCGATATATTTGCGGGTGCAGAAGCCGTGCAGGCGGGCGCCGTCCGCAATACGCCCCGCCATTCGCAGCATGTCCGGCCCAACCGCGGCGACGCTGACCGGAGTCGGATGGTGATGGCTGGGCTTCGGAGACCATTCCGGCGTCATCAGGCTGAAGTTGTAGTGCTCGCCCTGGAAATTCAGCTTTTCGCCATGGTCCCAACAGCGCCAGATCGCACGCAGCGATTCGATATACTCGCGCATCCGCCCGACCGGATCGCGCCACGGCACGGAAAAGCGGCGCTCGTTATGGCCTTTGACCTGTGTGCCCAGCCCCAGTTCAAACCGCCCGTTGGAGTTGGTTTGCAGATCGTGGCCCATGTTGGCGACGATCATGGGCGAGCGTGGAAAGGCGACGGCGATCGATGTGTTCAGCTTCACCCGCTCGGTCACGCTGGCGGCAATGGCCAATGGCAGGAACGGATCGTGCGCCAGTTCGGAGGACGACACACCGTCATAGCCGGCAGCCTCCGCCCGCTTCGCGGCTTCGGCCGTCTTGGTCCAATCATCGACGGGCAGTTGGGCAAACACACGCATGGGCATTTCCTTCGGCAGAGGGCTTTCTTGGTTTCACGGTTGGCCCTAGCATGCCGCGAATAAAGGAGAACGCCAAGATGCCTTACAGCACCACGCCCGCAATCGATATCGTCGCCCTGCAAAGCCATATCGGCAGCATGGTGGAGGATCACGACACCATCACCGCCTGGCCGATGGCGGCGATGAATGCCACGCTCGACCGGAACGAGGCAGTACCGGAGACCGGCACGCCGATCCCGCAGGGCTGGCATCAGTTCTGGTTTCTGCCGACCACCCGCCCCGGCGAATTGGGGCCAGACGGCGCCCCCACCTCGTCCGGTGTCATCCCGGCAATGCCGCTGCCGCGCCGCATGTTTGCCGGCACCACCTGGACCTTTCACCAGCCGCTCCACATCGGTGACGAGTGCCGGCGCGAGACCGAACTGACCGACATACAGATGAAAAGCGGTTCTACCGGTACGTTGGTGTTCGCGACCGTGGTCAGCCGCATCTACGGGCCGAATGGCCTTGCCATAGAAGAAGAACGCGGCACCGCCTTCCGCGAGGCTGTAACCGAAGGCGCCTCCAGCGCTGCGCCGAAGCGCGAAACGGCGCCTGCCAACACCGTTTGGAGGCGCACCCACACTTGCGACGAGGCATTGTTGTTCCGCTTCTCCGCCCTGACCTTCAACACGCACCGCATCCACTACGATGCGCCCTGGGCCAAGGATGTGGAAGGCTATCCGGCTCTGGTCGTGCACGGGCCGTTATCCTCGACCCTGCTCATCAACTTCGTGCGCGACTGCCATCCGACGCAAACGATCAAGACATATCGCATGCGCGCCCGGGCGCCATTGTTCGCCAACACGCCGATCACCCTGGTTGGCCGCCCCACCGCCGACGGCTGCGAATGCTGGAGCCTGACGCCGGAAGGCACCGTCGCCATGCAGGTGCAAGTGACCTTTGTCTGAGCCGGTGGGCCGGCGGCAGTATTCCGCTCCGATCCGCCGGGATCGGGGCTACGCGCTCTAGGCGCGCTGGCTCTCCACCACCTCCCAGGCGCGCCTGGCCAGCGCCAGACCCTGCCGGCCCACCTCCTCTGCATCCTCGCTGGCGGCATTGCCCGCCAGACCGCGGGCGCGGACGCCGTCGAGAATGGCGGCGAAGCGGAACATGGCGTGGACCATGTGTGCGTCCGTCACGGTGTCCGGCCGGCCCGCCTTGACCCGGTAGTGTTCGATCACCTCCTCGAACGGTGGAATCCCCAGCGCCTCGCGATCCTTGTCGCGGATACCGAAAAACTCATCGGACCGGGTGAAATAAAGGATGCACATATAGGCCAGATCGCTGAGCGGATGGCCGAGTGTCGAAATCTCCCAATCGAACACCGCGATCACCCGCGGCTCCGTCGGATGGAACATGATGTTGCCGACACGGTAGTCGCCATGCGCGATGCGGCTTTCGTCGCCGGCCGGCATGTGTTGCGGCAGCCATTCGATCAGCTTGTCCATTTCCGGGATATCCTGGGTCTTGGTCTCCAGGAAGTTGCGCGACCAACGCCGGAATTGCCGCTCGTAATAACTGCCTGGCCGGCCGTAATCGCCCAGACCAATCGCCTCCGGGTCGTAGGAGTGCAGCAGCGCCAGCGTCTCCGTCATGTTCAGATACATGGCGCGCCGTTCCTCCGGGTCGCAGCCAGGCAGGCCCGAGTCGGTGAATACACGGCCGTCCATCTTTTCCATCACATAGAACGGCGTGCCGACAATGCTGCGGTCATCACAGAAGTGGTACTGCCGCGCTACGGGAAACCCCTGGGCGTGCAGCGCTGCCTGTACCCGGTATTCCCGGTCCACCGCATGCGCCGACGGCAGCAACTCGCCCGGCGGCTGCTTGCGCACCACATAAGCCGCATCGTCGAAAGAGACGAAATAGGTCGGGTTCGATTGGCCATGGCTGAACAGCTTCACCCGCATCGGCCCGCTGGCCGCCGGCAACACACCGCGCAAGTGTTCCGCCAGGCGGTTCTCGTCGATTTTCAGGGCGTCTGTTGGGGCAATGGTGCCGGTGCCGTCTGACATGATCGCCGTGCCTTCTTCACTATCAATTCGGTCAACGTGTCAGCATGCTTAAACCGAAACGCAGCCGGATGGGTAGTCATCTACGGCGGAAAATCATTCGCGCACCTGCCCCCTTCGGCCACGAGCGGATGCTAGGCCATAGCCCGCACCGGCCTACACGTTTATGGTGCGCGCGATTCTCACCTACCGATACTCGGAGTTCTGCCCCATGCCCTCACCCCGTATTGTCATCGTCGGCGCCGGCGGTGTCGGTGGTCCGTTCGGCGCCGCGCTTGCCCGTGGCGGCCATGACGTCACCTTCATCGCCCGCGGCCCTCATCTGGCCGCCATGCAGAAGGACGGGCTGCGCATCGAAGGCGCGCGCGGCAGTTTTCACATGATGCCCTGCCCGGCAACGGACGACCCGGCGAGCCTCGGCATCGCGGACTACGTCATCTTCACGCCGAAGTTATGGGACGTGGAGGGCACCGGCGCGTTCATCAAGCCGATGGTTGGCCCCGAAACCGCGGTCATACCGATCCAAAACGGCATAGACGCCGCCGATCGCCTGGCGCCGATCCTGGGCGAAGGCCGGGTTATGGGTGGTGTTGCCGTCATCAATGCGGTGATTGAGGGCCCCGGCCGCATCCGGCAGATGGGCAGCTTTCAGCACTTCACCTTCGGCGAACTGGACGGCTCCATGACGCCACGGGCGGAAAGGCTGAAGGCGCTCTGCGAATCGTCTGATCTGGATGCCACGCTCTCCACCGATATCACCAAAGCACTGTGGGAGAAGTTCGTGTTCCTGGCGGGCGTCTCGTCAATCACCGCGGCGACACGGCAATGGACCGGCGTCAGCCGCAGCGACCCGGACCTGCGCCACGTCCTGCGCACGGTCATGGCAGAGATCACCGCCGTCGGCCAAGCCTGCGGCATCGACCTGCCGGACGACCTGCCAGACCAGCGGCTGAAGATGATCGACGGCCAGGACGGCCGCTCTATCGCTTCCATGGCCGTGGACCTGCTGCGCGGCAACCGGCTGGAATTGCCTTGGCTCGCCGGCAAGGTGGTGGAACTTGGCCGGGAAAAAGGCTTGCCGACGCCGATCACCCACGTGCTCTACAGCGTTCTGAAGCCATACATCAACGGACGGCCGGAAGATTCGCCGACCGGTTGACTTGTCATCCGGCCATGGCGGTTTTTCGGTCCATACCGCCGTGGCCGGTTGAGGCCTTCACCTCACCCGGCAGTTTCGCGGCATCCCGCCAGCCAGATATCGTAGACCGGGTGCTCCATGGCGGAAACCGCCGGCGAGGATGCGAACATCCAGCCGCGGAACGCCTGACTGGACCGCGATTCGCGGCGGCCAAGGTCTGTGATTTCCAGAAAGGCGGCGGCTTCCGGCGGTTCCTCCGGCGGGCGCACCCGGCAGGCTTTCACCTCGATCAGCAGGCGCCCGAACTGGGCGGTCTCGCCAACCCTGACGGTCATCTCGCTGACCCGCGCGGTGATCTTGTCCAGCCCCTGCAGCACGGCCTCGTCACGGTCAACGAAGGTCGCGCCAGACAATGCCAGCCAGACAACCGCCAGCCCTGCCAACCGTACGGCCTGCATCACTGCTTGTCTTGGTTGTTGGTAAAAATCAGTTTGCCGATCAGGTCTTCAAGGCTGACCGCCGGCTGGGTGAACTTGATCTCGCCACCGGCAGCGAGCATCCGATCCTCCGCCCCCGGTTCGATTGCCAGGAACCGCCCGCCCATCAAGCTCTCGCTCTTCACCGCGATGGAACTATCTGAAGGAATTTCAGTCGCCGGGTCCACCAACATGCGGACTTCCGCCAAATAAGTCTGCCGATCGAGGGCTATGCTTGTCACCCTGCCGATCGGGATGCCGCTGATGCGCACATCCGCCCCTGCGGTCACCCCATCGGCACTGGTGAATTTGGCAACGATGGGGTAGCCGTCGCTAATCCCGCTGCCACCGGCGGTACGGTAGCTATAGACTACGAACCAAATCGCCACCACCAGAACGGCCGCGCCGACGATACTTTCCACCCAGTTGCGGCTGATCATGCTCACTGGCCCACCTACTCGCCTGGTGTCCAGGCTTCGTAATCGCCGGTTGCTTCCGCCCGGTGGCCGCCGCGCAGGTCGTGCCCTGGCGGGCGATAGGCAGCAGGCGTACCGGTCTGGTTCGGCAGATGCGGCTTCTGCCACGCCCACCGGTGCTCGTCGCCCTTCGGCGGGGCATCGCTGTAGTGGTGCAGCCAGCTGTGCCATTCCGGCGGCACGGCAGAGGCCTCGACATCGGCACCGTCGGCATAGACCACCCAGCGTTTCGGCCGTGCAGGGTTCTGCGGCGCCTTCTCAGTATAATACTTGTTGCCAAACCCGTCTTCGCCGACAAGTTCGCCATAGCGCCAAGTGTAGAGTTTCGTGCCGATCGAGGTCATGAGCGCGATACCGCCAACAGCTGCTTGATTCAGAGCCACCAGATATAGGCTAGAGCGGGCCGGGCGTCCAGCGAACCGGTTCCGCCGTCACCGCGGCATGGGGCGGCAGTGTTATCCCCAACCGTCCCACAGTTATCCACTTAGCCACCAGCCCGGCAGCGGCGCAATTGTGCGAATCCCGGCAGTTCATCCTCATGGTTAACAGCCTGTGTGCGGGGTGCGATTTTTCGTTGTGCGTAACAAAAATTTCTCCATTGCGCTTTCGCTCCGGCTTTGACACCATACTGCATCTTGGGTTTCTGCCCTCCAAACACACAACCCTTGGGGTTGGCTGGTGTGCCCGGGTAACCCAACCACAAGATAGAGGGATAAGGTTTCCATGCGTATCGAGCGCCGTTTCACCCGTGCCGGCCAGTCGCCCTACGACCGGATTGAATTCCGCAATGCGACCAGCGAGATCGTCAATCCGGATGGCTCGACGGTGTTCAAGGCGGCGGACATGCGCGTGCCGTCGCATTGGAGCCAAGTGGCGGTGGACATCATCGCCCAAAAGTATTTCCGCAAGGCCGGCGTGCCGAAAAAGCTGAAGCGTGTCGAGGAAGAAGGCATGCCCTGCTTCATCCAGCGCTGCGTGGCCGATGGCGAAACGCTGGATGCTTTGCCGGAAGACGAGCGCTATGGCGGCGAAAGTGATTCGCGGCAGGTGTTCGACCGGCTGGCCGGCGCCTGGACCTATTGGGGCTGGAAGGGCGGCTATTTCGACGAGGAGGAGGACGCCCGCGCCTTCTTCGACGAGCACCGTTATATGCTGGCCATGCAGATGGTGGCGCCCAACAGCCCGCAATGGTTCAACACCGGCTTGCACTGGGCCTATGGCATCGACGGGCCGAGCCAGGGGCATTTCTACGTCGATCCAGAGACGGGCGAACTGAAACGCTCCGATTCGTCCTACGAGCGCCCGCAGCCGCATGCCTGCTTCATCCAGTCCGTCGCCGACGATCTGGTGAACGAGGGCGGCATCATGGACCTGTGGGTGCGCGAGGCACGGCTGTTCAAATATGGCAGCGGCACGGGCACCAACTTCTCCAACCTGCGCGGCGAGGGCGAGCCGCTGTCGGGCGGTGGCCAGTCCTCTGGCCTTATGAGCTTCCTGAAGGTCGGCGACCGTGCCGCCGGGTCGATCAAGTCGGGCGGCACCACCCGCCGCGCGGCCAAAATGGTCTGCCTCGACGTCGATCACCCGGATATCGAGACCTTCGTCAACTGGAAAGTGGTGGAGGAGCAGAAGGTTCTGGCCCTCGTCGCCGGCTCCAAGCTCGCCGAGCGTCACCTGAAGGCGGTGATGCAGGCCTGCCACGGCAAGGCGGAGATTATAGAGGGCGATCCCGATGCCCGTTTCGACCCGAAGCGCAACAAGGCGCTGGCCGCGGCGATCCTCGATGCCCGCCGGGCCGAAGTGTCGGAGAACTATGTCCAGCGCACGATCCAGCTGGCGCGCCAGGGCTACACCGACATGGCGTTCGCCACCTATGATACCGACTGGGATTCGGAAGCCTATCTGACCGTCGCCGGCCAGAACTCCAACAATTCCGTGCGCCTGACCAACGATTTCCTGGAGGCTGTCGCCAACGACGCCGACTGGAACCTGATCCGCCGCACCGATGGCAAGCCCGCCAAAACCATCCGCGCCCGCGACCTGATGGACCAGATCAGCTACGCCGCCTGGGCCAGTGCCGACCCGGGTGTGCAGTTCGATACCACCATCAACGAATGGCACACCTGCCCCGCTTCCGGCCGGATCAACGCCAGCAATCCGTGTTCCGAGTACATGTTCCTCGACGATACGGCCTGCAATCTGGCCTCGCTGAACCTGGCTGCCGCCGCGTTCTACAACGCCGGTGAATTCGACCTGGAAGCCTACAGCCACGCTGTCCGCCTGTGGACCGTGGTCCTTGAGATCAGCGTGCTGATGGCGCAGTTCCCGAGCCGCGAGATCGCGCAGCGGTCCTACGATTTCCGCACGCTTGGCCTCGGTTATGCAAATCTCGGTGGCCTGCTGATGGCCTCCGGCCTCGCCTATGACAGCGACGAGGGCCGCGCCGCCGCCGCGGGTCTGACCGCCCTGATGACCGGCGTCGCCTATGCCACGTCGGCGGAAATGGCCGCCGGCCTCGGCCCCTTCCCGCGCTGGGCTGAGAATCGCGAGGGCATGCTGCGCGTCATCCGCAACCACCGCCGCGCCGCCCATGGAGAGACGACGGACTACGAAAATTTGAGCGTGCCGCCGGTACCGCTCGACGCGACCTTGGTTCCCTACGAAGGCTTGGCCGAGCGTGCCGCGGCAGCATGGGACCGCGCGCTGGAACTGGGCGAGCAGCACGGCTACCGCAACGCGCAGGCCACCGTGATCGCGCCGACCGGCACCATCGGCCTGGTGATGGATTGCGACACCACCGGCATCGAGCCCGACTTCGCGCTGGTGAAGTTCAAGAAACTGGCCGGCGGCGGCTATTTCAAGATCATCAACCGCATGGTGCCGCAGGCGCTGAAGGCGCTGGGTTACACCCGCGACCAGATCGGGGCGATCACCACCTACGCCACCGGCCACAACACGCTGCGCGGCGCGCCGGCGATCAACCACGACACGCTGACCGCCAGGGGCTTTTCGCCGGAAGCGCTCGAATCCATCGAATCGTCGCTGGCCAGCGCGTTCGACATCAAGTTCGTGTTCAACCGCTTCACCCTTGGCGACGATTTCTGCCGGGATGTGCTGGGCTTCACCGATGCGCAGTTGAACGACTACAGCTTCGACATGCTGTCCGCGCTGGGCTTTTCGGCCGACGAGGTGCGGCAGGCGAACATCCACGTCTGCGGCGCCATGACGGTGGAGGGCGCGCCCGAACTGAAGGACGAGCACCTGCCCGTGTTCGATTGTGCCACCCCTTGCGGGCGGGAAGGCACACGCTATCTGTCGGCGGAGGCGCATATCGACATGATGGCGGCGGCGCAGCCGTTCATCTCCGGTGCGATCTCCAAGACCATCAACATGCCGAACGCCGCCGGCGTGGCCGATTGCGAGAGCGCCTATATGCGCTCCTGGAAGCTGGGGCTGAAGGCGAACGCGCTCTACCGCGACGGCTCCAAGCTTTCGCAGCCGCTAAACGCCTCGCTACTGGATGATGTCGACCACCCTTTCGAGGATGCCCATGGGGAGGCCCCCCTGCCCTCTGCTGTTGCGACGGAGCGTGTGGTTGAGCGCATCGTCGAGAAGGCCGTGGTCATGCGCCAGAAACTGCCGGACCGGCGCAAGGGCTACACCCAGAAGGCCGTGGTCGGCGGCCACAAGGTCTATCTGCGCACCGGCGAGTGGGAGGATGGGCGCCTGGGCGAGATCTTCATCGACATGCACAAGGAGGGCGCGGCCTTCCGGGCGATGATGAACAACTTCGCCATCGCGGTCTCGATCGGCCTGCAATACGGCGTGCCGCTGGAGGAATTCGTGGAGGCGTTCACCTTCACCCGGTTCGAGCCGTCCGGCATGGTCGAGGGCAACGACGCCATCAAGATGGCAACCAGCGTCGTCGACTACGTGTTCCGGGAACTGGCGGTCAGCTATCTGGGCCGCGCCGACCTGGCCCATGTCGAGCCGGAGGACATCCGCCACGACACCCTCGGCGAAGGCGAGGACGAAAGCGCGCTGGATGAGGAATGGAAGCACCGCCGCGACGGCGACCTGGATGCCGCCCGCCGCCTCGCCAGCTCCGGCTATCTGCGCGACAACCTCTATGTGCTGAGCGCACCCAAGGCCCGCGCCACCGCCAGCATGGCCGCCGCAACCATGGAGGCGGTGGAAACCGCGACCGCCGCCGGCACGATGCGCTCCACCAGTTCCGCCGCGGTCGCCGTCTCCTATTCCAGCGGCGGCGGCAACGGCCCCGGTTCGGAACGCGCCGCCCGCGTGCAGGAGGCGCGCATGAAGGGCTACGAAGGCGACAACTGCCCGGAATGCGGCAACTTCACGTTGGTGCGCAACGGGACGTGCCTGAAATGCGACACCTGCGGGAGCACGACTGGGTGTAGTTGAGGAGGAATTGGCTGAAGGCAACCGCTGCATACCTAGCCAAGGATATCCAATTTATGCTGACAATAAAAGCACGGGATGAAATTAAAAGTAGAGGCTATGTGTTTTTGAAGCAGCATAACCCAGAAAGTACAACTGACGAGGTTGCAAAATCTTTTGGAAATGCAGTTGACCTAAAACAATATCAAGATGAGATTGGCCTTGGCGCTGTCCATCAGCTGGACACCCGCATTAACCTCGCCGATTTTCAACGGATGTGATTCACTGTCGCCATCGCATTGATGGAGCAGCCCGATGGACCAGCGCGGATTTT
>JAWLBX010000043.1:0-12867 GCA_041687435.1 Alphaproteobacteria bacterium
CTTTTGGAAGCCGATCACCCCGGAAACGGGGTCCTTATTGCGCGCCTGTTCACAACCTCAGCCCAGATTGGCGAGGCGCAACGCATGGCGCGCGAAAAAACGGTCGGTGCACCAGCAAGGGGCTGGAGCGCCCTATCCAACAACGACATTCGCGCCGTGCAGAGCGCCCTCAATACGGCAGGTTACGACGCCGGCCCGGTCGATGGAGCCAAGGGCCCTCGCACCCGCTCCGCGCTCGAAGCGTTCCAGCGCAGTAAGGGCCTGCCGGTGGGGCCGCCGGATCAGGCGACGTTGCGGGCTTTGGGGGTGCGGTAAGCTACTTTGATCAAATCGCGGCTCAGAACGGCCGGCACCGGTGAGGGTGAGCAGAACCTATTGCATCCCAAGGCAGCCGCTTTTCGGGGAACCTTTATGGGAACAGAGTCCATTTTCGGGATTTTATTCAATTAAATCAATGAGAGATGGCGGAGAGGGAGGGATTCGAACCCTCGAAGGACTTGCGCCCTTAACGGTTTTCGAGACCGCCCCGTTCAACCACTCCGGCACCTCTCCTCCGCCCCTCGGCAGAAGGCTTATACCTCCTTGCCGGCGACGTCGGGAACCTAGAAAATTCCCGCACGCTCCGCAAGGCCTCGTATGCCGCAGGGGTTGACAGATGACCCCCAATGATTATTGTGCGCTCTTCGCTTTCGGAGCGAGCCTTCTAACGACAACCGCAGGTTAACCGAACCGCGCCCCGGGATAGTCATTCCGATCAGCAGGCGCGAAGCGGAACGGAATTGTTCGAACATGTACGCAGTCATTCGCACGGGCGGCAAGCAGTATCGCGTTGCCAAAGACGATATCATCACTGTCGAGCGCCTGCCGGGCGACGAGGGTAGTGAGATCACACTCGACCAGGTTTTGATGCTATCTGGCGACGGAAGCACCCGTGTCGGGGCGCCCACCGTTGACGGCGCCAGCGTCAAGGCCGAGATCGTTGCGCAGAATCGCGGCGACAAGGTGATCATCTTCAAGAAACGCCGCCGGCAAAAGTCGCGGACGAAGAACGGCCATCGCCAGCTTCATTCCGTGCTGAAAATCACGGCAATCGACGCCTAGCCGCGCCGCCCCCATCAAGATCGATCTCTTCATCAAGGAGACAGAGCCATGGCCCATAAAAAAGCAGGCGGCTCGTCGCGCAACGGCCGCGACAGTGCCGGCCGCCGCCTCGGCGTCAAGAAGTTCGGTGGCGAATCCGTCATTCCGGGCAACATTCTGGTCCGCCAGCGCGGCACCAAATTCCATGCGGGCGAAAATGTCGGCATGGGCAAGGATCACACCCTGTTCGCCACGGCGGAGGGTCAGGTATCGTTCATGCGCAAGCGCGGCGACCGGGCTTTCGTCAGCGTCCTGCCGGCTGGTGCCGACGCTTCTGCGTCGATGACCGTCGACGGCGACGACTAGGCCAACGGATATCCGGGGCCCTTTGATGGGCCCCGTCCTCTGAAAGCACCGTCCCCATGCGCTTCCTCGACGAAGCGAAGATTTTTGTCAAAAGCGGTGACGGCGGTCCAGGCTCCGTCAGCTTTAGGCGTGAGAAATTCATCGAATTCGGTGGGCCAGACGGCGGCGATGGCGGCCGCGGTGGCGATGTTATTCTCGAATGTGTTGATAATCTCAACACGCTGATCGATTACCGCTACCAACAGCACTACAAGGCCAAGCGCGGCACCCACGGCATGGGCCGGCAACGCACTGGTGCGAAGGGCGACGATGTTGTCCTGAAAGTGCCGCCCGGCACTCAGATTCTTGACGAATCCGGCGAACTTACCCTGGCAGACCTGACCGAGGCGGGCCAGAGCCTTGTGCTGCTCAAGGGCGGCGATGGCGGTTTCGGCAACCAGCACTACAAGACAGCAACGAATCAGGCGCCCCGCCGTGCCGACCCTGGCTGGCCCGGGCAGGAAATGTGGATCTGGCTGCGGCTGAAATTGATCGCCGACGTCGGCCTGATCGGCCTGCCCAACGCCGGAAAATCCACCTTCCTGGCCGCGACCAGCCGCGCCCGGCCGAAGGTTGCCGCCTATCCGTTTACCACATTGCACCCGAATCTGGGCGTGGTTCGCCGTGGCGACGATACGTTGGTCATCGCCGATATCCCCGGCCTGATCGAAGGGGCGAGCGAGGGTTCCGGGCTCGGCACGCGCTTCCTTGGCCATATCGAGCGCTGCGATCTGCTGGTCCATCTGGTCGATGGCTCCATGGGGCAGGATGTGGCTGCGGCCTACCGCACCGTGCGCGACGAACTCCAGGCCTATGATGCCGGCCTAGAAACCAAGACTGAACTGCTGGCGCTCAACAAGATCGACGCGATGGATGCGGACGAGATAACACTGCAGCGCGATTATCTGGCGGAAGCCGCCGGCTGCCAGCCGGATGCCATCATCCTGATTTCCGGGGTCAGCGGCGCTGGGGTCGAGGAGCTTTGCGATACGCTGATGCAACACGTGGCGGAACGCCGGGCGGCCCAGGTCGAGCCAGAGCCGTTTCTGCCATGAGCCACCCCCTGAAAGACGCGCAGCGGGTGGTGGTCAAGATCGGCTCCGCCCTGCTGGTGGATAGCAGCGCCGGTACCCCGCGCCAGGACTGGCTGGCCGCGCTGGCTGCCGACATTGCCGGCATGCGTGCCCGCGGGCAGGACGTGGTGGTGGTCTCGTCCGGTGCCATCGCGCTCGGCCGCCGGTCGCTCGGGCTGCCGAAGGGTGCGCTGAAGCTGGAGGAAAGCCAGGCAGCCGCGGCTGCCGGGCAGATCCGCCTCGCCCATGCCTACGAAACCGCGCTCGGCGCACACGGCATCGCGGTGGCACAGGTACTGGTGACACTCTCGGATACAGAGGAGCGGCGCCGCTATTTGAACGCGCGCAGCACGCTGGCTACTCTGCTGAAATACAAAGCCGTTCCGATCATCAACGAGAACGATACGGTCGCGACCGAGGAAATCCGCTTCGGCGATAACGACACGCTGGCCGCGCGCGTCGCCCAGATGATCGGCGCGGACGTGCTGGTCCTGCTGTCGGATATCGACGGCCTTTACACCGGCGACCCGCGCCACGACCCACATGCCGAGTATCTGCCGCACCTGAAAGGCATCGACGCCCGGATCGAGGCCATGGCCGGCAAACCGGGCCAGGATGGCTCCGGCGGCATGGTGACCAAATTGACCGCCGCGAAAATCGCACTCGGCGCAGGCTGTCACATGCTGATCGCCAGCGGCCATGCCCGGCACGCCCTGCAAGGGCTATTGGATGGCACGGCGCGCTGCACCTGGTTCGAGACCGCGACCTCGCCCCGCACCGCCTACAAGCAGTGGATCGCCGGCAGCCTGCGGCCCAAGGGCCGGCTGCGGATTGACCCCGGGGCCGTGGCGGCACTGACCAAAGGGCGCTCACTGCTGCCGGCAGGCGTCAGGGCGGTCGAGGAGGAGTTCGAGCGCGGCGATGCCGTGGTTATTGCCGATCTCGAAGGCCGCGAACTGGCCCGCGGCCTGGTTGCCTATGACAGCGGCGACGCGCGCCGCATCGCCGGTCATAAGAGCGCGGTATTCCAATCCCTGCTTGGCTACCGTGGCCGCCAGGAAATGATCCATCGCGATGATCTGGTGCTGACCGCTGCGGTTCCTGCGGGCACAGTACATAAACTGGAACACGAACGGGAGGCGTCATGACCGGCCAAACCCCGATGAGCGAATCGGATGCCGATACGCTGATTGCCGGCATCGGCGCCAAGGCACGCGCCGCGACGGCAGCGCTCGCCAGGGCAAGTACCGCGGCCAAGACCCAGGGCCTGCACGAGGCCGCGGAGCGGGTTCGCAGTGCCGCCAATGCCTTGCTGGATGCCAACGCCGGCGATTGCGCCCGGGCCGAGGCAAATGGCATTTCCGCCGCATTTCTCGACCGGCTGCGCCTGACCCCCGAACGGATCGAGGGAATTGCCAAGGGCCTGGACACGGTAGCGAGACGGCCGGACCCAATTGGCATGGTCGATCAGAACTGGACGCCTGCGAACGGCCTCAATATCAGCCGTGTACGCGTGCCGCTGGGCGTGATCGGCGTAATCTACGAAAGCAGGCCGAACGTTACCGCAGATGCCGGCGGTCTTTGCGTCAAGGCAGGCAACGCAGCGGTGTTGCGCGGCGGTTCGGACAGCTTCGAATCCTCTGGCTTGCTGGTGGAATGCCTGCAACAGGGCCTGGCAGCAGCCGGCTTGCCTGGCGAAGCGGTGCAGCGCGTGCCCACCAAGGACCGAGCGGCGGTTGGCGCGATGCTGCGCGGCCGCGGCCTGATCGACGTGATCGTCCCCCGCGGCGGCGCCAGCCTGACCGAGCGCGTATTTGCCGAGGCGCGGATGCCGGTGATCGGCCATCTGGAAGGCCTCTGCCACCTTTACATTGATGGCGCTGCCAACCTGGACATGGCACGCGCCATCACCGTCAACGCCAAAATGCGGCGCACCGGCATTTGCGGCGCAGCGGAGACGCTACTGGTTGACCGGCGTGCGGCGGGCTCACACCTGAAACCGCTGATTGAAGCCCTGATCGAGGCCGGCTGTGCCGTGCGCGGCGATGAGACCGCACGGGCAGCCGATCCGCGCGTCACCCCGGCGGTGGAAAGCGACTGGCGCACGGAATACCTGGACGCAATCATCGCCGTCCGGGTCGTCGATGGTTTGGATGGCGCCATCGACCACATCAACACCTACGGCTCGCACCACACAGAATCCATCATCACCGGCGATCCGGTGGCGGCGGAGCGGTTCCTGGCAGAGGTGGACAGCGCCGTCGTTCTGCACAATGCCTCCACCCAGTTTGCCGATGGTGGAGAGTTCGGATTCGGGGCGGAAATCGGCATTTCCACGGACCGCTTTCATGCCCGCGGCCCGGTTGGCGCCGACCAGCTGACCAGCTACAAATACGTCGTGCGCGGGCATGGCGAGATTCGCCCATAGGGTCTGCGTGTGAGCCGAAGCACCCTCACCCCGCCGCTGCTCTACGGTCTAGGCCGTCCGGGCGGTGGCCGTATCGGCCTGCTTGGCGGCTCGTTCAACCCGGCGCATGAGGGGCATCTGCACGTGTCGCGCCTGGCGCTGCAATACTTGCAGTTGGATGCTGTCTGGTGGCTGGTATCACCACAGAACCCGCTCAAACCGGCGGCGGGCATGGCGCCATTCGCCGAGCGTTTCGCATCGGCGCAAGCGATGGCGCGGCATCCCCGCATCGCACCAAGTGACCTGGAAACCCAATTGGGCACGCGCTACACCATCGACACGCTGACGGCGCTGCAACAGGCCCTGCCCGGTAACCGGTTTGTCTGGCTCATGGGCGCTGACAACCTGCTTCAACTCCCCCGCTGGGCGAAGTGGGATGAAATCGTCGAACGCGTTCCGATTGCAGTCTGGGGCAGGCCCGCTTATTCTATAAGGGCGATGCTAGGCAAGGCCGCACAGCGCTACGCGCGCAATCGTATCTCCCTGGAAGCGGCTGGCCAGTTGGCCACAAGTGAGCCGCCGGCATGGGGCTTTTTTCCAATCCGCCTGCATCCCGCGTCGGCAACGGCATTGCGCCAAGCCGGCCACGATGCGACCCTTTACGGAGGACCCAAACCATAACTCTCCCCCAAGAGCCTCCCAGTCACCCGGCTGCGGACGCTTCCATCGACTTCCTCTCCGCCCACCGCGCAAGGAAGCCCAAAGTGAAAAAACCTTCCGCCGACCGGCTTCTCGAATTGATCCTGCATACGCTTGACGAGCATAAGGCGGAGGAGATCGTCACCGTCGATCTGGCCGGCAAGAGCCCGATGGCCGACTACATGGTTGTCGCCAATGGCCGCTCGACGCGCCAGGTGCAGGCGCTGGCCGACTACCTCGCCCGAGCGGTCAAGGAAACTGCCGGTGCGCCGAAGATCGAGGGACTAGCCCAGGGTGACTGGGTGCTGCTCGATGCCGGCGACGTGATTGTCCACTTGTTCCGGCCAGAAGTGCGCGCGTTCTATAACATTGAGGCGATGTGGAGCGCCTCGCCTGGAAATGCCACCCCGGGGTCGGCCATCTCCTGACCGCAGAAAGAGGCGGCCGGCATGCGTATTGTGGTTGCCGCCGTTGGGCGGATGCGGCCGGGCCCTGCCAGGGAACTGCTGAACACTTATGTGGGCCGGATGTCAGTGCTGCCGGTCGAAGTGCGCGAGGTCGTAACCCGCGGCGCCGTTCCGGCGCACAAGCTGAAAGCCGCAGAGGCCGGTTTGCTTTTGCAAGCCTTGCCCGAATCTGGTCCGATCATTGCGATGGATGAACGCGGTGACGACCTTTCCAGCCATGCCCTCGCTTCCCTTCTCGGCATGTGGCGCGATGAAGGCCATCAAACTTGCGGATTTGCAATCGGCGGGGCTGATGGCCTGGATGGCAGTGTGAGGCAGCGCGCCGCCAAAACCCTTCGGTTTGGCCGGGCAACCTGGCCGCACATGATGGTTCGCGTGATGTTGGCGGAGCAGCTTTACCGTGCCCAGCAAATCCTCGCTGGCCACCCCTACCACCGGGATTGATCCCGATGATGTTCCGGCCCCTCCTAGCCAGCCTGCTCGCCGTATTGGCCGTGGCTGCCGCTCCATCCGCGTTTGCTGCACCGGACCCGGAACGGGCGGCCGCGGAGCACCGCCTGCAGGAAGCAGAACGCAAACTTTCCAGAGCTCAGGCTGCCAAGGGGGAGAAAACCGCAGCAGCAGCCGCGGTCGAAGCGGAAGTCACCGCATTGCGGATTGCGGTCAAAAGCGCCGCACAGGACTTGCGGCGGCACGAGCAGGTGATCGCGCAACGCGCTGCGGAACTCGACCATCTCAAGGAAAAGCAAGCCAACTATCTGGCGGAATGGCAGGCCCGGCGCAGCCAGGTCGGCCGATCCGTCTCCGCCCTGGCCCGGCTGGCCGCAATACCGCCAGCCGCGACCCTGATCCAGGATGCAGACGCCACTAGCCGATTGCGAAGCGCCTTTCTCTTGCGGGGCCTGATCCCCCGTCTGCACGACCGGGCCAATCTCTTGCGGCAGGATCTTGCCCATATCCAGGCGGCGGCCCGGGATGTCGCAAGCGCTCAAGCGACGCTGATTTCAGCAAGACAGGCCCTCGAAACCCGCCTGACGCAGGCCGAACATCTGGCAGAGCGGAAAAATGCCGTACTCGCCGTACGGCAAAACGAAGCCGCAATGGCCATCGCAGCCGCCAGCCGGCAAGCCAAGAGCGCCAATGACATCCGCGAACTGATCGCCCGCCTCGACGATGCCCGCAGCGCCCGCAATGCCACGATCATCGCAGAACGCAAACGGCGCGCCGCCATCGCTGCCCGTGCCGGTACCCACCTGCCGCGCGATCCGGGCCCGCCGCTCACCCTGGTCGGGCTGGAGGCGCGCCAGGGCGGCCTGCTACTCCCCGTCACCGGATTGGTTGCGCGCCGGTTCGGCGAGGGCGCTGGCGCATTCGGCGAGGGCATAACGATTTCTGCCACGCCGGGCGCGCCGGTGCTTGCGCCGGCAGACGGTCGCATTCGTTATGCTGGCGAGTTTCAAAACTATGGCCTAGTGTTGATCGTGGATCACGGTGGCGGTTTTCATTCGGTGCTTACCGGCTTTGCCCGCGTCAACGTCGTGACCGATCAATGGGTTCTGGCGGGTGAACCGTTGGGGCGCATGGCAGCGCATGGTTCGCTTTACATTGAAATCCGGCGCGATGGCCGGCCAGTGGACCCGCTGCAGTGGTTTACGGCTAACCGCAACTAGTAGCGGTATTGGGAGACATTTGGCATGCGGCGCAACACAAGCTGCAAATTTGGATTGATCGGCGCCGGATTGGCCGTGGCGTTCATGATGGCACCATTGACGGCACCGCCGGCACTGGCGGCCAGCAATTCCTCAGAAACCTACAAAGCATTGAACCTGTTTGGTGACGTGTTCGAGCGCGTCCGGGCCGAATATGTTGAGGAGGTATCCGACGAAGAGCTGATCGAAGCCGCCATCAACGGCATGCTGTCGTCGCTCGATCCGCATTCCAGTTATCTCAATCCGAAAAACTTTCAGGATATGCAGGTACAGACCAAGGGCGAGTTCGGCGGCCTTGGCATAGAGGTCACGATGGAGAACGGCTTGGTCAAGGTCGTTTCCCCCATCGACGATACACCGGCCCATCGGGCCGGCCTGCAGCCGGGCGATCTGATCAGCCATCTGGATGGCGATCCGATCATGGGCATGACGCTTGCCGAAGCCGTCGAAAAGATGCGTGGCAAGCCGGATACCGACATCAAGCTGACCATTCGCCGGGGCGAGGATCAGCCGTTCGACGTCACGTTGACCCGAGCCATCATCAAAATCCAGTCGGTGCGTTCGCGGTTGGAAGGCGATATCGGCTATGTCCGCATCACCACATTCAGCCAACAGACAGAGGCCGGACTGCGCAAGGCTTTGGTCTCACTGGAGAAAGAGGCGCCAAAGGGCCGTCTGACCGGCGTCGTATTGGATCTGCGCAACAATCCCGGCGGCTTGCTCGACCAAGCCATCGGTGTCACCGACGCCTTCCTCGACCGAGGCGAAATCGTATCGACCCGCAGCCGCGACGCGGACGCAGCCCAGCGTTTCAACGCCAGCGCGGGCGACATCACCAACGGCCTGCCGATCGTGGTTCTCATCAATGGCGGATCGGCCTCGGCTTCCGAAATCGTCGCCGGTGCGCTGCAGGACCACAAGCGTGCGCTGATCATGGGAACGCAATCGTTCGGCAAGGGATCGGTTCAGACCATTCAGCCGATTCCAGGCCATGGCGCCATCCGCCTGACCACGGCCCGCTATTACACACCGTCCGGCACCTCGATCCAGGCGAAAGGAATCGTGCCGGATATCGAGGTGCAGCCGGCCAAGGTCGAAAACATTGACGTGTCGGCCCGTCGGCGCGAGGCTGATCTGCGCGGCGCGCTAGACAGCCCCGGCGAGGCCCAGGGCATCGAGCCCGAGGCAACGCCGGATACCAATGTGCCGGAGGGAACCGAGCCACCAGCCGGAGAAACCGCCGACAGTCCGGCATCGCCGCCGCTCGACTATCAGTTGGCGCGCGCGCTTGACCTGCTGCGCGGGTTGGCCCTGTTCAACAGCATGAAAGGCGGCTGATGGCGGCAGCTCGCAGCATCACCGACCTCCCCTACCGGCCCTGCGTCGGCATCGCCTTGGCCAATAAAGATGGTCGCCTGTTTTTCGGCCGCCGCATGGGCGCAGGCGACAGCTGGCAGATGCCCCAGGGCGGGATCGACCCCGGCGAGTCGCCGGCGGCGGCAGCCCGGCGCGAGTTGCAAGAGGAAACCGGCATTGTCCAGGCGGAAATCCTGGCAGAAAGCGCGCACTGGTACCGCTATGAATTGCCGCCTGCGGTGGCGGGCCGTGCGCTGCGCGGCCGGTACCGTGGGCAGGAGCAGCGTTGGTTCCTGATGCTGTTCACCGGCACCGAGAAGGATATCGACCTGCGCACGCACCACCAGGAATTCTCTGCCTGGCGATGGGCGGAACCGGCGGAGGTTCTGGAGCGGATCGTGGATTTCAAGCGGCCCGTCTATGAACAGGTTCTGGCGGAATTCGCCCCGCACCTCGCCGCCCTAGCCCGCACATAACCACGGGACCCTGCAAGCGATGACCGCTTCCGCCACGTCTTCCAACGCCTTACCGCTTGCCGGCATCCGCGTGCTGGAGTTTTGCCACACCATCATGGGCCCGACCGCTGGCGTGATCCTGGCCGATCTCGGCGCCGACGTGATCAAAGTTGAGCCAGCCCCCGCCGGCGATAAGACGCGCCGCCTGCCAGGGTTCGCCGCCGGGTTCTTCGTCAGCTTCAACCGGAACAAGCGCGGCATCGCACTCGACCTGAAAAGCCAGGCCGGCCGGGACGTGGCGTACAGGCTGATTTCCCAGGCCGACATGCTGTTTGAAAACTATGGCCCCGGCACGATGGAACGGCTCGGCTGCGGCTATGATCAGGTCAAACACCTGAACGAGGGCCTGATTTATGGCGCGCTGAAAGGTTTTCTATCCGGTCCCTACGAACACCGCCCTGCTCTGGACGAGGTGGTGCAATTCATGGGCGGGCTCGCCTACATGACCGGCCCTCCGGGCCGCCCGCTGCGCGCCGGTGCCAGCGTGATCGACATGATGGGCGGCACGATGGCCGTTGTCGGCGCGCTGGCCGCACTCGAAGAACGCAAGCGCACCGGCAAGGGCCAATACCTGAAAAGCGCGCTGTTCGAAAGCACCGCCTGGCTGATGACCCAGCACATGGCCGGGCAGGCCATCACCCGTCGCCCGGTGCCGCCAATGCCAGCGCGCGAAGGTGCCTGGGCGGTTTATGAGCCGTTCGAGACCAGGGACGGCGACCAGATTTTCATCGGCCTGACCTCGGACAACCACTGGCGGCGGTTTTGCGAGGAATTCGGCCGGCAGGATTTGCTGGCCGACCCGCGCTACGCCTCGAATGAGGCCCGCGTGGCCGAACGGCCGACCCTGCTGCCGCTGGTGGCCGATATCGTGAAGGGTCATTCCACCGCCGAAATCGTGGCGATCGCCGAACGCATCGGCATTCCCTTTGCCCCGGTGGCGACGACAGACGACCTTTTCGATGACCCGCAATTGGCCGCTGCCGGCGGCGGCCTCCTGCCGATCCAATTGCCCAATGGCGATTGGACCAAGCTGCCGCGTTTGCCTATCGAAATGGGCACGCACGATCTTGGCATTCAACGCCAGGCCCCGCAAATTGGCGAGCACACGCACGAAGTGATGCTGGAAGCCGGCTATTCGGCTGCGGAGATCGATGCACTGGCGAGCCAGGGGGCCGTCGTCGCCGCCAGATAGGGGAGAGTGGCCCGGCGGTATTAGCCTCTCCCCTTTCCTATCGGAAGCGGGCACAATGGCAGGCAATCACCAAACGCCTGTCAGGAAACGCCTTCATGTCCAATCCTTCCGCGCCGCCGCTCGACGGCCTGCTGGTGCTCGACTTCACCCGCGTCATCGCGGGCCCCTATCTGACGCAGATGCTGGGCGATCTGGGCGCCGACATCATCAAGGTGGAGGATCCGCGCGGCGGCGATGATTTCCGCCATTACCGCCCGTCTGGATGGCAGGGCGACGCGCCGTTTTTCCTGGGCCTGAACCGCAACAAGAAGAGCGTGCTGATCGACCTTGCAACGGAAGCTGGACGCGAGGCGTGCCATCAGCTGGCAGCGAAAGCCGATATACTCGTTGAGAATTTCCGCCCCGATGTCATGGCAAAATACGGGCTGGACTACGACTCGCTGCGTCCACTCAACCCGCGGCTGATTTATTGCTCGATCTCCGGCTACGGCCATTCCTCCCCCTTCCGCCTGGTAGCGGGTTATGACCCGATCGCACAGGCGGAAACCGGCCTGATGTATCTGACGGGCCCGGCAGAGATTGAGCCGCAAAAGGCCGGCGGCTCCGTCGCCGACACGTTCACCAGCCTGCATGCCGGCATGGGGCTTATGGCGGCGCTGGAGGCACGCCACCGCACCGGCGAGGGCCAGCATGTCGATGTTTCTCTGTTCGACTCGATGCTGGCTTCCACCGGTTACGCCGCCATGTATCCGCTGATGGTGGGGGAGGACATGCCGCGCGCGGGCAATGGCTCGGTCGTGCTGACCCCGCTTGGCACCTATGATTGCGCCGATGGCCAGATCATGATTGTGGTCGGCAATGATCGTCAGTATGCCCGTTTCTGCGAGGCGCTGGGGCGGCCGGACCTGGCGTCGGACCCTCGCTACGCCACCATTTCCGACCGCCTCGCCAATCGTGATACGCTGGAAGTCGAGGTTGTCGCGGCCCTCAAGACCCGCCCGCGGGAGGAGTGGGTAGACCGCCTCCGCACCGCCGGCGTTCCGGGTGGTGCTGTGCGCACACCCAAGGAAGCGGTCGCCTCGCCGGAAGCCACCGGGCGCGACATGCTGCAGCCGGCGGAGTACGATGGCGGAATGCAGGACGTGATCTGGTCGCCCCTCCGCTTGTCAGCCACACCGCCGCGCAAGCCTGGCCGCGTGCCACTGCACGGCCAGGATACCGACACCGTGCTGGCAGATTTGCTTGGCTATTCCGCCGGGCAGATTCGGGCAGTGAAAGGGGCCTAGACAGAAGCGGATATGGCGGCGGCCGGCGGCGGCTCAGCGGCCTTTGAGGTGTCCGTTGCGAAGCCGCGGCCCGGTGCCGGCAGCAAACCACCACACGAGGACCGAAATGGCGGTTAGAATCCCGCCGGCGACCAAGATGAAGTTCTGGGAAAGCCCAAATATTCTTGTCTCGTCGAGCATGAAGGCCAAGCCTGCCATCACGAGGCTCAGCCGTGCGACCCACCATACGGGGCGCTGCCGCCGGTCTCCGGAACTCAACCGGTGGATGCCCAAGGTCACCAGACCCATTGCCAGAATATACTGCGCATGAAAGCCTGCCCATTCTCGCCACCCCCCTTCAAATACGAATGGACGCCAGTCGCTCGCATCGGTGAAAAAAAACGAAAGCACAACAACATAGACCGGCCAAACAAATTTCAAATTTCTCATCAGCACGGTTAAAGCAGAAATCGCGTGCATAAAATATATTTTGACAATGGATTTTAATAAAACAATATAATATTCAATATCGTATGGTTCAAAATTTTTTTTAAATTTATCCTTTTCTATTCCTATATTTTCGCCCCATACCGACTGAATATGGACACCTCCGGAAACCCTGGCGTTTGGCCGAATTTTGTGAATCGTTAGGGTCATCGGATCAAGGAGTGTCGCGATGGCTCAGCAACCTGGCTTTTG
>JAWLBX010000044.1:0-10829 GCA_041687435.1 Alphaproteobacteria bacterium
CGCAACCCGTTACGACAAGCTCGGCTCAACCTACCTCGCCATGATCAAACTGGCCGCCATCCGCATCCGATTGCGCGTTTATGAGTCGACCGCCTAGTCGAAACGAAGTCAAATCACGAGATTGTTCTTTGATCTCCGCAAAGGTTTGGCCCATCCGCTCCAGCGACCAGGGCGGAATGGATTTTCCGGAAAGATCCAGCATGGCGCCATCGGCGAGGGCGGTCAGCCGCAAGCCCTGCACCGTCCGGACTTCGTGCGGATCGCCCAGAAAGAGAGCCAGCCAAACGCGCGCCCACGTGTAGTTGTTGCCGCGCAGGCGCTGGAAACGCGGCAATTCCCGGCCGTCCTGCACCTCCACCACTGCGTTGCGGGGAAAGCGGTTGGTGCGGGCGATCGCAGCGATACCGCGCAAGATCATGACCAACAGCAGCAGATACAGAAGGTTCAGCGCGCAGGACAGGCCCATTTGTTGCCAGGGAATGGGTAGGAGAAGCGGGAACTGGCTGCGGGCGGATTGCAGGCCCAGGTGGTCGGTATAGGCCACGGTGGCCGTGCGCCGGTCCGAGCCGTTGAACCAGTTTTCCAGGCCCAAAAAGCAAAGGCACCAAAACGACGATACGGGCCGGACGTCGAGGCCAAGGATGCCGGATACTCGCGGGTCCGCCACTCCGGCGGTATAATCCACCAATGAACCGAACGTGCCATCGACTTCCATTCCAATGGTATCCACTGCGAGCGCGGGATCGGGCGTAACAACAGCCTGGTCGAGTGCGAAGTGGGCGTAAAAGTTGCCACGGGTCAATTCCCTGCCGTTGATGACCAAACCATCCAGTGCTCCCGGTGTGGCGGGTTGGGTCACGGCGACAAGGCGCATACCCAGGTCCGGGAGATCCAGGGTGAGGGAGGCAGAGACCGAGACAGGCGCTCCGTTCAACGGTGCAACCGGCGAGATCCGAAAGTCGATCACGTCGGCTACGCCTTGCAAGTCGCCAGTGCCGATTGGTCCCAGGCGCCAGATCGAAAATGTTCGGGTCTCGCCAGCCGCCATCGAGACGGCAGTTCCGGTGTCTATCGTCAATCCATCAGCGCTGCGGATTTGCACGTAGTCGGGCAGATCGGAGGCGTCGATGGCGATGGCGCCGTTGAGGTCTCCATCGGCTGTGACCGTGAATGTGGCCAATTCCTCATCCGGCCCGTTTGGCATGATCTGCGAACGGAGGGTCGAAGGCGTGCAGCCGGTGCAGGTGGCGGTGGGCTGGAGCGGCGAAACCGTCAGAGCGGTTGCAGGGTCGACCACCAGCAGGGGCAGGCTAGGGGATAGAGGTGACAGAAAGCCGGGTATCGCCGCCTGACTTCGCGCCTGGGCCGGGCCGCGCCGCTGCGGCGTCCATCTCACGGAGCCATGGTTTCCGGCCGGGACGATATCCATCGATTTGGCGCCGGGCCCTGCCGGCCCCGTCAATTGCAGGGCCATGGTGAGGGATGGAGGCAATGAGGTCAGGTCGACCGGAGCGGGCGATCCATCGGGGCTGTCGAATATCCGGGCTTGGAAGGTGTATTCCTCGCCCAGCAGCAGGCGCACAGGTGTGCCGGCAGCTGCGGTCAGCTCCGTACCCTGGGAATCGAACACTCTGAGGTCGGTCACCGCTTGAGTTTGGAACATCAAGAACACGTTGTCTGTAACCGGCCGGTCGAACGTTATCTCGTACTGCCCGGCGGAGACTGCATTTTGAAACCAGTAATGTTGCACCAAACCATGCATCGCGTTTGCATCCAGCGCTGCGTCCGGCCCATCCATTCGGGCCATGATCTGCCGGGTGGCGGTCGGCTGCTGATCGAATGTGCTGGATTGCCATTTCGCGGGCGCTTGCGTGGCGGTGGCGGTCGAAACGGCGACGACATTGGCAATCGACAGGGGCGTTTCGATTTGGACCGTGTTGCGCTCATAGCGAACGAACTGGCTTTGTGCGGCCAAATCGGAACCCGAAACGCTGGCGATGATGTCGCGCAGCGCAGCCCACATTTCCGCACCGTTCGATACGGTCCAGGCCCCGACCGGTGTCCCATCCGCTCGGCGTTTGCCGGCGTTGAATACCGTTAACAATGCGTCCCGCACCCCTTGTGCATCCACATTCGCGATCAGTTTTGCGGCGCGCTCGCGGTTCTGTGGTTTGATGAACAGGTATTCGACACGCAATCCGCCAGGAAACCGGTCCTTGTAGGTGCGAAAGGTTGCGGAAAGGGACGGGCGGTCCGGTAGTCCTTTCTCATTGTATTCCCCGTCGCTGACGACCACCAGGAAGGCCGGTTCGCTGTCTCGAACCTGATCGGCAAGGGTCGCGAGCATGACCTCAATCGGTCCGTAGGGTGTGCCCAGATTGGGTTGCGACACGAACATGCGGCGCACCTGATCGACAACGGTTTGGTGTGTTTGATTGTTCAGGATCTCTATCGGCCGGGCGGTACCCGATGGCAATTGCTCCCGCACCCGCCGCACATTGGCGGACGTTGGGGCGAGCAGTTGGGGATTGTTTTGGATCAATGCCATGTAATGGTTGAAGTTCATCAGCACGATCCGGTCATGACCTGCCCGACCGTCGATGGTTCCGGCCAGCAATTGCATGCCGAAAGCTGGTAATTGGTCGCTGTGTCCCATGGAACCGCTGGTATCGAACAGTATGCCGACAATCTTGGAATGCGCGGAGAGTGGAGTGGCGAGAACAGTCAGGAATATTAGAAACAGTCGGAGATATGGCATGATCAATGGCGGCGCATGTTGCCCACAACGGTCAATGCATCTTCGAACTTGAATATCTCACTGATTTTTCCTGAATTGAAAGCATAATAATTTTCATGCGGATCTGATGTGTTTTTTGCACAATGATTGAGGAATTCCTCCCAAATACGGAAAACGCGGTCGCGCTGCTCGGCCACGATACGGGCGACGCCAAGATCGTGATCGCTATCCTCGACAATCAGGAAAGAGAACAAGCGGGTTACCCCCGGCGGCGCTGCCCGGGCATCGTCCACGGCGCGGGCTTGCTCAAAAAACCTGCCGATATAAGCCTCATAGGTGCGTATGGCATCGTTCGACAAACGGCACCGTTCCCTGGAACTTTCGGGGTCGACGGCCTGCCGGCTGGAATCAAGTTCCGTCAGAACCGGCTGGCGCGCCAACGCGAAGACTGTCCAGTGAGGCAATCCCCGTCTGCCCGGGTCGATTTCCGCCTCGATTCTTGCCGCTTGGGGCGCGACCACTGCAATGCGATGGGCGTGTCTGGGAAACAGGGACGCCAGCGTATCTTGCAGTGTCGTTGCCAAAGTGAAAGCCACGCATGCTTCATGACGGCTGGCGCCGCGGTCGCCGCCGCGCCGTGATCGGCGGCCAGCCGTCGTGTCGCCATAGAGACGCAAGAGCGTGGCACTGCGCAGCCGGGCCGGTTGCGGGGCATTGCAGGCGCTGGCGATCGGCCCATTTTCCGAACCGAGGAATGCTGCATTCGGACTGGCGTAGCGGTAGGCGAGCGACGTGCGCCTGGCAACGCGGATGTAGCCGCTTGCCAATTCGAACGGGATACGGGCGTTCGGCTCCTGAAAATAGGCGTCGACGGCTATATCGTGCTGATCGTCCGCCTGCCCGGGCTCATTGCGGCGCGATGCACGGACAATGGCGTAGGAACGGACGAAGGCATATCTCGGCTCATTGCCATCTGCTTCCTGTACCCACAAGGTACGGTTATCCTCGTTGATGCCGGTGACTTGGTACATGGCATTGTTGATAATCAGATGCGTTCCATCGGCATACGAGAGGCCGTGATCGGCTGCCGGAATGCGGGTCAATGCAAAGCTGTTCGTGCGAACGACCAAGTGGCTGATGGTGGCGCCTTCTGTCTGACGCGGATTTTGCAGTTTGTAGCGCCGGATCAGGTTGGCATGCCGTTCCTGTTCAATCTGAATGTTCTGGCCGATGCATAGGCGGAACAGCCGGACAAGGCCTGTCTTGGTTGTGTTGACTTGCAATTGGCGCAGCGCTTCCGCCGATTCCCCCTGCCAGTACTCTTCTATTGCAGACTGGGCCAGCCAGCCGCCATCGGGACCGGTACGGCTGGAGACGCTGGACACTACGAATTCATTCGCCAGCATCAATGCCAGTTCGACGGGCCCGACTTTTGGTTTGGGACTGATTGAGCCGTAGGCATCGCGGAAGGTGCGCAGCGCCTCGCGGTTGGCAGCCTCAGCGTGGTGGGCATTGGCGACTTGGTTTCGGAAGGCTGTGAAATGGAGCCGGGCTAGCGGATAATCCGTCATCGCTATGACGCAGCCGGCATCCTCGCTGTCGCCATTGCCGATACCGAGCGCCAAGGCATCGGCGAGGTTGCCGTCGGCGGCGATTACGGCAAATGGATGCTGTCCCGGCGGCGGCCCCAGCTTTTCCGGCCGCAAATTGCGAACAATAGCTGCCAGCTTGTCCTTGTTCCGCTCCACCAGCAACGGTGGCAGTGTGATTTCCCAGTGACTGGTTTGGAAGGACCCGCGGACATCCCACAAATAGGGTTTGAGGGCCTCGTTGATCTCATGGGCCGCCAGGATGGCATGAACTTCGACTGGCCAGTTGGCGGGATTGGCAATTGAATCGCCTGGAATGGCAGGCCACACGGAAATATAGCGGTTGGATTTGCCGGCAATGTCCAGGTCACCCCGGCCCCGCGCTGCCGATGTGCGGGGAAGCGATTGTTGAATGCGGTTTTCCTGGTCAATCAGCGGTTCCGACTGAGCGATGTAGACGAGATCGCCCGAATGCCGGCTGGCATTCCGCAAACGCCGCAGATTGAGGCTCAGAAGCCCTAGATCGGTTCGCTCCAGATTCAGCACAAAGATCGCACCCAGCCGGCGCAGGTCGGCGGCGAATTCCTTGCTGCGCTGCAGGAGGGTTTCGATTTCCTCGGGTGAGATGACGATGACGTCGATTGTGATGTCCTGGTCGGGATTCTTTTGGGCAATATCGACCCATTCTTCCCCAAAACCGCTCTCGCCGGCGCCCCGCGCGGTCTGGAAGCGATCCAAGACTTCAAGTTTGACCTCGGCCGGGCAGATGATCAGCGCAGACCGCCCCCAATCCAGTGCGGTACTTGCCAGTAGGGCAGAAAGCCGTGTGAGATGGAGTAGCGTGAGCGTTTCCAGGAAGTACCGCAATTCGCCTGCCTGGAATGTGTCTTCCGCCCCCCTGATAGCCGTACGGGCAGATTCGAGGGTACCCGCCGCCGGTATCACCATGGCCGCATTGCGGCGGCGCAAAACGGTCTGCAGGTGCTCGTGGACTCGCGGAACCCAACGCATTTTTTCGGCGGCCATGGATTTGGCTTCGGGCGCTGGGGCAGATTTCGGCGATACTGGATAAAGGGCGAGCCGTGCCATTTCCAGCATGACGACCAGCGGACCGATCCAGAGGATATTCTGAAGTTCCTCCAGATTTTGTTTCGAGCCTTCGATGAGCAAGGCGGCCATCGGTGCGGATGCCGCAAACAGTAGAGCGATTGCGCCAGCGTAGAATGCGATCGTGCGTTCCGCGCCCAAAAGCGGATAATAGCCCTTGATGCGGAAAGGGTCGGTGTTCGTATCGTCCGCCGCCTTGCCGAAGATACGGCCAGCCTGCCGGATGAGCCACCCACAAGCTGCAAGCGCCACAGCAAGCCCTATCGCGCCGATCAGAAGCATCGTGTTGAGCACGATTGACTGGGCGAACCCGGCACTAATTCCCAGCCGAACGCCGCCCAACCCCGGATCGTATCGATACTCGACCAGATTCGAAATTTCTTCCCAGCTGAAGACGATTGCTGCGATCAGGCTGTCGCTGAAAACGTCGTTACTGCCGGCAGACTGGAGATATTCGAAGAAACGGACGATATCCTGTTGTGTACCGATCAAGGCCTGGAGCCCAAGGCAAACGACAAGAAATATCCAGCCGAGCCATAGGCTTTGGCGGAATAGAAAATGCGATGCTAATGAAAAAATAAAAAAAATTATAATAAAAACCCAAGAAAACCCGCCGCTTTGAATCGTATCTCCCGCATAATTCGTGAATCGGTATCCATCAATGCCGTAAATTGGCGTGAGAAGCCAATTGTCTACAATGATGATTATAAGAGCGGCCAAAATGATGGCGGAGACCAAACGTTTTCCGCCCAGAACATCCAGACGCCGGACTGGGGCGGGATCGAGAATGCGCATGCGTTTTGCAATACTGGTCATTGGCCTGGATCCGCCAATTCAAGCCGGGCATGCCAACTGGCACGGTTGACAAGGATCAGGTTCGCATTGCTCAGAAACTTGGCGGTTACTGCCAGTTCCCCGTTCAACGAAAAGCTGTTCTGGGCGAGGAAAGATTGCACGCGTTCTGCATCTGTCGTTCCCTGCCGAAGCAAGCGGTTTGCTTCTTCCTGCAAGGTTTGTTGCTTTTCATCGACTTCGGCAATTCCGGAATCGTGATGGGCGCGCCGATGGCCCAAAAGATCGCCGATGAAGTATTTGCGATCATTGACGGCCACCCAGTTTTCACGCGGTGCCAGATGGGCGATTGCCAGTTGCAGGATTGCGGCGTCGTCGCGGGCAGTTTTTACACCAACGCGGGCTGCGCTGATGCCATCGGCTCGCCGAATGTCTTCCTGCAATCGCGAGACAACGGCGGATTGTGCTGCGTTTCGGGCGCGACGCAACTTGTAGGCTGAGAAAATGCCGATCAATAAGGCAACACCGAACACGGGCACGATGATCCAGTAGAAGTAACTGAATGCGTGTTCCAGGAATTCGAATGATGCGGCGGCGGGCCTGATGGTCAACAGTTGGGTGCCGTTGAAAACGGCCGATGGGGCGATGAAGACCAATAGCAAGATCAGGAACGTTCGAATTGCCGAGGGATTCAGAAGCTGGCGTTCAGCCTCTGCCAGCTTGTCGAAGGCTTCATCACGCGCCGCAGCCCGCTCGGCTTGGGCCCCCAGCAATTCGCTCAATGTCGCCCGTGCGGCCGTCGCGCGCGCCGTGGCGTCATCCAACCGGTTGCGCAGCAGGCTGAGCGGCTTTTCCACCTCTCGCTTGCCTTTCTCGCCGGCAGAAACCCGTACGGATCGCAATGATTTTAGGGCGTCCTCGCGTTTGACGCTTGCTTCCCGGGTCTTCGCATCCATTTGCCGCTGTTCCGCGGATAGGCGGTAGTCGGCATAGGATTGGAAGCGCTCCGGGAATTTGTCCTTTGCTTGAAGAATGCGGTCGAGCACATGCTTGCGATGCAGCCAACGCCGGCTTGTCGCGTGGTTAAAAGCGTTGATTTCCGCTTCAATATCAACGGATTCGCCATCGCCGGCGGCAGGCGGGGTGGAATTCTGAACGTCCGATGTCAGCTTGCTTTGGATCGCAGCACGGTCCAGCGGACGCAGTTCGTTGACCAGGTTGTCTATTCTCTCCTTGATGTCGCGGTTCGGCCTGCCATCGTAGCGCAGGTCGATGTCGATCGACCAGTTGGTCAAGATTTGGCGCAAACTATCCGATGCCCAAGCTGTTCTTTGCGAGGCTTCCGGCATCTTTACCCAGTATACTCCACGCTGGACCATGAACCCGGCTGAAGGATCACGGCGGAATTGGCGCCAAGCATCTGCCTTGCCCGAAGCCGCCTCCGAATTGGCCATCAATTCCATGACCAGCCGCAATTTCAGAAACGCCTGTTCGTCCGCTGTTATGGCCTCGTCCTGCAGACGGCCGTGCGAAAGCAGGTACACGGTATTCAATCGGCACTCTGGCGGACCGATCCGGCTGAGAACCTGGCGCGCAATCTCGCCGTCACGCTCGTCATCCCCCGCACGGCGGACGGCGATTGCGGCCCAAAGCCGGATGCGTGCCTCACTGACTTTGTTCTGAGCATGCGCTGACTGCCGGTTTACTTCCTCTAGCAACCGGCCGACCGCCTTGATGGCGCTTTGTCCGGCAATGCTCATTTCCGCGGTTCTCGGATGGGGCGTGGCGCCGAAGGCTTGGAAGTCGGCCTTCGACAGAATCACGATAGCGGCAAGCCGGGAATTTTCGTGCGCGACCAAGCTGCCAGCTAATTCCCCGCATTCTTCCACCAGCGCATCGTGATAGCGGTCATAATGTTCCGGAAAGCCGCCCCAGAAGCCTGAAGTCGTATGCCCTTGCGATTCGGGTTCCAGCGTCCAGAACAAAGTGTTGTTGGCGGTCCGATATGTGTCGAGGGCATGCAACCAGACGTTGCGACTGAAATCCCAGTCCATGTCCGCATTGATGACCACCGATTTCACACGCATCCGAACGGCCCCGCTTTCGCCGTGTTATTGGGCGAACACATTATCGTAGGCGGTGGAATAGACGCGATCGAATATCCGTTCCATCTCCGGGCCGTATTCTTCCGCGCGCAAAGCCTCCAATAGGCTGGGGCCGAGGTCATCGACCAGTTTCTGCATTTCCATCCGATGCCCGCGCGGCGTTAACGTTGGCTTTTGGGCGGCGGCCAGCGATTGCAGCAAGCCCATCCACGCTTGCAGGCAGGCGATGGCGGCGTCGTCCCGGTTTTCGGGCTCGTCAGCCCGGTTGCCCACCAACTTGAACAACTCGATGATGTTGGCAGGGTCTGTCAGGTGACGGTAGGATGAATGCTCGGTTAACGAGTCGGCGTTGCGGCTGATCGTGAAATCCCAAAACTCTTTGGCAGCGTGCACTACGGGCGTATTGCGGCTGAAATCCTTGTACATTTGCCAGGGGTCATGGGATTGGCCGATCACCTCCTCCATGGCACCGCGCATACCCCGGCCGCGCGTGGTGAACCGCACTTGGGGTTCTGAATACTCGAAATCCCGGCGCAAGAGCCCGTGCAGCATGGCGATGACAAACGCCGCGGCGCTGTCGCCGGAAATTTTCGCGTCGAGTTCCATAAAAATTTCCGGCAGGACGCCGGGCAGGTGCCAGGTCTTATCCACGTGCGGAGTGAACTCCGATCCCGGTCCGGCGCCCCGGCGGGCGGCGATCATCTTGGTGACCATGCCATTGTAGGCGTCGGCCAGCCGCCCTTCCGCCCGTTCGTGGATGCTGTCAGTTTCGCCGGAGCCGATGTTGAGCTTGGCGAGATGCCGCAATTCGAGGTTCACCCGCAGGTTCACGCAGATGAGCTCGTAAGGTGAGAATTCCGGCTTTTCGATCGGATTATCGCCGGGCCGGACGATGAACATGTCCTGATACAAGGTGTCATTGTTTATGTCGGATTTGACAGTGGGATGGATGGTCCAGAACTTGATGGGGGTGCCATCCGCATCCGGGTTATTGAGTGTCAGAAATGGTTCGGACTGGCGGGAGGCGCGATCGACGATTTCGCGCATTCGTCGGGGATGGCTGTCCTCGCCTTCCGGCCGGTCGCCGCGGCGCTGGGCAGTTTCATCCTCGACAGCAAACTCCCGGCGCATGGCTTCTGTCACGGAGAAATCGAAGAGGGAGCGATAATCCTCGTCCACGGCAGACTGGCCGAACTTGACGACGACGTTTTCCCAGAAAAGCTCGCGAATGTCTTTGAAGCTGGAGGGGCGCCGGGCGCGCTTGTCCTCGCGGAACTTGCCATAGACCGCTTCGACCAGACGACGATTGACGGCATCGTCGAGCTTCAGACCGGCGGCCATCTGACTCAGCCGCTTCCACGCGTCTTCCTTGCATTCGGCATTGGCATAGACAAAGGTGTTGCCATCATTGCCGCCGCGGTTGGTATAGGCGTTTTTTTTCCTGCTCGATATCGCGCGCCAGCACGCCGCTAATTTCGGTGATTTCCGCGAACAGACCGGTAAAGACGCGGATCAGTTCCTCGCAATCGGCCAGCGCAAGACTATAGACCTTTTCCTGGATGACTGCATTTGCATATTCGCGCATCCGCTGGATGGTACTATTATAATAGGTGACATAGTCGGCCGCGAATGCCTTTTTCTTCCTGTTTCCCAGAAGGCTCGAGATCAGCCCTCCATTTTCGGCATCCGTTGCCAAGTCGATGACGCGGCTCGTGCTGCGCGCTGTCGGCCGGTTGCGATTGCTTTGGAGTTCCTCATCATCGCGGAAGACGTTTGCCAATCGGAACAAACGCAACCGCAGATTGCGGGAGTCGATCGCAGCGCGCCGTTCGATCAGCTCCTTGCGCAAATGGAACAGAAACGCCCTTACCGCGACAGGGTGCGGGGTATTTTGAATCATGTAGGCCTGCAAGTGATGTGCGGCCCATTCGCTTTGCCCAAGGTTATCTGCGGAAATGGAGGCGTTGATAAAAATATCCTCCGGGCGGCTTTGCAGCGCTGCCTCAAGCAGGCGGAAATCCCGTTCCAGCCCGCTTTCCGCGCGGCGAACCGTGTCGGTTAAGCCGCCGCTTTCGGTCAGCGATGAACTGTCGATTGTGCCCCGTTGGCGGATATCCACCATCTCCGCATCGTTCCAAAATGTCTGGGCGGCATAGTCGGCCAATGCGCTGGCGTAGGTAGCATGCAGCGGACGCGTGGCGCGCTCGTGGGTTTTTTCATCCTCAACCTCTGGAAAAAGTTGGTCGTAAACCCGGCGGAAAAACGGGATCCGGGGCTCTTCCCGTGCAAGCTGGTGTAGATCTCGGATGTAGGTGTCGCGGATATCCGGCTCTTCGTCGATGCTGCGCCCGTCAGCCAACTGCTCCTTGTACCGCGCCACCTGGTCCCGAAATGCGATGTCTAGAGCGGATTCGTTTCATTCCGGCTCGTAGCCGCATGCAATGAAGAAGTTCCGAGCGTCGTTTGGGGTGATGGCGTCGATTGCGTTGCGGATGGCAT
>JAWLBX010000045.1:0-10754 GCA_041687435.1 Alphaproteobacteria bacterium
GACGGTTTGGACCTGCGACCTCACGCACGGCTATATCAGCATCAACGGCGATTACCGCAGCTAACCGCGTGACTCCCCTGCCCGCCCCTCCTCCGTTCCGCATCCTCCTCGTGGCCGCGGTCGCGCTGATCGACCGCGACGACCGCGTGCTGCTGGCCCAGCGCCCGCCAGGCAAGGCCATGGCCGGTCTTTGGGAATTTCCCGGTGGCAAGGTCGATCCGGGCGAAACGCCGGAAGCCGCCCTGATCCGCGAGCTGAAAGAAGAACTCGCCGTCGATACGGAGGAAAGCTGCCTGGCCCCCTTCACCTTCGCCAGCCACACCTACGACGATTTCCACCTGCTGATGCCGCTCTATGTCTGCCGTGTCTGGAAGGGCACGCCGACACCGCTGGAGGGGCAGACGCTGGCATGGGCCCGCCCCAATCAGATGAAAAACTACCCGATGCCGCCGGCGGACAAGCCATTGGTGGCCATGCTGCGAGATTTGCTGTGAGCGAAAGAACAGTCTTTTCCATCGACGGCGATATCTGGACCCCGGAACTTGCCGCCGGCGGCTTTAACGGCCCAGGCATGCACGGCGGCGCCGTTGGCGCGATGCTGACGGGCGCGTGCGAATTGAAGGCCAAGGAACTGGACTCGAACCCGGATAATCCTTTCCTGCCGCTCACCGTATCCATTTTCCTCCTGCGTCCGGTGCCGCGACGCGCCAATCATGTACGGGTGGAAATCCTGCGCCACGGTGGCCGCGGCCTGTTTCTGCGGGCAGAGGCATGGGCAGATGACAAGCTGCAAGCCTGCGCCCAGGCCGCTTTCGCCCGTGGCGAGCCAACGCCCGACATGCCGGAGCCGGACTTCGTGCCGATGGCACCGGAAACCGGCAAACCTGGCTCCCTCACTTCTCCCGGCCATCCCTGGCTCGGCGACATTGCGGAGCTGCGCTTCACCGCCGACAAGTTGAATTGGTACCGCTACGACCGGCCGTTGTTTCCGACTGAAACCCCAATGGCGCTGGCGGCCAGCGTTGCCGACTGGTCCAGCGGCACCTGGCGGCCAGACGGCTGGCGCGAGCCGAAAGCGAAATGGTTCCCCAACGTGGAACTGGGCGTCCGCCTCGCCCGCCCGCCGCAAGGGCCGTGGATCGGCTTCCGCAACCGCCAGCATTGGCGCCAGAACGGCCTTGGCACGACCGAGACCGAACTGTTCGACCGACAGGGCGCATTCGGCGCAGCCTCGCAAAGCCTCGTGCTGACACCACTGGACGGGTCCAGCGATCGCCCGCTAGGCTCACCGCCTGAACCAGCCCATTAACCAACCACAGAGGAAACGCCAACCATGGCCAATGAACCGAGCCCGCGCGACGCCGTGCGCGACTTCGTGCCGAAATTGATCGAACTGACCGAAGATGTTGTTTTTGGCGATATTTGGGAGCGTCCAGGCCTTTCGAAACGCGACCGTTCGCTGATGGTGGTTTCCGCCCTGATCGCGCTCGGCAAGGAGCGGCAGATGGTTGGCCACTTCAACCGCGCGCTCGACAACGGCCTGACTGTGGACGAGATCAAGGAAATCATCACCCACCTGGCCTTCTACAGCGGCTGGCCGACCGCAATGACCGCTGCCACAATTTTTAAGGAGGTTGTGGAAAAACGCGAAGCCAAGGCCTGACCTTGGCCATTTCCCTCATTCAAAGCATTGCAACGGCGGCACCGCCTTCCTGTCGCCGCTTTTGCATTGGATGTAGATCGGCCCGTCCGGGTTGAAGGCGTGGAACGCGAACATGAAGGTCATGTGGTAGAGAGCATCCTTTCCGTCACGCAGGACGCGGACATTGCCGATATCCGCCCCCGCAGCAATGGTGTGGCTCCCCAAAGCCGACGCTTGCCCAGGCGTCCAAGTCAGGACAAGGCCGTCAGCGGTCTCGATTTCCTTCTGTTCCTGCAGCAGGTCCAGCGCCCAGGCCTGCCCTTCCGCTTGCACGACCCGCGCCAGGGGAAAAACCCCTTCCGGCACCTCGCCACGGAACAGGAAAGGCCAGCCGGCCTCCTCATAGCCGACATAAGGGTTGGAGCCATAGGCACGCATGTTCTCGTCGTTCGGCACCAGCACCTTGCCATCAGGATGTGCCGCCTTGAACAGCGAAAACGCCTCCACCCGGCTGGGCAGCATCTCCAGCATCCGCCCCGCGTAAGTGCCGGTGATGCAACGCCCGGAAAACTGCTGCCACCAGCTCTCGGTTGCATCGTCCCACATGACGAGATCGGAATGGCGCAGCTTGCCTGTGGTGCCGAACCTCATCGCCCGGCCGTCGACCGTGCGCTCGAACACAATAGCGGAATCGCAAAGTGGGCAGTAGGTCACCACAACCGGGATGCCGCTGACCGTATCATTGACGATCTCGTGCCAAATCAGCACCGATAGCGGGTAGGCGCGGTAGTCATCGCCCATGCCAAACGTTATCACCGGCTCGCGCGGGGCGTAGGTGGCTTCCTTGACCGGCACGAACTGCGGATCATCGATCGACGGAATGCCATCCCGCGGCGGGCCGCCGCTGATGATGTCTCCGAAATCGACGACGCTTTTGCTGAAATCGGTCTTCCAGCCTTCCGACCGCCAGAAATCCGGTCCCGCGCTTGCTGCGCCCGAAAAGAGGCCGATCAGCAAGGCAAAACTGATAACGACGCGAATCAAATTTCTTCTCCCGCCAATTTGCTATTGCAGGCAACATGCCTGCCGGATGGCAACCGGGCAATGCCGACCGCCTAACAATGCCGTGACAGTTGACCAAAGGGCCCGGGCCAGCCACAAACACACCGTCTCAAACCCAAGCGAAAGTGCGGTTGCAAGCAATGGCAGAGCGTGTGGACTGTGTGGTGATCGGCGCCGGGGTCGTCGGCTTGGCCTGCGCCAAATGGCTGGCCGAGGCGGGCCGTGAGGTCGTGGTGCTGGAAGCGGCCGACATGATCGGCACGGAAACCAGCAGCCGCAACAGCGAGGTCATCCACGCTGGAATCTACTACCCCACCGGCTCGTTCAAGGCGAAGGCCTGCGTCGAGGGCAAGCAGTTCCTCTACGACTATTGCGCCGAGCGCGGGGTCCCGCACAAACGCATCGGCAAGCTGATCGTCGCCAGCGCCGAAAGCGAATTGCCAAGGCTCGACACGTTAAAGGCCCAGGCCGACGCCAACGGCGTGCCGGACCTGGAATATCTCTCACCGGAAGCCGTTCGGCAGTTGGAGCCGGAGGTGCGCAGCGTCGGCGCCCTGCTCTCCCCCTCCACCGGCATTATCGACAGTCACAGCCTGATGCTGGCCTATCAGGGCGATGCGGAAGACCGTGGCGCGATGATCGCCTATCTCTCGCCTGTCTTGGGTGGGGAAATCCGCGACGATGGCATTCTGCTGAACGTCGGCGGCGAAGAGCCAATGGAATTGCTGGCCACGACAGTGGTGAACAGCGCCGGCCTCGGCGCGCCGCGGCTTGGCCGGGCGCTGCGCGGCCTGCCGGCGGAGACGGTGCCACAGGATTATCTGGCGAAGGGAAATTACTATTCGCTGCTCGGCAAACAGCCGTTCCGCCGCCTGGTCTATCCCATGCCGGTAGCGGGTGCGCTGGGCGTGCATGTGACGCTCGATATGGGCGGCCAATGCAAATTCGGCCCGGATATCGAATGGGTGGACCGGCTGGACTACGAGGTCGATCCCCGCCGCGCCGACTCGTTTTACGAGGCCGTACGCCAGTATTACCCCGGCCTACAAGACGGCGCGCTGGTGCCCGCCTATGCCGGCATCCGGCCGAAAATCCACGGCCCGGGCGAACCACAGCCGGATTTCATGGTCCAAGGGCCGGATGTGCACGGCGTGCCGGGGCTGGTGAACCTTTATGGCATCGAGTCGCCCGGCCTCACCGCATCCCCCGCCGTCGCACGCGAGGTGCTGCGAAAACTCGGAATGGGAGCCTAAACCATGTCGGAGGCAAGCGAGCGCGGCCGTGCCTTGCTGGAACAAATCTTCGGTGCCGACTATGTCGCCTCCCGCGATGGTCGAGAAACCGACTTCACCAGCGCCTACAACCGTCTGGCGGAAGAAGCCGCCTATGGCCTTGTCTGGGCACGGGAAGGGCTGGACCTGAAAACCCGCTCCCTGCTGACCATCGCCTCCCTCACCTCGCTTGGCCGGGCCGGGGAATTGCGGGTGCACCTGTTGGCCGCCGTCAACAATGGCGCGACGGCGGACGAAATCCGCGAAACAATATTGCACACGGCCATCTATGCCGGTTTCCCCGCCGCACGCGACGCCACCCAGATCGCGCAACAGGTGCTGCAGGAGCTGGGCAAACTGCCCGCCTCAGAGTGACCGCATAATCCGGGTGGCGCTCCTCGCCGGCAGCCGTAATGGTAGAGGTGCAAGATCAGACCATTGCCGGAGCCATTGCGCCATGAACGCCCCCGCCTGCATGGACCATTCACAGCCACAATACGCCCTGATCGAGGCCGCCATGGCCTATCTGGCGGATATGCGCGGCGAACAGCCGAGCCTGGAGGAATTGGCGAATCATATCGGCTATGCGCCGGCCCATTTGCAGAAAGTTTTCACGCGCTGGGTTGGCGTCAGTCCGAAACGCTTTCTCAGCTACCTGACGTTGAATTACGCCAAACAACGCCTGACAGAAGCCGACAGCGTGCTGGACGCCGCCCACGCCGCCGGCCTCTCCGGTCCATCACGGTTGCACGACCTGTTTGTGGCCCATGAGGCGATTACACCTGGCGACTACAAACGCCGCGGCGAGGGTCTGACGGTGCGCTGGGGTTGGCATGCCTCGCCCTTTGGCGACGCGCTGGTGATGCAAACGGACCGAGGCATCTGCGGTTTGGCCTTTGCCTTCGGCGAGGCGGAACGGCGGGCGGTACTGGCCAACATGCAGGCACGCTGGCCCGCGGCGGCCTACAGCGAAGACCGCCCGGAAACAGCCCGCACCGCGGCCGCGATCTTCGGCGACAAGGGGGAACGCATTCCGCTGCATCTGGCGGGCACCAACTTCCAGATCAGGGTGTGGGAGGCATTGCTGCGCATTCCCGATGGTGCGCTGGTTCCCTATCAGTGGGTCGCCAAAGTCATCGGTCAGCCGAAGGCCGCACGCGCCGTAGGGGCCGCCATCGGGCGAAACCCGATCAGCTTTCTGATTCCCTGCCATCGGGCGATTCTCAGCAACGGCTATCTGCGGAACTACGAATGGGGCCTGCCGCGGAAAATGGCGATGATCGGCTGGGAAGCCGCCCACCGCGAGGATGCCGCTTAACCGCCACTCTCTGCGTTAGGCATTTCTTAACCATGCCCGCGCCTATCCTCCCCGGTCCGCTCGCTTCAGGGGAAACCAACCGGCGTGGTCGCACGCATCCATACAGCCGCTTTCAACGGCGTCGAAGTCCTGCCGGTCGATGTGCAGGTGCACCTCGCGCGCGGAGCCATTCCAGGCTTCTTCGTCGTCGGCCTGCCTAACAAAGCGGTTTCGGAAAGCAAGGAGCGGGTGCGTGCCGCGCTGGCCGCCATCGGCATGGCGATTCCACCCATGCGCGTCACGGTGAATTTGGCACCGGCGGACGTGGTGAAGGAGGGTTCGCACTATGATCTGCCGATTGCCCTGGCGGTTCTGGTGGCGCTTGGCAAGGTCGATGCCAGCGCGGCCGCCCAATGGCTTGTGCTGGGCGAGTTGGGGCTGGACGGCACACTGGCGCCCGTCTCCGGTGTTTTGCCCGCCGCCATCGACGCGTTCAGTCGCAATCTGGGTGTTGTTTGTCCAGCACCGAACGGGGGTGAGGCCGCCTGGGCCGGCCAGGTCAATGTGATTGCACCGCGCGATCTGCTGGAACTCATCAACCATCTGAACGACGACGCAACGCTAACGCCGCCAAAGCCGGCCCCGATCGCCGCAGCCAAGGCCGCGCCGGACCTGCGCGACGTGAAAGGCCAGGAGACCGTGAAACGGGCGCTGGAGGTGGCGGCTGCGGGTGGCCACAACCTGCTGATGAGCGGCCCGCCCGGCTCCGGCAAAAGCATGCTTGCCGCCCGCCTACCCGGCCTGCTACCGCCGCTGACGCCGGCGGAAGCCCTGGCCGTCAGCATGATCCATTCCGTCGCCGGCAATCTCGTCGGCGGTCAGATCCTGCGCCACCCGCCCTATCGCGACCCGCACCATTCCGCCAGCGTGCCCGCCCTGGTTGGCGGCGGAGCCGGGGCGAAACCGGGCGAAGTCTCGCTGGCGCACTATGGCGTGTTGTTCCTGGATGAACTGCCGGAATTCGCCCGCCCGGCGCTGGAGGCGTTGCGTCAGCCGCTGGAGGGCGGCACCGTCACCGTTGCTCGTGCCAACCGGCATGTCACCTATCCCGCAAACGTCCAGTTGATCGCCGCGATGAACCCATGCCGCTGCGGCCATATCGATGACGCCGGCCGCGCCTGCTCCCGCGCGCCGCGCTGTGCTGCCGATTATCAGTCCCGCATCTCCGGCCCCGTTTTCGACCGTATCGATATGGTCGTAGAAGTACCGCGCGTCTCCACCGCCGACCTTTCCCTGCCGCCGGCGGAAGAAGGAACAGCCGAGGTCGCCGCCCGTGTCGCGGAGGCTCGCGCAATCCAGCGCGAACGGCTCCAGGGTCTGGCGCCGGATACCAACCTGCGCGTGAATGCGGAGGCCGAAGGCGGCTTGCTCGACGCCATCGCGACGCCGGATGCGGAAGGGCACGCGCTGCTGCAACGCGCGGCAGAGCGGCTGCAACTCTCCGCCCGCGCCTATCACCGCACGCTGCGCGTTGCCCGCACCATCGCCGACCTGGACCGCTCCGAAACCGTGCGCCGCCGCCATATTGCCGAGGCGCTCAGCTATCGCCGCCGCGCCGGAGAGGGGTAGCTCACGCCTCCATACGCCCGCCGAAATCCCATGCCGTCAGGCGCTCCGGCACAATGCAAATGGCGCATTCGTCCGCGCTTCGCGCCAGCAGCCAGCTTTGAAACTGTGGTGAGGCCGTGCCCAGATAGCGCGCCAGCAAACCTTTAAGCGTTTCCAGACCGTCCGGCTCGGCCGTTGCCTGCCCGCGCCCGCGCACACCGCGATAAGGCGGAGTTTCAATGGAAATATCGAACGCGCAACGCCCATCCCGGCGCAAGTGCTGTACGATTTTTGCGTCCGGTCGCGAGGCAGCCCACAGCACGCCACCCTTCCAGCAGAACCAAAGCGGCGTCACCACCGGGAAGCCCGATGGCGTGTTTGCTGCCAGCCGCATCGGTACCACCGCGGTTGTCAAAAATTCGGCCGTCCGCGCCCAGTTCCAGGGGCCGGACAGCGGGCAGGCAGGCGTTTCGGACATGGGGCAGGCTCCAGCGGGCACGTTGCAGGCTAAGTATGTAACAGGAATCGTGGATATAAGGGCGCTGTTTGAGGGAAATCAAACCGCGAAGGCGAATTTCGCAGCAGAATGTATTACTTTTCAAAAAAGAGGCACATAGGCTCAACGCTTTCCATGAGGAGACACGCCATGCTGGTCAAAGACATTATGACGAAAACGGTCATCACCGTATCACCTGACGCCGCGGTCGGCGACATTGCCCAGACCATGGTTTCCGCCGGTATCAGCGGCCTGCCGGTTGTCGACTCGGCCGGCAAGGTCGTCGGCATCATCAGCGAAGGCGACCTGATGCGCCGTGCCGAAACCGAGACCGCGCCCCGCCGGTCCTGGTGGTTGACCCTGATCGGCTCGCCAGCGACAACCGCCACCGACTACATCCGCTCGCACGGAATGAAAGCCGCGGATCTGATGAGCCAGTCCATCATCTCGGTTTCACCCGACGACACGCTGGAAAAAGTCGCAAACCTTCTCGAAGGCCATCGCATCAAACGCGCACCGGTGATCGAAAACGGCCATCTGGTCGGGATTGTTAGCCGCTCCAATCTGGTCCAGGCGCTATCGGCAATCTACAGCGCCGGCACGCCGGACATCTCGGTCGATGACACCAGCCTGCGCGCCGAAGTAGAACACCGTATTGCCGAAACCGGTGTGACGACCTTCTATCTCAATGTCGTTGTCGCCAATGGCGTCGTCGACCTCTGGGGGGTGGTGTCCAGCCAGGAGGAACGCACTGCCATTCGGGTAGCAGCCGAATCAACCCCAGGTGTCAAAGGCGTGAACATGCACATCAGCGCCAACCCGCAACTGCTGAGCGGCGTCTGATTGGACCATCTGCCATGACCTCGAAACCGATCACCGACAAGGCCGAAGTCTCCATCGATTTCCCGGAGAAGTTCTATCATGGCTCCTTCGGCCATGCTGCCCGCTATGACGTGACCGCCGATGCCGATGGCGTCCACATTTACCTGCGCAATGATGGCGGTGAAAAGCGCCATGTCGGCTTTCACGTCCATTACTATCTGCTGGCCGACCTCCTCGCCGCCGCCGCGGAGGCAACGGCCCGTGTGGAGGGGCTGCAGCCACACCTGCAGCAAAAACTGCGGGAGGCCGGGGCACTATGGCAGGTAATCGGGGCGAAAGATTAAGACGCTTCGGGCCATGCACGATCGCGCGACCTCGCCAGTCAGGATACAAATCGATACATTCAGGCATCGCAAGGCGGATTGGAGCCTAGCATGAGTTCAGACCTTCGCCGATTGGTGATCATGGGCGCGGCAGGGCGGGATTTTCACAATTTCAACGTCTGCTGCCGCGATGATCCCGCCAGCCGCGTCGTGGCGTTCACCGCGACGCAAATTCCGGGCATAGACAACCGCCGCTATCCTGCCGCGCTTGCCGGCCCATTGTACCCGGACGGTATTCCGATCGTCCCCGAAGCCGATCTGGAACGCCTCTGTCGCGAGGAACGTGTCGACTCGGTCGTGTTTGCCTATAGCGACGTACCCCACGGCCACGTGATGCATGCAGCCGCCCGCGCCACAGCCATCGGCTGCGATTTCGAGCTTTGGGGGCCGGAGCGGACCATGCTGCAAAGCCGCTGCCCGGTCATCGCCGTCACGGCGGTGCGGACCGGCTGCGGCAAGTCTCAAGTCAGCCGCCATCTGGCGCAGGAATTGGCCGCCGCGGATAGCAGCGCCGCGGTGATCCGCCACCCGATGCCCTATGGCAACCTTGCCGATCAGGCAGTGCAACGGTTCGCCAGCCTGAAAGACCTCGCAGCAGCCAATTGCACCATTGAGGAACGCGAGGAGTATGAGCCCTATATCGAGGCCGGCCTCGTCATTTTTGCCGGTGTCGACTACGCGCGCATCCTGGCCGCGGCCGAAGCAGAGGCGGACCTGATCCTCTGGGACGGCGGCAACAACGACTGGCCATTCTTCTGCCCCGACGTCTGGATCACCCTGGTCGATGCCCTGCGCCCCGGCCACGAAACCGCCTACTGGCCCGGCGAAACCAACCTGCGCGCAGCCGATATCATCGTCATTGCCAAGGCCGACGCTGCAGAGGGCGACGCCATCGCCCAAATCAACGCCAGCATCCGCACCGCCAACCCCGATGCGGTGGTGATCGAAGGCGCCTCCCCCGTTGTGCTGGACGACCCCGCACTGGTACGGGGCAAACGCGTGCTGGTCGTGGAGGACGGGCCGACCATCACCCATGGCGGCATGGCGACCGGTGCAGGCTTTGCGGCGGCAAAAGCGTCTGCGGCTGCGGAAATCATTGACCCACGCCCATTTGCGGTTCCGGAAATTGCTCAGGTTTTCGCTGACTATCCCCATATCGGCCCGGTGCTGCCCGCAGTCGGCTACGGCCCGGCCCAGCAAAAAGCGTTGGCCGATACCATCGCGGCCAGCGGTGCCGACGCCGTGATTGCCGGCACACCGATAGACCTGTCGGCAAGGCTCTCCGCCCTGCACCCGGTCAACATTCCAATCGTCCGGGCGCGCTACAGCTACGCCGACCGAGACGGCAAGTCCCTGTTCGCAGCGGTCGAACAGGCGCTAACGGCGAAACGCAAGGGCCGGGACCGTGGCTGAAAAAAACAATGGCGACCAGAACCACCAGATCAATTTCTGGTACATTATCCTCGCCCTGCTTGGCGTTGTGCTGCTGCGCGACCTTTGGGTGGAAAGCCAGTATGTCGACACCATTCCTTACAGCGTGTTCGAAATCTATCTGGAGGAGGGCATCGTCGAGGATGTCACCGTCGGCGAGGAGGTGATCCGCGGCACGCTGAGGGAACCCCGCAACGGCAAGACCGCGTTCCTCACCAACCGCGTCGACCCTGATGTGGCTAAGGATCTGAACCAGTACGGAGTTACCTACACCGGCACCGTCGAACGCACCTGGCTGACCGCCTTGTTGTCCTGGGTGTTACCAGTGCTGCTGTTCTTCGGCCTCTGGGTGTTCGTCATCCGCCGCTTTTCCGGAGGTGCCGGCGGATTTGGCGGCCTGATGTCTGTCGGCAAGAGCCGCGCCAAGATCTTCGAGGAGACCGATACCAAGGTCAGTTTCGACGACGTTGCAGGCGTCGACGAGGCAAAGGCCGAACTGGTTGAGGTGATCGAGTTCATGAAGGCGCCGGAGGAATATGGAAGGCTTGGCGCGCATGTGCCGAAAGGCATTCTGCTGGTCGGCCCGCCCGGTACCGGCAAGACCCTGCTCGCCCGTGCGGTTGCCGGTGAGGCCGGCGTGCCGTTCTTCTCGATCTCCGGCTCGGAGTTCGTCGAGCTGTTCGTCGGCGTCGGCGCGGCGCGCGTGCGCGACCTGTTCGAGCAGGCCCGCGCCAAGGCCCCG
>JAWLBX010000046.1:0-9312 GCA_041687435.1 Alphaproteobacteria bacterium
CAAAAGCCAGGTTGCTGAGCCATCGCGACACTCCTTGATCCGATGACCCTAACGATTCACAAAATTCGGCCAAACGCCAGGGTTTCCGGAGGTGTCCACCTTTGTCGGCGGTCTGACACTTGCGGGAGTGGTTGCGCCGATGACGCTCGACGGCGCCATGACCGGCGCAGCGTTCCTCGCCTATGTCGAGCAGGTCCTGGCGCCAACGCTGCGCCCCGGCGACGTGGTGGTCAACCTGCCGGCCCACAAGCCCATCGCCATCCGAGAGGCCATAGAGACTACCGGAGCCGTCCTGCTGTTCCTGCCGCCCTACAGTCCCGACTTCAACCCCATCGAACTTGCCTTTGCCAAAATCAAGGCGCTACTCAAAAAGGCCGCCGCCCGCACACTTCCCGCGCTATGGAACGCCATCCGCAACGCAATCGACGCCATCACCCCAAACGACGCTCGGAACTTCTTCATTGCATGCGGCTACGAGCCGGAATGAAACGAATCCGCTCTAGCATGGCCGGGAGCAGCCGAAAAGGAACCGCCCGATGCCAGCAGAATCCGCCTCGCCGACGCCCCGCACCATCACGCTGGAGCCTGCGCCCGGACGGGTGCGGATCGAGTTCGGCGGAACCGCCGTCGCCGACACCGACAATGCCTTGATCCTGCGCGAAGGCTCGCTGCCGCCGGCCTTCTACATCCCCCACAGCGACGTGCGCTGGGAGGTAATGGAGGAAACGGACCGCCAGACCTTTTGCCCCTACAAGGGGACCGCACGCTATTGGAGCATCAATGCGGGCGGGCGGCGGGCGGAAAACGCGGTCTGGGCCTATCCGCAGGCGATCGACGCGGTGGCAGAGATTCAGAATTGCGTCGCCTTCTATTGGGATCTGGTCGATTCCTGGTATCTGTCCGGCGAGCGGCTGACCTCGCCCACATTCTGAAATGCCTGGGCTGAAACGCCCGGCCGCAGCCCCAAAAGACGGCGCTGCCCAAAAGCAGCGCCCGCAGTTCGCCTCCCCACAAAGTGAAAGAGGCCGCATCCTTGCGGATGCGGCCTCTGGCAGAAACAAGCGATTGGCTGGATTAGAAATCCATGCCGCCCATACCGCCCATACCACCCATGCCGCCCATGTCGGGCATGCCGCCGCCGGCACCACCCTGCTTCTCAGGGCGCTCCGCTACCATGGCCTCGGTGGTGACAAGCAGACCGGCAACTGACGCAGCATCCTGCAGCGCAGTGCGAACAACCTTGGTCGGGTCGATGATACCGGCCTTCACCAGATCTTCGTACCGGCCATCCTGGGCGTTGAAGCCGAAGTTGCTGTCGGTGCTCTCCATCAGCTTGCCAGCGACGACAGCACCATCAGTGCCGGCATTTTCAGCAATCTGACGCACCGGCTGTTGCAGCGCGCGGCGGACAATACCGATACCGACCTTCTGATCCTCGTTCGCCGTGGACAGCGAGTCCAGCGCGCGGATAGAATAAAGCAGCGCAGTGCCGCCACCCGGGACGATTCCTTCTTCAACCGCGGCGCGGGTGGCGTTCAGCGCGTCATCGACGCGGTCCTTACGCTCCTTCACCTCGGTCTCGGTCGCACCGCCGACGCGGATCACGGCAACGCCACCGGCCAGCTTCGCCAGACGCTCTTGCAGCTTCTCGCGGTCATAGTCGGACGTGGTTTCTTCGACCTGCTGGCGGATTTGGTTGCAACGCGCCTCAATGTCGGCCTTTTCACCAGCACCGTCGACAATGGTGGTCTCGTCCTTGTTGATGGAGACGCGCTTGGCGCGGCCCAGCATGTCGAGCGTCACATTCTCGAGCTTGATGCCCAGGTCTTCGCTGATGACCTGGCCGCCGGTCAGGGTGGCCATATCTTCCAGCATCGCCTTGCGGCGGTCGCCAAAGCCCGGCGCCTTGACCGCGGCGATCTTCAGGCCGCCGCGCAGCTTGTTGACCACCAAGGTCGCCAGCGCCTCGCCTTCGATATCCTCGGCGATGATCAGCAGCGGCTTGCCGGACTGAACGACAGCTTCCAGCACCGGCAGCATCGACTGCAGGCTGGCCAGCTTCTTCTCGTGCAGCAGGATATACGGATCTTCCATCTCGCAGATCATCTTCTCACCGTTGGTGATGAAGTACGGCGAGAGGTAACCGCGGTCGAACTGCATGCCTTCGACAACGTCCAGCTCGGTCTCGAGGCTCTTCGCCTCTTCGACGGTGATCACACCCTCGTTGCCGACCTTCTGCATCGCCTCGGCAATCATTTCGCCGATGGCGCGCTCGCCGTTGGCGGAAATGGTGCCGACCTGAGCGACTTCGGCCGAGTCGTTGATCTTCTTCGAGCGGCTCTTCAGATCGGCGACGACGGCCTGAACGGCCATGTCGATACCGCGCTTCAGGTCCATCGGGTTCATGCCGGCGGCAACGGCCTTGACGCCTTCCTTGACAATGGATGCGGCCAGAACCGTAGCAGTGGTGGTGCCATCGCCCGCCGTGTCGTTTGTCTTGGATGCGACTTCGCGCACCATCTGCGCGCCCATATTCTCGAACTTGTCGAGAAGTTCGATTTCCTTGGCAACAGTCACACCATCTTTGGTGATACGTGGCGAGCCAAAGGACTTGTCAATAACGACATTCCGGCCCTTGGGGCCGAGTGTCACTTTAACCGCATCGGCCAAGGTGTTGACGCCCTTGAGCATGCGATCACGGGCATCGGTGGAAAAACGTACGTCTTTCGCAGCCATGTTCTATATTCCCTCTTCTTTGAGATGGAAGGTGGTTCTGTGTATGGGATTATCAGCCGAGACTATTAGTCTTCGATGATGCCCATGATGTCGGACTCTTTCATGATCAACAGCTCTTCGCCGCTGATCTTGACTTCCGTTCCGGACCACTTGCCGAAAATGATCCGGTTGCCTTCCTTCACATCGAGCGGGGTAACCTTGCCCTCGTCACTGATGCGACCGGAGCCGACGGCGATGATCTCGCCCTCCATCGGCTTTTCCTGGGCAGTTTCCGGAATGATGATGCCGCCGGCGGTCTTTTGCTCGGACTCGACACGGCGGACCAGAACGCGGTCGTGCAGCGGCCTGAAGCGCATTCGGGAGTCTCCCTTTAGTGTTGCTAAGATGGTGTAACATCAATGCCCCATGGCGGGATTTGCCCGTCGGGGGATGACCGGGATTTAGGGGGCTGCCCGTTTTCATGCAAGCGAAATTTTAGCACTCACCTGCTTTGAGTGCTAGCAACCCGCGCGCACTCGATCTGCATGGCTGCTAACATGTGGAAATTTTGCTGTTTTTTGCAGCTTTCTGCGACGAGTTGTCTTGCGTGCCGGCACCGGGTATGGCGAAAATCTACGCGTTAACACGCACAGCAAAATGGAGTGGCTCCCCCATGAACGCGCTGGAACAGCAGCTTGCAGGTTATCGCCTGACCACCGCGGAGATCCTTTACCACCTGCCGGATCACCCCGGCGTGCTGCAATCCTTTGTCTGGCAGAAACTCGACATGGCGCCGAAATATCCGGTGCTCCGCCGGTTTCTGGATTTCTGGGAACACGAGATCGAGGGCCGGCTGCACTCGGTCCGCATCGCCCAGAAAGGGATTGTAAGCCCGGCGGAACTGCGCATGCTCGGCGGCGAATTCCACCTGCACTAAAGCACCAAGCCACCGCGCCGTCACGCATCGATCCGAACCGCCACAGAGGCCTGCCCGGCCCGCGGAAACCGGGCGGTGCGCCTGCGCGCGCGACACTATGAGCCGTCACTTGCGGCATCCCGGCATTTGCTGGCCGAGCCCGCCCCTCATACACTTGTTCTAATAACAAGCCCCGCTTTGGGAAGTGAGTCCGGCAAATGGTGGCTATCCGTCACAGAACAGCAATAGCCATATGGCTTTTTGCTTTGGCTGCCGCAGTATTCGCGATGATTTGCATCGGCGGAATTACACGATTAACCGAGTCCGGACTATCCATGGTTGAATGGAGGCCGCTTATTGGCACCTTTCCACCTTTGACGGAAGCAGAGTGGAACCGGGTTTTCAACCTGTACCGCACGACACCGGAATATCAACTGATCAACGCCGGCATGGATCTGGCCGCGTTCAAAACCATTTTCTGGTGGGAATACATTCACCGTTTCTGGGGCCGGATGATCGGCCTGTTGTTCGTGCTGCCATTCGCATTCTTCCTCATCCGGGGCTGGCTGACCAGCCGTCTGGCATGGCGCCTCGCTGGCCTGCTGGTGCTGGGCGGGCTGCAAGGTGTGGTCGGCTGGTGGATGGTCAAAAGCGGCCTTGCCGACCGCACCGATGTCAGCCAATACCGGCTGGCGACGCACTTGGTGCTGGCGCTGGTGATCCTGGCGCTGCTGTTCCATCTGGGCCTGTCGCTGCTGATCCCGCCGAACCGGCGGGTGCGGGTGCGCCGCTCGCTGGCCGGCCATGCCTGGCTTACTGCTGGCGCGATTCTGGTGACCATCGTATCAGGCGCATTCGTCGCCGGCACGAATGCCGGGCTGATCTACAACACATTTCCGCTGATGGGCGGCCAACTGGTCCCATCGGAATACGGCCACATGACGCCGTTCTGGATGAACTGGTTCGAAAACCAGGCAGCGATTCAGTTCAATCATCGCCTGTTGGCCACGGCGACCTTTATCATCATTGCGGCTCTCTGGTGGCGCTGCCGCCAGGCGCACCTGAACCGGGCGGCGTTGGTCGCGGTCACGGTCCTGATGGCGGTCGCGTGCCTGCAATTCGCACTCGGCATCCTGACACTGCTGACCAATGTGCCAATCCCGCTGGCGGCGACGCACCAGGCCGTTGCCGTGCTGCTGTTCCTGAGCTCCGTCAGCACCGCCTTCAGCATGCGGCCACGCTGGAAAACGCAGCCCTACCCCGCCGGCGCCCTGCCCGCGTGAGCGACCCAAGGCTCCGCGCGCTGGAGAGCGGGCTCGCCGCCCTGACCGCGGCGGATCCGGCGCTGGCCCGGGCAGTGCAAGAGGCCGGCCCGCCGGCCTTTGCCCTGCGCCCGGCCGGCTTCGAAACCTTGGTTCGTGCCATCGTCGCGCAACAGGTTTCCGCCGCTTCCGCACGGGCCATCTTTGCACGTCTGTGCGAGGCGGTGCAGCCGCTGACCCCGTTGCAATTCCTGGCAGCCGGGCCCGACGTCGTGCGCGCCTGCGGCTTTTCCCGCCCCAAGCTCGCCTACGCGACCGCACTGGCCGAGCATATCCTGGACGGCCGTCTGCCGATCGACCGCCTGCAGGCCATGGACGATGCGGCTGTCGTCGAAGCGCTGACGGCGGTGCCGGGCATCGGCGTCTGGAGCGCAGAGGTCTACATGATTTTCGCCATGGGCCGGCCAGATGTCTGGCCCGCGGGCGACCTCGCCCTGCAAACGGCACAGCAGCACATCCGCGGCCTGGAGGCACGGCCAAAGCCGAAAGCGTCGCGCGAACTGGCGGCGGCTTGGGCGCCGTGGCGTTCCGCGGCGGCGGTGACGCTCTGGCATTATTACCGCACCATGCCCTGACCGCGCTGCGGCCGGCACAAAAGCCTGCCGCGCTTGCCGAAAAGGCAACAGCCCCCCTTTCCCGCCGGCCCGTTCCCCCCTACGATAGTTGCAAGCGCCGCGTTCCGCGGCCGCTTCGTTCCCAAGTTTCTGCTTTCTTCCAGGAGGAAACCTTAGCCCATGAGTTTGAAAGGCAAGGCCTATATCGCAGGGATCTATGAGCATCCCACGCGAAAAGCGCCCGACTTATCCACCCCGCAAATCCACATGGAAAGCGCCATCGGTGCGCTGGCCGATGCCGGGCTGACGCTCGACGACGTGGATGCCTACTACTGCGCCGGCGATGCGCCAGGCCTCGGCCCGCTGTCGATGATCGAGTATATCGGCCTGAAAAACGTCCGGCACATGGACTCGACCGACACCGGTGGCTCGTCCTACGTGCTGCATGTCGAGCATGCGGCGATGGCAATTGCCATGGGCAAGGCCAAGGTCTGCCTGATCACACTCGCAGGACGGCCCCGCTCCGAAGGCCAGAACACCGGTACCGGCGCCCGCGCATTCACCGGCGCGCCGGACGAGGGTTTCGAGCAGATTTTCGGCACCACCGTCGTCAACATGTACGCCATGGCCGCGCAGCGCCACATGTACGAGTACGGCACCACCAGCGAACAGCTCGCCTGGATCAAGGTTGCTGCCAGCCAGCATGCCCAGCACAACGAGCACGCCCTGCTGCGTGACGTGGTGACGGTCGAAGACGTGGTGAACTCGCCGATGATCGCCGACCCGCTGCACCGGCTCGACTGCTGCGTCATCACCGATGGCGGCGGCGCGATTGTCGTCGTTGCGCCGGAGATCATGAAGTCGCTCAAGCGGCCGAAAATCAAACTGCTCGGCGCCGGCGAATCGCCGAAAAACATCCTCGGCGGCAAGGTCGACCTGACCTACAGCGGCGCGCGCTTCTCCGGGCCGATTGCGTTCGCTGAAGCAGGCGTGAAGCCCTCCGACATCAAATATGCCTCTATCTATGACAGCTTTACCATCACGGTGCTGGAGCAGATCGAGGATCTGGGCTTCTGCGAAAAGGGCAAGGGCGGCGCCTTTGTCAGCGACGGCAACCTGATCAGCGGTGTCGGCAAACTGCCGTTCAACACCGACGGCGGCGGTCTCTGCAACAACCACCCGGCCAACCGCGGCGGCCTGACCAAGGTGCTGGAAGCCGTGCGCCAGGCACGCGGCGAAGCGCACCCGAAGGTGCAGGTGCCGAACTGCGACCTGGTGCTCGCCCATGGCACCGGCGGCTCGCTCGGCACGCGCCATGGCTCGGCAACGATCATTCTGGAGCGCGAAAACTAATGGCTGAACGTCAAATCCCCGCCCCGCCGGTCAACCCGGAAACCCAGCCCTGGTGGGATGCCTGCAAAGAGGGCAAATTCCTGATTCCGAAGGACAACTCCAATGGGGAGCTGTTCTGGTACCCGCGCAAGAACTCGCCGCTGACCGGCTCTTCGGACATTGGCTGGGTCGAAGCATCGGGCAAGGGCACGATCTATAGCCACTCGACGCTGTGGCGGGCCGATCCGGCTTATTGCATCGCCTATATCACGCTCGACGAGGGCGTGACGGTGATGAGCAATATCGTCGACACTGACTTCAAGACCGTGAAAATCGGACAAAAGGTCGAACTGGTCTGGAAAAACGCAGCCGACGGCCAGCCGATCGCCTGCTTCAAGGTCGCCTGACCGGAATCGCCGGCCAAACGCCCGCGGCGGCCTGGAAGGGCTGCCGCGGGCGTTGTTCTGTCGGGTATCGCAGGCGTCAGCGGTTCTTGGCGCGACAAAATCGCACCGAAGACCGCATCCGGGGAACCCCGAGACCGGAATTACCCTGACCTTTCACACAATCTGTTACCGCGTTTAACATGGTATCGTACAAACATCCTCTCGCGCACGCCCCGGCGCTGTTGACAATGATGGCAAGCTCAGCAGGGTCTTTAGGAATATGTTCAATTTGCCTTCATATTGCCATTATATTTTAAGTACATACGTATATTATTAGATTAAATTTAATTTTCTTTATGCCCATGTTATCCAGGGTCCTCCTCTACGATCAGGACGGGCACCCCCCCACATGGCGAACCTTTATGTCGGCGCACGCGGGACCTTTGCGTCTTTGAGTGCTGCGGTCGCGGCCTCGGCTGCAAACGACACGATCTATCTGGCAGAAGGCACCTATTTCAACGATCCGGTGGAACTCAATCACTCCCTGACCATTATCGGCCAGGGCAATGGCGCGCGGCTGGAATGGACCGGGGGCAGCATTCCCAACGGCAAGGGCATCCTGGTCGCAAAGTCTGCTGTGGCCGATCTGGTAATCGATAATGTGGATTTCGTCGGCGCAAAAGACGCAGACCGGAACGGCGCCGGCATTCGGTTCGAAGGCACCAGTCTGTCAGTCACCAACAGCGCGTTCATCAGAAATCAGGACGGCATCCTCGCCACCGCAAAACCGGATGCGGTCATCACTGTCAGCGACAGCGCCTTCATCAACAACGGTTACGGCGATGGCAAGAGCCACGCCATTTACACCTCGAACATTGCCGAACTGACCGTCACCGAAAGCATATTCCGCGGCACCAAGGTCGGACATCACATCAAGTCGATCGCCGCCAGCACGACCGTCACCGGCTCGGTGCTGGACGACGCCAATGGCGGCACCTCCCTCTCTATCGAGGCGTCGCTGGGCGGTGACCTGCTGGTCAGCGGCAACACCTTCACCCAGGGCCCTGCCGGCAACGCCAATTTCATCTATTACTCAGTGGACCGTGGCGGCGTGCCGGGCTCGGTAACCATCGCAGACAACAGCTTCAACAACGCCGACAATATCGGCCGCATCCTCGCAAACACCACCGATGCGGTGGCCGCAATCACCGGCAATACCGTGATCAATGCCGCCGGCTCGATCATTGACATGGCGAACGGACTTTTTCTGCAGTCGGGCAATATCGTCGACGGTGCGCCGCTGCCAGCCAGTGCCTTCGACGATGGTGCAAAATACGGCACGATTGGCGGCGATACCATGATTGGCGGCGGCAATGCCGATATCGCCAACGGCAGTGACGGCGACGATATCCTCTCTGGCAAGGGCGGCGCCGACCTGCTGTTGGGCGGCGGCGGCGATGACCGGATCTTCGGCGGCGGCGGCAATGGTATGCTCTTGGGCGGCGATGGCACCGACCTGCTGGTGGGCGGCATCAGCCCCGATTTTCTGGCAGGCAATGCCGGCGCGGATACGCTGGTCGGCCATGGCGGCAACGACGCCCTGTTCGGCGGCAGCGGTGACGACGTGCTGGTCGGCGGCAGCGGCGCCGACGACATCAATGGCGGCAACGGCACCGACACCGCAGTTTTCGCTGGCCAGTTCGGCCAGTACACCATCACAAACACCAATGCCAGCATCGGCAGCGTCTGGCGCGTCTGGGCCAACGATGCATCGCTGGATGACGGCAACGGCACCGACACGCTGCAACAGGTCGAGCACATCGCCTTCAGCAATGGCTATGTGCGCACGGATACAGGGGTTTTTGTGGCCGGAGTTGTGCTCGCGGATTATGCGGCCCTGACGGCCCTCGCCGATCCGAATTCCGGGCAGACCTACAATCTGGACCAGTTCGCCGATACGCCCGGCGCCCCGGCCGACGCGCCGCCGACGGAGCCCGACCCGGAGCCTGACCCAATCCCGGCCCCCGACCCCGATCCCACCCCCGCAGTTCCGGAGGTGACGATCAATGGCACGGCGGCGGGCGGCG
>JAWLBX010000047.1:0-8570 GCA_041687435.1 Alphaproteobacteria bacterium
CAAAAGCCAGGTTGCTGAGCCATCGCGACACTCCTTGATCCGATGACCCTAACGATTCACAAAATTCGGCCAAACGCCAGGGTTTCCGGAGGTGTCCACTTTTAAACTTGTAGAGTCAGTCGATGAATGTATCTTGCAAAACCCGAGCGACTATATCGCTGCAATCAGGTCGATCTTTGGCGCAAACGAAAACCTATTTAAACTCATGTACGGGGTTTCCCGCTTAGACGCGCGCACCGCAGGTGAAAAAATCGAAAAAGATCAACAAACGCTTTATAATGGCTCTCGCAATCTTCAATCTGCCAGCGCAAAATCCTTGGAAGCATTCAAAAATTGGATTAATGCCGCTCATTTCTACAGACATGAACCAGGCGAAGAAGAACCGAACCAACCAACTGAGGAAGTTGCGATACTTCTAATTTCACAAGGTATCGCCTACGTACGATGGCTTGCAAAGCTAGATAAAATAAAAAGGGGCTGAGAGGACCGTAACCGCGACCACCACATCGAAGCTGGCGGTATCGAATGGCAGGGTTTTCGGCTCTTGCGATCTGGAACGGGATATCCTGCCCTTCCTGGTTTGCGCGCGCACGGGCGGCGGCGATCATGCGTTCCGAAGAATCCGCGCCGGCGACGCGCGCGCCTTGCCGGGAAACCTCCAATGCCAGAATGCCATCACCACACCCCACATCGAGAACCTTCAGGCCGGAGGCTGGCCCAACGAGATCAAGGATGAGTTCCTGTTCCAGCGCATCCGTGATCCGGCCGAGATCGCTTTGCCGCCAAGCGGCATAGGCAGGCGGCAGCGCCGCAATTGCCGAATGCTGAGGCTCAGTTGCTATGATCAACCGCAAGAAAGCGTCGGCAGGCCCGGACCGCCAGCCCGCGAACTGCGGCGTTCGAAAAGAATGACATCGTGCCAGACGCCGTCGAGATGGCCATAGCGTTCCCGGAAGCCGACTTCGCGAAAGCCGCATTTGCGGTGAAGCGCACAACTCGCCGTGTTCGCAGCCATGATTTGCGATTGCAGGGTCCAGTACCCTGCCCGCTCGGACTCGGCAATCAAGCGTCCCAACAACGCGGCACCAACTCCCTGGCCGCGTGCGTCTTGTGAGATGTAGACGCTGACCTCAGCGACTCCAGCAGCGCCTCAGGTGTCGGGAACGGGCGACAAGGCGGCCCAACCCAACAGGCGGCCATCAGGCATCCAGGCGGCGATCCGGACGAGATCCAAATGACTCGCATCCCAATCGCGCCACAACGGTGGCGTCAGCCGGAACGCGGCGAAGCCAGTTGCCAAACCCTCCGCCAGGATCTGCCGCACCTGCTTCCAGTCGCTGCGCTGGAACGGCGCGATATCAAAGGCCATATGCGTAGCAGCGTTTTCGGGTGTTTCAGCTGACATTTCGTCGAGCCTCCCTACTCCGCCGCCACGGCAGCTTCCACAGCCGCGCCATCCACCCGCGTCTCGCCCTTTTCGTTATCCACCGTCACATACGTGTCGTACCACGTGAGCCGCGGCTTCACGCCGAAGCGTTCGGTCAGCGTCTCCAGCAGTTCGTCGGTGTACCAAGCCTCGGCGGCTGCGCGGCTTTCCCAGAGGTAAACACCGCCGCCGCCGGCCTCGCCGTTCAGGTAGTGCTTGCGGATCAGGCCCTTGCCCTCCAGCGCGCGGTAGGTCGGGGCCGAGGCCGTGCCGCCGGCAATCGCCTGCTCCTTCGTGCGCTGCGGCAGGTCGAACTGAACGATGACAATGCATTGGCTCATGATGATCTCTCCCTAACGGCGATGGCTGGCCGGGACAGGCCGCAGCACACTCCGACCGTGAGCATGCAGCCTGCCGCGAAACCGGCACAGCGGCAACCGCCTTCTCGTCGGAACCGGCGCCAACCATATAAACACTCCGCCGCAGTCGTAAAGACGGGCGCTCGCTGCCATAATGCGCCCAAAGTGCAACGCAGCCACTCCGGGAGACCGACCCATCATGCCTGACGGCCAGAGCTACATCATCCCCGCCGACCTGCCCGCCCCGATCGAAGGACCGAGCGCCTGGTACGGGCCGGACCTGAAAAACTCGACCGACTGGATTTACCAACTCAGCGATGGCGACATCGCCGAGATCGAAGCGGCGATGAAGCCGCTCGCTGCGCGTGAGGCGGATATCGCCCAGCTGACCCAGGCCGACTTCCCGCTGCCGACGCTCGGCCCGAAGCTGAAAGAGCTTTGCAATGAAGTACTGAACGGCCGCGGCTTTCAATTGATGCGCGGCCTGCCGGTAGAACGCTACAGCATCCGCGAGAGCGCCACCGCCTATTTCGGCATCGGCACCTATTTCGGCAACGCGCGCAGCCAGAACGCCAAGGGGCATGTGCTGGGCCATGTGAAGGACCTGGGCCTGTCAACCGACGACCCGAAGGTGCGCATCTACCAGACGACCGAGCGCCAGACCTTTCACACAGACTCGACCGATATCGTGGCGCTGCTCTGCCTGAAGACGGCGAAGGAAGGCGGGCTTTCCTCCCTGGTCAGCACCATGACCATCTATAATGAGATGTACCGCCGCGCGCCCGACCTGCTGTGGGAGCTGTTCCAGCCGTTCGCCACCGACCGCCGCGGCGAGATTCCCGAGGGCAAGCTGCCCTATTTCGAAATCCCGGTATTCAACTACTACGAGGGCTATCTGTCCGCCATCTATGCCCGCCGCTATATCGAGAGCGCGCGCAGGCTGGAAGGCGTGCCACCGCTGACCGAAAAACAGACGGCAGCGCTGGACCTGTTCGACTCGCTGGCGGAATCCTACGACCTGCGGCTCGACATGGACTTTCAGCCGGGCGACATGCAGTGGGTCCACAACCACACCACCCTGCACGACCGCACCGCCTTCGTGGACTGGCCGGAGCCGGAGCGCTGGCGCCACCTGCTGCGCCTCTGGCTGGCCGCACCGGGCGCCCGCCCGCTGGCCCCGATCTATGCGGAACGTTATGGCAAGGTGGATATCGGCGACCGTGGCGGCATCATCGTGCCCGGCTCCCGCATGAACGCGCCGCTGGAGGCGGTGTAGCCGCTACGGCCGAATGAGAGACCGGCCCCGGACGATGGCTTCACCATCTCCGGGGCCCGGCGGTTGGGCTGTTATTCCGCCGCCAGCAGCCGCGGGACGTTCATGGCCTGGACGTGGGGCAGCACCTCCTTCGCGAACAAGCGCAGCATATCCAGCGTGCGCTCCTGCCCGTAATAGGGCGGGTAATGCAGCATCAGCGAGGTGGTGCCGACCGCCTTGAACTCCTCGATCTTGCGCAGCACCGTATCCGGCGAGCCGTGCAGGATGGTGCCGTCCATCAGGTTGTCGTAGGCGAACTGCTCATCGCCGCTCTTGTCCGAGATGTCCCCCAGATAGCCGCCCGTCTTGGCGCCGCCAGCCATGAAGCTCTTCATGTGCTGGGTAATGCCTGCCTCGCTGAGTTCCTTCGCCTTGGCATCGGTCTCGCCCACAAAGGTCATGCGGCAGACATCGACATCGCCGAACGCCGGGTTCTGGTTATAGGGCGCCGGCGCCTGCCCCATGTGTTTGCGGTAGTGCGCGATATGCTCGCCGATCACCTCCACACTGGGCAGGGTGGACTGCATCAGGCCGAAACCGTTGCGCGCCGCCATGGCAATCGACTCGTTCGTACCCGCGCCCATATAGAACGGCGGGTGCGGCTGCTGGATAGGCTGCGGAAATATCTCCCACTCGCCCGAAACATCGAAATTGAAGTGCCTGCCCTTTGCCGTGACCTGCTTTTTGTGGAACCCGTCCAGAATCAGGGGGATCGCTTCCGCCTGGATCGCGCGGCGCTCCTCGTACGAGATGCCCAGCCCCTCGAACTCGTACGGCCGATAGCCGGAGCCCATGCCAAGCTGGAAACGGCCGTTGGAGAGAATGTCGACAAAGGCGGCGTTCTCGACGATCCGCAGCGGATGGTGCAGCGGCACCACCATCACCGCCGCGCCCAGTTTGATGACGCTGGTCTTGGCCGCAAGATAGGTCAGATAGCTGAACGGGTCCGGCAGAATGCCGTAGCGGTTGGAGAAATGGTGTTCCGCAATCCAAACGCTGTCGAAACCGAGTTGCTCGATTTCCAGGATTTCGCGCGTTACCCGCTCGTGCACGCCCTGGTGGGGATAGGGCTCAGTCTTCGGGTCCGGGTGGGAGGTATAAAGAATGCCGACTTGCATGATCCGGGGCGTCCTTCCGTCTTTCGGGTGGTGTCTGTCATTCGACTTTAGGCCACCATAACCCAGCCGCAACCGCGGAGCCTAGAGGGCAGTTGGCTGCACCGAGGCGCACAGGATAGAGTGCGCTTCCCTGTCAATCCCCCATCGCCGGAGCTTCGCCATGACCTATGCCCCCTTCCGTGCCGCCGGCCATCCGTGGCGCCTTTATTGCGGCGCGGGTGTGCTGGAACAGAACCTGGGCGAGGCCATGCAGCGGGCCGGGGCCAGCCGCGCCTTCGTCATCTGCTCGCCCTCCGTCAACCGACGCACCGACACGGTAGCGCGGATCGCGGCTGCATTGGGCGAACGCTATGCCGGCGTGTTCGACGGCATTGAAAAGGACTCGACCTATGCCAGCGTCCAGGCCGCCACCGATGCCGCGCGCACAGCCGGGGCCGACCTGCTGATCGCGGCGGGCGGCGGCAGCGTGCTGGTCGCGGTGCGGGTGGTGGCGATCTATCTGGGAGAGACAGGCTTCCCGTTCGAGCTGATGACGCAATATCCGGAGGGAAAGCCCGCCTACAGCCCGCGGCTCAACGCGCCGAAGCTGCCGATCATCAACGTGCCGACGACGCCGAACAGCGCGGTCAACCGGGCGGGCTCCGGCCTGAAAAACCCGGATATTGACCATCGCATGGAATATTTCGACCCCAAGACGCGGCCGCATTCGATCTTTCTGGACGAAGCGGTGCTGTTGTCATCACCGCCCGAGGTGGTGCGCTCGACTGCGACGACGGTTTTTGCTGGCACGCTGTCGGCACTGTCGCAGACAGGGATCAACCCGCTGGTGGAAGGCGACCACCGGCAGGCGTTCCGCCTGGCTCATAATGCCTACCTTCGCCTGATGGACGAGCCCGCCAATGCGGCACTGCGCATCGATCTGGCGCTTGCCGCCTTTTTGCAGAACCGGGCGGAAGACGACGGCCGCAAGCGGTTTTCCGGCGGTCCGTTCTCCGGCAACTATGCCGTCTCGACCGCCCTGCATGTGCGCTATCCGCATGTCGGCCAGGGTGAAAGCACATCGGTGGTGCATGCCACGGCCCTGCGCCTGGCCGAAACGGTGGAGCCGGACGCCGCGCGGCAGGTGGCGGAGGGGCTCGGCATTTGGCGCGATGGCATGAGCGTGGACGAGGCCGCAGCGGCGGTTGCGGACCGGCTGGAGGCGATCTATGCCCAGAGCGGGATGCCGACCCGCGTCAGCCAGCTTGGCATTCCCGAGGACGACCTGCCCAACATCGCCGCCGAGACGGTGAAAAACTTCAACGCCAACCGCGGCGCCCGCTCGCCGGAGCAGCAGGTGGCGGACGCGCTCAGGCTCTTGCAGGCGGCATGGTAGCGGTGTGAGACTGGGCGCAACGAGAAAACCAGCCCGAGGATTCGCCCCATGGCCCACAACCCCAACAGCCTGTTTTCGGAGGAGACGCTGCGCGCCGCCGGCTTCCCGACCATCTCCTATGACGTGCTGGCGGTCGGAACCGAAATGCGCTCCGACGAGCGGCACCTGCGGCCGGAAGATACGGAGGCCTATGCCTGGGCGGTGGAGGACGAAGACCCCTGGTTTTTCGGCCCCTCCCCCTGCGGCGGCGCGATCTGCCACCCGACCCTGCTGGCGAACCAGGCGCTGCTGCTGCGCCACAACCGCTTCGTCGTGCCGGCGGGCCTGCACGCGCGCATGGTGTTCCGGTTCCACAAGGCGATCCCGCTCGGCGCCCGCGCGCGGACCACGGGCGAGGTGGTGGACAAGTATTGGCGGCGCGAGAAGCCCTACATGGTGACCGCGTTCGAGACGCGGGGCGAGGATGGCACGCTCTACACCAGCGGCCGCTTCGTGCAGATGCTGTTTGCGAAGGAAACGGCGCCCGCTGCCGGCTCCACCGCCGGCTCGAACCGGTCGGGCGACGCGGCACTGTCCTATGACGAGAGCATCGCGCAGGCGGAGGGCCGCGGCGGCCGGCTGGAGCGGGGCATGGCGCTGCCGGCGCTCAGCCGCACGCTGCAGCAGCGCCAGATCGACATCTACAGCGGCATCCGCCCCTTCTCGATCCACACGGATGAGGACTGGGCCCGGCGGAAGGGCTTCGCCACCACCATCGCCCAGGGCATGATGAGCACCGCCTACATCTCCACCCTGATGACACACGCGGTCGGCGCGGGCTTCGTCGAGGGCGGTACGATGGACGCGAAATTCCTGCGGCCCGTGCTCTGCGGCGACACGCTGGAGGTGACGGGCAGCGTCGCCGGCTTCAGCCGTGACGACGACGGTCGCGTCCGCGCCCACGTGACGGCGGCGGCCGTCAACCAGCGCGGCGAGCAGACCATGGCGGGCATGGCGAGCGGGATTTGCACGGAGTGAGCGGCGAGCCAATCACCTGCCCGGAGCCGACGGACTTCCCGGAAAGCCCCCTCTCCCGCGCGCTCCGCCAGCCGTTCCTGCTGGGGCTGTTCCTGCCGATCCAGGATGGCGGCTGGACACCCTCGACCCTGCCGCGCACAACCACCTGGACCTTCGACTACAACGCCCGGCTGGCGCAGCGGGCGGAGGCGCTGGGCTTCGACCTCGTGTTCGGGCTCGCGCAGTGGACACCTAAGGGCGGGCATGGCGGCGAGACGCGCTATCGGGAAATCTCGATCGACAGCTTCATGACCGTCTCGGCGCTCGCCGCGGTGACGGAGCGCATTCTGCTGGTCTCCACCATCCACGTGCTGTACGGGCCGTGGCACCCGCTGCACCTCGCCAAGTTCGGGGCGACGCTGGATCATATTTCCGGCGGGCGGTGGGGCGCCAACATCGTCACCGGCCACATCCCGCGCGAGGCCGCGATGTTCGGCCAGGTACGGCCGGAGCACGGCCAGCGCTACGCCATGGCGGACGTGTTCACGACGCGCCTGAAGCAGCTTTGGGCGGCGAGCGAGAACCTGAGCGTCGACGGCCCCTATTGGGCGATGCAGGACGCCTTCGTCACGCCGAAGCCGCTCTACGGCCGGCCGGTGCTGGTGAACGCGACCGGCTCGGCCGACGGCATCGCGCACGCGGCCCGCCACTCCGACGTGGTGTTCATCACCAGCCCCGCCGGCAACCAGATGGCGGACGCGGTCCAGAGCCTGCCGCCGCACACCGCCGCGATCCGCGAGGCCGCCGCGGCCGAGGGCCGGCGCCTCAGAACCATCATCAACCCGATGGTCGTCTGCCGCCCGACCGAGCGCGAGGCGATTGCCTACCGCGATGCCATTGTCGACGCGGCGGACGAAGGCGGGGTCGAGGGCTTCGCCACCACCACAAGCGGCGGCGACGCGGTCGCCTGGAGCAAGCAAAACCGCCAGTACCGCGCCCTCGGCGGCAACCTGCACGTGGTCGGCTCCCCGGAGCAGGTGGTCGATCAGTTCCTCGCGTTGCAGAAGGCGGGCTGCGACGGCGTGCAGGTCACCTTCTACGACTTCGCCCCGGACTTGGAGTATTTCGGCGAGGCCGTGCTGCCGCTGATGCGGGAGGCAGGGTTGCGGTTGAGGTAACTCAGAGACTTCAATTTGCTTGACGAACAGTGCATCATTGCACTTGCTGAAAAGCAGACTCTAGTTGGAGCCGTCAAAATAATTCCAGCCAATCGCAACATAGGTATTGGCCGACCACAAAAAGGATGCTAATATTTAGGCTAGTTACAATTTTGGGGCTCTACCAATGGGGCGTCTAGTAAAGCCAGGCACAAAAGGTGGCGCACTAGCTGGCGCAAAGGACGACGATAAATATTTTGCTCGAGTAGCGAAATATGTCCCTATCGAATCAATAGGGGCTTTTATCGCTTTGCAAAATACGATTATTATCGAAGATGGATGCACACTCTCTAATCTCCCGATAATATGGATTGTAGGCTACCTATTGTTATTAATAGGAACACCTTTTTACATGTGGCAACAAAGAACTCCAGGAGATCCATGGAAATATAATACAATCATTTCAATTCCAGCCTTCCTTATTTGGACTTACGCACTAACAAGTTGTCCAAAATTTAGTATATTTTATGATATATATGATCATCAAACTGCAGTGATAGCGTTAATTCTATTTTCGTTTTTGGCCGGGATTTACATTCCTAAGCCAAAAGAATCAGCGAATTAACATAGTATATTCATGTACCATGCGAATATCTCAAGGAAAATAACATGCAAGATTTAATTAATTTCGCAAACAGAGCTGATGTAAATGATTACATTAGAGATGGACACCCGTATTAACCATCATTTCATCCGCGGATGGCGATGGATGCAGGCAACCGAAGGCCATGGATCGATCTGACGGATAGGTTTCGGGTTTTTGG
>JAWLBX010000048.1:0-5692 GCA_041687435.1 Alphaproteobacteria bacterium
CCACCCGAAAGCTCCGGCGCGTCAGGCCCACCTCACCCAACCGCCAGAGGGGTCCCTTTTCCACGCCGATAGGGGGGCCCTTTTCCATGCCGGTTGACACAATGCCGGGCTTAAGGGCGGTGCTCGCGCCCATCACGAGAAGGTTGAGGCTCACAAAACCGCAGGAGCGGCATCAGGCCGAACGCACAGCACTGAGCGCGCGTCATGCCCGCGAGCGTGCCGCGATTAATCGCGAAAAGCAGTCGCTGACAGCGGTGGAAGTAAGGGAGCGGCGCTCGCTTGCGAAAAAGCTGCGCCGGCAGGCGAAGGAAAGCGCAGGCCGCATGCCATTGCATGAGGATGAGGATCTGCACCGGCTTCACGACGAGCTCACAGCGCTACGCCGCGAGACGGAAGCGGCAAAACCTATGCCTGCTGTGTTCAACAGCCATGGCGGCACGCCCAAGCGGAAGGCGCCGCTTCTGCCCGCTCCGCGTGCAAACCCGGGCCGGCCGAAGAATGCGAACAAAGAGGATTAAGAACTCGTTAAGGTTGAGTTATGTATAATCCAAAGGATAGGAAAACCATAATTGTGAAGAGGATAATCCAATGAAAGAAATATATTCAGGACTCATGAGCGTCGATGATTTTTTCCAGGCCTTTTACCAGGACCGCGAATTTTTCCGCCAGCACGGCATAACGCACATCCGGAAAGCATCTTTGTATTTTACGCCCTGTGATGAACAAGGCCGGCCGGTAATGGTTTGCGATCGGACCGGCGGCGCGATCGATGGCTACGAAACCGCTGGCTGCTACCACAGTCTCGCTGATCTATACGAGGCAGCAGGCGACCTCGAGCCGAAGACGGTTTATCGCAAAACCAGGGGCAGCGGTAGCGGACGCGGCGGCGGTCAGCTTCGTCCGACCCCTAGCTAGTGCCGGCCCGGAGAGAGCACAGGCGCTTGGCTACGGCGTCCCTGACCGCACCATGAATGGCCTCAGGGAAATCCGGCGGCAGTTCGCCGGCAATCTGATCCATGGCCGTCTCGGCAGTGTCCGGCATCTCATCAATAGCATCGCGAATCAGTGCCCTGGGCAATCCCGCGGCTTCGCCGGTCTGCACGAAATGGCGACCGGTAATCTCGCCAATCTTGTAGTGGTTCCTCGTGCCGACGGACATGGCAAGCCGCATCTGCTTGCGTTCGATCTGCCGGGCAACGAGGCTGGGCTGCGCGGTGAGCACATCGTAGAGCGGGGTTAACTGATAGCTCCCGCCGGGGCCGATAAAGATGCTGAAATTTTTCGCATGCCCATCAGTGGCGCCGATCAGCCAGAAGAGGATCTGCGCCTTCAGAACGGTTTTCTGATCGGCGGCGGGGTCATCGCTGCCCTTGAGCAGATCAAGGATCTGCACCAGGCCGGGGCCGCCGTCGCTTTGGTATTTTCTGGTAGGCGGCACTGATAGAGCCTGACAGCAATCTTCTTGCGGCAGGCGGAGCAGCCGGCCATCCTTAGTCTGGCGGCGGTCGAAGCGCTCGATGACAAGCGCCGTCGTCGCGCCGAATGTTCTGATCTCTGCCTTGTTCACCGGCAGGCCGAAGGCGGCGGCAAGCCTTAAGCAGTAAAACTCGTTTTCGACGCTGTTCGACAGGTCGATGCCGTTTGGCAGCCTGCCGATCTGCGTTTTGAAAATGTGAGTGGTTGGCGTTGTGCCGTGAGGTTTAAGCCACTTCCCGTCCTGCCGGAGCAGGGCTGTCTTCTCCTGCGCGCCCGCAACCGAAATCCGGAATTCATCATCGCGGCTCAGGCCAAGAGGTGCCTGCGCGAGTCCATTTAAAATCTTTTCGATTGCGCCATCATCGACAATTTCGCCGGTGATGGCCCCGGTATCGGCATGGCCATGATCGCTATGATAATCATCATCAGCAGCATCATCATCGGCGATAAATTGCAGCGCGCCGACACAGTCATGGCCGATGGCGGCAAGCATGCTGTAGGCGTCGATGCCAGCCGCGCCAACCCGTTCCGCCACACGGCGGCGCAGCGCGTCTGAATCCGGAAGCAGATTGTCGAACACAGCGACAACCGGTTCGCCCCGATAGGCATCTTCGCGCAGGGGTAAAGAGAGGGAAATCGGTAAGGTGTGGTTCCAGTCCAGCCAGCTCTGATCATACCGAAAGGCGATCGCGCCGCTCGCTGCCTTGTCCAGATGGCCGACAAGGCGGTTGTTCAACAGGACGCGCAGCGGCGCATGGTGGCGGCGGCGCGGCATCAGAAAATGTCCTCGATGTCGGCGGCGGTGCCTTTCGAACGAGGCACGATCCGGAATTCAAGACCGAGGGCGGCCAGGACGGCGAGGATCGTTTCCAGCCTGACAGCGGGGTTGCCGTTTTCGATTAGCGATATCGTCTCCTGGCGCAACCCCGCCTTCTCGCCGAGCTGGATTTGGCTGAGGTCTTTCTGTTTGCGCTGGCGGCGGATGAGGCTGCCGATCTGTTTTGGTGTGCGGGCAAGGTCGGTCATGGTTTTCTCCGACTTTCATTATGCGCTAAATCCGATAAAAATTCAATATCGGAGATAGCACATATTTTTGGTTTATGTGCCATATCCGATAACTCAGAATTATCGGATATGGCACATAAAACATTATGGCGTCGGCTGCGCGATTACAGGACGCCAGCTTGCACTTCTGCCGCTGGCGTAGGCGCGGGACAGCGTGACGCGTCCCTTCGGCCGCGCCGGTAGCCGATCTGATCAGGCGTGCCCGGCCGGCCGGACCAGCTGGCCCGGCTCACCGGCTCGGGCTCTCCACCAAAGCAGGCCAGTCCCGCTTCTCCTGAAAGCAGCGCCGCCCACCCGCCGGGTGAGGGCGGCTGCTGCTGCATATGACGCAGGCTCCAGGCCGCAAAGGCCCCGATATCCCGTAGGAGACAAAAATCTTGTGCGGAATCAGCGGATTAGGTAACGTTGGGAACATGACGAGGTGATTCGCGCAATATTCTATTTCTCACACAAAAATTATTGAAAATAAGGTTTATCTAGTAAAATCAATATATTAATGTTTAGCTTATCCGTCTCATAACCTGAAGGTCGCAGGTTCAAATCCTGCCCCCGCAACCAAAATCTTTCGCGTTATCAAACGCTTGAACGCCGCCCCGGAGGTAACCGTCCGGCCTCCCCGCTCTTGCTCTGCTGGTTCTGTGAGTGATCCTGCTGGTTCGCAGTGGGCGTAAGTGTCCACTAACGGAAGTGGACACTTGAGGCTGGTTTGATGGCGAGGCGGAAGCGGCAGGTTCGTCGGTTTTGGCCGGCTGACGAGGATTAGAAAACGATCTGGGAGATCGTTTTCCCGAGGAAGGAGAAGCGGCGGATCGTGGCGCAGACGCTGGTCCCTGGTGTTTCGGTCGCCCAGGTCGCCCGGCGTTACGATCTCAATGCGAACCAGGTTTTCAACTGGCGGCGCGATCCGCGCTTTCAGCCGGGCGATGCAGGCCTTGGGGAGGCGCATTTTCTTCCCGTTGAGGTGATTGAGGAGCCAGCAGCCCACCGGCAGGTCAGACAGCAGCCTGGCCCGGGTTCTATCGAGATTGCCCTGGCCAACGGGCGCAGCCTCCGGCTGATCGGCGATGTCGCCCCGGATGCGGTTGCGCGATTGGTGCGGAGCCTGGAGACGTGATCCCGGTTCCGGCCTCGATGAAGATCTGGCTGGCCGGCGGCGTCACCGACATGCGCAAGGGCTTTGCCTGCCTGGCCGCATTGGCCGAGACGATCCTGAAGGCCGATCCCTATGGCGGGCATCTGTTCGTGTTCCGGGGCCGGCGGGGCGACCTCATCAAGGTGATTTGGTGGGCTGAGGAGGATCAGGAAACAGCCTGGGAGGCTGTTTTCCCGACGAAGGCAGGGAGCCTGCCTGTTTTCCAAACGCCTGGAGAAGGGCCGCTTCGTCTGGCCGTCGGTTGCCGACGGCCAGGTCCATGTCACCGCAGCCCAGCTGTCGATGTTGCTGGAGGGCATCGATTGGCGTGCTCCATTGCGAACCTGGCGGCCGCTGACGGCAGGCTGAAAGGCGCCGGTTTCCGGTCTTTCCCGACCGTTTTGGGATTCCCTGAGAGTGCCGATCCGCTACATTGTCCGCATGATCAGCGACAGCAAAACCCTGCCGGACGACCCGGACATTCTGAAGGATCTGATCGCGTCGCTGACATCGGAGTTGACCAACCGCGACCTCGTCATCGCCAGGCTGCAGCACCAGCTCGCCGGCCTGAGGCGACCCCAGTACGGCTCCCGCTCAGAGAGCCTGGACCAGCTGGAACTGACCCTGGAAGAGGAAGAGATCGCCCGCGCGGCCGAAGCGCCAAAACAGGTAGCGGCCGCTGTCGGCGGCGAGCAGCAACAACCGAAGCGCCGCCCCCTGCCGGAGCGACTGCCACGGCGCGAGAGCGTGCTGACGCCGGGTGAGACCTGCTCGGACTGTGGCGGCAAGCTGCGCGAACTCGGCCAGGACGTGACGGAAGAGCTGGAATACGTGCCCGGCCGCTATGTCGTGAACCGCTACGTGCGCCCGCGGCTGGCGTGCCGCTGTTGCGAGCGGATCGTCCAGGCCGACCTGCCCTCGCGCGCGATCGAACGCGGCCGGCCGGGGCCGGGCCTGCTGGCGCATGTGCTGGTCGGCAAATACGCCGACCACCTGCCGCTCTATCGCCAGAGCCAGATCTTCGAACGCGACGGCATCGAGCTGCCGCGTTCGATCCTGACCGGCTGGGTCGGGCAGATGACAGAGCTGTTGGAGCCTTTGGCCGAGGCCGTTGGCAAACATGTCCGGCGTGGCCAGGCGATCTTTGCGGATGCTTCGAGGGGACCGTGGCCTCGGGTGGGGCCGCGTAAGCCCCGAGAAGGCCGGTGAAGCTGCAGGCCCCCGGCACCGGCCAGACCGCCACGGCGCGGCTCTGGACCTATGTGCGGGACGAACGGCCATGGTGCGGAGAAGCGGCGCCGGCGGCCTGGTATCGGTTCAGCACCGACCGCAAGGGCGAACGGCCGGCAGGCCATCTGGCCCAGTATCAGGGCTGGATGCATGCGGACGGCTATGCCGGGTTCGAAAGCCTCTACCGCAGCGGCACGATCCGGGGGGTCGCCTGCATGGCCCACATCCGGCGCAAGTTCGTCGACGTGCACAAGGCCTAGGGCTCAGCCATCGCCGAGGAAGCGATCCGGCGCATTGCAGACCTCTACGCCATCGAGAAAGAGGCGCGCGGCTCGCCGCCCGATCAGAGGGCGCAACTGCGGCAGGCACGTGCCAAGCCGATCCTCGACGATCTGGAAACCTGGCTTGCAGAGCAACTCCGGCGCATATCCGGCAAGTCGCCTCTGGCCGCTGCCATCCGCTATGCGCTAACCCGGATCAAACGCCTGCGCCCCTATCTCGACCACGGCTTCCTGGAACTCGACAACAATAGCGCCGAGCGCGCCATGCGGGCGATCGCGCTGGGCCGCAAGAACTACCTCTTCATGGGCTCCGAGGGCGGCGGAAAAGCAGCCGCCATCGCCTACACCCTGATCGAGACGGCGAAGCTCAACGGCATCGATCCACGCGCCTGGCTCACCCACGTGCTCGCACGGATCGCCGACCACAAAATCAACCGCATCGACGAACTCCTCCCCTGGAATTGGGCTGCCGCCTGATCCGTCAAGGGCGGCGTCGCCGGTCGCTTAC
>JAWLBX010000049.1:0-4848 GCA_041687435.1 Alphaproteobacteria bacterium
GGGCTGCGCCTGAAAGGGAACCGGTTTCCGCGATCTTGGCAAAAGCAATGATCTGCGAAATCGAGCCAAGACTTCTCACGCACCTCTCCACATCCGGTCAGGGAAAAATTTCCGGCCCGCCGGAGGATCAGCAGATAACCGGACGCCGCACCGGTCAATCAAGGATTGCCTTTTAGCCGGGAAACGCACGCTGCTTCAAACGCGCTTCGAGCCCTTGGCTATAACGGGACATCGCAAAACAAAAGCAGAAATAGACCATCCCGCAGAACACATAAACTTCCATGGAAAACCCCTGCCAGACCGGTTCGAGAACAGCGGTTTTCCCGGTCGCAAGAAAGTCGAAAATGCCGACGATCAGCACAAGGCTCGTGTCCTTGAAGAAGCCGATAAAGGTATTGACAAGCGGAGGGATGACCGTTCGCAGCGCCTGAGGCAGGATGACAAGGTGCATTTTCTTCCAATAGGACAGACCCAATGCATCTGCGGCCTCATATTGCCCTTTGGGCAACACCTGCAGTCCTCCTCGCACAACTTCGGCAAGATAGGCTCCCGCAAACAGCGTAATAGCGATCTGCGCCCGCAGGAGCTTGCCGAGATTGAGGCCTTCGGGCAGAAAAAGCGGCAGCACGACGCTGGCCATGAACAGCAGTGATATCAGTGGCACACCGCGGATGAGTTCGACATATCCGACACACAGCCATTTGATCGCCGGCATATCGGACCGCCGTCCGAGTGCCACAAGGATGGCCAGCGGGAAAGCAAAGGCCAGTCCGAAAGTCGCAAGGATCAGAGTGATGACCAGACCGCCCCAACGCTCCTGCGGCACGTAACTGAGGCCGAACACGCCGCCGAACATGATCGTTCCAACCGCAAGAATACCTGCAATCCAGATCAGAATTAATTTCCTGCTCCAAAGCCGCCGCCAGGCGGATCCAATGTAGAGCATGATGAAAATGCCGATACACAGGGCCGGCCGCCACTGCTCGTCGAACGGATAGGAGCCGAAGAGAATATATCGATGCTTTTCCGCGATAATCGCCCAGCACGCGCCGGTCGCCTCGCGGCAAATCTGCGTTTGTGCCCCGGCGGAGTCGTATGGAACAGTCCAGACCGCCCCGAAAAGTGCCCAGTTCGCAAGGTCGGTTCCCGCCCGCAGCACCAGATAGGCCAGCCCAGCGGTAATCAGGCTCGAAACCCATGAGTAAAAAAGATTCCGCCGCAGCCAGCCCAGCAATCCGGCATGTCTTACCGGCGGCCGAAGTGTGACCGGTGCCATTGCAGCCATCTGCACACCTGAAACTCCGGACTCCGCCTTGTGCGACATGACCTAACGCTCCGTCAGCGCGATGCGTTTGTTGTACCAGTTCATGAACAGGCTAATTGTCAGGCTGATCGTCAGATAAACGGCCATGATTATCGCAATTCCTTCCACCGCCTGACCCGTCTGGTTGATCACGGTATTGGTGATGGACACGATGTCCTGATAGCCAATGGCAACGGCCAAAGAAGAATTCTTCGCCAGATTGAGATACTGGCTGGTGGCCGGTGGAATGATGACCCGCAAAGCCTGCGGCAGCACAATGAATTGCAGAATCATGCGGTTGTGCAGGCCCAGTGCTTCGGCGGCCTCCCGCTGGCCTTTGCCGACAGCGAGGATACCTGCCCGCACGATCTCCGCGATGAAGGCTGACGTGTAGATCACAAGTCCGGCCAGCAAGGCGAAATACTCCGGCGAAAGATTCGCTCCGCCGCGAAAATTCAGGCCCCGCAGTTCCGGTAGCGCCACCGTCCAATCGGCCCCGGTTGCCAGGGATGCCAGAAGCGGAAACCCGGTAACGACAGCTAACGCCAAAGGCCAGACGGGTCTTTGCCGTCCATCAGCCTGTTGTCTATTTCTTGCCCAGCGCGCGTAGAGCACCGCAACCGCGATGCCCGCAGCCATCGCCGCAATTGCCCAAAGCAATGGCACCGACCAGTTCAGCGAGGGAAAATAGAAACCCCGATTGCTCAGGAAAACGCCCGGAATGGGACTGAAGGCCTGGCGCGGCGGTGGCAGTCCCTGCAGGGCCGTGTAGATCACCAGGAGGTGCACCAGCAGCGGCAAATTCCGCACGACTTCGACATAGACAGCCGAAACGCGTGACAGGAGCCAGTTTCGCGACAACCGCGCAATTCCGATCAGAGTCCCCAGAATGCTTGCCAGCACGATGCCCGTCAGAGCTACTCTGAGTGTATTGATGACACCCACGGTCAGCGCACGCAGATAGGTGTCTGCGGGTGAGTAGCTGATCAGGTGCTCACCGATGGGCAGGCCCGCCTCACTGCCCAGAAATCCGAATCCGCTGGCGATGCTCCGGCTGTCCAGATTGTGTATGGTGTTGACGGCAAACCACCACAATCCGGACAGCACCAGACCGACAGCCAGGATTTGCCAGACGATGCTGCGCAGCCTGGCATTGTTCCATGAAAAGCCGGCACCTGACGCAGGTAAACGCTTCTCAATCCCGCGATGAACTTCGGTCGGTATACTCGGCATGGTTTTCTCAAACCGCGTTTCAGGCCGTATCGGGCATCACTGCATCTGCCCGCATCGCCGCGAGCGTCCCCTCTTCATCCAGGACCGCGAAAACGTCGGCATAAGCGAAAAGACCCACGCTGCCCCCAGTGTGCCAGAATACGATATTCTGTCCGCTCCTGTAGTGGCCGCGGCGGATGCGATCGATCAGCCCGGCCATCGCTTTTCCGGTATAAACCGGATCGAGCAGAATGCCTTCGGTTTGCGCCACCAGCTTCACGGCCTCGATAACGCCGGGCGTTGGTATTCCGTAACCTTCCCCGACATAATCGGAACTTACATGTACCTCGTCGGCAGTGATGTCTTCGCCGAGCCCCACATAGTCGGCGGTCGATCTTGTGAGGTCGAGCACGATCGGTTCCAGCACGTCGGCCGCCTTGCCTACGCTTACGCCCCACACGGGCGCCCTGAAGCCGCACGACCGAAAGCCTACCTGCAGTCCCGCCTGGGTTCCGGCGCTGCCGGTCGCCAGCACGACTTCATCGACGTTCAGCTTCAAATCGGCAACTTGCCGGTTCAGCTCCCGGGCAGCCTGAACATAGCCCAATGCGCCGATCGGAGCGGAGCCTCCAGTCGGAATGACATAAGGCACACCTCCCGCAACACGGCATTTCTGTGCGGCTTCCGCCATCAGAGTATCGGTGGCCGTTCCGACGGGAACCGCCGAAATTTCAGCGCCGAAAAGCCGGTTCAGAAGCATGTTGCCATTGCTGTTGTGAACCACATCTTCTGCGCGAATGCGTGTTTCGAGAAACACCACGCACCTTAATCCGAGCCTTGCGGCGAACGCAGCCGTCTGCCGGACATGGTTCGATTGCACGGCTCCGACGGTAATGACGGTATCGGCATCCCGATGCAGTGCATCCGCCATGAGGTATTCGAGCTTGCGGGTTTTGTTTCCGCCGGTTGCCAAGCCAGTGCAATCATCGCGCTTCACCCAGATGCGGGGTCCGCCGAGCAAGGCGCTGAGCCTGTCCAACGGCTCGAAGGGTGTCGGCAGGTGCGCGACATGCAACTTTGGGAACTGCATATTGGGATCATCCAGAACAGGAAGGCGGACGCGCCACTATAGGCGCATCGGATCAGATCACTCTGAATGGGAGGCCGCGCGGCAGGAAGGACACCGCGCGGCCGACCATCGTTATCGCATCGGAAGCGCGTAAATCAGGCCACCGTCTTTCCACTGCCTGTTCAGACTGCGCGACATCCCGATCTGGCTGTTGGGGCCAAGGTGACGTTCGAACATCTCACCATAATTACCCACGGCCTTGATCGCATTGACAACCCAGGCCGGATCGATTTTGAGCGCCTCGCCGAGTTCAGGCGTAACCCCCAGAAGCCTCCGGATATTGGCGTCGGTCGTCACGTCCCGAACCTTCTCGACATTCTCACTGGTGATGCCGTTTTCCTCGGCTTCGAACAATGCATTGACATGCCAGCGAATGACGTCGTGCCATTCGTCGTCGCCGCGGCGGATGAACGGGCCGTAAGGTTCTTTCGAGAACCGCTCGTCCAGGATTGTCCAATCGGAGGGGTTCTTCATGGAAAGCCGCACGGCGGCGAGATTGCCGCTGTCCGAACCGAAACTGTCACACCTGCCGGCGGCCAAGGCGTCGCGGGCCTGTTCCGAGCGTTCGAACACTACCGGCGCGAAGTTTAGATCGTTCTTGCGGAAATAGTCCGCCGTAATCTGCTCGTTGGTCGTACCCTGCAACAGACAGATCGTGGCCCCCTCAAGCTGGGCGGCAGTGGTGATGCCCGAATCTGCCGCAACCATGAATGTGTGACCGTCGTAGAAATACGGCGTGATCGCGCGCAGGCCGAGGGTGACGTCCCGCAGCATGGTTTCGGTGCTATTGCGGAACAGGACATCGACCTCGCCCGCGGTGAGCGCTGTAAATCGTGTGGACGGCGTCAGCGGAACGAACTGCACCTTTTGTTGATCGCCGAACAGGGCCGCCGCCAAACCGCGACACAAATCGACATCCAGGCCTTCCCATTCCCCTTTCTCATTGGGCATGCTGAACCCGACGAACCCGGTATTGATGCCGCATATCACCTCACCGCGTTCCATCACCGCGTCGAACGTGGCACCTGCTTGCGCCGGTGCGGAAAACAGTCCCAGCGCAGCCGTAAGTGCCGCTGGGGCGAGCAAACAACGCCTCACCATCGATTTTCCCCTTTCGCTCTCCAGCTTCAGGAGGCCTGGTTGCGCCTCCCCTTCGCTGGTTCCAAATCGGCTTGCCCGGACAGTGTTCGAACCGCGACAAACT
>JAWLBX010000050.1:0-2793 GCA_041687435.1 Alphaproteobacteria bacterium
GAAAACAGCCGCCTGCGTTTTGCGCCAAGCGGCTGTTTTTTCATCTTTATTTGGTAGGCGCGATTGGACTCGAACCAACGACCCCCACCATGTCAAGGGCTCTAGCCGGAACCGAGGGCAAGGCGGTATAGAGGTAAAACAGAGACTTAGGCGAAAACGTAACGCAGGGTGGGGTACATTCGTGCAGGTTTGTGTTACCTTAATGGTCACAGATTGGTCACACGGAGCCGCCCGCCATGCCCGCCAAACCCCTGGACACCAGCATCACCGACGCCGCCGCCCGCGCCTTCCTGGCAGCATCCGAGGAACGCGCGACCCTCTGGTGCGAGAAGATATCCGGCCTGCACCTGCTCAAGCTGAAGCGTGGCGGGTCTTGGCGCTACCGCTACACCGACCGGACCGGCCGGCGCCGGGTCGCAACCATCGGCAGCTATCCCGCGAAGAAGCCGCAGGAAGCCGCGGAGGACGCGCGGCAATGGCGGATCAAGGACGCCGACCCGCTGCAAGAGAAGAAGGCGCAGCGCAGCGAGGCGATTCAGGCCGAAGAACTCGCCAAGCAACGCACCCTCGAAAAGTATCTGCGCGGCCCCTATACCCGGCACCAGGACCGCAAGAAGTCTGGCGGGGAAACCCTGGCCACCATCAAGCACAACTTCGCGGGCTGGATGGATCGGGACATGGCTACCCTCACCCGTGCCGACGTGACCGAGTGGCAGCGAAAGCGTGAGGAAGCCGGCCGCGCCCATGCCACCCTGCAACGAGCTTTCGGCGCACTCAAGACGATGCTGCGCCATGCCGCCCGGCAGGACCCGCCGGTTCTAGAGGCGAACCCGCTGGAAGGCGTCACACTGGAGCGCCCGACCGACAAGGCGCGCGCAGAGGAACTATCAGCGGACCGAGCCGCCGCCCGGCGTCTGTTGACCGCTGACGAGATCCAGGCGTTGCACACGGGCCTGACCGCGTTCGCGGATGAATTGCGGCGACAACGCAGAAACAGCCGGGCACACGGCAAGCCGGATTTGCCGGATCTGGATACCGTCGCCTATCCGCATTGGAGCATCCCCTTTACCTACGCCGCCCTGTACACCGGCCTGCGGCCCGGCGATCTTTACTCGCTGACCTGGCAAGAACTGAATGTCACCTTTGGCCGGCTGGTGAAGGTGCCCGAGAAGACCCGGCACCACCCGGACCCGGCGCGCATCGTGATGACCCTGCCCCCGGATCTGCTGGCAATCGTGCGCGCCTGGTGGGAGCAACACGGCAAGCCGGATTCCGGCCTGGTCTTCCCGTCCTCCGAAACCGGCCGGCGTATGGACAAGAAGGCGCACGGCCGGGCCTGGGTTCGCATCAAGAAGCTGGGCGCCCTGCCGGAAGACCTGACGTTCTACAGCCTCCGGCATCACTTCATCAGCGCCCTGGTGGCCGCTGGCGTGCCGCTGCTCACCGTCGCACAGATGGCCGGGCACAAGTCCGCCAGCATGATAGAGCGCCACTACGGCCACCTTTGCCCGGTAACAGCCGCCGATGCTCTGGCCGCGTTCAGCGCCACCGTGGCACCGAAGGTGAAGGAGGCCAGCGCATGAAGGACGCGGACCTGGAGAAGTGGGTTCAGGAATCGGCGCAGTACATCCGGGACCGCCGGGAGCAAGAGCGCCAGTACGGGAAGGGCGCGGAGGACTACGAAATCCTCAAAGGGAAACTCGACCGCGCCGACCGTAAGCTGCGCGAAATGCTTGACGAGTTGACCAGCATCACGGTCCAAATGCAGCTTAACAACCGCTGGCATGGGTACCAGGAGGTTTTACGGTATATCAGGAAAGCGCGGGAGGCTGCCGGCACCGCACTCGGCCCGCTATCTGATGCAAAGGCGGTCATTCGTCGCGATCCCGCAACCCGTGCCATGCGGGAGCAGAAAACCGCCGTCAACCAAGCCCATGCTTTCCTTGAGCCACCAGGGAAACCCAACCGAGGAACCCGCCCCCTGGCGCGGCGCATCATGGACGCGGCTGGAATCGAACACCCTTCACCCGAGGCAATAACCAAATGGCTGCGAGAGATACGCGCAGAATGGGACGCCAGCGAGCGCCGTTGTGCCGAAATAGGCAAAGCCGAGCGAAATGGTAAATAGCACCCTCTAACAAAGTCGGATCATTTACCACAAGGAAGTCAAATTGCATGATTGAATGAACCTGCCTGCACAACGGTGAGGTTTATAACATGCAAAATCCTGAAGTATTGCGCCCGCCACGGGCTGCCGAATATGTTGGTGTCAGTCTGCGCCAGCTATACAACATCGCCGAGCGCGATCCCGACTTTCCCCGCAAGCTTGTATTTTCTCCGCGCTGTGTTGGATGGCGTCGGGAATCTCTGGATGCGTGGTTGAAAGCAAAGGAGGTGTCGGCATGAACCCCCATCGCACTTACACCCCCCTTGAGGCGTCCATCATCCGCGTTACGGAAAAGCGGATGCAGCGCCTGGATACCGTTTGCGACGTTGCGGATCGCATGTATCAACTGGGCGAATCCGACCGGTCAATCTGGCTGTGGATCTGCAATGAAACGCATGCGATGGCCGAGGATCTGCGCGGCCTGCACCGGACGGTCAAAAACGCGGATCAGGGAGGTGGCGACGATGAGGCCACCTGATAAAAGGCGAAACCCGCACTGGCGAGATGCGGGTTCCGGGTACGAAGCAAAGGCGAGCGGCCTTCCCCAAGATCATAGCACCCTGATCCGTTTCCCGCACGACAAGTGGCTCGTGTGCATGCGCCGCGCGCACGCGATCCGGCGATAC